>JAEXAI010000022.1 GCA_023394615.1 Actinomycetes bacterium | reverse complement strand
GGCTTGGATTTCAATCCACGCCCCCCATGCAGGGGGCGACCAGATAAAACAATGCCGTTCACCGGGGTAGCAGTATTTCAATCCACGCCCCCCATGCAGGGGGCGACTTCCGACGGTCTGTGCTCTCTTGATTTCACGGTCATTTCAATCCACGCCCCCCATGCAGGGGGCGACGGCGCGGTGTTGTGGTGGCCGATGTGATTAAAAATTTCAATCCACGCCCCCCATGCAGGGGGCGACCCCACAGGCACGCTGCCGTCATCGCTGCAAACTATTTCAATCCACGCCCCCCATGCAGGGGGCGACAGGCCCTGGACCTTCTCAGGCGAGAGGACGCTCTTATTTCAATCCACGCCCCCCATGCAGGGGGCGACCGGGCAGCGCGTCTGGTTCTTCGACGTGTAGCCATTTCAATCCACGCCCCCCATGCAGGGGGCGACCCGCCACAACGTGACTTGCGGGCGAGACAACGGATTTCAATCCACGCCCCCCATGCAGGGGGCGACGCGCTATCTGCACGAGCGCCTGGACGATGGAGGCATTTCAATCCACGCCCCCCATGCAGGGGGCGACTCGCGCTGGAGCGCATTGTGCATGATCATCCAACTGGATTTCAATCCACGCCCCCCATGCAGGGGGCGACCTCGTACTGAACGCACTGGTCCACGAGTTCGGTATTTCAATCCACGCCCCCCATGCAGGGGGCGACGTCGTGGCTGGTCGATGCGGGCGCATCAATCTTATTTCAATCCACGCCCCCCATGCAGGGGGCGACCTGCCGAGGCCAATGGTGTCATCGAGGTCAAGGCATTTCAATCCACGCCCCCCATGCAGGGGGCGACGACGGGTTCTGGCTCACAGTCACAACTGAAGACGTATTTCAATCCACGCCCCCCATGCAGGGGGCGACTTTGGCTCAGGGATTCCGAGGTCGTACCCATCTAATTTCAATCCACGCCCCCCATGCAGGGGGCGACGAACGACGGCTCCCAGTTCGCCAGATCCTCGGCCTATTTCAATCCACGCCCCCCATGCAGGGGGCGACATCGACAAGGGGGAAGCCGTGTATCTTACTTACGAATTTCAATCCACGCCCCCCATGCAGGGGGCGACCGCTGTCCTATTCAAGGGGTGCTATATGATCTATATTTCAATCCACGCCCCCCATGCAGGGGGCGACACACATGGAGAGATATCGGCTCAAAGTCGATACAAATTTCAATCCACGCCCCCCATGCAGGGGGCGACACTCCACCATGGTTGCAGCATCTTGAAACTTCTATTTCAATCCACGCCCCCCATGCAGGGGGCGACGATGCCATACCGTTGATAATCACGATGATTGCAATTTCAATCCACGCCCCCCATGCAGGGGGCGACCCCAGATCATCCAGCATATAACTACATCAAGGCAGATTTCAATCCACGCCCCCCATGCAGGGGGCGACGGGGTTCGCACGTGCCTAAGTTCGACGCAACGATATTTCAATCCACGCCCCCCATGCAGGGGGCGACCGGCGTAACTAGTTGGTTTGGCGACATTACGCGCATTTCAATCCACGCCCCCCATGCAGGGGGCGACGCAAATTGAAATAGGCTCTACAGCTACAGCCTACATTTCAATCCACGCCCCCCATGCAGGGGGCGACTATTACCTCTATTATCATCGGCAAAGCTTCGATATTTCAATCCACGCCCCCCATGCAGGGGGCGACCTATTACCTCTATTATCATCGGCAAAGCTTCGATATTTCAATCCACGCCCCCCATGCAGGGGGCGACATGACGCTAGGCTTATGCCGTTTATCGTTGCGTCATTTCAATCCACGCCCCCCATGCAGGGGGCGACCTATCGCGCTGATGATCTGCGGCAAGGCTTCGATATTTCAATCCACGCCCCCCATGCAGGGGGCGACGTCTGGACTTCGTGTATTGCCTGCGTCACGTCTATTTCAATCCACGCCCCCCATGCAGGGGGCGACCGCAACATATTGTATATTGCATCATTCTAAAACGATATGCTGGACATACAAGAAATCAGGAATGCACACCTTGGCTTTAGGACCCGCAAATTGACATCGATAATGGTGCGAACCGCCCGAATGGTGCATGTTCGCCTATAGCTCGCGCACGGCTAAAGAACCAGAAAGCCTTCTGGTTCATACGTCCTTTTAGCCCCAACGTGCTCGATTTTCGTTTGATACGCATTACCGAGGTAGTAAAAACGCAGACTGTCTTTTTCTGGATCGATGAGTTCGATGAGCTCGCTCTTGATTCTTGCCATGGTAGCAGCATCGGCAACGCATTCGAACACAGAATTCTGAACGCGCTGACCATAATTCACGCAATGACGAGCAACTCTCCGCAATCGCTTGCGACCAGCAGGGTCTTCAGTATTCACATCGTAAGCAATTACAGTCAGCATGAGTGCTCACTTCCATAAAAAGGGTGGGTAGGCATCTAAATCGCCGCGAACATACCGGGCGAGCAGTAAAGCTTGAACATGGGGTACTAATCCTTTTGGAATTTTCTCCTTCAGGAAGGGATGGGCGATAATCTCACGCTTTCTCCCCTGCCATGCTTCGAAAAGAGCTCGCCTTGCTTCATCAGATAGCCGCACCTCGCCGGATTCCCGCTTTTCGAAATGCGAAGCATTCACCACACGATTATTCACTGCCGAAAGGACGAATCGGTCAACCAGCACCGACCGCAATTCTTCCATTAAATCCAAAGCGAGCGAACGCCGCCCTGGACGATCAACATGCATAAACCCTACGTACGGATCAAGCCCAACACCTTCTAATGCTGCAGCGCAATCGTATGATAGAACGGTATAGAACAGCGACAACATTGCGTTCATTGCGTCAGTTGGTGGCCTTTTTGTTCGCCCGCTGAAACCAAAAGTCTTCTTGTCGCGCAGTATTAACTCATCGAAAACGCTAAAATACACCGCCGCAGCATCACCTTCGATGCCTCGTAATGATTCCATAGACTCGCACGACATTGCCGCATGAATCGAAGCATTCAGCTTATCCGAAACCTCTTTTACCCGTACTGAATCAATACGCATGCCGTGATCTCGAATGACACGTTCAAGAACCCAACGACTATTATAGATTTTGCCGATAATGAGATTTTTTGCGATACCAAGACTCTTCTCGGCATCCTCCGACCATGCATATTGAGTTTTTCTTACTAGAACGTTTCCTCGCTGCTCGCCATGCACACCAGCAAGAAACCTTCCTTTTCGATCGTAAAACGACAACGCCACTCCCCGTGTTGCACAAGCCCCCATCAATGCCGGACTTGCCCCGCGATACGAAAAACACAAGATGCTTTCGAGAGTATGCAAGGGGACCCTACCCAGTTGATCACTGCCGCAGCGTACAACGACATTTTCGCCATCAAGCACCAAATAAGCGTCCTCCGTTAATACGTATAACGTATTGAGCAGATGTCTCATAAGGACTCCTCATCCAGCCGACCTTTCAAATATGCCTCAACCGTCATTCTACTCATTGCTTTGGAGAGACAGTCCTCAGACAAAGAACAAGAGCGGCATGCTGAAAATGACCTGACGTTTGGAGTATGCTTGCGCTTATACAAATCATGCATCCCCTCGGCCGCTGATAGCGCTTTTTCACGAAGACTTTTATCGAATTCAACCTGTTCACGGTCGCGCGTGGAACCGTAATACAAATAACCGTAGTCGATACTGCATCCGAGCATTTCTTCGAGGCAGATTGCCTGAGCACAAAGCTGAAGCCTATCTGCATCTATCGTCTTGCTGCGCCCGTGTTTGTATTCAACGGGCAACGCACGCCAAAGACCATCCTCCCCAACAAGAGGATGGCCCTTTTTATCGGCGTGAAACTCCACAACATCGCATACGCCTACCAACCCAAGCGCATATGAATGAACAGTCAGGCCACGCACCACAATCAAGTCCCCTCGTCGCTCGCGCAAAGCTTCATCATGGGCCCGCCGATGCATAAGATCTCCCTCAGTCGTCAGCAGATTATCGGACCACGTCTGCTCGATGTGTATAAGCGCCCATTGACGACGGCAAAATGCGTAGTGCTGGATTCCTGACAAAGCAAGGAATTCATCTTCGGCATACATGCCTAAACCATCCTTAGGACCGTTACCCCTTCAGGAATCGAAGACCCATCCACAACAACAGACTCGTAATCATCAATCGAGCGAGGAGCTTCGACCCCCTCCTTTTTTTGTGTTGTCACGGTATCGAATAATTTGTACGAAGGAGCGTTGCCCAACTCACTATCGTGTTTGAAAACCACAAGCGCACGCACAGCCATCTTGCCCCGTGCAGCTGAGTGGTCATGCTCGAACATATTGATAATCGCATCCCAAAGAAGCTCAAGGTCTTCCTCAGAGAATCCTGTTGACTTTCGTGCTAAATTCGCTGACACATATCCCTCACCACGATAAAGCGCGTAGGGAACAACGTACTTGCGTCCCATTTCATTTCCCTTTTTCGCGGCGTCTGCCTCAGTTGTGATAGCAACACGAGTAATAGTAATCTCCTGCGGAATGATTGGGTCCACACTACGAGCGAACGTCAGCTGAACCGGTCCACGCACCTGCCCACAGTTGAGAGCGCCTTTAACAAAAGTCGTCATCACTGCGCCGAATGTGCGAATGTCAAAAAAAGTACTGCACATATAGTCGCGGATTTTCCCATCTAGAGTTGGATCATCTTTCTTGAGCTTTTTGATATCCTTAGTATCAACACCAAGGGTCTTAAGTGCACGATTGTCGCTTGTGTTTAACGGCACACCCTCCTTTATGTAGATGTCGAATCCAGGTGCATCCTCTTTTACCGTCTCGACATAGTTCCTAATCTTTCGCTTCAAACAAACGTCTGTGACGATGCCGTACCCGCTTTCTGCATCAATGCGCGGCATATTTCCCGCGTCAGGGTCACCATTGGGGTTTCCGTTCTCCACATCAAAGTACACGACAAAGTCGTAACGATTCTTTATAGGTTCGCTCATCGCTTAAACCTCCTGATCCTCATTGGTTTTTGATTCGTTCTTCTCATAGAACTTTTGGGTCTGATGGTAGTATCCCAAAATGAAATCCCCTTGCTCCTCAAGCGAGAGTCGCTTGGGAAATGCATCGATTCTCACGAGAAGCTCACCACGCAACTTCTCGTAGTAAACAGCAGAACCTTTTTTGTCGTACTCCAACTTAGCAAGATGCTTGTCGCTCAGCTTGAGAATGATGGGGAATATCACACTCGGCGTTGTGCTTGCAGAATCGTAATACTTGTTTTTTATGGTTGAGTTCACCTCGGGGTTCACTGCTTTTTGGATTCTCTCAAGAACCGAGAACAATCGTCCCAGTACGTACGGAATATCGTTGCGTTCTTCGTTTAAGCTCACGGTTATTTCCTCCTCCATTCGATTGCAGTTCTTCAGAAGATATGCCTTCACTATGGCAACGCGGCCGCGTGTCACTTTGCGCGTATGTCGATCATCATTGTCTTGCGTCGATTGCACACGTAGGATGGTTTGTTCATAGAGTGACGCCGGGTATGGCTGGTCTCCCAGAATCGAACGCATAAGCGCTCCGCCAAGCGTTGAACTGGCTGCAGTCTGTTTTGCATTCGGGTTTTCTGTTTCGGAGAGCAGCCAATAAGGCGTGAGATATTTCTTCTCGAATGGGGCATGCACGATATCAAGGCGTTCGTAGTGCTTCCTTAAGTTATCGAGCATCGCGCCGAACGCATCATGATAGAAGAATCGCACAGACAAACGTGCGGCATTCGGAGCTATTCCGAGAACAAAGAACTCAGCGTTGACATCGACCCCCTCCAAGGGTTGTCCGCCCGCAAGTCTTTTCATCGCTGAATCAATCAGCCGATTGGCGCCGTCCATACCTGTAGGACCTTCATCGTTTTCGCTGTGTGACCCAGGATCTAAAAAGTCAGCATATAAGCCAGAGCAAGCATCGTCATTGTGTGCTGCCCAATACACGATTGTCGTATCGCCGAGCCGCATATGATGCGAGCGGTCAGCAAGCAAATAGTTTAGCGCTGTCGTATATGCAAAGGTCGCATATTCGCTTACTGGAGCGTTAAGACCTTGCTCTTCGTCATGCCCATATGATTCAAATGCTCGTGCATTGAAACCTACAAGCGATGCTCCCATCGATTGGGCACCCATAATACCTTTGATAGATGGGTGCAATCGCGCGATTGGCTCTTTCTTGCCAGACACAAGGCACGTCATGACTGCGGCGCTTTCATCCATCTGTCGATAAACACGATCCCAGGCCTGCTGAATTGCCGGATCATTAAGAACTTCCTGATTGCCAACTTGGAACACGAGGTTTCCCCCAGAAAGCAAGGAATCCTTTGCGAGTGCAATCGTTGGATTCTCGACAGCATTCTCAGGATTCCACTCTCGAAAGAAGCTGAGCACGGCAGCAGCATTCGGCGAATCGATTCCCTCTAAAAATGCAAGGTGACGGTTCTTCGCGGCATCAAAACACTGTCGCGCTCGCTCGGGTTTTCCTTTTGAGTCTAGTCCAAAAAAGTAGGTCGCGTTATCACAAAGCACATTTGCGGCAACTCCAGAAGATCTTTTCTCCTGCTGAGGAACTACTTTTGCCTCACCACGCTTTTCTTCGGTGGGGATAATACCGATTAGCTTCCCTTCGGCAGAGAGCTTCACGATGCATGCAACTTGCCGCGAACACCAGCCAACTCGCGCTACGCGATCAGGATGGCTTTCCAAGAGCTGTTCGTAGTAGTTGACAAGAGACTGCAGAATCATCGGTACACCTCACTTTCCGCTACGTCAATGGTTCCGCCATGCATGACTGCGCGAAAAAACATCGGCGTGATGCTCTTCGGATTACCGTAATCCATGTCATAGAGCATAAGCCCAAGGTCTCGTTCCCCATCATCCGTATAGAATCCTTTAGGCGGCAGAGGCCCTTCATAAGGTTTGAAATTAGCCGGAAACTCACGTGTCCCGAAATACGGCATCGAATAGCATTGGCCCTTATCGAGCCTTCTTCTTAGAATGTCCTTGAACTTGCCCGGACTATCATCAGATGTAGCTTGTTCCGTAAGGTCAAAATGAGCCTCAATCACATAGGCCACATTGGTGAGAATAAGGGATGCACGTTGCTGGATGTCGTCTTTCGTGTTAATGTAGGGCAATTCACCGTTCGTTGTCATCGCCGTACGCATAGAGCTTGCGAGTGCTTTCGAATTTACCTCGTTACGACGAACATTGGTGAATCGAATAGGATTTAGCACATGAATGCGGTCGATGGTATACCGCATACCAGGATGCCAATATATGCTCTCTACGATACCGCGTGCGGCACTCGGCGTTATTACGTCGTACGAAACGCGCTCAACCGATAGCTCTGGTCTTGTAAACAGCGCATAGTCTCCCCATACCTCAATTGCAATACCATAAGCCACAAGAACACCTCCTTTCATGTTAGTAGCGCACTGTGCAATTTTTTAATTGGTGTTAAAGCGGCAGACGAAAGCAATCTGCAAAGAATATCGATCCGCCGCTATGGTCGCTTACAACATTCACGTCATAACTCCTCCCATCGCCTTCCGTCTTCGATGGCTCAACTATAGCAGACAAAAAGTTCCAATACAATTATTTTTTCAGTAGAAAGAACAAAAAAGCTTTCTCTATGCAAACCTTGTTCCTTATACTGTTTTCAAGGTCCAAATAACCGAGAATTGAATGAGTCTCGCTTATGCGATGAGGGTTGAAATAGTAGTAAGGCAGATATGGCACTGGAATGGTTCTTCATTTCGGTGTCATCTGCTACTACCAGAACAACGCCCTCCCTCCCACATCGGGAACATTCAATCCGATGTCATCTTGGTACAAATCTTTGTCCAGCAACAAAAACGTATCATCGTCAAGCAACTGCAACGCACCCGATTTGCGCAAAGATCTAATGTCATTATCGTATAGGCAGACGGTATAACGCGAGATCAAACGCATAGTACTCCGCGTGGAAAACCCTGACTGAAGCTGTTCGATTTCTGCCTTTATTCTGTCATCCGGAATTACGACAGAACGCGAGCCCTCCTCAATCATTCGAAAACGTAGAGCAGCATCCTTAAATGGAATCAGAGGTACTCTTTTCCCTTGCCAGGTGTCACAAGGAAAACTGGTCAAATCATTCAAAACACGCTCCGCATCAAGATTGCCCTCTCGCGCACTATACAATTGGGAAAAATAGGCTTCTATCACGTCAAGCGAACCAAAATCAAATTTCCTATCGAAATGACGATTCCTCACATCACCTCCCCTATCAGTACCCATTTGATTGATAATCGACCACGTGATAGTGGCTTTTTGCTTAACGTCAGAAGGCAGTCGATAGAAATCTTCAGACTTGAAAACATGTATGATGCTTTCGTTTACAATACGTTTGCCTTCTCTATTACAACGGCCCGCACACTGCACGACGCTATCAACGCCGGCAAGCGCACGATATGCAACCGGGAAATCAACGTCTACGCCAGCCTCGATTAAGCTTGTTGCCACCACCCGGCATTTCTCTCCTTTTCTCAATCGGCATCGCACCTCATCAAGAACTTTTTTTCTATGCATCGGATGCATTAATGTTGATAAGTGGAACACTCCATTGTCATTGGCCTGGTCGGCTCCATTTGCTTCCTCTCCGTCACGCGACATAAGATCGTACAATCTTCGTGCCTGCTTGCGGCTGTTTACTACACAAAGGACTTGGTCGTGGCTGAGCAGTTTTTCAGCAAGTTCTTTGTCTGAAACGTCCCCTTCATACAGATAATCCACCCGCTTCAAACGTTCGTACAGTCCCTTAGGATCGGGCGCTATTTCACGCACAGGACAACCGTATCTCTTGAAAAAGGGGGCAAGCGATGGCTGGGTTGCCGTGCAGAGCACAACCGTGCATCCATAGCGGAGCACGAGCTCCGATAGAACTCGAATGCAAGGCTCTAACTGTTTTGTGGGAATCATCTGGGCTTCATCAAGTACTATTACGCTTTTGGCTATATTGTGCAGCTTTCTACAACGAGACGTTTTATTCGAATACAGCGATTCAAACAATTGGACATTCGTTGTCACCACAATAGGCATATCCCAGTTTTCAGTTGCCAGCCTTAAAGCCTTGCCAATTTCGTCCGTATCATCAAAATCAAAGTTTGCATGATGCTCAAGCACATTAGCTTCGCCTAGATACTCTCGAAAGACCGCTGCATTTTGTTCGATTATTGATGTATAGGGCACTGCGTATATCACACGGCGCATACCATGGTTGCCGGAGCATGCATGCTGAAGAGCAAAACGCATCGAAGCGCAGGTCTTTCCCCCGCCTGTTGGCACAGTAAGCGAAAACACTCCCGGCTCTTCGACCGATGCTTCGGCACAAGCGTCCAGAAGGGAGCATCGTATCTTATTCAGATTCGTTTCGGGCGGATAGAACGCAGCTAGCTTTGCTTCGAATATATCTCGAAGTTCTTTGAGCGAATCGCTTGAAACCGACAAGCGACCTTGACCCTTCATAAACCTTTCCGTGCAAAGAAAATCAGCATCAACAAGACAAGAGAAGACCATTCTCGTTAAAAATGAAAGCGAGAAGTTATCTTGAGCTTCATGACTAGGAAAGACGATTTTCCCCGCAGGAGGTATTTCTACCTCAGAAGCAAAAGCCTGATAGTCTGGCAAACGGCCTTCGTCTGCCTTTTTCATACGTGCCCAAAGCGTAGGTTCGTCGTTGACGTCAAAACGAGAACCGCCGTCAGGCAGACCCCCATGATGACCCGCAACGCAATACGCTAAGAGCTTTGCATTGCCCTCTTCGAAAAGCTGGTATGCGCCTGCCGTCGAATGGTCACATCGATGGCCATTGTTCAGAATTCTTTGCTGAAAGGCTTCTGAGTATTTGCCGATATCATGAGCCATTCCAGCAGCGCGCGCCCACCCTTGGGCGCCAAAACACTCCGCGAATCCGGCCGCCATCTCTGCAACCTCTCTCAAGTGAGCAGAAACCGACTCGCGTTGCTCGCTGTCTGAAACATGGGAAACGTACACAATAGCCTCCGTCCACAAATACAGCGCCTTCAGAACCAAAACACATTGAGGATTCTTAGCATACATGATTTATCGGGCAACCCCCGGTTTTCTTCCCTACAAGAGCTAACCTAAATGACTCGAGCATTTGTTAATCACTATAACCGGTATCGGATTCTTGATTGTCCTTAAATATGGACAGTCAGCAGTTTGTGCGCAATGATAAACGACCACTCACCAAGACACCGCACTCATGTCGACTCGGTGCAAAGCAAAATGCGACATAAGCCGAAAGGCAGCTTGCAGGATCATTCGATATGCCAAACAGATCAATAAACAAACGAAGGAAGAATACAATGTAATCATCGTGGAAGAAAGGAGAGACATGCCTACTATGATGGTAAGGATGGACGAACGAGATGCAGAGCTAGTCAGGCGATACGCATCCTTTTCTGGCATGACAATATCTGATTTCGTCAGGACGCGACGCTGGAAATAATTGAGAACGAACAGGACATCAACGAATTAGGGCAAGCCATAGCGGACGATGACGGATTGAGATATTCACACGAAGAGGTGCTAAAAGAACTAGGACTATGACATATCGCGTTGAATACACGACCAGAACGCTCATGGAAAAGGACTGCCAGCAGACAGCACCGGAGACTGAGGCGAGCAGAGCCGTTAGAAAAACAAATCCGCATCAGGTTATGCCCCTCCATCAACGACAACTTTGCGAATTCTGAAAGTTGGTTGTTGACAGTACCCTAAAGTACTGGCAAAATAACTTTTGCTGCATTTAAGTGCGCCGTTACCTCAGCTGGATAGAGGGACTGACTACGAATCAGTACGTCATAGGTTCGAATCCTATACGGCGCACCACTTGAAACCAAAAGCCGAACGCATTGCGTCGGCTTTTTTCTTTGGCTCGATAGCACTAGCGCGATTGGGTGCTCCCAGGGAAAGTCCGCATCTGTAGGACCTAGCACACGAGCCTCACTGCTTGCTTCCTGCTTCCTACGCTTTACTACCCCATCAGCCCAGTCGTATCGCAGCCTTCCAATAAGTTTTTTCGCCGATTTTACGTTTGAGCATTTCATCGTGCACTTTTTTCGGTTATTCTGTTTTACGCAATGTGCACGTGCCCGACATCGGCCGAGAGCAAGCGCATCGCCGCACGGGCAAAACCAACGCCCGCAAGACCTAAGCCCACGACGGAAGGACGTTACTTGAAGGTTCGAAAACCGAAACCTCACAGTAGCTAGCCCTTCGACTTCCCCGGTACGGCAGTCGAAGGTCGACTGCTTGTGCCACAAATGATTTCAACATAGGTATCCTAGACGCTCGATGTATGCGTACGTCTTCGCTGCGCCCCTGCGTAGCAATGGATTCTGAATCGACAGGGGAAGTTTATGATTTATCTTTCGCAGATGCTCGGCAAGCCGGTCATCGATTCGACAGGGGAAAAAATAGGAAGCATATCCGATCTGGCCATCCAGACCGGAGAAGTTTTCCCGCGCATCACTAGCCTGGCCTTCCAAGGACCCGGTCGTGTACCGTTCATGATTAGTTGGCGCAAATACGTCGATGAATTCGACGGCGATTGCGTGAAACTGCAAGTGGAGGCCACAGGCATTCGCTTCAGTTACCTGCAGCCCGACGAGGTGCTGCTGGCACGTGACTTGCTGAACAGGCAGATTGTCGACACCCAGGGCATGAAGGTCGTACGCGTAAACGACCTGAAGCTTTCCGTATCGGGTTCGCAGTTGCGTCTGCTTGGCGCTGAAGTGGGACTGCGCGGTATCTTGCGCGGCTTGGCGCCGTGGCTGGAAAACGCCGTGGTAGCCGTCGCAAAAGTGTTTGGCAAGCGTATGGACGAGCAAATCATCGCTTGGAACTACATGGATCTGCTCGACCGTGACCTTTCCGAAGTGCAGCTTTCCGTTTCGCACACGCGCCTAGACGAACTGCACCCGGCCGACGTCGCCGACATTCTGGAACAACTCGATCCGGCACAACGCATCGCGGTGTTCGAGCATTTGGACGACGAGCGCGCAGGCAACGCGATTTCCGAAATGGAAGATGAGTATCAGGCCGACGTTATCGACGACTTGGACGACGCCCGTGCATCGAAGTTGTTGGGAACCATGGACCCAGACGACGCTGCCGACATCGTCCGCGACCTGTCATACGAAAAGGCCGAGCGTCTGCTTCGCCTGATGGGCCTCGAAGACGCCGACGACATTCGCAAGCTTTTGGGATACCGCGACGAAACCGCCGGTGGCATGATGACCACCCAGTTCGTGGCCATGCACGAAGACGATACCGTGGGACAGGCCGTGGATTACCTGCGCAGCATTCCCGAAGACTACCCCACCATTCATTATCTGTATGTGCTGGACGAATACGAGAAACTGATTGGCGTGCTATCGCTGCGCACGTTGGTTCTGGCGCACAGCGATACGCTGTTGAACACCATCATGTTCGAGGACCTGATTACCGCACTGCCGGACGAGCCAGAAGCAGACGTGGCCGACGACATTTCCAAATACAATCTGCTGGCCATCCCCGTGGTAGACGAGCACTGGCGCATGCTGGGCATCATCACGTTCGACGATGCCATGGACGTTATCGAAGACGACACCGAAGACACGAAAACCAACAGCAACACCATGCGCATCGTCGGCTTCGTCGCCGCTGGAATACTGCTGCTCATTATCTACACGCTTATCGTGTTGCAGATTGTCGGATTCAAGGGATAACCCATGACCGCACAGCAAAAGACAACCGAGGAGGTTCTGGCCGACCGCCAAGCACATGGGCAGCAAAGCCTGATAGCTACCGATGATGCAGGTCAGCAGCCTCAACAGCAAATAACAAAGAAGCAAAAAAGCAAACTGATGTTGATACTGGCCGCTATGGGGCCGGGCATCGTCACCGCCATGGCCGGAAACGACGCAGGCGGCATTTCCACCTATTCAACAGTCGGCGCGGAATTTGGTTTCACGTCGCTTTGGATCATCCCTGTGATGTGCGTGCTTTTGGCTGTGGTGCAGCTGACGGCATCGCGCATGGGGGCGGTCACCGGCAAAGGGTTTGCCGCCCTTATCCGTGAACGCTTCGGCATCCGCCCGACAGCGCTGGCCATGTTGGCTTTGCTCATCGGCAACGTGTGCACCACATTTTCCGAATTCGCTGGCATCGCGTCGGGCATGGGCATGTTCAACGTACCCACCTGGATCTCGGTGACGGTAGCGGCCATAGCAGTATGGGTGCTTATCGCTGGCGGCAACTACAAACGCGTCGAGCGAGTATTTCTGGTGCTGAGCTTCGTATTCATCACGTACATCATCGCCGCTTTCATGGCAAATCCAAATTGGGAAGACGCCCTGTATTCCACCGTGGTGCCCCATGTGTTGCAGCAGCAGAACTTCATCAGTCTAACCATTTCCACTATCGGTACCACTATCGCGCCATGGATGATGTTCTATCAGCAAAGCAACGTAGTCGAAAAGGGTTTGGACGAAGAAGACCTGTTCAGCCTCAAGATTGATGCGGTTAGCGGAACCGTGGCTGCCTGCTTGGTCGCATGGTTCATCGTGGTCACTACAGGTGCCGTGCTCTTCCCGCAGGGCATCCATATCGAATCAGCCGCCGATGCTGCAGGTGCGCTGGCTCCGTTTGCCGGACAGTATGCCGAGGCGCTGTTCGCCGTCGGACTGATTGCTGCTAGTTTCTTGGCCGCCTGCGTGTTGCCGCTGACCACCTCATTCGTTATTTGCGAGGCGTTCGGCTGGGAGGCCGGCGTCGAGTTCACCTGGAAAGAAGCACCGGTTTTCAAAGGCATCTTTACTTTCATTATCTGCATCGCAGCTATCGTGGTACTAACACCCAACGTGAATCTGATGTCGATTATGCTGACCGCCCAGTTTATCAACGGCATCATCCTGCCCATCTTGCTGGTATTCATGGCCATCATCGCCGCCGACAAGCGCATCATGGGCAAACTCGTAAGCGGACGCGTATCGAATGCGCTTTTGTGGTTGACCATCGGCATCGTCACTTTGCTGACGATAGTCTACTTAGTCATGCAGTTTCTCGGCATAGGGTAGAGTGCCACAATGGGCTCAGACGAAAACGAGAGCAGGGTTGCGCGCGCGATGGATTCACCTGGCGACGAAATAGAAGCTGAGACCACACATGCGTCAGGTTCGACACGCGACAGCAAAAAAGCCGTGCATGCGTCGGATTCAACATGCGACAGAAAAAAAACCGTGTGTGCGTCGGATTCCACATGCAACAAAAAAAAAGCCGTGCGCGCACAAGTGCTGAAACGCCGCGATGCTATGAGCGAGGATACACGCCGCGAAAAGTGCGAGCGTATATGCCTTGAGCTTTCCCGCATGTTGGACGATGCGATAGAGCAGCACGGCAAAAGCGCGCACGTTCCAGTTATCGCAGCGTATTCCGCCATGCATTCCGAAGTGAACGTAGGAGCATTTCTGCAGATAGCATTCGAGCGCAGATGCGCCGTCGCACTCCCCTGCATGGTGCGCGCGACTGGAGACACGCCGCCTTCGACGCCGACACCTGCGATCAAAACATCGCCGACACGAACTCAAATGCAAATGCGACTCGTGAGCAGTGACGCCTTCAACAGCATTACGGACACCTTCATAAACCACCCGCTGAAAACCTATTCCTCCGACGACCTGCAGCTTTCCGATTTCCCCCTCTGCAACCCGCAGAGCATCGATTTCGCTGTGGTGCCTTTGGTGGCCTTCGACGACGCACGCAACCGATTAGGCTACGGCGGAGGCAACTACGATTGTTTCCTCAGTCTGCTGCGCAGCGATGCCGTAGTCGTTGGCGTTGCCTTTTCCGAACAGCATGTGGACGCCATCCCGCTAGAACCTCACGATCTTCCGTTGCCTACAATCATCGCGTTCTGAATTCCTCTACCTGAAAAAACATCATGATTCGTTTTTTTCAGGGGCATATTACTTCGCAATGCGCCTTTTGCGCTACCTTCCGGTGCTCGATTAGCTCATCGGGAAAAGCAATTCTAAATAGACTGCCCGTGAACAGGGTTTATGGCGATAAAGAAAAAACCGCCCACCTTGATTCCGGATATACCGCCCCTTCAAAGACGCAAATGGCGCATTGCGAAGTAAACCGGGTTCCAATAATTCGAATCGAGACGCGATCTTCGAATCGAGCTCACGCCCCGATGGTTGATGCACCAACCCGCCCGCACAGATGCCATCGTGCTCGTTTTCGCTTCCCCTAGAGCTTTTTGCGATTTCAAAACAGAAAAACGCCAAGTAAACGAAGCATAGTACGATGCTGTCGCATATAAGTCTCCATTAATCGGCGGCAACCGGGGAGAGCGGAGAATCGCCCCCACATAACCGCAGGTCGCAGAAGACACCCTTGAATGAACGAAAATCAGGCTCGTACTTTACTTCGTTTGCTCGCCGTTTTTCTGTTTCCAAATCGGAAAACTCCCTGAAACCATAGTCGCGCGACCAACCGGAGGCATCTCGCAGCTCCACGGGACACGACTCGCACCTCCACGGGGTGCGAGTCGGAACTGGGTGCGATTCGCAGCCCCACGGGGTGCGAGTCGGAACTGGGTGCGATTCGCAGCCCCACGGGACGCGACTCGGAACTAGGTGCGATTCGCAGCCCCACGGGGCGAGACCCGCAGCCCCACTGGGTGCGATTCGCAGCTCCACGGGGTGCGACTCGAAACTAGGTGCGATTCGCAGCTCCACGGGGCGCGATCCCTTGCATTGCCAACAGGAAACCCACCCGGCGGCGGAAGCCCCGCCGCCGAGAACACACCAACTAAGCTGCGGCGCTCTTGCCTCCAGCGGCAGAACCGCCTGCCATACCGCCACCAGCATTGCCGCCTTGGGGCTGCGTGTTTTGCGCGCCGTTCATGCCGCCGCCTCCTTGCATGCCACCCATGCCCATCGAGCCTTGCACGCTGGTGGTGGCGCTGATGCTGCCCTGGTCAGTGCCACCCGAAACCGTGCCGCCGGTTGCATACCCGTACGAATCGGTTTGACTGTTCGAGCCGCCCACCACGATGCTGTAACTGGTACCATCGGTTATGCCCGCCGTGCTGGCCAGCACAAATGAGTACTTGTACGCCGCTTTGTAGCTGCATACGACATTGCCGGAAGCATCGACGATCGAGACGAGATCGCCCGCGCTGCCACTTTCAGTGGCCACTACGCTAGCCTGAGTGGAAGAGCTATCGAATGTCTGCGCCATACCGGATGATCCCAGCGCGATAAACGTACCGCCGGTAATCGTGCCTTCCGAATCGTAGTCAAGCGATCCATTGCCATCCATGGTGGGACCTGACACCAAAACCACGCCGCCGCTCATGGAAATACTGCCGTTGCTGTCGACGCCGTCACCGTTCTGCGTTTGCACGATAGTACGCCCGCCCGTGATGACGAGGCTGCCCGAGCTAGAGAAACCGCTTTCCTGCATGCCGGTCTGAGGGCCGCCGCCCATACCGCGTGCATTGGTCTGCGCACTCTGGTCTGTGCTTTCTCCAGCCGCTGATGCATTGATACCGTCATCCTCGGCGTAGATGAAGTTCTCGCCACCGGAAATGGTGATGTCCTGCGCCTCAAAGCCCTCGTAGCAATCAGCAATCGTGGTGGTGCCTCCCGCAATCGATAGATTCGTTTCACCATGCACTGCATCATCGCCTGCTGTAATGTTCAAGCTGCCGCCGTTCACAAGCGCGTCGCTATCGCTATGAATGGCATCATCACCAGCATCGATATCAATTGTGCCGCCCATCACGCGTATGTAATGTGCAGCTTGGATGCCGTCATCTTCCACACTCAGATTGAATTCGCCACCGTCGATGGAAACGTATCCACGCGTGGCATCATCGCTGTTGGTGCTCACGATGCCGTCGCCTGTTGCCTTCACGTTGAACGTGCCATCGCAGATTTTCACGCAGTCTTTGCCACGCAAAGCATCTTTGGCGCTCGTTATATTAAACGTGCCGCCGGTGATGATAAGGTCATCGGTGCTCTTCACCGCATGCGACACGGTCGCGTTCACGCTAAGAGATCCCGACCCATTGATCGTCAGGTCGCTTGCGCTGTACAACGTTGCGTCCGCTTCCCCGTCTGCACCGGTCAACACGAACGAGCTACCGTCGGAAAGCGTGTTCTGCGAACCTTCAGCTAAAGTGATGAAAGCCTTGTCGCCACTTTGCACGTATATACATGGACCCGCGCCCGACGTGATGTCAACGCCGTTCAAAACCAGCTGCACTTTCGCGTCATCTGAGGCCGCAATCACAATCTGCCCGCTTGAAAGCGTGCCGGATACCACATAGGTGCCAGCCGAATCAATAGTCACGGTGCTGCCGTCAGTCGATGCGCCAGAACCCGATACCGTGGATCCTGAATCGGATAGCTGAATGGTAGTGGCGCTCGACGCATCATAGCTGCTATCTAAGTCGCGGTTGCTGTAATCGAAATCCATGCCATCAGGCTGCGCGCTCACAGTGGATGCGGTGGTGGTTCCGGAATCGGAAGCCGTCGTCTGCGACGCTGTAGCCGCTACCTCGTTGGTGGTCGCATCTTTTTGCGACGAGCACCCGCTTAACAGATGCACGCATGCCACCAGCGCGACTGCGCATAGAATCTGCGCGGCTCTTCTTATGTAAAACGTGCTCATTACAGCGTCTCCCTTTCAACAATCGGACGCCCGCATTGCACGCTTAAATTACCGTTGCGGCATCTAACGGCATCCAATAGGCTTTTTTCCACTTTCTGGCTTTTCAAAGTAATGCGGTATTCCAGCTGGTACAAGCTGCCCATATTCGTGGTCTTCACGTTTACCAATTCGCACTCGTCGGTAAAGCGATCGAACAAGTCGTCGAATACATTGCAATAATCCATGTCCTCGGGGATGGTGACCTTCAGCGTTTTGTCGATGCCCGATTCGCCCTTTTTGCCCAACGGGGAAAGCACATATACTATGTTGGCGACACCTACGATGATGGTGAACAACACGGCCAACATCAGATATCCCATGCCGGTGGACAAACCCACGGCCATAGCGAAAAACACCGATCCGATATCTTTCGCGCTACCAGGAATCGAGCGGAATCGCACTAGGTTGAACACGCCCATCACGGCAATACCGGCTCCGATGTTGCCGTTCACCAACGCGATGACCATTTGCACGATAAGGGGCAACAATGCCAGCGTGATGACAAAGTTTTTCGAGTACTCGTGTTTGAACATGTAGATAAACGCAATCGCCAAGCCTAAAGCCAGCGATACCAAGCTACACAGCAGAAAATCACCCGAAGACAATGAAGCTGCGGTGCTGCTGGTGGAGTCGAGCACGCTTGAGAATGTTGCATCAAGCACAGTATTCCTCTTTCTCTTTCAGTGGGGATGCGGAGCGGGACGGTTTGCCCGACGCAGATGTAGATGCGCAATGAGTTTGTCTGTCCGCAAAGGGGTTGATGGAAGCGGAGCGGGACGGTTTCCGCGTCGTGGGTTTGGCGTGACGCGGAGCCTTTCGAGAGGATCGGGTCGCAAAACCCAGCGTCGAAGGATGCTTTGCGGGTCGCATCGTGTCTGCAGGTTCTGCGACATCCGCGATAACTGCAGCCGCAGGGATTTCGGGGCTAACGGGTATAGCTGGCCGAGCAGTCCTGGCAGACACGGGTGTCGCCCCATCTGCCATTGTGCCGGAAACCGTTTCGATTGCCCCGAAACTGCCACGGATGTCCGTTTGGCGCTGACGTGCGCGCTGATGTTCCGCAACAGCAGGAGCTGCCCCGCCTTCCGCGCACCACGCGGTGTAGGCACGCCCGTATTTCGAGCACGACTTCGGATAGGCCTGCACAGCGTTTAAGGCGTCTACCAGCCACAATGGGTAGGCACCGCCGCATTTGATTTCCATGATGGCATGGTCCTCGTCAATGAGCGGCTCACCCTCCATGCCTGCCGCGAGATCACATGCGTTTGTCCGCCACACCGCATCATAGTCAAGCGTGATCCGGATGTCGCTCTCATCGGTGCTGCGCAGCGACACGCGCTGCGTCACTATCACCATGGCCGGTCGCAAATTCGGATGCCTCTCACAGCACGCGCGAATCTCGGCTGCTATCTGCAAGCTGTGATTACTCAAGCTGGCCTGCTGCTTTTCGGGATCATCCAGCGGATACATGATGATTGCCTGCTGGTAGGGCGCGCCCGCCATAAACGCCTTTGCTGCCGCATAACTGCAGAACACACGGCGCTTGTACACAATGCCCTTGAACTTCTTCTTCAGCTCCACGAACACTTGGCTTTGCGCCTGTGGAACGCCGTAAGAACGGATGCGCAGCTTTTCTTTATAAAGGGGCTTTTCCATCGAACGATTGATCAGCTCGTCAGTCGGTGTGTCGTAATACAGACTGCAAATACTGCTGCGAGCGTATTCATCGTAACCCAGTTTGTCGGCAATGCTATCGATAAAGGCGTTCATCTGAGCCTGGTCGATATCGTACTTCTTTTCATGGCGCGCAAAATTCGAGCGAACCGGGGCCGCTGTTCTAGTCGCAGAGATTTGCGGCAGGTCCATTGACAGCATATCGCGCCTCCTTCCATCGGGGCTTGTAAGACGAAGGTAAAGTCTGCGCCTTAAAACTGCCTGAAACGGTGGCGGACTCCACATATCCATCACTACGTGTTTCAGTTGGCTTTCAGATAAGTTGCTACAATAGACGCAACAAATAATCTGCGTGCGATGCGCGATGCGTGGTGCATCCCGTGTGCGCAGAACAGATTCAAACCATTTGGCAGGAGCCCTCATGCAGGTATTGGTTGTTGAAGACGACATCCGGCTTTCGGAAGCACTCGACCGCATCCTTCAGGATCACGGATACCAAGTGGATATCGTCCACGATGGCGAGGCCGGTTTGAGTTACGCACAAAGCGACATCTACGATGTGATCGTACTGGACGTGATGCTGCCCAAGAAAAACGGCTTCGACGTCGTTTCCGAGTTGCGCCGCAGTAAAGTAAACACGCCTGTCATCATGCTGACCGCGCGCGATGCGCTTGGCGACAAGATAAACGGACTCGACAGCGGGGCCGACGATTACCTGACCAAGCCCTTCGCACCAGCCGAGTTGCTGGCGCGCCTGCGCAGCCTCTCACGACGCCAAAGCGATCTGCAATTCGAAGAGTTGGATTTCGGCGACATAAAACTGGATTTGGAAAGCTGTGAGCTTTCCACTGCGAAAAAGAACATCCACCTCGGGTTCAAGGAATTCTCGATTCTGTCGATCCTTATGAGCAACCCCCATCACGTGACCAGCAAGGAAACCCTCATCAACAAAGTATGGGGCGTCGATTCCACCGCAGATGACAACAACGTGGAGGCTTATATCTCGTTTTTGCGCAAAAAGCTTTCCTTCGTCGGATCAAAAGTGCAGATAAACACGTTGCGCAAGGTGGGCTACCGTCTGGAAATGCCCGAGGATTCTACCGATGCCTAAAGCCCTGAAGAACAACGAGCCGGTGCTGGTAAAGCTGCGGCGCAAATTCATATTGATCAACATGATCTTGATTGCTTCGGTGCTCATTGCCGTATTCGCAACGGTATGTGTAGTGAATTACAACCAACGTATCAGCGAGGTCTACAGTGCCGTGACGTTTCGCATGGATGAGCCTGCGGTGAATCCTCAAACGGATACAGACGGCGCAGGAGCTGCGGATGCAGGCGCCGAAGCCGACGGGGTAATTGAGGATACAGGCGCATCCGGCGCCGGAGATAGCGCCGCAACAGGCACTGGTGCTGCGGGCGACGGTGCCGCAGCCGCTGGCTCAGGGTCGGGAAGCAAACGCAAAAGCGGATCCGATCAAGTAGTGGCCACGTCCAGCTACTTGGTTTCACAAGATGGCACGATTTTGAAAGTTATCGACGATTCGCTGGATTTAGACGACGCGAGCGCCCAAAGCGCAATCACGCAAGCATTACAAGCAGCGCATGGGGGCAATTCGCAAAACGCGAAAGGCCACTTCGATAGCTTGAGCCTGTTCTACGGCGTCCAAAAATCATCCGATGGCATAAAGGTGTCACTGGCATCCGACAACTATATCAACCAGAGCATGGCATCGCTTGTCGCCACGCTTGGCGGCGTATGCCTAGGCTCGCTGGCAGTGTTTTTCGCAATCAGCTTTTTCCTGTCGCGCTGGGCACTACGCCCGGTCGAGTCCGCTTGGCGCCAGCAGCAGCAATTCGTCGCAGATGCCAGCCATGAGTTGAAAACCCCGCTCACCGTCATTCGCGCAAACAATTCCATCCTGCTGTCACAGCCCGACAAAACTATCCGCTCGCAAGAACAGTGGATACAAAGCACGGAGACAGAGGCCGAATGCATGCAGGGCCTCGTAAACGACATGCTGTATCTGGCGCGGCCCGAAAACCAAGAACGCACTTCCCTGGAAAGCGATGTCGACTTTTCCGACATCGTGTCATCCGTCACGCTCCAATTCGAATCAGTGGCGTTTGAAAAAGGCATATCGCTTGACGAGCAGATAGAAAACAACTTGGTTGTAAGAGGCGATGCGGCGAGGCTGCAACGCTTGGCATCCACGCTTGTGGACAACGCATGCAAATATGCTGACACCCATGGCACGGTAAGGGTAACGCTTGTGCATGCGTCGCAAAAATGTGAGTTGCGCGTTACGAACACGGGTACAGCCATTGACCCCGAAGATCTGCCGCATTTGTTCGACCGCTTTTTCCGCGCTGACAAAGCACGCGTAAGAAGCGAAGGCGGATTCGGGCTGGGGCTTTCCATCGCCAAAACCATCGCCGAGGAAAGCCACGGCAGCATCGATGTACGCAGCAGCGAGACGCAGGGGACTACATTTACCGTCACCCTGCCGCTAGTTTGACACCTTGTTCGCGCGTTTCATCATCACAAACACGATACCTAGGATCAGCACAGCGCCAACCGCCAGCGACAACCAAGGATTGTCGGTAAGGCCTACTATCACGAAGCACACCAAACAAACTGCGGCGACGATGCTGGCATAACCCATCTGCGTGGACACATGACGCAGATGGTTGCACTGCGCGCCCGCCGACGACAGAATGGTCGTGTCTGATATGGGCGAGACATGATCGCCAAACACCGAGCCGCTCAGCGTGGCTCCGATAGCCACCAAGTACAAAGGGCTGGTCTCGGGAAACACACCGATAACGATAGGCAACACCAAGGCAATGGTGCCCCAGCTGGTGCCCATGGAAAAGCTGATGAAACCCGCCACAGCGAAAACTATCGCCGGAAGCCAGCCAAGCCCCACCCCGATAGAGTTCAGAAAACCGCTCACGAACTCGCCGGTACCCAGCATGTAGCGGCACACGCCACCCAAACTCCAAGCGAGAACCAAAATCATGACGGCACCCACCATAGAGCGCACGCCTTCGGCTACGCTATCCATGTACTCGCTGAGCACGATAAGCTTGCGCGGAAAATACATGCACGCGCTTACCAACAGCGCCAATGTCACGCCGATGCACAAACCGGTAATAGGATCCTCGCCCACCGCCGTGGCGAAATCGACACCCTCGAAGAAACCGCCTGCGTACAGCATGCCCCAGATACTCGCGATAATCAGTACCACGATAGGCACGATCAAATCCCACACGGTGCCGTTTCGCGATTTCGTCGTGTTGTTGTACGCATCCACGGCATCTTCCGCATCGGCCTTCAGGTCTTTGTCTTTATCCATCATGGCAGCCATCTTCAGATTCGCAGCAGATTCTGCTTCGGCGAACATATCGTTGGTGGCACCCTGGAGGGTATCTGCAGCCTGAGCGCTGTCGATCGTCTTGTCGTTTGATGTGGATTGAGATTCCGAAGAGTCTTTCGCGACCTCGTATTCATCCTGCGCGCGCTTCATGGGACCGAAATCTTTGCCAATGAAGCAGATGAGGAACACCATGAAAATGGTCAGCAGCGCATAAAAGTTGTAGGGAATCGAGGCGATGAACGTGTTGAAGCCGTCATCACCGATGTATCCGCCCACAGCCACGGCCCATGACGACACGGGCGCGATAATGCACACCGGTGCTGCCGTGGAATCGATAATCCAAGCCAGTTTCTCGTGGCTCACACGGAATCGGTCGGTCACGGGGCGCATAACGGCGCCCACGGTCAGACAGTTGAAGTAGTCATCCACAAATATGATCAAGCCTAAAAGCGACGTCAGCAGCAACGCAGCGCGTCTGCTTTTAATATGCGAAGAAACCCATTCGCCATATGCGCGCGACCCGCCAGCAGCCGCGATGACCATCACGAGCGCGCCTAAAAGCGCCAAAAACAAAAGGAGCGCGCCGTTGCTGGCTATCTGATTTGCCATGATGACCGGGACATCGGTGAATGCGCTCACCAGCTGATCGCCTCCTGCCCCTGCAAGAGAGAACTCATAGATGATCGTGCCCATGAACACGCCCACTATCAGCGATGAGAACACCTCTTTGGTAATAAGAGCCAAGCCAAGCGCCAGCAGCGGAGGCACGATAGACCATGCGCCCGTGCTAATTAAATCGAAGCCTTCCATTTTCTCCCCTTGAGAAATTTGATGCCCGCCAGCTGCGACTATTGCCGAGGCCAGGCGAGCATCTTCGTGATTAGTAGCGGTTGTCGAATATTCGCTGAGTCTTCTTTATGGAACGCGGTAATTCGCCGATGGCCACGCCTTTGGCAACAGGCGTAACACCGATTTTGCCCTTGAAGATGAACTCGAGCTCCTTCTCGACTTTTTCGCGATCCTCCCCTGTAGCCTCAGTCTCGAAGAACACGGTCAGGATGTCTTTGCCCAACATGTGATCGATCATCACCTGGTATTCGCTTGAAGCGCCGTCGGTGAATTTGATGACCTCTTCTATCTGGGCGGGGAACATGTTTACGCCCTTCACCTTCACCATGTCGTCGGTGCGCCCAATCAACATGTCGATGCGCGGATATTTCGACCCGCAGGGGCAATCGCCAGTGATAACGCGCGAAAGGTCGTGTGTGCGGTAGCGGATAAGCGGCGCGCCCTGCTTGCGCAGCGTGGTGATAACCAGCTCGCCCGGCTCGCCGTCGGGCACGGTCTCGCCTGTTTCCGAATCGATGATCTCGAAATAGATATAGTCGTCCCACATATGCATACCCTGATGCGCATCGCACGAAATGCCGATACCCGGGCCGTAAATCTCGGTGAGTCCGTAGATGTCGTAGAGTTCCACGCCTAGTTCGTCACCGATGCGCTGGCGCATCTTATGACCCCAACGCTCGCTGCCGATAACGCCCTTGCGAAGCGCCATATGGTCGCGAATGCCGCGCTTGGCAATCTCTTCAGCCAGAAGCAGCGCATAGGAACTGGTAGCGCACAGCACGGTTGACTGCAGGTCTTCCATCATGCGCAGCTGCTTGTCGGTATTGCCCGGCCCCATAGGAATGGCCATGGCACCCAGCTTCTCGCAGCCCAGCTGAAAGCCGATGCCTGCCGTCCACAGCCCGTAACCGGGAGTAATCTGCAGGCGGTCTTCAGCGGTGATGCCCGCCATGCGGTAGCAGCGCGCGAAGATGTCGGCCCAGTCGTCTACGTCCTGCTGGGTGTAGGGAATGATGACCGGCGTGCCAGTAGTGCCGCTCGAAGAATGGATGCGCACCACATCTTTCATGGGCACAGCCGCCAGGCCCAACGGGTACACATGGCGCAGGTCGTCCTTTTCGGAAAACGGCAGCTTTTTGAAATCTGCTTCCGTCTTCACGTCGCCTAACTCTATGCCCTCGAACTTCTTCGCATAAAAAGGAGAGCGATCTTTCAGGTCTTTGAACTGGTCGGTGATGAGCTTGAGTTGCTCAGGTTTCATTTCCACGAGAAAATCCTTAGCTATCGTGTTGAGGTCGACGCATCGCTGTCCAGCGATTCGACCGCAGCTTCTACTGCTTGTAAGTTTAGCGCAATAAAGCGCTCCTTCACACACGTTTTCAGTGCGGCTTTCAATTCGTCTAGGGAAACAGCCTCCCCCAAGCCGCACGCACTGGCCAATGAAGCTTGTATGGCGGCCGTAAGCATGACCACGTTCAACG
The DNA here is from genome assembly GCA_023394615.1 of Actinomycetes bacterium. Taxonomy (GTDB): domain Bacteria; phylum Actinomycetota; class Coriobacteriia; order Coriobacteriales; family Eggerthellaceae; genus JAEXAI01. The sequence goes on along the minus strand of JAEXAI010000022.1, from coordinate 109,374 downwards.
CTTTCCTGCTTCCGATGTCATTGCAGATGGCAGCGTCGTCGACCGCTACGAAATGCGGGAGAGCGCCGCGCAGGTAGTCGATAATAGCATCGCCGTCGTAGGACGCACCCGACAAACTACCCATCACCGAAGGGATAGGCGTTCTCGCGCACACCATCAACGTGTCCGGGCCCGCAAAGGGCAGCGCGCGCAGGCCCTCGCCGGGCTCCAGTGCGATAATCACATCAGCTGTTTTGCTGGCAAGCAAAGGTGCATGGACGGTTTCCCCCGCATTGCCTATGCGCACATGCGACGTCACATTGCCGCCGCGCTGAGCCATACCGATAGTCTCAGCAGTGCGCACCTGCCAGCCCTTTTCCATCGCGGCTTGCGCCAGTATCTTAGCGGCCAAAACCGAGCCCTGTCCGCCTACACCCGCTATCAACACGTTCAGCATTGCGTACCGCCTTCCGTGTTCGCAGCGTCTTCGCCTGCGGGACTGGAAGCCTCGCGATGCGCGTCAGCAGTTGCAGGCTTGGCTGCAGCGTCTTCGCCTGCGGGCGCCATCTGACGCGCAGGCACGCTGATAACGTCGAACGGGCACACATCTTGGCATAGCCCGCATCCCCAACACAGCGACTCATCCACGATGGCGGCCGTGCCATCCGCATTCATGCCGATTGCCGGGCAGCCGATGGATTTGATGCACTTGCGGCACGCCGTGCAAGAATCAGCATCTATAAGCGCCGGGGCAGCCGGGCGCGTCAGCTGGATGCACGGACCTTTGAAAATGATGGCCGAGGGACCAACGTGTTCGATGGCTGCGCGGGCGGCGCTTGTGCTCTGCCCCAGATCGAAGGGGTTGGCATGCTCGATGCATTCCACGCCCAGCGCGCGCAGCACGCCTTCGATATCGATAGGCTTGCTTTTCGGGCCCATCAGCGTTTGCCCTGTTCCCGGATGGGGCTGGGAACCGGTCATGGCTGTGGTGGAATTATCTAGCACAGCTATCGTAATGTCATGTTGGTTGTAAACGGCGTTTGCAATGCCGGTCAGCCCGCTGGCGAAAAACGTCGAATCGCCTACAAACGCCACGCACTTTTTCTGAGGTTCAACGATGCTGAAACCTTGCGACATTGTAATGCCCGCACCCATACACAAGCATGTGTCGACGGCATCGAGCGGTTGCGCGTTGCCCAACGTGTAACAGCCGATGTCTCCGCTCAGCACGGCCGGGGTTTTTCCGAGTGCCTGCTTCACAGCGTAGAAACTGCCTCTGTGCGGGCACCCGGCACACAGCACCGGCGGTCGCACGGCCGGTTTCGGCGCGGGGGCAACCTCAGTTGCAGCATCGTCAGCTGCTGCCGAGTCGCTCTTTGCAGTATTGTCGCCGCCACGTGTCAAACGACCCGTCCCTTTGACACATTCCACGCCCAAGAAGCGAGCCATCCGCACTAGACAGTCATCAGTGGAGTTCTCACCGCGATCGAGCGTCCAGCCATCAAGCTTTCCGTGCACGTCAAAGCCAGCATGCACGCGGCCCGCCAGTTGCATGAAATCGTCTTCCAGCACATGATCAAGTTCTTCGAACACCAAAATGTCGGAAAGCCCGCGCGCGAATTCCAGCGCACGTTTCTGAGGGAACGGATAAGGAGTTCCCACCTGCATGAACTTGTAAGCTGGTACGGGCACGCCCGCCTCTTTGCAGGCAGCACTCAACATGTCGGCCGCTTCACGGGCGTATGCGGCGCTCACGCCTCCGCACACGATGCCCTTTTTCGGTGCCTTGCCAGCCGTGCTGACGGCATTGTCACCGCATCGCTCGATTGGGTTGTGCGAGCCACGCGAGAACTCTTCTGAGATACGAGGCAAACGCTCGTTTACCTCACCATGGCCCTCGTATGCCCTGCGCGGAAAAATCACCCATTTCGAATCGCGCACGAATCCCTCTTCGCTGATGGGCAACGCTTGGGTGAAATCAGGCACATCAAAGAAAGTGGATGCATGATCAATGCGCGTGGTGGGCCGCACAATCACAGGCGTCGAATAGCGCTCCGATATGTCGAAGGCCTCTTTCATCATGGCAAAACCCTCGTCAGGCGTTGACGGGTCGAGCACGGGCACTTTCGCAAAACGCGCGAAGCGGCGCGTATCCTGCTCGGTCTGCGAGCTGATAGGACCCGGGTCGTCTGCCACGAACAGCACGACAGCGCCTTTCGGACCTATGTAGTTCAAGCTCAACAACGGATCGCTTGCCACGTTCAGGCCCACTTGCTTGCACGTAAACAGCGTGCGCGCCCCCGCATACGACGCGCCAGCCAAAAGTTCGAGCGCCGCTTTTTCATTCGTAGACCATTCCACATGCACACCGCGCGCATAACCTGACGCGTGCAGACGAGCCACGGTTTCCACCAGCTCACTCGATGGGGTTCCGGGGTATCCGGCCACAACGCGCACGCCTGCGATCAGAGCCGCATACGCAAACGCCTCATTGCCCATTAACAGTTTTCTAGGCATCGGCCATATCCTTCTTGAAATCGATCATCTGCTTGCGGTAATGCTCATCGCCCGTCCCTAGCATCTGCAGCGCCAGTATAGCTGCGTTTTTCGCACCGTTTATAGCCACACAGGCCACCGGCACCCCGCTGGGCATCTGCACCATGGAAAGAAGCGAATCGAGTCCGCCTAAATCGCTGGTCTTCATCGGCACGGTGATTACGGGGCACGGCGTGTACGCCGCCACCACGCCGCCTAAATGCGCGGCTTTGCCCGCTGCTGCTACAATCACGCGAATGCCTCGATCAACTGCGGTTTGCGCCCATGTGTGAACCTCATCGGGTTTGCGATGCGCGCTGGCAATCTTCACCTCGTAGGGTATGCCGAAATCATCGAGCTGGGTCATACAGGCTTCCATGTTGGGAAGGTCGCTTTTCGACCCCATGATGATGCCTACTACAGGCGTGTTTTCGCTGCTCATGTTCTCTCCTCGCTCTGAAGGGGTTGCGCACGAGAAACGCCTGCACCCCTTTTATCCGTTTTGTTCGACATCCGCCTTGGCAGCGGAGGATATGTTCCCGAATAATTCTATCACCTGAATCAACGACTATGCAGCAGATGGTCGTCGACGCCCCATGCTTGATGCGAGCGGGGTGCGAAGTCGGAATCACCGCTTTGCGCATGTAGCACAAAACCGCTTTTCTGCAGCGCGTCCACCACGTCGTTTGCCACATGAATCTTTTCTACCGGCGGCAGACCGATTTCGTATTTTTTCAGATCCTGTTTCAGCTCATCGCTCATTCCAATTAGATAAAATGGTATACCGCGCGTTTCGTAATAACGCACCAACGCTGCCATCTGGTCCCCAGCCGATATGTCGACACTAGAGATCATGGATGCATCGAAAAAAACCGCATCCATACCGTCGCGAAACGCCCCGTCTATATCTTTGCGCACAACATCGCAATTGGCAAAGAACATACTTCCGGCAAAACGATAGAAGACGATATTGCCGATAGGCTCAGCTGCGCTGTCTGCGCGCACCGGTGCCAGCACACCCGTTTCAGGAACGATGCCAATAAAATACCGCGGCGGGTTCAGAACCTTTTTCAAAAGCACCAGAAACGACAGCGCAATGCCCATGCCCACGCCGAACATAATTCCCACCAGCAGCACCGACAGCATTACCACGATGAATATCGCATATTCAGCGCGGCTGACGCGTCGCAAGCGTCGAGCCACGTCGAATTCAACGACGCCGCACAGCGCCGCGAACACCATGCCAGCAAGAACGGGCATGGGGAGCTGAGAGAGGTACGGGGTCGCAAACAGGCACACCAATATCAGGCACACAGCGGCGAACAGGTTCGACAGCTGGGTTTTCGCGCCATATTGCTCAGCTGCTGCCGTGCGCGACATACTGGCCGAAGAAGGGCTCGCTCCCGACAACGCGGAAAACAGGTTCGCGACGCCGAATGCGGCCATCTCGCGATTGGGCTCTATACGGTAGCCGCCTTGCTGTGAGAAATGATTGTCGCCCAGTATCGATTCGATGGCCACCACGCCCGCCACTGCAAGCGACATGGTAAGCGCGCTTTCCACCTGCCCCAACGTGGGCACAACAATAGCGGGCAATTGCAGGCCGGCCGGGATGTCTCCTAGGTTTTCCACCCCCAACGATGCGAAGTCAAATACATTCGCCGCCGCTATGGCCGCTATCATCACCAGCAGCACAATCGGGACCTTCGGCAGAAACCGCTTGAACAAAAGCAGCGTAGCAACCGTTATCGCGCCCATCAGCAAAGAAGCTGGCACTATATGCGCGTGCGTGATACCGACAATCAAATCCATCAGCGATTCAGTAAATTCGCCGTGGCTGAATTCGGCACCCGTCATCTGCACAATCTGACCGGTCATGATAGATACCGCAATGCCGGTTATGAACCCCGACATCACCGGCACCGACACAAAAGATGCCAACCGTCCCATCTTCAGCAACGAAAAGAGAACCAGCCACAAACCCGTGAACAGCGACACCAAAGGCACCATCGTCAAAGCTTCTTGGCTTTGAAACACGATGCCCGCGCCGATAAGCACCGAGCCCATGATGGCGCTTCCTGCCGCATCCATGCCAAACACCAGCTGCGGGGAAGAAGACAACAGTGCAAACGCTATCAGAGGCAGTATCGAGCCGTAGAGGCCGTAAACCGCGGGCAAGCCCGCCACCTGCGCATATCCAAGAGCAATGGGGATGCTGAGCGCTGCTACAACCAAACCGGCTGTGGCATCTCGCACCGCATCGACAGGTTTGTACTGTTTCAACGTTCCAAAAACGGGAAATAGGGTGGATTTCATATTAGGCCTCACAATCGATGACCATTCTACCGCAAAAGGCCGGGGACCTTTTCGGTTCCCGGCCTTTGTCGCAACACTTGTATAATTCTGGATGTTTTCCTCGTTGTTACGAGCGTTTGCGAGAGTTTTTCGTTTCGTGCTATCGACGATTTGCTTACGCAGCCACATCCTCGCGGCGAGCCATAGCCTTGTCGAAGTCGCGCGTTCCCACGAATACTTCCTTCTTGTAGGGGTTCACACCCAGCTTCTTGGCGCGGTAGATGATGTAGCAGATAGCGAACACGTTCACTGCCAAGGCGATGATAGACACCGTCAGGTTCGTGGTCTGGTTCAGAGTGGACTGAACGGCGAAGACGCTATCGAATCCCATGTCGGGGAAGCTGTCCTGGAAAGTCGGGAACACCTGTGCGAACATGCACCAGATAGCCAGCGTGTTCGCGCGGTTCTGAATCCAGCCGCCTTTGTTCCAGATCATACCAGCAACGGTCGGTGCCAGCAGCAGTGCCAGGCCGCAGTACCATGCGTGGTTGGGCAGGCAGTTGTAGGTGTAGCAGAAGTTCCAGATATCGTAGGCGATGATGAATACCCACGTCATGTCAGGCCACAGCATGTCCTGCTTTTTCTTCGACACGTAGATGCCCCACCAACCGGTCATGCAGAAGATGTTGATCAGACCTGCAATGCCGTTGAACAGGTTGTTGTAACCGGCAATCTGCGTAGCGTATTCGGACGTAACCCACACGATTGAACCGTTCTGCAGGAATGCGCCTGCCGAACCGGGCATGTTCGGATCCTGGATGATGCCGCTCATGTACTGGGTGTAGTGGATGAAAGATTCGAAGTCGCTCACGTTCGCGATCATGATGTTGATGGCAACAATCACGAACGGGAAGCACTTGAACATTTCCGATTTGCCCAGCTTGCCCCATTGATACTTCAGAATCATGAAGCCGATGCAGCCGGTGAGCGCTGCATACACTTTCGCGTAGTGGAACCAGCCGTTTTGGAATAGCACCGTCGGATTGTTCACACCCCATTCGGCGCCGTTTGCAGCACCCACGGAAACGACGATACAGTAGATTGTCATGGCGATAGGTAGCGCCACGAACATAAAAATGCCGCCTGCCTTGCTTCTGCGCGCCAGTTCGTTTAGCAGAATGAGGCCGACGAAGACCATTATCCACCCTGCCCACTGGAATAGCGCATTATCGCCGTATACTTGGAATAGCATTGGAGCTCCTTTCCTTTGCACGGGGCGTGCGGCCTCTACCCGCGCGCCCCATACGACAGGGCCTTTTCCCCTGTCCCCCAAAGCTGCGATTCCCGCAGCCCCTCAGCCAACTGCGCCTTTTCGCAGGTGGCTCACTACTTTGATTTGCGACGTCTCGCGCACGGCACGTCAACTTGTTTGCTGCGCGCGACGCGTCGCCCTTATCCGGGCACAGCCGCTTGGACTTCTTGGGGCCCATCACCTCCCAAGTCAAGCCTGAGCGTTTGCGCCACCAAATCTTCCAACAGATCATCGGGAGCATCTGGATAGCGCCTGACAAAGGCAACGATGCCGCTAATGAGCACATAGAAGGTCTCGTACACATGTTTAATCTGAACATCGTGGTAGTTTTCGTAATCCACCACCGTCGTATCTGTGATGTAGCGGGCCAATGCTTCCGCCGTGCGCGAGTAGAAGCGCAGATACAAGCTCGCGTTCTCGTTTTGGATCATGTCGTGGCGGAAGGAATCTTTATCGAACACGCCACGACGAAGCATTTTGATGCAGTCGTGCAGTGCCTTTTGCACGTTCAGTGGCTCACGGGATTCGTTCCAGTAATAAACCAGCTGGATGAAATCGTCCACATACGCATCGAGCACCGCTTCGGTGACAGCGTCTTTGTTGTCGAAGTAATGGTAGAACAGGCTACGTGTGACCCCCACCGATTCAGTGATATCCTTCACCGTGGTTTTGTCTAGGCCCTTTTCCTCGTAGAGTGTACGAGCAGCTTCCACGATTTCCTCGCGACGCTTGGCCGCAGCCCCTTCGATAGTGCCCTGACCGTCCATTTCCCTTGCCCCTTTCATAGCTTCGACACTCTGTCAAAACTGATGATGGGTACATAATAAAAAGCTATTGACGTTACGTCAATGAACAAAGTCGCAAATACGTCAATGCGACTGGTTATACCCCTCGGCAATAGTGCTTATTCTAATTGATTCGCCTGATGGTTTAGCATTTTACGCAGTTTGACGTTTAATATTATTTCGTCAATATTTCGAAATTGAACCAATAGAGAAAACAGGTTTTGTCAATAAAACCCGCTGTGTGCGATTAGGAGTGCGAAAACGAGCCTTTCGCCGGGTATTCTCGCCCCGACAAGACGTGTCGGGACGCATTTGCGCAGGTCACAAAAATTCGGCCTATGATTCTAGACTGCACAATCGCACATAGCAGGCTTCATTGACAATAATCAGAAATCACCAGGAATGCGAGCCGTGTTTTCATGGCGTTTGCGAATTGGACCCCAGCAGAATGCCAAACCGATTTGAATACCACACGAGGGCAGCATAGAAGCGCCCCCTCTTCGAGCATGTTTATCTGCTCTCGGAGGGGACGCCAACTTGATTAGTCTTATGCGTTGTCCTGCAAAGCCTTACTTGTCGGCCTCGGGCTTCTCGGCATCGTCTGACGACGGTTGCAAAGGAGCAGGCGGCTCAGGCTGGGTCGGAGTTGCCGGAGCAACAGGATTCACAGGCTCGGCCGGTACCGCAGGCTTGACCGCAGGCGCAGTCGGGGCTGCCGGAGTTGCAGGCTGAGCGGGAGCTGCAGGTGCTGAAGGCGCAGGTGCAGGCTGGGCTGCGGGCTTCTCGGCAGGTGCTGAAGCAGCCGGTGTTACCGGCTTGGCAGTAGCTGTCGGAGCTGCAGGTTGAGCGGGTGTGGGAGCAGCCGGAGCCGCAGCCACAGGTTCAGCTACTGTCGGTTGCTCTGCGGCGGGAGCCGTCGGTTGCGTCGGTTGCTCTGCAGCGGGGGCTGCCTGCTGCACCGGCGTTCCATAGTATGGCTGCGTTGATTGAGCCTGAGCGGATTGCTGCTGCGTCGGTTGACCTTGGGCGGGTGTTCCGTAATACGGCTGCGCATTTTGCTGCTGTTGAGGCTGCGATTGGCCATACTGGGCTTGACCCTGTTGGGGCTGTGCGTATTGCTGCTGGAGCTCAAAAGGCATCGGATCGTCTTGACCGCGCCATTGAGCCACTTCAAAACCACGTGCCCAGTAACCTAAGGCGCGAGCCTGCAATAACTCGAGGAACATGCTGGCGACAATGCACAGGAAGCTCAATGCTCCGCCAACGATAATCACGATTACGATAAACGGCATAATCGAAGAAACCATACTGTCAATAAGAGAATCGTTGTATACCGTAGAACCCATGTTGATAAACGGAGCCATCGCGCCGATGCCTGCAAATATAGCAACCATAACCAACAGGAGCATGACCAGCATCATCACGAATATGATTATGAGTCCAACAAGGAGCGTCATCCCCAGAATACGGAGCAAGCCATTGGAATCATGCCTGATCATCGCCCAGATTTTTTTCACCTGCAAGCCAGCTGATAGGCGACCGTATATGCTGGTGCGCATCGCGCCGGCCCACGAGAACAATAATGCAAACACGTACAGCAGCGCCACGACTACTTCTGCTAGAAAGCCAGCGAAGCCCGCCAGAAAGAACGTGGATGAATTACCAGAGCTGAATCCCGTGCCTATTCCACCGAATATTCCTTGTACGATTGAAGGCACTAACATGAAAATGACGCCAATCACGATGACAAAGAAACCGCGACTATACTGGCGGCCATCCTCGTTGCCAAACATTTTTTCCGGCATAGGGGCATGCACGTTCCAAGAAATGTCGCGTGCCCATCCGTACATGTAGCCGATGACAGCTATTGGGCCGAATATGGGAATCAGAGAAATAAGGGCCAAAAGGCACAGTTTTCCGAACCATCCCGGTGAGTTCTTTATATCGCCCCAAGCTGCGGCAAAATATCCTGATTGCATCGTAGGTTCCTTTCAATGGAAGAGTTACATGCACAAAAGCACGAGTCTCGAAATAGAAGCGATAGTGCTTTGCGAATGAGACTAGTATAAATCAAAGTTAATCTGTTGAGCTATTCGTTAACGTGGCGTTATGGAAGCGGTAACGCTCCGCAACGTGGCGTTATGGAAGTGACAACGCCTTACGACGTGTCGAATGGCAATCTGGAAGCGATTCGCGATTGGGCATTCGCGCCTTCAAGCTTGTTTATTCAGTGTCGTATTTCCACGCGGTGATACCGCCATCCATGTTGTAGACCTGGGTATATCCCATGTCGACCAGCTTCGTGGAAGCCTGCGCGCTGCGCACGCCCGTGCGGCAATACACCAACAGCTTCGCATCTTTATCGGGCAGGGCTTCCGGCTGAGTTTTTGAAATATCCTCGTTGGGAACGTTGATTGCACCGGGCAGATGGCCAGATGCGTACTCGTCGCTTCTGCGCACATCCACAACGGTGATACCGCCTGCATCAATCATTTGTTTGGCCTCTTCGACGGAAACGGTCGTGTATCCGCTGCTTTGCCCGCTCGAGGTCTGCGAGCTTGAGCCAGATGAAGAACTGCCGAAAGAACCCGATGTCGAAGAGCACGCAGGCAGCAGGACAAGTGCGAGCATGAGCGCACACAGAACGATTAGAAGCTTCGGGCGGTTCGCTATATTCTGGGAACTCATGTTTTGTAGAGGCATGGTTTTCATCCTTTCGCGGCAGACGCAGAATATCTGCGGATTGACGGTGAGCGCGATCGACAGAGGGGAGTATTTGCTATGGACACAATACCATATTGTACCCGAACCGGGAACCTACCAACCGCCGCTTTGGATTTCAGCGGTTAGGAAAAGGGTCGATAGACCAACGTAGTTTTCCATACTCACCGCAGCAGAACCGCAACAGAAGGGGGCCTCTTTTGCACGAAAATCAGTTCGTGCAAAAGAAAAAGCGGGCACCCGAAGGCACCCGCTTGCAATACGATATACAGCGCGTAAGAACTACTTCGTTTCCAAAGCGTGCTCCTGCAGCTTATACCACCCAAGGTCGATTTCCTTGAGGTTCTTCTGAGCGTCGTCATCCGCAAGGTTGCCGATTTCTGACTCGAGAGTCGAAATCTTCGCCTTCACGTCATTGGCATCGATCTCGTCGACGGGAATGGCGCGGTCTGCCAGAACGATCACCTTTTTGCCGGTCACCTGCACGTAACCACCCTGCAGGGCGTAACGATGCGCAACCGTGGATGCGTCCGAAAGAACGCGGACCACACCATCGGCAAGCGTCGAGACAAGCGGCGCATGACCTTCCAGATACCCCATCTCGCCTTCCACGCCCGGCACGACCACCATGTAGCAGTCCTCCGTAAACAGCTTCTTGGCAGGAGTAACGATATCGCAGAACAAAGTAGACATTTATGCGCCCTTCTTCAGTTCGTCATAGGCGGCGTACACGTCCTCGATAGCGCCCTTGTAACGGAAGCACTGCTCGGGAACTTCGTCGGCCTTGCCATCCAGAATCTCCCTAAAGGAACGGATGGTGTCTTCCAGCTTCACGTAGATGCCCTTGTTGCCGGTAAACTGCTCGGCTACATGGAACGGCTGGCTCAAGAACTGCTGCACCTTGCGGGCGCGGTTCACGACCAGTTTCTGCTCTTCAGAGAGCTCGTCCATACCCAGAATGGCGATGATGTCCTGCAGGTCTTTGTAGTTCTGCAGAATCTCCTGCACGCCAACGGCAACCGCGTAGTGCTCGTCGCCGACAATCTGCGGATCGAGTGCGCGGCTGTTGGACTCCAGAGGGTCAACGGCCGGGTACAGGCCCAAGTCAGCGATGCTACGGGAAAGAACCGTCTTAGCATCCAAGTGGGTAAACGTAGTAGCAGGAGCCGGGTCTGTCAAGTCGTCGGCGGGCACGTAAACGGCCTGCACGGACGTGATGGATCCAACGTCGGTTGACGTAATGCGTTCCTGCAGGTCACCCATTTCGGTGGCCAGCGTAGGCTGGTAGCCTACAGCAGAAGGCATGCGGCCCAGCAGTGCTGACACTTCGGAGCCTGCCTGGGTGAAACGGAAGATGTTGTCGATGAACAACAGCACGTCCTGACCCTGGTCGCGGAAGTACTCAGCTTCGGTGAGGCCAGCCAGACCGACGCGCAGACGCGCTCCCGGCGGCTCGTTCATCTGACCGTAAACTAGGCAGGTTTTGTTGATAACGCCAGACTCGCTCATCTCGATGTAAAGGTCTGTGCCCTCACGAGTACGCTCGCCCACGCCAGTGAACACTGACGTGCCACCATGTGCCTGAGCAAGGTTGTTGATGAGTTCCTGGATGATAACCGTTTTACCAACGCCAGCACCGCCGAACAGACCAGTCTTGCCGCCTTTGATGAAGGGCTCGATCAGGTCGACGACTTTGATGCCAGTCTCGAAGATCTCGGTCGTGGTAGTCAGGGTGTCATAGTCGGGAGCGGCGTGATGGATGGGCAGGTACTCGGCGATCTCGGGCATCGGTTTGCCATCGACGGGCTCGCCGATGACGTTCCAGATGCGACCCAAGGTTTGCGGGCCAACGGGCATCATAATAGGTGCGCCCGTATCCTGCACTTCCAAGCCACGAACCAAGCCGTCGGTTGACGACATGGCGACGGCGCGTACCAAGTCGCCGGGAAGATGCATCTGCACTTCCATGACCAGCTTGATTTCGCCAATGGGGGTGGTGGCGTCGATCGTCAGCGCGTTGTAGATAGCCGGCATCGAATCTTGCGGAAACTCGACATCAACAACAGGTCCGACGATACGGACGATTCGCCCAACAGCCCCCTTCTGAATATCTTTGATTTCTTCAGCCATTTATTCCTCCAAAGCTGCGGCGCCGCTGACGATCTCGGTGAGTTCCGTCGTGATGGCACCTTGGCGAACTCGGTTGTAATACCTGTTCAGGGTCTCAACCATGTCGTTCGCATTATCGGTTGCTGATTTCATTGCGTTTCGACGAGCACCTTGCTCGCCTGCAGCACTGTCCACCAATGCATGGTAAATCATCGTTTTCACGTATGCAGGAAGCAGATTATCCAAAACGGCTTCGGCACTCGGCTCGAAGATGACCTCGCCTTCAATGGCGGTCGTGTCCTCTTCTTCTGCAACTATGCCTTCGCCCTGCGGAATATCAGGCTGCCTGGCAACGCTCTTCGCGTCGATGGGCAATATCGTTTCATTACGCAGAACCTGCTCGGCAGCATTTTTCGCATGATTATAGGTCAGTACGACCTGATCATAATCTCTGGCGATATATCCGTCGATGGCACGCTTGGCAATGGCCGTCGCCTCTTCCACCGTAGGATCAGCCGACATGTCCTTGAAGACCATGTCAACTTCGATGCCACGGAAGTTGAAGTACGATATCGCCTTCTTGCCACAGGCAATCACATGAACCTGTGCGCCTTCAGCCGAGTGAGCCTTGATAGACTTCTCGACACTGCGCAATACATTGGAGTTGAAGCCCCCAGCCAGGCCGCGGTCGGAAACCACGGCGATGGCTAGGATGTTCTTTACTTCTTCATGCTCATGCAAGAGCGCGTTTTCAGAGCCGCCCGCACGTTCGGCAACATTCGCCAGCATCTCAGCCATGGAATCGGAATACGGCGTAGCAGCCAACACGCGCTCGTTAGAGCGACGTATCTTTGCTGCGGCCACCATTTCCATGGTGCGCGTAATCTGCTTCGTCGAATTGACGGAGTTGATACGCCTTTCTATATCGTGAAGGTTCGGCATGCTCTACCCGCCTTAAGCCTGAGCCGTCGGAGCGAACTGTTTCTTGAACTGTTCGATAGCGGCGTTCAGATCGTTCTTGATGGCGTCGGTAAACTTCTTTTCGCTGCGCAGGTCCGCAAAAATCTGCGGGTGCGAAGCGCGAAGGAAGTCCAGCATCTCAGTGCGGAAGCGTACCACGTCGGGAACAGGGATATCGTCGAGGTATCCGTTGCCGCCGGCGTAGATTGCGCAAGCCTGCTCTTCGAACGGCATAGGCATGTAGCGACCCTGCTTCAGAAGCTCGGTCATGTGCGCACCACGGTTCAACTGATCCTGGGTTGCCTTGTCCAAGTCGCTTCCGAATTGGGTGAATGCTTGCAGCTCACGATATGAGGCTAGGTCCAAACGCAGCGAACCAGCTACCTGCTTCATCGCCTTGGTCTGAGCCGAACCACCAACACGAGACACCGAAATGCCGACGTCGACTGCCGGGCGCTGGCCCTGGAAGAACAAGTCGGTAACCAGGAAGATCTGGCCGTCAGTAATCGAAATCACGTTCGTGGGAATGTAGGCCGACACGTCGCCTGCCTGCGTCTCGATGAACGGCAAAGCCGTCAGCGATCCGCCGCCATTTTTGTCGGACATCTTTACAGCACGCTCCAAAAGGCGGCTATGCAGATAGAAGATGTCGCCGGGGTATGCTTCGCGTCCTGGCGGGCGGCGCAGCGTCAACGACATCTGTCGATAGGCCACAGCCTGCTTCGACAAGTCGTCGTACATGCACAGTACGTGGCGACCAGGGTTGTCCTGGCTCGCCGGCTTGCCGTCTTCGCCGGTGTACATGAAGAATTCGCCGATTGCAGCACCTGCCATAGGAGCGATGTACTGCAGCGGGGCGGAATCGGAAGCAGTCGCGGAAACGACGATGGTGTATTCCATCGCGCCGTGCTTCTCCAAAGTTTCCACCAAGCCCGCAACCGTCGATGCCTTCTGACCGATAGCAACGTAGACGCAAATCATGTCCTGACCCTTTTGGTTCAGGATGGTGTCGATTGCGATAGAGGTCTTGCCGGTCTGACGGTCGCCGATGATCAGCTCACGCTGGCCACGGCCGATGGGAATCATCGAGTCGATTGCCAGTAGGCCGGTTTGCATCGGCTCTGATACAGGCTGGCGCTCGATAACGCCCGGAGCTTTGAATTCCACAGGGCGCATTGCCTCTGCTTTGATGGGGCCCTTGCCGTCGATAGGCATGCCGAGCGCGTTCACGACGCGTCCGAGCATTTCTTTGCCGGAAGGTACCTCCACGATACGACCGGTCGTTTTGACCTTGTCGTTTTCCTTGATTGCGGTGACGTCACCGAGGAGCACGGCGCCGACTTCGTCTTCTTCGAGGTTCTGAGCCAAACCGAAAACGGTTTGTCCCGAAGTTCCTTCGAATTCGAGCAGTTCGCCGGCCATGGCGTTCCTCAATCCATCAATACGCGCAATGCCGTCGCCCACTTGGATGACCGTACCGACTTCGCGAGAATCAACGCTGGTATTGAGCGCATCAAGCTGCTTACGCAGTGCTTCGTCAATAGACTGTGCGGTGATTTCTGTCACTAGCATTCACCTCCATCTGGTGTCATTTTCAGCACATTGCGAGCTTCCTCGAGCAGCGTGTCCACGCTGGCATCGATGCGCTTGCCGTTTGCACTCATGATTATTCCGCCGAGGAGAGTCGGGTCGACGACTTCGTTCAAAGCGACGTCGCTGCCCAAGTCTTTCCCGGCCTTTTCCTTGATAACCTGCCGCAAATGGTCGTCGAGCGGCACGCGTGTCGTCACATCGATGACATTCACGTGCAGCTTTTTGACTATCTGCTGGTTGAAGCTTTCCCATACGCGGGGCAGCATGTCGATATCGCCGCGCTCCGCCATAACGCCCAGCACGCTCTGAAGAGCAGGCTGGCAGTCGGCGAATATACGCTTGATCGCCTGATTGAGCTGCTCAGGCGTGTACTCGGGGTCTTCCACCAACTCGGTCAAATCGATATGGGAGCGATTGTAAGCGATTACCGCTTCCATTTGAATGCGGGAGTTTAGCACCGCGTCCAATCCGCCTTCTTCGTTCGCATTGTCGACAAGCGACGCTGCGTAGACTTCGGCTTCGGCTTTAGCGATATGACGATTAATTGGCATTGAAACTACCCGCCTCGTTCACGTAGCGCTCGACGAGCTTACGATGCTCTTCGTCGCTCAAGTCGCTTCCTATGATTTTGGAAGCAACAGAAATGGACGTGTCGGCCACAGAACTCTGCAGCTCGGCGATGGCGTGCTTCTTTTCCGTCTCAATGGCCGCGCGAGCCTTCACGATCATCGCTTCGGACTCTTTCTGAGCCTGGGCGTTGATGTCGGCTTTCGCCGCTTCAGCAGTACGTTTCGCATCAGCAACGATTTCAGAAGCCTGCTTTTTCGCGTCGGCGAGTTCCTTTTGGTACTCGGCGAGCACGCGCTCGCTTTCTACGCGAGCTGCTTCGGATTTCGTCAAGGAATCCTCAATGGTATCCTTGCGCTTTTGCAACATCTTGTCGAATGCTGGCCAACCGAATTTCGCGAGGATAATCCACAGGATGATGAAAGCCACCAGCATGGGGATGAATTCCATCATATCCGGCAGAATCGCACTGATTCCGCCACTGCTTTCCTCGGCGAACGCGACAGTGGGGACGCTCAACGTCGAAGCTGCCACAGCGAATACGCCAGCGGCTTTCAGTTTCAACGCGTTGTTCGTCTTTGATTCCACGGTCATTCCTCCTTTCAGCCTTACTACGGCTCTACCGTGCATAAGGTTGAATTTACAGGATGAACGTCAGAACGAAGCCGATCAGAGCCAGGGCTTCAGCCAGTGCAGCACCGATGATGAAGTCCGTGAAGATGCGTCCAGCCAATTCAGGCTGACGGGCGGTCGCGACGCAGCAGCCGTAAGTAGCAATGCCGATGCCGATGCCAGGGCCGATGGCGCCCAGGCCATAGCCGACGACCTTGAGTGCAGATACTGCCAAGGTGATATCCACTTGTTTCCTCCTTTAACCGGCCTCGGAACCTTTCCGAAGCCTCCGTTACTATCGATCAGTCGGCTTTTCCGACCAAGATCCAAATCAATGCCCTGTCAGCGCCGGGCGATGCGCCGTCCTGCGTCTAGTGAGCTTCGCTGGTAGCCAGTGAAATATAGACAGCGGACAAGATGGTGAACACATAAGCCTGCAGGAAAGCAACGAGCGTTTCCAGTGCGTAGATGGCCAAGAGCAATATAAACCAGCCGATGGACGGCAAAGCGATGATGAAGTCGAGATTTTGCACAGCCGTGCTCAAGAACACGCTGGTGGCCAGTGCGAAGATGCCCAGCACCATATGGCCTGCGAACATGTTGCCATAAAGTCGAACTGCCAGTGTGAGCACGCGCAGAACCAAAGAAATCAACTCGAAGAACCAGATGACGGGGACCATGACCACCGGCAGACCGGACGGCGCGATGGACTTGATGTAGCCCCAACCGCCGCGCGTCTTGAAGCCGTAATAGTTGAAGTACACAAACGAGATGGCTGCCAGAGCCCACGTGATGCTAATCGATCCAGTCGGCGTTTTGAAGCCGGGAACCAATCCGATGAAGTTGGCAATCAGAATAAAGAAGAACAGCGTCGCCAAAAACGGAAGGTGCTTTTCGTACCCATGGCCGATAGCGTTTTCGCCCATGTCGCTACGAACGAAGTCGTAGCCGTATTCCACGATGTTCACGAATTTGTTGTTCGGAACAAGCGTGAGCTTGCGAGCTGCCGTCAAAACCACAATCAACACGAGTGCGAAGATGATAACCATCCACATCGTGTATTGCGTCATGCCGCCTACTACGAACATGGAGTCGAAAGAATGCTGTAACTCCGGTACCGATGCGGAAAGTTCTTCGAGTGCGTTCACAAATCGCCCTTTCTTCTATTGACGTTTGTTCTGTACGAATTTCGTTACTCCGAAGATGATGGCGACGGCCACAATGCCGCCAGCTTCACCAAATGCGAAGGGGAGAATATTCGCGCGATCAACAACTATACAAAGGACCACCGCACCGAACAGAATCAGAACAGAGACGAATACGGCAATCAACAAGGTGCTTGCATGCGATAGATTGGAAGTGCTCTTTATTCGTTTAGTTGCTTGCAGAGCCGCCCACAATGGGATGAAGCCCGCCATTCCGGCACAAATGCCGACAAACACAGCTAACGCCACAAATACACTCTTTCAATCCGCGTCTACACAATTTCAATCTAGTTGTCACAAAACCATCGGATATAATAGCCCACTTGCTCTGCTTTACCACAGGAAAGCGGAAAAAAACGGCGAACGGGGCCGTAAATCACACAAAAATGCATACGAACGGCTCATTTCGCGCAAATATGCATTTTGAGATAATCCATACCCCAATTTATGCATAAAACTCCTCTTTATCACACCATAAATTTCGCTGATTATGTAAAGCCGTTCTGCGGGCCATACGCACGCCGTAAACGTTCATATTCTAGCGCATTTTAAAGCATAGTACAGAGGCAAAATGACGCCACCGCAACTGCAACGCGCGCGCCCAACCTGTGTTCAACCCGCATTCAACCGACGGCCAGCCGCAAGTGCAACCGAAACTATCCAATGTAATAGCAACACGGGGCGCAACCGAGTGGCAGTAGAGCGGCACCAGCCACCTAATACCTACGCAGATGCGCCAGTTTCGTGTTTGTGTCTTGGAAGCTGATCCATGGATCCCGGCTGCAAGGAGCGGGGTCCGGCGGTTCTGCGGGGTGCGACTCGGCGATTCACCAAGGAGCGCGACTTGGCGACTTATCGTGCCATTTATCGTGCCGCAGGGAGAAACATGTCAAAAAAGTGCAGCTTCTTGCAAATCTTCCGGTCGACCCCCCGTTTTTGGAAGAAAAGTGCAGCATTAGGTTTTTGCGCACTCGATTTCACTGATGTCCTTTTTCATGCACGCCGCTGAACTGCGACGATGCAATTATGCTCCGGATGATGCATTTCGGATACTGAGCAATGCATACAATGAATTAACTTATTTGCCTATTACTGAACTTTTTTACCAAAAACGGGGAATCGACTTCGAGATTGCTGGAAACGCCCCAGTATCACACTGCATCACACTGCGTCGCCGGTGCGTCGGCGTACATCGCATCGGCGTATGCCACGACTCCGAAATCGGTTTGCAAACGTTTCTTATTAGGCTGGAGTTTTCAAGCTTATCTGTCGCTGAGAGCGTCTTGTAATTTCAAAACAGAAAAGAGGCGATTAAACGAAGCATTGTGACGATGTATTACTTATTGTGTGCTTTACGAAGGCGCTAACGCTGAAGGAGCTTGGGAAGCCCCTTAAAACCGCAGGTCACAGAAAGTCTCTTCTTGTTCTGCCTGAAGACCTCACACAATGCTTCGTTTAGTCGCCGAAAACGTGTTTTGAAAACCCGAAATCCTGTTTCAAGACATTCGACGATGCAAAGCATGCAAGCAAGGATGAGGATGTGGGCGAATAAGCCACTGGAATGTGTTGCCGAACGCATGATTGCTCGCGCATGTGTCAAACGACCCGTCCCGCTGACACGTGCGACGCCCCGCAACGTTGTTGTCGTTGCGGGGCGTCAAAGGGAGGGAGGGAAAATACTACGTAGCTATTAGAAGAACGGGTAGACCGAAACTCCCATCAGGTAGAACGTTGCACGCAGACACAGCGCGCCGACAAACACGGCCACTGCCGCGATGGCGCCCCACATCTTCCAGTTGCCTTGCTTCTTACCCATATAGGCAGCGAGCAAACCTGCAAGCACACCCAAGATGGCAACAATGGTGAAACCAATCGCGTCACCCGCGAACGGACTTGTGGCGGAAGCATCCACCAAGCCCTGTGTAGGAGAGGTCGGATCGAACCAGTAGGATACTTTCGTGAAGGCACTGCCTACGAAACTCATCGCAATCAGGTACACCAAGGTCAGAGCAACGTTGATTGCCTGGCCAATCACGTTCAGTTTGGCGTGGTATTCATTGTCGGCATCACCGTCGAGCAATGCGCAGATAAACGCCATGGTAGCCGGTCCGAACGCGCAGGCCGCACCCACGATGGAGCCAATCTGCAGCACGGAATTCCATGCAGGACGAGAAGGCATCATGTAGCTGTGGCTCATAACCACCGCCAGAATAGCAGCCACCACTATGCCCAGGATACATACCCATTGGGGCACCTTCGCCTCGTCGCCAGAACGGCGCAGGTATACGAAGAAGATGACCATCACGATGAACATCACCACGATGGCGATAAGCTCCTGCGTGATTCCGGAAGTCAGGTGACCAAAGCCGTTGAAGATGCGCTCCCAATGCTGCAGATGGAAGAAAACGCAGATTCCACCTATGGCCAAAAGCACTACAGACACGATGAGGGCTGGCAACTGGGCTTTCGCGCCTTTGCCTTGCATGGCATAGAGGCACTGTGTAGCAAACACGCCAGCCGACCAAGCGAGAAAAGTGGTGAACAGGATAAGGGGCCATTGCAATTCCATAATCTACTCCTTTCCCTGCCACGTACGGTTTCGCAGGATGTAGCACACCGAAGGCCCGTTGCCCACATCCGTCAGATGGTAGATGTCCGAGTCGCTGAATTCCTCTAGGTATTCCCCAGCGGTCGTGCGTTCGGTAATCATCTGATCGTAGGGAGTGGCTAGGTTGTGCGTCGGTGCCGGCGCCTCGAATGAGGCAACACCTTTTTCCACATCGCCGAAGAAACGGGCACGCGATCCGCACTGCATAACGCACTGAGGCAATTCGCCTTGGGCGATGCGCTGCTCGCACAGCGTGCATTTTTCAACAACACGTTCATCTTGGTTCAGGTAGCGCACGCCGTAGGGGCACGCCATGACGCAGAACTGGCAGCCAATGCACTTGGATTTGTCGATCTGCACCGTGCCGTCGGCCATCTTGTGCGATGCGCCCGTGGGGCACACCTTCACGCACTCGGGATCTTTGCAGTGCTGGCACTGAATAGGCAGAAAGTACATCTCCACATCGGGAAAATCGCCGCTACCGCCTGCTTTCGGGGTGGGCCCAATGCGAAGCGTCTTAATCCAGAAGTCGCCAGGCTGCACGCCGTTCACGGTTTTACAAGCTGTTGAGCAGGCGAGACATCCCACACAACGATTCAAGTCGGTTACGATTGCATATTGTGTCATCTCAATCACGCTCCCTGGTTCCACTCGGGTTCGCCCTTAACGCGAGCGCGTATGCCCGTGCCGGTGCTAACCCATTGACGCAAACGCTTGTCGGATGCATCGTGGATGCACTCTTTGCCGTTGGGATCGCAGGGAACCGGGTTGCCGAACGGCGAATTGTCCTTTGTTGCCTTGTACACGACCGTAGGGGTCGACCTCATGGTGGCGCAGCCGCCCACGCAATCCTGACCGTACGGGTCATTCACGCAGTTGATGCCCACCAGTTCGAAACCGTGCGATGCGGTATCGAATTCGGGGAACCACCAGGCATGGTTGGCGTTAATAATGCCTTCGCTGATGCCGTAGTACAGATCCAGCACTTCGCGCACTTTACCCCACGGGGTTTCCAGCCAGACCCAATCGCCCTGTTTCAAACCTAGGCGCGCAGCGTCTTTGGGATTCATTTCCACACGAGGGCTGGGCCACAACTCGCGGCACCACGGCAGCTGCCTGTGCTCGGAGTGGAAGTAGACCGGCTGACGCGATCCAGTTGTCATGATGAAGCTGTTGTCCGGGTACTTCTTCAGGGTGGCGCCATAGCTGTGATTCATGAAATAGGTATCGTCGGCGCTGTCAATCTTCGTCGCATCATAGAGCTCGGGGCGACTGACCGGCGAGTCAGTGGGCTCGCGATAAACCGGGAAGCGGTCGTCGTTGCCCTGGAAATGCTTCAAGTCGGAATGAGCCCAGCGCGCATCGTTTGCCGGGGCATCTCCCATGTTGCAGATATAGGCCTCGCATACGATGGACCAAATCTCAATCAGGCCCGATGGCGTGATGAAACCGGGATGCAAGTCCAAAAGCGGATACAGGTTGAAACCGCCCTGCTGGCGACGCCAGCCCATCTCGTGGCGACGGTACGTACCCCAACGCTCGGGATGCCACACGCGACAATCCATCCATCCGTGATCGGTGAACCATTGCTTGGCCTGCGCCCAGGTGGGTCCATTGGGGAATTCCGCCGTCTGCCATGCATCTACGTTGTCTTTCAAGACGCGCGCATGATCGGGCCACAGATAGCTGTCGCCTCCCGTTACATCATAGACGTCTCCCAGTTTTTCCTTCCACTTGTCGATATTGGTCTGACACTGCGGAGCAAAATTCAGTTCGTGCGAAGGCTCGGCTTTGGGATCTTTCGTGTTCCATGGCACACCCATGCATTTGTACATGCCCACGTTCCAGTCGGGATCGTAGATGGTCTCTCCTGGAGGCTCGATAGCCTGGCAGCAGCAGCCGAAGAATCCGCCGGCACCTTGAGACACGCGGGTGGAGTCAAGCTCCATCCAGTGCTGGCACGGGAAAATCACATCGGCATTGCCATTGTTGGGGCAGAACCACAGATTAATGTCCACAAAGAAGTCAAGTTGCGTCATGGCATCCCATGCGCGTGCGATGTTGGCCATGTTCATCAGGTCGCCCGACTGACACAAGCCGCCATGGAGCGCATAGGGCGTTTCCTTGACGTTGTAGCCGACTTCCTTGTTGTCGTTTTTCATGGCTAGCGACCAGTTAGGATCTTGCAAGCAGCCGTCCCACGTGGCGTTTGCGTCCACCCAACGTGCCCAGTAGCGATCCAGCGGGAAGCGGTCTGCATCGATCTCGCCTGCATTGCGGGTGAAGATGGTCTTGGGGTTGGGCCAGTACTGAGACTGCCTCATGGCGCCACCCATGCGTTTGGCGATAATGATGGCTTCGTCGTCTGAGGGTACTTTGTTGCCGTAGCGTTCAGCCAAAGGAGACTTTTCATCGATCAGGTACTGCACGAAATCCTGCATGTACTTGGCCAATTCATCCAAGCTGTAGTCACGCCCGGTCCACGTTTTGGCAGAATCGCCATAGGCGCTTGCGGCCTGCATGTTGGAACGGCCGGGATTGCCGTCGAACTGGCTCTTGCTGGACCCGCGGTTGCCTGCGGGTTCGTCGGAGTTGCCGGTAACGCAGCTGAGCATCTGCAGCACGCGGCAGTTCTGGATGGAATTGCCGTTCTGGTCGGTTGCCAGCTGGAAATGGATGCCGCCATTGCCATGGCGCGCGTCGATGCGCGTGGTCCAGATTTTCACGGCCTCTTCGCACTTTTTGCCGGAAACGCCGGTGATCTCTTCAACCTTGTCCCAGTCATATTCGCTGGTTAGATCATGAAAACCATCCCACACGGTGCGGCACTTGTACGATTTGCCATCTTTCAGCGTAACGGGAACCTCACCGGGGAACAACGCGGGCTTTTTGGGCAGACCGGCTGGATTGCTGGTAGCGCCCTTCTCGTTGCCCGAATCCCAGTACTTGTCAAACGTAGCATCGCCTGGGTCGCACCAGACGGATTCGTCGGGCAGCCAAGCGTCGCCCACCAAACCGGTCAGCGGGTGCTTGATAAATGATCCGGTCGTGGGAACCTTATGGGTCTCGCCTTCCCACTTGCCCTCTTCAGCGTCCCAATAAGTCAGACGGTTGTTGTTCTCGTCCCACACCATGAAGCGCTGGTGTTTGCCGCCTTCTTTGATGTCAGCTTCGGTAATGAGCTTGGAGCGCATATCCACGCCGCCATTGCCCTCGACCAGCCAACCTTCGGTATACCACGGCTTCTCATCACAATACAAAAACGTTGCATTCGACCAACGACGCACCATCGTGTCATCGTAGGCCTCGTTCTCAATAATCCAGTTGAACCAACCCAGTGCCATCGCACCGTCAGTACCGGGACGCAGCGGCAGCCAGATATCGGCTTCCTTACCCAGCGGCGTGACGCGCGGATCCACATCGATATGGTATTTCGCATGCGGCGCAACGTCGGAAATGGTGCGGTTGGTGGTGTCATAGTTGGAATACTCGACTGCGGTGCCCCACTGCAGATACACTTTCGGCTCTGCTTCGACTTCCATCCAGGGAGAGCCCATCTCGTCAGTCATGATGCCGGCCCAGTGGCGCGGACCCTTGCAGACCTGATAGGCCAGATGCGCGTTCGGGGTGCCGAACAGCTGCTTCATGCCCTGATAGGGACCAAGCGACCATACGCGCGACGTGCCGCACATCACGAAAATGGACTGCCCGCCGTATTTGTCGACGACCTCGCCCATTCCTTGACCGGTCAGCTCGAAAGCCTCGGGCAACGTGATGCGCACCCAACCGGGGTCATCCGACCCTTTCGGATTCGTGCGCTTCACAGGGTAGCGCAGACGATCGGGGTGATACGCCGCTTGCATGGATGACTGGCTTTTCGCGCAGCAATGTCCTCGACTCTGCGGAGCGGACTCGTCGCCTTCGACCTTGATGGCCTTGCCATCCTGTACGGTCACCCAGACGCCGCATTCCACTTTGCCACAAGCTCGACAGCACGTGCGAACATGCGTCACTTCTCCCGCCTTGGGCGTATCGGTTTCGGCAAGAGCCTGCATGGGACTTATCGCCGAAGAACCGATTGCCGCAGCCGTCCCAGTAACCGCCATCGTCTTCATGAAGTTGCGACGCGACATGGTTAGCTGTGCCATAGATTCCCCACCTTTCTCTTCTTCTCTCTGTTCTCTCTACCTGTCTCGTCCTCGTCGATAAGGCATGTGTCCTTCGTCCCAGCCGACTCCGATTGAGCCGTTCCCCCTGGTTTCATGACACTCCAACGCGGTGGGGCAATTGTACGAACGAGGCGCCTCGCACCCTTCATAGCAGATTTATTATTTTGCTTATGAGAGCTGATAGGGGTTCATAGCCAGCGTATGATTCGCGCTTGTTTGCGCACGTGAAACCTCATAATATGATATATTCCTATCGCTGGACGAGCCAAGGGGGGCCGACTGCTGAAACTGCCATACATTACCATCGAGTACCGTGAAGAAAAATCCTATGCGCTAGGCAAAGTGTCCGCCAGTCTTATAATCGGCTTCGCCCTGTATTGGGCCTGGCTGTTCTGCGCGGGAATGAATAGCTCGCATTTGTTCTTCCCTGCCGTAAGCGTTGAGAGCAATACCCTGCTCGTGTCTTCAACCGTGTTCTTCATCTTGACGCTGCTTCCCTATGCGCTTTTCATCGAGCCGACGCGCGCGCTTTTCGCCACGCCGAAAAAACGCAGCAGGAATCGCATGATCGCTGCCACAAGCGCGTTTGGCGGGATGCTGCTGAGCCTGCTTGTGAGCGGCGCATCCGAGGCAGCATTCGTCATCACCGCGGTTGCGGGTGCGTTAATAGGCTTTGGTGCAGCCGTGCTGCTTATGAGTTATGGCGTGTCCTTCAGCGTATGCGACCTGCCCACGGTAACCATATGCACTGCAGTGTCGATTCCGCTCGGGGCGCTCTTCTTCGTCGGCATCATGCTGTTGAACTCGTTTTGGTCTCCCGCAGGTACCGTCGTGTGCATGACTTTGCCGTTTTTACAGCTGGTCTGCTTGAAAAAATGCTCTGCCAACTTGGTTGACAAGCTGGAATTCAAATCCATTACCATCCCCGTGCGCTCGGCACCTTTCGCCCTGCATATCTTCGCACCCAGTTTCGTGTTCGGCATCCCAATCGGTCTGCTGCGCGCTTACACGGTTCTGCTGCCGGACGGCAGCGAGTTTTTAGAGGCTCTCTCTCCGATGATACTGGCAGCAGCCGCCTTTGTATTCCTTGCCGTGGTAGGAGCCCTGATTACGCAGCATCATGCGAACAACTTCGCGTTCCGAACGCTTATGCCGGTGGCGGCACTGCTTGTGGCATTCTTGGCGATTCCCGGCATCGAAGGCTCCGAGGCATCGCTGTTCTGCCTGATTGCCACGTATCTTATCGTCGAGACCTGTATGTGGATTATGCACTCCGACATATCAGAGCGCTTCCGCATCAGCCCGTTCACCGTGTTCGGCTTCGGACGATGCGCGCTGGCGCTAGGCACGCTTATCGGTTACCAATGTGCCGCTTATCTGGGTCCTGTTGCAGGCACGCGCCCCAACACCGCCATGTTCATCGCAATCATGTTCGCATGTTGCACGCTGGGAGTGGCGCTTTTGCCCACCAACCACGAGATGCGCGGCGTGCTGAAGCGAGGAAGCATCGCCCCCACCCCGTTGACCCCCGAAGACTATCGACTCGACGTGCTGGAAAACACGGAGGAAAAAACCGAGAGCAGAGAATCTGCGAAGGGCCTCAGCGAAACGCTTGACGAACTTGATATGTCAGATGAGCCCGCTCCTGCAAACCCTTCGCCATCTGCAGGCACAGTCGATAATCATAGTGCGAACCGCTCTAGCGCCGACGGTGGTACAGCACGAGGAAAAACAGATGCAGCCCGACAGGCATCAAAGGAGATGGGCACATCTGGCCACAGGCAACCCGTATCTGACGCAAAAGCCGCCATGATGGCCCAAGCCCAACCCCCAGCAGCCGCAAACGACCAAGAGCCCATACGACGCACCGGTTGGTTCAAACGCAAGTGCGCCGTTATCGCTGACCGCTATCTGCTTTCACGGCGCGAGACAGAAGTGCTGTTCTTGTTGGCGAAAGGACGCAGTTCCACCGCCATTCAGGAAAACCTCTTCATTTCAGAAGGCACGGCCAACACCCACATGCGCCATATCTACCGCAAATTGGATGTGCATTCGCAAAGCGAGCTGATCGATTTGGTGGAAAGCGTCGAATTAGACGATTAGACCACAGCTGTTGCGCGGGAATCCAACACAACCAACTGCGCCCACCCATTGAGAGTTGGGCGCTTGCGGTTGGGCGCTTGCGGTTGGGCGCTTGTGGTTGGGCGCTTGGGGTGGGCGCTTGTGGTTGGAGCACCTGCTTGATCTGCGAGCGTCTATCAGCGTTCAAACACCTGGTCAGTCAGCATCATATCTTCGGCCATATGCCAGATGGTATGAGCAGCCCTACGCTGTACAGCCACGGGCGCCATCGGATAGCGCTCCACCATACCGGCCAACATGTCCACAGCAAAAACCTCTTCGGAAATACTGATGGCGCCCTCTGGACAGATATTCTCGCAACAACGGCATTTCACGCAATCACCCGGATAATGCTCTACTCCAAACGTGCCATCTGCTTCCTTGAATCTGCTGAGCGCGCCGGTCGGGCAGAAGGTCGAACACATCAGACATGATGAGCATGTATCGGTGTCGATGATCACGTGGCCCCACAAACGAGTATCAATCATCACATCTTGCGGCTGCCCCAACCCGGCCAATGCATCCAGCAAACGCTCGCGCCGGTCGGGCAGAAAATGCGGGAGGGTGCCGTCTTCCATCACTTTCATGACGACGGGTTCACGCTTTTGATCTTGCTGGTTGCTTCCGAGCGCGTTTGATACGGCAAACTCGGCTGTGGTCGCACCCATGCGAAGTGCCTCATTGCCGCTTTGCTGTAGATCATTGCGCTTGCGTTTGCCCCTCTTGTCTTCTGCAGCGTGTGTATATGCAGGAAATTTCGCAGCTAAACGCACTGTCATAGAGCAATTCCATGCATCCATCAACTGTTCCTGCGTATCAATCACGCGCTCAACCATCTCCCGTCCCGTCGCATGATCACAGTCGCCACAGCTGCCATGCACCAGTATCACCTGGGATACGCCGTTTGAGGCAAGGGCCGTCAGGAGGGATTCTTCTACACGACCCAGACATTCCACACGCACGACGGCATCGGGATCGCATGCATCTCCCACGCAATCCAGCAGACTGCCGCATGCGATACACACTTTGCGCTCTCCTGCTTGTGCCGCTTTCGTGCAGCGTGCCATCAGTTCGGCATCATTTGGAAAATGAGCCTCGAGCGCGCATGTGGGACAATTGCTGGCGCACGTGCCGCACCCGATGCAATTGCTCGGATCGATAGTCAGTTGCTCGTTGTCGTAGCTGATGCATCCTGATGTGCATACTTGGGCGCAACGCAGACAATCGCTGTTGCGGTTGCGCACCAGCACGCAACGTTCCTGATGCACCGTCACGTACGCTCCGTCAAGTTTTGAGATGAGTCCGATCATGTTAGAAATGCTGGGCATGGCGGCTACCTTCTTCTTCCCAATAGTTTCGCTCATTTATCAGCATCTGCGCGTGACCTGCCCAGATGCTTGATGTAGGACCTATCATACTGCCCGATTCATACGCCAAATCATAGAGGCTCTATTATTTGACTTATGAAAGGTTTCCTATACTCGCCTCGTTGGATGAGAAGCAAGACGAATGGGGGATCTATGACAATGCTTCGACCTTCCCTGACGCTGGTGCTCGACTTAGACGAGCGCTGCGCACAAGAGGACACTATCTTGGAAGTGAAACGCAACTATGCGCACATCGGCACGCCCGTGATAAGGACGCACGCCGCGCAGTCGGACGAACCTGCGCGCAACGTCATGCGTTGCCTGGTAAACATGGGAGCCTACCGGTTCCTCATGTCTGCCGACGAAGGCGCCGACGAGAAATGGACCGATATCATAGACCCATGGCTGGCGAATCTGTTTCGCCGCGTGGGAAACAATATGAAGGTCTTCAACGATCGTCAGCGCAGCATCGGGTTGCCTGAACTGGTTTTCGACAGTATGGATGTGGAACTGCAATCTAGCCAATTCATAATCGGCATCCACCCAGATGCGCTTTGCCTCGTTGACCCGAGCGCACATGCAAACGCGACTGTGGCCCGTAATCTTTTGAATGACGGCACGCTTACCGACGCCATACGCGTGGACATGCCCACAGCAGCAAGTTTCGAAGAGCAGCGAGCAGATGCATGGACAAAGTGGGTAAAAGAGCATCCTGAGGCAATCGAATCGAACGCAACACCCGAATCGCTTGCCGACGAGGAGGATTCCGCGCAAAGCGAATCAGTCGCTCAACGCAAGCACACGAGCGTGAAGCCCATTGGCTCGGAAGATGAAGAAACTCGCGAGCGGCGCATGAGAGAAGACACCGAAGCGAAAAGCTACGAGAATACCGCCGTGGCCCCGACCGATTCCAGCACGCTGCCACCCGTCGATGAGGCGCAGGATGCAACAGAAGAGGAAGAAGAGGAAGAGCGCTTCGATTTTGATGTCGATTATTCCTTGTGGGAAGTGACGTTCGCCGACGGCACGAAGCGCATTTTCGACTCGACGACACGCACTTTCGTCGCGTAGCTACTGGCATAACACGATGAACGACCAGGCAACAGAACAAGCAACGGTGCAACCCCAGGCGAGCACACAGATGCTGTGCGTGAAATGGAAGACTCCGGCAGAAGAGCTGCTGGGCATGGCCGCACTGGTATCTGGCTTGCTCGAACATGGCACAGCGGCAAAGAATATATGCATCGTCGCTCCGAACAGAACATGGGCTGGGCAAATGCAGAAAGCTTGTATGCAGGCTAACGTAAACACCATTGCCTGTATCGCTGCAAATCGTTTTGACCAACAAGCACAAACAGCCTGCACGAAGCTTGCTGCTTTAGCTGCCAAAGGCGATGAAGGCGTCGTCATGTTGCGCAGCCAACTGGGCATCGAGCAACACGAGGCGCAGCATTTCATCGATACATACCGCACAGCTCGAGCCTTCACGCTCATACGCCTCTTGGATTTGAGGCACATGTCCGAGTTCGCCTGTGCGCTACAGCATATATGCGGCGACGAGGATGCAACAACGTTGGCAGAAATCATAGGGCAGCAACTTCGCTGCCCCACGCTGCCCGCCAACAGAGATATCACTCCTATTTTATGCTATGACTCCATCGAAGAGACCTTCGATTGGATACTTGCAATCGGTTGCGTGAACGGGCTCATCCCCGGCCCAGCAGCGTTCGAGGCCCCTGTGGCCAAAGACCGCCAAAACGCTCTCGATATCTGCCGCGCGAATTTTGAGCGCATTTCAGAACATGCGCGCATACGCGCGGTCATTTCCGGATTCACCCAGATCAATGCAGATACTGCTAAAAATGCGCATATCCGCATCGCACGTTACAAGATGCGGCGCGGTGAGCGATTGGCCATGACAACCCCAACGGTTTTCCTTGGCGAATCGCAAGGGCTGCGACCATCCACTGTGGGCGGACAGACTCTGCTGCGCGAGTACAACCTGAACTAACGACCGAAAAGAGGACACAATGGCCGATAGAACATCATTGGGAGGATTCGACTTCTCATTCGATCTCTCCATGGACCCGACAGGCAACGCGATGGCGATGCCGCAGTCAGAACCAGACCAGTCGGAACTATTCCTGACCAATACCGAAGGACGCACCGAATTTTTAGCGCCCGACCCAGACAAGGTTCCCGTTATCGAGAATGCCGTGAAACAGGACAGCGCGGAGTATGCGAAACGCCCGGCAATCGAGCGTACGCGCGAGCTGTTTTCCCAGATGCGCCCCCAGCGCACCGTGCTTTTGGGCATTATCAACGCCGCACATGAGCCCCTTTCCATGGATGACGTACACAAAGTCACGGAAAACTTGCAGCAGAAAAAGTTCTCGGTGTACACGCCGTCGAACCTATGCACCATGTTGGAAATCGCCGGAGCCATCAACCGCGTGACTGCAGATGGCGAGCCCTATGCGCTGCACGCATCGAAGCCCGACATCGTAATTGAGGACGGCGAAGAATACTACGTACCCACGACGCCTGAAAAGGTGCACTGGCTGGCAACAGAAGCAGGCGCAAACGCAGCAGTAGAAGACAACCCTGACGAGCGTCTCCAAGAGCTTTTTGAAAGCGAAACCGACCTTTTGCCCATTTATAAACGCGTGCTTACAACCGCAAAGGCCACCGACGGCGTCGAAATGGACGAATTAAGCGTGCAGGTGGACGGAAACCCCCTGATCAGCACCCCGCGTCGCTTTTACGTGCAGCATTTCGTGGAGGCTCTAGAGCGCTGCGACGCCTTGGTATGGAATGCGCAAGCGTGGACGATAACCGATATGGGCGAGCGGGCTTTGGAGCTGCTCAGCGACGTAATCGACGACTACGAACCCCCAGCCGATGCCGTGCCTCTGCGGGCTATGCCCACCGAGACTGACGGCATCAACTGGTAGAAAGGAGAAGCAAATGACTTCGAACGCCTGCGTGGAAGAAAAAACAACGGCTGCTGCGTCCAAGGAAGCTGCAAGCATAGCCGACAAGACGACAACCGATTTGGAATTGGTGGAAGTTTTCAAACAACGTGCCGCGAACTACGGCTTCCTCTCGCGCCTCTATCGCGAAGAGATAGATATGGCGTTGCTGGAAGAGCTGCATGCCATGCACTATCGCGTATCAAGCGGAAACGAAGATGTGGACGAGGGCTATCGGCTCATCGCCACGTATCTCTGCGGAATCTGGGAGAATACGCCCATCGAACTGGCCGCCGACTACATGCGCGTCTTTTTCGGACATGGATACAACGGCCATGCGGCAGCCTACCCATTCGAGAGCGTGTACACCAGCGAGAAACGCCTGCTGATGCAGGGCGCACGCGATGAAGTGCTGGCCCTGTACCGCGCTGCTGGCCTAGAAAAACAGGAAAGCTGGAAAGAGGGCGAGGACCATATCGCGCTTGAGCTGGAATACATGCAGATCTTGGCGAATCGCAGCGCCTCTGCATTGGATGCAGGCGATGAGGATGAGGCTGTTGCGCTCGTACGCAGTCAGCAGAACTTCCTCGACGATCATCTGATGGGTTGGGTCCCCATGATGACCGTTGAAATGAAGAAATTCGCGCGCACTGATTTCTATCGAGGGCTGGCATATTTGACTGACGGGCTTTTGAGTAACGACAAAGAGCTTCTGGACAATATGCTTTCCGAATAAATAGACGAACAAGGGAGATAGCATGGAAGAGAAGAGGAAGGGGTCGATCGCCGGCATGTCGCGACGCACATTCGCGATGGGCGCAGGCGGTGCCGCAGCGCTGCTTGCCATGGGGGGATTGAAAGTGGTCCCTGCCCAGGCGCGGGTCAGGCCGCCGGGCGGGCAAGACGAAGAGCATCTGGTCTCAGCTTGCATCCGATGCGAAAGATGCATCGAAGCGTGTCCAAATGGCGCGCTTGCGCCCGCCCATTTGGAAAACGGCGTACTGGGCGTGCGAACACCTACCGTTGATTACGATGTCGGTTGGTGCGATTTTTGCACGGAAGCCAACAACGGCGTTCCTCGCTGCGTGAAATTCTGTCCCACTGAAGCCTTGCAACTCCCCCTTGGAGCAACCGCTGAAAACACCGTTGTAGGCAAAGCTGTCATCAATCAGAATTGGTGTTTGGCTTGGAGCAAAGCGAATGGATGCAAATTCTGCTTCGATGCTTGCCCCTACAAGGCCATCGAGATGGATGAGAACAAGCATCCCTACGTGATATCCAGCGCATGTACGGGATGCGGTGCTTGCCAGAATGCCTGCGTATCCCTACAAGAAGGATCTATCGCCGTCGGTGCAACCACTCGTGCCATCATCGTCATTCCCGAAGAAGAAGCCTAGGAGGCGGTGTATCGATGAAAACCAACAAGCTTCGAGTCCTGATTCCTTTGGCGATACTGCTTATCGCCGGTATCGGATTCGCCGCACACGCCGAAATCGGCACGCTTTCAGCCATAGGCTGGGAAGACATATCTATTCTGTGCCCACTAGGCGCACTCGGAACGATGCTAGCCAGCAAAACCATGGTTCCACGCGCGCTGATATCGCTGGCCGTAGGCGTTGTGGCTATCGTTATCCTTGGCCGTGCGTTCTGCGGGTGGATCTGCCCTGTGCCCGTATGGAGCAAACTGCGCGGCTTGCTAAAACGGCAAGATGACAAAAAGGGCACGGATGGTATTGACGCGGAAGCCTCTGATTCGCAGCCAGCTGCTGCAACCAAGGAAGAGGCGGGCACCGCGAAAATCACTGAGCCTTTAAGTGAGGCTGAAGCCAAGGCACTTAAATCATCGTGTCGCACCTGCCATGCGGAGAGGCCTGCTGATTCACGCCATATCGTGCTGGGCGGAGCTTTGCTCTCCGCTGCCATCTTCGGTTTTCCGGTATTCTGCCTTATCTGCCCAATCGGATTGTCGTTCGCCTTCGTGTTCGTGCTGATATTGTTGTTCGGCAGCGGCGATGTGACGTGGTCTGTTGTGGCAATTCCCGCATTGTTGCTGATAGAGGTCGTGTTCTTCCGCAAATGGTGCTCGCACATCTGTCCGCTTTCATCTCTGATGAGCCTGATTGGCAAAGCAAACAAAACGTTTCGTCCCACCATCGATGACAACGCATGCTTGGAAACTTCACGCGGCGTTTCCTGCGGACGTTGCAATCAGGTGTGCGAAGTCGCAATCAATCCGCGCCACCCCGACCTCGGCGCCTCTTGGAGCGAATGCACCAAATGCCGCAAATGCGTGGAATCGTGCCCAGGCGATGCAATCACGATGCCGTTTCTGGCGAAGTCAAAGGATTCCAGCGCATCGGGCAAACCCAACATGGAATCCGCAAACGTGAGCACAAGCGCAGAAGTGCAGGCGTCGTCGAACAGTACGGATTCGATACCGCACGCAGAGTCAGACCAGTAGAAATGCGGAGGGTAAACTGCAGACATCACACGTGTGCAGTTTGCCCTCCAGAGATCCTCTCCTCGACGCGCTCGATGTCACATGGAGTATCGCATCGATACGTTGCCGAGCGCTTCGAAGAGAGGATGCCCTCGAGCCCCAATTCCCCCTTTGTTTGTCCCAGGGGTCGCAGGGCATCCTCAGATGCGCAACCGATTCACCTCTCCAAGTTTCATGCACTCTCCAACCATGTGGTTCTAGAGTGCATGAAACCGTTTGGATTGGACACGCGTAGCTGCAAGATTAAACCGACCAACTGAAGCTGGTGAACCGCACTATGACCGACATCATCCCAACAACGCCGAATGCAATCTGCTTCACAGGAGGGCCGGCAACAGGCAAATCAACTGCTTTGGCCCGCCGACCTTGCCTTTTGGCACAAAAGGACGAACAGGTCTTGGTACTATGCGCGTCCCCGGCCATGGCAGAGCATATGCAAAACATGATCGCTCGCAACTTGGAGGAATCCGGCAAGGGCAACGAAACAGTTTCGCGAACCAATCTGATTCAAGTGATGACAGCGCGCGAAGTTGCGTGGGAGATTATGTCCGACCCCGCTACGTATGCCCATGATGGCCGCAAACCGCATCTGCTTGATTCCCTTGAAAGCGACTTGCTCTTCGAGGACATGAAGCCTTTAGGCATAAAGCGGCGGCGCCTTCGCGAGCTTCTGGCCTTCATCTATCGGGGATTCAACGACAGAGCCGATGATGATCCCGATTGGATCAAAACGACGGAGGAAGAGGCTTGCATAGAGCTGTTACGCAAGAATCTGTGTTTTACGGGAAGCATCGTCGCAGAACAACTGCATAATCTCGCTTCACGCGCTCTGGAAAACGACACCCAGCTGCGGCAGCGGCATGCTCGAGCGCATGTTATCGTCGATGACTATCTGTTGATTGGACGCGCATCACAAGCAATAGCGAATCTGCTGGCTGATAAATCAATCGCCATTGCCGCCGATGAATCTTCTTCAGCCACAGCCGAGGACCAGTATCCCTATCGGGAGGGACTAGACGATTTCTTCGCGGCGAATCCGCACGCGCAGACGCAGCATCTTGATTGCTGCCACAGACCTGCGCATATCGTTTCCGTTATTGAAAACTTGCTGGCGGACGAAAGCGCCGAGAGCGCGGGTTTCACTACCCCAGTCCAAGACGAAAATGCAGCAAACACCGACCTTACTGCCGCTACCGACGATAAAAGCGAGTCGATTCAAGTCCATATGGCATCTGATTTAGTTGAAGAATGCCGCTGGATTTGCGAAACAGTGACACAAATCAAAGACGGCGAATCTGATGTCAACGACATCCTGATAGTGGGAATGAACGCTGTCTGGCGATCGAATGTGGCACGCGCCCTTGGAACCTGCGACATACCGGTTACGTTCCTTGGCAAAAAGCACAGCCGTCTGGATTACAGTACTGTCGATTTGTCTTCCCCGATTGCGCAGAGAATCGTTTCGCGCATCGCAGCCAACGAGGATGATTCCGCAGCATGGCGCACATGGTGCGCCTTTGGTGATGCCCTAGGCGCAAGCGCATCGATTGCGCAGCTGCGCGATAGGGCCCTTTCCCAAGACCTGCAACTCGCCGAAGCGTTGAAGCGGCTATCTAGAGGTTCACTCGATGGAGCAGATGCAGCAGATGTGCTTCTAGCACCGTTGAAAGATGCATACATACGGGGTTTGTCTGCCGCAGCCAACGTGCAACGTCACTGCGAGGCTGCAGAGAGCCATCGCCTAGCTGAGGCGCAGGACCTCGACAACAATGCGCACTACCCTGCCAATCGCGACCGCGCAACATCATCTGCTGGCGGACCAAACGTTTTGATGTCTTCTCCCCAAGACCTGCTCGGATGCGAGGCCGACCTGGTGATATTCGGCGGTTTCGTGAATGGTTTCATTCCTTCGCGCGAGCATTGCGACACTGGAGTGCTCGTGGGAGAAAAGCGCAAGCGCGAAGATGCCGCGAACCGTCAGGCAATGCGCTCGTGCTTAGCAAGCGCGCGCAAACAAATCATATTTTCTGGATTCACCAGCTGCGGGCTGGAAACCGCCGAGCGTTTGAACCTGCATGTGGCGCGTATCATCCTACGAGATGGTGTACGCACAAGCATCATCGAACCGAGCGAGATGCTGGACTATCTTTAGTACGCGCCCCCGCCTCGACCGCAGTCGTTCCTCCCCAGCTATCTTATTCAACCTGCGCAAAACAGGAATTGTCAATCAGACCCGCTATGTGCGATTATCGCTGGCAAAAACTGGCTTTTCTGCAATGCCTGAAGACGATGCTCTGCGTTTGCGCAGGTGGCGAAAAGTTGTCAGAAAATGGCTCGTCCTCAAATCGCACATAGTGGGTCTGATTGACAAAACGTGAATCGCCGCCCTCTATGCCACGACGTCGAGACCCATGCACCTACTTCTGAGATACATGAGCGCTCACGCATATGTCAAACGACCCGTCCTGCTGACACGTTTATGTCAAACGACCCGTCCTGCTGACACGTTTTATGAAACGTAGATACGCATCTTCATGCCGGATTCGGAGAGCAGTTCTTGGGCGAGCTCATCGGGATACGGGTTCTGATAGATTACCTCCACGATACCAGCGTTGATGAGCATCTTCGCGCATACCACGCATGGCTGCGTCGTTATATAAATGCTCGCGCCGGCGATGTTTATGCCGTAGCGCGCCGCTTGGATAATAGCGTTCTGTTCAGCATGCAGGCCGCGGCAAATCTCGTGGCGCTGACCTGAGGGCACACCCAGCTCTTGTCGCAGACATCCGGTCTCGCTGCAATGGCGCAGTCCAGACGGAACACCGTTGTAGCCGGTGGCTAATATACGGCGGTCTTTCACCACCACAGCACCAACAGCGCGCCGCAAGCATGTGGTGCGCGTGGCCACTTCTTCTGCCAGTGTCATGAAGTACTCGTCCCATGAGGGACGATCCACGCCCAGTTCCATCGAACACCCTCTCGTTCATCGCTGCGTACAGGCAGCGTGCACTACATCGGGTCCAACAGGTTGTCAATCCCGAGTGCGCTCTTTTCTACTTTGTTCCGAAAATCCTATCGCCCGCATCTCCCAAGCCGGGAATGATATAAGCATCGTCGTTGAGACCTTGGTCAATCGCACAGGTATAAATGACCACATCGGGGTCAGATGCAAGAACTGCCTCTATCCCCGTCGGAGATGCTACCAGCACCATCAACCTCAGATTCTTAACACCTTGACGGCGAAGATAGGCAATAGCATCCATGGCCGAGCCGCCCGTGGCGAGCATAGGGTCCACTACCAGCACTTGCCTCTTGGCGATGTCTTCGGGCATCTTGGCATAATACTCTATCGGCTTATGGGTCTGTGGATCGCGATACATTCCCAAGTGTCCCACACATGCCGTAGGCACGAGTTCCATCATGCCATCCACCATGCCCAAACCGGCACGGAGAATGGGAACGACTGCCATTTTGGGACCCTTCAGTTGTTGGCAGGTGGTTTTGCATATCGGCGTTTCCACCTCAACAGGCTCTAGCTCCATGTTGCGCGTGGCCTCATAGCCCTCGTATAGAGCAAGCTCTTTCACCAGCAAGCGAAATTGATTGGTGGATGTATTTTTGTCGCGCAAGATGGACAGCTTGTGCTGCACCATCGGATGATCGACCACAACGACGCGATCGTATTGGCTCGGCATTGCGTGCTCCTCCATTCAAGGGCGAGCGCCTCATTTCATGCGGCACCCGCTCAACCTTTACCCCGATAACAAAAGGCCCCGCACGATAACCGGCGGGGCCCGCATTCAAAGATTACTTGTATTCCGGATAAAGCGGATGGGCGGCGAGCATCACATCGATGCGTCCCTTCACCTGCGCCAACTTTTCCGTATCTTTCGAATTGAACACAACCTCGGCAGCGCACTTGCCCACCTCGTAGAAATCCTCGGCGGTAAAGCCGCGTGTGGTTGCCGCAGCAGAACCCACACGGATGCCGCTGGTCACAAACGGCGAGCGCTGTTCGTTGGGGATGGTGTTCTTGTTCACGGTGAGCCCCACGCTTTCCAGCAGAGTCTCGGCCTCTTTGCCCGTGATGTCCGACGCGGTCAAATCGACCAAGCATAGATGGTTGTCGGTGCCGCCGGACACCAGGCGCAGTCCACCGTCAACCATGCCGCGGCCCAGTTCGGCAGCGTTCTCGACGACGTGGTCGATGTAGGTCTTGTATTCGGGCTTCAGCGCTTCACCGAAGGCAACAGCCTTGCCAGCAATCACGTGCATGAGCGGGCCGCCTTGCGAGCCGGGGAACACGGAGCTGTCGATTTTTTTGGCGATAGCCTCATCATTGGTAAGAATAAATCCGCCACGCGGCCCACGCAGGGTCTTATGGCTGGTAGACGTCACGATATCAGCGTAAGGCACAGGACTGGGATGCGCTCCAGTAGCCACGAGACCAGCGATATGGGCCATGTCCACCATGAACAGTGCACCCACGCTATGCGCGATAGCACCCATGCGCTCGAAGTCGATAACACGCGGATAAGCCGATGCGCCGCCTACGATCAGGGCAGGCTGAATCTCTTTGGCCATGCGCTCAAGTGCGTCATAATCGATGCGCTCGGTTTCGGGATCTAGGCCATAGGCGCTAAACTCATAGAAGCGTCCGGAGAAGTTCACCGGGGATCCGTGAGTCAGGTGTCCACCTTGGTCAAGACGCATACCGATGACCTTGTCACCTGGCTTCAACACTGCAGCATAGGCGCCGAAGTTAGCGTTCGCGCCGGAATGGGGCTGCACGTTGGCGAACTTGCAATCGTAGAGTTTTTTGGCACGCTCACGAGCCAAGTTCTCAACGATATCGACCTTCTCGCAACCACCGTAATAGCGTTTGGAAGGATAGCCCTCGGCGTACTTATTCGTCAGCACGCTTCCAACAGCCTCCATGACCGACGGTGAAGTGAAGTTCTCCGAAGCGATCAGCTCAACGCTTGTGCGCTGGCGGTGCAGTTCCTGCTCAATGGCATCGGCGATTTCCGGGTCGGTTTTGGAAAGGAAATCCAACATACTCCATCGTCCTTTCTTGATAGCGTCCCGCATACGTTTCACACGGGACTGATACGATTCTGCCTACTCTAGCACAACACAGGGTACATGGTTTAGCATTCCTTATCTATGTCCATTATCTTTGCAACTCTAGGCTCATGGCGCCCACCGCCAAAGTCGGTGGACAGGAACTCGTCCAAAATCTGCTCGTTTACCGGCTCTTCCACGAAGCGCCCGGAAAGCGTGATGATGTTGCAGTCGTTGTGCTCGCGGCACAACGCCCCGAACTGAGGGGTGACCACGTTCGCCGCACGCACGCCCGGCACTTTGTCGGCCGCCAGCGCCATGCCTATGCCCGTGCCGCAGATGAGCACACCGCGCTCGGCTCGCCCTTCGGCAACATCATGGGCCACAGGCACCGCAAAATCGGGGTAGTCCACCCTATCCTCGTTTTCGGGGCCGCGATCGATAATTGTGTGGCCCTTCCCTTTCAGATACGCAGCCAATTGCTGCTTCTGTTCGAAACCCGCATGATCGCTTCCGATTGAGATCTTCATCCCTATCCTTTCGTCCGTGTTAATTCAACGCAGCGCTTCCATCCCGCCATCAAAGCCGCATGGCGCAAGTCGTCCATGTCGGGGCGATAGCGCGCATCGATTACCCGCATGCTCTCAATCTGGCTCAAATCCTGCCAGTAACCACTGGAAAGCCCAGCTAGGTATGCCGCTCCCGCCGCCGTGGTCTCCACAAGAGCTGGCCGCACCAGCTCACAGCGGAGCAAATCGCTTTGGAACTGCATCAAAAAGTCGTTTTTGCTGGCTCCGCCGTCAACGGCCAGCGACTCCAACACAATGCCCGAATCGTCTTGCATGCCCCGCACCAGATCGTGTACTTGGAAAGCAAGCGCCTCCAAGCATGCGCGTACGATGTGGGCTTTGGTGGTGCCGCGCGTCAGTCCGTATATGGCACCACGCGCATCGGGATCCCAGTAAGGGGCACCTAGGCCGGTGAACGCCGGCACAATGTAGACGCCTTCGGTGTCGGGAACGCTGCGCGCCATGTCAGACGTGGCCCCCACATCATCTATCAAGCCCAAGCCATCGCGCAACCATTGCATGAGCGCGCCGGCCATAAATACGCTGCCCTCCAGCGCATATTCAGTATCCGTCACTCCTGGAGCAGAAGCCGCAATAGTGGTAATCAGATTGTTTCTCGAGGCCACAGCATCAGTGCCCGTGTGCATCAGCAGAAAGCAACCGGTACCATAGGTATTTTTCGCCTGTCCCGGTTTCGTACAGCATTGTCCGAACAGAGCTGATTGTTGATCGCCCGCCACGCCGCAAATAGGAATGTTGCCACCTAGCACATCGGCGCTAGCCGTACCGAAATCACCCGATGAAGGACGCACCTCAGGCAGCATGCTTATAGGTATGCCGAACAAATCGCACAGCTGCGAGTCCCAGCATCTTTTATGGATGTCGAACAGCATCGTCCTGCTGGCATTGGTGGGGTCGGTGGCATGCACCTCACCACCGGTGAGATTCCAGATAAGCCACGTGTCGATTGTGCCGAAAAGCAGTCCGCCTGCCTCTGCGCGCTGGCGTGCACCCTTTACGTTGTCAAGTATCCACTTTATCTTGCTAGCCGAAAAATAGGCATCGGGAATCAAGCCTGTTTTCGCCGTGATATCCTTTTTCACCTGTTCAGACGAACATAACTCTTCGATGATGGGGGCAGTGCGACGACACTGCCACACGATAGCGTTGCAGACCGGCTCACCCGTGCGCTTGTCCCACACCACCGTGGTTTCACGCTGGTTCGTAATGCCAAGCGCCGCGATGTCGCTAGGCGAAAGCGAATTCGACACCATCAGATCCACCAACACGGAAAACTGCGAAGACAGGATGTCCTTCGGATTATGCTCCACCCATCCCGATTGGGGAAAATGCTGCGGAAACTCCTGCTGAGAGACGCCGCACACCTTGCCCATGCGGTCGAAAAGCACCGCGCGCGATGAAGTGGTTCCCTGGTCGAGCGCTATGACGAATTTATCCATCATCGACCGCCTTTGCCGATTGCCTGTTCGAAGAATTCCAGCACATCATCATAGACCTGTGCATGACCTGGTTCATTGAGCACTTCATGGCGCATGCCATCGTATATCTTCAGCGAAACGTTCGCCTTCGAATTCTGCTGCATAGCGCAAGCCGCAGCCTTGGGTCCCTCACCGTTGTCACCCACAGGGTCCAGCGCACCAGAAATAAACAAGACAGGCAGCCCGTCAGGCACGCCTGCCGCGCATTCCTTTGAAGCCACAGTGGCCGTCAGGTCGGTTAGCGACACGTAGCCCCCAGCCGAGAACACGCCCCCGCAAGCCGGGTCGGCGATATATTCGTCCACCTTGGCAGGGTCGGTGTTTATCCAATCTAAGTCGGTACGCGGATTCTCCACTTTCTTCGAGTAGGCGCCGTCGGCCAACCCATGCATAAACGAGCTGCGGTATGCCTCGCCGTGAGTGGCACAGAGGAAGCGCGCGACCAAATTGCCCATCTTCGACACCGCAACAGGCTGCTGACCTGTGCCGCACACCACCGCCGCTGCCAAGCCTTCGCCAAAACGAGGCAAATAGGCGCGCAGGATAAAGCTGCCCATAGAATGTCCGAACATCAAATAGGGCACGTCGTCTCCAAGCCGCTGCCCCATGATGGTGCGCAAGGCATGCACGTCGCGCACCATGATATCGCCGCCATTTTTCGGTAAAACGCCCAGCTGATCATCTGATTCGACGCTGCCACCGTGTCCGATGTGGTCGTTTGCGCACACAGCGAATCCATGGGCGCACAGAAAGCGAGCAAAATCATCGTATCGCTCGATATGCTCTACCATACCGTGAACTATCTGCACGATGCCACACACCGTCGGTTGACCTGCAGCGTTGTTATCTGCTGCATCATCACCTGCCAGTGCCGGAGCGCCCGATACAGTGCCGGGCATCCACACGAGCGCATGTATGCTGGTTTTCCCATCGGCCGAGTCGTAATGGATGGTTTCGCATGTCGCCGCTTGCTTCAACGCATCGATGTCGCTCATAAGACCTCCTTGATCGCCTTTAGCCAGTATAGACCAGCTTTACCGCATAAGCGCCTGGATGTCGGCAAGCTTGATGGCTCCTTCGCGCAATACCTCAGGATGGCCCGTCGAGCAGTCCACCACCGTGGATGACACGCCGCTTCGGGGCTCATTATCACGTAGTACCACCTGCACCTTCGCCAAAAGATCCTCGGAGAGTTCGTCTGCGGTTTTCGGAGAACGATCACCTGCGATGTTC
Organism: Actinomycetes bacterium; assembly: GCA_023394615.1. Taxonomy (GTDB): domain Bacteria; phylum Actinomycetota; class Coriobacteriia; order Coriobacteriales; family Eggerthellaceae; genus JAEXAI01. Next base: position 68,599 of record JAEXAI010000022.1, on the reverse strand, counting down.
GCCGATGATGTGGCCAGAGGACATCCGGCACGCCGCACGAGTTGCAGTGCCGTTTCATCATCGGGCATCCGCAACCCTATCGTGTCTTGCGCCGAGCGAAATGCGACAGGGACCTCATCGCTCGCCCTCACGATAATCGTCAGAGGGCCAGGCCAAAAGTGCTGCGCCAGCGCAATCACAGATTCAGGTACTACCTTGCCGTATTTTTGCAGGTCGTTTTTACCGCTCACCAACCATGCAATGGGTTTACGCAGAGAACGCTCTTTTATGTCGTAAATAACGCCAGGACCATCTGCGGCCTTGATTGAGATGCCCAATCCATACACCGTGTCGGTAGGGAACACAACAGCGCGCCCTGCCGAAAGCTCGCTAATAGCTGCATCCATAGTAGATTTCATCGTATGCTCTTTTCTTCTTCGCCACGCAAGGAGGCGGCTACAGCAGCCGCCACGCGAAGACCATCCGACGCGGCCGACACGATACCACCTGCGTATCCTGCTCCCTCGCCACAGGGATAAACACCCGTTCCCGAAATCGCCCGCGTTTGCGCCTGCGCCTGCACATCTGCATTGATTTCGGCTTGCAACGACGCATTCCGCACGATACGCACAGGTGACGAGGACCGGGTTTCCGGTGCCGTCATCACAGCATCGGGCGATGCGAATCCGTGCAGTTTCGCGTCAAAACGGGGCAAAGCGGCCGCCAAGCTTTCGCATATAAATGGCGGGAAAACGCTGCGCAAGTCGCACCAAACCACGCCTCGAGCATAGGTGGGAACAACCGTAGATGACGGCCCGCCCGAGCGTCCCGTCATAAAATCACCCACCTTCTGCGCCGGTGCCTGATAAGGCGTTGCGCCTGCATCGATTGCCACATGATACGCCCGCTGCTCAATGGAGCGCTGCAGGCGCACACCCGCCAGCGGGTCGCTCGACCCAAAATCCGCTGGCTCGACGTTTACCAGCAGCGCAGCGTTGGCGTTGATGCCGTCGCGCGCGAAGTTGCTCATGCCGTTGGTTACCACACCGCCTTGCTCGCTGGCCGCGCAGACCACGCTTCCGCCGGGGCACATGCAAAACGTATAGGCGCTGCGTCGATCATTCAAATGCACGACCATCTTGTAGTCAGCAGACCCCAGCGCCGAATGACCCGCGAAATCACCCCATTGGGCAGAGTCGATGACCTGCTGGCGATGCTCGATGCGCACGCCTATGGAAAACGGCTTCTGCTGCATCTGAAAACCCTGATCGAAAAGCATCTGATAGGTATCGCGTGCCGAATGACCACAGGCAATGATGAGCCGCTGCGCCGAAATGCGCTCGACCTCACCTGTTTCGCGATCGAGCACATCGACAGCGCACAAGGCGCCTTTATCCATATGCAGCCCCGAAAGCCTCGCACCAAATCGCACGTGCCCGCCACAATCTATTATCTGTTTGCGCATGTTCGCTACCACGCCCGGCAAAAGGTCACTGCCGATATGGGGTTTCGCATCCCATAGTATTTGCTCGGGAGCACCCGCTTCCACAAACCACTTGGCCACGTGACGAGCCATTGGATGCTTCACGTTTGTTGTGAGCTTCCCATCGGAAAACGCTCCCGCGCCGCCTTCACCAAACTGTATGTTCGAATCGGTGTCCAGCTCACCACCGTCATCAAACGTGTGAACCGTTCGCTGACGCTCTTCCACCGCCTGACCGCGCTCTATGAGAATTGGCCGCGCACCGGCGCGAGCCAGATACAGCGCCGCGAACAGACCCGCAGGACCTGCCCCCAACACGATAGGCGAAAGTGAGCCAACCGGCACCGGATCTATGCGCAAAGGCTCGTATTCTGTAAATCTTGAAGCTTTACCGCCGTCGATAAGCTTCGTTTCGCGAGTAGTATCGCGCAGACTCACGGCCAGCGTCAGTACGAAATGCACATCCGAACGCTTGCGCGCATCCACACTGCGACGCAACAGACGCACGCTTTTCACTGCATGCACACGCATTCCCAAAGCCCGCGCCGCAAGGTGCACAATCGTGCCCGATTCGTAGTCGATACCTCCGACGAGTTGGGCACCATCATCCAAAGAGCATGCTATGTTCGATGCTTTTATCACGCCCGGCACTCCCCTGAAGCTATACTGCGCACATTGCACGGTCCATCAACGTCAATGCCCGCAGAGGCACAACCGGCCAAAATGCCGCTTGTCCACGCCCAATGCAGGTTGTATCCACCGCACGGACCGTCCACGTCTAGCGCCTCGCCGCAGACAAACAACCCAGGATGATTCGCAAGCTGCAACGTGAGCGCATCCACACCGCGCACGTCCACGCCGCCTCGTTGCACTTGGCACAGTCGTTTATCACCAATGCCGGAAACAACCAGCAAAAATGCGCGCAGTGCATTGTCGAGCGCGGGCAGCGCCTCGCTTTTTGCAGCATCGTCAGGGCGCAAACCGGCACTGGCCAGCACCGCGCGCGACACCAAAGGGAGCAACATGCCACAGCAAAACTGCCCCCAAGAGCACGGTTCCAATCGCTCAAGGCGAAATTGCAGATAAACAAGCGAAGCGCTCCGAGCAACGTCGGGCAGAAAATCCACGAAGAGGGCGTCGCCTGGCTGAACAATGCGCGACATATCGAACGCGGCGATACCGGAAATGCCGTAGGTGCGAAACGTCACTTCACCCACTTGACGTTGCCCGTTGCATTCGAGCGCGCATTTCACACGAATCTTATCGAGCCCATGGATGGCAGCGGTGTCGGTTGCAAGCGGCCCAAGCACAGGAGTACAGGGAATAGAGGCAACATCGAGGGGCAAAAGCCCCTCTGGCGCATTCCCTCCGCAGCATACGATAACCGCATCGAATGAGGTCGATGAGCCATCGCGCATCTGCGCAGTCCATCCACCATGCCCATCAGTTCTCGGCCGCACAGCAGCAGCCCCAACGCCCGTAATCGCCTCAACGCCCGCGCGCGCAGCAGCCAGGCGCAACGCATCGATAACCGACGTTGCCTTGTTGGCCAAAGGATACATTCTTCCTTGCGCTTCAGTGCGCAAAAGCAGGCCGCATGATTCCAGAAAACCCAGAGAAAGCGAAGGAGGGCATGCATCGAAAGCGCGCTGCACGAAATCGCCGTTGCGATAGACAGATGCTTGCGTATGGGCATTGGCGATATTGCAGCGCCCATCGCCCGTGACCTTGATGGTGTCGCCTACGCGCTCACGCACTTCGAAAAGGGAAACACGCGCACCTGCGCGAGCCGCACAGATAGCAGCTGCCAGCCCAGAGGGGCCTGCCCCGATAACGGCTATGCGAGGATGGGTGTTGTTCATGATGCCATCATAGTACAAAGGCCGGTCGCCCATGCAAGGCGACCGGCCGTATCGACAATACTGCAGAAAAGGTTTACAGCTCGGCCTTCCACAGACCGTGCTTGTTGCAATACTCGTATACCGCAACGGCTTTATCGCCGTCAGCCACGGTAAATGCGGCCTTCGGAGCGTCGGTGGCGGTCAAAGGAGCAATCTGATAACCCTTCTGGGTTTCTAGGCAAATGAAAGCGATGTAGTGATCGGCGGTCATGGGATGCTCGACGCTTCCTACGACAACACTCACAGCAGCCCCGTCAACGGTAGCCACGGGTACATGCTTTTCCTGCGCAGCATCTTCGGTGTTGGATGTGAGCTCGACCATTTTCTCGCCGCAGCACATCAAAGGCACTTTCGAATCCAGAACCTTCACCGCTACATTTCCGCAATGCATGCATTTAAAGAATTTCAAAGCCATTGTTTCCTCCTGTTTTCGATTTCCGGTTCGCTTGTTACTTCGCTGAATCGTCTTCTTTTTCCGACGACTCCGTTTGTTCCGCGCATAATGATACATCTTCTATATCATTTTGCAACCCGCATTGAGGCAGATTCCGGCGCACGGCATACACAAGCACGCACACCCCTACCAGTATCAATGGCACGGAAAGCACTTGGCCCATAGTGAGCCACCCGCCCCACAGATAACCTAGCTGAGCATCGGGCTCGCGCACGAACTCGATGAGAAAACGGCACACTCCGTACATGATCAGAAATAGTCCCAAAAACGTGCCACGCGGACGCGGAGGGAGCTTCCTGGACAGGGCGAACAACACGATGAATATCAGGACGCCTTCCAGCAGCGCTTCGTAGAGCTGTGAGGGATGCCTCGGCATACTGCCGGCCGCACCGCCGAATACGACGCCCCAAGGCAAATCGGTGGGCGCGCCCCACAGCTCGCCGTTGATGAAATTCGCGCATCTACCGAAAAAAAGACCGATCGGTGCCGCAATGCAACCCATGTCAGCCAAGGTCAGATACGGTATGTCGCACAGCTTAGCCGCAACGATACCCGCCAAAAGCGCACCGACCAAACCGCCGTGAAAACTCATTCCGCCATTCGATATCATGAAAATTTCCAATGGATGGGCGAGGTATTCGCCGGTGCCGTAAAAAATCACATAGCCCAGCCGAGCGCCCACGATTACGCCTAAAATGATGCACAGCAATATGGTGAACAGCGCGTCGGTGTTTATGCGCACTTTCCAACGTTTTGCCAATCTCCATATGATCAGGCCTGCGAAAAAAAAGCCGAGCACATAGGCAATCCCGTACCATCGCACCGAAAAAGGTCCGACGGAAAAGGCTATGGGATCGAGCAATTGATAGATTTGATTGAGCATTCAAGCACTCTTCGACATGCTAGCGGCCAGGGGGCACGCGCCCCATGCCCGCATCCATTTCGCGGGCGACGCTGTCGATGGTCTCGCGCAATTCAGCCGGGATGGCACATACGCTGGTAACGCGCGCGCCGCAATGCGGGCAGCGCAAAGAGAAAAGCGCACGAGTGGTACTAAGCACCATAAGGGATTCGTAGCGCATCAAGTCGAAATCCGTGCATCCGCACTTCGCACAACGCATCATCATTGATTTTATCCCCCTTGCTCAGCCATCGCTGCTATGCCTTCACAGCTGCATTGTAGCAGAAACGCGCCGTCAATCTGTTCCTCTTTACGAAATAGAATCACAGCACGCAGGACGCCCCTGCCCTGTGGTAGAATGTCGCGGTAAACCACGACGAAGGAGAAAATCATGGTTAAAAGAGAAGATGTAGCCGCAGTGCTCGAGCTTATCCGTCCCAGCCTGCAGGCAGACGGCGGTGACGTGGTGCTGGTCGACGTGACCGACGACGGTGTTGTGAGTGTTGAGTTGACCGGATCCTGCAAAGGCTGCCCGATGTCTCAGATGACTTTGGCCAATGGCGTCGAGCGCATTTTAAAGGATCGCGTTCCGGGCGTTGTCAAAGTAGTTCCGGCATAGGCTCGCCGATATTATGACGAAGTGTTGGGAAATGCGCGGCTGCGATGAGGAAATGCAGTCGCGCTGCCCTCATAACATCCCCGGATCCCCCTGCCCTGCAGACTGCCATTTCGCAGACTGCTCGCGTCCGACCCGCAAAGTGGTCGACCCTATAGATGCCCTCTTGAACCCAACGATTGACCGATCTGCTTGCATCAAGGAAACCTGCTTGATCTGCGAGTTCTTCATCACGCATGGTCCAAAGATATCCGATGACCCAAATGAGCGAGTAGAGCCCCGCATGGCTGCGCGTCATATGACCGATGGACCATCCGGCACGTGTGCCGGTGAAACCGGTTCTACGACAGAGGCTTCCAATCTTTTCCTATAATCACCATCAGATCGGTGTCAAAGGTGTAATAGATTCCTGCACTCACGGTGCGTCCCGCCCCGAGCAGGCCTACAACCGTCTCAGCTGACGCTTCTTTGTCCGCGTCGTTGTAGACCACAAGCGTCTCGCTGTAGACGTAGCTATCGGTATTGCCTGTAGACTCCACCTTGAATCCGTAATCGCTGAGCGCACTGCCTACCTGCGAGGCCCCGCCAGTCACACCTGCACCGTTTTTCACCGTCACGCTAACCTGTGACGGGTCGATAGCAGCTGCTACGCCCTTCGCATTCGGATCGTCACCAGCCTCAATGGCGCTCATCACATTAGCAAATGACGTTTTCGACACGCTGAAATACGTACCATCGGTTTCCACGGACAAGCTGCCGGGCACACTGGTCTGATATACCGTCGCTTCGTCCACGCTGCCGAACGCTTTTGCGAGCGAAGTCAGCTGATCGAAGCTCATGTCCGTTTTGAAATAGTTCGACACGGAATCAAGCGTGGTCGCCAAATCCATGCCGGAGTGCTCCAGCAATTTGTCGAGCAGCGCACATAAGACATCTGTTTGAGCCGTCGAGCGCGTGGTTACAGAATTCAGGTAATTATCAGCGCGGCAGAGCACCAGCGCTGATTCCCCATCGAGCGTCTGCGTACCCGTAGGTATATACACAGATCCGGCATCAGGGTCGTCCACTTCCTGTTTCACGTCCACGGTAACGCCGCCCAATTCATCTACCAGAGCTTTGAATTTCGTCGCATCGGTTTTCAGGTAATGAGAAATCGAAACGCCAGTCAGCGATGAGACAGTCTTGATGAGCTCGGCATCTCCGCCAACCGTTTGCGCTTGCGATATGGTATGTGTTTTGTTGTCGGAGAGCGTCGTTTCGATACTTGCGGGAATCGAGAGCATCTCCACCACATGAGTGCTTGGGTCCACGCGCATCAGCACGAGCAGGTTCGGCCCGTCGTAAGTTTGCTTCGCATCGGAATACTCGCCGGCCACCAGCACGTAGTACGGATCGCTTTCCGATGAGACCGCCGTCAGAGCCGCCGTTGCCGACGAATCGTTGAGGGAGACCTTGTTTGTGATGGATGACGTGAACACGAACCACGTGACCCCAGCAGCGACCGCACAGACCGCGAGCGCGATGATGATGGCAACAATGATGCCTCGTGTGCGCGAGCGTTTCGCTGCCTGCATGGCGAACCCAGAATGTCGCATACGACGCGAATGCGCAGACGAGCTTTCATAACTCGACGTGCGCGGCGTCACATGATTAATGGTGCCTCGGTTCGCTCGGTTCGCACCACGGTGATTCGAAAAGTCGACCTTCGTGCGCGATGCGCGCTTCGAATTGGCCGCCACATGCGTGCCGATAACCGCCTGTCGCATGTCTTGAGATCGCTTGCGGTATTCGCGTTGCTCCTTGTTGCTCATCGCCCTGCCCCAGATTAACTACAGAGGCTCTACAGCAGAAGAGCTGTCGATAACGCTACGCTCAACATTGGCCCCCAGCGATTGCAGTTTGCCTACGTAGTCTTCGTATCCGCGATCGATATGCGCGATACGACGCACGCAGGTTTCGCCTTCGGCTACCAACCCGGCCAAAACCAGTGCGGCGCCAGCACGCAGATCGGTGGATTCCACCGGTGCGCCCTGCAATGCATCGACCCCGTGCACAAGCGCATGATGGTCGTCTATAGCGATATCCGCCCCCATACGCACCAATTCAGCGGCAAACATGAAGCGGTTCTCGAAAACGTTTTCCGTAATCATGGAATTACCTTTGGCCAAAGACGCCAAAAGCATGAATTGCGCTTGCAAGTCGGTCGGGAATCCAGGATGGGGCAACGTCTGAATATCAACTGGTTGCAAAGGCGCCTGACGACTGACGGTAATGTAGTCGGCGCCGCTTTCCACGGTGCACCCCATCGCACGCAGCTTTACCAACGCCATACGCAGATACGACGGATCGATGCCCGTCACGGTAACTGGTCCTCCCAAAAGCGCGCCCCCTACCAGAAACGTGCCAGCCTCGATGCGATCGCCTACAGTAGTGTGGTTGCAGGGGTGCATAGCATCAAGCGGCACGCCTTCTATGGTGATAGACGAGGTGCCCGCACCGGATACATGGGCGCCCATGGCGTTGAGCATGTTCGCCAAATCTTCGATTTCCGGTTCGCGCGCAGCATTGTCGATAAATGTTTCGCCATCGGCCACTGCAGCAGCCATCATGGTGTTCTCGGTTGCGCCCACGCTGGGGAAATCGAGCATGACGTTTCCGCCGTGCAGACCTTTCGGCGTCGTGGCGATGAGGTAACCATGCTCCACATCGAACTGCACACCGAGCTGCTCAAGGCCTACCAAGTGCATGTCGATCTTTCGAGCGCCAATCTGACAACCGCCAGGCATGGCAACATGCGCACGACCAAAACGACCAACAAGCGGACCGAGCACAGATATACTGGCACGCATTTTCGACACCAGCTCATAGGGCGTTTCGTATTTGTCAACGTTTGCCGTGTCAATAGTGATCACGTGCTCTTCGCGACTGACCTGTGCGCCGAGTCGACGCAGAACCTCAGCCATGATGTTGATGTCGGATATGCGGGGTGCATTTGCGATGGTTGATTTTCCCTGCCCCAAAATAGCAGCTGCCATCAGTTTTAATGCGGAGTTTTTCGCACCTGACGCCTTCACGGTACCGGCAATATTCTCGCTTTCGCGAGCGATGATTACTTCTTCCGACATGAGTCACGCTTCTTTCGATTCGCATTCGCCCACAGGAGCGTTGCAGGCTTTCAGCCGACGGATTCACGATTCAATCGCCGCCCGTGGCCCTCTCTCGCCAAATTCCCAACACACGCACAGCCAGTATGCCGCACGGATTAATTTTCCACATCAGATTATAAGCAGAACAGCCCACCACCGCACAGTCTCACACAGAATCCAGAAGGGCACAGAATAAAAAGGGGCGCCCGAAGGCTCCCCAATTATTCTATGAACGTTTGACCCAATCGCAGCGCGCAAGGTTGCGCTGTTGCAATCCTACAGGGTTATTCACCCAATGCGAGACGCATGAAGTCGACGATTTCGATGGTGTCGCCCAGCTTCTTGGCCACTTCGTCGGTGTACTGCGCGACGGTCTGGTCGGGGTTCTTCACGTACTCCTGCTCGGTCAGGCAGTTTTCCTTGTAGAACTTATCCATGCGACCCAGAGCAATCTTTTCCTGAATGGCTTCGGGCTTGCCTGATTCGGCAGCCTGGGCCTTGTAGATACCCATCTCGTGCTCGATAGTAGCCGGGTCGACAGAATCGCGACGAGCAGCAACAGGAGCGGCGGCGGCAACCTGCATGGCCACATCGCGGCCATAGCGCTGGAAGTCGGCGTTCGTGGCGGTCTCGGACTTGCCTACCTTGAACTGCACCAACACGCCGATTTTACCGGCACCGTGGATGTAGCTGGAAACGGCATCACCTTCCATGCGGCCGAAACGCGGCAGCTGGATGTTCTCGCCGATAATGTGGATAGCCTCGGTAAGGGTCTCGCCCACGGTGCTGCCGTCAAGCGCGCAAGCGTTCAGGGCATCGATGTCGGCAGGATTCTCGTCGATAACCACCTGGGCGAACTTGGTGGCATAGGCGGTAAATTTCTCGTTCATGGCCACGAAGTCGGTCTCGCAATCGAGCTCGACTAGGGCGCCTTTGGTGCAGTCGTCGGAAACGAGCGCCATGATGGTGCCTTCGTTGGTAGCACGACCAGCTTTCTTGGCAGCTTTCGCCAAACCGGCGGTACGCAGCACATCGACCGCAGCGTCGAGGACGCCTTCGGCCTCGACCAGGGCCTTCTTGCATTCCATCATGCCGGCGCCGGTCATTTCGCGGAGTTCTTTAACCATTGCAGCGGTAACTTGAGCCATGGTTGTTCCTTTCGTTGTCAGCGGGGTGAAACGATGCCGCTCGCGCATACGGGCGGCATCGAAGGTTTTGTGCTATTCGGCAGCAGGGGCTGCGGCCTCGGCAGGAGCTGCTACAGCCTCAGGAGCGGCAGCCACAGGAGCAGCTGGGGCAGAAGCGGCGTCAGCGGCCATCTCGGAAGCCGTGATAGGTGCACCCGTTCCGGCGATAACGGCGGATGCGATGAAGTCGGTGAGCATTTTCACCGAGCGAATGGCGTCGTCGTTTGCGGGAATGCCGTAATCCACGTCATCGGGGTCGCAGTTGGTGTCCAGTGTTCCCACAACGGGAATGTGCAGGCGCTGCGCCTCACGGATGGAAATAACCTCGCGGGTGGTGTCAATGACGAAGATAGCGTCGGGGGCCTTCTTCATATTGCGAATGCCGTTCAGGTTGGTCTGCAGTTTGGTGAGTTCCTTATGCAGCAGAATCTGCTCTTTTTTGGGCAGCTGAGCCATGCGGCCGTCGGTGTCCATAGCTTCCAGCTCTTCCATGCGGGTCACGCGAGAGCGGATAGTCACGAAGTTGGTGAGCATGCCGCCCAGCCAACGAGCGTTCACATAGGGCATTCCGCAGCTATTGGCAGCTTCGGCGATGCTTTCCTGGGCCTGCTTTTTGGTGCCCACAAACAAGATGGTGCCGCCGTTTGCAGCTAGGCTCGACACGAATGTGTACGCCTGGTCCAATCCCAACAGGGTTTTCTTCAAGTCGATGATGTAGATGTCACCGCGGCTGCCGAAGATATACGGCTTCATCTTGGGGTTCCAACGGCGTGTCTGATGCCCGAAATGGGCGCCTGCGTCAAGCAGGGTCTGGATGCTGACCTTGGTCATGCTTTTCTCCATTCGTTAGTCCTCTGCGCACGTTCATCCCCGGTCCGCAGCCTTTTTCGGTGGCCACTGGCGGACGCAAGTCCGGCACGCATGTGTGATATAGAAACTTCGGTATTGTACCACGAGGGAAAAAAGGCGCAAGCATCAACACGATTTCTTCGTGAGTGCGAAAAACCTGACAGTAGGACGGGTCGTTTGACACGTTTTCGCTCGATTTGCGCGCGCACCATGAAAGGACTGTGTCGTTTGGCATGTTCCTTCGAAATAAATCACCGATAATGCGCCGAAAGAAAGTATTCCCAACGCACTTTCTAGGCTCGTTACTTCGTGCCCGTGAAGAGCGCGACGATGCGATCGATTATGGTTCCGTCATCGCCGCTGTCCTGTTCCTCAGCGGCTTTCTCGTCGTTGCTCGGCTTTTCCACGCCGCCACTCACGTAGACGAATTCCACCGACTTGACGTTCGTGTTGCTGGAATCGACAAAAGAATGCACCTGAAATCCTTTACCCAGTTTCTCGTCGATTGTCGCCTGAACGCTGTCGAGAATCTGCTTGTCCAATCCGCTGACCGACTTCGCCAACTCTGAAGAGCCGCTGCTCAAAGCATCAGCGCCCTCCCAAGCCGTCTGTGAGCCGCTTGCCAGCTCGGTTAAGCCACTTGAGAGCGAAGACGTGCCCGACGCCAGGCTTTTCGCACCCGAGGCCAACGTGCCCGCAGATTCATCGGCAGCTGCCAGCCCTTGGCTCAGCGAGTCGGCCCCTGAAACAAGTTTGGTCGAGCCACTGGACAGGGCGCTTACACCTGACGTGTAGGAAGTAAGACCGCCATCGAATTCGGCGGCACCTGAATCAAGCGAATCAACGCCGGGAGCTATAGACGAAAGCGTACCGTTTGCGCCCTGAAGCGAACCGAGCGTAGCCGATGCATTGCTCAAGTTCTCTATATCGGTTTGAAGCGCCGTGGCATCAGGTGATGGTTTCGCAAGCTCGTCGCTCACTGCCTGTTTCGCTTGCGAATATGCCGTCAAAGCCTGCTGGTAGGACTCAGACGACGTTGAAGTATCTGCCTGTGCGCTCGCAATGCTTTGCGAAAGCGTGCCGATGCCACCGTAGATTGAGTTCCAACCGCCGGTAAGAGCCGCGCTTTTCGAATCGAGCGTCGAGAGACCACCCGACAGTTCCGTCACACCAGAATCGAGGGTATCCGATCCGCTTTTGATCTTGGAAATTCCCGAAGCGAACGCAGCTGTGCCGGACTGCAAACTCTGCGCGCCCGAATCAAGCTGTGCGGCTCCGGAAGCACCGCTGGCTGCACCAGATGTGATGCTTGAAATGCCATCTGCGAGGCTGGCCGATCCATCAGCTAAACTGGTTGTGGCGCTCTCAAGCTCGCCTGCGGCATTCGAAAGCTCTGATGTGTCGGCCTTTGAAAGATCGATTGACATAGACAGCGACATGCCGGCAATCTGCCAGCCAGAATACTCGAAATCGCTTGCCTTGCCCTTTATGTGATAGCTGCCGCTGCCCCCTGGAAGAATCAGGTACGTAAGCGTTGTGGATGAGCCTTCTTTGACGATGGTCGCATCCGTTGCCTCTTCTATTTTAAAGCTGCTGTTTGAAAACGTTCCCTGCGCCTGCATAACGAAACTGTTCGCGAAATCGCTCACCCCGGAAACATCGCTTGCCGGATCGATATCGAGCACTATTTCCAAATCGCCGTTCGCATTGTACAAATTGTTTGGATCGACTTTTTCACCATTCAAGTAGTACGTGATCTTGATATTCCAGGGAAGCTGCGTGCTCGCATCCATATACCCCTCGTAGTATGTGGGTTTCCCTGCGAGCGTGGTCATTTCAATGGATTTGCCGTTCTGCTTAATCGTCTCGCTGGTCGAGAGATTCTGCACATTGCTGTAATTGCCTGCGTCAACGATGCGCGTCGCTTCGTCCGTCTGGAATTCGTTGACTGCATACACTCCCGTCTTGTTGCCCGAAGCATCGAGTTTCGTATAGATGACCTCGTCTTTCTTCACATTCTGAGCTTCTTGCGAAACCGAATCCGTCTGTTTTGCGGAGTCTTGCGCACTACTGCCGCCGTCGGTGCCGTTCGCGTACGCAAAAGATGCCGCTCCCATCACCACCGCCAACGAAAGGGCGAGGGTCGCTAGTTTGACGCGACGGCCTCTTGGGCTGGTTTCGCATCCCTGTTTTTCCATATCGGTGCTTTCATTTTGCATTGTCATTCTCCTTTTTAGGTTCGAGGAAATGAAGGTTGAGTGTTGTATGCTTGACAATCCAGTCGCCCGCCACAAACAAAGATGGCATGAACAAGAAGATCATGATGACCGAGATAATCGTGCCGCGGAAAATAAGCATTCCCAGCTGCGTGATGACGGGCACGCTGGCCACAAGATAGATTCCGAGCGTGGCAAGAATCAAAATTGTCGAAGACATCACAATCGGCACGCCCGCATTCTTGATTGATTCGTGCGCGGCACGTTCGGCGGGCAGGGATCTTCTCTCCCTGAGGTATTCGTGCGTGTAGATAATCGAATAGTCCACCGCAGCGCCCAACTGCACCGCATCGATTACCAGATAGCCTGTATAGCTGTTTACCTGTCCGAGCAGATAGGGGAAGGAAAGGTTTATCCAGATGGCAAGCTCGATGGTGAGCAGCAATATCAAAGGGATGGACAAGCTGCGGAACATCACCAGCAACACAAGCCCGATAGCGATTGCGGAGATGAGCTTTGATCGCAGCGAATCTGACGAGGCCACATCCATGATGTCATAACATGACACGCTTGTTCCGCACAGGTAGGTCGAATCACCATAGTATTGTTGGCACAATTCGCGGACTTGTTCGACCAATGCGAATGTCTGATCACCCTCTTCTGCAACATCCGAGCTTAGAACGATACGACTGTAGCCACCGTTGATAAGCTGAGAGGATGTCGACTCACTGGCCATCTGGTACGGCAATTCAGGTGACGCGACTGTGGACCATGAAAGCACCGATCGAGTAGTGGGCAAGCTCTGCAAATCGTCGACGAGGGCTTGTTCGCTGGCCCATTGACCTTCTGGAACCATGATGACCCATGACTGGCTTTCTCCGAACACATCATCAATGTAGGTATGCTCCAAATCATACTGCGAGCCTTTTGCGATGGTGCTCGACGCGCCATAGGTAAACTCGCCGCGCTGCTGGGCAAGGTAGGCGGGAACCGCGATAAGGCATACGATAATCGCCGCCGGCACAGCGGCTTTGCGGCACACATTGGCAAACTTGTTGAATGAGGGGATTATCGATTTGTGCGTGAAGCGCGCAATACCGCGCCGCCACACGTAGAGCAGGCAGGGCATAAGAAAGGTTACGCACAAAAAACTGGCAACGATGCCTTTGGCGAGAGCAATGCCCATATCTTGGCCGATAAGGAATTTCATGAAGACAAGGGACAGGAATCCGAAGAAAGTGACCGCCGCAGACGAAAGCACCACGGGAAACGATTTCGTCATCGCCAATACCATCGCCTCGAAGGGGTCGTCTACAGCACGCTGCGTCTTGCTTACGTTGGCAAGCAAGACGATAGCGTAGTCCATGGAAACGGCCAGCTGCAGCACGGCAGCCACAAGTTGTGTGACCTCGGATATCTCACCTTGAATGAGGTTCGTCCCCATGTTGATGACCACGGCGATGCCGATGGTAATCAACATGATGATGGGATGAATGAAGCTCGTGGTCGTCAGCAATATAACAAGAAGCACGGCGAGCACAACCGTAAGCATTATCTTGACCATGTCGGTGCTCACCACGGCTAAAGTGGCTGCTTGGGCCGCCGCATTGCCGTCAATTGAAACCTTGGTAACGCCGTCGTAGCTTTCCGCATCCGCGCGCATAGTATCGAAACTTGCCTGCTCATACGGCTCTGTCATTGCAACTTGGAAAAGATAGCCAGTGCCGTCGTGCCATTCCGACACCGTTGAATCACTCTGCATTTCCAGCGGCTTGTTCACATCGACATAATCGCCAAGCCACGAGGTGCTCACAACGCCATCCATCTTTGAAAGTTCATCGACATAGGATTGCGCATCAGCAAGCGAGATACCCTCCACGAACACGCGCACATTCGTCAAATCGGAGCCGTAAACCTCTTCCATTTTATTGAGGCTTTTCGTAGAAGACGTATCGGATGGCAGGTAGCTTGAGAAGTCACCGTTCACCTTCACGCTGGGTATGCACACGCCCGCGATAAACGCCGCGATGATGAACACGACGATTACCGCCTTACGGTGCTTCAAGCACGCCCGAAACAGATGTTCCACTTGTCAAGTCACCTCTTGTATAATTTCCAACACATGTTTATATTTACTGCGTTGATTAAAATACAAGGTAAAATGCATTACAACAATTAATATTGAGATAGTTTGTCGGAATATAGATACATTTATACTATGTGTTGGATTTTGCACGGAGATACCAAATTGTTGAGTGGCTAATGTGTAGGATATTTGGTCGGCTTTTCTGCATGCCGACGCAAAAATACTGAAGTGTTTTCAGAAAGGGACGATTATGGGATCAAAGGCAATATATCGCAGCTCATTACGCTCCAAGCGCCTTATTCGAGAGGCCTTCTCTGAGCTTTTGGTAGAACGCGGGTTGGAAAAAGTCACCGTAAAAGATGTCGCGGAACGGGCAGACCTGAACCGTTCAACATTTTATGCGCACTACGCCGACCTCGATGCAGTTGCGCAAGAGCTTATCGAAGAGACCACCACTAAGATACACGAAGTTATCACGCAAGCATCAGACGGCAGGTTTCTCGAAAATCCACGACCCGTTTTGGAAAACGCCTGCAAACAGATAGAACTCAACCGTAAACTCTACGCCACCCTGATACAAGCCAATGGCGCAGACAAATACCTCGGAGAAATCCAGCATCAGGTTCTCTATTGGGTACGCGATCTTATTCCCGTGCCTAAACGCTCCAACAAGGATTTGTCCCTTTTCGTGCCCATCGACTATTTGGCTGGTGGGGTCTTTAGCGTGTACCGAGCCTGGCTCACGGGAGACTATGGAGACGTGAGCATCGACGAAGTAACCGACCTCGTCGTTGAATACGTAAAGTCAAGCGGAACCGCAATCAAACGGCTTTTAGAAAAAGAGTGAACAGGCAAGACAAGTTGAACCTGACAATGGGATGTGTGCTTTGGCAACAATAGGACGTGAGCTTTGTCGCGCTTTCGCTCGATTTGCGCGCGCCCGTTAAACGATATTCAATGGACCGGGCCGTTTGAAATGTTTTGGACCCTTGGTGGACCCGACTCGAGTTTTTGCGCCTCCGATTACTTCGCAATGCGCCTTTTGCGTCTTTCGACCGCCACTTAGAAAAAGAGCCGATTATGGATACGCTCTTGAACTGGGGTCATGCAAACAGCCAAAACAGAGAGGCGTTCAGATTCGGAATAATCGCCGTTTTTGAACGCAAAAGGCGTATTGCGAAGTAATTCGGCCTCGGAATAATCGCATCATCGCAGCCGATTGGCAAAACAAAGGGGCCGCCATCTGCAGGCGACCCCTTCATGCAATCATTCGACTTCCGCAGAAATACGTGACGAACTACCTACTGTCACGTGCTATTTCGAATCGAGTTGGGGGATGGGTGTGTCGTCCACCTCGTCGAGATTTCCATCCCACACGTAATGCTTGGTCTCCCGCGCGATAACGCCCGAGAGCATCAACACCATGATCACATTGGGGATAACCATCAAAGCATTGGTGATATCTGACATGGTCCACACCGCGCTCCCGATGCCGATAGCGCCCAGGAAAGCTACCGACACGTAAATGACCTGGTAGGGTTTGATTCCTCTTTTACCGAACAGATAGGCCACACAGCGGTTGCCGTAATACGACCAACCCAGAATGGTGGAATAAGAGAACATGACCATGCCGATAACTAAAATGGGCGTACCGATAACCGGAATCTTGGCAAAAGCCGCGCTGGTAAGCATCGCGCCGCTGAACGCTGTCGGATCAACCAGAATGCTCTCGGCAATATCCGGATTGGCAATCATGGTCGACACCAACACAATACCGGTAAGAGCGCAGATGATAACGGTGTCCCAAAACGTTCCCGTCATGGAAACAAGTGCCTGGCGAGCCGGATTACGCGTTGTTGCGGCTGATGCCACAATAGGCGCTGAGCCCATGCCTGACTCATTGGAGAACAAACCACGAGCACAGCCGAACTGCAAAGCCAGCATGATGCCACTTCCCACAGCACCGCCAAAGGCGGCTTTCGGAGTGAATGCGCATTCGAAGATCAAAGCGATGGCAGGTAGTACGTAGGCACTGTTTATGAACAAAATGACAATGCAACCCAAAGCGTAGAACACGGCCATGAGGGGTACCAATTTCTCGCATACACGGCTGATGGATTTGACTCCGCCAAATATAACGATGGAAACCAGGAAAACAACCGTAGCACCGATAGCCCATTCAGGGATTCCCGGCACGTTTGCCACGATGATGCCGGTAAGCGCTGAGCTTTGCACGGCCGAGCCAATGCCAAATGCCGCAATGGCCGCAAACAGGGCGAATGCACCGGATCCAAGCATTGCCCACCACGGGGTCTTACCGTCTTTGTTAAAAGCCCTGCGCCAGGCATACATGGCGCCGCCCAGCATGTCGCCGTTGTGGTCTTTCACGCGGTACTTCACAGCTGCGAAAGTTTCAGCGTATTTCGTCGCAATGCCAAACACACCGGTGAACCACATCCACAGCACAGCACCTGGACCGCCGGCCAAAACAGCCGTTGCCACACCGACGATGTTGCCCGTACCGATGGTAGCTGAAAGAGCGGTTGCCAATGCACCGAACTGACTGATATCACCCTCAGCATCAGGATCTTTGGTAACTGACAGCTTGATTCCCAATCCGATCTTTCTCTGGATGCAGCGCGTGCGTATCGTCATGAATATGTGAGTACCCAAAAGCAGGGCGATCATCGCCGGGCCCCATACCAGTGAATCTATGGCGTTCAAAACGGTTACGAAATCCATAGAGCCTCCCTTTCCTCGTCGTGCGGAAAAGAGCCCGAATCGAAAGGCCCGTCAATGCTGCATGAAATTCGATAAGAAATTGCGGCGTGGAACTTGCGACTCAAGAACTTTCCCTAATGTGTGTTGCAGTCATTATGCATGAAGTTGTTTTCGAAATGGTTACAATTTTTATAAATGGCGTGGTGCATGCCGAATAGGGTAAGTTGCGCGCGTCTCTCACGTCCATACTGCACAGCCGTCCTACACCTACACCCTACGCGGTTGTCATTCATATCTATACCGCACTGATGTCTATACCGCGCTGCCCTATACCGCACTGCCAGCCTTCGCATCTATCCTTCTGCGGGTAATCCATAGGTTTTGACCATCTAGGCGCAGAACGCACTTGCGCTTGTGAGCACACGGCTCTAAAATACGCATCATGAATCTGTTTCAG
Source organism: Actinomycetes bacterium (assembly GCA_023394615.1). Classification (GTDB taxonomy): domain Bacteria; phylum Actinomycetota; class Coriobacteriia; order Coriobacteriales; family Eggerthellaceae; genus JAEXAI01. The sequence goes on along the minus strand of JAEXAI010000022.1, from coordinate 50,603 downwards.
GGCGAGGTGAAAATCCTCACTGGCGGTGATGTAGCCAATTGACTACGAGTCCGCGACCCTGCATGTGCTTCGGTACTGCAGGCTGACTTCGGTGGGAGCCCGAGACCAACGGTTATAGTCCGGATGGAAGAGGCAGAGTTTTCGCGCCGCGCAAGGCAATAGCCTGCGTATATGCGACAACCCTTAAGGCCTGTGTGGAGATTGATTCATACGGGTCGTTTTCTTTTTCAAGGCAGAAAGCGAATCCGCACAAAATGCCTTGGCAAAAGAAAGGGTTTAAAATGACAGAAAACGCAAGCACACCATCGGCGACCGACCAGTCGCTGAACTTTACGAACACCAACAAATGGGATACCCGGCAGCTGGTGACCATGGCGCTTTTGTGCGCCATCAGCGTGCTGTTGTCCTTCATCGAGTTTCCTCTGATTCCCGGTATTTCGTGGTTGAAATACGATGCGTCCTGCATGCCCGCCATGGTGGTCGGGTTCGCATTCGGACCTACCGCCGGTATCGTGGTGGGTGCTGTAAGCGCCTTAATCCACGGCATGATGCTAGGCGACTGGGTAGGCGCGCTGATGAACATCTTTATCGTCATAGCCATGGTCTTGCCCTCCGCTGCTATCTATCGCAAGCAGCATTCGTTTAAGGGAGCCATCATCGGTCTGATCATTGCTGTTGTTGCGGCTATCGTGGTGGCCATCGTGAGCAATCTAGCCATCGACCCGTTCTACTTCGGCATGCCTTTTGAGGCCGTGGTCGCATTGGTGGTGCCTGTACTGCTGCCCTTCAACATCATCAAAGCCATCATCAACTCCGTGCTGACCATCGTGATATACAAGAGCATCTCGAACTTGATTACGCCGAAGAAAAAGCAGGTTGTGGGCCGCTAAACGATTTTGACAGCATACGCGATTCGCCGCACGCATCACGCGAGTAAGCCCTTGAAAGAAGATATCTATGATCATCGATTTTGAAAACGTGGAATTCACCTACGATGGCGACAGCTTTGTTTTGTGCGGCATTGATCTGGAAATCAAGGCCGGCGAATTCGTATGCATTTTAGGCGGCAACGGCAGCGGCAAAAGCACGCTTGCCAAGCACATGAACGCCTTATTGGTGCCCGATCGCGGCACGGTAAACGTGCTAGATCACAGCACATCGGACGAATCGAGCATGTATTTTATCCGCAGCAACGCCGGCATGGTATTCCAAAACCCCGACGACCAACTGGTAGCCAGCCTGATTGAAAACGATGTGGCGTTCGGACCCGAAAACTTGGGCCTGCCAGCCGATCAGTTGCGCGAGCGCGTGACCGAGGCATTGGAACAAGTCGGCCTGCAGGGCTTTGAGCGCAAAGAAACGACCGCGCTTTCCGGAGGCCAGAAACAACGCGTGGCTATCGCTGGTGTTTTGGCCATGCGCCCGCAGATACTCATCTTGGACGAAGCAAGCGCTATGCTGGACCCTCGCGGACGTAAAGGACTGTTGCGCGTATGCCGCGAGCTGCATGAAGCAGGACTGACCATCGTCATGATTACCCACTTCATGGAAGAAGCCGCGCTGGCCGACCGCGTAGTGGTGATGGATGCCGGAACGATAGCTGTGCAAGGCACACCGGAAGAGGTGCTCACGCAAGCAAACTTGCTGGAATCGCTTGCGTTGGACCTGCCCTTCGCCGTGAAGATGAGCCGCGCGCTCGAGGAACGAGGCGTTCATGTCGGTATGCATGTAGGCGAAGACGACCTAGCCGCTTCGCTGACATGCATGTTCGAAGGAGACGCGCAATGATCGAGTTTCAACATGTGTTCTATACCTACGACGCAGCTCCGCAAAAAAGGAAACGTCGCAAATCTTCGAGTGACGCAGCCTCCGAAGCAGCCGATTGGGGCAACAAACCCGATGCCTTCTGGGCATTGCAGGATGTGAGCTTCACGTTGCAAGACGGCGAGTTCCTTGGGCTTGCAGGCCACACCGGCAGCGGGAAGAGCACGCTTATCCAGCATATGAACGGCCTTTTACACCCCACACGTGGGCAGGTGCTCGTAAACGGAACCAACATAGCCGACAACAAATCCGCCTCGATTGCCCGCAGCAACGTCGGCTTGGTATTCCAATACCCCGAACACCAACTGTTCGCTGCCACCGTATACGAAGATGTGGCTTTCGGCCCGCGCAACAAAGGCCTCGGTGCAGATGAGGTGGACGCGCGCGTTCACGAAGCCTTGGCAGAGGTGGGCCTAGATTTCGACCGAGTGAGTGAAGCGAGTCCTTTCGAGCTTTCCGGCGGCCAGCAGCGACGGGTGGCGTTTGCGGGCGTATTGGCTATGCATCCGAGCACGCTGATTTTGGATGAGCCAGTAGCGGGTTTGGACCCCGAATCTCGGGAGAGCTTTCTGGAGCTGATTGAGCACTTGCGCGCAACCGACGGGCTGACCGTGGTGATGGTCTCGCACAACATGGACGACTTGGCTCGCTTTTCCGACCGTATCCTTGCTTTGAATACCGGTCGTGTTTTCGAGTTGGACACTCCTGCTGAAGTATTCCGCGATGCCGAAGCGCTGAAATCCATTGGCCTAGGCGTGCCCCAGCCACAGCATCTGGCAAATACGCTGCGTGCAGCAGGCATCAACGTGCCTGAACCGAGCGAGGTCTACACGATTGACACGCTGGCAGATGTGCTGGCGAGGGCATACCGCGAGAGGCAGGCGTAGCTTATGCCGAACACAGCGGTTTTCGGTCAATACTGGGCTGCTTCGAGCCCCGTGCATGCCATGGACCCGCGCACGAAGCTTATCGCCAGTTTGGCGTTCATGGTGCTGGTATTCTGCTCTGCTAACTATGCGGGCTTGGCCGCATGCGCGCTCTTTGTGATAGCAGCGTTTGCAGCAGCCAGCATTCCACCGCGCCAAGCGCTAAAATCCATTTCGGTATTGCTGTTCATAGTGGTGATTACCGCGCTGCTGAACACTTTTTTCGTGCAAGGCGGAACCGTTTACGTGAACTGGGGCTGGCTGCAGATAAGCCAAAAAGGCATTGATTCTGCGCTTTTCCTGAGCGCCCGGCTCTTCCTGCTGCTTTTCGGAGCGAGTCTACTGACGCTGACTACTACCATGCTTGATTTGACCGATGCGTTTGAAGTGCTTTTAGGGCCGCTGCGCAAGATTGGATTTCCCGCTCATGAGTTCGCGATGATTATGGGCATCGCCTTGCGTTTTTTGCCTCAATTCGTCGAAGAATCCAGAACCATCCGATCGGCTCAACTCGCACGAGGTGCCTCGTTTTCCAAGAATCCGTTTCACGGCGGCTTACAATCGCTCACAAGCTTGATGGTTCCCCTGTTCACTAGCGCGTTTCGTCATGCTGAGACCTTGTCTTCGGGCATGGACGCGCGCTGCTATCACGGAAGCGTCGGTCGCACACGGCTGAACCCGTTGAAGTTCGCTCGTGTCGATTCCTATGCAGTGATTGCCTGTTGTGTGCTTCTCTGTGCGATAGTCGCCGCAAACCTCCTGTTTTAAAGCCAACTCGTGCTGACCCTGCCAATCCCGTTTTTCTGATTTGAGTATACTGACAAAACCCTAGACAAAAGGAGTTCCACATGAAACAAGAAGTCGTCGAGTACCTGAGCGGCATCCCGTGCTGGTTTCTCGCCACCACCGACATTGACAATCCTGCGCAACCGCGCGTGCGCCCATTTAGCTTCTGTGCGCTCGACAACGACCGCATCTGTTTTTGCACGGCCACGAACAAAGACATTTACGAGCAATTGCAGGAAAACCCCCTGTTTGAACTCTCCGGTTGGAAACCAGGAAGCGGATGGATAGTCGTGGAAGGCACGGCCCAGCTTGACACGCTCGTTTCTGCCGAAACGAGGCAAGCCGGCTATGATCACATGACAGGGCTAGGGGAAACCTACCTTGGGCCGGATGATCCCCGTTTGACGTTCTTCACGATAACGAACGCAAAAGCAACGCTTGCTGATATCGACGGCGGTTCTTTTCCTATCGACCTTGAGTCGTAGAGCGACTTAAGCGAAGTCGTAGAGGTCTTTCGTCGCTTCTTGGAAAGCTCTATAGGCTTCTTGCGCAACCGCAGCGTCATCCACGAGTTCGAACCCGTCGGGCTGGCCATCTTCGTCCAGCCCGGTCACTTCCAACACGATGACTTCCCCGGCGTATTCGCCAGCGTCATCTTCGGCCGTCGGAACGAAGAAGCCGTACCGAGCCTCGTTCAACAAAACGAGTCCTAGAAATTCCAAGTTCAGCAAATCGCCTTTTTCATCTTCGAAAGTGAACGATATACCCTCTTCGACGGGCGGGCAAAAATTCGGGGCGCTTCCCTGCTTCATTTACCGCTCCTTGCTCTCGGAGGAATTACCATCGTCTTTCGAAGGTGCTTGACCTTTATCCGAAGCCTCCTGCTTTTTCGCAGGCGATTGCTTTTTCGCGCTCTCTTTACCCGAAGTCCCACTCTTTTCGGGTGGCTGGACAAACGAGAATCCCGGATTTTGGTCGGATTTTTTATCCTTCGCTTCCGCGTTCTGCGCTGCAGCCTTCTTCTTCGCGGCGGCTTTGCGCTGCTTGGCGCGCGCGGCTTTCGCAGCCTGCGCACCGCTTACAGGGGCATTCGAATTGCCGCCCTGATGCTGGCTCGCATTTCCTTTATGCTGCGACCGAGTGCTCGTGGCTGCGCTGGTTGCCTCAGTTGATGCCGCTTCACCGGCACCTGATGCTGACTCGTCCATGGCCTTCGCTTTTCCTTGGGCTTTCGATGCCGATGCCTTCATATCCGCGATTGGGGCGGTGGCGCTCACTGCACCTGCGGCAGCGGGAGCCACTCGCATGTTGCCCGACAGCGCGCCGTGGGCGAACTCGAAGCGACCCACCTGGGCACCGTACTTCTTCACCAGCTTGGCGTTTTTGGGCTCGCGCGTCTTCCAGATGGCGTAGAGCGGGCAGGCGATGGCGATCGAGGAGTACGCGCCGGACAGGAGGCCTATCGTCATGGCGAACGCGAAGTCCTTCAGGGTCTCGCTGCCGAACAGCAGCATGGCGATGACCGGGATGATGGAGGTGAGCGTAGTGTTGATCGAGCGCAGCAGCACCTGGTTGATGGAGTGGTTCGCCATGGTCATAAACGTGCACTTCAGCTCGGAGTGCTGCATGTTGTCGTCGATGCGGTGGAACACGACCACGGTGTCGTAGAGCGAGTAGCCCAGAATCGTGAGCAGCGCGGCGATGGTGTTGGGGTTCATCTCACGGCCCACCAGCGCATAGACTCCTATCACCAACACGATGTCGTGCAACAGCGCTATGATGGCCGTCACGCCCATCTTGTATTCGAAGCGCAGCGCGATATAGGCAATGATCAGCAGAAACGACACGAGAAGCGCTATGAACATGGACTGAATGATGGAGGCGCCCCAGTCAGGGCCGATGGTGGACACCTGGAAGCTGTCCGTGGACAGGCCCAGCTCTTCGGCCACAGATGTGGCGGTGCCTGCGGCAGATGCCGCGTCGGTGTCGGTGGTGCGCACGATGAAGCCGGGCTCGCCGCCCGCCTCGGTGGTCTGTATGACGGCGTTGGGCTGATCGAGGCCGGCGAAGGCCTCGCGCATCTGGTCGGTAGTGACCTCGCCCGTCGAGTTAAACGTCACGCTCGTGCCGCCGATGAACTCGATGCCGAAGTTGAGCCCGCGCACGCCCACGCACACAAGGCAGAGCGCGACCATGCATGCAGCCAGGGACAGAAACACCTTGCGATATCCCAGGAAATTGATGTCGTGTTTCAGGAAGCGCCCGCGCACCTTAGACGCTGCGGCCGCTGCGGCCGCCCCCACATCTCCCCCTTTGCGGGTCGCATAGGCGGCGTTGTCGGCGGGGCTGATGGCCTCGGCCGAGGCCGCGGTCTCCACGCTCTCGCCCTCTGCAGCCGCCAGCTCACCAAACGTAACGGCAGCGCGCTCACAGTCTGCGATACCCCAGAACTTGGGGTTCTTGGCAATGGAGTGCGGTGCGAGCAGGCGGATGATGGGCGCCTTGAACAAGAGCATCATCACGATGTCGCACATGATGCCCAGCGCCAGCGTCAGCCCGAAGCCCTTGACCGAGCTCGTGGCCAAAAAGAACAGGGTCAAGGCCGAGACCAGCGTGACCAGGTCGGCGTCGATGGATGTCTGTATGCCGTGGCGCACGCCGGTGACCGATGCCGCCCGCACCGAGCGCCCGAAGCGTATCTCTTCTCGGAAACGCTCAAGGGTCAAGATGGATGAGTCTGCCGCCATGCCGATGGTAAGCACGATGCCTGCCACGCCGGAAAGCGACAGGCTGAACAGCCCGAAGTGCGAAAGCGTCGCCAAAAGCCCCAGGTAGAGCACAGAGAACACGCCCATGGCACCTGCGGTGAGCAGTCCCAAGCCATGGTAGAACAGCAGCAGGTAGAGCATTACCAGCAGCAGCCCTATGCCGGCCACGATGATACCCGAGACCAGCGCGTCTTGGCCAAGGGTGGGTCCGACCGTCTGCGACTGTGCGTAGGTAAAGCTCACGGGCAGCGACCCGCTCTCCAAAACGGTTTTGAGCGCGTTGGCCTCGTCTTGGGTGTAGTTGCCGGTGATCTGCACCTTGCCGTTGTCGATGGCCGACTGCACGGCGGGCGCGGAGTTCACCTCGCCATCCAGTATGATGACGATCTTGCCGTTGTCAGCCACCAAATCGCGGCTGGCCTCGGAGAAGGCCTTGGTGCCCGCATCGTCGAGCTCGATGTTGACCGCGTAGTAGATGCCGGATCCGCCCTCTTTGTCAACCGTCACCTTGGTGATGTTTGAGCCTGTGACGATGGGGGTGTAGGTGCCCTCCTCCACGGTCAGCGGCTGCGACTCGCCTGATGGCAGGGAGTTGCCGTAGTTGTCGGTGAAGGTGGAGTTGGTGGTGAGCTGGCCGTTGCTTATCTTGGTCTGCACCGTAGAATCGGTGAAGGAGTCAAGGCGCGCGAACTCGAGTTTGCCGGTCCTGCCGATGGTGTTCAGCGCGTCTTGGGTGTTGGACAGGCCCGGTATCTGCACCAAGATCTGGTTGTCGCCCTGCTTCTGCACGGTAGCCTCAGAGGCGCCCAGCGCGTTCACGCGACTCTCGATGATGCTGCGGGAGGTATCCAGGTCATCGGATGTGACGGCATCGCCGGTGGTGGAGTTGGCGGTAAGCACCACCGACAGCCCGCCTTGGATGTCGAGACCCTGGTTTATCTTTTCGTTGGGAGGCGTGAACATGATGACCGACCCTATGACCAAAAGCGTGGTCACCACGAGCAGCCAAATATTGCGGCGGTCGTTGCCGCTTGCCTTTTTACGCTTCTTCGTTTTTGATTCCGTCATCAAACTTACCTTCCAACCGACGCCTTTGGCGCCTTGAATCATTCCAACTTGCGTATTATGCCACAAATAGCTGCTTCACCGCTGTGCAAACGCGCGAACACTGCGAATCACCCAACCAAGGGGCGGGCATACCGGTTGATTGCATCAATAATCGTTGGCCGCCAAAGATGCCATCCATTCTGCATAAAATTCCTCATAGGCATCAGCCAGCACAGCCTCACGTGCGCGACGCATGAGCTTCAACAGATAATACAGGTTGTGCTGCGAGAGGAGAATGCCGCCTAGCATCTCGTTGCTTTTCACCAAATGGCGGATATAAGCACGCGAATACTGCTGGCACACTGGACAGTCGCAGTTATGATCGAGCGGTGTGAAATCGCGTGTGTACTGCGCGTTTCGCATGTTCATGCGCCCCGTAGAGCTGAAAGCCGTTCCCATGCGGGCCGTGCGCGTGGGCAAAACGCAATCGAATAAATCGACGCCTTCGCGCACAGCACGCACCAATGTGGTGGGGTTTCCCACGCCCATCAGGTAACGCGGCTTATTCGCGGGAAGAGCACGCGCGACATCCCCCAGCGTCTGGAACATCATGTCGTGCTCCTCGCCTACCGAGTAGCCACCGATGCCGAAGCCGTCAAAATCGCGGCCACCCGCAGCTAAGCTCTCGCTGCCTATCTCACGCAGCTGAGACACCGATCCCAATCGTAAATCCAGATGCATACCGCCCTGAACAATGCCGAACAACGCCTGATCAGCACGTTTGTGCGCGGCGAGGCAGCGACGCGCCCAATTCGCCGAAAGGTCAGTAGCCTCCTGCACGAATTGCCGCGTTGCCGGATAAGGCGAGCATTGGTCTAGCTGCATGATGATATCTGCGCCTAATTGCTCTTGGATATGCATGTTGTCTTCAGGCGTCCAGCGCACATGGTCTCCGCCGTAAATGGAGCGGAAGCTCAACCCATCGGGATCGAGCTTCAGCGTATCGGCCAGACTGAACACCTGAAAGCCACCCGAATCAGTAAGGATGGGACCATCCCAGTTCATGAACGCATGCATGCCGCCCGCTTCTTCGATTACGTCCGCACCGGGACGCAAGCTTAGATGGTACGTGTTCGCCAATACGATCTGCGCGCCAATTTTGTGCAAGGTTTCAGGCAGCGTACCCTTCACTGTAGCATGCGTGCCCACCGGCATAAAAAGCGGCGTGGTCACCTGTCCGTGAGCCGTATCAAACGTTGCTGCACGAGCGTGCCCGCTTTGCGCTTGAACCGTGAAATCAAACAGGCTCATGCGTGCGGCCCTTCGGCGATGATCGTGGCGGGATGAGCACAAACAGGCAAGGCTGCCGCAAAGTCAGCGAAGTCTACCAGCGAACCGTGTTTCACACTTTCCACGTCGAACTCGTTGGGGTTCAACAAGTTGTCGGTGACCAGATAGGCATCCATGCCAGTGTCCATGCACGCAAGGTCTTCCTTCGTGTTGTTGCCCACCATCAGCACGTTTTCCGCAGATGCATCAATCATCGCGAGGTTCTCTTCGAAATAAGCCAGCCGGGGTTTTATCGACGTAGAATTATCATAACAAGTGATGCGGCTGAATGCCGCAGGATCCACGCCTGCCCAGCGAAGACGCCACTCCACCGCCGGCAAAGGAAACATGGGCATGGTGGTTAAAAACAGCAAGTAGCCTTTATCGCGCAGCGTGTTGATAGCTTGAGCGGCTGCCGGATTGGGTACCACAGCGTCCCCCAAAGTACCGAATTCTTTCGCATAGAATCCTTCGAAAAAGCCGTAGGCACGATTCACGTCATCGCCAAGGTGCTCGCGCATGCGGCCCCAGAACGCGTCGCAGTTCAAAACACCCGGCTCATGATCGCCCATGGAAAACACCGATGTCTTCACTGCAGCTCCAAAAGTTTCCGCATCGAATCCAGCAGATGCGGCGCATTCACCCAACAGGGTGAAGTAGGAAGTGAGGAACTCATGTATATCCATCGGCAGAAGGGTTCCGTCGAGGTCGAAAAAGAGAGCGTTGTAAGCAGGTTGGTCCATGGTTTTCCTTTGAGAGAACAGTGCGAGGTTTTTACCGTGATAGTATAGGACACATTGAAAGGAGCCTGCTCGTTAGCCATGAAAATATTACTTCACGCCTGCTGCGGGCCGTGCTCGCTGGAACCTGTGCGGCTGCTTCATGCAGCTGGTCACGATCTGACGATAGCTTTCATGAATTCGAACATCCACCCACGCGCCGAATATGACAAACGCTTACAAGCCCTAGTGGAATGGGCCCGTGTTGAAAACATTCCCGTCATCGAAGGGATCTACGACATCCCCGCGTGGAAAGCTGCCGTGGCACCTGCGCTTGCTGACGGGAAAACCACTGCATCGACAGCCGATACACACCATGCCAAGCGATGCCGCCTGTGCTACCGCATGCGCCTACAGGAGGCGGCCGCATATGCCGCAGCCCACGACTTCGAGGGTCTTTCGACCACGCTTGCGGTAAGCCCTTATCAGTTCTCGGAGATTATCGAGGAAGAATTGGCTGCTGCATGCCAACCCTACGGACTGATGCCCGTATTCCAAGATTTCAGACCATACTACAAACAGGCGACCCGCCGCAGCCGTGAACTGGGCATGTACCGACAGAATTACTGCGGCTGCGCCTATTCCGATGCCGAAGCTGCCGCCGAACGCGAGCAGCGCAAACAGCAGCGGGCAGCCGAAAAAGCAGAGCGAGACAAAACTCTCGCTCCCGCCCGAGCGGCACAAGCGGCCGCACGAGCTAAAGCGACAGCGTCGCGAGCCGAATACGACCGAAAGCAACATGAGAAACGTGCAGCACGCGATGCTTATCGCAGGGCACAACGCAGCACCCAAAAGGAGAACGACTCACAATGAGAACGAGCGATTTCGACTACGACCTGCCACAGGAGCGCATTGCGCAGGAACCGGCAGCCATACGTGACGAGTGCCGTATGCTGGTGATGGATCGCACGAGCGGCGCCCTTGAAGACCGGATTTTCCGTGACGTATATGACTACATCGATGCAGGAGACGTACTGGTGGCCAACGAGACCCGCGTGATGCCAGCCAGACTTCTAGGCGCGAAACGCGAAACGGGTGGTATGGCCGAAGTATTCCTGCTGCGCGAAATTCCAGAGTATGAGCCGAAAACGAACTCATCTGCCATCTGGGAAGTGCTCGTGCGTCCAGGCAAACGGTTGAAGCCCGGAGCAGTCATCGAGTTTCGCAACGGTGCGGGCGACGTAGCCATGCAAGCTGAGATAGTTGATTTTGTGGAAGGCAAAGGCGAGCGTATCGCACGTCTGAGCACAGCTTGGCCGTCTTTGGGCGAAGCGCTGCACGCCGTGGGACACACCCCCCTGCCACCCTACATCAAGCACTACACTGGAAACGAAGAGCTTTACCAGACCGTGTATTCCACGCGCGAGAAATCGGCGGCAGCCCCTACAGCTGGGCTGCATTTCACCCCGCAGCTTATCGAGCGCATTCGCGAAAAGGGCGCATTATTTGAAACCGTTGAGCTGCAGGTGGGCATCGACACGTTTCGCGTGGTGGACGAAGAGGACCCGGCCGAACACGCCATGCACACCGAAACCTATACCGTGGAGCAGCACGTGGTGGACGCATGCGATGCGGCCCATGCACGGGGCAACCGAGTGATTGCCGTAGGTACAACCAGCGTACGCAGCCTCGAGAGCGCTTGGGACGCAGAGCAAAACAAGTTGGTGGCCCGCGACAATGCCACTACGTCGCTGTTCCTGCTGCCGGGAAGCAAATTCCATGTGATCGACGCTATGATAACGAACTTCCATGTACCCCGCTCCACGCTGATGATGCTGGTATCGGCTTTCAGCAGCCGTGATTTCATCATGGCGGCCTACAAACACGCCATCGACAATGAGTACCGGATGTTGTCGTTTGGCGATGCCATGCTCATCCATTAGACTTAAAAACGAGCTCGCCGCAAAGCAGTCTTGCCTCTCGAAAGCAGTTTGGTGTATCGTTGTCTTTTTTATGATTAGAATAGCTTCGATAGGGTATTCACGGAAAGTGGCGCAATGGACAAAGACAACGACAACATCATCCACGAGACAAGCGGCGTGCAACCGTTTCCGGAACCGCAGGAAACCGAAAAAGACACTTCCGAAACAACCGTTCTCAAAGCCAACGCTACGAAACAAACCGCCAAACAGACAAAGCATTTCGAGCGCTACACCATCCGTGACATCAAGGGACTCGACCCCCGCAAACGCAAGATGTTCCTCACTTGGGTCATCGCATCTCTTGTCATAGGCATCACTTTGCTTACCTGCATGGTGGCCTCTCTCATTTCAGACAGCAGTGCCGAAAAGGACACCTGGTACGAAAACAATACCGAGTACTACACGCAAGAACGTACTATCGCCGAAGACAAAGCGGCAGCGCACGATTCAACGAACGTGACGGTGGGCACGTACGTGAACTACATCAACAACCTATCCATCAAGGATTCCAGCTACCGCGTCACTATGCTGGTGTGGTTTCGCTGGGATGGCAACCCTGATTTGGACATGGCGAACAACTTTCACATATACAAGGGCTACATCAACAAACGTGAGATTCTGACCGAATCAAACGTCGGAGACACCCACTACCAGCTAACGCGTATCGACGTCACGCTGAACAAAGTATTCTACACGTCGCGTTTCCCCCTAGAGTCACATCAGCTGCGCATATTCGTGGAATCGGAATATGACGCGACAGAAGTGCTCTTGGTAGGCGACACCGAAAACAGCGGCGTGAATGAAAGTGCCAATTTGGCAGGCTATGAGGTCAAGGATATCCAGTTCGCAAACACCGCCTATACTTACCCCAGCACGGAATCGGATCCAACGCTTATCTACCCCACCACCGACTCAGAATATATGACCGCCATAACCGTCGGGCGCGCCGGTATCGGGCTCTATGTTAAGTGTTTCATCGCCATGTATGGCACGACGCTCTGGGTGCTGATTATGCTCTATATTTGCGGCCACCATCGAGTCGACCCATTGGGAATGATTCCCGGCGCCCTGTTCGGCACGGTATCCAATATCATGGTCGGCGCGGCATTACTGCCCGATGCGCTGGATTTAGGCCTGCTTGAATTCGTGAACATCTGGGGCATCATGACTATCGTGATGGTAGCGATTTACATCATCCAGATTAACAATATACGCAGCGAATACGGGCGAAAAGATGAAGCATTCTCGCGTTTCTTCGGCCGCGCTATGTTCTATGTGGCACTGGTACTGGCAATTGCGGGCAATGTGATTCTGCCTCTTTCGGCTTTTCTGTAAAGCACTTCGCGCAGCACCCGGCACCTCGCCGACTCGTTCTCATCATTAAAAAAGGGAACCCGCACTACCGCGGGTTCCCTTTTGATGCTTGTGGATTCTCGTTTGAATCTACAGCTTCACGACGTTGACGGCCTGAAGTTTGCCATCTTGGCCGGGCTCGACGTCGAAGGAGACGCGCTGACCCTCTTCGAGAGTCTTGAAGCCCTCTTTGTCCTTTTCGATTTCCTTGTAGTAAACAAAGAGATCTTCGCCGTTGTCTTGAGTGATAAAACCGTATCCCCTAGTTTTACCATCGGCCTTCTTGCCGCCGAACCACTTCACAGTACCTTCCGCCATGTTTCCTCTTTTCTTCTATCCCCAAAGGGATTCAACCGCCCCCGAAATGCATGGCGTGCATTCCGAGACTGCCCATACAGGCTTATAGTCTGTCACTCTACACTATCGAGGCGTTCTTGGGGAGATGTTTCTTTCTTCTGGCAAAAAATTCTCGTTCTGCGCTCCCATTTAAGCCGTTGCTCGATGGAATCAGCACAAAATACATCTCAGTTACTCTGATTTTCAGAGTGGTCATCCTGTGTAGCCAGATATGCCTTCATGGCATCTTCGGGATCCATGCCCTCGTCCAAAGAGAAACCATACGCGCTACCCAAAGCGCGCGCCTGATCCTCGCGAATGCGTGCAAGTTCGTCGTTTCCCGAGCGAAGCAGATAGTCTGACTCCAAAAAGAGCGAGCGGCCCACGTACTCGGCCACATGCTCATCGGTGCCGGACACGCTCAATATGTCAGCGATGGATTCTGGAGCCAAAGACAAAAACACGGAACTGTCCATGTCCACCGCCGCACCGATGGCCGCTTCCAGCAAATCAGCGGCTGCCGCAGGATCTTCTCGCGTGCCGTTGGCCGCTTCCATGCTGCGCACGATTGCCTCTATAAGCTGCTGGATCATTCGCATCAGATAATCGCTTTCGAACATGTCGATCCTTCCTCAACTGTTTAAACGAGCGCTTTCAAGGATACAGTATCCTGGAGTGTCTCCCATATCAGCGCAGCTCGAAGCCTTTCGGCAAGGGTATTCCCAAATGCTCGAAGGCACGCTCGGTGGGTTGACGGCCCTTCGGCGTACGCACAAGCAACCCTTGCTGCATCAGATATGGTTCATACACATCTTTCAGCGTGTCTTGGTCTTCGCTCAATGCGGACGCCAATGTGCTCAATCCGACCGGCCGTCCACTAAACTGTTTGCACAAAAGCTGCAGCACCCGATTATCCACAGCATCGAGCCCCAAGGGGTCCACTTCGAAAAACTCGAGGGCAAGAGCTGCACAATCTTCGTCTATCGCACCGTTGCTTTTCACCTGCGACCAATCGCGCACTCGTTTGAGCAAACGGTTCGCCAATCGTGGCGTGCCCCTGCTGCGGCGCGCTATTTCCAGAGCGCCTGCTCGATCGATGGAAACATCTAGGATGGAAGCCGACCTGCACACAATGTCGGCCAGTTCTTCTGCTGAATAATAGTTCAAACGAAACGATATGCCGAAGCGATCGCGCAGAGGTCCCGTCAGTAAACCCGTGCGCGTGGTTGCGCCAATGAGGGTAAAACGCGGCAAATCGAGCCTGATGGAACGCGCCGCAGGGCCTTTGCCTACCACAATATCAAGCGCATAGTCTTCCAAAGCAGGGTAGAGCACCTCTTCGACCATGCGGTTCAGACGATGAATCTCGTCGATAAACAGCACATCGCCTTCTTCTAAGTTGGTGAGTATTGCGGCTAAATCGCCGGTGCGCTCTATAGCGGGGCCACTCGTCGTTTTGATGTTGGAGCCCATTTCGTTGGCGACCACCGTTGCCAGCGTGGTCTTGCCCAAGCCCGGAGGACCTGAAAACAAGATATGATCCACCACATCCTTGCGGCCCTGCGCGGCTTTTATAAGGATACGCAAACTGTCTTTGATCTTCGTTTGCCCTAAGTAGTCATCCAGCATCTGAGGACGCAACGTGCGATCGAGCGCAAGGTCGTCTTCGGTCAACTCCACCGTCGCCATGCGCCCACGCGCCCCGTCAACCTCGCTCGCCGCAACGGGTGCGGGATGCTCGGATGTTGGCCCATTGTCCCCATGCGCCGATGAAGAGGCATCCTCACTCGGAAGAGAAGCATCGAACATCAGGCCCTCTATACGAATATCATCAGGCATTTAAGCCCCCAACCGTTTCAGGGCATACTGCAGCATCTTGGCTTCGCTCTCACCCGCAGGCGCACCCCTCAACGCTATGTCAGCTTCTGCAGATGTGAATCCCATCGACAACAAGTCCTCGACGACACTTCGCACAGTCGCGCCATCAACACTGCCTTCTGCCACAGCGAGCTGGGATTCCACATCCAGTTTGCCCTGCAGCTCCAACACTATGCGCTGTGCTGTCTTTTTACCTACGCCCGGGATTCGCGACACTTGGGCCACATCCCCCGCCGTGATTGCGCTCGCTAAAACGGACGGCGTAAATGACGACAGCGCGGCTAACGCTACCTTCGGGCCCACACCCGACACGTTTATCAGACGCTCGAACAGCTCTTTTTCCTCACTTGTTGCAAAACCGAACAGCGTGATGGCATCTTCACGCACCTGCATATGCGTATGCACGAGAACCGTTTCGCCCAATTCGGGCATCTTCGCCAAGGAATTCCCCGACATGCCCATGGTAAAACCGACCCCGCCGACGTTCAAAACAATCGAGGTGGCCGTTTTCACTGCGAGCGATCCTTCTAGAAAAGCAATCATCGCACGCCTTCCTTTTCCGAAAGCACACCGACATGCGTGGTGTAGCAAATAGCCGCCGCCAGCGCATCTGCCGCATGGTCGGGTTGGGGCAAATCGTCTAGCCCCAAGAGCTGCTTGACCATGTATTGCACCTGATGTTTGTCGGCCGTGCCAGTACCCACCACTGCCAGCTTTATCTCGCGGGGAGTGAATTCCCCCACTTCCAACCCGCCGTCGGCGCATGCGACCAGCGCCGCTCCGCGCGCCTGACCAGTTGCGAAAGCGCTGGTGGAATTCACTCCGAACCACACGGTCTCTATACCGACGCACACCGGTTCGAATCGATTGATTACAGCGCTTACCTGGTCTTTTATTTTCTTCAGACGAAATGCCAACTGCTCTTCGGGCAGTGTGGCAGTGCAGCCGTAGGCCACGCATGCCAACCGGGGACCTTCTTGACGCACAATGCCCCAGCCGGTATGCGCCAGTCCAGGATCAATGCCCAATATGGTTCGCCGTTCGTTCATGCATTCCTTCACATCGAGATTATCATCGCGCCTGGCGCAAACGTTTGTTCGTATTCTATCATATATGCTCAGTTGCTGCGGTGATGCCTAGGCCTTTGATATATGCAATCCACTTTTCGAATGACTCATCGCTGATGTCGTGTTCTAAAAGGCACGCTTCCGCATCGGCGTTTTCGGCTGAGAGGCCAATGGCCTGATTCAGGAAAGCCGAAAGCAACGCGTGGCGCTCGGAGACTCTCAAACCATAGTCGTAACCGCGCTCGGTAAGGGTTATATCACCGTAATAAGGCTGCACCAGCATCCCATCGGCTTTCAACACGCTCACCGCTTTGTTCACCGAAGCCTTGGAAACACCAAGCTTCGTCGCTACGTCTACCGACCTGACGGACTTTTTGTCCGTACCGCCCAGCATCACGATGGCCTCGAGATAATCCTCGTGCGATTCTGTCACTTTGTTCGTCTGCTCCATCGGATGTCCTCCTGTTCGCAAGCCTTTTAGTTATTTCCCCATAAAGCCGCGCTTGATGATGAAAATACACATCGCGAATGGGCGTAGCGCGTCTCCGTCCATCACTGGTCGTGCAAGCTGCTACACGCCCAGCACTAAAGCAAACTGGTAGGCAACAGCCGAGCATATCCAGGCAACGGCGAACGAATACCCCATCTGAGCGAACGTCCATTTCCATGAATTGCTCTCGCGCTTGAGCGTAGCCACCGTAGCAAAGCACGGCAGATACAGCAGCGAAAATACCATGAACGAGAATCCGGAGGCCGGTGTGAATCCCAAAGCCGAAAGCGCAGCGGCGTTCAACACGCCTGACCCCGCATCGCTTGTCTGCCCCGCCAGCACGCCCAACGTGCCGATAACGGATTCCTTCGCCACGAACCCTGTAATCAAGGATACCGCAGCTGCCCAGAAACCGAAGCCCAGCGGCGAGAATAACGGCGCAATAGCGGCACCAGCTACCGAGAGCAGCGAACTTTCGATATCGGTCATGCCGAAACCGGTGGCGTTGAAACCGAAGTTGCTAAAGAACCAGACGACCACCGACATCACGAAGATGATTGTACCGGCACGCTGCAGATAATCTTTGATGGTGCCCCACAATGCGATTCCCAACGACTTGAAATGCGGCGCACGATAGCGTGGCAGCTCGATGATGAGCGGCGTCGTCTGCCCCTTGAACACGAATTTTTTCAGCAGCCAACCTGTCAACACGGCAATTATGATGCCAAACATGTAGAGGCACAGCACCATCACATCGGCGTTATCGGCGAAAAAGGCCGATGCGAACACCAGATAAATGGGGGCACGCGCACCGCAACTCATAAACGGCACCAAAAACAGCGTGATCTTGCGGTCCTCTTCGCTTTCCATGGTGCGACACGCCATCATCGCGGGCACGTTGCAACCAAATCCCATGAGCATCGGCACGAAGCTTTTACCAGACAATCCGAACGGGCGCAGCGCACGGTCCATGATGAACGCGGCGCGAGCCATATATCCCATGTCTTCGAGTAGCGTCAGGAAAAAGAACAGCACGCAAATCTGTGGCAAAAACGACAGCACAGCTCCCACGCCGCCGCAAATACCATCGATGACCAGCCCATACATCCACGTGCCCGGCGTGAACAGAGGTATGAGCCCCTGCGTGATGACATCGACGAGCGCTTGGGCTAGCCCTTGCAGCCAAATGCCAGGGCTAGGGACGGCTTCCATTCCGAACAGCGCGTTGAGACCCAGAAAATCATTCGAGAACGTGCAATGGAACATGAAGAACATAATGAGCAGGAAAATCGGGATGCCGAAAAAGCGGTTCGTAAGCACCTTGTCGGCACGATCGGAGCCGTTTACCTGCCCTGCCGGACGACCTCTTTTCACACTTTGGCTCATAACCTGCTTGATGAAAGCATAACGACGATTCGCGTTCTCGGTTACTTGATCGTCAGTGAGCGGATGGTCTTTGGAAGGCTGAAAGGTCATAGGGCCTTTATAGTGGTTGTGGTACTTGTATTTCGCGATGAGCGCATTTGTGCGACCTTCGGTGTCGGTATGGTGATCCAAACGATGCTCCAACGGATCTTCCACATCTTGGAAACCATGGCCATGCTCGTCTTCGCCCTCGTGAAACGGCGATTCCGATTCGTATTCCACCTTTTCCATCAGTTTATGCATGCCCACGGTATGCATAAGCTCGATAACTCCTTCGCCGGTAACTGCGGTTATAGGCATGACCGGCAGGCCCAGCAAATTGGAAAGCGCCTCACAGTCAATGGAGTCGCCCGCTTTTTCCGCCTCGTCCATCATGTTCACAGCCACGACCAAAGGCACGCCCAGTTCGGCGATTTGGCACGTAAGGAAAAGATTGCGCTCGATGTTTGTGGCTTCCACGATGTCGATCACCACATCGGGACGCTCGTCGATTATGAATGCGCGCGAAACCCTCTCTTCGATGGAATAGCTGTTCAGCGAATAGATACCTGGCAAATCGACGATGCCCGCCTCGCCATACTCATCTCGCAGCACGCCTTCCTTTTTCTCCACGGTCACACCCGGCCAGTTCCCCACGTGCTGAGATGTGCCGGTTAATTCGTTGAACAGGGTGGTCTTCCCGCAATTGGGGTTTCCGATAAGCGCATAGGTCTTTTTGTCGTCTGACATCTAGTCGGCCACCTCCATGGAATCGGAAACCGACTTGCACAATGCCAGACGCGATCCTTTGATTTCCAGTATTTGACCAGCCCAGCTGGAGGAAAGCACGTTTATCTGCTCGCCTACCACCAGCCCCAAGCTATCCAGCCGAGCCCGTGTGGGCCCTTTGGCATGACAGGCGGTGATGACATATTCGCCACCCGCTTTCGTTTTGCTTAGCAGCACGCGTCGTTCCTCTCGAACGAGCCCTTCGCGCATGTACGGACAAGCCGCCCGACCAACAAAGCCGAATCGTGCGAAATTGCAACCCGCATGCGCGGAAAGTTTACCATGGTTATCTCTCGTGAGATACTTTAGTGCATGACGGCCATCGGCGCAACGCCCAAATTCGGGTTTTCGAAAACCGCACGAGAAAGCGCACAAGAGAGGGATTCGACAACTCGCCCAGCACAGACATCGGTGAAGCGCACAATTGCGCATTGCATGAAACCGCCTTGGGAAACAGCCCGCGCTTTATCCGGTCATAGTATACTGGGCGCATTGACCTTCACGGCTTCCGTGCCATCACGGTGGCCAAAACGAGAAAGAGCGATATATGTCGGCGAATCTTTACACGGACACGCGCGGGCGCACAGGCGTTGCGGTCCCCTTCACTCAGGCGGTCGTGAACGGCCTTGCCGAAGGCGGCGGACTCTACGTTCCTCAAAGTATCCCACATATGAGCCTGCAGCAGATAATTGATTTGGCAGGTGTGCCTTATGCGCAACGAGCCGCCACCGTCTACAAAGCGTTCGGTGTCGATTTGCCCGATGAGCAGATTGATGATTTGATGGCCTCAGCCTACGGAAACAACTTCGACGACACCGACATATGCCCCATTACCTCACTTGATGCCGATACCCATATACTCGAGCTTTGGCATGGCCCAACCAGCGCTTTCAAAGATATGGCGCTGCAATGCCTTCCTTTGTTCTTCAGCGCGAGCGCCCAGAAACTACGCGATGGCGGCCTCATCGATCACCGTTTCCTTATCCTCGTGGCCACGTCAGGCGACACGGGTAAAGCAGCACTGGAAGGTTTCAAGAACAAACCCGGCGTCAGCATCGCAGTCATGTATCCCGACGGCGGTGTCAGCGACATCCAGCGCAAGCAGATGGCCACACAGTCCGGTGACAACGTGATGGTCTGGGCCGTGCGCGGTAATTTCGATGACTGCCAGTCAGCCGCGAAAAGCGTGTTCGGCGACGTGGCATTCAACGAAAAACTCCTGCGCGAAGAGGGCGTGGCGCTTTCGAGCGCGAACTCCATCAACTGGGGACGACTGCTGCCCCAAGTGGTTTACTACATCTCCAGCTATGCACAATTGGCGGCAAGCGGTAAAGTGGAAGCCGGGCAACCAATAGACGTATGCGTGCCCACGGGCAATTTCGGCAATATATTGGCCGCTTGGTACGCCAAGCAGATGGGCACTCCCATCGAGCGTTTGCTGTGCGCCAGCAACACCAACCGCGTGCTGACTGATTTTATCAACACGGGAACCTACGACATATCCGACCGCGAATTCGTGCTGACCCCTAGCCCTTCCATGGACATTCTCGTGTCATCGAATCTCGAGCGTCAGCTCTTCGAGCTCACGGGGCGCAACGCACAAGCCATTGCTGGCTGGATGGACGACCTGAAATCGCAGAAGCGCTTCCGCGTAGACGAGCAAACCTTTGCCCGCATGCGCGAGGACTTCTCGGGCGACTCAGTAGACAACCAGGAATGCCTCTCCACCATCAAAAAGGTGTTCAGCAAACACGACTACCTGCTCGATCCCCATACCGCCGTTGCATACCGTGCGGCTGAGCGCCTGCGCGGCGAAAACCCGGTACTCATCGCCAGCACTGCCCATTGGGCGAAGTTCGGCTCTAACGTCTATCGCGCGCTACATGACATCGAGGCAAATTGCGCACTTCCCGCAGATGTCAATGAGCTGACAGGCTGCCAGCTCAACGACTTGATTGCTAAAGAGACCGGGCAAAGCTTCATCCCTGCAGGCCTTGCTTCGCTGGATTCTGCACCCGTTCGCTTCAGCCAGATAATAGACAAGAGCACGACATCGGTTGAGTCTGCAACAATTGATTTCCTGAAGTCGAGCGAAACGGTATAATACCGTACTAGAGGGAACACAGGGAAGCCGGAAAGGCTAGGTCGCGCTATGGGTTTGCAAGATTTGACACCGAGTGTGAAGATCACCATCGGAAACAATGCGTCGAGCGACAATGCCATGTTCGGCCCCGGCATATATGCGTTGTGCAAGGGCGTTCGCGAGACCGGATCTTTGAATGCCGCCGCAAAGGCCATGGGCATGGCCTATAGTAAAGCATGGCGCATCATAAAGGATACCGAAAAAGCACTGGGGATACAGCTTTTGGTGCGCGACGGCGCTCACGGTAGCACGCTGACCGAAGATTGCTTGAAACTGCTTGATGCCTACGATGCTCTGACAGCGGAAATGCAGAAAGCGAGCATAAAAGCATATAGGGCCGTCATTTCACAGTAACCCGCCACTGCTGTAAACCTATTCGGACCTGAGGGGTGCCCCTTCGCACGCATCATCTTCAATCGGCTGAAGGCTCACCACCAACTGAAAACGCATCCCATCTAAAACGAGCTCAGCCGGAAGGGCCGATGCCCCCGTTAGCGGATAGCCCATAGCAGCTTGCAACCTGCGCTTTTCGCTTCCGACACCCTTTTCATGACGCCCGCGCGGACGTTCATCTGCTGTGTGCCGAGCGAACGCATGCGCATCTTCAGCCTCTTGCACCGCAAACCCATCAGGCTGACTCGGAACAGTAGGCTGCATATCTACAGGAGGAACGTTTCGGGAATCCACATGCGGCTGCACGGCACGCGGTTGCACGGCATGCGGCTGCACGGCCTGCGGTTGCGCTGACGCTCCGGGCTGCACGGCACGCGGTTGCACGGCACGCGGTTGCGCTGACGCTCCGGGCTGTCCCCCTTCCCCATCCTCAAAGCGGTGCATACAGCCGAAGCAAACGGCCATATCATCAAAGCAGAGCGCTTGACACACCGGACAAGTCTTCATTTCAGTCCTCCTCGTATTCGAAAACATGCAGATAATCGCCTTCTTGAAGCCATGGACCCATCGGCTGCGAGAATCGCTCAATGGTCGCATATGCGCCGCGGCAGTGCATTCGTCGCTTTGGCAAAACATCGCGCCGCGATTCGACTACACGGCCCCGCCTGTCCAGAAAAGCCACGTCGATGGCATACTCCATGCCAAATGTATGGATATCGTTGCATGGCAGCAGCAGCAACATGCCATCATCAAGATCCCGTCCGATTAGTCCCCGCAGACGGTCCTTTCGAGTCGACGCAATCAACAATCGCCCCATCAGCCTTTTCCCCTTTCATCGAAAACGAGGACTATGGAGGTCGCATCATCCACGGGCGTAAACGTGATATTCACCCATCGAAGGCTCCCGCTCGATTTGCTATATGCAACAACCAGCGATTCCACCTCTCCACCTACCCTCATCCATCCAGCATGCTCCATCGCCTCATCGACATGCGAAGCCGCGTCCCGAGCATCCCCATCTTGCAACAATCCGACGATGCGGCCGTTTTCGGCAGCGCGCACGTCGCTGCAGTCTGAGACGCTGAAACATTCCTGTTCGAATCCTTCGGGCAGTTTCGCGAAAGCGTCACGTTGGATACCGGCATTAGCCGTCGCACCTGTCGCGGCGCCGAACAAGCCAAACAGGCGAGCCTCTTCAAGCGCGCTCGCGCTATCACCTCCATATGCGCCTGCTGCCGCACTGGCGAATTCTGCAGCAGACGCAGATGAAAACGCCTGTACACCTGTGCCTATCGCGCTAAACACGCAAGCGGAAACAGCGATAATCGCTATCGAACGGCAGCAACGTCGCCTTTGGGAAACTTTCTTTTTCGCACTCACACGATTACCCCCGGCCTGTAAGGACTTATCGTCAGGGACGTTTCGTGATGCAGCGTTGGCATAGACACCCCAAACACCGACCCGGAAAACGAGCGCCCGAACAACGTCGGTGTGAAATCAAGCGCGGCAATGAAGCATACATGTCCAAGCTCTCGACCTTGCGCAGACACCGACACGTGGAGGTATTCCTTATCGAATGATTCTCCCAAATCAGCTTGAATGTTCGCAAGGCACCTGCTCGTTTCCTCACCATAACCTGGAGCCGTAGCATGTATGCGCACTGCGTCTTTGGCAAGACGGTCAAATGCCGCGCACTCTGAAAAGAACAACAACGCGTTAACCGCAATAATAGCCACAACGAGCATCACAGGGAGCGCGATGACCATCTCGACCGTCATCTGACCGCGCTTTCCCCCGTCATCCAAAAGACTGCACCGATAATTGTGTCGGCATGAGCCGATTGCATCAGCGCATTTCAGCGTCACTGCCATATGCGCACCCCCGAAATTGTAGCCACAAGACTGCGCAACTCTTCGGCAATCGATTTGACAATACCGCTTGCGTATTCTGTTACCGCAGGTGGAAGGGTGATGCTGATTGGTATGGTCGGTCCATCGGCCCCCAGTATCGACACCTCCACAACCACGGCCCTGTCGCCTAACGACTCAACCGCATCAATTGCAGTTGCTTCAAGCGCGTCAACGGCCACCGAAAGAGGGTCGCCCGTGCCTGATCCGGGCAGATTTGCATAGCTCTTTTTCACTTGTAACAGTTTTTCGGAATACGGACCGGAATCATGCGACAGAGGATGCGCGGTATTGACAAGAACAGGCTTCGGCGCAGCCAATTTCGCAGGCTGCAACCCTACTGCTGATACCGCATCGGAAAATGCGCCAGCTGCCCATTTTCCCAAACCGCTTGACGAAGCAAGAGGAATGCGATCGATTGCGTTCTCTATTCCCTGCTCCAGCGATTCTTGCCCCTTCGCATAGGAAAACAGGAGCCCTGACCACAAGTCAAGCACTATCTGTATGCCTTCCACGCCGAAGCCAGAAGCATCGTCGGAGACCCTATCCAAAAACGATGAGATGATGTTTTCCGATTCGGAAGGATTATCGTCAGCCAACGTTGCCCCAGATACGGCCGCACTCGCCCCCAAGCTGGCGTCGCTGCTCACGAAAGACGAGGGAGAAAGCTCATCGGCGGGCACGCCTTTCACATCTGCAACCACCGCAACCGCCCCATATCGCCCAGGAGGATATGCGGTGATTCGCGCGCCTGCGGCGCTTTTCAGCAGGTCTCCCAAGCTGGAAATGATTTCCTCAACCGGCATCTTCACAGCCTGAGCAGCGGGAGCATATCGCTCGCGCTCGGCCTGATACGCTTTCGCCTCATTTGCCACGATGAGGTAATGGTATTCGAAACCGTTCTCAATTGACGTCGAAGCTGCGGCAACGTTGCCCATACTGGAGGGATTGAACTTGCAGATTTCACATTGCATGAAACCAGAGTCCATCTGCTCGATTGACCCCATACCTACGTAGGTTTGTGATGCCAGCGCAGGGCACCCGTCCCAAGCGTGCATACACAAGGCTCCATGAGCCGCCGTACTTACGGGGTAGACGTTTTGGGTATACAAGGAAGTCAGCTTCATCTGTTCGGTATTGCGTGGCAACAAAGGGAAATTCGCCTCGAATGAACCAGTCGGATCATCATGGACGTACCCTTTGGAAACAGCCTGCACTGCATATTCGTAGAAACGCTTGCGCAGGGCTGAATTCACTTGCTCTTCAACAGATGGTCCTAAGGGCTCCTCGTTTGCGAGCCGCTCGGGATAGTATGCCTGCGCGCGTGCTAAAGCGACACTGAACGACCAGCTTTCCACGTTGCGATACAGCGGATTGCGCGTTGCGTCCAATTGTGACAACGTCCCGGCGCGTTCGTACATGCAATATCCCGGCGCATTGCCGCAATCAGCCATGAAGGCGCGCAGTTTGCAGGCATCAGCCTCACGAGCAGCATCTTCGGCTTCGCGAGCCGCCTCCTGTATGCCCTCGCGTTTTTCATCAATCTTGTCCAAAGCGTCTTGGGCACCATCTAGCGCACCTACCGACACCGGCTCCCCTTCAGCGGGCAGCAATATGGCGAAGCCGCAATAATCACGGCGTCCGTCACCGTTGCCCTTTGCCACGGATGCCGCCTGCACTGCCGCCAGGTAGGGCAACAACTCTTGCACATGTTCCAAACCCGATTTTGCACTCTTGGCAAATCTGTCTCTGGATTCAAGGACTTTTGAAGCCGCTTCCAGCAGTTTTGCCGAAAATGCCGCTGCGCCCGGAACGCACAAAGCCACAGTTCCCAGCCCGGCTGCCACGAGGCCCGTCAAGGAAAGGGACAATACGATAGCATCGCACGTCTGCGAGATGATGTAGAAAGAGGCCACTTCTCCTTCCGCGGCCAATACCGCAGCATCGGCCACATTCTGCACATCGGCAGCCATCGACTCAATACGGTAGATGCGGGCCGTCGTGAAGACCAATGACAAGGTAAGCAAAAGTGCGATTACCATTCCAAGCGTCGAGAACCCGCCATCGTCTTCGTGAAACGCCCGTACTTTTCTCGATGCGCCATTGGCACTGCGGCCGTTTTGCGAACGCTTCATCTTATGATTCGGCGCATTACCGACATGCTTTCCTATTCCCCTCACAGTTTCCTCCCCCCCCTTCGCTAATCGCGTGCACCCGTCCAAGCTTGCGGGTCTATGCCTTTTCCCTTCTGCACCCATTCGGGCTGAGTCTGCGCCCGCCTCACCACTTCTATACTCAAACATCCCTGCCCATCAGCCAATCCCAACAGCGTCCCCGCTCCATCGAATAGAGGTAGCAGTTTCACCTTGTTGCGGATGGTCACGCCTACCTCTGCCGACCGCTCGTCGCCATCAAGCTCTATCTCCCACGAGCAGCCGTCTTGGTGCATGTGGAAAAGATCTTGCGGCGGGATAGCGCCCAGCCTGCGCTTTATCAAGGCAGAGCAGCGATCCTGGGTGAATCCCGCTGACTCCGTCTGCGTTGCGAGCAATCGGCATCCTTCTGCGGCTGCGCCCTCCATGACCACCCGGTCATACAAAATAATGCCCGGCTGTATTAACAGCAGCATCGAAACGAACAGGACGGGAATCAGAAATGCCGCTTCCACACTGGCCTGACCCGCACGCGATAAACCCTTTGCACGCAAACGATTTTCAATATGCCAGCACATCGCCCCACGCTCCCACATCCACACTCGACAGATGATGTGATGCGCTCATCAAAGCATGCTCGATGAACAAACCCTGATCCAGAACGCGCCACAGAGCACCGAGGGCAATAGCGACGCAGATAAACGCCGCTAAGATGATGGCGAATTCCGCGCTGGATTGCCCCGTGCGATCACGCATGTGGTCGCACACGCATGTGCAACCACATCGTCGCAGCTTACAGACCGTTGATGCCTTCAGCAATCGCATTCCAAAGCTCCTGTAGTTTCGGTCGAAAAATCGTGATGGCCAATATAGCGATTACTACTAGAACCCCAACCAGAATCGCGTATTCGGTCGTACCCTGCCCCTTCGTTTGACGTAATTTTGTCGATGCCGCGCACCGCAGACGCACCCAGCAGCCTAATATCTTGTCACCCATCGAGTTTCCCATCATGTTCATCCTCCTTCGTATCGTTTCACTAAAAGCCTTCTGCCAACTCCAACAGCACAGGACCCAGCACCAATATCAGCATTGAAGGCAGTATCAACGTGCCCACAGGCATCATCATCTTCACTGGTGCCTTCATCACTTTTTCCTGCACGGCCGCCCGCCTGCACTGCCTGGCCTCGGCAGCCAGCACCTCCAGACCCTCGGCCAAAGGCGACCCGAAACGCATCGAACGCACGATGTTATCCACCACGCGCAAAAACAACGGGGAATCATAGGTCGCAGACAGGCTTCTGAGCACCGATTCCCTGGTGCCCAACCCGGACATCCATTGGCTTTTCGCCAAGGCGAGCTCTGCACTCAGCGGTCCTTTGAAACAGCTGCAGTACAAGCCAAGCGAGCTATCGAATGAAAGTCCGCTTCGAAGCCCCAAACACACGACTTCGATAACCTCGGAAAGGTGGCGCTCTAGCGCATCGCGCCGCATAATCGCCTCTTTTCGAAACGCTGAATTCAAGCAGAACCATCCGTAGAGCGCCCCAGCGCACGCCAACGACAAAGACAACTCGCTGGAAGCAACGGCTCCCAGAAGCGCACAAGCTAAAGTGCTCCCTGCGCACAGCAACAACCTGGCACGCACGAACCCTCGAGCAGACACGGTTTGCGCGAGCCCCGCCACCTTCGCCCTCTCGTCGAAGCCCGACATGCCGATTGAAGCAATCCTCATCAGATGGGGATTCCAGCGGTAAAGCGCCTCCTCACGCGTCTGCCTACGCGCAAGCGCAATGTGCCGACGGGATATACCTTGACAATGAAGGTCTTCCGCATCCGCAGAATCGATGCCGCTCTTCCCTTGCAGGATGCGCACTCGCGCACGCTTTTTCCGTGATTTGTCAATCACACGGAAACACAGTGCTCCACAGGCGAACGCAAGCGCGCAGGCAAAGATCAGCCAAACGATGTCGGTCATATCAGTCCACCTCCACTTGCAACATGCGCCGCACACACACAATGCCCGACACCTGCATGACAAGCGCCACGCAGAGCATTGCCATTCCTGCGATGCTGGAAAAAAACGGCGCGAGAAAGTCCTTTGACAGCAGCGAGAGCACCGCCACAAGCGCGATAGTCACGCCGGTAACCACGCGCGCGGATAAGCGCGCCTGAGCCGTCTGCACGCGAAGCGATCGCTGCAGGTCTATTTCGCTTTCCAGCGATTCGCAAGCTGAATCGAGTACCTGTTGTAGACTTCCGCCTGTTTTATGCTGCACCGACAATGCAACGGACACGAATGCCAGTTCAGGCATACGCTCGGTATCCCTGAACTTTTCAAGCACTTCTCCAACCGGCTCGCCCAAACGGATCTCGTCGGACGCACGTGCGAACATATCCGAGAGGGACCCCTGCGTCTCGCTTCGCATCTGGTCGAAGGTCTGTTGTATCGACAAGCCCGCATGAAAGCACGTTCCCATCGCTCGCAACGCATCGGGCAGCGCTTCACGCATCACATCTTCCCGCACTTCTCTATCATGGGATGCAGCTGCCGATGCAACGACCAACGCCACCAATACCACAGCCGCACCTGCGGGCCATCCACCGATAAGCGCGCCCAACACGAAAATCACCGCGCTTGCAGCGATGCACAGCGTGCCAACGCTTTGCTCATCACAGGCGAACCCGCGCGAGTGCGCGCATACAGCCAGTCTATTGAAGAAGCCCTTTGCAACGGAGAATTCCGACAACGCGCAGGCGAGCGGATTTAAAGGGAGCGCCCCTTTTTGCAGCAAACGACGCGCAAACGTGGGGGACCCAGCCTTTTGCTGCACCCTATCGACGCGCTTCTTTTTCGCCAAGATGCCTATGATTGCTTGAGTGCCAAGAGTGGCGGCGATGTAGGCCGTTCCGATAGCTATGCAGAAAGCGACGTCGCGCACATCCATTTTTCCACCTCCTCGTCTTTTGCCAAACCTTTGTATTGCAGCTCGTCGATCCAGTCGGGCACAGCCACCCATCTGCCGACGTTTCGCCGCTCATCCCACGTGAACAGAGGATTCAGGCAGCATCGGCGATTCTGCCAATCATAGGCAACGGATGCCACCTCCCTCACGTAGCGCCCGCCGTCCGCCGCCCGCGCTGTCTGCACGATGCAATCAAGCGCGCTCGCTATCTGCGTCTGTATCACATCCACCGGCAAATCGGCCACGTAGCGAACCATCGTGGTGAGCCTCATCACCGCATCTGTCGGCGAATTCGCATGCAGGGTGGTCATCGATCCATCGTGGCCCGTATTCATGGCTTGCAACATGTCGAGTGCTTCGCCACTACGACATTCGCCGACGATGATTCGATCAGGTCTCATACGCAAAGCATTGGTGACCAAGTCGCGAATGGTCACCTCACCAGAACCCTCTGCATTACGTGGACGCGCTTCCAACCTGATTACGTGATCGTGCTCCAAAAATCGCAACTCAGCCGAATCTTCGATGGTCAGAATTCGCTCCCTTTGGTCAATCTTGCATGACAGCGCATTCAAAAGCGTCGTTTTTCCGCTGCCCGTGCCCCCCGACACCGCGATGTTTTTAGTGCTCGCACGGCCCATGTCAAAAACGACGTCATCTGCGCATCGAAAGAACCCGACTCGACCATTTCCTCCAAAGTCATCACATTCGCGGTGAATTTACGAATAGTGAGCACCGGTCCTTCCAGCGAAAGCGGCGCGATAACCGCATTCACACGATGACCTTGGGGAAGGCGCGCGTTCACCATAGGCGACGATTCGTCGATGCGCCGCCCCAGCGGACCGATGATCCTGTCGATGAGCGCCCGTACCTGCTCGTCGTTTTGGAAAACCGCCGCTGTACGCTCCAGGCAACCTCGCCGCTCTACGTACACCGAGCGCGATCCGTTCACCATGATCTCGGTTATCTCATCATCTGCCAGCATGGATTCGATTGGCCCCATACCGAAGATGCCGTCGACAACGCCCTCAATCAAGGAGTCCCTCGCCTCCGCTCGTTCAAGCAACCACGGCGCATTATCAAGCACTGTACGGCAGGCCCTGCGAACTTCGTTTTCCGCGCGCTTGGGACTTTCCGCCATCATTTTAGCGATGGTCTCAGGCGGCAGTATGAGATGCAGGTGCTCGCGTATCTGCGCGGTCGCATCCGCATCCCCGCTCGCACGCGCGTCGGCAGAAGCGTCTTGCGCGGCTTTTATCCTCTCGCTTAAAGACATGCCGCTTTCTTCCTCTTGCCACCGATAATCGGCATATGGCGCTTTTTATTCGCACGCAATGGCGGCACAGCCCCAGCGCCCTCTTTTTCATTTTCAGGAAGCGCCTCCGTCAAAAGGTGTTCCAGGCTGACGCAAAACGGGTTATGCGAATCAATGAGATCGAGCGGCTGGCCCGCTCCCAGCAGTTCTTCCACATCGCTGCCGCCATCCTGCATTTCCATCACGTGTGCGCCACGCAAAGCGCAGGACACATCGATGGACGAGAACAGCGCATTGCGCGAACAGCGATTCAACGCGAACAAGAACGGTTGCGACGCAATGCCGCACCGGGAGCACAAATCCAGCGCATGCCGGCAAGCCCGCACCGATGATGGACGCTGGTCTATAACGAACAGCGTATTGTTGCAGGCTTCTAATAGTTGCATATGAAGCTCATCCCAAGCAGGACCGGTATTCACGACTATTACGTCGAAGCGCTGCTTTACCTGAGCGATAAGGGATGCGACACGCGTCTGCACCTGTTCGGAGTTTTCCAGTTTTCTGGGAGCCGCAAGCAACGCTGGCATGCGCCCGCTCGGCTTCAACGCCTCCAAACGCGCACTCGATGTCATCGCTTCGTCTATCCTGAGTGCCTTTTCGCAGCCGAGCATATAGTGCATGTCACCGAATTGCAGGTCGGCATCTACCAGCAGCGTTTTGTGCCCCATGCCCTGTGCGAAGCACGCCGACAAAGCCGCAACGGCGCTTTTGCCCACGCCTCCGCCAGCGCCAACCACAGCGAGCACGTACGCATCCGAATGCTCGGCATTCTGCACCCTTGTCTCGAATGAGGAGCGCACGCGCTCTGCGGTGACCGGCGGCGACACGTGCGGTGGGTGCGCAGCGTACGAGGAAACACTCGACGGCGCGGCCGACGCAGCGTACGTGGGTAGCGCAGCACCAACGGATGTCGCAACATCAGCGGATGTCGCAACAGAGGCGGGCGCCGAAGCGCTGACGGATACTGATGCGGGTGCAGAACGAGAGTGCTCTGACGCAACCCCAGGCACTCCGCGTCTGCGCTCGGAAGCGAGCTTGCAAGCACCATATCTGCTCACAAAAGCGCCCCTGTCGAGTACCTGATCTATGCCCGCTGCAGATGCGCGGCTGAACAACGACCCATTTCCCTGAAACGCCACCAAGCATATCGTGCTATCGGCCCTGTCGTTTTTCAGGGCGGCCGCAAGGTTCATGGCCCCCACCTGATCGCTGCCCGCAACCCACACCTCCCTGTGTCCGGGCAAGTTGCGAAGCGTGGCCCGAGCCAAATTGGCGTCGGAGAATATCGAGAGCCATCCTTGACCCTCAATCGCCTCATCATCCAAGCCGATGCATTCCGGATGTTGCAAGCTTGCGCTATCTGCGCACAGCACCACTTCTGCACTCATGAGTCCTTCCCTTCCCCGTACGACCCTGGCAAAGTCAGATACAATTCCGCTTTCTGCGTGGTCGCAATCACTTCCTGAACCTGTTCGGAGCGAATCGCCAACGTGACCCATTTCTGCGACCCAGACGAAGCGCCTTGGGCCAGCACCAAGACATCGGATGCTAAAAGCTGCGCGCCACTGGATCCAACGGAATAGACGTCTACATTCATGCCCGCTTCTAGGGCATCGCCTACCGATTGCGCCTTTTTCACGTCGACACTGACTGCCTGTAGGCCCTTTGGTACCGATATGCCGCCTGATTCACCTTCGAAGCGCTTTTGGGTCAGCACCTCACCGGCCCCTATAGATGAGGTGGCCGTAACGCTCGAAAGCTCTGAGGTGTTTTCAACCGCTCCCGATGGAAGCAAATCGACCAGCCAGAATTTCTTCGTGGTATTGGTGGAGTCGACCTTGTCGCCTGCGGATATATCCTTCGTGGCAACGAGTACCTCCAATTGATCACCACCGTAGCGAGCCATAGCCTCCGCACGAGCAGAGTCGGATTCGGAGCGCACTGATTGGGTATAGGCAAACACGCAAATCGCGCATAAGGCACCGCATAGTACGGCAATAATCATGTTTTTGCGCTGCTTCATCCTTCCCCTTTCAACTGTGAGAAGGACAGCATGGCAGACGAGCCTTTCGAAAACCTTGCATAAACCTTACGGCAAGCTATCGAAAACCCTACAGTGCAGATAGGAGCTGCTATTTAGTTATGAGAGGATAATTCAGCCGCACGGGGGCAGCAGCCAAAAAACAACGACTATCGCGCTGAAATGTGCTCGCATCCGTCACCATAGAGAGAAAACGACCCGCCTGCAACCACTTGCGAGGCATCCCACGGATCAAGTGCGATGAAGTTGTCGAGCGTGAGATTGTCGGGATCTAGCGCACCTGTATAACCGATTAGGGCGATCCAATGCTCGCCGTAGGAGGCGCTCACGTGGATAACCGTAGGTCTCCCGGATGATATCTGGTCGTAGGCCTCTCGCAAAAGCTGGGTATCGCTGCCCACGCTGCGATACGATGAATCGCCTCCGCCCCAATCGGTCCACATGCAGCATCCGCAACCATAATATGAATGGTCATTCACTGTGCCGTCCAAAACGGCGTCGGCATAGGCGCATGCAAACCCAGGACAGCAGACGGAGTGGCCGGTAGTTTCCTGCGTGCCCACTGCCTCAATCGCAGTCGCGCTGTAGGAAAGCACCTTATCAGTAGTCGTTGCTGCGGCAGAAGCGGTGGGTGCGGTCTTTGGCGATGCAATCTCGATAGTTGTGCTTGCGATTGCGCTGGTAGCTAGTTGAGTGTCGTCTGCCTGCCCCTGCTTCACAGCCTGTTCTGCCTGCATGGTCTTTTCTTGGTCGGCCACGCGCTTCGTCAACACGTTGGCGTTGTCTATGGAAGATATTTCGATTGTCGATGTAGCTGCATGGGCTAACGACTCTTGCGCTGAAGCTGAGGGGACAATGCCTGCAACAAGAAAGAGCATGCAAAAGCATGCCGCAACGATAGTGCGTTTCAAAGGGTATCCTTTCAACCGGTTGGTGTGTTTGTTCGTCGTTTCCGGGAAATTACCGTGGCATAGAATAGCGAAAGACTCGGGCATACAGGGGGCACGCACGCCAGACCCCGCGCAAGGCGCACACCCAGTTCACGCTCAGCCGACATCGCTGCCACAAGTCACACACAACTAACCGGATACGCCCTGTCGCGCACGGTGAGCATCTGCTCTCTTTTATATCCGAATGACTGTTTAAAAAAGCGAAACAACGAGTAGTGAAGGAAGCTAGGAAAGCGTCGATTCCTGTACTTTTTCGAGTCGATACATGGATGATTCACTCGCCTCTGCTTCAAAGGTCGCGACTGTGACTCATTTACAGCATTTAAGCACTCTGAGCGGTTGACGTTTATGCAGTTTGCCTTTAACGTAGAGCGCGAGAAACTCATCAGGGGAGAATATGGCCGCAGCCATGCGGCGTCATGAAAGAGGGAAACATGAATCGGGCATCTGCGCAGAAAAGCAACCTGCGTTATGAATCGCGCCCTCGTCGCAGAGGACGTGTCAAACGACCCGTCCTACTGACACGTTTTTTTGCTGTTACACTTGCGCTTTGCATCACCGTTTTACTTGGTTCGTGCGTGGCTGCAGATGCTTCTACCGACAACGCGCAAGAAGCACCGCAAACAATTGCCGATTCAGTCCCTGAAATCGTGAACGACGTTCCCGAACCCGAAAACACTGCGACCTCTCCGTCATCCGCCGCAACAAGCGCAACGGGAAACAGCGATCGCACCACGCAGACTAACGATATCGAAGCACGCATCGCCGCAGGCGACGCTACCGCGAAAATCTGCTACCTGACCTTTGATGACGGCCCCTCGGCCAATACGGCGGGCATATTGAAGGTGCTCAAGGAAAAAGACGCCGTCGCCACGTTCTTCGTGAAGGGCACGTCTGACATGCTTTCTATGGTGAAGGACGAAGAAGCCGCGGGATGCGCCGTTGGTTTGCATACTTATTCGCACGATTACGCACAAATTTATTCGTCGGATGCCGCCTATTTCCAAGACCTCGCCGCTATACAGGATGCCGTGACCGCGCAACTGGGTCATTCGGTGAACATTGTGCGCTTCCCAGGTGGCACATCTAACACCGTTTCGGCAAGTTACAGCTCTGGCATCATGACGCGCCTGACGCAAAGCGTGCCCGCTGCGGGCTATCAGTATTTCGACTGGAACGTTTCCGGCGGTGATTCCACACCTCAGCCCGCCGAGGTCAGCTACATTCACAACAATGTGATGGAAGGCGCAAGCGGAGCACAGCGCATCTGCGTGCTGATGCATGACAGTTCGAAAAAGAGCACAACCGTAGATGCGCTACCCGGTGTTATCGACGACTTGCGCGCACAGGGATACTCCTTCGGCGTGCTCACGCACGATACGCCCGCATTCCATCATCAGGCCGGCAACTAGGAAACTAACGCAGCCCGAAAACGATTGGACCCAAGCGATTGGACGGCAGCCTATCAGCTGGTCGCAAAGGTATACCCCGCCACAAAACCCGCTGCTCGGGAATGGCATCATTTTTTCCGTACCAAAAGCCTAGGCCACATAACCCGGGCTTCTACGAGCATGAATACACGATTCCGGGCAAAACCTTGTCCAGGCCCTCTTGTCCCTGGTAGTATTTCACAATGGCAAGCGCAAACGGAAGCGCTGTACCCATACCGCAACTGGTAATGATATGCCCGTCGCTTACCACTTTTTTGTCTTTTGCAATGGTGGCATTTCCCATCTGATCCTCGATACACGGATTGCAAGCTGCAGGCTTATCGTTCAAGAATCCCAAATGCGCGAATATGCGCGGTGCGGCACAAATAGCGGCGATAGGACGCTTTTGGTCGTTGAATTCCCGCAGGGCATCGAGCAACGGCTCACACGCTTCCAGATTCTGGGTACCTTGCAATCCGCCAGGAAGCACAATCATATCCACTTTGGCAAAGTCGATATCAATCAGCTTCTTATCGGCCTTCATTTTAATGCCGTGGGAGCTTTTCACCTTGCGGCTGTCTTTTATCGAAACGGTTTTCACGGGGATTCCTGCGCGCCTGAGCACGTCCACCACAGTCAGCCCTTCAACTTCTTCAAACCCATCGGCCAAAAACACGCATACCGGCCCGCGCATTTCCTTTTCCATAATGCTCTCCCATCAATTGATACCACACACTGCTTTCTATTGTCAGTTGCGATTGTAGGACAAGCGCGCGTACTTGCGTTGCGCAATGGGCTCCCATCGGCGCGAAACGGCACGAATGAGGGCCGACCGCACAACCAAGCAATTGCACAGATCGCATAAAAGTGAGCGCATCGATCTGGTTTCGGGGTGCCCCCTAGCCTTCGAAGCTCCTCCCATGGACTGCAACCTTTTTTCGAAGTCGATTCCTCGTTTTTGGAAGAAAAGTGCAATAATTGGCAAATAAGTTAACTCATAGTATGCATTGTTCAGTATTCGAAATGCACCATCTGGAGCTTGATTGCATCGTCGCAGTTCAGCGGCGTGCTCGAAAAAGGACGTCAGTGAAATCAAGTGCGGAAAAACCTAATGCTGCACTTTTCTTACAAAAACGGGGGATCGACCGGAAGATTTGCAAGAAGCTGCACTTTTTTGACATGTTTTCCTCTGCAGCACACTAAGTCGCCGAGTCCCGCTCCTTGCTGAATCACCGGGCCTCGCTCCTTGCTAAGTCGCCGAGTCCCGCTCCTTGCTGAATCGCTGGGCCTCGCTCCTTGCTGAATCGCTGAGTCCTGCTCCTTGCCGAATCACCGAGTCCTGCGTCCCGAAGTCGGGATTCATACACCAACTTCCGAGACACAGCCCACGACCACGGTTTCGGGGCATTTTCCGATTTGGAAACAGAATAATGGCGAGCAAGCGAAGTAAAGTACGAGTCCTATTTCCGCCCGTGCAAGGTAGTCTCCTGTGACCTGCTGTTATACGGAGCGGGTTTTCCGTCTTTCCCGATTTCAGCCGATTAGGAGAGACTTATATGAGACAGCATCGTACTTTACCTCGCTTACTTGGCGTTTTCCTGTTTTGAAATCGCAAAAAATGTTTTAAGGCAATAAAACGGGTGCGATGGCATCTGCGTGGGCGGATTGATGCAACAGCTTTTGAAACAACAGCTTTCGAAACGCAACTCGATTTTTCAACGCTTTGATTGAAATCTGGCTTCCCCTTCCAATGAACATGGCGGCGGACTGCCGATACACAGCAATAACCGTTCGAACGTTGCGCGTTCCTCAGTCGCATCATCAGTTGCGCGTTCCTCAGTCGCATCATCACATTGAACGCTATAATCTCTAGGAAAGATTAGGAAGGCATGCCATGGCGATTCAATACGACGTGCAGGGTATCTGCATGACCGAAACCCCGGTGACGTTCGATTATTCGGATTACCGAGAGGTGGTGCAGGTCCTGAGCAACCAAGAATTCACTGACTCATGCGCCAACGCTTTAGACCGGCCCTTTGCCACAAAGACTCTTTTGCGCAAACACTCCAGCCACGCCGATTTGCTTGAGGCGTGCACCGTCGGCGTGGTTGCCCTGCCCGATAAACGCAATTTGGACCATCCGGGACGTCCCGTCTCTTTCTACATCGACGAGCGACGCCTGATTGTGATAGACGACACGGACATGGCCGCAAACATGCTGAAGGAATTCTGCGACGCCCATCACCGTTCGCCCCTGACGTTGGCTCGTATACTGTTTTACCTGCTCGAGGACTTGATTGGCGAAGACGCCGCATATTTGGAAACGTTTGAGGAAACGCTTGAAACCGTGGAAGAAACCATCGCGGACATGGGATGCGCCGAGGCGAATTCGTCCGTTACGCGCATGCGCCGCGAACTGCTGCATCTAGGCTATTACTACGAGCAGCTCGAAGATGTGGGCGAGCTTTTGGAAGATAACGAAAACGAGTTGTTCAGCGATGCGGATGCTCGACTGTTCGGCCTGTTCAGAAGCCATGCCGATAGGTTATTCCAACGTGCTGGCACCCTGAAAGAGTACAGCCTGCAGCTGTTCGAACTTCAGCAGACCCAAATAGACGTAAAGCAGAATGAAACGATGCGCTGGCTGACGGTAATCACGTCCATCTTCGTACCGCTCACGCTAGTGACCAGCTGGTATGGCATGAATTTCAAATACATGCCCGAACTCGATTGGGTGTTTGGTTACGCGGGCGTGGTCATCATTTGCCTGATTATCGTCGTTATAGAACTGGTCATCTTCAAGCGTCGCAAGTGGTTATAGCCCGCTGAGCTCGACATGCGATTGAGTTGGTCTAGCCGCAGTCGTTCGTCACGAGGTCGCCAAGCCTGCTCGCTGGCGCACTCTTTTGCAGCCTGCCCAAGCCTGCTCGCTGGCGCACTCTTTTGCAGCCTGCCCAAGCCTACTCGCTGGCTGTTTCTTTCAGCAGCCTGCCCAACTCGCGGAAATCCTCATCGAGCGCCGTGCGTTTCGAGCGGTCGTATATTGCCGCTGCCGGATGGTACACAGGAAACACCTCGAACTTTCCCGCCTGCTGCAGTTTTCCATGCAACCCCGTGATGCCGCGGTCTGTTTTCAGGATGAACTTTGTTGAAAAATTGCCCAGCGTCACGATGAAATCAGGATCGATGGTGCGCGTCTGTTCGCGTAAAAAAGGCGTACAGGCTAGAATCTCGTCAGGTTGCGGATTGCGGTTTCCCGGTGGACGGCATTTCAGCACATTGGCGATGTAAACATCCTCACGCTTCAAGTCAGCCAATTCCAAAAGCTCGTTGAGGTACTGCCCTGCTTTGCCCACGAAGGGCTCACCCTGAAGGTCTTCGTTTTTGCCCGGCGCCTCCCCCACAATCATCACGCGCGCATGCGGATTGCCCACGCCGAACACCAAGTTCGTACGTCCGTCACACAGCGGGCAGGCGCGGCACTCTTCGGCCTGCGCCTTCAGTTCATCTAGTGGAATATGCGGTTTATGCATGATGCATGCTTCTTTCTGTCGATGCGCCCGAGCGCGGCGGCACAGCTTCTGCTGATTATAGACCACTCGTTTGAGTATGAGTGCAGGCCGCAGCGCTTATCACGCAGAATGCAGTCGGGTGAAATGCCACAGCCGTGGTGAGGCCACATTCGGCAGATTCGAGCAAAGGCACGCACGGAGGTAGCGGCGGTGGTGCGCGCACGGGATATGCGGGCGTGTCCGTTGGAGCGCCCCGTCAAAGAAGCGCGCGCATGAAGCACGGCGCAGTCTGTGCTTCGGCCTTAGAGTGCAGGGATAAAATGAGCCGAGGCCGAATCATTCGCCGTGCCTTTGCGCGGTTCGACGCGGGATAAGCACGACCCGGCGCGCGCACGCATATCCCGTGCACGCGCTGCTGCAATTGCGCGGACGGGATATGAAAACGTGTCAAACGACCCGTCCCTTTGACACCTTTGACAGGTTTAGACGAACAAACGCGGTAGCCTGTGCGAGAAACCGATGGCCACTTCGTGCTCGATGGTCCCTAGCGTGTAAGCCATTTCCGTGATGGTGCACACGGCATCGCCCTGCGCCCCGACGATAGTCACCTTGTCGCCAATCTGCGGATCTAAGCGATCTCGCGTGCCGTAAGAGCGCAAATCCACTTCGAACATGCACTGGTCCATGCAGATGTTTCCCACCTGACGACAGTATTGACCATCCAATATGAAATTGCCCTGCCCGGAAAGCCCGCGACGCAAACCGTCGGCATAACCGAGCGGCACTGTGCAAATCTTCACGCTGCCAGGACTGCGATAGTTCAGCCCATAGCTCACGCCTTCACTCATAGGCACGGTGCTCACGTTGGTCACGCGCGCATACACTCCCATCGCCGGACGCAAATCAGCGCGCCCTATGGTCTCGCGACACGGGTGAAAACCGTAGAGTGATATGCCCAAGCGGCACATGTCGAAGTGCGTGTCGGGGTAGCGGAACAACGCAGCAGAATTGGCCGCATGCACGATACCCGGATCAATACCCGCTGTACGCAGCGCCTCCACCGCGTCTTTGAAACGTTTTACCTGTATCTGAAAGTCCAGATTCTCAGGGCAGTCTGCCGTGGCAAAGTGCGTGAACATGCCCACCTGCTGCAACGCACGGTGAAAACTGACTTGACGCATGAATTCGATTACGTCTTCAGCACGCACGCCAATGCGGTTCATACCCGTGTTCACTGCCAAATGATACGGCGCCTTCATGCCATGCATGTCGGCTGTCTCCGCATAGGCCAACGCAAATTCAGCCGTATAGACGGCGGGATAGATGTCGTAGTATAAAAGCAGCGGAATAGCCGTTGCAGGAGGCTCAGCCAACACCAGAATCGGTGCTTTGATACCCGCATCACGCAACTGGATGCCTTCATCCACCGTGGCTACACCCAAGTAGTCAGCGCCTGAGCCTAACGCGGCTTTTGCGCACACCACAGCGCCGTGACCGTATGCATCGGCTTTCACCACAGCCATCAAGCGACACCCTGGACGCATGAAGCGCTTCGCTTCCAACGCATTGTGGCGTATAGCCGACTGGTCTATTTCAATCCACGCCCATCGGCGGTCGTTTTCTGAAGTGGCATCAACGTGCTCTTTATCGAATTCAACGGTAGCCCGCTGCTTCATCTCGTCGATGTTCCTTGAGTATTGGTAATTATCGTTTTTCCGATTGAACCCGGTGAAACCGTTCAACGGTTCGCTATCTGTCACTGTATCGCGCCTTTCTGTTTTTGAAACGCAGACAAGTATAGCGCAGCCTGCCGCAGGGTCAGTGCCCTTCACCCGCCATCATCGAAATGGCATGGGGAAGCGCTCCCATCACGCCAGCCCAGTTTTCGCGAGCGGCCTTTTCGCTGCCCGGCAGATTTATAACCAAATGACGCCCGCGTTGCATGCACACAGCACGGGAAAGCATAGCATGCGGCGTGATAGCCAAACTGTAGGCTCGCATGGCCTCGGCGATACCCGGCACATTGCGCTCGCACACATCAGCAGTGGCTTCCGGAGTCACATCGCGCAGAGAAAGACCGCTGCCGCCACAGGTAAGCACTACGTCGGCATCGAGCTCATCGGCGGCGTATACGATAGCGGCGCCGATTTGGTCGCGCTCGTCCTTCACCACCACATGATCCGCCACTTCCCAACCCGCTTCGCGGATGAGGCCCTCCAGGGCGGCACCTGCGGTATCGCGGGACATATCACGCGTGTCAGAACACGTGATAATGGCTATGCGCGGGATGCGGGCGGCTTTTGGCTGCGGGGTTCCTTGTGCGTGCGAAGCGTTTTTGCAGGCATTCATTGCATCGTTTTCGACAGCGCTCATTACAACACCAACTCCTCAGGGATATCCAATAAAATGCATTCCACGAGCGACCCAGCGCTTCGGCTTTCAAGACCTTCAGGCATTATAATCATGCAATTGCTGCGCTGAATCACTCCGAACAGACCACTGCTTTGGTTTTTCGCAGGCGTGGCAACGTAATCGCCTTGCTCGTTTTTCACCAACGTCGCACGCATATAAATGCGGCGCGGATCTTTCTTCTTCACGTCTTTCGAAAGGCGTGCCATTACTTTCGTGTGTTCAAAATGCGAGTAGCCCTGCATCTTGCGAAGCGCTGGGCGAATAAGCATCTCAAATCCCACGTAGGCGGCTGCGGGATTACCAGGCAAGCCGAAGACCGGTGTGTCGGCGACCAGGCCGAACGTCTGCGCTTTGCCGGGGCGCATGTTCACCGTAGTCATGAGTAACTCGCCTAAATCATCCACGACAGGTTTTATGAAGTCGAAATCGCCATTGGCAGCACCGCCTGTCGTTATCACAAAATCATGGTCGGATACGGCATCGGATACGGCATCTTCAAGCGCCGAAAAAGAATCTTGCACGATGGGCATCATATCAGGCAGCCCGCCGGCTTCTTGCACGCATGCAGCGATCGCGTAGCTGTTCGAGTTGCGAATCTTGCCCGGGGCAGGCACGTGCGCCGCATCTACCAGCTCGGATCCCGTCGCGATGATGGCCACTTTCGGCTTGCGGTACGTAGGGACTTCCACGATGCCGCATCCGGCCAAAAAGCCCACACCAGCGCTGCCGATAACCTCGCCTGCGCACACCACCACCTCACCAGCTTTTGCTTCCTCGCCGGCTTCACGCACGTTAGAGCGCAGTTTGGTGGGAGCAGTGAAAGACACTCGACTACCCGTTTTGCCGTCTCCCTCTTCCACGCCTACGATTTCGTATTTCACCACAGAGTCTACTGCGTCGGGCAACGGCGCGCCGGTCATGATGCGAATGCACTCACCTGCAGCGATTGGCTCGTCGTACACATCGCCTGCGCCCTCCTCGGCGATAACGCTCAACACTATTGGGTTCTCAATAGTTGCACCCTCGATATCAACAGCATGCAGGGCGAAACCGTCCATGGCGGAGTGGGCGAACGGGGCGATATCGATATCGCTTTTCATGTCTTCAGATGCCACGCGACCCACTGATTCCAAAATCGGCACGGTTTCTTTGAGCATCGGCGATACGTTTTCCAGCACGAGCGCACGCGCTCGTTCAGGCGAAATCATTTCAGGTGCGGGCATAACAGCTCTCCTATCGATTTACGGACTGCATAATGCGCACCGCCCACCACATCAAAAGCAACGACACGCGAGAGTGCAGCTGCACATGGCAGGCAGCGGAACGTTCACCGCATTATTATAACCATTCCAGAATAGTGCATCCGCGCTATTTGGCGTCCTACTCAATGCCGGGCCGTCGCAGCTTATACTCCGTGCTAAGATGCTCTACAAAGAGTCACGTAACTGAGGTTTTGAAAGGATGGCGACCATGCCGACAACGCTTCTGATTCTGCTCGTCGGATATCTGGTCCTTTTGGGACTTGACATAACCGCAGCCTACCCCACGAAGCTCGAGCCACATCGATTGTTGTTCAAAACACTCACGAGTCTAGGGTTTGTCACCCTCGCTGCATTCTGCACATCACAATCGGGCGCTTGGTGGTTTTTCGCATGGATGGCGCCTGCATTTCTAGCCTGCCTTGTCGGCGACGTGCTATTGGCGAAGGCCGACAATCATTGGAGCGACGCGCTTTTCACAGCTGGTGTAGCTGCATTCGCAGTGGCGCATTTAGTATTCCTTGTCGCTTTATCACATCTTGCGCCTTTCCATGCAGTGGAGTTGATCCTTCCTGCCATTGTCGCTATAGGCGCGCTTTTCATCGACCGAATTCACGGTCTCGATGTAGGGAAAATGAAACCCGCATTGGTGCCTTACGGCTTCCTTGTCACGTGGTTGTTTTCGAAAACGGCCGTGTGGCTGATTGCAGCCGGTGCATCGACGCTTACAATTCTCGCTACTGCGGGCGCTCTGCTCTTTTTGACGTCAGATGCGCTCTTGCTTTTCATCTATTTCTATCAAACTAAATTCAAACCGATGAAATTTTTGAACCAAGCAACCTACTACCTCGGCATGGCCTGTTTGGCGATTCTGCTTCTTTTCGTCTAGCGCAGAATCTCTTGCATCTAGACCAGAATCACACCATCGTTTCGAGATGGCCCTTTTTTCCCAGTCATAGGAAATCTTTCTTGATGGGCTTTTCCTTAAATCCCTCTATGCAGCAATTTTTCATACTATAATACTCTAGTTTTGTAAATAGATGTTTCACGCAGTTTATATTGTAGTTTCGAAGCAAATATACGGCAGAAATAAAAAAATTATTGTTCGTTATCGAAGTTTTTGTTTACATAGTTGAAATATCTTTTACGATGGATAGAGGAATTCGGTAGAGAGAGAATTTCAAATCGGGGGTTATAAGAAATGGACATTTTGAATGTGTTTGGAGACAACGTGCGAATGTATCGCCTCGGCGAGAACATGTCGCAGGAAGCCTTTGCTGAAAAGTGCGGACTGCATCGTACGTATATCAGCGCAGTCGAGCGTCACAAACGAAGTATCTCGCTAAACAATATCCAGCGTATAGCAGATGCTTTAGACGTTGATACCTACAAGCTCTTCGTTGAGCCAGGTACAGAGCAAGCGAAAGTTAAAACAAAGGCGACACGCGCCCGCTAGAATACTGTGGCGAGCGCCGCACAAGCTGTTAAACCCGCACAAAGCCACGCCCATCCACTTTTTGTCATGTGATTCTGATTGAGATGGGTGGCTTTTGCCATACCGTAGCAACGAGCATCCATGGCCAAGGCCAAATCGTCAGCACGCCTATACAATCCCACAAACAGTGGGATCATTACGCGTCCCCAAGCGCGAAGTCTCTGATTCAATCCTCCGGAGTCGAAATTTGAACCACGAGACATTTGCGCTGCCTTCACCATTTGGAACTCATCGATGGATAACGGTATAAACCTCAAGGCTATGGAAACGATAGTGACCACATCCTGCGTGGACAGTCCCAAACGCTGCAATGGAGTTAAGAAGCTCTCGAGCGCAGCAGCGATGTCAGTGGACGTGCTTGTAGTGGTAAGCAACAAAGATGCGGCCACTAAAAGTGCGATGCGCACCACATAAAAACACCCGCGCGCGAACCCGGCAGGCGTGAAGCAGAATTCTCCCACGAGCGGGATCGGAACGGCATCTTTGAATATCCCAGCTAGGGCAACTTGCGATTCTAGCGAATATGCCGAATCGATTCCGAAGACAAATGAATTAGCCACAAGGGTGATAAGCAGCACGATGCCGATGGGTATCAGCTGACGGCATGCCTCCCTCAACGGCAGCTGAGCGATAGAGAGGCAGATCGCGATAATCACCAGACACAAAGCCAACCCCGACCACGATTCAACCAGAAACAGCGTAATCGAAAACGCCAACATCAAAACTATCTTTGTGCGAGCGTCCAAACGATGTATGGGCGTGGTTCCCTGAATATATGTAGTAGCATTCAACGACATGAGTTCAGTATCGCACAGGCTTGCTCTCACAGATGGAAAGGCAAGGCTCCATCAACAAGAAAGCGGAGACGACATGCGCCTCCGCTTTCTCAATCTTACAAACATCGAGGCTCCTTGCGGATCCCTCTAAACGCGATAGGCTATTCAGCCTTCTCGTCCTTTGCCGCAGCAGGCTTTTCTTCCGCAGCGGGCTTCTCAGCTTCAGCTTTCGCTTCAGCGACCTTCGCGTCATCAGCCTTCTCGGCAGCTTCTTCAGCGGCACCTTCGGCCGCCTCTTCTACTGCTTCTTCGGCCTTGGCCTCAACGGCCTTGTCCTCGGTCTGGGCAGCTGCCTTCTTTTTGGCTGCGCCCTTCTTGGCGACAGGCTTTTCGGCACCCTTCTTCTTCACGGGCTCGGTGACGAGCTCCATGATGACGATGCTCGCGTTGTCACCCTTGCGGGGACCGAGTTTCATAATGCGGGTGTAGCCACCGTTACGGTCGGCGAACATACCCTGCTCAACCTTCTCGAATACCTCGCGGACCAATTCCTTGTCGCCCAAAGCCGCAATGGCCAAGCGACGGGAGTGAAGGTCGCCCTTCTTTGCCCACGTGATAATCTTGTCCACGTCGGGACGGATTTCCTTGGCGCGAGCTTCGACCGTTTTGATGCGGTCGTTGGTGAACAACGCACAAACAAGGCTCTTT
Source organism: Actinomycetes bacterium (assembly GCA_023394615.1). Classification (GTDB taxonomy): domain Bacteria; phylum Actinomycetota; class Coriobacteriia; order Coriobacteriales; family Eggerthellaceae; genus JAEXAI01. The sequence goes on along the minus strand of JAEXAI010000022.1, from coordinate 6,447 downwards.
TTCATTGCCTTGGTGTGGCTGGCATCTGTGCCAAGCTTGCGTCCCTTCTTATAGTGTCTCATCTGTCTAATCTCCTATTGCTTCAAATTGAGGTCCATGGAAATGAGTTTTTCCTTCACTTCTTCAATGGACTTCGCGCCAAAGTTTCTGATATTGAGCAAGTCGTTTTCAGAATATTCGACCAGCTGACGCACCGAATGAATGCCGGCACGCTTCAGGCAGTTGTACGAACGCACGGACAAATCCAAATCCTCGATCTGCTTGTCCAACTCCGCATTGGTTTCCTGACCTTCAGGAGCGAAAATGGAAGGTGCTTCCACCTCTTCTTCGCTCTCGGTTTCATCCAAGCTCAGGAAAGCGCCCATGTACTGGTTGACAATGTTGGCTGCACGGCACACGGCCTCAGTGGGGTCGATAGAACCGTCGGTCTCAACTTCCAGCACCAGCTTGTCGTAGTCAGTACGCTGACCGACACGAGTGTCCGTCACGTCTAGCGTGCAGCGACGAACCGGCGAGAACAGCGAGTCCACATGGATAATCCCGATAGGATCTTCCGTGCGTTTGTTGCGCTCAGCCGAAACATAGCCACGTCCGACGCCGATGCGGATGGTCATATCCAACTGACCGCCGTCGGCAACCGTCGCGATTACGTGCTCGGGGTTTATGAGGGAAAACTCAGTGGGAACCTCGAGGTCGGCACCGGTAACGGTGCACGGTCCCTCGGCCGACACATGAGCGGTCGCTTCGGAAATATCTTCGTTCAGGGCGCTGAAAACCAGGCCCTTCACGTTCAAAACGATATCAGTAATATCCTCAATGACGCCTTCGGCAGTCGTAAATTCGTGCTGGACCCCGTCGATCTGGATTGCAGTCGCCTTTGCGCCGTCCAAAGAAGACAGCAACACACGGCGCATGCAGTTACCCAATGTGTAACCATAACCACGCTCGAGCGGCTCAACAACGTAACGTGCAACGGTATCGTTGACTTCTTCCGTTGTTACTGTAGGCCTCATGAACTCTGTCATAGGTAGTAAGCCTCCTTATAAAGCCGCAAAATGCTATTTCGAGTACAGTTCGACAATGAGCTGCTCGCGAATGTCCAAATCAATTTGATCGCGCTTAGGCAGATCAAGGACGCTTCCCTGCAGCTTTTCGATATCGACCTCCAGCCATGCAGGTACCTGCACGCGTTCGTTGGAAACAAGAGCACTCTTGATAACCAGCAGGTCTTTCGCCTTCGGGGCGACGGCCACCAGTTCGCCCGGACGCACGCGGAACGACGGAATGTCGACGCGACGACCGTTGACCGTGATGTGGCCATGACGCACTTGCTGACGGGCCTCTGCGCGAGATTTCGCGAAGCCCAGACGGTAGACAACATTGTCCAGACGGGACTCCAGAATGCGCAGCAGGTTCTCGCCCGTCACGCCTTGCTGGCGGTTTGCTTTTTCGTAGTACTCACGGAACTGCTTTTCCTGCAGACCGTAAATACGCTTGGTCTTCTGCTTTTCGCGCAACTGAAGGCGATATTCGCTTTCCTTTACGCGCTTGTGGCCGGCTTCGCCCGGCGCATAGTTACGGCGCTCCATCGCGCACTTATCCGAGTAGCAGCGATCGCCCTTGAGGAAGAGCTTCGAGCCCTCGCGGCGGCATAAACGGCAGTCCGCCCCTGTATAACGAGCCATAATAGGTGATCCTTTCGATTAAACGCGACGACGCTTGCGCTGACGGCAACCGTTGTGCGGAATGGGCGTGCAATCCTGGATGCTTGCCACTTCCAGCCCTGCTGCCTGCAGGGAACGGATAGCGGTTTCGCGACCGGAGCCGGGACCCTTCACGAACACGGAAACCTTGCGCAGGCCGTGCTCCATGGCGGTCTTGGCGGCAGCTTCAGCGGCCATCTGAGCAGCGAACGGAGTGGACTTACGAGAGCCCTTGAACCCGACGGTGCCAGCGGACTGCCAGGAAATCACGTTGCCCTGAGGATCGGTGATGCTGACGATAGTGTTGTTGAACGTGGATTTGATATGCGCAGACCCAACGGCGATATTCTTCTTTTCAGAACGCTTGATGCGCGTGCGCACGTTTTTCTTTGTTGCCACTGGTTACCTCACTTCTTCTTTCCGCCGATTTGCTTGCGTGGGCCCTTGCGGGTGCGTGCGTTCGTATGCGTGCGCTGTCCGCGAACGGGCAGGCCGCGACGATGGCGCAGGCCACGGTAGCAACCGATTTCCATGAGGCGTTTAATATTCTGGGAAACCTCGCGATGCAGGTCGCCTTCCACTTGCAGGTTGGCGTTGATGTAATCGCGGAGTTTGGACAAATCATCTTCGGTAATGTCCTTGACGCGAATATCAGGATTCACGCCGGTTTCCTTGATGATCTTTTTTGCGGTGCTGGGACCGATGCCATAAATGTAGGTCAAGCCGACTTCAATGCGCTTATCGCGAGGAAGGTCGACACCAACTAAACGTGCCATTACATTCCTCCTTTAACCTTGACGCTGCTTGTGGCGCGGGTTTTCGCAAATTACGTAAACCTTGCCATGGCGTCGAATGATTTTGCACTTGTCGCACATTTTCTTGACCGAAGGACGTACCTTCATATTTCATTTTCCTTTCGGTTATGCGTTTACACTTTATATACACACCCAGCCGCAGGTGATTATTCCTTTTTTTTAACGTGCGCAGCGGCCTGCGCGATTCGTCGCTAAAGACAGCGATACCCGGCACTGTTCACACAGAATCTGCACAAACGAGCGCTGGGAAACATGCATTATTTGAAGCGGTAGGTAATTCGTCCGCGCTCCAAATCGTAGACGGAAAGCTCAACGGTAACCTTGTCACCCGGTAGAATCTTGATGTAATGCATACGCATCTTACCCGAGATATGGGCCAATATCTTGTGTCCGTTTTCAAGCTCGACCCTAAACATAGCGTTCGGCAACGCCTCGAGGACGGTACCCTCAAGCTCGATTACGTCTTCTTTCGTCAAAAGTTTTCCTCCATGCAATGCGGTCATTAAACGACAAACGTAGATAATAGCAAAAGCTCGCTCATTTGTACAAGCAGAATTCAAGCAGCATTTACAACTTTCACACTTTTGGGCAGAGCAGGTCGCGTTGACAATGCGAGAATTGAACCTTTTCTCAGCCATGAGCCACTACGCGAAATACAGATTGAAACAAAGCGGTGGTATAGTCATCAACGAAAATCACGAATCGACGAAACAGGCTTATGGGAAAAAGATTGGTATCACGCAGGGACATGATCGCCTTCGCCATCATGTATGTCGGAACATTCATCTTGTGCATGTCACAGGCCATGATGATCAATGCACTCTCTACCATCTTGGCGGAATTCAACATTAGCGCCGGATTCGGGCAGCTGCTGACAACCGGCTATATTTTCGCACTTGGTTTGATTTCAGCAAGCACAGCCACGCTGGTAGATCGATTTTCAACTAAAACGCTGTGCTTGGTGTCGCTCGCTTGTTTTATCGCAGGATCCATCTTGTGCGTAACCGCCACCAGCTTCCCCCTCCTTTTAATAGGGCGCCTAGTACAGGCGGGCGGCGCGGGCATCAGTCTGCCGCTCATCCAAGACGTTGCACTCATCATCTATCCAAAGGAACAGTACGGTCGTGCTATGGGCGCCGTCGGTCTGATTATCGGCTTCGCTCCGGCCATCGGCCCTGCACTAGCTGGTCCCATTATCGATTATCTGGGATGGCGCGCTCTTTTTGTGATTCTGGGGGCATGTGCTTCGCTCGTGTTTCTATTGGCGGTATTTTTCGTGCGCGACTTGGCCGAACACCGCGACACAAAGTTCAATGCGACCTCCACCGCCCTATTCAGCATAGGATTCGTTGCTTTGATGGGCGCGCTTTCGGTGGCAGAATCGAACGGCTTCACCGATCCTTTGGGTTGGGTGCTGTTCGCAGGCGGTGCGGCAGCATTGGTGGGATATGTGATGTGGGAACAGAATTCCCCGAATCCGATGCTGCACCTGAGGGCCTTTCGCTCGAAACGTTTTACCGTTGATTGCGTGTTGGTGGTGTTTTCGCAAGCATCCATGATGATTGCGTCCATTATGGTGCCGCTCTATGTGCAGGGCGTACAGGGAGCATCGGCCACTGTTTCCGGATTGACCATCATGCCGGGCGCGATACTGCTGGGAATACTAAATCCGGTGACTGGTCGACTGTTTGATCGCATAGGCCCCCGCGCGCTGACGCTTTCCGGATGCGCTCTTATCTTGATTGGCACGCTTGCTTTCGTGCTGTGCACCCCCGACACGTCACCCTGGACCATAACTGCCATATATGGTGTGCGTATTGTGGGCATCGCTTGCATTTGGACGCCTTTGGTTGCCGATGCATCGCTCGCGCTTCCAGAAAAGGAAAAGAACCAGGCCACCGCTATTACCACGTCGATGCGCCAGCTATTCTCGGCCATGCTGAGCACTGTATTCGTGACCATCATGTCGGCGAATTCTATCGAAGCGACCGGCATAAGCGACTACGGCTTCGACGTGAGCTTCTTGGTGCTGTCGGCTCTGACAGCTGCGATGTTCGTGTTCGCTGCCGTAACTGTGAAGTGGAAGCAGGGCGCGAAAGCCGAGTAGACGCTCAAAGCATCGAGGTACTGCGATGCGAGCTGCAGCAAATTACTCCTTTACTAAGATACCGCGATCTGCCAAGATGCGCTGCACTTCCTCGGCGATTTCGGGCACTCCACGATCGGTGGTTTCCACATACACGTCTGCTGCGGCCTTGTAGAGCGGTTCGCGCTGAGTCAAAGTAGCTCGGGCCACATCGAGGTTCTTGAATAGCGGTCGCGAATCGGTATTGGGAATGCGCGCTGCTGCCGCCTCAGCCGTCACACCAAGATACACTACGAACCCACTGTTTTTCATAGTCACTGCGTTCTGCGGGCGCTTCACAACCCCGCCGCCACATGCGATGAACCGCGGACTGCGCTGGGATAGCTCTGCCAAATAGCGGCTCTCCATGTTTCGAAACGCATCTTCCCCATCTTCTGCAAAAATATCGGCGATAATGCGGTCTTCCAGCAGTTCCAGATACTCATCGGCATCGATGGACGCCAAACCGCAGGTCTTGGCTAGGTACTGAGATACGCTGGTTTTGCCTGCACCCATGAAGCCTATGAAATAGACCGGCTTTTCCAACTGATATCCGCCTGCGTGATGATGTAGCGCCATGCCATCGCCGTCCTTTTGCCCAATCCTGCCTGCCCCGAACACGAACGTTATCCAACCCTTTTTCAGCACGCGACACCTCGCCGCCTAGATGGTGCGTTCGGGTGGTGCGTATTCTAATACAAGCTTGACTATTTTCCCAGATGCTATACTTTCCTGCAAAATTCGTCAGGAAGGACACGCTATGCTAGTTCTCGCTTTGAACGCCGGAAGCTCTACTGTCAAAAGTCAGCTTATCCAAACGGATGGGAAGATTTGCCACATGCGCGCATTGGCAGAGAGAATCGGCGACGAGGATGCACATATGCGCATCTCGTTTCCGCTCAGTACCGAGGTTCGCACCTGCTCCGTTGAGGGGCTTTCCATTGAACAATGCCTAGAAAAGCTCCTGGACATGCTGGTGGGCGACCCAGCGTCGCCCATACATAAACTCTCCGACATCGATGCCATTGGCAACCGCATTGTATCGGGCGGCGAGTACTTCACCCACTCGGTCATCATCGACGACGATGCTTTCCAGAAAATCAAACGATGCGAAGCCATCGCACCGCTGCACAATCCGCCAGCCGATGCCTGCATACAGCACATGCGCAAGATTTTGCCCGATACGCCACAAGTTGCTGTATTCGACACCGCATTTCATCAGACCATGCCACCAAAGGCATACATGTACCCGCTTCCCATGCGCTATTACAAGGAATACCACATTCGCCGTTATGGCGCGCATGGCACCTCGCATCGCTATGCCGCGCAGCAGGCGGCAAATCTGCTCGGGCGCAGGTTGGAAGATATGGGCATAATCACCTGCCATTTGGGCAACGGCGGAAGCATCGCGGCAGTGAATCATGGCGTGTCCGTGGATACTACCATGGGCTTCACGCCGCTGGAAGGCTTGATGATGGGTACGCGCAGCGGATCGATTGACCCGGCTATCGTGACCTACATCATGCGCCGCGACAAGATTAGCTTCGATGAGATGGACCGTATCCTGAACAAGGAATCGGGCGTTTTGGGAATCTCGGGGCTCAGCAGCGACATGCGCAAGGTACTTGATGCCGCCAAGGACGGCGACGACGCTGCGGAGCTCGCCATTCAGATGTATGTAGACGGTAAGCTATTTTTACCTCGTTAAGGTAAGGACTTTTTCCTAGCTGTGGTAAGAAAATTTTCCCAGCATACGGTAAGGAGTTTTTCCTTGCGACGGTAAGCACTTTTTCCCGCAACTGTC
>JAEXAI010000016.1 GCA_023394615.1 Actinomycetes bacterium | reverse complement strand
AAAGCCACCAAAATCCATGGGGCTCGATTTGCATGCCTTAATACACGCCCTTTATCCCATATTTGATTGTCAAAGTTCTAGTCAGAAAGTCTCAAAACCTACTTGACTTCTTATAGCTGGTCTTTCTTGTATTAATTTCTTCTTGAGCTTGTTCAAGTTGGTTGGCCATGCGCTCAAGCCGTTCTTGCTCGCAATCCTCACAAACAGTGCCGTTCGGGTTGACTAACAATTCTCCGCACTCTTGGCAAATGCCCATTAGATTTGCATTGGTTATATCATTTACGGAACCACATTTAGTGCATGTCCACTTTTCTAGTGAAGGCTTGAAACCCTTCTGGTTATTTAGGAACACCCCACATTCATCGCAAAACCAAAAGACATAACCATCTAGAAATTCTGCTTCGGGTAAAACAAAACCACAGTCCTTGCAGATCCAAGTCTCATTGTTGGCGTCATAGAAAAGCTTCTCACCACAAGCTGGGCATTCCATCCATCCCTTGATTCTTTTGATATAAAAATAACTCACGACGTCGGGAATGCACACGTTACTCGGTATTTTCCCAAGCGAAGCAATAAGACTCGGTGCAGTTTTGCTTTCTGGGTCATCCATTACTATGCATCCAATCTAGTAAGCTCGGTTTTCATATCAACAATTTGCTGCTCCATGGTAGATGTCTTTTGATCCTGTGATGCGCGAATCACGATAGTGCCAATAACCTGATGTGCGCCTGGATTACGAACTGTTCCCTCCATGCCTTTCAGTTCTTCGTTTCGGCGATTTGCGTCTTCTTCTGAAGCAAAGATTTCCACGCAGCCACCTGCAGGGTTTCCTATTGCTTCGAGCGTTGTGTAACCGTTGTCATAACCCGTGTGTTCAACGTTGGTGGAATGAAATACGACCTTGCCGGTATACCAACCTGCCTTACCAAGGTTATTAGTGTCGTCAGTCTCTTCGGTAAGAATAGCTATGTTGTCGATATAACCAATGCGCTGCATGCATTTAGAAACATACTCTGCACTTGGTTGATTAACCAGTTGATACTGTTTCATGCTGTCGCTTAAAGCCTTTTCGGAAGCTTTCAGTTTGTCCAAATCTGCTGTTAAGTCAATTGTTTTAAGCACCGCTGTTTGCTCATCGATTTCCTCCGCTTTAGTTTTTGCTTTCGGAATATCGGTTCCATCAGCTATTGTGCGTGTTGCGTTTATGTCTTCACTAAGTGTTGCTCGCAATGACTCATCAAGCGCTTTTTGCTCAGACTTTGCGAGTTCATCAGCTGTCTGCATTTCTTCGGTAAGAGTTGCAACCTGGGCCTCGATGCGAGCTTTCTCGGTATCAAAAGACTCGAGAGCTGCCTTTTGTTCTGGTGAACTGCACGCTGCGAGCAGACCAACCATAAATATCGAGACGAGAAGAATTCCTAAACGTTTCATTAATCTCTCCATTCACTAACTATATTCATAATTATTGTTGATGTGTCTCCACCACAAGCATCGTTCATTGCTTGCTTTATGCCTTCATCCTTTAAGTAATCCATAACGAATTCTTGGAAAAGAATCTCTTTTTCGTCTTCGGTCATCTTGTCCATGGAGCCATCGAAGCCATCCATCGTAAACATCAATACGACAAATATTTCATAGGATTCATCAATGGCATCCTTAATGGGTTTCTTCTCCCCAGACTTACTTAGAAGTCCTACAACAACTAGGCTGTACCAAAAAAGTAGATACATCTCAAGATCGATTGCATCGACCTCGCCTGGGAGCATCGACATTCGATTTGAAAGCACTTCAAGATAGTTTGAAAAGCTCTGATCTCGATAGGTACGCGCCGGATCAACTGTGGCCAAAACGTTTTGTGCCTGATTGGATAGCCTGCGTTCAATTTTGAAAAATCGAACTGTTCTAATCATTCCCTCAATCTCACGCTTTTTGGCGTTTAATGAATTGATTAAGTTGTTACATTCCTGAAGCGTGTCGCTTGACGATGATTCGAAAAATGTCTTTACTTCTTCTCTGCTGTAACCGCCTTCGGTAAAGACCTTAATAATAAGCAGCTTTTGAATAGCTTCATCGTCGTATAGCCAGTAACCCGCTTTGGTCTTCGACGTTGGCGGCAAAAGGCCCATTGCCTCATATCCCTGTAGGGCGCGTCTGGTAATGCCTGTCAATTTGCTAACTTCGCTTAATTTTTTCAAACGCATCGCCTCCTATTCTTGAAGCATAAACCTGCACGTTACGTACAAGTCAATAGCTTTATGCAAATTAATCCTTTAAGCAATGGGCGCTATCTTCATGAGAGAAAAACGACGTTGATTAGGCAGTAAAGCACAACAATAACAACTAGAACCTTAACAATCATTCCAGCAATTTTCTTCATTCTTGTCACCTTACCTTCTCTTAAATGAAGCTTAAAGGCCGACCAGCGAGCATAGGATCCAGGACTCCCCGAATACTGCTTTGGGCGTTCTCTTGCGCCTTGGTTAGGACGTCAGATGTTTTTGCGCGCTCAGACATCCCTTCGCTGTGATCTTTGTACCATCCAGTGAAGTCACTCATATGAAACGGGTTAAGGAAGTTGTTGCCTTCATAAACAACTTCAAAACTATACGGATTGACTTCGTTCGATAAGATTTCAGGCTCTGGCAGTTTCACCGTAACGGCGTCATCGGTTGCGTCAATATCTACCGAATCAAGATTTACTCCAGCTTTTACCTCACCGCTACAAACAACAACAAACTTATTATCCGTAAAGGGCATGGTAACCCCGTAAAACTTATTTGAATCGGTAACTGCCTCGGCAATTGTGTACGTATAAGATGCAGTTGCAAGTTCATTCACTTGACATATTGCTTCCTTCATTACAACCGAGTCCGTAATTGGTTTTTCATCTGGAGGGTTGTAGTTTATAAACGCATAAGTTCCAACAATTCCAAGGATCAGTCCTAGAAATACTCCCCCAAAAAAGGTTCGTGGTTTTGAAAAGAAATTTCGAATTGCACCCTTTTCTTTTTGTCCTGTATTGCCTTCGCGTGCCTCTTCGGCACTATCGCTAGCAATGCATTCTTCTTCCACCGCAGGAACCTTTGTCTCTAAGTCTTTCATTGTTTTCCCTTTCTATAGTTAAGCTGCCGTTGCTGTACTGTGCTGCTGCTTAAACAGGCCACCCAAAGAATTTGCCATCCAGGCTTCCATGCGTTCTTTAATGGTTTTTGGCGCGAGCTTCGCATTTTCAATTGCCAGTAAAGCGTTTGCGAAGTTTTCCTTGAACTGCTCCATGTCGTAATCCATCGCATAGCTTCCGTTTTGGGCAGCCTGCTCGAAAGCACTTGCAATCGTCGCCTGTTCTTCGTCAGATATAGCTGTCTTGCCGCGATGCTCCTTGATAAGGTAGGGCAATTGACCGAGAAAGCAGGTCTTGAGTTCTGGGCACCGATTTTGAACCTCAATGCGATTGAATGTATATACGACAAGACCGGTTACATCAACATTGCTAAATCCAAGCTTTGCAAGATGTTCCTGAAGTAGCTGCTTTCTGAAAGCCATTTTGTCCCCAAGATGAGTATCGAATTTTGTGTAGGCACCCATCTTGTATTGGTCACCATCTTCGTCAATAAAAACATCCTTGTGGGTGTTTTTAACTTCGACAATAAACACTCCACTTGCATTTATTACAACCAAGTCGAGCTCGGACTTGTCCTCGTCGTTGGATATTTCTAGGTTTCGTAGAATAATCCCTGGACACTCCGCATTTACCAAACGCCAATAGGCCCTATTTTCTCCAGAGAGTCCAGATATTTCAGCGGCTATCATCTGCCCGATTTTTGCGCAGTCCTTGCGAAATGCGGTCACCTCAGATGTTGCCTTGCCACCGTATTCTGCATTTTCTTGCTCGAAATGCTTAACAACATCCCAAAGACGTGCGTTATCCAACTCTGCGTCGGTCTTGACCGAGAGTGTCATTGCTGCCATTTCCTTTTGAATATTCAGCAGCTCGGACAAACGTTCTTCTTTGGTGTACGTGCTTTTGGTGAAGCTGTTAAACGTGGATGCGATTTGACTTACGCGATTTTCATTATTCATTTTTATTCCTCTTTTCCTTGGTGGTTTCTAGTTGCTTAATCTGTATGCCCAACTGCTGGGCAATCTTTGGACTTTTCTGCACTTGCTCCATAAGCTTTATTGCTCTGATTCTTTGTTCTGTTGTCAAGGTGCATGCCTCCTTTTTGTCACTTGAGAACTGCTGTTCTCTATGGCTAATAGAATACGGAGGAAGCAGTGTTTGGATTAGGGGTTATTGGGGCGTAAAATAGGCACCTATAACTGCAAAAAATGAGTAATAAATAATTCATTTTCGTAAAAAATACGGAATAGCAAGGGGAAATGGCGTATGGCGCGTGTATCAACAATGGAAAATAAAGGTGTTTACCAGCTAAAACGTGAAGAATTAGGCCTTTCGCGAGAACAAGCGGCCGAATTACTCGAATTTATATCCGATGATCGCCTTTATAAGATTGAACATGATGGCGTTAGGCCTCATCCCGATGAGGTGCTTCTGATGGCAGACAAATACAAGGCACCGTCTCTTTGCAATCACTACTGTTCAAAGCATTGTGAAATAGGGTGCCAGAATTCTTTTGAAGTCGAGATAAAGGATTTGCCTTCAATCGTACTCCAAACGGTTGCATCCTTGAATTGCTTGGACAAGCACAAGGAGCGCTTTATTGAAATAGCGTCCGATTGCAAAATAGATGAGTCTGAAATTAACGACTTTCGTGATATTCAAGAGGCGCTAAAAAGGATCTCGATGGCTGTTGAATCACTTCGTCTATGGGCCGAGCAAATGGAAGCCAATGGTGACATTAGTGATGCCAATGCACAGGAAACAGCAACGGTTCATTAATACAACAGTACATTGCGCTATTGAACTGCTCGAATTGTACATGGGGAGGTCGAATTGTTAATGGGTGATGAAAAGGGTCAAGAAATGCAACTGAAAAATGCCGAAAAGAAAACGGCTATAGCAAAGCAACTATCTGATACGGAAATGAGCCTTCCAGATTTAGACCTTGAGGTAAGGGTTGAAACAGGGTTTAAACTTCCACTCGATATGATTCCTTCATTAGGCGTTGCTTTTGCTTCGATGCCTGAGTGCGTAAGAACAGTTGTTGGAAACGTTTCTGTGCCGACGCTTCTTCAGGCAACTTACGAGAACGGCGCGCCCTTAGATCCTTCACTCCTTCAGAAGTTCAACAACGGTAGCGGCCTTCTTGGATCTTTTAGGGATGTTGAAAAGGGTTTTGGTCAAGCGCATTTCCATGTTGCAGATTCTGGCGCTATTACGACAACGGCGGTTGCGCCATATGATCCAACCATGTTGTTTATGGCGATGGCTCTCAGTCAAATAAACAAGAAACTGGACACGATTCAAGAAACTCAAGAAGAGATGCTTGAGTATCAAAAACAAAAGGATCAGGCTGACTTGCGGGGCAATGTTAAAACATTGACAGATGTTCTTAATGGCTATAAATACAACTGGGATAACGATATTTGGCGCAAGAACGCCCACATGAAAGTTGTCGATATAAAACAAGAGTCAAGCAAGAGCATTCTTCATTTAAGGGCTCAGATTGCTGAGAAGTTAAGCAAGAAAGGGCCTGTTGAGGTTCGCCTTACTGTGGATAAGAGAATGGAGAAGGTGCTCGACAGACTGAAAGAGTATCAGCTTGCAGTTTATAATTATTCATTCGCTGCTTTTCTCGAGCCAATGCTAAGTGAGAATTTCAGTGAGGATTATTTATCTGCTGTATCGGAAAAGATCTCCAATGAAGCCACCAATTATCGGGAGTTGTACACAACTTGTTATAACGCAATCGAAGGGAATGCGGGAGGTTCAGTTGATGCCCTTTTGTTAAGTGGGTTATCCCTCGCTGGTAAAAAACTAGGTAAAGCCGTAGCCGCGACTCCCGTTGGGGAACATACGCCTATTGATGATGCTCTTCAAGAAGCCGGAAAAGGAATTGGACGCTTTAATAAAGAGCAGACCGAGCATCTTGTCGCGAAGCTCCAACAGGCAAAAGCTCCGATAGTCCGGCCATTTAAGGAGAGTATTGATTCGGTGAATACTCTGCACAACAAGCCAATGTATCTTTTGGCAGACAGCGAAAACGTTTATTTGGTTCCCGAAGCAGAGGATTGATAACCATTTATATAACCCCAGATAAACGGCTTGTTGTAACGCCATCTAAGACGCGTTAATGCGTGGGATGGGTAAATAATACCTGCATAACTATCTAAAACCTGCTTTCTGTCGCACGCGACTCATCTTTTACCTGCATAGCCCCACGTCGCTGCATTTCCGCGACTTGTGCATAGGTCTGAGGGTTGTAGCCCATCATGCGACAGATTTCTTCTTCATGGTCAGGACCCAGCGCCCGCACTAGATAGTCGTGGGTCTTTACAGACTGCGGGTTGAGCTCGCATGCTACGTCCGACGCGTAGTTATAGGCAATGCCGTCAACCAGATCGGCACCTTGGCGGAACAGCACCACCTTCCCGTCGGCGGTAACTTCCAACAGACGGTCGATATCGTCATCGTCCACCAACAAAAAGCTCCATCCATCACGGCGACGCGCCACGGGCAGGCCATAAGGCCCCAATTGCTCACGGTAGGCGTCGGCAACCTCGTAGTAATACAGATTCAGCCACAAGCGCTTGGCGCCCAAGTCTTCCAAATTGAAGCTGAGGTTGGTAAGCGAATTACCCTTGTACAGGCTGGCATCGGTCAGGTGGTCTGTATCGAACACGTCAAAGTGACCGTTGTCATAGATGGCCTTGATTATCATCGTGCATCATCCTTTCGAGGCTCTTGGATGGGGGTGGTCTGCGGCTGTGTGCGCTCCGCTGTTCGCGCATCGTCTCGCGTATCGCGGTGAACGCGCCCAGAGGGCTGTTGGCCGCTTCGACGCACACGCCCTTGGTTTGTTGAGGCAGACGTAGTGCCAGTGTGTTGCGGAAGCGTGCCAGTGCGTGCGGCAGTATCACGCGCAGCTGCTAACGCTTCAATACGCTTTTCAAGCCTGGGGGCTTCGGGTTGGCATCGCAGGCGGGCAAGCGTGCGGTCATAGTCGTCAATACAAGAAATACGCTCACGCTCGTTCACATCCACCATAGCCGCCAGCGTGTGCAGCTCGTCAAGATTACCTACTGCGTAAGCCTGACGCGTTAGGGCAACTATCTGCCGTTCACTAGCCTCATCCAAGTGGATGCCGCCACTAGTCAAGCGAGCCGTTACCGCTTCGCGTCCGTAAGACAGTCCCAGCTTTTCGCCAGATATGCGCCAGGTGGGGCGGCTTGCAAGCGAGTATATCCAATCGTGTCGCTGTGCGCGCGAAGAGTTTTCCGCAACACTTACACCCAGTGATGCCAGCACACTCTCGAACTCGTTCTGGTTTATGGCCACGCTGCGGGCAATGCCAACACGTGCGCGAATGTCGGCCACCCAGGAGTATTGCCCCTTGGCCGCAAGTTCGGTTTCGGCACGACGGGTATAGACCTGCTGGTGCGTACGCGGCTGTTGCGGCATCTTGTTGCCAAAGCGGTCGTGGCTAGGTTGGTCTTTTAGGTAGTGCATGCCGCGAGCCTTCGCCAGGTTCTGGGCACTGCGTTTCAAAGCACGCGGGTCGGGGTCTTGCAGACGGTTGCCTGAGATAAGGTTGGTGTTGTTCACCACCACGTGCGCGTGCGGAATGTGACCTTCATTGTCGTCGTGATAAACGACAGCAACTTCGTAATCAGCAAAGTTCTCGCGCGCCCAGGCAAGTGCTATATCGCGCAGACTTTCCAGCGATGTCTCGTCATCAGGGTCAAGCGAGAACACGTAGTGCTTGTAGGTGCGTACGCGTTTACCGCGCCACGCGGCATCGTTTCCAAAGGCATGACGGGTTGCATCCATGGCAGTGGCCCAGTCAAATGCAACTGCAGCATCGCGTTCAGCATCGGGCACAGGTGCGTCAAGGTTTAAATAATCGACGGCCAATGCGCGGTCGTTCTTGATTAGGTAGCGGCGTATTCCTTTGCAGCCGGTATGGCCAGAAATGGGCTTGATGATGGGCATGGGCGAATCACTTCTATCGCCACGCAATCAAAGAATTAGTGATGCTTGCAACGTCTCTGCGCATGATGGCAACAGCGCCGTCCAAATCTGCCATGTGCAACCTCACATCTTCAAGCACCTCAAGCACATCTACCGCATCCATCTTGTCGCGGCGCAGGTAGTATGCGATGGTGTTTTGTGCGCGGACCGCCTGGTTGTAGTGATATCCCCAGCGCCGCATCTCGCGTTGTAGTCGCGCGTGGGTTTTGGTGTCGATAACAAGCAAGGTGCGCGTGTTGCCGTCAACCGCGTCTTGCGGCAGTTGGATAAGCGCGCGTATCAAATCCGATACAGTTAGGTTGCAGGACTGAGCGAGGCACTTGACCCGTGCCAGCTCCTCAGGCGATATGCGCAAATTCAACTGCGAGGCATGTTTCTTCATTTTAGTTCCTTTGCATGGTGGCTGGCATTTTGTGGAAGTGGCCAACCGTTGTTCTAAAGCAGGGGCGCGGGGCATCCCCCGCAAAGAGTTTACCTTCGCAGAAGGCAAACGTGCGGCAGGAGTGTTCCTTAACACGGCGGCATTTCCCGGGGAGCCTACTTACTCCCCGGGAACATGGCAACCACGCCGCACCGCCGCATCAAGCTATTCCGAATACACTCGTGTATATACGGAATAGGCAGCTTGCTTCACTGGGGAAATGGTTGGGAGTGTTGTATCCAATGGCTAATATCGCCTACCGTTTTTTGAAACGATTCTTTGGAAACATCACCCGTTTCCGGTACGAAAGCAACGGTTTGATTGGATAATCGTGAATGACGAGGCCGATGCTGGTACGATAAACCGCAGTCGGGTAATCCTTATGATTGCTGCATTAACGGTACCTATTTCTTTGAGTAATTCTTTCCATGTGGATGATGCCTGCTGTGTATATGCTGTATTATGAAAAATTCTAGTGATTTAGGCCAATGTTCATCAGTAGGGATTGGGATTCAGTGACAAATTGTGCTATTAGTTTCGAGAAACAGCTCGAAGCCTATCAATGCGATATTCGTAAACCCGCTTGGCCTGACAAGTTTGCCTCTATTGCGAGAAAGTACTGCATTGCTGCCGATGTCAATGAAGAGCCGTTACGCGTACTCAGCCTTTTTTCTGGAGCGGGCGGATTGGATATTGGATTTAGGGATGCTGGCTTCGTAATCGTTGAGGAAAATGAGCTCGAAGAAAAATTTTGCAAAACCCTCGAAGTTAATAGTGGCGTCAACGGCTATTTTCCTGACTCAAAAGTTAGTTGTGCCGACATTCGGGATTATGTCCCTGATTGCGGAAAGGTTGATTTTATTATCGGCGGACCACCGTGTCAGACTTTCTCTGCAGCAGGACGTCGGGCAAACGGGGTTTTGGGAACTACTGATTCTCGAGGTGTTTTATTTAAAGAGTATGTTCGAATTCTTGACCAGCTAAAGCCAAAAGGGTTCCTGTTCGAAAATGTATACGGAATCATTGGCGCCCAAAATGGGGAGCCATGGAGAGCGATTCGAAAAAGTTTTGAAGAAATAGGGTATACACTTTCATATCGCATTTTAGATGCCGCTGACTACGGTGCGCCACAACACCGCGAGCGGCTTATTATTGTTGGACTGCTTGATGGTGAATACCTTTTTCCGCGCCCATTGTTCGGGGTGGACTCTCTAGAAAACACTCCTTTCTATAATGCACAAACGGCCATCGCTGGTGCAAACGGTTCGAAAGATGAAATACCCGACCATATTACTGGGCGCTATGGCTATCTTATTGATGAAATACCCCCAGGTCTTAATTACAGCTATTACACGGAAAAGATGGGTCATCCTCGTCCGGTGTTTGCATGGCGGTCGAAGTTTTCTGACTTTATGTATAAAGCGGATCCTGAGGAGCCAGTGAGAACGATCAAGGCGCAAGGAGGGCAATATACCGGTCCCTATCATTGGGAAGGGCGCCATTTTTCGCTCCCTGAGTATAAGCGACTTCAAACATTCCCTGATTCTTATCATGTTGTTGGCGGACGGGGGACGGTAATTCATCAGCTTGGTAATTCGGTACCTCCCCAATTGTCCCGAATCCTTGCTTTGACAATCAGAGAGCAAGTATTTTGTCGCAGTATTCCTGTTACTTTTGAAACGGTTAATAAAGGGTGTCAGTTGTCTTTTCGTAAGGAAAAAACAAAACTGACGAAGAGATATCGCGAAAAGGCAAGACAAGCTATCTCCTCACTAAATAATTTGACTTGCGTACATTTACCAACGCAATCATATTCAGTTAATCTAAAACATGATTTTGCTTTCGAGAAATGCTCGGGTTTAGAAGAAGGACGATACCGGGTTGAAATTGTATCCGGCAAAAAAGAGTGCTCATTCTGTCTTACGGAGCAAGCAGGTAAAGATGAGAAGAAAACCTTCGTCTATTCCATTGATGTGTCTCCTGTAAAAGGATGGGCTTTACCATTTGAGAAGATTTCGGGTACTGCCAGCGGGAGTACCCGAAGCGTTCTCACGGCGCTTTGGAAAACGATTGAAGATGCGATTGCCTCAGCAGGTGGCCCTGCTGACCTGGTGCAGTTGAATGGCTATTACCAATATTTACCAAAGCTGATTATTTCGTTACACCCTGAGATTGATGACGAGTTTGACGGCGTGTTGGAACTGGTAGCTAGTGGCACGTGTACGAGAAAGCTTGTTACGGAAGACGAGCTATCTGATTATTGGGGAATCGATGCAATTGATGTACTCGGTTATGCAAAGGCCTTGCGCACACTTGGATTTGAAGTACGAAATAATAACACGAACCCCCAGATCCCTTTAGGCGAGTGGCTTGTTCCATACGAGTTCCCAACACTTAATCCTATGAGTGTCCAGTTGAGAAAGCAGGTTTAAGTATGGATGGAGAGGTGCGCTACAGCGCAGTACATCTTGATGTTTACAAAGACAAAAGCATTTTGTATGAAGGTGGAATAGTATCGGAGTTTGATGAAGGTCTTCAAAGCGAAGAAGCAAAGCAGCGCTATGATCGCATTCGATCAGCTTTTGACGATGGGTTTTTGCCTGCAGTGCTTGAAACTGTACGAAATGAAGGTATTGGCGATAATTTAGACGCAGAAGACTGTGAATTACTAAATAGCATAGCTGAAGGCATCACGGGTAACTTTGGTAGAGGGCTCGTTGCTGTGGCTGTTATGCAGATGTCAATTAAGGCAATCTGCCCAGAACAGTGCGTAAGGCTTCATAAGAGTAGCAATCAGAGAAACTCCTTTTCATGGCGAGAAGGAGTATCAATGAGAAAACTAGACGCCGACTATGTTACTCCCTTTTTAAGAGAATCGGGGTTGTTAAAACTAAACGCTGATGGAGCAATGATGACTCGAACTTTGGCCGAAAACTATCCCTATTCAAAAATCTATAAAGCACAGCTTCAGGGCCCTCGCGAGGAGTGGCTTGACTTAGTGACTAAGTTGGAAAATAACGAAATACCAGCCAAAGACGGCCTTGAATACCTACTCTCTCTTTTATTGAATAAATCGGATGCGTTTAAAAACCAGTGCGAAAGCGCCCTAGACTCTCTCAGAAAAGCAAATGATATAACTATGCTAAAAACGGAGCGCGCTATGCGCGCTTTTTTGGATACGACCAGCTATCCAGCGCGTGCATTTGAGATTGTAATCCATGCGTTTATGCAGGCGCTGAGGGATTTGGAATACGCTTATGAGCCGCTGGAGCCTTTATCGCAAATGCGATCCGCTAATAAAAAGCATGGCAATGTTGGTGATATCGAGCTAAAAGACGGCCGCGATATTCTAGAGTCTTGGGACGCCAAGTATGGAAAAGAGTATCTACGCGATGAGTTAAACGAATTAGCGGATAAGCTTGAAACTTCTCCTAAAGTCTCAGTTGCGGGTTTTATTACTAATATTCAGCCTGATATGCGCGATGATATTAAAGATAAGATGAATGAAATATCTTTGTTGTTTAATACGGATGTTCAAGTGCTAAGCCTTCATGATTGGATTGATTATCAGTGCAGGATGAACCCAGTAGCCGACAAGGACAGTCTTGCAGAGGCGTGGGTTACTGCGCTTGTTGAATCGTTGACACAGGAACGAACCGATGTTGCGCCAATCGACGAGCCATGTGACCGTTGGGTTGAGGATGTAACCAAGATTATAAAGCGGAATTTTAAGTGAATAACACTATGGCGGCATGCAGGACATTCTGTGATGAAGAACAGGCTTTTTGCAAGAAGCTCGAGAGACGACTCTTTAGTAATTAAGACGTTGCTCGGGAACAACTATTTTATTTGCTTCAGTTAGGCTAAGCACATGGTAAATACGGGTCGAATTGTGGAGCGACCACTAAAGGTCGATTTCCATATACATTCAGCAATGTCGAGTCATAAAGACGGACAGAAGGTTAAGGGCTGTACTCCGGAAAACATCGATATTTTGATGACGCGACTCGAAAGTAATAAGGTCAACATGATTGCTATTACGGATCATGACGCATTCGATTTTAACCTGTATGACATCTTGAGAACACGAGCTACCAGTTCCGAACATCTCCTTCGAGTTTTTCCTGGGGTCGAGTTTACGGTTTGCTTTGACACAGAAAAGGGTGAGAAGCATGTTCATATCGTTACGCTGTTTAACGATGCCAACTCTGAGCAAGTGAAAACAATCGGAGAGGTTTTGGCTCTCAAGAATGGTCGGCCAAACTATGATCGCGGGTCGGCATTTAGCGAAAAGGAGTACTGGTCGATTATTCACGAAATTGGATTGGATATCATCGCTATAGCGCATCAGAAAGAATCGCCGTCATCTAAGTATCCAAGAGCCAACGACGCAAGTGGTGTTGGAAGCAAGCTTTTTAATGAATTCCTTTTCATGGAATACTTTGAAGCGTATGAATATAAGAGCAGACGTCATGAATTATTCAACAAACACTATGCATACTCGAAAGACCAGATGGAAAGACTTAGATTTATCACTGGTTCGGACTGTCACGACTGGAGCGTATACCCTGCTTATGAGCCTGGCAAAGCCGATGATTTATCCTATTCGTATCTGAAGTGTCTTCCCACTTTTAAGGGCTTAGCGATGGCTGTGACGGATAATTCAAGGATTAAGACCGTGCCCAGCTTCTTTAGTGGGTCGACGAAAGTGCTGCCTTCGATAAACGTTTCCCTTGAGGGTGTTGAGTACTCGATTCCGCTCTCCCCTGGAATTAATGCAATTATTGGAGATAACTCAATTGGGAAGTCTTCTTTGCTAAACGCTCTAGTTGGGTATGAGGGCATAACTACAACGGTCGAAAAAGGGCAGGAGAGATATCTAGCATCAAAGAACGTTGTGATGCGAAGTTCACTTTCTTCTGATCAGATACTTCAATACGACGGCCAAGATTCGATTAGAAAAAACTTTGAAGGACTTACTCGTGGAAAAGCAAAAAATGAACTCCTAAGGCATTTTCCTGAGGACATAGATTCGATGCCTTTTAGAAATTTTGCAATGGGTCAATTCGAGTTATATTTTAAGGCTTTAGGGAAATCAATCGTCCACCAAGAGGCACTAAGGAGCCTTTTTGATGTGTCGCTTCCGGCTCTTCCATTGTTGGAGGCACCCGAAAGCATTAGCTATAACAAAGATATAAAGCTTGAGGATATTACGCCCCATAATAAGCTTATCGAGGCAGTTTCCGGTTTAACTGTTCAATTAGGAAACCTTCTTACACTTCATGAGGATGCTGTATTCGAAGAAGATAGGAAGGACGTGGAAATCTCAATAGCGGCTCTAGAACGAATAAAAACACGTCACGACGCTGTAGTAAATCGAGGCAAGCTTGAATCATTAATTGCTAATAAGATTAATGACGCAATATCTGAACAAGAAAACGTTCAGAGCCAAATCATCACTGACGCGCAGAAAGCGCAGAATGCTTTCCTGCTGTCCATCGAGTCAGTTGCATCAGCCGTTGCAGAGGCCGTTCGTTCGGAACACGCGCTGCGTGAGTTTAGCTTTGATTTTGAGGAATTAGAGATTGTGCCGAAAACGAATCCCGTAGGTAACTTACTCTTTGTCTCAAAATTAAGCACACACTCAATCTCAGTAAAGCTCCTAAGAGACATCGTGGACAAGGTAACCAAGGCTAATGCCGTCCTGGACACATTGCTCTCTGACAGCGACGACATCCGAAGCGCAATTAAGAATTACCCAGACGATGAAGATGACCCCATAGCTGTGCTGAGAGACAAGATAGAGTTGCAGGTTGATTCGTGCTTACAGCAAGGAAAATCAATTATCCGAGAAAAGGATGATGTTTTCGATGAATTGTCTCGGGGCTATAACGCGCAGATGTACTTTGCGCTCATGGCTGATCGAGGTGTTGGTGAGGGCATTTATATCGTCGACCAGCCAGAAGATCAGATTTCTCAAAAAGCAATTAAGGAGTCAGTTCTTGGGGAGTTTAGAGAAATCGCAAGCGCGCGCCAGGTGATACTTGTCACGCATAACCCTCAGTTCATCGTGAATCTTGATGTTGATAATGTTGTATTCATTGGACAGAAGGATAACGGGCTATATATCAGGAGCGGTGCTCTCGAATATGAATCACCTGAATACTCGATACTCGAGGTCGTGGCAGAAAACATTGATGGCGGACTAGATACAATTAGAAAGAGGATGAAGCGATATGAAAAAGCAAATTAGATTTACTGAATCAGACAAGACATATTGTTTCGAAATCCTCGATAAAAGCGGCAGTTTCGAGATTAGTAAGCAGGATTTATCGTTCAGTTCAAAGCAGTTCTATGAGTGTTTTTTTAAAGGGTTAGAGGGAATTCCGAAGTACGAGTTAATCGGCCCTTGCGAAAATCTCAGCCCTCAAGCGTCGCATATATACACAACCGTAGAGAAAATTTTGAAGGATACATGCAATAAACTAGACGCTTCTTGGTTTGAGGCCAACAAGCAAAGCGTAACACAGGACAAAGTCTCCGAAGAATCGAAGAATTAGGGATTTAACGTATATAGCGAGATTCGCGGCACACTTGCCTAGCATGGTCTTATTGAGAGAGTGGAAGTGCTTGTTTGGCATTATCGGGGGGTTAGGCGGAAGCTCTCTTTCGGGAGCCTCCGCCCGCTTAAGTGGCTAGCCGAGGTCGTTGCTGTCCACGCCAAGCGCGTTACGGTGGTGGCGAAGAAGAGCTTTATTTTCGCCCAGTATCAGCATGGTCACGATGTCGAACCGGACGGTGCCTTCGGGCGTGTCAAGGCGCTCTGCCAAGTAGGCTGCGGCGATGCGCTCGAACATCTTGCGGTCGAGCGTTTCAGTTCCTAGGCCAGTGCCTTCGTTGTCTCGAATGGTGGTGGCTACGAAGACCAGCTCGTCCTCATCGCGGACCACGAAGTCGATTTTGTCCTTGCCGTGGGCCCAACCGTCTTCGACAATTTCCATGTCGCGACGCTGCAAGAAAGTACGGATACCGCGCAGTGCCTTTTCGTTGGTGTTTGCTTTCATGGTGATGACCTCCTACATTGTTTTGGCTCGCATCCCTTATGAGCGAACCTTGTGACTCGAAGGCCACCTGGGTTCCGGCCAAATGCAAGGGGTAAAAGCAAAACGCGTAGCGCTTGAGTTTTTGGCATTGCGTACCAAAGACCCCAAAAAGTTTTTGCGACCCTTGCGTGCAGAGCCGGGTTCTGGGTGAGTCTGTAGAGTTCAAGAGGGCGCCATTGGGTGCGCAGCAATGTAGGTGGTAAACATGTAGCAACAACGAAGATGCTCCTGTGCCTGCGGCTATACTTATCATGCAGCGGAGTATGGGATTGAAGGGGGGGGCGTGCCCGTGGCATCAAGCGAAGATTACTTGGCCTACGTGCTGGACTTGCTGGTGCAGGTGCCTGATGTTAGCCATCGCAAAATGATGGGCGAATATGTGCTGTATGCACAGGGCAAAGTGTTTGGGGGAATCTATGACGACCGCTTCCTGGTAAAGCCTACCGACACCGCCAAGCGCCTGTTACCCGATGCCGACTATCAGCTGCCCTACGAGGGGGTAAAGCCCATGTTGGCCGTTAACGTTGAAGACAAGCAGCGTATAGCTGAGCTGGTTGCAGCCATATGCGCAGAGCTGCCGGAACCGAAGCAGTAGGCAAACAGCGCTTCACCTATACTGTAAAGAAACACTGGGAAGTGATACATGATCCTGCAATGAATTGCAGGGAGCAAACTATAAGTCGGTGAATGATGCCTAGAAAAGCCTATCGTACAAAAGAAGAAATTGATTCTATCTTGGACAAGGTAGGTCTTATTCTTGCAGAACCCTATGACTCAACAAAGACTTATCCCCAAACAACCTGGCTGCTAACTGAATGTAAAACTTGTCATACACAGGCTCACTATAGGATCCGCTTTATTAAGGACGGCGCCTCGAGCAGTGAACCTGTTTGCAAGGTATGTCAATGGCGCCGCTGGTTTTCTCAAGCGCCTAATTATTCTTCCCATAACCATATTTCACGTAGTGAAGCAAAAAGCCTCGTGGAAAAGGATGGCTACGAGCTTGTGGATTTTCTCGATCAGGACAAACCTGGTGAAGAACTCTATATCGTGAAATGCACGCATTGCGGCAGGCAATCAGTCGAAAGACGTGGTGATCTTTCTTGGGGATGTTCGTGTCAGTCTCACCCGAAATCTAGTTCGCCTTATAAAAAAAGTGAGTCGCATCTTCTTTGTGAGTCGCAGGAGCCTTGTTTGGAATGGTGGGCGCATGACTTAAATGAGGAGCAATTGTTTGCGTCGGTAACACGTCAGTCTCGAAAAGTCGTGCAGTGGAGATGCCCTGAATGTTCTCTTGAATTTGAGGCGAAAATCTACGAAATGGCCGGCAAAAACAAACCCTCCTGTCCACAGTGCGCTCATAGAAAAAAGGAAGAGTTTAACGAAGAGATTGGACGATACAAAAAAACGCCTGTTTCAGACATACCGGAATTATTGGCTGTGTGGGATGATGAGCGCAGTCCTTATGAAACAATGGTCTATCCAACCGGCTGGATGGGTATGGGACCAGGTGATGGACAATATCGATTCAAATGTGAAAATGGTCACCATCCTTCAGCTTTTCCATATACCTACCTGAGAAACGGTTGTCCTGCTTGCCAGGCGGCCAAGACGAGGCAGTGGAACCGCGAACACAAGGCATTTTTAGCTGACTCGAATCCACAGTTGGCTGCTGAGTGGGATTATCAACGAAACGGTGAATGGACTCCTGAAAACATAACAGGAGATAACAAGCATGAGGCCTTTTGGGTTTGCTCGGCATGTGGGCACAAATGGTCGGCAACGCCACAGAGTCGTCAGTATAAAACCAGGGGAAATACCTGCCCAAAGTGCAACAAAATATGGGACTCGCTTGCTTGGGAGTACCCTTCTCTCGCAGCTGAGTGGGACCCAACAAATCCAATCAGTCCTTGGAGCACCAGACCACATGCCGGCCTATCTTTCGTGCCTAAATGGATATGCAGTAATAACCCGAACCATCGCTGGCAAGCAACAATGCAATCAAGAACCAAGGGCGGCGGATGTCCAGAGTGTCGCGACAGTGGAAAATCAAAAATTGAGCTTGAACACTTTGAAGCCGCTAGACAGATATTCGGTAATGCGCGATCTGGTGCGCGGCTAGAAAATAAGGCATTTACGTATCCATGGATCGTTGACATACTTGTTAGCTATGAAGGTCGCAATATTGCTATTGAGTACGATGGTGCTCATTGGCATGGCGAAAAAATTGAGACAGACAAACGAAAAAGCGAGGAGCTTTTAGCTGCCGGCTATGTCGTGTGTCGCCTTAGAGAAGATGATTTACCAAAACTCGACATTTGTGACGCGCATTATTACGAGCTTCGGGTTAATTCCTTGGCGCCACGTCCTGACCATACGATTAATACTATAAAGTCGTGGCTGAATGGACTTGCGAACTGACTACATCCAGCGAAATACTGCGTGGAAGAGCCAAGCAAAGAATGCCAGGGTACCTTTGAGGATTGCAACAAGTATCTTCACGTTAATCACGTCCCATCTCGTTGATCTTTACAGCTTCCGTTTCGATGTTGGCAGCGGTGCTGCCACCGCCAAAGCCGATGAACTCACCCGCCAGCAGCGCAACCAGCGCCGCTGTGCGCTTATCTAACGCACAACCGGTGTGTATGCGCGTTAGTTCTAGGTAAATGTCATGCATGACGTTTTTAAGCGCCTTGTAGACCTTTGTGCTGGGTTGCACCACCACAGTCTCGTCGGCAAGCTTGGCCATGATGTAGTCTTGCTTGGTCATGCCGCTTGCGGCCACCAGTACATCAAGGTGCTGGGCTTGCTCGGGCGACACCCTAAACGACACCGTTACGCATCGTTGCCGCGCATCGTTTGGACAAGACATTAGGCACTCCTCCAATCGGCATCCAAAGCGCGTGCCATCTCGTTTTGCTTGTCGGGGAACAGGTGCGCATAGCGGAAGGTGATATCGGTACTTTCGTGGCCCATGCGCTCAGCAATGCCTACGGCAGAAAAGCCCATATCTATAAGCAGCGACACGTGGGAGTGGCGCAGGTCGTGCACACGTATGCGCTTCACACCAGACACCCTGCAACCGCGGTCCATCTCATGTGCCAAGAAGTGCTTGGTAAAGCCAAAGACGCGCTCGTCTGGTGCAATTGCTTCCAGCTCAATGTATTCACGCATTTCATCTGCAACAAAACGGGGCAGGGCAACGTTTCGCACCGATTTAGGTGTCTTGGGATCGGTTATCACATCACGCCCTTTGAGTCGCTGGTAGGATTTCGTCACCGACAGCGTGTTTTCCTCGAAGTCGAAGTCGGCAGGTGTGAGCGCCAGCATCTCGCCTAATCGCAGGCCGCACCAGTACAAAATCTCGAAGGCGTGGAAGGCCTCGGGCTTGTCCATAACGGCATCGGCGAAGGCGTTGTATTCCCGCTTAGTCCAAAACAGCATCTCGCCGCCCTTCTTGCTGCCAATCTTTGCCGTCTTTATGCAAGGGCTCTTAGGTAAATCGTAGTAGCGCACAGCGTGATTGAAGATGGCAGAAAGCTGGTTGTTAATGGTGCGCAGATACGTAGGCGAATACGGTTTGCCGCTCCTGCCTGCCTTGGTCATCATCTGGTTTTGCCAGCGCATCACGTCGGTACCATCAATCTCACCCATGCGCATACGCCCAAAATACGGCAGGATGCTGTTCTCGATGATGGATTCCTTGGTGTACCATGTATTTTCCCTGATGCGAGGGCGGATGTCCTTCTCGTAGATCTTTACGAAGGCATCCATGGTCATGTCCATGTCCGTGCCCTGCGTGGTTAAGAATTCGTCTTCCCAGCGCCGTGCTTCTGCGTTGCTCGCAAAGCCGCGCTTGGTCTTGTGTCTGCGCTTGCCGTAGTAGTCGCGATACCACGCCTGCACGCTCCATGTGCCATTTGGCTCCTGTGTTGTGGCCATGGCGCTAGTCCTCGATATCACTTAGGAAGTACGTGCGCTCAAAGTAGCCTTCATCTATGCGACCTGCACGCACGCGCTTGCCGCTTGCAGCCACTTCCTTGTTGAGGTCTTTTATTACCTGGTATGCCGTACGCTTGGATATGCACAGGCGCTCGGCTACTTCTTGTGCACCTATCAGTCTGGGTTTGTCCGTTGCATTGTCCTTTCGTGTTTGCAGCACGCTAGTGTGCTGTTTTTTTCTATAGCATATCAGCACGAATATGTGCTGTCAATGTCATTGCGTACGTTTTTGTGCTGCTGTATTCTCTTACCAACAAATAATGCATTCTCATGCAGCATAGAAACGGAGCATCAATCCATGACCACAGGGCAACGCATACGAACCTGTCGCAAGACAGCAGGCCTTACACAAAAGCAGCTCGCCGAAGCGGTGGGGCTTACCGAGTCTGCCGTGCGCAACTACGAGCTGGACATCCGGACGCCTAAAGACGACCAGATAAAGGCGCTCGCCAAGGCCATGAAAGTTGCACCAGCTGCGCTTGCTGAATTCAAAGTAGATAGCGCGCGCGAGGTACTGGAAGTGTTGTTCCGCTTGGAAGGCGCGCTGGGTTTCATGCCAGTCGAGCACGCGGATAAGATGGGCATAGGCATAGACCCGCATGCCAAGCATGCCCCCAAGATGGACGTCGCTCTTAAGGCATGGAAATCCATGCGCGACAAGCTGGAAGCAGGCGAGGTTTCACAGGCCGAATACGACGCCTGGAAGGCATCTTTCAAAGGCTAACTACATAGGTGCAAGCCACTTGGTAGTCACTCATTTTTTGCCTCTGGCGCCTCTGTTGGCGGCTTGCTTTGCACCCAAAACGCCTACTCGCGCCACTTTTGGGAATAATCAGAGCTATTTTTAAGCGCCTAAAACAGGGCAAAAACGGGCACTGAGTTCCAGCAAACGCCAAATTTCAGATTTTTACTCCCCAATCTTTACCTGCGGAAACGTGATTTTCAAGCGAGTGAGTTCCAATTTGAGTTCCAGTTGGGAAAAAATTGGCGGCGCGGCACTTTTGGGAATAATCAGCCTATTCCACGCGTCCCCTACATCGCATCCCAATCCACCCTGTTTGCGCCGTCATCGTCTGTCATACGAGGAGTATTCCCATGGGGAGTAAACAAACCCTAAAAACCGCAGGTAAATACCTGTAAAAAGGCCCCGAAACTGTTGCTTCGAGGCCATATTCTGCGCGATTATTCTTTTTGAATCTGGTGGCTTGCAGGTAGCCTAAACCACTAGAAGATAACAGGTGATAACGTAGGGGACGTGCTGGAAAAACATACGAACATCTGTTCGGTTATTCCCACTCTATTGTAGCTGGTGGTTTACTTGTCACGTCATAGACAACGCGGTTCACGCCAGGCACCTCTGCTACGATACGACTGGAAATGCGTCCAAGCACGTCATAAGGCAATTTCGCCCAATCTGCGGTCATGGCATCGCTGCTTTCCACAGCGCGCAGAATTATAGGGTGTGCATACGTGCGTTCGTCTCCCATTACGCCCACGCTTCGAATGTCAGGCAGCACCGCGAAGTATTGCCACACTGAATGCGGGCTGTTGCGCACTCCCGTTTCCTCGAACAGCTTAGCGTTGTATGCATCTAGTTCCTCGCGTACGATGGCATCGGCATTTTTTAGAATCTCGAGCTTTTCGGGTGTCACGTCGCCGATGATGCGGATAGCCAGCCCGGGGCCGGGGAAGGGCTGACGGTAGACGATATGATCGGGTAGTCCCAGAGCCACGCCCAGTGCGCGCACCTCATCTTTGAAAAAGTGATCCAACGGCTCGATTAGGTCGAAATGCACTCCTTCGGGGAAGGGAATCAAATTGTGGTGGCTTTTGATGGTAGCTGTCTTGCCGCCGGTCTTGCGTGCGCCGCTTTCGATGATGTCGGGATAAATGGTACCCTGCGCAAGGTATTGCACGCCATCGAGTTTCTGGGCCACGGAGAAGAACTCCTCCCAGAATTGCGAGCCGATGATATGGCGCTTTTTCTCGGGATCGGATACGCCGGCGAGCAGTTTCGCATAGCGCTCTTCGGCGTGCACATGCACGAAATCGACGTCGAATTGTTTGGTGAACACTTCCTCCACCTGCTCCGGCTCGTTCTTACGCAAAAGGCCGTGATTCACAAAAACGCAGGTCAGCTGTTTTCCGATGGCGCGTGCGCACAATGCTGCCACCACGCTTGAATCCACGCCGCCTGAAAGTCCCAATATCACGCGCGACGTTCCTACTTTGTCTCGGATGGCTTGCGTCATCGATTCTACCAAGTTATCCATGGTCCAAGTGGGTTCCAGCTCGCATATGCCGAACAGGAAGTTCTGCAGAATTTTCGTGCCGAATTCGGTGTGATGCACTTCAGGGTGAAACTGTGTGCAGAACAGCTTGCGAGACGTGTCTTCCATGGAAGCCACGGGGCAAACGTCGGTAGAGGAGGTGACGGTGAAGCCCTCAGGCGCTTTCGTGACCGCATCACGATGACTCATCCACACGGTCTGCTGCAGGGGAGTACCGTTCAAAAGCAGACTGTCAACTGGCTCGGTTGTGCCCTGCGCACCGCGCGTGATGTGCTTTGGGCCGTATTCGCCTACATCGGTATGGCCCACGGTACCGCCCAAGTTCACAGCCATCGATTGCTGCCCGTAGCAGAATCCCAAAATAGGGATGCCCAGCGCGAGTACGTCAGGATCGATGGATGGGGCATCTTCTGCGTACACGCTTGCCGGACCGCCCGACAATATGATGGCTGAAGGTGCTAGGGCGCGTACTTCGTCGGCCGTTATATCGCAGGGGACTATTTCGGAATACACATGCAGGTCACGCACGCGTCGGGCGATGAGTTGCCCATATTGTGCTCCGAAGTCCAAGACGATGACGGTTTGCGTGGTGTCGGCCGTTTTCATGGGCGTGACGCTCCTTCTTGCGATTTGCTATTGTGGTCGCGTCCGGCATTGCAAGGGCGCGAGGGATGCTTCTCATGCAAGCATCTTACCCGAAAACGCATGGCTTCGGCTGCGCTGCTTCTCGCTTTTACGCAGGGCACATATTTTGCAGCACTCGGTTTGGGCTTTGTGCGGCAGTGTGAGTTCTATAAAAGAGGCAATCAGCGCTATCCAATCGCAGATTTGGAGGTTTACGAGGCATTGTCGTTGACCTTCGGTAATTTCGCGCTCGTGCGTTACAATGCCGCTATGACGCAGAGCAAACACGACATAGACGATGAGAAGCGTGAGCAGCTTCAAAAGCGCTTCAACGTGCGCATATCGCAGATATGCCTTTTCGTTGCTTTTTGCGTCTGCGTTTTCTCTTTGGCTACTATCGTTTTGGGCATAAAGGACGTTTTCACTGCGATTGTATGCCTGACGCTGGCGGTGATTCTGGTAATCATCGCCGTTCTGGAAGAAATGAGCACGAAGCGCTGATGTGCGCCTCGTTGCATTTTATGTGAGGTTATTTCCCTATGATTATTGAAGCATTGAAGGCTCTGTTCCTGGGCATTGTTGAAGGCATTACCGAGTGGCTACCTATTTCGTCGACCGGTCATATGGTGTTGGTTGACGAGTTTTTAAAGCTAAACGTTTCGAGCGATTTTCTCGCATTGTTTTTGGTTGTCATCCAAATCGGCGCCATCATGGCCGTTATCATCTTGTACTTCCACAAGTTGAATCCTTTCTCACCGCGCAAAACCGATATCGAGCGCAAGGGCACATGGCGGCTGTGGGGCATGGTGGTTATCGGATGCATTCCTGCTGCTGTAGTAGGCGTGTTTCTAGATGATTGGGCTAACGAGCATCTGTACAACGCCACGGTGGTTGCCTCTATGCTCATACTCTACGGCATCGTGTTTATCGTGCTGGAGCGTCGCAACCGCAAGCGTGAGGAAAGCACCGCGTTGGCCGGCCGCGGGCGCCATGCGCGCCTCGATGGCGGCGAGGCCGATGCAGGCGGCATCTTCAATGTGCAGACCGTGGATCAAATCGATGCGAAAACCGCACTGAAGATTGGCGCGTTCCAGTACTTGGCCGTGGTGCCCGGTACCAGCCGCAGTGGAGCTACCATTATCGGCGGCATGCTGGCAGGTTGCTCGCGCACGGCGGCAGCGGAGTTCACGTTTTTCCTAGCTATCCCTGTTATGTTGGGGTGGGGTCTGGTCAAAGCAGTGAAGTTTGCCGCAAAGGGCCTCGTTATGACACAGACCGAGATTGTGGTGCTGGTTGTGGGTATCGTATCGGCCTTCATCGTCTCCATTATCTCCATCAAATTCTTGATGGGATATATCAAGAAAAACGACTTTACCGTGTTTGGTTGGTATCGCATCATATTGGGCGTTATCGTGCTGGGCTACTTCGGATTGAAGGGTGCTGGGATTTTCTAGGGCGCACTGCCCAGAACAGCTCTCGTGCACCTGTACGGTTGGCGAATTCGCACACTCGACCACTCGCTGCCCAGTTGCCTTTTCTGAAACGGAATCCATACTTCCACGCGCGCTCTTTCAGAGTGATTAAAGAATTCAGGTTCATCATCTTTTCCATGCTCAAGGATTGTCTTGGGCGGAAAGGACGCTCATGGACCAAGTCATCGTTATACCCACGCTCAACCCAAATGCGCGTCTGATCGGACTCATCGACGGTTTGCTGCGAGTCGGCTTCCACCGCTTCGTCATCGTGGATGATGGCAGCGATTCACTGCACGCTCCTCTGTTTGTCCATGCGCAAGCACGCGGTTGCCACGTGCTGCATCATGAGCAAAACCGTGGCAAAGGCGTTGCCTTGAAAACGGGGCTGAAGGCGGCTTCGCAGTTGTATCCTTTGGCACCAGCTTTCATTACCGTTGATGATGATGGCCAGCATAGACCCGATGACGTGCTCTCGGTGGCGCGCGCATCGCAAGCGCAAAGAAACGCTCTTGTGCTGGGCGAGCGCGATTTGAAAGGCGATGGTGTTCCGCTGCGCAGCCGTTTGGGAAATTCTTTCAGCTCGATGTATTTTAGGTTCGATACCGGCGTGGCGTGTGCAGACACGCAAACCGGCCTGAGAGCCATTCCGCGCAGCATGCTGGCTTTCGCACTGGACGTGCCGGGTGATCGCTATGAATACGAGATGAAACTGCTTACGCGTGCTGTGAAGGAAGGGCGTCAGATTTCAAGTGTGCCCATAAGCACGGTGTACGTGGACGACAACAGGGAGTCGCATTTCAATATCGTTGCTGATTCCTGTAGGATATACCGATCGCTTCTGCGTTTCGCTTCGGCATCCATCACCTGTGCTGTGGCGGATCTGGGGTTGTTCTATGCGTTCACGACGATGCTGGTGCTGGAAACGACGCTGTCGGTGATTGTGGCAACATGTGCGGCTCGCATTATATCGGGATTTTTAAATTTCTCGCTGAACAGGCATTGGAGCTTCAAAGCAAAAGGATCGGCCAGCCCCCAGATGCTGCGCTATGCCATTTTATTCATAGCCCAGATGGCAGCATCCGGTGCGTGTGTAGCACTGCTGTCGTTCCTGCCGATTCCGCTTGTGATTGTGAAAGCATTCGTTGACAGCGGTTTGTTCGTGGTCAGCTATTTCGTGCAGCGCAACTGGGTGTTCAAAAAAACGAGTGGCCCAAAGCGCATGGAAAGGATCCGTCATGGGCAAGCATATGGGGTTTCGGGAAAAGGCCAAAGCGACAACGCAACGCCAATCGCCGGGATGCAGCAATCCGAGCAAGGCCGCAAGGGTGCCTCACGCAGGGCTGTGGGCTTGTCTCTACGCGGCAGCGCTGGTGACGTTTGCGGTATATGTGCTGATGGACACATTCGTTATCGCGAAAGTCCAAAGCACGGTCTCAGAGGATACTGCCGTGCAGGCGGCGTTCGCAACGGTGGATTCAAGTCTTGATCAGGGTGCTGCAGGGTCAAGTGACTCCGATGCTTCCGAATCGACCGACTCTCAAAGCGATCCTGTCATCACAGCCACATCGTATTCAGATGCGAATATGCAGATAAGCATAGCTACGGTACGCGAATACGACACAGACATCTATATCGCTGACGTGCAGGTGTCTAGCGCCGCATACTTAAAATGCGCTTTGGCGCAAAATTCTTACGGTCGCAATTTGAAACAGACCACGTCTTCGATGGCGTCCGAGCACAATGCAGTGCTTGCAGTGAACGGCGATTATTATGGCTTTCGCGATGACGGCTTTGTAGTACGAAACGGCGTACTGTACCGCGACACTGCAGCGGCGGATACAGATGCGCTGGTCATTGACAAAGACGGCAGTATGTATGCGGTCGAACAGGGCAGTATTACAGCGCAATCATTGGTGGACGGCGGTGCGTGGCAGGTGCTTTCATTTGGTCCCGTGCTGGTGTCCGATAATCAAGTGGCGGTAGGTGAGAATGCCGAGGTAGGCCAAGCGAAAACCAGCAATCCGCGCACGGCTATCGGCGTGATTGATTCACTGCATTATGTGGTCGTGGTATCCGATGGGCGTACAAACGAAAGCCAAGGATTGTCGTTGTATCAGTTGGCTCAGGTCATGCGCAATTACGGTTGTTCGTTTGCGTACAACCTAGATGGCGGCGGATCGTCCACAATGGTATTCAATGGCGAAGTGGTGAACAATCCCACCGACGGTAGAAGCGCGGGCGAAAGGAGCGTGAGCGACATTGTCTATTTCGGTTAACAAATGCAGCTCTGCCGCAGGCTCGGCGGCCGCATCCGACAAGAAAAATCGTATCGTCGCGCGCAATCGGCGCACTGCGGTGGTATATGCGGTCATTTCTGCAGCTTGCCTCATCTTCACGCTTATATACGCGCACTTCAGCCACGGGGTATCTTCATTGTTTATGACGTTGATGCCACTTGTGCCTCTTGTTGGTGGAGCTGCACCGTTTGCTCTGGTGGCAGCAGTGGGGAAGAGCGTTTTCAATCGTAGGGCCTTCAATGCGTATAATTCGGGTATTGCGACGCTGGCTGTAGGCAGTACGCTGCGAGGCATTTGCGATATTGCGGGTACCTCATCAGCCTACCTGCCCGCATTCGCCGTAGTCGGAGCAGCATTCATTCTATTTGCTGTCGTTTGCAGAAAATGATCGATCATATTGATCTGTATCCACCCACATGTTAATGCGATGATGCGGTTTTCCGCGCATGCGTGGGTTGGTGCGGTTTTGTTATCATGGGCAAGGTAATTTTTGAAAGGAACCGTCATGCCCACGAGTGAAGAAGCATATTTGAGCATACAGCAGCACCGCAATTGCATTGACGAGATTGATGCGCAGCTGGTCGATCTTTTGAATAGGCGCGCAATGGAATCGCTGGCTATCCGTGCGATGAAACCCGACGCTCACATGGGATTGTACGATCCGAAACGCGAAGAAGAGATTTTTCAGAGGGTTGACGGTCTCAACAAAGGCCCACTGTACAACGACAACCTCCGTGAGATTTACGCAAGTATACTGAAGGTCAGCAAGGAGATGCCCTCTCTATGATGGGTTCATCATCGAAGGGCGACATCGCGGATGCGCGACTGAAAGGCGTGTCGGGCCTACCTGATTTGGGCACGCGTACCGATGAGATTACTGTTTTCGCAGGGCCGTGCTCTATCGAAACACCCCAGCAATTCGATGCGGTGGCTGAGTGCATCGCGGAAAACGGCCTGCATTGGATACGTGGCGGCGCGTTCAAGCCACGTACGAACCCGCATTCTTTCCAGGGCTTGGGCGAAGAGGGCTTGCAAATCATGCAGGAATCTGGGAAAAAATATGGCTTGCGTACCTTGACCGAGGTCATGGATTCCCAGCATTGCCCCATGGTGCATTCCTATGTGGACGGCTTGCAGGTGGGCGCGCGTAATTTCCAGAACTTCAGCCTGCTCGAAAACATCGGAAAGGTCACAGCTGATTCGCATAAACTGGTGCTGTTCAAACGTGGTTTTTCTGGCACTATCGCCGAGTGGCTGGCCGCGAGTGAGTATCTTAGCATGAACGGGAACCGCAACGTCATGCTCTGCGAGCGCGGGTTGCGCACGTTTGAAACCGCTACCCGATTCACTCTCGATATCAGTGCGGTGCCCGTTATCCACAAGCAGAGTTTGTATCCCATCTGCGTGGATGTGAGCCATCCGGCGGGGGTGCGCGATTTGGTGCCGTCACTCGCTCGTGCAGCTGTAGCTGTCGGTTGCGATGCTATCATGGTGGAAGTGCACCCCGATCCGGCGAACGCCAAATCGGATGGCCCCCAACAGCTTACCTGCCCTCAGTTTAGCGACCTCGTGGCGGATTTGCGCGAAATCGCTGCGGTATTCGGCAAGAGAATAGTCTAGAGTTGGAGAATCGTCTGATAGAGTCAGAAAGCAATCGGTACAAGTAAAAGCATTCTAGTTTCAAAGGAAAAGTATTTCGATATGGCAGTTGATTTGGATAAGCTCAACCCTGAACAAAGAGAAGCGGTCCTATGCACGGAAGGACCGCTTTTAGTGCTGGCGGGTGCAGGCAGCGGAAAAACGCGCGTTCTCACCTATCGCATTGCACATTTGATAGAGGACTTAAGCGTGGCCCCATGGGAAATCTTGGCCATCACGTTCACAAACAAGGCGGCCGCCGAAATGCGGGAGCGTCTGGGGCGTTTGGTAGGGCCGGCGGTTCGCGGCATGTGGGTATCGACGTTTCACAGCATGTGTGTGCGCATCCTGCGCGCTGATTGCGAGCTATTGGGATTCTCAAAGGGCTTCACCATCTACGACGATGACGACAGCAAACGCCTCGTCAAGGAAATCATGTACGAGTTGGATATCGATCCGAAGCGTTTCCCTGTAAACGCGCTGCGCAACCGTATATCCACGGCAAAAAACGACCTAATCATGCCAGGGCAGTTCGAGGACGAGGCCAACGACCCCATTGCGAAAGTAGCGGCACGTGTGTACGTGAAACTGCAGCAACGCCTAAAGCAGGCAAACGCTTTCGACTTCGATGACCTTCTGGTATACGCATGGCTGCTCTTGAAGAACTACCCTGATGTTTTACACGCCTATCAGCAGCGTTTTCGCTATCTACTGGTGGACGAATACCAGGACACGAATCACGCACAGTACGCCATCACCACGCTTTTGGCGGCGGGCGCGGGCAACATCATGGTGGTAGGTGACGACGATCAATCCATCTACAGCTGGCGCGGCGCTGACATCCGCAACATTTTGGAATTCGAGCAGGACTATCCTAGTGCGCATACCGTGAAGCTGGAAAAGAATTACCGATCCACCGCCAACATTCTGGCTGCGGCCAATGCCGTAATAGTGAACAACGTGCATCGCAAGGATAAAAAACTTCAGGCTATGGCCGATGACGGCGATAAAGTAAACGTGTATATGGCTGCTGACGAGCGTGACGAGGGCCGTTGGATTGCGGGCGAAGTGGAACGACAGCACGCCAAAGGCATTGGCTACAATCAGATAGCTGTTTTTTACCGTACGAACGCGCAGAGCCGCATGCTTGAGGATATGATGCTGCGCGCAGGCGTGCCTTACCGCATAGTGGGCGGTACGCGATTTTTCGATCGTGCGGAAATCCGCGACGTCATGGCTTACTTGACGCTTATCGTGAATCCAGCCGACGACATAGCTGCCAAGCGTGTCATTAACACCCCGCGCCGCGGCATCGGCAAATCCACTATCGAGCGTATCGAAGAATCGGCACGAGAGAATAACACCACGTTTCTTTCCGCCGCACAGGCCGCCGTGGCTGATGAATCGCTGCGTATGCAAACGCGTACTGCATTGGGCCAGTTCACGAGTCTGTTAGGAGAGGCATCTACGTGGAGCGGCGATTTGCGGCGCGTCGTGGAGGCTGTCATCGACAAAAGTGGGCTTATCCGCGCGCTAGAAGATGAAGGCACCGATGAGGCGAACAGCCGCAAAGAGAACATACAAGAATTCTTGGGCGTTGTGGACGAATACACATCTACTCATGATGATGAGGACGCGCAGTATGCCGCCCCGGAATCGGGCGCACAGCCAGACGCAGGTGCTGTTCCCGCTATTCAGCCCATGGATGATGTGACTTCGGACCAAACGTTTGGCATGCAACCCAGCGACGATACCCCTGCTAGTTCACAGGCTGCAGGCAATCCGCCCGTGCGCGTGCTTTCGGCTGATTCGCTGGCTGACTTCATTGAATGGGTGACATTGCGCACCGATTTGGACACGGTTAGCGATGATGGTCGCGCGGTTACTCTGATGACGGTTCATGCATCGAAGGGCTTGGAATTCGATTGCGTATTCGTGGCCGGTATGGAAGAGAGTATCTTTCCGCACATGATATCCATGCAGGATGCATCCGGTGTGGAAGAGGAACGCCGACTGGCTTACGTGGCTATCACGCGTGCCCGAAAGCGCCTGTTTTTAACGTGCGCTGCATCGCGCCAGCTCTACGGTCAGACGCAATCGAACCCCACATCGCGCTTTCTTTTGGAAATCCCCCAGCAACTCAAGGCCACCAGCGGTCTGGGCTCGTCGGGCTACAGCGGCACCGGTTGGGAAAAGCGAGGCAGTCGCAAGGGCATTTCCGGCAGCGGCACCGAAGCGGGACATGGCAGGGTTTTCGGCTCATCGAGCGCTTCGGGTTCATCTGCCCGCAGACACGAGCCTACAGCTGAATCGCACAAGAAATCATCGGCCGGGACCACGTTTCGTGTGGGCGATATGGTAAATCATAAGGTGTTCGGCAAGGGTAAAGTCACGAAAGTGGATGGCGATACACTCTCTATTTACTTCGCAAAAAGCTCTTCCACCAAAAAGTTGTTGAAAGACTACGCCCCGATTGTCAAAATCGGATAAGCAGAACGGATAACCGTGCGTTTCTCGTCGGCATGTGCCGTGCGAGCGCACAGCTTGGATAAAGAACGTAAGACAGGAGCATGAAATGGGCAAACCGATCATAGTGGTGGGGCATAAAAACCCCGACAACGATTCCATCGCATCAGCGGTATCGCTGGCGTATCTGAACAATCAGATAGCGCGTCGCGATGCAGGCGAAGACGGGCAGGATACGCGCGAATACATGCCCGCTTGTTTGGGAGCGTTACCACCGGAAAGCCAGTGGGTGCTTGAAAGCACTGGTCTGGAAGAGCCCACCCTTATCGACAATGTCTATCCTCTGGCCAGCGACGTTATGACACAACCCGTCATCGTCAACGAGGATGCCACGATGGTCGATGTCATGAAGACTATGCATGAGGCGAATACCGGTGCTGTGGCCATCTTGGATTCCGACGACAAGTATTTGGGTTTGGTTACCATGCGTATGGTGGGGCAGTGCTGCGTGCGTTCCACTACGGGTTCGGGCGATTCGCTCACCGGCTCTTTCACCTCCGAGCTGTATCAGAACGCTGCTGCGGCAAAGGATAAGCTGGCCCCTGTTTTCGCTCCTGATACCACGGCTGCCGAAGCCGCTGAAACGTTTGGGGCAATTTCTGCATGCTGGGGTGCCATCGTGGATGCTGACGAGAGCTTTTTGGGTGCAGTCTCGCGCACTGATTTGCTGGAGGCTCCCAAGCGCGACGTGGTGTTGGTGGACCACAACGAGATTTGTCAAGCGGTTGACGGTATCTGCGATGCCAATATCGTGCAGGTGCTGGATCATCACCGCATCGGAGACATCGCAACAGCTAACCCGATTCAATTTTTGGCCTTGCCTTGGGGCTCGACGGCTACTATTGTCGCTACGCGTTTCCGTCATGAAAAGGTGGAAATTCCCCAGTCCATTGCCATGCTGCTTTTGTCTGCTATCCTGACAGACACCGTCATCATGAAGTCGCCCACCACCACCGATATTGACAAGCGCATGGTGGAATACCTAAGCGAAATCGCCGGTGTGGATGCCCAGGAATTCGGTCTGCAGGTTTTTCGCTGCCGAGGTGGCGAGGAAAACGTGGACATCAAAGAATTCGTCTGCTCCGATAGCAAGGAATTCAAGGTAGGAGACACCTGCGTGCTCATCGCCCAGCACGAGACTGTTGACTTAGACGGTGCGATGAATCACGAAGATGATGCTCGCGCCTACATGCGCGAGCTGGCTGCTGATAACGATTACGATTTCGTGTTGCTGATGGTGACCGACATCCTTGCCGAGGGAAGCAACTTTTTGGTAGAGGGAAACCATGCGGTAGTCGACCGTGTGTTTGGTATTGATACGAACGCAGCTGTTTGGATGCCTGGCATCTTGAGCCGCAAAAAGCAGGTAGCGGCACCCATTCTAGGCGCATAACCTCGCTTTTGTTCACGCAATCAGGCGCGCCTTGTCATGTCGATGGGCGTATTGCGTTGGTACTGCGAGGGCGGCATTGCTGCGATGATGGTATAAACGCGTTTCGTATAGAAGGCTCTATTGGAAGACCCCGCATCCCAGAAGGGAGCGGGGTCTTCTTCGCGAAACGGGAAGGGGTAGTTCCCCGAGCGCTTCAAAATTCTCGCGAACCTGACAAATGACAGACTCGAGCCTATCGGGGTTAGTCTTGCTTTATCACCAGCACGTCGCAGCGCAGTGTACGAATAAGATGCGTGCTCACGCTGCCTACGAACGCATACTTTATCTTGGATAGTCCTCGTTCGCCGCAGATGACCAAATCGGGGTTATAAGGTTCAATCAGATCACGATCGAGCGTTTCATTGATGGACCCGGCTTCTACTACCAGTTCCACCTTCGGGATGTTCTCATCTTCTTCGGCAGCCTTGAGCACATCGGCTAAAGCCTCTTCAATCTGACGTTTGAATTCCCCGCAAAGATCTTTGAAATTCACGGCGCTTGCTTCAGTGGGGACGGCGTCTACCACATGCCCGAAACGCAGTTCGGCGTGTGATGCGGACGCAATGCGCACGGCCTTCTGTGCGACGACCCTTTGCGTGGACTGACCGTCCAAAGCCGCAAATATCCGATTGTACTCCGGTATCATAATGCCCTCCAGTTCGAGTGGTTACGTTTGTAAAAAAGCTGTTTGAACTACCTGTATTGTAGTTTTTGTTGCGACTGACGGCAATGCCTGTATCGATTTGCGCAGAAGGTTATGCTCGAGAGGAAAGAAAACGAAGTTGCAAGGAGATGGTTTTCGTGGCCGAAATTTTAGAGGCCGTGATGATGGTGTGCTTTGGCCTCTCGTGGCCGATTAACGCCTATAAGGCATTCAAGTCAAAAACGGCGGCTGGCACCAGTTGGCAGTTCATCGCTTTGATTACTTTAGGCTACATAGCCGGTATAGCGGCGAAATTCGTGTCGGGCACTATCAATTGGGTGCTCATTGTCTACGTACTAAACATTATTGCCGTGACCGGGTGTTTTCTTGTGTATTTACGCAACCGCAAGCTCGATGCTGCGCGCATCAAAGCAAGGGAAGAACTGCCCTTGCATCAAAACGACATGCTGTCATCTAAACCCAAAAAATGTGATACGTCATCGTCGAACGTCTGATTGAAGAGATGTGCGCTTTCCACTACGGTTCTCAAACGCCCGTCCAGTATGATGCCTATTCTGTCGGCCAGCGTCTGCGCTTCGCGGAAATCGTGGGTCACGAATACGATTGTGCAGTCAAAACGCGTGTGAATATCTCGCATTGTGGCGTACATGCGCTGCTTCGTGGCAGGGTCCAATGCGGAAAATGGCTCGTCTAGCAGGAGGGTTTCCGGTTCCAACACCAGCGCGCGCGACAGTGCGACGCGTTGGGATTCTCCTCCGCTTATCACTCCGGGGAGCCGTTCGGCAATGTGGCGTATTCCGAAAAGCTCCAGCATATTGTCGACGCGTTGAGTCGTTTCTTCTTTGCTAACGCCTGCCATTTTCAATCCGAAGCCCACATTTTCACGCACGCTCAGATGGGGAAACAGGGCGAAATCCTGATAGACGATGCCCATGTGTCGCTGCTGTACCGGGATGGTTTGCGCATCTATGCCATCTAGAAAAATCACCCCCGACTCGAAGTCGAATGCTCCTGCAATCGATTCTAACAATACCGTTTTGCCTGAACCCGTTTGTCCGAGAATCGCGAATATCTCGCGTGGCTTTATGCTCAGCGTCACGTCCTGCAGCAGGAAGTCCCCGCGTTGAACGCGCAGTGATTCGATGTTGATGCTACCTGGCATGATGCTCGCCTTCCCCAGACAGGATGCCTTCGCCGCTCTCAGCCACGGTGGCCTTTCTGTTTCTAATCCTTGGAAGGTGGTGCCCTCTCCGGCTGCCGCCGTGGTCGATGCGTGGCGTGCCCACCGGTTTGTTCAGCAGATTCGCAATTACCAGCGTTGCGGCGGAAAGCATGAGCATGATCAGGGCGGTTGCCATGGCGGTGTCCGTATTGCCAGTGGATATGCTCAAATATATGCTGCCTGAAAGCGTTTCGGTTTTCATGCGGGTCACACCTACCAGCATCAACGTGGC
Source organism: Actinomycetes bacterium (assembly GCA_023394615.1). GTDB lineage: Bacteria > Actinomycetota > Coriobacteriia > Coriobacteriales > Eggerthellaceae > JAEXAI01. The sequence continues at coordinate 339,938 of JAEXAI010000016.1, read as the reverse complement.
GCCGAATTCACCCATTCCGCGCGCCCACGTGAGCACAAACGTAGAGATGATGGCGTTGCGGCACGTGGGCAGTATGACCGTACGGAACACTTTCGCCTTGCTGGCACCCAGCGTTTCTGCTACGAACTCCATGCGGGGGTTCACGTCCAGGAAAGCTGTGCGTATCATGCGGATGGCGAACGGGATATTCACAATCAACTGTGCGAACACGATGCCTGCCGGACTGAATACCACGGCAAATCCTGCTTCCTTCAACGCTTTTCCGGTAGGAGAGGAAAATATCAGGAGCAGGGCGAACCCCAACAGTATGTAGGGCAGCGACAAAGTCAGTTCCATCAATATTTCAGCTGCATGTTTAAACGGCATGCGCGTATGAGTGAGCGCGTATGCCGTCGGTAGAGCCAAAAGCATGCAAATGATAGTTGATATAGTAGCGGTGGTCACGCTCATGTTCAGCGAAAAGAGCACTTCCGGGGAAGTGACGGCTTCGTGGAAATGTCCCAAACCGTTGAATGCAATCACGAATATGGCCGACCCGATATAAAGCAGTACCACGGCCGCCGCAACGATGGATACAACGGAAAAGGCATCGGTCTTTCTTGCCCGTTTATCCTTGCGTGTTCGTGCGGCGGTGTTTCCGCGGCTCTTGTATGGCATAGTATTCCCCCGAAAAGATGGCGGCCTTCGCTTCCGCGTTTTACGCGCGAACAAGCGAAGGCCGTTTGAAGTGCTTAGACAAGCTCGTAGCCGTAGCTCGTCCAGATGTTCTTCGCGGTGTCAGTCTGCAAAAAGGCGCTGAATGCAGAGGCGGTATCGGCATCGGCAGCGCAGGTCAGCTGTGCAGATGGTACCGTTTTCACATAGGCGTCCAAGTCGGTGGTCTCCACGATGGAAATGCCGTTCGCTTTTGCGTTCTCTTTCCAAACGATGCCCGCATCGCCTTCGCCGTTGGCGATGGCTGTGGCAATCTGAGGTGCCGTCGTGGTGGTGGTGAATACGTTAGCGGCTGAGAGAGAATCCCACAGTCCTGCCTTGGTCAGCGCGGTCTGGGCGATTTTGCCGATAGGGGTGGATTCGGGGTCGCCGATGAGGATTTTATCGCAAGACGCGAGGCTGGAAAGCCCTGTAACATTTTTTGGGTTGCTGCTAGGAGTGATGAGCACGGGAATGTGTTTCACCAAATCGGTGCTGCTGGCAACGTAGTCCTTTACGGGATTCAGCTCATCGGTAGATCCAGCGATGAAGAAATCGCCTTCCTGAGTGGTCTTTATCTGCGTCTGAATCTGTGCGGCGTTCGCGAAGGTTACGTTCATTTCGCAGCCGGTATCGGCCTTGAACGCATCGGCAATTTCCTGGAAAGGCTTCGTCATGCCAGCCCCACAGTAAATGTTCAGTGTTTTGCCGGACAAGTCAGTTTTAGCCGTCGAGCTTGATTGAGAGGAGCTCGACGTGTTGCTGCTTGAAGACGATCCGGAAGAGCATCCCATCATCAGGCAGGCTGCCATACAGAGGCAGGTAAGGCTCGCTACTAACAGCAAAAGCTTCTTGTGCGGTTTCGTCGTGGTCATAAAGTCCCCTTTCGTATGCGAGGTATTATCCTCACGATAGATATAATGCGTATCAGTATATACTAAACAAAGGATAAATTGACCACCAAGACGAACGACGAGTTTTGCGGGTATGTCGCGGCTGTGGCTCTAGCTCTAGCAGCTATTTTTGCTGAAATCGACCGATTTTAAGTGTGCAGGCGGTGCCTAGAACAAGCTTGATTGACCGGGAATCGTGTCATGAGAGATTTTGCGATGAGGAGTTTCTTCCTCTGTGGCTCGAAGCAAAAGCCCCGCACGGTTTTCCAGTTCGGCGAAGCTAGGTCCCATCCACAAGGGCACCTCACACGCCTGCAACACCAGCGGCATGCGGTTGTGATAGGGGAGCACGCTGGCGTTTGGGTCGCATGTGACCAGCGCAAATCCGCTGTTGGTGTAGACTCCGCCCAAAAAAAGGGGAGACCCGTCTGCAAAATCAAACAATACGTTTCGTCTTTCGAAGAACCCCCATGCGGGAAGTACGCATCGATGATGCGCGAGAGGCTCGGTCCACATGTTCGCGTCAGCGCCATGCAGCCCTGCAAGGGCACCTTCGAAGCGTGCATTTATCAGTGGACGCTTGCTCCAGGTCGTTGGCACGCCCCAGCGCATATCACAAACCATAAGCTGCGTGCTGCTTGGATTCTCGTTAACGGTGCAGTTGTTGGCAGGTGTCTCTGCGCCCCTGCCTGCGTCTGCGCCAACATGTGCGTTTTCGGGCAATGTGTTGGCAGCTACGATAGCAGGCACGATTGCACCAGGCCACGCATCCACTCGTCTCGCTGGCCAATCAGGCAAAACGTTGGGCACGTGTCCCATCTCAACTTCTCGGATCATCCCATCAATATCGCTGCGCGCGATAACTATGAAGTGACAGCACATGGAATGGACTCCTTTCTAAAGGCTGGAACACTGCGGCAGCGTGAACAGCGATTCTGCCGAATGATTCACGGCTATCTGCTCGCTGCTGATGCAAAAGTAATCGTAGATGATGTCGCCTGATGTGCCATCGAGATACACGGGGTCGTCGAATGTTACATCTATATAGGTGTTTACGCTGTCAATAGTCGCCATGTTCCACGCATGGCTGCCTGACGAGCCTATCCCTAAATCGTCGTCCACTGTTGCCGTGCCTGTTACCGTCAAGCAAGCAATACCCGATTTTTGAGCTAGGTATTGGAAGGCTTTTGCATAGCTTGTGCATACAGCCTGCTTGTCGAGGATTGCACCCAACACGTTTTGTCCGTTGGGGGCTTCGTCAACATAATCCACATTTGCGACCAGCCAATCATGGATGATAAGCGCTTGCTGATACTGTGTGGGTGCTGATGCCGTCTGCGCCAGCACGTCGGCGGTTGCGTTTGTAAGCTGGTCCTGCAGAGCGGCAATCTGAGATTCGCTGAAGGTGTATTCAAACGATAAGTTGTCGTAGGCCGAACCCACGCCTGTCATGGTCATTTTGCTTCCTACCCAGAAAAGCTCGGGGTGGTCCGCCATCACAGCGCAGAACACTTTTTCTGCGCTGCTGGGTGTTATCGCTCCGGTGTATGCTGATGAATCGCGCCGCTGAAGTGTATACAAGATAATGCGATAGTCCTGCTGCTCAGATTCGCTCAGTCCTTGGTAAAACAGAGTGTTAGTTGTATTTGCAGAGGCTTCGAAAGCAGTATCGGATCCAATTTCACTGGTACTTGTCTGCAGCGTATTTGTCGAAGCGGTTTCTTGGGGTTGCTGGTCTGGTATGGTGAAAAGGTCAGGGTAGCGCACTTTAGCATACGCGCCTATGCACAATACGATTATCAAGGCCAAAAATGCTTTATAGAATCGTGCCATCTGCTTGCCCCCAATCATGTCGAAACTATTGTGGTTCTGCCTATCATATTGTACTTGAGGCGCAGAATTGAAAACGCCCGATGAGACAATGCCGTTAAACCTGCGGAGAACTTACCCATGCGCCATAACGGCAAAGATAGCATCTGAAAGAGTCGATGATACACACCGCGCGCTCGTCGAAAAGGGTGCTCTGCCGCATACGGGGCCCTCTTCGAGGCAGAACTGTGGAGAAGAAAGTCATCAATCATCACATAATAATTGGGAATCTTGACTTCAAAATGCCGCTGAACAGGATAAACTCTATAAAAGTCTATGGATACACCCGGATGCGTGGCGTTTGACACGTTTTTTCGCGGATGCTAAAGTACCGCTTCGCGTCCCCAAAGGGGCGCTTGTTTTCGCGTGCGTAACTGCAGAACGCACACGTTAACACGGAAAACGTTGGCGAAGCAAGGTTTCCGAGCGAGGCATTTGCATAAAGTTTGCCGAACTCGAGCCAGCATACTGAAAAGGAGTGAAGATTTGCCTACTATTAACCAGTTGGTCCGCAAGGGCCGCCACAAGTCGGTCGAAAAGAAAAAGACACCGGCTCTGAAGGGTAACCCTCAGAAGCGTGGCGTGTGCACCCGCGTGTACACCACTACCCCGAAAAAGCCGAACTCGGCGCTGCGCAAGGTCTGCCGCGTTCGTTTGGTCAATGGCATGGAAGTGACTGCCTATATCCCAGGCATCGGTCACAACCTGCAGGAGCACAGCATGGTGCTCATCCGTGGCGGTCGTGTGAAAGACCTCCCCGGCGTTCGTTACAAAGTAATCCGCGCTGCCCTTGACTGCGCTGCCGTGAATGATCGCGCGCAGGCCCGCAGCCGCTACGGCGCCAAGAAGCCCAAGAAATAGTCAACCGTTTAACGAAAGGAAGTTTTATGCCGCGTCGTGCAGCAGCAACCCGCCGTGAAGTGCAGGCGGATGCCGTTTATAACAACCGGCTGGTCACTCAGCTGATTAATAAAGTATTGTTGGATGGTAAGAAATCCACCGCCGAGGGCATCGTCTACGGTGCGTTCGACCTCGTGGCCGAGAAAACCGGCCAAGATGCTCTGTCCGTGTTCAAGAAGGCTATGGACAACGTTCGACCCACGCTGGAGGTAAAGCCCAAGCGCGTTGGTGGCGCTACCTATCAGGTGCCCATGGAGGTCAACTCCCGCCGCGCAACCACGCTGGCTATCCGTTGGCTCGTCGACTTTTCCCGTGGTCGCAAAGAACACACCATGAAGCAGCGCCTAGCCGCCGAGATCATGGATGCCGCCGAAAATCAGGGCGCATCTGTGAAGAAGCGCGAGGACCTGTACAAAATGGCCGAATCTAACCGTGCGTTCTCGCACTACCGTTGGTAGAAGGGCGGTTGTGTTAGAATGGCTCGTACTCCACTGAAAGATACGCGTAACATCGGCATCATGGCCCACATTGATGCGGGCAAGACTACGACGACCGAGCGTATTCTGTATTACACGGGTAAAACCCATAAAATCGGCGAGGTGCACGACGGTGCTGCCACCATGGACTGGATGGTCCAGGAGCAGGAACGCGGCGTAACCATCACCTCTGCTGCTACTACTTGCTATTGGGACAAAGACGGCGAGAACTATCGCGTTCAGATTATCGACACCCCGGGCCACGTGGACTTCACGGCCGAGGTCGAGCGTTCTCTGCGCGTGCTCGACGGTGCCGTTGCTGTTTTCGATGCGGTTGCCGGCGTGCAGCCTCAGTCTGAAACCGTATGGCGTCAGGCTCATCGTTACAACGTTCCCCGTATTGCGTTCATCAACAAATATGACCGCATTGGCGCAGACTTTTTCCACGCTATCGAAACCATGCGCGACCGTTTGGGCGCCAACGCCGTGCCGGCGCAGATGCCCATGGGTGCTGAGGATAACTTCTGGGGCGTCATCGACTTGGTTACCATGACCGCATGGGACTTCAAGGCCGACGACAAGGGCATGACCTACCCCGAGCCGATGGATGCAATCCCCGACGAATTCCTCGATGAAGCCACGATGCATCGCAGCGATCTGGTTGAGGCCGCTGCCGACTGTGATGACAACCTGATGGAAAAAGTCCTGATGGAAGAAGACTACAGCGTTGATGAGCTGAAAGATGCCATTCGCAAGGGTACTATCGCCTGCCAGATTCACCCTGTGTTCGTGGGCTCTGCCTACAAGAACAAGGGTGTGCAGGAACTGCTCGACGCGGTGGTCGATTATCTGCCCAGCCCGCTGGATGTCCCCGCTATCAAGGGAACGAATCCTGACACGGGTGAGGAAGACGAGCGTCCGGCCGACATAAAGGCCCCATTCGCCGCCCTCGCGTTTAAGATTATGACTGACCCGTTCGTGGGCAAGCTCACCTACTTCCGCGTCTATTCTGGTCGCCTGAAGGCTGGCAGCTACGTCACGAACGCTACGAAGGACAAAAAAGAGCGCATCGGTCGTTTGCTGGAAATGAATTCAAACCAGCGAGTCGACATCGACGAGTGCTTTGCTGGCGACATTATCGCTGCTGTGGGTCTGAAAGACACCACGACTGGCGATACGCTGTGCGAAGAGGATGCTCCTATCGTGCTTGAGTCCATGGAATTCCCTGATCCTGTCATCGACGTGGCCATCGAGCCGAAGACCAAGGCCGAGCAGGACAAGCTGGGTGTTGCGCTGCAGAAGCTTGCTGAAGAGGACCCCACATTCCGCGTTCATACCAACGAGGAAACCGGTCAGACCATCATCGCAGGCATGGGCGAGCTCCATTTGGAGATTATCGTCGACCGTTTGCTGCGTGAATTCAAGGTGGACGCCAACGTCGGTAAACCCCAAGTTGCCTATCGTGAGACGGCTACCAAGGAAGTCGACAACGTACAGGGCAAATTTGTCCGTCAGTCCGGCGGTCGCGGTCAGTACGGCGATGCGGTTATCAACCTCATTCCGCAGGAAGCTGGCGACGGCTACGAGTTCGAGAACAAGATCGTGGGCGGTGCAATTCCCAAAGAATTCATCACTCCTGTGGACAAGGGCATCCAAGAGGCCCTGAACAATGGCGTTTTGGCCGGATACCCGGTTGTGGACGTGAAAGTTCAGTTGGTCGACGGTTCCTACCATGAGGTCGACTCTTCTGAGGCGGCATTCAAGGTTGCAGGTTCCATGGCTTTCAAGAACGCTCTGAAAAAATCGAGCCCGGTGATTCTTGAGCCTATGATGGCTGTTGAGGTGGAAACACCCGAGGAATACATGGGCGATGTGATGGGCAACTTGTCCAGCCGTCGTGGTCAGATTCAGGGTATGGGCGATCGCGGCAACGCGAAAGTCATCAACGCTCGTGTGCCGCTGAGCGAGATGTTCGGTTATGCAACCGACTTGCGTTCGGGCACGCAGGGCCGTGCTTCGTATACGATGCAGTTCGATTCGTATGAGCCGGTTCCCAAGAATGTGGCAGAAGAAATCATCAGCAAGGCTGGCGGTAACGCTTAGAGCCTGATGGCTGAAGCGAGACGCTGTTTAACGGAGGTAAAATAAGTGGCTAGTCAAAAGATTCGCATCCGCCTGAAGGGCTACGATCATGAGATTGTGGATCAGTCCACCAAGCTCATCGTCGATACCGCCCAGAAGACCGGTGCAAAGGTTTCCGGTCCTATTCCCCTGCCGACCGAGCGCAATATGTATTGCGTTGTCAAAGGTCCGCATGTGGACAAGGACTCGCGTGAGCAGTTCGAGATGCGTACGCACAAGCGTCTGATCGACATCCTGGAGCCGACCCCCAACACGGTCGATTCCCTGATGCGCCTCGATCTTCCCGCTGGCGTCGACATCGAGATCAAGCTGTAGGGGAGTGAAAAGCATGATAAACGTTATTTATGGAACGAAGCTGGGCATGACCCAGGTTTACGCAGACGGCGAGCGCCAGTTGCCCGTCACGGTGATTCTGGCTGAGCCGAACACCATCTGCCAAGTGAAGACCAAAGAGACAGACGGTTACGAAGCTGTTCAGCTGGGATTCGGTGCTATAAAGCCGAAAAAGGTGAACAAGCCTATGGCCGGACACTTTGCAAAGCTGGGCACCGAGCCGGTGCGCCATCTTCGCGAGGCCCGCGTCGAGTCTGCCGCTGAGTATAAAGCTGGCGACAAGGTGACCGTGGCGAACTTTGCGGAAGCAAAGCTGGTTGATGTCACTGGTACGTCTAAGGGCAAAGGTTTCGCCGGTGTTATGCGCCGCTACGGATTTAAGGGCGGCCCTGGTGGACACGGTGCGCATTTCCATCGCGCTCCGGGCTCTGTAGGCCAGTGCGCCACCCCATCGCGCGTGTTCAAAGGTGTGCGCCTCCCGGGGCACATGGGCTGCGACACGGTGACCACCAAGAACCTTGAAGTCGTCAAAGTCGACGAAGAACAGAACCTGATTTTGGTCAAGGGTGCGGTGCCGGGCGGCAAAAACGCCATGGTTCGCGTGCGTTTGGCATAAAGACCCGAGGAGTTTACTGAATATGGCAAGTATCGAAGTGAAAAACGTCAGCGGCAAGAAGGTCAAATCTGCAGACCTGAATGCTGACGTGTTCGGCATCGAGCCGAACGTTCACGCTATGCACGAAGTGGTTCGCGCGCAGCGTGCGTCCTGGAGGCAGGGCACTCATAACACCAAGACTCGCGGGCAGGTTCGCGGCGGCGGCAAAAAGCCGTGGCGCCAGAAGGGTACCGGTCGCGCTCGTCAGGGCACAATCCGCGCACCTCAGTGGGTTGGCGGCGGTACGGTTTTCGGACCGCATACCCGCAGCTACGACATGAAGGTACCGAAGAAGGTCGTCAAGCTGGCCATGCGTTCGGCTCTGTCTGCGAAGATTCGCGACAACCAATTCTTCGTAGTGGATACCTTCGGTTTTCAGGAGCCCCGCACCAAAGATGCGGTGGCTTGCTTGAAGGCCTTGGGCGTGGAAGGCCGTTGCACCGTCGTTATCAACGACGACGATGTAAACACGTACTTGAGCTTCCGCAACCTTCCGCAGGTCACCTGCATTCCGGTTGCTGAGAGCAACACCTACGATTTTATCGACAACAAGGCGCTCGTATTTTCCGGTGACGCCCTGAATCGCATCGAGGAGGTGCTTGCATAATGAAGGATCCCCGCGAAGTAATCGTCCGCCCCATCATCTCGGAGCATAGCTACGACATGATGAGCGAGAACAAGTATACCTTTGAGGTTGCCAAAGCTGCCAACAAGGTGGAAATCGCGCAAGCTATCGAGGCTATCTTCGATGTGAAGGTCGTCAAGGTGAACGTTATCAACGTGAAGTCCAAGCCCAAGCGCGTGCGCTACCAGAAAGGTCTGACGCGTTCTTGGAAAAAGGCCATGGTGACGTTGAAGGAAGGCGACAGCATCGAGCTGTTTGCCAACAACTAAGCCGTTTGACTGTTTTTGAGGCAGTCAGATAACCTGAAAGTTGCGAAACAAAAGCCCCTCGATTCGAAAGAGTCGGGGGGCTTGTTTTATTCTATGATTGGAAAAGTTTGAGTAGGGGGTGGGACTTATCTGATGTGTGCGGGCTTGTCGCCCCAATAGAACATGAATATCCATCCATGCTGCGGGCGTGTGCTCAGCACTTTGTCGACTGGAATAGTGGACAGCGCCAGTGCTTTTTTCGCGATATCTTCAGCGGCATGGGGTCTGCGCAGAAGGCGCGAATTCACCACCATGCTCTCCATGCGCTCCGGGTGGTCGCTTACCAGGTTCAATGCGTCGATTAGCTCGCGCGTCGTGGTCACGTGCATAGCGCATCCGCTGCTGGTCAGCAAATCGACGTTTACCTTTTCCTGGCCGTAGGCGCGCCCTACCAATATCATCGGTGTTTCCACGCACAGGCACTCCGTGACGGTCAGTCCCCCTGATTTGCAGATGATCAGGTCGCTTGCGGCCATCAGCTTGGCCATTTCCGTCACATATTCCATCACGGTCACGTTTGCCAGATTGCACTCAGCGCACATTTCGCGCAGCTTCTGGGCGTATTCGGCATCCTTGCCGCACACTACCACCAAATGCATGTTGGGATGTGCGTTCAGGGAAGGGATAGCATCATTGAGCGTTTCCCTAAAATTCACGTAAGGTTGCTGCAAATAGGCACCAGCTAGGGCCAGCACGAGTTTTTTGTCTTGGGGAAGCCCAAGGTTCTCGCGCACTTGTGCCGCATTGTAGGTGCGGGTAAAGTCGATGCGCGTCGGAATGCCCGTGATGGCGATGCGATCTTCGCAGATGCGACGCGCGCGCAGAGTCTCCGCCATCGATTCGGTTGCCACGCAAAAGCAGTCGGCGGCTTTGTGGGGCCACAGACCTTCTGTTTCATAGTCGGTAGGCACGCAGACAATAGGGTAGTCTTGCTTGCAGATGATGCGCGCCCCGCAGGCCATGTTTGCACCCATAATATGGGTCGCGATAACCGCCATAGGTTTGATGTGACCGATGTAGCGCGTGAATTTGCGCCACATGATGTAGCTTAAAAACGTGCCTCCTGACCACAGTAGACGTCCGGTGAAAACGTAGCGCCACGTTATGTCGTAGAAGGGGCGTGTTGCCCCCGTGAACATCGATGCTGATTTGTCCCCGTTGAACACATGGGCGCCCCATGCCAGGATGTCTGCCACTTCCACGTTGGTTTGTGGGTCCAAAGGCGCTCCGTCGGGGAAGGCCGGGGCCTGCGAGTCGCGCAACTCCTCGACAGCTTGGGCGATGGCGATAGCCGCGCTCCTGTGGCCCGATCCAACCGATGCGTGCAGTATGAGGATGGTGGGATGCTCGGGTTTGTAGTCGTCGCGAAAACCAAACTTCGCAGCCTCTTTTTGAGCATCGGTTGTCGCGGTTTTCTTCAGTTCGCGTTTCGCCTCTTCGCGCTGCGTGAAAAGTTGAAGGTTTCGGCTGCCGATTTCCACCGGGGAAAGGCGCGGAGTCGTGGTGCTTTCAACCGATGGCACTGCTTCAGGCGACGCTGCCGCATCCGATTGCACCTGATCAGCAGTTGTGTCCGCCTGCGCATCTGCCCCCACCTGCGATGCGCGAGCAGAAGCTGCCGCATCAGCGGCTACATCTTCATACGCGTCTGCTCGCATCTGTGTGGCACTATCGTTTTTGGGATCATTGTTTTCCATAACGGACATGATAACGTAAGACCATCATAGCCTGTCGCTCGCCGCCAAACCCCCATTTGCATTTCATCGGCGCGGGGATGCATACGCTTCAACAATCAATTTCCGGTCTGGGCGAAAGCCCGGTTCGGCGTAGTGAATCCGAGCGGGCGGGATAGAATCGGGATAGGTTGGGGGTAGGTGTGGGGTAGACTTGCGGTTTCGAACTACCTCCATCGCGCGCGCGTGATACGATGGAAAAAAATCGCAGGTTGGATATGAAAAACGTATTGAAGGTGATTGTTATAGAAAACGTAATGTAGCGGCGTATCGTCACTGCGTACGGATAGGGAAAGGGGTCGGTTATGCTACATCAAGCACAACACACGAGAACAGTGAAGGGTGGGCGAGCACAACCGCGGACGCGGCCCGCCAAAATCACGCGATTGTTTCGAAGGGCGCCCCTGAAAGCCGTGATTGCGGCGATTCTGGCCCTGACAATGGCTCCTCTACCGGCTTTTGCGGCGAGCGAGGTGACTGTTGCGGGAGCCGACTACACCACAGCCTCGAGCGGAAGCGGCTCAAATGGCGGCACATGGTCATGGGACGGGGCTAACGACATGGCACTGAACAACTACAACGGCGGTGCCATCGCAGCAAAAGGTGACCTGACGATCGGTCTTACCGGTACGAACACGGTGACTGCAAATACGGACCAGCACTATGGTTCAGCAGTTTATGTCGCGGATGGGGATCTGACGATTACGGGGGAGGGCAGCCTCGAAGTGACCGCCGAGAACGTTAAGCAATTGTCTGGGGCGATAGAGACCTGTTCTACAGGTGTCGATAACTGTGATATCAATATCGAAGACACAACCGTCACGGTCAATGCCACAAGTAATAACGGTGCCTATGGTATTGCTGCAGAAGGTGGAGACGTGAACATCAGCGGTTCTACAGTCAACGTTACTTCGAATGCAAAAAATAGCATGGACTGGAATGCTGGAATTGCAGCAATAAACGATTATGGTAATGGTAAAAATGTGGATGGTGGACATATTACCATCACTAATTCCGCAGTTACTACTATTGCGACAGGGAATGTGGGCGGAAACTATGGCATCATGGCCGCTGATCAGCATTCGGGTAATTCGAGCAGTGCAAGCGTCTCAATCATCAACTCGAAGGTGAATGCTGCCGGTCCTGGCGGAGCCATCATCTCCAGCAATATGGAAAAGAAAGACAATTACGGGACGATTACCATAATCAATTCGACAATATCAACGCCTGATGGTGCCGGTATCCTGAGCTACGAAGTTGGTACCATAGGCGGTCTTGATTATGGCTATGGCCAGATTATCGGCACCGGGACTGATGCCATTACCTGGCAGACCAAAGATGGCAAAACGAATCCTGCTATTGCTACCACGGTTCAGATAGATAAGGTTGTAGCGCCTACACCAGTTGATTCGACGGAAGCTGTTTCAGATGTTAGCGCTAACCCGTTTGTTGGCGTCGCGTATGCTTCCAACTCGACAGTTTCTCCGAAAACAGGCGATTTCGATTTCACACCATTCGCAATCGGTACGCTGGTCGTTCTAATCGCGGGTGCTGGATGTTTGGTGCTTGCAAGGTGCAATCAACGTTAGCCGAATACTATGCCGCTCTATGCATCAGCAGCATTGATGATGGACGATGTAGCAAAGATGGGTGCTGCCAACAAGTCGTTCAGTACGAAAAACGAAGCAGCATGAGACAACACGAAACGGTCGGCAAGTGCATTTGTCGACCGTTTTCTTTCGTATTGCTCCGGGTTGATACATTAATTTTCGGAGTGTGAAATAATTTTGCGATTTCAAAACAGAAAAAAGCCAACTAAGCGAAGTAAAGTACGACGAGGGCGCAAAAAAGTCTCTCTAAATCAGCCGAAATCGAGGATGTGAAAAATCGGCCATGCATAACCGCAGGTCGCAGGAGATCTCCTTGGAAGGACGAAAATCGGGGTCGTACTTTACTTCGCTTGCTCGCCATAATCCTGTTTTGAAATCGCAAAATGCCTTGAAACCATGGTCGCGAAGCCCACGGGGTGTATTTTGAAACATAAGGAGGCATCCTGCAGTCCATGAAGGCACATCGAAGCCCATAGGAGGTATTTTGCAGCTCGTGGCCGCGCTTAAAATGCAGATTGATGGTATCATCTTAAATATGCCTCGCGTCAGAGTGCGTAGAATCATGTCTAATCATGTCTGATGGTGCGAACTAATGATCCGAATTTATGGTCGTTCTATGACCCGATGCCGAATATCTGTTTTTTCTTGCCGCCGAACCTATTTGCGTCTATAATTCTCATTTGCGTCTGCGGGTTTATGGATACACCCGGACGCGTGGTAACCGCGGAGTCGTAAACGAGGGTTCATCCCGATTCTCGTTAAGCGGCAATCGAGGTACCACTCATTTCGAGGAAGGATAGTTGAATGGGAGTCAAGCAGTACAAGCCGACCAGCCCTGGCAGGCGCTTCCAAACGGTTTCCGATTATGCGGAAATCACAAGCACCAAGCCGGAAAAGTCGCTGTTGGAGCCGTTGCCGAACAAGGCCGGCCGCAACAACAACGGTCGCATCACCACCCGCCATCAGGGCGGTGGCAACAAGCGTCGTTACCGTGTTATCGATTTCAAGCGCAACAAAGACGGCGTGCCCGCCAAAGTCGCAACGATCGAATACGACCCGAACCGTAGCGCTCGCATCGCTCTTCTGCATTATGCTGACGGCGAGAAACGCTATATCTTGCATCCGCGCGGATTGAACGTGGGCGACACCGTCGTTTCAGGTTCCGCTGTGGACATCAAGCCCGGCAATGCGATGCCCTTATCCGGCATTCCCGTCGGCACGCTCATCCATGCAGTTGAGCTGCAGCCTGGCAAGGGAGCCGCTTTGGCTCGTTCTGCCGGCACCAGCATCCAGCTGATGGGCAAGGAAGGTCGCTATGCCATTCTGCGCATGCCCTCTTCTGAAATGCGTCGTGTGCTCGTGACCTGCCGCGCCACCATCGGCGAGGTCGGCAATGCAGAGCATTCCAACATCAAAATCGGTAAAGCAGGCCGCAACCGCTGGAAGGGCATCCGTCCTTCTGTTCGTGGTACGGTTATGAACCCTGTCGACCATCCTCATGGCGGCGGCGAAGGCAAGAACAAATCTGCCGGTCGTCATCCCGTTACTCCGTGGGGCATTCCGACTAAGGGCCATCGTACCCGTAACAAGAAGAAGGCTTCGAGCCGCCTGATCATCCGTCGTCGCAAGAAATAGCGCAGAAGCGTTAAGGAGTTAATGTGAGCAGAAGTTTGAAAAAGGGTCCTTACGTAGAGCCGCGTCTTCTCGGTCGCATCGAAGCGATGAACGAGACAGGCAGCAAGGACGTTGTGAAAACCTGGTCCCGCAACAGCACCGTATTCCCGGAAATGGTGGGACACACCATCGCCGTGCATGACGGGCGCAAGCACGTACCAGTATACATCACCGAATCCATGGTCGGTCATAAACTGGGAGAGTTCGCACCTACGCGTACCTTCCGCGGCCATGCCATCAAAGCTTAGTTGAGGGAGGAGTGAACATGGAAGCTAAAGCAATTGCTCGCCACGTGCGCGTCTCACCTCGCAAGGCCCGCATCGTCATCGACCAGATTCGCGGCAAGTCCGTGCCTCAGGCTCGTGAGATATTGGCCTTTACCGAGCGTGGCATCGCCGAAACGGTTGAGAAGACTTTGAATTCTGCCGTTGCGAATGCAGAGCACAACCTGCATTTGAACGGTGACGAGCTGGTCGTTAAGGCCTGCTACGTCGACGAGGGACCGACTATCAAGCGTATTCGTCCCCGCGCGAAAGGCTCTGCGTCGCCTATACGCAAGCGCACGAGCCACATTACTGTAATCGTATCCACTCGAGAGGAGGCTTAAGATACATGGGACAGAAAGTCAGCCCTACCGGATTCCGTCTGGGCGTCATCGAAGATTGGCGTAGCCGTTGGTATTCCGATAAAGATTATGCGAAGACCCTGGAAAACGACTTGGCCATTCGCAAGTTCCTGGACAACTACCTCGCCCGTGCAGCCGTTTCCAAGGTGGAAATCGAGCGCGCAGGTGACAAGATCAAGATTATCATCACCACTGCCCGCCCGGGCGTGGTAATTGGCAAGAAGGGTGCTGAGATTGACACCCTGCGCAAAAAGCTGGGCGGCGTAGCCAATGGCCCTGTGACCGTTGAGGTCATCGAGGTAAAACGCCCCGAGTTGGACGCGAACCTGATTGCACAGTCTGTAGCAGAGCAGTTGGAAGGCCGCGTTGCTTTCCGTCGCGCCATGCGCAAAGCTGTTCAGTCGGCTCGCAAGAGCGGTGCCAAGGGTATCCGCATACAGTGCTCCGGCCGTTTGGGCGGTGCCGAGATGAGCCGCCGCGAGTGGTATCGTGAAGGCCGTGTGCCTCTGCATACCCTGCGTGCGAAAATCGACTACGGATTCTGCACCGCTGCTACGACGATGGGTTCCATCGGCGTGCAGGTGTGGGTGTATCACGGAGAGGTCATGCCTGGTCAGAAGGCTCCTGAGCCCGCTCTGGAAGGCAGCAGCTCCCGTCAGAACCGTTCCCGTCGCAATAACAACGATAGGGGGAATAAATAATGCTCGTACCTAAGCGCGTAAAGCACCGCAAGGTGCAGCGTGGTTCCATGAAGGGCCATGCGAAGGGTGGCACAAAGCTGAACTTCGGCGAATATGGCGTTGTGGCGCTTGAGCCGCACTGGATTACCAACCGTCAGATTGAGGCCGCTCGTGTGGCTATGACCCGTGAGATGAAGCGCGGCGGCAAGGTGTGGATTACCATCTTCCCCGACAAGCCCATCACCCAAAAGCCTGCTGAGACCCGCATGGGTTCCGGCAAAGGCAACCCGGAAGGCTGGGTCGCTGTGGTAAAACCCGGTCGCATCATGTTCGAGGTCGGTGGCGTCGATGAGGCTACGGCCAAAGAGGCTCTGCGCCTTGCAATCAACAAGCTGCCCATTAAATGCAAGATCATCACTCGCGAAACGGAGGGGCAGGAATAATGAAGGCTAGTGAAATCCGCGAACTCTCTGCCGATGATTTGCAGACGAAACTGAAGGAAGCACGCGCTGAGCTGTTCAACTTGCGCTTCCAGATGGCAACGAGCCAACTTGATAACACGGCTCGCGTCAAGCACGTCAAAAAGGACATCGCTCGCATCTTGACCGAGATGCGCGCTCGTGAGCTTTCCGCATAAGCTTGCGCGAACTGAAAGGAAATGAGAGATAAATGAGTGAAGATCGCAACTCTCGCAAGGTTCGCCAGGGACTCGTGGTAAGCGTGTCGGGCGATAAGACCTGCGTGGTTCAAGTAAAAGAGCGCAAGCAGCATCCTGTGTATGGCAAGATGATGACCATCACGAAGAAGCTCCACGCGCATGATGAGAAAAACGAGGTCGGTGTCGGTGATACCGTCCGTGTTATGGAGACCCGTCCGCTGTCTAAAATGAAGCGTTGGCGTTTGGTCGAGATAGTCGAGAAGGCCAAATAGTTTGCTTTGCAGACTACAGTCAAGGAAGGTTAAGCAATGATTCAGATGCAAACCATGCTCGCAGTGGCCGACAACTCCGGCGCTCGCAAGGTGCAGTGCATCAAAGTCCTGGGCGGCAGCAAACGCCGTTATGCAGGACTTGGCGATGTCATCATCTGCAGCGTGAAAGAAGCGATTCCCAACGGTGGCGTGAAAAAGGGCGAAGTTGTCCGTTGCGTCGTCGTCCGCATGAAAAAGGAAGTCCGTCGCGACGATGGCAGCTACATCAAGTTCGACCAGAACGCTGCTGTTTTGATCGATGCGAACGGTGCACCCCGTGGAACCCGTATTTTCGGGCCGGTAGCTCGCGAACTGCGTGACAAGAAATACATGAAGATCGTGTCTTTGGCACCTGAGACCCTGTAAAGGAGGGAAGAGCACACATGACTAAGATGAACATCAAAAAGAATGACAAGGTAAAGGTCTTGACCGGTAAGGACAAAGGCGTTGAATCTGTCGTCATTCGCGCGCTTCCGTCCAAGCAGCGCGTCGTCGTGGAAAAAGTGAACATGGTCACCAAGGCCGTTCATCCTACGCAGCAGAACCCGCAAGGCGGTCTGACGCATATCGAGGCACCGATTCATGTGTCCAACGTTATGCTCATCTGCCCGAAGTGCGGTAAAGCCACGCGCGTGACGAATAAGCGTGTCGACGGCAAAAAAGTTCGCGTATGCAAAAAGTGCGGCGCTGATATCGATTAGTAAGGTCGCCTTCCCGCAAGGGGAGGCTATGACCCTTGCATTGCAAGGGACGCAGGGTCGGAAATCCTGTGTTCAAATCATCGGAAAGGTAGAACATAAATGGCTACTCCTCGTTTGAAGGAAAAGTACAACAACGAGATTGTTTCCAAGCTTGAAAAAGACTTGGCAATCGACAACATCAACAAGGTGCCCCACCTGACCAAAATCGTGGTCAACATGGGTGTCGGTGCTGCGGCGGGCGATTCCAAACTGCTGGATTCCGCTATTGCCGATATGCGTATGATTACGGGCCAGCAGCCCGCCATTACGCGTGCAAAGAAGTCCATCGCAAGTTTCCACTTGCGTGAGGGACAGGCCATCGGTTGCAAGGTGACGTTGCGCGGCGACCGTATGTGGGAATTCCTCGATCGCCTGCTGGCGACTGCGCTTCCCCGCGTACGTGACTTCCGTGGCATTTCTCCGAAAAGTTTTGACGGCCGCGGCAATTACACCATGGGTGTTACGGAGCAGCTGATTTTCCCGGAAATCGATTACGACAAGATTGATCGTACCCGAGGAATGGATATAACCTTCGTCACAACCGCTGAAGATGACGTGGCGGCCAAAGCTCTCTTAGATGAGCTGGGCTTCCCGTTCAAGGATTAAGCAACTGCACTCTGACGAGTGAGTTTTTAGAAAGAAGGATTTGAATGGCTAAGAAATCGATGATCGCCAAAGCGAAGCGCGAGCCGAAGTTCTCGACCCGTCAACACAATCGCTGCAGCCGTTGCGGACGCCCGCGTGCGTATTACCGTAAATTCGGACTGTGCCGTGAGTGCTTGCGTGAATTGGCAAACAAAGGCGAACTGCCCGGCGTGACCAAATCGTCCTGGTAAGCAACAGGATTCAAGACCACGTCAGGTGTGTCGTTTGCCAAGGCGTTCCCACTATGGGCGGGTACGAACCGGGCTTGCGGCTCATCACGAACCAAAGGAGAAACTATGAGCATGAACGATCCCATCGCAGATATGCTTACGCGTGTGCGTAACGCGAATTCTGCGGGCAAGGATACGGTATCGATGCCTACGAGCAAGAAGCTCGTCGAGATCGCCCGTATCATGCAGCAAGAAGGTTATATCGTCGGATTTGAGGTTGAAAAGGCCGATCCGCGCGATATTCTGGAAATCACTCTGAAATACGGAGCGAAGAAAGATCGCACGATCCGCGGTCTGAAGCGCATCAGCAAACCTGGTCTGCGCATTTATGCGGGCAAAGACGAACTGCCCCGCGTTCTGGGCGGACTTGGAACTGCAATTATATCTACAAGCCACGGTGTGATGACCGATCGCGATGCCCGCAAAGCTGGCATCGGCGGCGAAGTCATCGCCTATATTTGGTAAGGAGGGCGATAGTATGTCCCGTATCGGTAAACAACCCGTCGTCGTTCCTGCCGGAGTAGACGTGAAAATCGATGGTCACACGTTGACCGTCAAAGGCCCGAAAGGCCATTTGGTACGTTCTTTCAACGAGATGATGACTATTCGCCAGGACGGCGATCAGATCATCGTTGAACGTCCGGATGATTCTCGTGAGGCGAAAAGCCTGCACGGTCTGACCCGTACGCTCATCCACAACATGGTAATCGGTTGCTCGGAGGGTTTCTCCAAAAAGCTGGTTCTGGTTGGCGTTGGCTATCGTGCTGCGTTGAAAGGCAAAGACCTTGAGATTCAGGTCGGGTTTTCCCATCCTGTTATCATCGAGCCGAGAGATGAGATCACCTTTGAGGTTCCCACCCAGACCGAGATCATCGTTCACGGCCCCAGCAAAGAAGAAGTCGGCCAGGTGGCCGCAGACATTCGCGCATGGCGCAAGCCTGAACCCTACAAGGGCAAAGGTATCCGCTATGACGGCGAGCACGTACGCCGCAAGCTCGGCAAAGCGGCTAAGTCCGAATAGCGCAAACGAAGGGAAAAGACATGAAAAAGCTTCAAGCAAAACAAGCTGGCTTACGTCGCCGTCATACCCGCGTTCGCGGCAAAGTATCCGGCACGCCCGCCCGTCCTCGTCTGTGCATCACGCGCAGCAACTCCAATATGTACGCTCAAGTCGTCGACGACGTTGCAGGCAAGACCCTGTGTGCGGCGTCCACTTTGGGCCCCGATTTCAAGGCCGCTGGCAAAAGCGGTGCGACTGTTGAAGGTGCCGAGGCACTGGGACAGATTATCGGGAAGAAAGCGAAAGACGCCGGTATTACCGAAGTCGTCTTCGACCGTGGCGGAAACCTGTATCACGGACGCATCAAGGCTGTAGCCGATGCTGCTCGCGATGCGGGCTTGGAATTCTAAGAGAGGTTACGAATGGCTCGTAAACAAGAACACCAAGGCGACGTTCCTGAGCTTCAGGAAAGGGTCGTGTATATCAACCGCGTGTCCAAAGTGGTCAAGGGCGGTCGTCGTTTCGCATTGACCGCGCTGGTCGTCGTCGGTGATGGAAACGGCAAAGTCGGCGTAGGCATGGGTAAGTCCCAAGAAGTGCCTATCGCCATTAAAAAAGGCGTTGAAGACGCGAAGAAGAACATGTTCACCGTGCCTCTGACTGAAGCCAAAACGCTTCCTCATGAGATTATCGGTGTGTACGGTGCTGGTCGCGTTATGATCAAGCCCGCTACTCCCGGTACCGGCGTTATCGCTGGCGGTCCCGTCCGTGCAATCATGGAATTGGCTGGCGTCACTGACGTTCTGACCAAGAGCTTGGGCACTGACAACGCGATGAACATCGTGAAAGCAACCGCTCAGGGTCTGCAGGAAATGCAAAGCCCCGAAGAGGTTAGCAAGCGCCGCGGCATCTCGATCGGCGAGATCTACGGATTCAAAGAAAAGGAGTAACCCATGGCAGAGAAAAAGAAAACCCTGCATGTTGAGCAGGTGAAAAGCGCCATCGGTTGCCCCAATGACCAGCTCAAGACATTGAAGGCACTGGGCCTAGGTCGTATAGGCAAACAGGTTGATCAAGTTGACAACGATTGCGTGCGCGGCATGATCTTCAAAGTCAAGCACCTTGTCAAGGTAACCGAGACCAAGTAAAGTACTTCGAAAGTCCTAGGGGCGCAATGCCCGCTAGGGCTTTCGCCATCAGTAATAGGAAGTGAGCTGGCTGCGAGCTGCCAGCAACGGGATGAAATAGAGCATCCTGCAATGCGAAAGGAATATTTCTATGGAATTGAAAGATTTACACCCTGCAGAAGGATCGCGCAAGAATCGCAAACGCGTCGGTCGTGGCAACGGATCAGGCAAGGGCAAAACCGCCGGTCGCGGTCAGAACGGCCAGCTTTCCCGCGCAGGCGGCGGCAAGGGTGCCGGATTTGAAGGCGGTCAGACTCCTCTGGCACGTCGTTTGCCGAAACTGCCCGGCTTCACCAATCGCAACCGCGTTGAATATTTGCCGGTAAACGTCTCCCGTCTTGAGGACAAATATGAAGCAGGCGAGACCGTTGACGGCGAGAGCTTGGTAGCAAAAGGCATTATCAAACATGCCGATGCCTTGGTTAAGGTTTTGGGCGACGGTGAGATTACCAAGTCGCTGACCGTGAAGGTCGACAAAGTGTCTGCATCTGCTGCACGTAAAATCGAGGCAGCTGGAGGAAAGGTTGAGCAGCCTTGCTAAAGTCGCTGGTTGAAGCATTCAAAATTAAGGAGCTGCGTAATAAGATATTTTTTACGCTGGCTATCTTGGCTTTGTATCGCTTGGGTTCCTATATCCCGGTTCCCGGCATTCCCTTTCAACAGTTCGCTACTGCCTATCAGAGCGTGAGTGGCGCAGCCATGACGATGATTGATGTTTTCTCAGGCGGCGCGCTTTCTAACTTCAGCGTGTTCTCGTTGGGCATCATGCCCTATATCACCGCATCCATTATTATGCAGTTGATGCAGGGCGTTATTCCAACAGTCGGGCGTTGGGCTAAAGAGGGCGAGACCGGCCGCAAAAAGATTACGCAGACCACCCGTTGGCTGACGCTGGCGCTCGGCCTGATTAATGCTGTCGGCTATCTGTTCCTGTTTCAATCGTCGAGCTATGGCGTTGTCTTCAGCACCGAAGTGCCTTATTGGCTCACCAGTGTGCTGATTGTATTCACGTTGGTCGCAGGCACCGCTTTTATTATGTGGATGGGCGAACTCATCACGCAACGCGGTGTCGGCAACGGCATGTCGTTGATCATCTTCATCAGCATCATCTCTCGTGTTCCATCTGCTATTTTCAGTAGCGGCACGAGCCAAGACGATGCAGGCATGGGCCTAGCCATTACGTTGTTGATCCTCGCGGTCATTCTTTTGGCCATTCCGGCGATCATTTTCGTGGAGCGCGCGCAAAGGCGCATTCCCGTCAGCTATGCGCAGCGTGTGCAGGGTCGCAAGATGATGGGTGCTCAGAATACCTACATTCCCTTGAAGGTGAATGCTGCGGGCGTTATCCCGATCATCTTCGCAAGCTGCCTGATTTATTTTCCCGCGCAGATTGCAGCGTTGTTCAATATCGATTGGATGAACTCTTTCGCTAATGCTATTTCGTCGGGCTGGGTGAACTGGATTCTCACATTCGCTTTGATCATCTTCTTCTCGTATTTCTATACGTCGATGGTGTTCAATCCGGATGATATGTCGGATAACTTGCGAAAGCAGGGCGGTTTTATTCCAGGCATCAGGCCTGGAACGGCAACCGTGCTTTATGTCAAGAACGTTATTAAACACGTGACGCTGCCTGGCGCTATATTCATCGCTTTGGTAGCGGTCATTCCGTCGATGCTTTTCTCGATAACGAATAACCAGTTGATACAAACATTCGGCGGCACCTCCATCCTCATCATGATCGGCGTTGCGCTCGACACTATGAGCAAGGTCGAATCGCAGCTGAAGATGTACAACTACGATGGTTTCTTCAAATAGGCGCATTCTGCAAGAACGTGAAAGGAAGCGATTATGAATATCGTTTTACTGGGAGCCCCCGGTGCCGGTAAGGGCACGCAGGCTGCCAAGCTTGTTGAGGACTTCGGTCTGTGTCATATCTCGACAGGCGATATCCTTCGTGCTGCCGTAAAGGACAAGACGCCCTTAGGCGTAAAGGCAAAAGGCTTCATGGACGCTGGCGAGCTTGTTCCTGACGAGCTGATTATTGATCTCATGCGCGAGCGCATCCAGCAGCCCGATACTGAAAAGGGCGTTATTCTGGATGGCTTCCCGAGGACGACCACACAGGCTGTCGCACTTGATACCATGCTTGCCAAAATGCAGCGCCCGCTTGACGCAGCACTTTTGATCGATGTTGATTTCGAAGTAATCGTGAAAAGGCTTACCTCGCGTCGCATGTGCAAAAAATGCGGATATATAGGCACTGAGCAGGACGGGCCTATATGTCCGAAATGCGGTGGCGAGATGTATCAGCGCGACGACGACAACGAATCCACGGTTCGCAATCGTTTGGATGTCTATGAAAAATCGACGGCACCGTTGATTGATTACTATCGCGGAAGCAAGATTCTCGTTTCCATCGATGGTGATCGCAATCCTGATGTTGTGATGAAAGATGTTGTGGCTGCTCTGGGCCTCTAAGGGTTCAAAAACGCCTCAATCTGTGACATTTGCGCGAAAGCGTATATATTTCATTGAATATTTGAACCTCTCTGCATTGCGCAGGGGGGTTCATTCTTTATAATGCAATCTATGCAAACCACGTGGGAAAGAACAAAATCCGTTTATCGACGCTTCATGGAAAGCCATGGTGCGCGTGTTTTCTATATTCTGCGCCGTATCGTCGCCTTGTTGCTGGTCTCGTTTCTGTGCGAGACATTTGTGTTTAATATAAATCACTGGACCACGCTGAATTACGACTGCATAAACTTGTCCGACCAGCTGACCTTGCAGAAGAATGCTGATAAGACCTACAAACTCACAGCGATAAACCACGTGATCGAATTCTCGAACCTGAATAAGGAAATCCACAATATCAGAATCGATTTCGACGGAAACCAATCTGCGCAGAACGTGGATGTGAAAATCCAGTTCACCGATACCGGCCATGAGACGTATTTCACATCGAACGAGTATTCAGCGGGAATACCTACCAGGACGGTTGCGACCAACGGTGATTCAACCGAGTATTTAAAGCTCAATACTACTGGATATACAGACAACCTTCGTATCGAGATAACAGGGGAGGACATAAACTACCCCATAAAGGTGAAGGCTGTTTATATCAACAACACCTACCCGTTCCAATTCAACTTCACGCGTTTTTGGTTGGCGTTTGGTGTAGCGGCGCTGTTGTATGTGTTTCGCCCCAAGGGCAGCATCTACCACATGTATCTAGTCGAACGACCGCGCGCTTCGAAAGTGTGCATCATATTAACGGTGCTTATCGAAGCGTATCTGATAACGACGTTTTTGTTCATGGGATCAAACCTCGTAGGCGTGGCCACGTCGAACTATAATTCAGGGTCATGGGATCGCAAAAGCTTGGTGACCACATTTGAAGTGGGCGGCGTGAATTCCCAGCAATACGCTTATTTGGCAGAAGCTATGGCCGACGGGCAGCTGTATTTGGAAGAGGTGCCACCCGATTGGCTCTCCACGATGGAAAACCCTTATGATAAGGGCGCTCGCGACGAACTGGAAAAATCAACCGGCGAGAAATGCTTGTGGGATGTAGCCTACTATGACGGGCATTACTACGTGTACTTCGGGGTGGTTCCCGTGGTGCTTCTCTATCTGCCTTACTATCTGGTAACCGGCGGTACATTCCCCACGGCAATCGGTGTGCTTATAGCCTGTTTGGCTTTCCTGCTTGGTTGCACCGCTCTACTGGATCGCTTTGCCCGGTGGCATTTCAAACGGGTGAGTTTGGGGTTGTTTTTATTGCTGCAGATGCCTTTGGTATTCTGTTGTGGCATTTTGTATTTGATAAAGTTCCCGACGTTTTATTCTCTGCCCATCATGATGGCGCTGGCATTTTCGGTGTGGGGCTTGTATATGTGGATGCGAGGTCGCACGGCCAATCGCCCGTGCGGGTGGTATTTCGGCGGGTCGTTGTGCATGGCGCTCGTATTGGGCTGTCGGCCGCAATTGCTGGTGCTCTCATTGGTGGCTTTCCCGCTGTTTTGGCGGCGCTACATTACGAAGAAACGCTTGCTCACGCGCGAGGGCGCTATCGAGTTCGCGTGTCTGATTGCGCCATATCTTTTGGTGGGCGGAGCCATCATGTGGTACAACCATGCCCGATTCGGCAGCTTCTTCGATTTTGGCAGCAACTACAATCTCACGACTAACGACATGACCAAACGTGGCATGGATGTAGGACGTTTGGCTCCTGCGCTGTTCGCGTTCTTCTTCCAAAGTCCTTCCACTACAGGAGTGTTCCCTTATTTGCAGGCGTGCACGTTTGACACCACGTATATGGGTCAGACGATCAAAGAAGTCACGTTTGGCGGCATATTGGCTTGTTTGCCCGTGCTCTGGCTGCTCCCGTTTGCTCCGAAAGCGCTGAAGATGCGCATTCAAGCGCGCAAGACACGCACTATTGCAGGCGTGGTCATCGTGCTTTTAGCCGGAGGAGTACTGGTGGCGTTGGCTGATGCGGAGGCAGCAGGCATTCTGCAGCGCTATTATGCCGACTTCTCATTCATGTTCTTGATGGTAGTAGTATTGTTGGCGTTCATCATAAACGAGAACATGGATCAAAAGAGTCAGGCCTTTGATGTGGCGATAAAGGTCTTACCCGTGCTCGTAGCTATCAGTATGGCCTACAGCTTCCTCCTTTGCATGGTCGCGGAAACGGGTTGGTATTCCGATGCGTATCCGTGGGCGTATCAGAGCATCTTGCATATGTTCCAGTTCTGGACGTAGGCGAATCGATTCGGGCGTGCAAGCAATCAGGTTAAAACAAGCGATTTAGAGTTTGCCCGTGCTGGCTGCAGAATTGGACAAACCGCTGAATCCTCCCTTCACGGACTCGCCATAATTTCGCCCTATTGCAGCCGCGTTGCGCCGCCATGGTGCCGCTCGTCGCTGCGTCGTATGGCCGAAACTTGCGAGGCGTTATCATATTTAGCGTTTTATTTAGTCAGACGAAGCACGTCAGATGTATTATTTCTGACATGATATAGAGTCGACTTTTGGGGGTTGAGAGCCCCATGGTGCAGGATTTCTTCAGGAATCGCGATCCCTTCGAAGGAGAGGAATATGACGAGAGAATTCAAATCAATGGACGGCAACAATGCTGCGGCGTATGTGTCGTACGCATTTACCGAGGTGGCGGGCATTTACCCGATTACCCCGTCCAGTCCTATGGCCGACTTGGTCGATCAGTGGGCGGCTGCAGGAAAGAAGAATATTTTCGGCACCACCGTCAAGGTATGCGAGATGGAATCTGAGGGCGGCGCTGCCGGTACGGTGCATGGCTCGCTGACCGCAGGTGCGCTTACCACCACCTACACCGCTTCCCAGGGTCTTCTTTTGATGATTCCCAATATGTACAAGATGGCCGCAGAAATGCTGCCAGCCGTGTTCCATGTGACCGCCCGCACGGTAGCCACGCAGGCACTCAACATTTTCGGTGATCATTCCGACGTCATGGCTTGCCGCCAAACGGGTTTCGCCATGCTTGCCGAAGGCAACGTGCAGGAAGTCATGGACTTATCTGCCGTGGCACATCTTTCCGCAATCGAGGGTCGCGTGCCTTTCATCAACTTCTTTGATGGTTTCCGCACCTCCCATGAAATCCAGAAAGTTGCCGTGTGGGATTACGACGATTTGGCTGACATGTGCGACATGGATGCGGTTCGAACGTTTCGTGACCATGCTTTGAACCCCGAGCGTCCTGCTATGCGTGGTTCGCACGAGAATGGCGATATCTTCTTCCAGCATCGCGAGGCGTGCAATAGCCATTACGACGCGCTACCTGCCGTGGTGGAAAACTACATGCACAAGGTGAACCAGAAGCTGGGCACCGATTACGAACTGTTCAACTACTATGGCGCTCCCGATGCCGACCGTATCATCGTGGCTATGGGTTCGTTCTGCGATGTGGCCGAAGAAGTCATTGATTACTTGAACGCCCATGGTGACCATGTGGGTTTGGTGAAAGTACGTCTGTACCGTCCGTTCGTGACTGACAAGTTCATCGCGGCCATTCCCTCATCGGTGAAGAAGATTGCTGTGCTAGACCGCACCAAAGAACCAGGCTCGGTGGGCGAGCCGCTCTACACCGATGTGGTGAACGCACTTGTGCAGGAAGGTCGCACTGACTTGCAGGTCATCCGCGGTCGCTACGGCTTGGGCTCAAAGGACACCCCGCCGGCGTCGGCGTTCGCAGTGTATGAGGAACTGGCCAAAGATGCTCCGAAGCGCGAGTTTACCATCGGTATCGTCGACGACGTGACGAACCTGTCACTTGCCGAAGACCCGAATTGTCCGAACACCGCTGCTGAGGGTACGATTGAATGCAAGTTCTGGGGTTTGGGCGGTGACGGCACTGTTGGAGCAAATAAGAACTCCATCAAGATTATCGGCGATCATACCGACAAATACGTGCAGGCCTATTTCCAGTACGACTCGAAAAAGACCGGCGGTGTGACCATCAGCCACCTGCGTTTCGGCGATTCTGCTATCAGAAGTCCTTATTACGTGGCGAAGGCCGACTTTGTGGCATGCCACAATCCCTCGTATGTGACGAAGGGCTTCCGCATGGTCAACGACGTGAAGCCGGGCGGATCTTTTATGATCAACTGCCAATGGACTCCCGAAGAGCTCGAAGAGCACCTGAATGCTGAAGCGAAACGCTATATTGCCAATAATGATATCAATCTCTATTTGATTAACGCCATCGACTTGGCGCGCGAGATTGGTATGGGCAAGCGCACGAACACCATTTTGCAGTCCGCTTTCTTCGCGTTGGCAAAAGTACTGCCGCAAGAAGAGGCTATCAAGTACATGAAAGACGCGGCGACGAAATCCTACCTGAAAAAGGGCCAGGACATCGTCGACATGAACCATCGGGCCATCGATGCGGGTGCCACTGCATTTCAGAAAATCGAAGTACCTGCCAGCTGGGCGAGCGCATCTGACGATGCTGTCAATGAAGACGTTACGGGAAATGCGGGCCTCGTGACCCAGGTGCGCGACATTATGGAGCCTGTGGGCAACATGGATGGCGACGATTTGCCTGTCTCCGTATTCATGCCGCATGCTGACGGCCAGTTCGAATTGGGCGCTGCAGCCTATGAGAAACGCGGCGTGGCCGTGATGGTTCCTCATTGGGACGATACGAAATGCATTCAATGCAACAGCTGTGCGTTTGTCTGCCCTCATGCCACCATCCGTCCCTATGCCTTGACCGACGAGGAAGCAGCTGCCGCTCCTGAGAACACGCGTCTGATTCCGGCCAAGGGCGGCAAGGCCAAGGGCGTCTATCAGTACACGCTGGCCCTCTCTGCTTTGGACTGCATGGGTTGCGGTGTATGCATCGGGCAGTGCCCGGCTGATGCGCTTACCATGGTTGACAAGGAAAACGAGCTGGCTGAGCAGGATGTCTTCGATTACTGTGTCTCTTCTGTCAGCGACAAAGCCGAGCTTGCGGATAACACCGTGAAAGGGTCGCAGTTCAAGAAGCCTTTGCTTGAGTTCTCGGGCGCTTGTGCTGGTTGCGCGGAAACCTCTTATGCGCGCTTGGTCACGCAATTGTTCGGCGATCGCATGTATATCGCCAACGCAACCGGTTGCTCCTCAATCTGGGGCGGACCGGCGGCTACATCGCCTTATACCACCGATGCGAACGGCCATGGCCCCGCATGGTGCAACTCGTTGTTCGAGGATAATGCTGAATTCGGTATGGGTATGTGCGTGGGCCATGAAGCCATTCGCAACAACCTCTATGAGAATTCACTGGCGCTCATTGACGCTGCGGGCGCAACCGACGAGGTGAAACAAGCAGCTCAGGCTTGGATTGATACGCGCGATGACGCGCAAGAATGCGCTTTGAGCTCTCAGGCCTATATCGAAGCACTGCAAAGTATTGTCGAAGGCGCTACTGACGCAGCAGGGTTTGCAAAGCTGGTGCTCGAGCATAAAGAGTACCTGTCAAAGAAATCCTTCTGGATATTTGGCGGCGACGGCTGGGCTTACGACATCGGTTACGGTGGTCTGGACCACGTGTTGGCATCCGGTCGTGACGTAAACGTGTTTGTTATGGATACCGAGGTATATTCCAACACGGGTGGCCAGGCTTCCAAGGCATCGAATATCGGTCAGGTGGCTCAGTTTGCGGCAGCTGGCAAGGATATCAAGAAAAAGAGCCTTGCGGAATTGGCTATGAGCTATGGCTATATTTACGTGGCGCAAGTGGCCATGGGTGCAAAACCTGCTCAGACTATCAAGGCCATCGCTGAGGCCGAGGCATATCATGGTCCGTCGCTGATCGTGGGGTATTCGCCGTGTGAGATGCACTCCATCAAGGGTGGTATGGTTAATTGCCAATCCGAGATGAAGAAGGCAGTCGATTGTGGCTACTGGAACCTGTTCCGCTTCAATCCCGAGGCCGAAGAGGGCAAGAAATTCATGCTCGATTCGAAGGAGCCGGCTGGCGGATATCAGGAATTCCTGATGAACGAGGCTCGCTACAGTCGTTTGACGCGCGAGTTCCCCGAGCGTGCCGGTGTGCTGTTTGAGCGCAACGAGCAGGCTGCTATGGATCGCTATGATCACCTGCTGAAGCTAAAGGGCATGTACGACGCCAAATAGCGTGCTCGTTTCATAAGCGCAACGTATGTGGGCCGCTCGATTATCGGGCGGCCCACGTGTCAAAAGAGTGTTAAAGAGTCGAAAGGAGCGTCAAAGAATCGGGTCTATTGGCTTGCGACCTCGAGACAGGCGAGCTTCGCGCAGCAGATGAACACATCGATTGCCTGGCGCAACTCCTCGAGGGGAGGCAGAGTCGGTGCGATGCGGATTACGGCATCTTCAGGGTCTTTACCGTAGGGGAATGGAGCGCCAGCGGCCGTCAACACCACTCCGGCGCCAGCAGCAAGCGACACGATGCGCTGTGCGGTACCCGCAGGTCCTTGGAAACACATGAAATAGCCGCCGTGCGGACTGGTCCAAGTGCAACCGGTTCCTTGCATGCTGTCGTTTAACATGCGCTCTACTAATTCGAATTTTGGACGGATGATCTCAGCATGCGCCGCCATATGGCGGGCTAGCCCTTCAGCATCTTTTAGATAGCGTGCATGACGCAGTTGGTTAAATTTGTCATACCCGATGGTTTGCGCATTCATGCGCTCTTTTGTCTCGGCGATGTTTTCAGGGCTTGCGGCCATTGCGGAGATGCCCGCGCCGGGAAAGGTTACCTTGCTGGTGGATGCGAATTTGTAATAGCGATTCGGATTGCCTGCTTCTTTACACGCGCCAGCGATGTCGAGCAACTGGTCTTGTTTCGACGCATCGTTGTAGAGATGGTGTACTGAATAGGCATTGTCCCAGAATATGCGGAAGTCGTCTGCGGCGCAGTGCATCGAGGCTAGCCTTCGTACCGTTTCATCGGAATACGTGGCGCCGGTGGGATTCGAATATTTTGGCACACACCAGATTCCTTTGATGGAATCATCTGCGTCTACCAAAGCTTCGACAGCATCCATATCAGGTCCCGCGTCATTCATTGCGACGTTTATCATTTCTATACCAAATGATTCAGTGATAGCGAAATGGCGATCGTATCCCGGGATGGGGCAGAGCCACTTCACGCAGGGCAAGCTGCCCCAAGCGCGTGCGCCCAATGTGCCGTGCATCCAGCACCGCGCTATGGTGTCATACATTATATTGAGACTGGAATTGCCGAACACGATTACGTTGTCGGGCTCATCGTCCAAAAAAGCGCTCATCAGAGAGCGGGCTTCAGGCAAGCCGGTTTGCACGCCATAGTTTCGACAGTCGGTACCGTCTTGCGCATACAAGTCGGAAGAAGACGAGAGCACATCAAGCATTGGCAGGCTTAAATCCAATTGCTCAGATGATGGTTTCCCCCTTGCCATATTCAGTTTGAGGCCTTTTTCGCAGTATCCGCTGTACTCATCGCGCAATTGACGCATCGTCGTTGCGGCTTCCTCTGAGTTTAAATGAGCGAACGTCTGCATGGTTTTCCCTTCCATAGTCTTTCCAATCGCAAAATTTATCCGACTGCTCCAGCATAATAAAGTATAATCCCTTCTTGGCAAATCACACATATAAGAAAGAGCAGTAACATGAATTTGGACGATATACAGATATTGATAGCGATGATTGCGTACTTCCTTGTAGTGATCGCAGTTGGTATCGTGTATGCGAAACGCTCGAACAGCTCGACTTCCGAGTACTTTTTGGGTGGACGCAAAGTAGGGCCATGGCTGACGGCGCTCTCAGCAGAGGCCAGCGATATGTCGGGTTGGCTTTTGATGGGGCTGCCTGGTGTCGCGTATTTCACGGGCGTAGCCGATGCGGCTTGGACCGGTCTGGGTTTGGCAATCGGCACGTATTTGAATTGGAAGCTCGTGGCAAAGCGCTTGAGGAAGTATTCGGTGGCAGCGGGAAACGCCATCACGTTGCCGGAATTTTTCAGCAACCGCTTTCACGACAAGAAGAACATCCTCTCGACCATATCGGCAGTCATTATCCTCATATTCTTCTGCGTATACGTGGGCAGCTGCTTCGTGTCGTGCGGCAAGCTCTTCCATACGCTTTTCGGGCTCGACTACACGACTATGATGATTGTAGCGGCTGTAATCGTGTTGTTCTATACCGTTATCGGAGGCTATCTTTCGGTGGTCATGACCGACTTCATCCAAGGCATGCTCATGGTGTTCGCCTTGTCCGTCGTATTCGTGGGTTCCATCGTGTGGGCCGGTGGGGTAGACAACACAGTGATGTTTTTGCAGAGCATCCCCGGTTTTCTCTCGGGCACGCAAATTGCATCGCCGGAATTGGATGCCAACAAAATGCAGGTGGTTGTTGATGGTATGCCGCAGTTCGGTGAAGCAAAAGAATACGGCTTGCTCACGATTGTATCGATGCTTGCATGGGGTCTGGGATATTTTGGCATGCCGCATGTGCTGGTGCGCTTCATGGGGATCCGTTCAGCTGACGAGGTGAAGAAGTCCCGTCATATTGCAGTGACGTGGGTTGTCATTTCTTTGGCTACTGCCATTTGCATCGGCTTGATTGGCCGCTCTGTTATCCCGACAGCTTTCGCTACCCAGTCGCAGGCTGAAAGCGTGTTCATTTTGCTGTCTCAGATGATTCTGCCGTCTTTGATGTGCGGCGTGGTGGTGTCGGGTATATTCGCCGCATCCATGAGCTCTTCTTCATCGTATCTGCTTGTGGCCGGTTCTTCGGTTGCCGAGAACATCTATCGTGGCGTCATCAAGAAAGATGCTACCGACAAGCAGGTGCTCATGGTGTCGCGCGTCACGCTTTTGTGCGTATTCATGTTCGGCATTATTGTCGCTTCCGATGCCAATTCGTCTATTTTCGGCGTCGTATCGTATGCATGGGCGGGCTTGGGCGCATCGTTTGGTCCGCTTATGCTGGCCAGTCTGTATTGGAAGCGCGCCAACAAAGAAGGAGCATTGGCGGGTATGCTCGTGGGTGCTTTAACGGTGCTGCTCTGGCACAACTTCCTCAAGCCTCTGGGCGGGATCTGGGCTATCTACGAGCTCCTTCCGGCTTTCATATTGAGTTTCTTGACAATCGTGGTGGTATCGCTTCTGACGAAGCCTCCTTCGAAAGAAGTTGAAGAAGAATTTGACCATTACATGGAGGTTCAAGAATAGTAATTTTTTTCGAATCTTCGTTTTCGCAAGTCAAATCAAGGAAAAGGAAGATTCGTGGAGATACGCCCGGCGGCGTGTAAACCGTTGACAGAGATTCCTAGCTAGCGTATTATTCTCCTGCTCGCACGTTCGGCTCAGTGTTGAAATGTGAGCAGGCAGCTTGACAAATGCACAAAGTTTAAGCGACACATGGGAGTGTGCCCGAGTGGTTAATGGGGACGGGCTGTAAACCCGTTGGCTCTGCCTACCTAGGTTCGAATCCTAGCGCTCCCACCATTTGCCCGTGTAGCTCAGTCGGTAGAGCACTTCGTTGGTAACGAAGAGGTCACCGGTTCAAATCCGGTCGCGGGCTCCATCATTATTTATTATGGCGGTGTAGCTCAGTTGGTTAGAGCACACGGTTCATACCCGTGGCGTCACTGGTTCAAATCCAGTCACCGCTACCATAGTAGATTCCACTTACCTTTTGGTTAGTGTTTGCAAGATTTTTTTCATACAGCTGGCGCCCTTAGGGGCGCATCTTTTAAGGAGGATTTAAATGGCTAAGGAGAAGTTCGAGCGCACGAAGCCGCATGTAAACATTGGCACTATCGGCCATGTTGACCACGGCAAAACGACGCTTACCGCCGCTATTTCCAAGACCCTGTCCGAGAATGACGGATCACACGGAAGCGCACATGCTGACTTCACGGCTTTCGAGAATATCGACAAGGCCCCTGAAGAGCGCGAGCGCGGCATAACCATTTCTATTGCACATATCGAATATGAGACTGACAAGCGCCACTACGCTCATGTTGACTGCCCCGGCCACGCCGACTACGTCAAGAACATGATCACCGGTGCTGCTCAGATGGACGGCGCTATTCTGGTTATCGCCGCCACCGACGGCCCCATGGCTCAGACCCGCGAGCACATCCTGCTGGCCCGTCAGGTGGGCGTGCCCTACATCGTCGTGTTCCTGAATAAATGCGACATGGTCGACGATGAAGAGCTGCTTGAGCTCGTCGAGATGGAAGTCCGCGAGCTGCTGAGCTCTTACGACTTCCCCGGAGATGACACCCCGATTATTCGCGGTTCCGCTCTGAAGGCCCTTGAGGGCGACAAAGAGGCTCAGGACAAGATCTGGGAGCTCATGGACGCTGTCGACGAGTGGATCCCCACTCCCGAGCGCGACGTTGACAAGCCCTTCCTGATGGCCGTTGAAGACACCATGACCATCACCGGCCGTGGCACCGTTGCCACCGGTCGTGTGGAGCGCGGCGAGCTGAAGGTTGGCGACGAAATTGAAATCGTCGGCATCCGCCCGACCACCAAGAGCGTCTGCACCGGCGTTGAGATGTTCCGCAAACTGCTCGACGAGGCAGAGGCTGGCGACAACATCGGCTGCCTGCTGCGCGGCATCAAGCGCGAGGATATCGTTCGTGGCCAGGTTCTCTGCAAGCCCGGTTCGGTTACCCCGCACACCAACTTCACCGGTCAGGTATACGTCCTGACAAAGGAAGAGGGCGGCCGTCACACCCCGTTCTTCGATGGCTATCGTCCTCAGTTCTACTTCCGCACCACCGACATTACCGGTGTCGTGCATTTGCCCGAGGGCACCGAGATGGTTATGCCTGGCGACAATGTAGAGATTACGGGCGAGCTGATTCACCCGGTCGCCATGGAAGATGGCCTGCGCTTCGCTATCCGCGAAGGCGGACGTACCGTTGGATCCGGACGCGTTACGAAGATCATCAAATAGCTTTGATGGAATGATTTTAAACGGAGCTCGCGAGAGCGGGCTCCGTTTCGTCTGCTTAACGATGTGTGTTTGAGATAAGCTACAATAATTGTGTTCTATAAAGGAGATAGCATGCGTACATTGGTCACATTGGCTTGCACTGATTGCAAACGCCGGAACTACACGACCAAGAAGAACAAGCAGAACAATCCTGATCGTATCGAGTTGAAGAAATACTGCAAGTGGTGCGGACATCACACCCTGCATAAGGAAACTCGTTAAGGGATAAGGCACAAGATAGGCCAGTAGCTCCAATTGGTAGAGCGGCGGTCTCCAAAACCGCATGTTGGGGGTTCGAGTCCCTCCTGGCCTGCCAGCTTGTTACATGAGCAGCTACTATAGCTGCTTGTTTGGCGTTATAAGAGCAGTAAGTTTCGATCTGAAAAAGGTCTTAAAGGATAGCGATGGCAAAGAAATCAAAGACGCAACGTGCGAAAGCATCTGCTAGACGAGCCGATCGGCGCGTTCAGCAAGAAATAGATGCCGAAAAGGCTGCAGAAGCTGCCAAAGAGGCTGAAGCCAAAGCGAAAGAGGAAGCGGAAGCTCCTCGTTCGAAGAAATTGGTCAAGTCAATCAAATCGGGCGTTTCCAACACCGCGTCGAAAGCCGTCGGTAGCATGACGCAGGAAAAACCTGCGAATAGTGCAAAAGAGGTCAAGCCTCAGAAAAAGCCCGGCTTCTTCAAGGAAGTCCGCGCGGAACTGAAGCGCGTGACATGGCCCACGAAGCAAGATGTACTGCGTTGGAGCGGCGTCGTGGTGGTCGCACTGGTGTTTTTCGGCCTCTATACGTATCTTCTGGACAACTTCATCGTGACCCCTCTGTTGATCGCGTTATCATCGTTAGGGGTGTAAGGAAGATATGGCCAAAAAATGGTATGTTCTGCACACCTATTCAGGGTATGAGAACAAAGTAAAAACAAATATTGAAAACCGCATTGAGACTATGGGACTGGAGAACAATGTGTTCGCCATAGAGATTCCCACAGAAACAGTGACTGAGATAAAGGATGGCGGCCGCAGGGTCGAGTCCGAAGAAAAGGTCTTTCCCGGTTACGTGCTGGTTCGCATGGAGCTTGATGACCGCAGCTGGGCTGCAATTCGCAACACTCCGGGCGTGACCGGTTTCGTCGGAAGCCAGGGAAGTCCTGAGCCGCTGACGCGTGACGAGTACAACAAGATCATGAAGCGTTCGAGCCGCGAAATGCCGCGAAAGACTTCCACGAATTTGGAAGTCGGCCAGACGGTGAAAGTGGTCAGCGGACCGCTTGCGGACTTCGATGGTATCGTCAGCGAAGTATCGCCTGAGGCGAACAAGGTGAAGGTGCTTGTGTCGATTTTCGGGCGCGAGACGCCGGTCGAGTTGTCATTCGATCAGGTGGCTCACATCTAATAGCAGACAACGCGCACGGCGTGCCCTCGTGGACAGGGGCTTCTCACGTCAAGACGCTTGTTGATAGATTCGTATTATTTGTAAATTGATTCAGCTGAAAGGTAGTTCATCATGGCTGAGAAGAAACAAACTGGATTTGTAAAGCTGCAAATCCCTGCGGGCGCAGCTAACCCGGCACCTCCGGTAGGCCCCGCATTGGGCGCTCAGGGCGTCAACATTATGCAATTCTGCCAGGCGTTCAACGCGCAGACGCAGGATCAGTCCGGCACTATTATCCCTGTCGAGATTACCGTCTACGAAGACAAGTCGTTCACCTTTGTGTGCAAGACCCCTCCGGCGGCTGTGCTCATCAAGGAAAAACTCAACCTGAAAAGTGGGAGCGGCATTCCGCAGCTGCAGAAGGTTGGAGAGCTGACTGAAGATCAACTGCGTGAAATCGCCGAGATCAAAATGCCCGACCTGAACGCTAACGACGTGGAAGCTGCGATGGAAATCGTTGCCGGCACTGCTCGTTCCATGGGTGTGACCATCCAGGGTCGCGCACCGAAAAAGGTCTACACCCCGTCTAAGAAACTTGCTGCCATCCTGGCTGGCAAAGACCCTGATGAGGTTAACGCAAAACCTGGTGCATAAAGTGTTTCAAGCGCATGCGAGTGCATGCGGAAGATGAGTGGAAGAGTGAAAGCTCGTTAGAACCACGAAAGGAATGTGTTGAACATGGCAAAACTTACCAAAAAGCAGCAGGCTGCCGCCGAAAAAATTGAGAACGGCAAGCTCTACGCACCGCTCGAGGCACTTACTCTGGTGAAGGAGACCTCGCAGCGTAACTTCGACGAGACCGTTGAGGCTCATTTCCGTTTGGGCATCGACACCCGTCAGGCCGACCAGCAGCTGCGTGGTACGGTCAGCCTGCCTAATGGCAGTGGCAAGCAGGTGCGCGTGGCAGTGTTCGCTGAAGGCGAAGCAGCTCGTGCGGCTGAAGAAGCAGGCGCAGACATCGTTGGTTCCGCCGATTTGATCGCGGACATCCAAGCTGGCAACATCAATTTCGATGCTACGGTAGCAACGCCTGACCAGATGCCGAAAGTCGGACGTTTGGGCAAGATTTTGGGTACCCGCGGTTTGATGCCAAACCCGAAACTGGGTACGGTCACCAACGACGTCGCAAAGGCTATCAAGGAATTGAAGGGCGGTCGTGTGGAATATCGCGCCGACCGTTACGGCATTGCGCACGTGATTTTAGGCAAAACCAGCTTTACGCCTGAGCAGTTGGCGCAAAACTACGGTACGGTCTATGACGAGATCATCCGTATGAAGCCTTCCGCATCCAAGGGCAAATACGTGAAGTCCGTTACCGTCGTCTCCACGATGGGCACAGGGATTTCCGTGGATCCTTCTGTTGTACGCGACTACACAGTGGCTGCAACTGCTGAATAAGCGAATCTATCAAGAACTTGAAAGCCCCGCAGGCATAGAGCTTGCGGGGCTTTTAGTTTATGCGCTAAACATGCGCATACCTTTGAATACCAATATGATTGAACAGTGAAAAAATGGCTGGGCCGCCAGGATTCGAACCTAGATAACTGGTACCAAAAACCAGGGTCCTGCCTTTGGACGACGGCCCACAATGAGATGTATCGCACGCTGCCAATAAAACTTAAGGCTTGCAGGTGCGATTTGCTAGTTTATCGGGACTGGGCGGTTTCGTCAAGCTGAAAAGCCTAATCATGCTAAACTTGTCTGCATGAAAAACAAATCTGAGAATAAAGCCCACAAAACGAATGCCATGCGTATGCTGGAAAGCGCTCATGTAGACTATGACGTGAAGACCTACGAGGTGGATGAAGATGATTTGGGTGGCATGCATGTCGCTGCTCAAATGGCAGAGCCACCGGAGCAGATATTCAAAACGCTGGTGCTTTTAGGCGAGCGCACGGGACATCTGGTGTGCTGCATCCCCGTGAATCAATCTCTCGACATGAAAAAAGTCGCACGTGCGGCTGGTGACAAAAAGGTCGAGATGGTTCATATGAAAGAGCTTTTTGCCCTGACTGGTTATGTGCGTGGCGGCTGCAGCCCGTTGGGCATGAAAAAGCAGTTTCCCACGTATATCGACGAAACAGCAGTGCTTTTCGATCGCATCGCGGTAAGCGCGGGGGAGCGTGGTGAGCAAATACTGGTGAACGGTGAAGAGCTCGCAGGAGCAGTGGGCGCCAAGCTGGTAGATTTATGCATTGAATAGCGCATGGCGCATTGTGCTACACTTTTAAAGACGAGAATAGAATCGTGTCAAAGGCGGAGCGATTTCATGATAATCAAAAAATCCAAGGCCGATATCGAGGCCATGAAAGAAGCGGGTCGTGTATCTGCAAAAGTATTGCGTGAAGTAGGCGCACGGGTGCAGCCTGGAGTATCAACGCTAGACTTGGATAAATATGCTGAAATGTTGATTCGCTTGGAAGGTGGCGTACCTGCTTTCAAAGGCTATGGTGGCTTCCCTGGGTCTATCTGTGCTTCTATAAACGATCAGATTGTCCATGGCATCCCCTCGAAAGAGGTCATCTTGCAGGACGGGGATATCATTTCCATCGACACTGGCGCCATCGTGGATGGTTGGGTGGGGGACAACGCTTGGACATACGCCGTTGGCAAAGTCGACCCACATGTGCAAGAGCTCCTTGATACGACCGAGGAATGCATGTGGGCGGCACTTGATGCGGCGCGCGCGGGAAACCATCTGGGAGATATCGGTTTCGCCTGCCAGAGCATCGCTGAATCTCATGGGTACGGAGTGGTACGTGAATACGTTGGGCACGGCATCGGACGTGCTATGCACGAAGACCCCAATGTACCCAACTACGGACACAAGCACCACGGTATCGAGCTGGAAGAGGGAATGGTGCTGGCTATTGAGCCCATGATAAACATGGGGACGCGCAAGACCCGCCAAGGCGATGACGGCTGGCTGGTGCTCACTCGCGATGGTAAGCCTTCTGCGCACTTCGAAAAAACTATCGCTATCACGGAAAACGGGCCAATCGTACTGACGACCGAAGATGGCTACCGCCGTCCGATTAGCAAAGAGGGGCTGTAGCGCTAACGCCGTCTGATCTTGTTCACCAATCGATCGACAGAATTGGTGACGAACTGCGCTTCGGGCAACCGTTTTTTCACGGCAATGCCGTAGGTAACGCACACTGCCGGTATTCCCGCGATGATGGTGTAGGTGAGAGCACGCAGAATGCTGGTTCCCATCGGGCCGACATAGGCTCCCAGCAAATACAGTATAGTGGCCCCCACAAATGCTCCTAAGGCTCCTAGCGCAAGGCTGCGCACGGTGGTAACAGCCACTCTGCGCAGTCCTAGTTTGCCCAGTTTGCGATGGAGGAAAATAAACGAGGATGTGTCCAACAGCACGAAAAAGACCGTCTCACCGAAAGCTACAGCGCCCAGAGCGTAAGGGCTGCCAGCAAGCACGAGCACACCGAAAATGTAGGTGAAAGCGATTTGTACGACGATGCAGATGATATCCATGATGGCATACTGCTTCACCATACGCAGCGCTGAAAACGTTTTTTGCAGATACGTTCCCACGGCATAGAACGGCAGAGATGTTGCCAGTACAGCCAAATAGAATGCAACTTGCGCAATGGCATCCTCTGTAAATGCGCCTGTGTGATAAATTGTCGCAAGCTCACGCGAGAACACAATCAGAAACAGCATCATCGGTATCATGAAGAAAATAATCTGACATGTGCCGCCTGTGACCCCTTCGATAAAGCCTTTTTTGTTGCGCTCGGCTTTCATATGCGAGAGCTCGGTGAACATGGCAGTGGTTATGGGTACAGTCAGAAATGCGTAGGGTAGCGTGTACCACAGCCGTGCATATGCGATAACGGATGGGCCGTTATCCGCCGCGGTGTAGCCGATGGCGTTTTGTACCGAAACGATAATGTATGATCCCACCATCACGATGATGGCCGGCACGCCGATGCTCAGGGTTTCTCGAATAGCCGGGTCATGGATATTCACGCGAAAGCGAATCTTTATACCGTTTCGCTTGAAAGCGGGTATCTGCACTGCCATCTGCACAAATACACCCAAGGGGTTGCCGATGGCGATAATCAGCAGCGCCAGCGCTGGATTCGTTGGCGATATGAAGGCGTACATCAGAAATGTTGCGATAACGATGAGGTTGTTGAACACTGGAGCCAAACTCGACCACAGGTAATCGCGCTCGGCATTCAAAATTCCCGAGGAAATGGCTGAGAGGCCATAGAACAGTATTTGTATGGCGAAAAATCTGAAGAAAAAGACGCTCGTTTCCATGTCGGACTGGTCGGAGAGGAAGCTTTGCGTATAGATGAGCTGCGCGGAAAAAATAATGCAGAGTATCGATATGCCGCCTGCGAACAGGATAGTAAGGCTTATGAGGTTCGAAGCGTAATCATTTGCCCCTTTTGCACCCAGCTTCTTTTTCGTGGAGACGTATACGGGCAAAAAGGCTGTGACGATGATGCCGCCCACGGCCATTTCGTAGAGCATATTAGGCAGGTTGTTTGCCACTTGGTAGGCAGAGGATAGCGCAGTCGATCCTAGGGCGAATGCCATGGCGAGGGTTCGCAAAAAGCCGGTGATACGGCTGACGATAACACAACCGCTTATCAAAAGCGCTGATGAGCCTACGCTTTTCGCGCTCACATCGACATCACTTGAATCACTATTTTGTGCCGAATCGCCTGCTGTCTCGATAACACCTGTGGAAAACTCTTCAGTATCCTCATCCTCTTGCGCGGTCGGCTCATCAAAAGAGAACGCTGCATTCCTGCGCAGTGTCTCTTCGTTTCGCGCGCGGACGTTTTCGGCGCTATGTTTCGGTGCGTGTTTGCCTGTCATAAACTTCCAGTCTTCGATGTAATCGTTCCATCTTATCAAATCTCGTTATTCCATCGACCGCTCTGCGCGTTTTCCATAAGTGCGTCAACGTGGTGATACTATAGGCGTAGACAAAATGCGGTGCGAATGATGCGAATATGGAATACGCTCTTTGTGCCCTTTCATCGATGCAAGGATTAAATATGCGCATTCTTATCACTCGAAACAATTCGAACGCCGGAGCAGTAGACGCAGCGGTCTTGATTGGCGCCTACCTGTCCAGTCAGGACATCGACTATGTGTCGGTGGACTCCTACGACATTGACGGCCTTGACGCGTCTGATTTCGATTTGGCTATCGTGTTGGGTGGAGATGGAACGATTCTGCGAACTGCTCATCTGATTGAAGAGACTGGCGTGCCCCTGTTCGGATTGAACTATGGCAACCTTGGTTTTCTGGCGAACAATCACGACGAAGGGGTTGTTTCCACAATCGCTAGTGTGCTGGCGGGCGATGCGGTTGCCGAAGAGCGTTCGAACTTGCGCATAGACGTTCTATGCGTTGGAGATGACGAGCGTGAGTTTGAACAACAGTGTATGCAAGATTGCGATTTTTCTAACGGCAGGTGCTTTTTCGCGCTGAACGAAATGGCCCTTTCGCGCGGTTTGACTGGTCGCATCATCGATTTCACGCTGTCCGTGGCGGGTGAACACATCGCCGATCTGCGGGGAGATGGGCTGGTTGTGGCTACTGCAACCGGTTCCACAGCCTATGCTCTTTCCGCTGGCGGTCCTTTGATATCGCCGTCTTTCGGTGGTCTGGTGGCTGTACCGGTGGCTCCCCATACCTTGCATGCTCGCGCTATCGTGACCGCGCCCAACGATGTGGTCGAAGTGAAGGTGGGCACCACGCCAGCCAGCACAGAAGCAGTTCTTCTCGCTGATGGCTCGCCATGTGTTTTCGAGACTCCTATAAAGCGCATCGTGGTGCGCCGGGGTGCATCACCGACAATGTTGGTGCGCTACAAGCATGAAGGGTTCTACGCCCATGCAAGTGAGGTCTTCTTTTAAAGAAACGATTGCGCATCTCGAGTGGCGCATGCGCTTCTATTGCTGGTCGTGGTCTTATTTGTGATAGAAGCGGTGCTGCTCGTATTTTGGCTCGCAGCATACGTTTATACCCAACGTGCGGTAGAGTTTCTCATCGGTGGCCGAGATGATGACGGAAAAGAACGCGTCGCATCCATACAGGTCATCTATGTGCTCCAATATCTTTGCGGCAAGCGGGTTGTTTACCGAGCTAATCGACAGGGCTATAAGCGTCTCGTCGGAATGCAGTCGCGGGTTCTTGTGGTGCAAGGGGCCGGTCTTCAAATGGCAGATAGGCATGATGGCCGAATCGCCTATGACATCCACATCGCCGGTGCCGGCAACGGATTTCAGGGCATTGATGAGCAGCGATGATGCCGCGCCTAAAAGGTTCGAAGTTTTTCCTGTAATGACCGATCCGTCGGGCAATACCATGGCACCTGCCGGTGCTGATGTCTTCTCTTCTCGCGTAAGCGCCGCTTCGCGCGCGGGGGAA
Source organism: Actinomycetes bacterium (assembly GCA_023394615.1). Classification (GTDB taxonomy): domain Bacteria; phylum Actinomycetota; class Coriobacteriia; order Coriobacteriales; family Eggerthellaceae; genus JAEXAI01. The sequence continues at coordinate 298,600 of JAEXAI010000016.1, read as the reverse complement.
AGGTTCACGGTCACATCTGCTTGGTTCATCAGCAGTTCCAGTTTGTCAAGATAATGCTCTCCGACGCCGGTGCGTTTTACTTCCACAGCGGTTTGGAAATAGCGGCGTACGATTTCCATGCGCGCAGCATCACAGACTGCATCGTCGTCGATGATGGCGAGTCCGGCCATGTTCACGCCCATGTCGGTAGGGGATTTGTACGGGCTTTCGCCGAGAATCCTCTGCAGCATGGCGCGCAGCACGGGAAATATCTCGACGTCGCGGTTGTAGTTCACCGTAGATTTTCCGTAAGCATCCAAATGGAACGGGTCAATGATGTTCGAATCGCCTAAATCTACCGTTGCGGCTTCGTAGGCGATATTCACCGGGTGTTTCAGCGGCAGGTTCCAGATAGGGAACGTTTCGTATTTCGCATAACCAGCCGCAATGCCGCGTTCGTGCTCATGATAGAGCTGCGAGAGACACGTGGCCATCTTGCCGCTGCCTGGTCCCGGCGCGGTCACCACCACCAGCGGGCGTGTGGTTTCGATAAAGTCGTTTTTGCCGTAGCCCTCGCTGCTGACGATATGATCGATGTCGTAGGGATATCCGGCGATAGGGTAGTGCAGATAGCTCTTCACGCCCATAGAGGACAGGCGGGAGCGAAACGCATCAGCGTCGGGCTGGTTGGCATAGCGCGTAATTACCACGGCGCTCACGTAAAAGCCTATGCTGCGGAATATATCCATCAAACGCAGTGAATCTTCGTCGTAGGTGATGCCCAAATCTCCGCGCACTTTGCTTTTTTCTATGTCGTTGGCATTGATAGCGATGATAATCTCAACATCGTCTATCAGGCTTTCCAGCATACGGATCTTTGAATCGGGCTTGAAACCGGGCAGCACGCGAGATGCGTGATAATCGTCAAAGAGTTTGCCGCCGAATTCCAGATAGAGTTTGCCGCCGAATTGGTCGATGCGGTTGCGAATGTGCTCTGCTTGCAGCTTGATGTACTTGTCGTTGTCGAAACCGTTTTTCATATGCGGTAATTCTCCCTTCGCGTTTGCTCGTGTGAGATTATACCCGAAGCAGTGCGCAGTCGTTGCGTTGTTGTTTCAAGCATGTGAAATCAACCGCTCTTGCGCCGGGGTTGTTGCGATTTGAAGTAGAATAAGAAAACGTTTGGAGTTTGCCCGCAAGGCGCATCGAGCGTTAATCGCATGCGCGAACGATTGTGTCTGCGCGGGTTTTAAGCCTACGGTAAAGGAGCAATATGTCCAAATACATCTTCGTAACAGGCGGCGTGGTCTCGTCGCTTGGCAAAGGCATCACGGCCGCATCGCTGGGTCATCTTTTGAAAGCGCGCGGTTATAAAGTGACCATGCAGAAGATGGATCCATACCTCAACGTTGATCCCGGTACCATGAGTCCGTTTCAGCACGGCGAGGTGTTCGTAACCGATGACGGTCATGAAGGTGATTTGGACCTAGGTCATTACGAACGTTTCATTGACGAGAACCTGACGCGCGAATCGAACTTCACGCAAGGTTCCATATACAAGAGTTTGATCGCCCGTGAGCGTCGCGGCGATTTTCTGGGTGGCACCGTGCAGGTGATTCCGCATGTGACCGAGGCCATTAAAGAACGCATTCGCCGCGCAGGCGAGCAGACCGGTGCCGACATTGTAATCTGCGAGATCGGTGGCACGATTGGCGATATTGAAGGACAGCCTTTCATCGAGGCGGCGCGCCAATTCAAGAAAGAACAGGGAATGGGAAATTCGCTGTTCGTACACTGCACGCTTGTACCCTATATTTCTGCAGCACATGAAGTGAAGACCAAGCCTACCCAGCACAGCGTGAAAGAACTCCGCTCGATGGGCGTACAGCCCGATTTTATCGTGTGCCGCAGCGACCATGAAGTCACTGAGAAAGTACGCGAGAAAATAGCGTTGTTCTGCGACGTTGCTCCTGAAGATGTGCTGGAATGCTCTGACGCCCCTAGCATCTATCAAGTCCCCATGGGTCTGCATGCTCAAGAGTTCGATCAAAAAGTGCTCAAGCGCCTCGGGCTTGAGTGCGCGCCTATCGACCTTTCGCCCATGCAGGCATTCCTTGATGCGAAAGATCGCTGCAAAAAATCAATCGATATTGCTGTGGTGGGCAAATACGTGAGCCTGCCCGACGCGTATCTTTCGGTGATAGAAGCGCTGGGTCACGCTGGCGTGGCAAACGGCGTGAACGTGAACGTGCATTTGGTGGACGGCGAGGAAATCGATGATAAGAACGCACCTGAGGTTTTAAAGGACATGAACGGCATTCTGGTGCCGGGCGGCTTTGGTCAGCGTGCGTTCGAGGGCAAAATTTCCTCAGCTCGGTATGCTCGCGAGAACAACGTGCCTTATTTGGGTATCTGCCTGGGGCTGCAAGCGGCAGTCTGTGAGTTCGCGCGTCACGTGGCGGGCATGCGTGGTGCCACATCTGCTGAGTTCGATTCGGATGCGGAATTTCCCGTTATCGATTTGATGCCGGAGCAGGAAGACGTGGAGGATAAAGGCGGCACGATGCGTTTAGGTGCCTATCCATGTTCGGTTGCGGAAGGTACGAAGGCCATGAAGGCCTATGGCGAAGAAGTGATATACGAGCGCCATCGTCATCGCTATGAGGTCAACAATGTATTTCGTCAAAGGCTTGTAGACGCCGGTATGGTGATATCGGGGATCAGTCCTAATGGGCGCTTGGTCGAGATGATTGAGCTTGCCGACCATCCATGGTTTGTGGCAAGCCAAGGACATCCCGAATTCAAGAGCCGTCCGACCAGGCCACATCCGCTGTTTCGTGATTTCATTGCTGCGGCGCTGGTGCATGGTCGCGATACGGTGCTGACAGCAGACAAGCTCGACTGACGAACATGTCTGCCGCCATGGACGATATGGTTGATGATTTCTTGACGTATCTACGCGTCGAGAGGGGTTCATCGCCTTTGACGGTAGAAGCCTACGAACGCGACTTGCATCTCTACGTTTCCTTTTTGGAAGATGCCGATGCGCAGCCACAGGGGCGCATCGTGGACTCTTTCAATAAAGTGAATCGCTCGAACATCGTCGCGTTCGAGGAATACCTTGTGTCTGAGAAAGGTTATGCTGCTTCCAGTAGTGCTCGCGTGCTTTCTGCGCTGAAGTCGTTTCATCGGTTCCTGATTAGGGAGAACCTCTGCCAAACAAACCCCATGGATACGGTCGTGCTGCCGAAAAAACCCCAGCGTCTGCCAGATGTGCTCAGCATTGAGCAGGCGGCCCGTGCGGTTGAGTCGGTTCAAGGTGATTCCCCGCGCAATCTGCGTGACCGCGCGATGTTGGAAGTGTTATACGGGTGCGGCCTGCGCGTGAGCGAACTGACGGGCTTGGATATCGATCGAGTTGATTTTGAATCCGGGTTGTTGTTGGTGGTGGGCAAAGGGTCCAAGGAGCGTGTCGTGCCGTTTTCAGGTGCTGCGGCACAAGCGCTGGCACGCTACATGGAAAAGGGTCGTCCCGCATTGATAACATCGTATGCCCCTCCTACGCCCGCGGTGTTCCTAAACGCGCGCGGGGGGCGTTTGACCCGTCAGAGCGTGTTTGCGGTGGTGAAACGTGCAGGCTTGGTCATCGGTGTCGCGAACCTGCACCCTCACACCCTGCGCCATTCATGCGCCACTCACATGCTAGAAGGTGGTGCCGACCTGCGCGTTATACAAGATATGCTGGGGCATTCAGACATATCCACCACTCAGATTTACACGCATGTGCAACCATCCCATATCAAAGAGGAATATGCTTTCGCCCATCCTCGGGCGCACATAAAATAGCCTGTATGTAAACAGCCCACGCTTTCGCGCCCTGCATGTCGGGGCGTTTTTTTCTGTCTCGAGCGAGCGGTGCAGTCTGTTTTCGCGTTGCTGTCTTGTCTGTGAGGGTGTCTTCACATCCCCTCCAATCCTTCTCCCATTTTCTCCCACTCAAAATGTTTCCAGATGCGCCCTACATCTTGTGGGTCAAAAGAAACCTGCGCTTCAATTTGCGACCCTTTTGAAAGGCAGATGTCCCCGTTTGTCGAAAAGGGGGTGAGAAGAGGGGGGAAGGGGGGTAAAAGTGTTGCGAAGTGGGATAAATTGGGATAAAATGTCAAACGTTGACTGACAAAGCGAGTGAAGAAAGGAGCGAGCATGCAAAATCTGGTCGGCGAGTATAGATTCAAACTCGACGCCAAGGGCAGGCTCTCGCTTCCTTCCGCATTTCGCAAAGTCCTCGACAAGGATCTGATGGTGACGCTATCGCCGAAGGGTGAGTGCCTCTACGTGTTTGAGCCGGAAGGTTTCGGCGTGTGGGTGGATTCGCTTTTCCAGCATCGCGGCGGCTTCGATCCCAGCAGCAGCAAGCAGGTCATGCTGCGCACGAAATTGAATTCGCGCGCACGCAGCGTGGAAGTGGACGGTTCCGGCCGCCTGAGCATTCCCGCAGTCCAGCGTGAAAATGCCGCTCTGGAAAAAGACGTCGTCGTGGTGGGCAATACCGATCATTTCGAGATCTGGGATGCAAAGCGTTGGGATTCGTTCTGCGAAGATGTCGATCTTTCGGAAATCTTCTCGGATTGATCTTGGACGTGAGCATGATGACAAACGAATATCGGCATACACCGGTCCTACTCGCCGAGTGCCTCGAATACATGAACCTTAAAACACAGCACATATTCGTGGACGCGACACTCGGCGGGGCAGGGCATTCCTTCGAAGCAGCCAAACGCATCAGTACGGGCGGAACGCTGATCGGAATAGATCAAGATGAAGTGGCCCTCGCAGCCGCTCAAACTCGGCTTGATACGATTCCGGCAGACCAGAGACCCGAAATAAAGCTTTTGCGCGGCAACTTCGGCAATTTGGACGATTTACTCCTGCATGCCGAGGTGCCTTCGGTCGACGCATTCTTGTTCGACCTAGGCGTCTCATCCGTGCAGATAGACACGCCATCTCGTGGCTTCTCCTTCAAGGAGACGGCCCCACTTGATATGCGGATGGATCCGGGGAAACAAACCTTAACCGCAGCAGAGATCATCAACACCTACAACGCAGCAGATCTCACTCGGATCATCCGTACGTACTCAGATGAGAAATGGGCCAGTCGCATTGCGGACTTCATCGTGGCGGAGAGGGCCCATGGGCGTATCGAGACCAGCGATCAGTTGGTTGAAATCATCAAAAATGCCATTCCTGCTTCGGCTCGACGTTCGGGAGGCCATCCGGCCAAGCGCACGTTTCAGGCGCTGCGCATCGAAGTAAATTCGGAACTCGATGTTCTTAGACAAGGTCTGCAAGCGGCAATCCGCTGGCTTGCTCCTGGTGGTCGCATCGCGGTGATTAGCTATCACTCTCTGGAAGACCGCATCGTCAAAGATGCCTTTCTGGAGTATTCGAAAGGCTGCACATGTCCACCGGACCTTCCGGTTTGCGTGTGCGGACATGTGCCGGTATTGAAAGTCATTACGAGAAAACCCGTTCTCCCGACCGATGAGGAGATAAGCAGGAACGCCCGCGCCAGAAGCGCGAAGCTGCGTGTAGCCGAAAAGCTCGCGTAAAGAAAACATACAGACCGCAAAACGCAATCGAAACGAAAAGGAGGAATCGGTCATGGCAAGCGCAGCACCAGCATATCGCATGGATTATTCCCAACAACCGCTTGAGCGCCCTTCGCGCCAACCACAGGTTCATGTTGTCGGCGGTAGACGTCCAGCCGAATCGGTTTCTCCCGGTATAATACTGGCTGCAAAGACGTTCGTTGTAGTTTTAATAGCGGTGGCGCTGATTGGATGCGTCAGGGTGGCGCTGTCTACGGCGACGGTGTCCACGATGTTGCAATCTGAGTCTTTGGAAGCGCAAACTGCGACGATGCGCACCAGCGCGACTGATTTGGAAGTAAAGGAATCCACGATGTCGAGTTCTTCCAATGTGAAAAACGCCGCCACGCAGTTGGGGATGGGAGAAGCCGCCCAGACCACTACGATAGTGCTGGACCAAGATGTTGTCTCATACGATGCTGCCGGAAACCTTTCCCTGTCCCAAAGCCTAGCCGTAGCCTCTCGGGGTTGATTTGATGCCTGATAGGAATCGCCGCAGCAGCACTACCGGCGATGGCTCCCAGCGTGCGCGAACCACACGTTCGCGCACTTCAACGCCCGCCGTGCCAACACAGGCTGCCTCGGATGCCCGTATAAAATTTATATTCTTGCTTCTAGCCATCTTCGCCATTATGGTCGTGGGCAGGCTGGTCTATCTTTCTCTGATAGTCGGTCCGTCGAACTCGGCGAAAGCGGAGCAAACGCGCACGCAAACGGTAACGGAAAGCGCGAAGCGTGGCACGATATACGATCGAAACGGCATCGTGTTGGCCAGCGATATCGAAGCGATTTCGGTTTATTGCAATCCCCATGAGGTTACCGACGCCCAGAGCGAGGCAAAAAGCATTGCCGCTGCTTTGGGTGGCGCAGCCGATGACTACATCGATTCTTTGACGATGGAAGATACGACGTTTGCCTATCTGTATCGCAAGGCCGATAAAGATGCGGCTGCAAAGCTGAAGGAACAGGGCTTAGACGGTGTGTACTTTTTGGAAGACACAAAAAGGGTGTATCCGTACGGGCAAACAGCTGGTCAGATTGTGGGAATGTGCGACGTGGACGGCAATGGCCTAACGGGTCTGGAGCTCTACTACGATGATATCCTTTCGGGCAAGGATGGCACGTTGGTCTCCGAGCGCGGAGCGAACGGTTACCCGATTGCTGGTGGCCTGAAAGAGGAAGAGGCCGCTGTCAATGGGCAGGATATCGTGCTTTCCATCGACGTGGAGGTACAAGAATACCTAGAGGCTAGGCTCTCGCAGTGCGTGAGCGATCTTTCGGGAAAATCAGGCAATGCGATTCTCTACGATGGGGCCACCGGTGAGATAGTAGCTTGCGCATCGTTGCCTTATTTGGATCCCTCAAACAGGACAGATGTGAAAGAAGGATCCACAGAGCTCAAGCCCATCACCTGGTCTTTCGAGCCGGGATCGATTTTCAAGACGGTATCGATGTCGGCGGTTTTGGAGTCTGGCGTGATGGGTACCGAGGACACGCTGTATTGTCCGGCGGCGCTGCCAGCCGATGAATACTACATCACCGATGAGAAGACTCGAAGTGACGAGACTATGACGCTTCGCCAAATCATGGCACGTTCGTCGAACGTGGGTATGTCGCTTGCTGCCAAGAAACTGGGCTTCGGCCCGCTCTACGAAGCGATAGAGCGATACAACCTGACTACGAAGACCGGAGTGGACTATCCGGGTGAGAGCAGCGGATACTGCGATGACCAGAGCAACTGGACAACAGTTCGCTCATACAATGTGAGCTTTGGCCAAGGCATATTGGTGTCGCCCTTGCAGATTACCCGTTTCTACGGCTCCATCGCCAACGATGGTGTGGAATGTACTCCGCATTTCCTGCTTTCAAAACCGCAAAGCAGTGAGAGCGTGTCATATAGCACCGAGCAGGTTTTCCAGAACACTGCCGCAATTGAGCCTTTGACCAGCATCATGCAGAGCGTGGTATCCGAAGGCACCGGCACGGGGGCGCAGATAACAGGCTTCTCGCCAGCAGGCAAAACGGGCACTGCTGAGTATGTGGGTGAAGATGGCGAATACATCAGCGGTATGAACAATATCAGTTTCGTCGGCTTCCTGCCCAACACCACTTCTGAATTGGTTTGTTTTGTAGGGGTGACGGAGGTTCCCGGAGACAATATCACCACTCCCGCCTTTAAGGATATAATGACGTTTGCAATCAACCATTATGGAATCACATCAGAGTAAACGTTAGGATATGCATCATGGCAATGACATGCAGGGAACTGTTCGCGGGCATAGACTGCACGATTATCGGCAACCCTCGCGAAATAGTAGAGGGAATAGCCTACAGAAGCGATAAGGTGAATCCGCAAGATGCGTTCTTTTGCATTGTCGGCATGACGGTAGACGGTCATTCGTTTGCCCAAGACGCCATTGACCATGGCGCAAAAGTGCTGGTCGTGGAAAGGAAAGTGTATCTGGCAGATGCCACTGACGTTGTGGAAGTGGTTGTGGCGGATACCCGCAAGGCCATGGCAGCCGCTGCAGCGAATTTCTACGGGCACCCATCCGAGGCGTTCGATTTGGTGGGTATAACCGGCACGAACGGCAAGACCACCACCACTTATCTGGTAGAGCATATTGCAGGAGCTGCAGGAAAAAAGACCGGTGTGATCGGCACGATTGGCATCCGCATCGGGGATAAAGAGCAACCGGCGGTTCGTACCACACCTGAATCCGGCGATTTGCAGCACTTGTTCGCGCAGATGCGCGAAGCAGGCTGTGACACCGTTTCCATGGAAGTAAGCTCACATGCGCTGGATTTAAGCCGCACATGGGGCACTCATTTTGCTGTGACTGCTTTTTCGAACCTGACTCAAGATCATCTGGACTATCATAAAACATTCGAAGCTTATTTCGAGGCGAAAGCCTTGCTCTTCGGACTCGATTATCCTGCCAAACGCGTTATCTGCATCGATGACGAATGGGGTAAAAAGCTGCTCGCTCGCTGCTCGATGGCCCAAGACCACATCATCACAACTGGTTTCGACCACTCGGCGCAGATACACCCGATAAGCGTTGACTATGCAACGACCCATACCTCCATCGCTTTGGATGTGCGCGGAACTGAATTCGATTTTGATTACCCGCTTGTCGGCAGGTTCAATGTCTCGAACATTATGTTGGCTTTCGGTATAGGACTTGAGCTGGGGATACCTGCTGTTTCCATCGTGAAAGCGCTTGAGACGGCCCCTCAGGTGCCCGGGCGTCTGCAACGTATCCATACGGCGCATGATGGCGCTCTGTCGGTGTTTGTCGATTATGCCCATACTCCCGATGCGCTGACGAAGGTTATTTCGACCGTTCATGCGCTGAGCGCAGGTCGCACCATCGCGGTATTTGGCTGCGGTGGTGACCGTGATGCCACAAAGAGGCCCATCATGGGCGCGGCTGCGCTTGCGGCCGATTACGCTGTGGTAACGTCGGACAATCCGCGAAGCGAAGATCCTCGTGCCATCATTGATGCGATTGTAGGCGGTATGGTGGAAGGCGAAGGTCGTTTCTGCATAGAGCCGGACCGTCGCGCAGCCATAGCCCGTGCGATTGAGCTGGCAAAGCCAGGTGATAGCATCATTATTGCGGGTAAGGGCCACGAGGACTATCAGCTCATCGGTGATGAGGTTCGTCATTTCAGCGACTCGGAAGTGGCTGTTCAGGAATTGGAGCGCGCTTTCGGCGATGGCGTTGCTGCAGAATAGAGGGTAATCGATGCGTTTGAATGCATATGAGATAGCCGATGCGACCGGCGGCACCGTTACGGTGCCGCCTTCAAGTACAGATGATGGCGCGTGTCGGATATGCTGGGATTCGCGTGAAGTGCGTGCGGGTGATTTATATGTCGCCTTGCCTGGAGAGCGCGTAGATGGGCATGATTTCATGGCGGCGGCCATCGATGCTGGCGCTTCTGCTGCGTTGGTATCGGCGACGCTGAATGATTCTGTATTGGATGCGGCGCAGCGCGCGGGATGCGCAATCGTGACGGTTGAAAACGTGCAGACGGCCATCGTCGATCTTGCGCGGGCGTGGAGAGGCCAGCTGCAGGGCAAGGTGATGGCTCTGACCGGCTCTTCCGGCAAAACCACAACCAAAAACCTCGTGCGCGACGTGCTGGCGGCACAAGGATCAGTGATTGCCACACAGGGCAATCAGAATAACGAGCTGGGTGTGCCGGCTACGCTTTTGCGTGCTGATGAGCAGACGGATGCTGTCATTGTGGAGATGGGCATGCGCGGGGTGGGCCAGCTCGAGGATTTGTGCGCCTATGTGCGACCGGACATGGCTTTGGTCACAAATGTCGGTGAAAGCCATATCGAGCTTTTGGGAAGTCGCGATAATATCGCAGCGGCAAAGGCTGAAGCGCTCGTCGCTTTGCCCGACGCTACCGGCATCGCGTTTTTGAATGCCAGCGACGACTTTGCAGCCGTTATGGTAGAGCATGCGCATTTGCGCGAGCGAGGGGTCCGTGTGGTCTTTTTCGATGGGTCGGGCTGCAATCCGCAAAGCTATACCGCAGAGATGCGCCCCGAAGTATATGCGAGCGGCTGCTCGATAGATGATGCGGGGCATACGAGTTTCACACTGCATACGCCACGCGGAGCCGCTCCGTGCCAACTGCAACTGTTGGGTACCCACAACGTACACAATGCATGTGCGGCCGCTGCGGTGGGTGCAACGCTGGGTATGGATGTGAATGACATAGTCGCTGCTCTTGAGGCTGCACGTTCCATGGGCGGCAGACAGCAGGTGGTGCATACGAATGAGGGTGCAACCATCATAGACGACGCCTACAACGCCAACCCCGATTCAATGCGCGCTTCATTGCAGACGTTCTCTCAAATGAAAGCAGCGGGCCAGCGCATCGCGGTGTTGGGCGATATGTTCGAATTGGGAGATTTTGCGCTTGCCGGTCACGCACAAATGGGGCGTTTGGCAGCTGATGCGCATTTGGATCTATTGATATGCGTGGGTGCTCTGTCGCGCGAGACGGCGAGAGCCGCCCGCGATGCCGGCATGTCCGCTGACAGCGTTATCGAGGTGGACGATGCCAATCAGGCGTTGGCGCTGTTGGACGGGAAGCTCTCAGAGGGGGATGTCGTTTTAATCAAGGCCTCTCATGGTGTCGAGCTGGATCGAGTCGTGAAAGGGCTGATCGACTGATGTTTCATATCTTCGAATCATATCCAACGTTTCAGGTATTCATGGCGTTGGTGCTTACCGCCGCTGTGGTGATGCTGTTCACGCCGTTGTGGATTCGTCTGCTGCGCCGCGACCATATCGGTCAGCAGGTGCGTGCAGACGGCCCTCAGAGCCATTTGGTAAAGCAGGGGACACCCACGATGGGCGGCGTTATCATGCTCATCGGCGTTATCTTGGTGAGTCTTCTCATCGGAAACGGCACTCCTGAGATGTGGATTCTGCTGGGTGCCACGGTACTTACCGGTGCTTTGGGGTTGATAGACGACGCTTCGAAGGTGATAAAGGAGCGCTCGCTGGGCTTGCGCCCAAATGCGAAGCTCGTGGGGCAGTTTCTTATCGCCGCAGTGTTCTGCCTTTTGGCCGTCAATGTGCTCCATGTGCCCCCAACCATAGATTTTCCCTTCATCGCAGCGGTTGATCTGGGCGTATGGACGACGACGGTGCCGTTGTTCGGCGGTTTCGACATTCCTTGGCTCTACCTTTTGTTCGTTTTGGTCTTGATCGGCGGTATGAGCAATGCGGTCAATCTGACTGATGGCCTCGATGGGTTGGCAGCTGGCACAATCATGGTGGTTATGGTGGTTATGGCGGCTATCGCCTATCGCAGTGATTTGCTTGATGCGGCTATGTTCGCCGGTTCCATCGCTGGTGCCTGCATCGGGTTTCTCTGGTTCAATGCATATCCGGCCGATATTTTCATGGGCGATACTGGCTCCCTTGCACTGGGTACAGCGCTGGGCTGTTTGGCTGTGGTGACCAAGACCGAGGTCACATCTTTGATCATAGGTGGCCTGTTCGTGGCCGAAGCCGTGTCTGTGATGCTGCAGGTTTTTTATTACAAGCGCACGCACAAAAGATTGTTCTTGATGGCACCACTGCACCATCATTTTGAGAAAAAAGGTTGGAGCGAGGTGAAGGTGGTTATTCGATTCTGGATTATTTCCGGGACTCTGGCTGCCATCGGCTTCTTCTTGTACTTCGCCGAGTCGATGGTTGGGGTGGTTTAAGATGCCAAATAAGCGAGTGATGATTCAGGGAAAAAAGATGGCATACGCCGATTTAGGGCGCGTGCTGGTGCTGGGATTGGGGAAAAGCGGGCGCATTGCCGCTCAATACTGCCTAGAGCTTCTAGGTGGTAGGGTGGACAGCGTGACGATCGCAGCTGGAAAGCGAAATGAAAAAGCCGAATCGTTCGCTGAGGAATGTCAACGCCGTGGTGCTCGTGTCGTCTTCAACACCGAGACGATAGAAGATACATACGATGTGTGCATCGCCTCTCCGGGGATATCGCAATTTAGCGACTTCTACAAAAATGCGCAATCAGCTTCGATTGAGATTATGAGCGAGGTGGAATTCGCGTGGCGGGAAAGCAATGAGAATTCCCTGTGGGTGGCTGTGACAGGCACAAATGGAAAGACCACCACGACGGCGCTATGCGCTCACATGCTAAAAACCGCGGGAATGAACGCTGTTGCTGTGGGCAATATCGGTGACACGTGCTTGGAAGCTGTGGCATCGGGATCTTTTGACGCCTATGTGGCTGAAACCTCCAGCTATCAATTGGCTTCCACCATTGATTTCGCTCCGAATGTAGCTGTGATGCTCAATATTACGCCCGACCATGTGAAATGGCATAAATCGCATGAAGCTTACGTGGCGGCGAAAATGCGTCTATTGGCGAACTTGGGCAAACAGCCCGCATCCGTTGCGGTGATGGATGCCATGAATGCGACCGTGAGAGAAAAAGTGAACGAGCTTTTGGCTGAAAAAGACCAAACACGCGGGTTCGCAGTCGTACCTGTAGGTGGCGAAGAAGGCCTGACCTGCGATATGCGCCAGAGTACAACGTGTAAAAACGCCGCATTTGTAGACGCCGATGACGACAATATGCTGGTGGTGGCTCTTGATGGCTTCGAGCATCGTCTGTGCACCTCGGCTGAGCTTTTGATACCAGGCGCGCACAATGTGAGTAACGCGCTTGCAGCCTCGGCTGCGGCATTGGCTGCAGGTGCCAGTGAGCAATACGTGCGAAGCGCCTTGAAGAGCTTTTCGTCACTTGAGCATCGTATCGAGGAATGCGGGTTCGTAGGAGGCGTGGAGTGCTTCAACGACTCGAAGGCAACGAACGTCGATGCGACTTTGAAGGCTCTTTCGGCTTTCGATCCGCGTCGTCCAATCGTGCTTTTGGGCGGAGATGACAAGATGACGTCGCTTGATGTGTTGGTGGCCGAGGCTCAGCGTCACTGCAAGGCCGTCGTGTGCTTTGGTGCTTCTCGCGAGCGTTTCCTCGCTGCATTCGAAAGTGCTTCAATTCCGGTTTATCAAGCGGATCATTTGGAAGACGCTTTGGATGAGGCTCTGCGTCATGCCGTACCTGAAGATATTGTGCTGTTATCGCCCGCATGCGCGTCGTTTGATGAGTTCACCTGTTTTGAAGAGCGCGGGGACGTTTTCAAACGCCTGGTTTCCCAAAGAGCTGCTGGATAGAGGGTTTGCAGAATGGCTCGGACGAAGAACAGGGCAGTTGAAACGCAGAACGCTCCGAAGCAAAACTCGCAGAGAACATCATGGCTGGTAAGCGGGCCGCGCGACGTGGTATTGCCACGGCTCGTGCTGATGTTGTGCGTGCTGACGCTGACGATTATCGGTTTGGTGATGGTTTACTCTTCATCGTCGATATCGGTTTTAAGCGAGGGCGGCAACCCTTTGAACGATTTGGCAAAACAAGCCGGAATCGCTGCATTTTCAATCATAGCGTGTTTGTTTGTGGCTCGTTTCGTGCCCTACTACGCATGGCTGGGTCACGCGCTTGATGCGTTTTGGGCTTTCTCGTTGATACTGCTGCTTTTAACAGCGCTCATCGGCACGGTAGGGCTGGGCGCTCAGCGTTGGCTGGTGCTGGGGCCGATAAGTTTTCAACCGTCTGAATTTGCGAAAGTGGCCTTCGTGCTCATGATGGCGCGCATTATGTACCAAGTGCGCACCGAGCGCCTTGACGTCAGGGCGTTTTTGCTGCGCACGAGCGTGTTTGTGGTAGCGCCGCTCCTGCTTTTGTATATCACGCAATCCGACTTGGGCACCACCCTTATTTGTGCTGTGGGCATCGTGACGGTGCTGTGGTTGGCCGATGTGCCGTGGAAGCCCTTCGCAATCACGATTGCAGTACTCGGAGTACTTGGCGTGGCTGCTGTGTTTTTGGTGGGTTACCGAAGCGATCGCATGGTGTTTTTGAACCCGGAGGCCGATTATTACGGCAGTGGATATCAGCTGGTCAGATCATTTTATGCATTCGGCGAAGGCGGTCTGTTCGGTGTGGGGTTGGGTAATTCCACCGAAAAATACCTGTATTTGCCCGAAGCCGAGACCGACTTCATCTTCTCAATCATAGGGGAAGAGCTGGGGTTGATTGGCGCACTGGCGGTTGTGGCGATGTTTGTAGCCATATTGCTTGCAGGTTTGAAAATCTCCAAGAACGCCCCCGATTTGTTCGCAACGATGATAGCGGGGGGCTGCACGGTCATGTTGGTGTTCCAAGCTTTTCTGAACATCGGCTGCGTGCTGGGAATGCTGCCTACCACCGGCAAGCCTCTGCCCTTCATATCGTCGGGAGGCTCGTCTATGATTGGGTCGTATCTGCTGGTGTGTGCAATCTTGTCTGTTTCGTTTGCATCGGGCGATGAATCGGGCATATACGATAGACGCCGTGCTGATCTGCGTGTCGTACGCAGTGATCTCGATGATTCCTCGCGTGCTTCTGCGCGTTCATCGTCGAGGCAGGCATCGGGGATGCGCACCTCTTCATCTTCGCGCTCAACCTCGCCTCAAACGACGCGCTCCCGCACGTCTTCAACGTCTGCGCATCCGTCGCGCTCGTCATCTGCTCGCTCATCCTCAGGGACGGAATCGCGCACGTCGCGCTCGTCTGCAGGCAATGCATCTTTTTCGCGTACCTCAAGCCGCCAAGGCTCAAAATCGCGTGACACCGCCTCTCGAAAAGCTTCGGACAATGTAAACACGAGGGGCAACTCATCCCGTTCTCAAAGGAGATAGCGTATGAATATCGTATTGTCAGGGGGCGGCACCGCTGGGCACATAAATCCGGCGCTCGCGTTGGCTGAAACGCTGAAAGAACGCGGGCATAACGTTTACTTTGCAGGTACACCCAATGGCGTGGAATCCAGATTGGTTCCTGCTGCGGGGGTGGACTTCACGCCGTTTGAAGCAGAAGGCTTCAACAGGCATCATCCGCAGACGATTTTTCCGGCTGTGAAGAAGATAAACGCTTCCACGAAAAAGGCGACTCAATGGTTTTCGCAGGTAAAGCCCGACGTGGTTGTGTGCTTCGGCGGCTATGTGTGCATACCCGTGGGACGTGCAGCCGAACAAAGCGGCGTGCCGGTAGTCGTGCATGAACAAAACTCGGTGATGGGCATGGCCAACAAGTATTTGGCGAAAAAGGCCGCCCGCGTAGCGCTCACCTACGATGTGGCGGGCAAGGTTGTAGCCGACAAGTCGAAGTTGGTGTTGACGGGAAATCCTGTGCGCAAAAGCGTATTCGATGCCACGAGAGCAGAAGGGCGCCGCTATGCTGGCGTACCCGATGATGCCTGCATGCTGGTGGTGTTCGGAGGCAGCTTGGGCGCGCGTCATGTGAATACAGCGGTATGCCAATGCAAAGACGACTTGTTGGCGATACGCGACCTCTATATTCGCCATATCAGCGGTCCAAAAGAGCTCGAAACGGTGAAAGAACAGCTTGCTCTTACCGATGAAGAGGCAAAACGTTATCAAGTCATCGGCTATGAGGACCATATGGGAGACGTGCTGGCGGCATGCGACGCTGTGGTGTCGCGCGCTGGAGCCACATCCCTCGCTGAGATATCCGCACTGCAGATTCCTGCATTGTTGGTGCCGTTTCCCTTTGCCACAGCAGATCATCAGACCACGAATGCGAAAGAATACGTAGCGCGTGGCGCGGCTTTCATGATTGCGGACGACGAGGTTGAGGGTGCGGAATTCAAGAAGCTCTTGCTTTCCCTCGTAGGCGATGCGTCGGTTCGAGCTGGCATGAAACAGGCATCGGCGACGTTCGAAACACAGGATGCCGCTGCTAAATTGGCAGATGTTGTGATAGCGGCCGTGGGCGACTAGGCGGACGGGTACAATGAATCAGATGTAGACACTCCCGCATCGGGCGTATCTATGTCCTATTGCGGCAATGCGATGATAAGGCGGTTTCGAACACTGAGGCGTTCGGATCCGTGTGGTAGATGTGAAAGGTGAGCGACGTCCCTATGGCTGACAATCGAATCGAAAAAGTGCATTTCATCGGAATCGGCGGCGTCGGCATGAGCGGAATTGCGCGGGTCGCGCACGATCAGGGAATGCAGGTGAGCGGATCCGACTTGAAGGAAAGCCGCTATACCAAGCAGCTGCGTGATGCCGGTGTGGATATTACCATCGGCCACGATCCTTCTAATATTTCAGAGCCTGCACCAGACGTAGTGGTTGTTTCCACTGCTATTCTTGAGAACAATCCCGAGTTGGCTGCAGCGCGAGAGCGCGGCCTCAATATATGGCATCGTGCCAAGATGCTGGCAGCATTGGGCAGGAACAAGCGCACGTTGGCCGTAGCTGGCACTCACGGCAAAACCACTTCATCTTCCATGTTGGCCTATACGCTTGATGCAATGGGCGAAGACCCCACGTTTTTGATTGGCGGCATCGTCCGCTCGTACCACACCAATGCCCATTCGGGTGAAGGGGCCTATTACGTGGTGGAGGCCGACGAGAGCGATAAGAGCTTTACGTATTTGAACCCGTATGCGGTTTTGGTTACCAATATAGAAGCCGATCACTTGGATCACTACAGCGGCATAGATGAAATACATGCGAAATTCCTTGAATTTATGTCCTCCGTCCCCGATGACGGCTTGGTTGTGGCATGCGGCGAGGATAGCGATCTTGCGAAGCTGGCCGCCGAAACGGGCAAGCGAGTCATCACCTATGGCTTCGGTCATGATTTCGACGTGTGCATCAGCGATTTTGCCTGCAAAGGAGTAGGCAGCACGTTTTCGTTGGAAATGCCCGACGGGGTGCACGTGTCTGCTTCTGTGAAACAGAATCCTGGTCGCCACAACGTGTTGAACGCTGCTGGCGTGATAGCGCTTTTATGGGGCTTGGGCGAGGATGCCCAGCGCGCAGCAGATGCATTGGCTGAGTTCGCGGGTGTGCGCCGCCGCTTTGATTTGGTAGGAGAGGCTGCCGGTGTCACTATCGTGGACGATTACGCTCATCATCCCACTGAGATCGCGGCTACCATAGCCGCCGCCGAAGAGCTTGATTTCAACCGGGTGCATATACTGTTTCAACCCCATCGTTATTCGCGGGTGAAGCTATTCACCGATGTGCTGCATGATGATTTCTCCCATGCATTCGATCAAGCTGATACGGTCACCTTTATGGATGTGTTTCCTGCTGGCGAGATGCCCGTGCCTGGAGTGAACGGTAAAACGTTCATGAACGTGGTGCTCGACAGCCCGCAGCATCCTGACGCCGCATACATTCCCCACAGGCAACAAATTGTGCCTTACTTGATGACGAAGCTTGCAAAAGGCGATCTGATTATCACCATGGGCGCAGGGGACGTGACCGCCATAGGTCCGCAGTTGCTCGAAGCGCTGCAGCAGAGCGAATAGGCGTACCTTTCATGGCTTTCGATAGCATTTCGGCGTTGCAGCTGCTGCGCTTCGACGAGGGTTTTGAGGGGGATATTCGCTTCGAGGAGCCGATGTCGCGTCATACCACGTATCGTATCGGCGGCCCAGCGCGTTGCTGGGTACAGGTGAATTCCATATCTGCCCTGTCGCAGATACTCAATATCTGCGCGCGCAGCAATATGGCATGGGTGGCAGTTGGCAAGGGCAGCAACCTGCTTGTGTCCGATGCGGGATACGATGGTGTTGCCCTTTCCTTAGATGGTGATTTCAAGAAGTGGAATTTCGATCAGGATGAAATGAAATTCACGGTAGGCGCCGGCACTTCTTTAGCCCGTATCGTACAGGCAGCTTTTCATCAAGGCGTATCAGGAATGGAATTCGCCGTGGGCACGCCCGGCACTTTGGGCGGCGCGCTGCGCATGAACGCAGGTACGAAAACCGAATGGTTGGGCCAGCATGTATTCAGTCTCACGACGTTTTCCCATGAAAGTGGGTTGCATCGTTATCGGGCGAGCGATATCGAATGGAGCTATCGCCGATCGTCTATCCCCATAGACGAGATCGTTGTGGAATGCGTGCTCTCGGTGAAGCCTGGCCAAGGCCCTATGATTCGCGCTACCATGGATGGGTCGTTGGCGCGCAGAAAACGCAGTCAGCCTTTGGATTACCCCTCATGTGGCAGCGTCTTCAAGAACCCCGAAGGACATTCAGCGGGCGCTCTCATCGAACAATCAGGTTTGAAGGGCACAGCTATCGGAGGGGCGCAAATCTCTTTGAAGCATGCGAACTTCATCGTGAACAAGGGCAACGCGACCGCAGAGGATGTGGTCTCCCTCATTCGTTTGGTACAGGACAAGGTAAAGCAGGATCATGGCATCGAATTACAACCGGAAGTCCGGTTCCTCGGCTTCGCGCAATAACGCGCCTCGCTCGGGCTCCAATCGCGGGGCTTCGCAATCGCGGCCGTCTTCCGCGCGCATGCCTTCATCCTCGAAGCAGCGTGCGTCATCAAGCGCGTCTTTCCCATCGAAGCGCATATCAGCTGCGCCTTCTGTGCGCTCGGGAAATCGCAATGCCCCTGCATCGTCGCCTCGCACGATAAAGATGCCGCAATCCAATCCACGTCGCTCGTCGTCTCGACAGACGCCTCAAGCGGCGTCTTCGCGACAGCAGCCGTCTGCGCGCACGTCGTCGGGTCGTCCCTCTTCGCGCTCGACGTCTTCGCGCAGCTCGTCTTCACGCCAGCCATCGTATTCTCCTTCCCAGATTCCCCATCAGCGATCAAACTCGCAACGCGTACAGTCGGTCAGAATTGGTGACATGCCCTCTGCTTCCCGCACGGCGCCTAATCGGAATGTGAAAAAGAGCGGCGGGCATACTCTGCTGCGCTTTTTTATAGTGGTAGCTGTAGTGGCTGTGCTGGGTATCGGTGGCGCCGTGCTGTATTACTCCGACCTGTTTGGCGTCGAGTCGGTCAGTGTGAGCGGTGTCTCGCATCTGACGGCTTCCGAAATGACCTCGCTTGCCGCCGTGCCGTCGAACACCACGCTTCTGCGCGTGGATGCTTCTGGTATAGAATCACGCTTGAAAACGAATCCTTGGGTAGAAAGCGCAAATGTGAACAGGCAATTCCCGCATACATTGGAATTGGCTATAACCGAGCGCACCATTCAAGCGGTCGTTACCATCACATCCACCGATGGGCAGGCTAGCGAGAATTGGGCTATTGCCAGTGACGGTATGTGGCTTATGAAGATTCCCGATCAGGACAGCGACCAAGCGAAAAACGTTAGCTCGCAAGTATACGAGGATGCGCAAAGCGTGCTGCATATAACCGGCGTTCCCTACGGGGTGAGGCCGCAGGAAGGCGCGTATTGCACCGATGCCAGCGTCACCAACGCGCTTAATATCGTCTCCGGTCTCACGACCGATTTGGCGAACCAGGTGTGCACAGTTTCGGCAACGGATTCGGCAAACACCATTCTGACGTTGGATAACGGCGTCCAAATTGCTTTCGGCACCGCTGAGGACATACGCAGCAAAGAGCGCATATGCATCGAGTTGATGGGGCAATATCCCGACTCGATCGCTTACATAAACGTGCGTGTGGTCGAACGTCCGACGTGGCGCGCGTTGGAATCATAAGGCTCCGTCGCATGCAGAGAGCGTGCAATTGCGGGTTCGCGAAAGCATTGCAAACGAACGCATCAGGGGTTCTTTGCGGCGCTCGTCCACCCTCTGAATTGTGTTCGCCGCTTGCTTTCGCGGCTTGAACAGCGGTTCCGGATTTGCAATCAGCATATCATCGTGTACAATTCACCTAGCGTAGACCAAGATAGTCAACGTTAAACGCAGCAGAGCAAACGCAGCACACCGTGGAGGAGACTATGCCAAATAAAGTAGGAGCCGACAATTTAGCGGTCATCAAAGTCGTTGGTGTCGGCGGCGGCGGAACCAACGCCGTCAACCGAATGGTAGAAGCGGGTATCAAAGGCGTTGAGTTCATCGCCATAAACACCGATCACCAAGCTTTGCTCATGTCGGATGCAGATAAGACCATCCATATCGGTGAAGAGCTCACCCGTGGTTTGGGTGCGGGCGCCAATCCTGAAGTGGGATGCCAGGCGGCCGAGGAAAGCCGTTCGGAGATTCGCGATGCCCTCGCCGAATCTGATATGGTGTTCGTTACGGCCGGTGAAGGCGGTGGCACTGGTACAGGTGCTGCTCCTGTTGTGGCCGAGATTGCGCGCGAGGAAATCGGCGCTTTGACGGTAGGCATCGTCACGAAGCCTTTCAGCTTTGAGGGTCGCCTTCGTCGCAACCAGGCAGAGCAGGGTATTGATTTGCTCTCCCAGAAAGTGGATACGCTCATCGTCATTCCCAACGATCGTTTGCTGGAAATCGTCGAGAAAAAGACCACGATGCTTGAAGCATTCCGCATTTGCGATGACACGCTTCGCCAGGGCATACAGGGCGTGACTGATTTGATTACCGTTCCCGGACTCATCAACTTGGACTTCGCCGACATCCGTACAGTCATGAAGGATGCAGGTACGGCCATGATGGGTATCGGCGTATCATCAGGTGAAAATCGCGCAGTCGATGCAGCCACGCAGGCTACGAACTCCAAGTTGCTTGAAGCGGGCATAGCTGGAGCATCTCGCGTGTTGTTCTCTATTGCCGGCAGCCCTGATTTGACGCTGGCAGAAGTGGATGAGGCCGCACGCGTGGTCGAAGCGTGTGCCGATGAGAGCGCCAATATCATATACGGTCAAATCATCGACGAGGGTTTGGAAGATCAGGTGCGCATCACGGTCATAGCGACCGGTTTCCAGATGGAAGATGCCCAACAGGCCATGAACTATTCGCGTGACGACCTGTTTGCCTCGACCGCATCCCCGGCAATGCATCAGGCGGCACCGGCTTATCAACAGCCCGCACCTGCTTATAGTACCGGGTACACGCCCGCGCCCAGTAATACGACGCCAGGGCGTTTTGCAGACGAGGATTACATCCCCGACTTTCTGAAACGACAGCACTAGACGAAAGAGCCATCTATGGACACGGCCAAAGGACTACCGCTTCCCAGCTTGTCCCGAGGCCGTTTTTCTGCTTTCGGATCATTCGAGCCGGAAAACGGACCTCAGGAAAACCGAGGCGACGATGCGTCGATGACGCACGGCCCGTTTTCACGCTCGGGCCATTTTGTGCATGCCTACACCGATGTTGCGCTCTTCGATGCCACAGGAGTGCGCATTGTATTCACCGAGCGCTGCGGCGGATCGAGCGAGGGCGTATACGCATCGCTTGATTTGGCATGTCACGTAGGAGATGATCCGCGTGCCGTCGGGTCGAACCGCGAGTTGCTCTTAGATTCCATAGGCTGTTCATCGGCATCGCTTATCGTGCCCAAGCAAGTACATGGAAACACGGTGGTGCAGGTTGACGGTGCTGATGGTGAGGCCTTTATCAGCGCTTGCGAAAAGGCGCAAGAAGGAGCTGACGCGCTGGTGGTGGAATGCGCGGATGTGTGCGCGCTGCTATGCTACGCCGATTGCATGCCCGTTATCATCGTTGCACCGGGTGGCCATTTTGCCGTTGTGCATGATGGGTGGCGTGGTGTCGATGCGCATATTACGCTGAGCGCGCTTGATGCCCTCTGCGCGAGCGCACATGCGAGCGCAGGTGATTGCAATGTCTATATCGGCCCCTATATTCATGCTGAGTGTTTTGAGGTATCCGCTGAACTAGCACAGCATTTCAAACAAACATTCGGAGCCGCATGCATACTTGATGAACGACACATTGATTTGGGTGCTGCGATTCGGATTGACCTTTTGGCCGCAGGCATCGATAGTGGGCGCATCGCAGACGTAGATGCCTGCACGGTGTGTGAAAACGACAGGTTTTTCTCGTATAGGGCACAAGGTGGGGTTTGCGGCAGGCATGCTGCCTGTGCAGTGCGAGAGATTTGATGGAAAAGAGAGCGAAAGAACAATGGCGATAGCCGAGCAATACAAACGAACAGTCGATCAAGTAGCGCGCCAGTGCGTAGCATGCGGGCGTAATCCCGCAGAGGTGCAGCTGGTGGCCGTGTCGAAAACGGTGGGACCAGACGGCGTGGGCCAGGCGGTTGCTGCGGGTGCTCAGGTGTTCGGAGAAAACCGTCCTGACCAAATATTGCAGAAAGCCGCCCTGTTTCCCGAATCTCACTGGCATTTTATCGGAAACGTGCAATCGCGGCGTATCCCGGACATCGTTTCGTGCGCATCGCTTATCCATTCGGTGTACGTTGCGCACCATCTGCCGAAGATAGACGCTGCAGCACGCGAGGTGGGCAAAGTTCAGCGCATCTTGTTGGAAGTGAACGTTTCAGGCGAGGAAAGCAAGAGCGGCGCTGAGCCAGGGCAAGTACCCGACTTGATTAGAGCGGCGGCCTCTTTGGAGAATATTTCAGTGTGCGGGCTGATGACCATGGCTCCGCAAGGTGATTTGAAAGCAGCGTCAATGTGCTTTGAGGGCCTGGCGCGCCTGCGCGATGAGCTGCAGTCGAACCCGCAGCTTAACGCAGATAACGTAGAATTATCTGAACTTTCTATGGGTATGAGCGAAGACTGGCGCGAGGCTATCGCGCAGGGGGCTACCATGATAAGGATAGGCCGGGCAATCTTCAGCGAAGATTTCGCCTAGGCGGTATGGCTGCGACATGCGGCGGAAAGACAGGATGCGATTATGAATGCATCAAGAATGAACAGGCAGGGTGGTGGAATGCTCGACGGAATCAAAAGCAAGCTCGGCTTCAGCGCCGATCCAGGTTACGATCCAGAAGACGATTACGATGCTTATGCAGATAATTACGACGACTACAGCACCTCTGACGATGAGCGGGATGATTACTCGGATGTGACCACGCGCAATGCCGGGACGAACCGCGTTCGCCATTCGTCTTATTCTGATCGTGCGAGCAGTGATTATTCCGAGCGCCGCTCGTCTTCTTCGTCGCATCCACCGCTTGTGAGCTTCGATGACGTGCGCTCGCAATCTTCAGCGCCGCGCCACGAAGCATCGACCGGTAGGCGTCGCACATCGGGAAACGGTTTAGGCCGCAACTCCGTCGGACGTGCGAGTGATTTTGCTTATTCTGGTTCTGAAATAGAGCAGCCAAGCTACGATGATGGGCCAGACGCATCGATTGACCCCGCGACAACGGCCGATTTGGGTGCAATCAAGCCGAAAGGCGGCTATAATTCCCTGTTTGACTCTTCGCCGACAGCTGCCGCTTCAACGCCTTCTGTGGCACCGGCTTCCTCAGTCGGCGTGACGCCCCGTGCCTCACAGTCCTCCCAAGCGAGCTATGATCCCTATGCCGCCTATGAAGGCGCGGGTTCAGCAAGTCATAAACCCACGCGCAACGTAGTGGTATTGGCTCCCAATTCTTACGGTGAGGTGGAAAGCGTGGCTCGCAGTTTGAAAGCAGGGGATGCGGTTGTGCTCAGTCTGAAGAACACGCCCAGCCAGCTTTCTAAGCGCATACTCGATTTTTCGTTTGGCGTGGCGAGCGCTCTCGATGCGAATGTCGATTGTGTGGCTGATAAAGTCTTCGCCATCACGCGTGGCGTAGCCTTAAGCGATGCGGAATGCCTGAAGCTTCGCGGACAGGGCGTGCTTTCATGACCGAAACCGAATCGCGGGCCATGCGCTCGTTGCGCAGCGAACAGGCGCGCATAGCTGTTATCGGCGGAGGTAAAATGGGCGAGGCCATCCTTGGCGGATGGATTGCTTCTCGCACGGGTGAGACGGCTTTGTGGGATGCTTCGAATTTTGTCGTGGCTGACACCGGAGCACAGCGTCGTGATTACCTGCAAAAGACCTATGGCGTGGCATGCGTCGATTCTCCTTCGCACATCGGTGAAGCCGACTTGGTTCTGCTTTCTGTGAAACCCCAGGTGATGTTCAATGCCCTGCCGAGCATGCAGTTGGATGCCCTCGCTGATGCGCTGTTTGTGAGTATCGCAGCGGGCATTGCCACCGAGAAACTCGAAGGCGCTTTGCCTGTGGGCACTCATGTGGTACGCGTGATGCCCAATATCCCTTTGCAGATAGGTGCTGGAGCCACCACATTGTGCGCTGGCTCGAACGCGACTGCAAGCGATGCGGAATTCGTCCGGGATTTGTTCGATTGCATCGGGCAAGCATTCATAGTCGATGAGGACATGATGGACGTGACTGGTGCTATAAACGGTTGCGGACCAGCCTATGCTGCTGCGTTGGTGGAAGCACTGGCGGATGCCGGTGCCGAATTCGGGCTCGATTACGATCTTGCTGAGAAACTGGCTGCCCAGACGATAATGGGGACGGGTCGTATGATGGCCGAGAAGGGACAGAGTGCTCAGAAGACACGTATAGATGTCTGCAGCCCCGGCGGCACTACGCTTGCAGCCCTTGATGCCATGTCAAAAGCGGGATTCCAAGATTCCCTGCGTGCGGGCGTTGAGGCGGCCGTACGTCGTTCGAAGGAGTTGGGCGCATGACGCTCGGTACTGTGATTCTGGAATTAGGCAACGCCTATTGCCTCATCATTTTGATTTACTGCATTATGACGTGGATTCCAACGCGCTCAGAAGGCGTTTTGCTGGATATCAAGCGATTTTTCGCGGCAATTTGTGAGCCGTATTTGAATCTTTTCAAGAAACTATTGCCTCCTATTGGAGGTACGGTGGATGTGACGCCCATCATAGCGTTGCTTGTATTACAATTAGCGGTGAGTTTTCTGGCAAGGCTTTTATAATCTGCTTGAAACAACCTGCTGAGCAGCCAAAAGTAACTTTTCATGAAGGGATAGTCCAATGGCACTTACATCGGCTGATGTCAATAACCAGAGTTTTTCAATCGATCGCAAGGGATACGATGTCGATGAGGTCGACGTTTTCCTAGAGCGTGTCGCCGCAGAACTCGATGATTTGAACAACCAGATCATCCGTCTGAACGACAAGCTTAAAGCGGCAAAACGCCAAGGCAGCGCGTCCGCCCCGCAGGCGCAGGCAAGCAGCGAAGGCGGCGCGAGCCAGCGCGAGCTCGACAAGCGCGATGTGCGTATTCGCGAACTCGAGGCCCAGGTGAAAGATCGCAGGGCAGACGATAGCGCTATCGCTCAGGCGCTCATCATCGCCCAGCGTTCCGCTGATGAGATCGTCACTACCGCAAATGATAACGCTGACAACATCAAACAGGATGCTGAGGACGAAGCTCAGCGTATCTTGGACAAGGCAAATGCCGAAAAACAGCGCGTGCTCGACGAGATTAAGAAGCTCGAGGAAGATCGTGAGATATCACGTTCGAAGTATTCTGACATGCTTGGTGAGTTCATTTCGAACAGCAATGATTTGCTCAACGATCTGGAAAGCAAAAAACCCGGTGCTAAAAAAGGTAACCGCGGAAGTCATGGACTGAATATGGCTCCGACCCCGCGCACGGCAGTTGAGTCTTCATACACACCGTCGACGGCGACTGCTACTTACACCACTCCTTCCGTCAACCCGGTCGTCGTGGCCCCGGCCACGCCCAAACCCTCCAAAGGCGAGAAGGATTTCAGCGGCTTCGGTGACACCGAAGACGGTTTCGAATTCGACGACGTAGACTAAGCGCACAAGCGGGTTTATCGGGTTTTGGCCGTATGTATAAGGCCTGCCCGTCTGCACTTTAGGTATGCGCATGGCATCCGAAACAGAACAGATTATCATGGTTCACGTCACGCCCCGATCGGGGCGTGACGAGGTTGTTGGCATGCAAACGGCAGAGAATGGATCTGCCGAAGTGCGCGTGCGCGTCACCGCAGCTCCCGATGGAGGCAAGGCGAACAAGGCAGTGTGCAAGTGTATCGCTGCGTCTTTGGGTGTAGCGAAGACATCGGTTCGCGTGAAGCGGGGCGACACCAGCAGGCATAAGCAGATTTCAATTCTTGCCGATGCTGATAAGGTTAAAGCATGGACGGCGTCGCTTCCGCGCGTTTGATGTGCGACTACAGGGAAGGACGATGCGATGTTTTGTAAAAGATGCGGCAGGGAAGTATCTGCGGAGTCCGGCTTGTGCCCGAATTGTGGTATGCCTATCGATGATGAGGTAAGGGCTGCGTCCTTTAGCGGGCAAACGGGCAGGGCGCTGTATCATTGCGGGGATTGCAGACTATGCCATCATCGAACGAACTGCGCGACGAAACGCGGGATGAAAAAGGGAAATGCGGCACGGTTTAAATGAGCGGGTCTGTAAGCCGGGTTCTGTAATCGGCAACCATTTATCTTCGGCGTACGTCGCCGCACGCCTTTAGCACGCAACCCGAATGCACGGAAGGGCGGCCGTGTGGCATTCCTATTTGCGCTTGCTTCGGATGGGGTTTTCCAAGCCACGCCGTTGCCGACGCGCTGGTGCGCTTTTACCACACCGTTTCAGCTTTTCTCCCGGCGTTGCCACCGGGGGAGTCTTCTTTTCTGTGGCACTGATCCATCGGGTCACCCCGCCCAGCCGTTAGCTGGCATCCTGCCCTTTGAAGCCCGGACTTTCCTCACGCGTAACGCGCGCGGTTGCCCGACCCGCTCGTGTGCTATTCTAACAGAACGCCGGTTTTACCAGCTGGTTCGAATTCGAAGCAACAGGAAGAACACGACCCTCTCACTGCCTCTTTTTGTGAGATAACGCATTTCGCGCTTGCCATATTGGGCGGTGCGAGCCAATAACAGGGAAGAGGATTTCATGACCGATTCAGATACGGCAGCGAATCAAGCGACACCAATTCGAATGGCAGTCGCAAACAATGGTTCGGCAGCACTTGTCGGCGCAGTCGATTTCAATGCCTCTCATTTTGCCACGCAATCCTTTGATTGCGTGATAGCTGTCGATCGTGGGTATGCCTCCCTTGAGAGCGCAGGTTTCACCCCTGATATGGTCGTGGGCGATTTCGACTCGCTCGGCTATGTTCCCACTTGTGAAAACGTGTCGCTCTTTCCCAGCGAAAAGGACAAAAGCGATATGGAGTTGGCCATTCTTGCGGCTGAAGAAGCCGGATGCGATAATCTTGTGTTCTATGGTGCCCTGTCGGGCCGCCTTGATCATACGCTGGCGAACATACAGTTGATGATAGGTTGCGCGCGCCGTGGTATTACCATTGTCGGCGTAGGCGATTCCTTTGCCGTAGTTGCCTTGGATGGGAAATCATGCAATACCGTATTTTTTGATGCGTTTGATCCTCGACCTTTGGATGCGGGGGAATACGGTCGCTTTATTTCTGCATTTGCCTTTGGCAGATCAGCCACAGGGGTTTGCGAATCCGGTCTGAAATATACGCTCAATCAGGCGATTGTTCCCGATGATGCATCTCTGGGGCTGTCGAATCAGTTCATTGGCAAGCCCGCACGCATAAGCGTAGGCCAAGGGAATCTGATTGTAATGTTTCCTTTAGGTGTGTGGGATAGCATGCATTTGGGCATATGATTGCGCGTGCGGTTGCTTTGAAATCTCGCATTTTGATTTCAACTGATTGCGTCTTGGAGGTTGGTGTATGAATCCCGACTACGAGGAGCGGGACTCGGTGATTCACGTTTTTGTCAATCAGACCCGCTATGTGCGATTTGAGGACGAGCTATTCTCTGACAGACTTTTGCCACCTGCGCAAACGCCAATTATCGCCTACCTGTGTTGCGGAAAAGCCAGGATTTATCGCTGAAAATCGCACACAGCGGGTCTGATTGACAAAACCTGTTTTGAGGGGATGACTCAACCACTTGGGGCATGCGCAACGTCCGAAGTACAAGATGAGACTATGCCGTTTGCCGGTAGATGCAAAATTACTCCACGAGATACGACTATACTTGAGCGCGCGCCAGCAAAAGCATGGCGCGGGGAGCTTGCGCGACGCAGGCTGAGAGGAAGCGCATTGCCGCTTCGACCCAAATAACCTGATGTGGGTAATGCCAACGAAGGGAGAAATGCGCATGACTCAAATCGATGCCGCACGTAGCGGCATAATCACTCCTCAAATGCTGACCGTGGCGAAAGCGGAAGGCCGCGACCCTGAATTTATCCGATTGGGTGTTGCTGCAGGTCGAATTGCCATTCCTGCGAACGTGGGACACACCTCGCTCGTGGCCGCTGGTGTCGGTGACGGGCTTTCGACGAAGGTGAACGTGAACCTAGGGATATCGGGCGATCTGCATGATGAGGACATGGAATGGCAAAAGGTCGAAGTGGCACTTGAACTGGGTGCACATGCGATTATGGATCTATCGAACCATGGTAAAACCCAGCAGTTCCGCCGTGCGCTGGTGGCTAAGAGCCAGGCGATGATTGGTACAGTTCCCATGTACGATGCGATTGGTTACTTGGAAAAGCCGCTCATTTCCATTACGGCGCAGGATTTTCTGGATGTGGTGCGCGCGCATGCGAAAGACGGGGTGGATTTCGTGACCATCCATGCCGGCATGAACAGGCGTACGCTGGAATCATTCAAAGAAACCGGGCGTCTGACGAATATTGTATCACGCGGCGGCTCTCTTCTGTTCGCCTGGATGGAAGCGACGGGAAATGAAAACCCGTTCTACGAGTATTTCGATAAAGTGTTGGATATTCTGCATGAATACGACGTATGCATATCCATCGGAGATGCGATGCGTCCCGGTTCAACTTATGATGCTACCGATGCAGGGCAAATCGCTGAACTAATCGAGATTGGAAAGCTGACCACGCGTGCATGGGATGCCGGTGTGCAGGTGATGGTAGAAGGCCCAGGCCATATGGCCATCGATGAGATCGAAACGAATATGAAGCTGGAAAAGCGTTTGTGCCACAACGCGCCGTTTTACGTGCTGGGGCCACTGGTGAGCGACATCGCACCTGGATACGACCACATTACCGCCGCAATCGGCGGAGCGATAGCGGCATCGTCTGGTGCTGATTTCCTTTGCTATGTAACGCCTGCTGAGCATTTACGCCTGCCCGATGTCGATGATGTACGTGAGGGGCTGGTGGCCACCATGATTGCCGCCCATGCTGCCGACATTGCAAAAGGTATTCCCGGTGCACGTGACGTTGACAACCAGATGAGCGAAGCGCGTCGTACGTTCAATTGGGAGAAGATGTTCTCTTTGGCAATCGATCCAGTGAAACCCCGTGAGTATTTCGAAAGCGCGCCACCAAGCGAAGATGAAAGTTGCACTATGTGCGGCAAGATGTGCGCGGTTCGCACGGTAAACGAGATTATGGACGGCTTGACGATAGATTTGGGGAACGAATATGAATAGTCAGATAAAGAATGCTCTGGACAACGTGCGCTCAGGAGGCCCGTTGGTCCATTCGATTACAAATTATGTGACGGTGAATGATTGCGCGAACGCGCTCTTGGCCATAGGGGCGAGCCCCATCATGAGCGATGAGCCCGAAGATGTGGGCGATATACAAACCATCTGCGGCGGGTTGGTGCTCAACATCGGCACGCTGAACCAGCATACGATAGAGGGAATGATTGCTGCAGGGGAAAAGGCTACGTTGCTAGCACATCCTATCGTGCTTGACCCGGTAGGCGCGGGTGCGTCGAACTTGCGTACGAAAACCGCAGCTGACCTGCTGGATCGTTTCAACATCAGCATCGTGCGCGGAAATATGAGCGAGGTCAAGGCGCTTGCTGGTGGGGCTGCAACTACGCGTGGTGTGGATGTGTGTCCAGATGACGCAGTGACTGATGCCAACCTCGCACAAAGCGCTGCTTTTGCCCGCGAGTTCGCAGCGAAGACGAACACTGTTGCGGCCATTACCGGTGCTATCGATGTCGTTGCTGATGCAAATCGCGCGTTTTCTGTGCGCAACGGCTCTGCCATGCAAGGGAAAATCACTGGCGCGGGTTGCATGCTGTCGTGTTTGACAGCGGCGTTCGCGGTGGCGAATGCCGATAATGCGCTTGCCGCTGCTTTATCAGCGGTGTGTTGCATGGGCGTGGCTGGCGACATCGCTCAAGCGCGCATGGGCGGTTTGGATGGAAACGGCAGTTTTAGAACGTATCTGATAGATGCTCTGTACAACATGGACGGTGCTCAGCTCTCAAGCCTTGCGAAAGTGGAAGAAATCTAGATGCGGTGCGCGGGCGGGCATATATGCGTCGAAGCATCTGACATGCTCGTGTATGCAGTAAGCGATCGTGAGTGGCTTAGAGGCCGCACGCTTTCGCGCTGCGTGCAGCAGACGGTTGCAGGCGGTGCGACGTTTGTGCAGCTGCGGGAAAAGAATGCGACGACAGATGAGATTATAGAGCTTGGGCGCCCATTGGTCGAAATATGCAAACAAGCGGGTGTGCCTTTCGTTATCGATGATGATGTGCAAGCTGCTCTGGCACTGGGTGCCGATGGTGTGCACGTGGGTCAAGAAGATATGGCGTGTCGAGAGGCCCGTCGTATGCTGGGGCCCGATAAAATAGTGGGTGTGTCTGCGCAGACAGTGCAGCAAGCACTGCGCGCGCAGGCAGATGGCGCTGACTATTTAGGAGTGGGCGCTCTCATTGCAACTGCTACGAAGCCCGATGCTGCTGAAGTGACCTTTGATGAGCTGCGTGAAATCTGTCGCGGAGTGAGCATTCCCGTTGTGGGTATCGGTGGGCTGAACAAAGAAACGATTCCGAGTTTGGCCCATTCGGGCGTGGATGGGGTCGCCGTGGTATCGGCGATATTTGCTGCGGATGACTGTGAGGGGGCAACACGTGATTTGGCACAGGTAGTTCACGAAACGCCTTTCGCGTGCGCCTGATTTGCCCTACACTTGAAACGTTCGATAGAAAGGACGAATCATGACAATACCCGCAGTGCTCTCCATCGCAGGATCTGATTCCAGCGGCGGAGCCGGAATCCAAGCTGATATCAAAACAATCACCGCGCAAAGCCTGTTCGCAGAAACGGCGATTACTGCCCTGACTGCGCAGAACACCACCGGTGTGTACGGCGTTTTGGAAACCGATCCCGATTTTGTAGCCCAGCAGATACAGGTGGTTTTCGACGATATTCGCCCTGATGCGGTGAAAATCGGTATGGTCGGCTCGAAGGCAATCGTCGATGCGATCGCAGACACCTTGGTTCAGGTAGAGGCGAATAATATCGTGCTGGATCCGGTGATGGTGGCTACCAGCGGATCGGTGTTGATGGCGGACGAAGCGGTGGATGCTCTGATGGGACGTCTGCTGCCATTGGCCGACATTGTGACGCCGAACATCCCTGAGGCTGAAGTGCTTTCCCAGCATGGCATCGAAGGTGAAGACGACATGGTGCAAGCAGCGCGCATCATAAAGGAAAAGATGGGCGATTTCGGTTGGGTGCTGGTGAAGGGCGGTCATCTTGAGCACGGTGCCGATGATCTGCTGTTGACCCAGCATGGTCGCGAGGTATGGTTGCGTCACAAGCGCATCGACACCCCGAACACACATGGCACAGGATGCACGCTTTCAAGTGCGATTGCCTGCGGTTTAGCGCGCGGGTTGGAAATGCAGGCAAGTGTCTCAAAGGCGAAGGCCTACCTCAGTGGCGCCTTGGAACATGATCTGATGATGGGGCAGGGAAGCGGCCCGCTAAACCATATGTGGAACCATGGCAGCGAAGATGCGCTTATGCTGTAGTGGGCTCTTACGAGTTTTCACGCTATAGATTTGAGGTTTGATACTGATTGAGTAAGAGGCTGCGCTTGTTGGCGCGGCCTCTTGTCGTTTATTTCATTCGCCGATTCATCTTTCCGGTTAAAATACCTGCTCGCCGCCAACATAAGTGGCAAGCGTCTTTGCGTCCAAAATGCTCTCGGGCTTGTTTTCCTCGGCTGACCCGATACCGTCAAACGCATCGCAAGCCGTCAAATCGCAATCGAACACGGCGAAGTCGGCGAACTTTCCTTTTTCGATTGTGCCAATGTCGCTGGCGCGGTTGGCAGCTGTGGCAGACCCTAGAGTATAGGCGCGCAGCGCATCGGCGGCGCTGATGCGCTCGCTTGGCAACCAACCGCCTTCGGGCAATCCCTCTAAAATGGTTTTGCGGGTTACCGCTGTGTACAGGCCAGGGCGCGGATCCACGTCCACGACGGGCGAATCTGTGCCGAATGCCAGTGTGGCACCTGTTTCCAACAGCGTGGCGAAAGGCCACATGTAAGGCACGCGCTCTTTTCCTAAGTCATTTTCGGGCGCACCTGGGTCAAGCGTGATGTGCATAGGCTGCACGGCCGCTACCACATCCAACGCCGACACGCGCCGGATATCGGCTGGTTGAAAGTTCTCCAAATGCTCGAGGCAATGGTGGCGCCCTTGGGGCAGCGCTCCATAAAGCGATTCGGCTTCCTCGATGATATCAAGTGCCGTATGAATCGCCTCGTCTCCGATAACGTGTATGCGCACCGCCTCGCCCGCCTGATGAGCGGCCAGCACGAGCGAGCGCATGCGTTCGGGCTCGATGGTAGGGCGTCCGCAATCGCCTTCGAAGCGAGCGTTGGTATAGGGCTCTTTCAGCCATGCGGTATGCTGGCTTGAAACCCCGTCGAAAAATTGTTTGTATCCGCCAACACACAGCTTGTCACCTGTGTAGGCAAGACGCATTTTCTCGATACGGCTGGTATCTTCCAAAAGCGTGGGAAACAGATTCACGCGCAAAGGCAGTCTTTCTTGATCAAGGAGGTTCTGGAAGATATCATCGCGCACAAAATCCAAACCGGGTGCTGCCATAAGAGACATATCGCACAATGATGTGATGCCCAGCGATAGCATGCGCTGCAAAAGCGCAGAATACGCATCTTCGATTTCCGCATCGTTGAAAGCTGCGACTATTTTGGGCATCAGTACCATCGCGGCCGCTTCACGTATAATGCCTGTCAGTTGTCCCGTTGTGTCACGTTGGTACTCGCCACCGGCAGGTGCTTGGCTGTTCTCGTAAATCCCCAGTTCGTGCATAGCGCAGCTGTTTAACCACAGCGTATGGGCGTCGCCTGAGTACATGGCTACCGGACGATTAGGAAAAGCAGCATCGAGCGAGCGTTTGCTGGGCAGTACCGGTGGATTCCAGTGGGCTTCGCGCCATCCTTGTGAAAGCAACCAGCTTCCCGCAGGGCGCCTTGCTGCCAAATCACCCAGTGCATTCACGCAATCCTGCTCATTTTCCCCGCAAATGCGCAGGGCCAGAGGGGAAGAATACAGTGCGGAATGGAAGAAATGCATATGGGAATCGTGCAGACCGGGGCAGACGAATCCGTTGCCGAAGTCGACAGTGCGAGTTGAGGGACCGACTAAACCTTCTAAATCATCATCGGCGGAAACTTGAATGATGCGTCCTTGTGCAACCGCAAACGAGCCGGGATGCGGCTTTTGCTGCAATCCGGTGAACAGCGATTGGGTATGAAAAACAGCATCTGCGAACATGGTGGACCTTTCCTCTTTGGGGCATTGTGGGCTCAATGTAGCATGCATGCACGGGGCGCGAAAGGGGTTTTTCGGGGGAAGTCGCACAGAGGGCACGCCGTCGGCGGCGTATCGGCTACAATGATTGTTATAAAGAAAGGGATAAGGTTTCATGTCGTCTTATGTATCTAGCATCGCGTTTTCGCTGATTAGTTTTCCGCTGCTTGCTCTTGTCTGCACCATTCCCTATATGATTTACCAGTATCGTCGCTTTGGGTCGATTCCGTTTTGGAAATCGTTTGCCGTGTTCGCGTTCATCTTCTACATCACCACCGCATATTACTTGGTGATTCTGCCTCTACCCGAAGACCGTAGTGCTGTTGTGGCATATGCGTCGACCCCGCAGCTCACACCGTTTAATTTTCTGAAGCAAATAGAGGTGGAAAGCAGTTTTGCTTTGAGCGAGCCGTCCACATGGATTGCGATGGTTTTCTGTCCTGGGTTCTACGAAGTGATTTTCAATCTATTGCTGACTGTGCCTTTGGGCATTTTCCTACGCTACTTTTTCAATCGCAAATGGTGGCAGGTACTGCTCATCGGTTTTGCAACGACGCTGTTTTTTGAGATATCACAGTTGACGGGGTTGTTCGGGATTTATGCGCATCCGTACAGGCTTTTCGATGTGGATGATTTGATAGTGAACACGGCTGGAGCAATGGTAGGGTTTTGGCTGACAGCTCCTTTATGCAGACATTTGCCCAACATCGATGAGCTAAACGAATACGCTTTGGAAAACAGCGGTCATTTCACGTCTTTCACCAGGCGTTTGCTTGCTTTTGCCATAGATATGGTGCCCGTGGCCTGTGCGTGTTTGCTAAGCGTGGTGTTTCGACCGCATGACGCAGACGTTTCGAGTGCCTTGCTAGGCGCTTTCGTGTTGTGGACGGGTGTGTTCTATATGCTGATACCTGCCCTGACGCGGGGAGCGACGATAGGGGATGCTTTGCTGAAGCTGCGTATCGTGCGTCCCGACGCCTCGCCGGTTGCACGTTGGCAGCCGGCATTGCGTTATGCTCTTCTATTCTGGTGCTTTTTCGCCGTGCCGTTGTTGTTCTTGGACGCATTACCCGCGAAACCGGTTGACGGGTCCCCTTTGTCGTGGCCTCTGCTAGCTGCGCTTTTGCTTATTGTGTATGCAGTGTGGCTAATCACCATCGTAGTGCGCGCAGTGCGCTCGGCGCAGAGACATCCTTTCGTGATGCTCAACGGCATGATCAGCAGGACGCGCGTTATGTCAGTTGAACAAGCCGCGTATTTGCAAAAGAGCGCGCATCGCAAGAAATCATTACATGAAAACGAGCGTTTCGATATGCCTCAAGGCGAGCAGGCGATTCATAGTGATGGCAAAGGGTGATATAGTTCGGCTCTATGCGCTGGCTGGCAACGCTTGATTGTGGGCTTGTTGCACGTTTTGCACATGCACTGCCGTTTGCAGTTGTGCATTTCTTTGGACCGTGCGCTTATTCTCGCTTGCCATTGAGCGCTTGAATGTTTAATATGAATTCGGTTCTTCGTACAGGTCGAAGGACTATCCAATTCATTCCCACAGAGAAATGCACAAACAGATTGTGTGCTTTGCGCATATCCCGCAATTTGCCTGCCCAAAAGGAGGACATAGGTGAAATTCTTTTTGGATACTGCCGATTTGGAAGAAATCAAAGAAGCAGCTAGTTGGGGCGCCATCGCCGGCGTCACCACCAATCCCACGCTCTACGCTCGGACCGGAGGGTCACTCGACGATTTCCACAATCACATCAAGCGCATTTGCGACGTGGTTGACGGTCCGGTTTCAGCTGAAAGCGTCGCTATGACGCGCGATGAAATCGTGCGCGACGGGCTGGAGCTGGCCGAAATAGCCGACAACGTGGTCGTGAAAGTGCCGACTATGGTGGAAGGCCTGGCCGCTACTCATGAGCTTTCGCGTCAAGGCGTGAACGTGAATATGACGCTGTGCTTCAGCGTGCCACAGGCTATACTGGCCGCACGCGCCGGGGCTCGCTATATCAGCCCGTTCATTGGGCGTTTCGATGATATTTCCGAAGACGGTCTCGACCAATTGCAAAATATCGTAGAAGCCATCGGCAACTATGATTTCGGCCATCAGGTGGAAATCATCGCTGCTTCCGTGCGCAGCGCGAACCATGTAACCCAGGCCGCCCTTATGGGCGCTGATATCGCCACGGTTCCTTTCGGCGTGCTGAAGAAGATGGTACAGCATCCGCTGACCGACCGAGGCCTCGACTCCTTCATGAAGGACTGGCAGAAAGTGCAGAACGCATGAGCGACACCGAAACTCCGACCAAGGTTGCGGTAAGAAAACCCGCAGCTCGGAAAACAGCCGCGAAGAAAAGCACGGCAGCGACGGCATCGGCCGCACCTGCACCTGCGAAAAAACGCGCTTCGAGCACCAAATCTTCTTCGTCTGCTACGAAGAAGGGGACGGCCGCAACCAAGGAGAGCACTGCTGATTCTGGGTCCACCGATTCTGCGCCCCAGGAAAACCAAGCGGCTTCGAACCCGAATCGCGAGAAATCGGGTCAGGTGCAATCAACTCCCAATCAAGGAAGTTCGAACCATCGCCGTACCAGCCATACCACGGGCGGCAAAAACCAGAACGGATCGAACAATAACGCGAAAAACAACAATTCGCGAAATGGGAACAACAACCGCCAGCAGAAGAAGAACAACAACAACGGTGGAGGCAGCAACAACAACAACTTCCGTCGCCCACGTCGCCAGCACAACCCTTCACAGGGCAACCGCGAGCCGGTCGTCCCGAAGACCACGGCCGAGGACTTGAACAAGCTGAAGGTCACAGAGCTGCGCGAGAAAGCCACCGAACTAGGTATTGACTCCAAAGGTCTATTGAAGGCTGAACTGGTGAAAGCCGTTTTTGATGCCAGCATCAAAAAAGAAGGCTTCATAGACGTGGAGGGTGTGCTTGACATTCTTGCCGACGGATACGGTTTCTTGCGTACGAACGGCTATCTGCCCAGCGAACACGACGTGTATGTAGGCCTGTCGATGATTCGCCGAAATGGCTTGCGCAAAGGCGACTACGTGAAAGGGCAAGTACGTCCCGCCCGAGACAATGAAAAGTATGCGGCTCTGCAGAAAATCGCTGATGTGAATGGTGTGCCCGTCGATCAGATGGGACGACGCCCGCGTTTCGCGGATCTGACCCCGGTCTATCCTGATGAGCGCTTGCTGATGGAGCATGGTCGCAGCGCCATCACGGCTCGTGTCATAGACTTGGCAGCTCCTATCGGAAAAGGCCAGCGCGGTTTGATTGTTTCGCCGCCGAAAGCTGGCAAAACGACCGTTTTGAAGGATATCGCTGCGTCAATTTCGGCGAATAATCCTGAAGTGCATCTGATGTGCTTGCTCGTTGATGAGCGCCCCGAAGAAGTGACAGATATGGAGCGATCCATCAAAGGGGAAGTCGTCAGCTCCACGTTCGATATGCCCAGCGAGAATCATATCGCTGTGGCGGAAATGGTGATCGAGCGTGCGAAGCGGCTCGTTGAAAAGGGCGACGACGTGGTGATTCTGCTCGATTCGATCACCCGTTTGGCGCGCGCGTACAACCTAGCGCAACCGGCCAGCGGTCGTATCCTTTCCGGCGGTGTGGATTCCACGGCACTCTATCCTCCCAAACGTTTTTTGGGTGCGGCCCGCAATATCGAAAATGGTGGAAGCTTGACCATTCTGGCTTCGGCGCTTATCGATACCGGATCGAAAATGGATGAAGTCATCTTCGAAGAATTCAAGGGCACGGGCAACATGGAATTGAAGCTGGATCGCAATCTGGCTGACCGTCGTATATTCCCGGCAATAGATCCTGTTTCGAGCGGCACACGCAAAGAGGATTTGCTTCTAGATCCGCAGGAGGCTCCGCTTATCTGGGCGGTGCGCCGTATCCTTTCGAATATGAGCAATACTGAACGAGCGATGGATATGTTGATTAAATCGCTGAAGCAGACCGAGACAAATCAGGAATTCCTTTTGCGTACCGCGAAAAAGGCGCAAAGCCATAGAGCCGATGAGAATTTCGAACTTTAGGCAAGGAGACTGAAAATGATGCAGGACGAGAACGGTCATTCATCTAACCCGAACCAGCAAAGCGCCTATTATGCACCGCCGCAGCAGCCGGCGTCGTATCAAAACGCTCAAATGAATGGGTCAGCATACGGTGCTCCCGTACCTCCGAAAAAGCAACGCGGCGTATGGGGCATTCTCATTGCAATCGTGGTGCTGCTCGTCTTTATCGCAAGCGCAGTCGTCACATGCACGTCATCGATTGATAACGCGAAAAGCGGGAAGACCAGCTACGCGGCGAACACAATCGCTGTCATTACCGTGAGCGGCACCATCGGCTACGATGGCACCGAATGCAGTCCTGAAGGTTTGAAATCACTGCTTGATGAGGCAGAGGGCAACAGTAATATAAGAGGAGTTGTCCTGCGCGTGAACTCAGGTGGTGGCACAGCTACGGCAGGCGAGGAAATGGCCACGTACGTGAATGATTTCAGCAAACCGATAGTGGTTTCCTGCGCCGCTACCAACGCGAGCGCCGCCTATGAGTTCTCGTCTCAGGCAGACTACATCTATGCAGCCAAAACCAGCGACGTGGGCGCTATCGGAACGGCCATGGAAATGGTCGATCTTTCCGGGCTGATGGAGAAGCTGGGCATAAGCATGAACAGCATTACCAGTTCGAACAGCAAGGATTCCAGCTATGGTACCCGCGCGCTTACCGCTGATGAGCAGGCGTATTACCAGAATATGATCAATGAGGTGAACGAGGTTTTCATCCAAAACGTTGCGAGCGGACGCGCTATGAGCACAGAATCCGTGCGTGTTTTGGCGACTGGAATGCCGTTTACCGGCACGCAAGGTGTCAACAACGGGCTCGTTGACGAAATAGGCACATGCGAAGATGCTTGTGCCAAAGCGGCCGAACTGGCAGGATGTAAAAACAACTATACTGTCGATGATTTGCAGCTACCGAGCGATTCGCTGTCGTCTTTGACTAGCTTGCTATCGTCACAAAATGAATCATCATCAACCGATGTGTTGATTTCAGCTTTGAAGGAGCTTGGAGCGAATGGCACAAAAACAAAATAGCGTGCGGGTCGTTTGGCCCAAACGCGCTGTTGTGACGGCGGGTATGCCTTATGGTAACAAGCCGCTGCATTTCGGTCACGTAGGTGGCGTATTCGTGCCTGCTGACTGTTTCGCTCGTTTCTTGCGCGATCGTATCGGGGGAGAAAACGTTCGTTTCGTCAGCGGCACCGACTGTTTTGGGTCTCCTATTGATGAGGGCTACCGCAAGCTTGTGGAGTCGGGCGAATTCAAAGGGACCATCGCTGATTACGTGCTGCGCAATCATGATTTGCAGAAAAAGACTTTGGATGCCTACAACATCAGCTTGGACATATTCGAGGGCAGCGGTATTGGTCGCTGCGGTGCGGTCCATCAGCAGGTTTCCGAGACATTCGTAAATCGTCTGTATGAAAACGGTTATCTGCACAAGCAGGAGACCATGCAGTTCTTCGATCCGGTGGCACAGGTTTTTCTGAATGGGCGTCAGGTGGTAGGACACTGCCCGGTGCGCGGTTGCAAAAGCGAGCATGCTTATGCCGACGAATGTGATTTAGGCCATCAATACGACCCTGCCGAATTGATAGCACCCAAATCGACGGTATCTGGTGCGGTTCCAGAAATGCGACCTGTGCAGAATTGGTATTTCGATTTGCCCGAGTTCGGCGGGTTTTTGCGCGAGTACGTTTTGCGGGAACAGAAAGACGACCAGATTCGTTCCGTCGTCACCGATACGGTGAAGGAATTTCTCGTCCCGCCCATCATTTTTGTGAAAAACGAGGCACTTGAAGCGTACGAAGCCGTGCGCGACAAGTTGCCCGAGCATGAATACCGAGCCGCTGAAAACGGACGGGGGAGCTTCGAGCTCCAGTTCAAGACGATATACGACCGCGATGACGCACGTGATGTGCTCGTGGGGGAAAACATACGCTTTCGCACTGGCAAAGCGCTGGTGCCTTTCCGTATTTCCGGAAACATCGAGTGGGGCGTCAAAGCGCCCGATTTGGATAACGTGAAAGGCTTGACCGTATGGTGCTGGCCTGAGAGCCTTTGGGCTCCTGTGAGCTTTACCATGGCAGCTAACGATGCGATGGGTCTTCCGCGCGATTCCTGGCGGCGTTTCTGGTGCGACGACGATGCGACGGTATATCAGTTCGTCGGGCAGGATAATATATACTTTTACGGTGTGGCACAGCCCGCTTTGTGGGCGGCGACTCAAGAAGACAACACGTGCACGCTGGACCCTTCTGGAAATAGTTTGCGCCAAACGAAGCTCATCGCGAATTATCATATGCTTTTGGGCGACAAAAAGGCCAGCTCGTCGGGCGCGGTGAAGCCTCCTTCAGCTGATGAGCTTTTGGATCATTATACTGTCGAGCAGTTGCGAGCGCATTGGCTTGCACTCGGTCTCGATCAGCGTTCAGTCGGATTCAAGCCGAAGGCATTCGAGCAAGACGAGAAAAAGCGCAACGATCCGCGCATCTCCGACCCGGTGCTGAAGGAAGGCGCTCTGTTGACCAAGGTGTTCAATCGCTTGGCGCGCAGTTGCCTGTATGAAGCGAAGAACAATTTCGAAGGCTTCATGCCACTTGGATCAGTCACGCCCGAAGTGCGCAAGAAAGCCCTTTTAGTGATGGATGAGTACGAGGGCATCATGCATCGCGTGGAGCTTCATTCGATTATGTCTTTGATGGATGATTTCATCCGTTGGTCGAACAAGTACTGGAGCGAGCACATTCGTTTAGCTGAACGAGAGGACGCCGAGGGCGGTATGCGCAGACAAGTCCTGGTGGATAGTTTCTACTTGTTGCGCATTTGCACGCTGCTGATGCACCCTATCGTGCCTGAGGGTACCGAGAAAATATGCGACTACTTGAATTTCGATATGGGGGACTTCTTCAGCTGGAATTATGATTTCGAAAGCATGGAAGAACTGTGCGGCACCTGCGAACTGGACGCACGAGCGCATCGCGTGCGAGACTTGCCGCCGCGAAGCGACTTTTTCCGAGCGCATCAAAGCCAGTTCAAATAAGGCATTGCAATAATATTTCGCGCGATGAGAGGGTAATTGTCCTCTCATCGCGCACATCATTTCAAGCAGGTCTCTTCATTCAACAGTGAAACAGCCCCTCGTCACATGCACACTCTGTGACCCTCATGCAATCTTTAGGTGAAATGCCGTTCACTTTTTTCCTCCCATGTCGTATGTTCAATACGTAGGAAATAGCTATGAATCGCTCACATTGCTGTTCTCAGTGATACCGCGATTTTCCCGCAGGGTCTGAAAGGCGTATGCGGGTGTATTGCCCGACCGCCTTTCGGGCGGCAAGGAAGGAAAAGATGTCACAAGCGGTACAAGAAGCTCAGACGGAACAGGAAAAGAAGGGTGGACTGTTCGAAGATCTGTCGATTGCGCAGGTAGCAGCAGGCGCTTTGGCGGCAGTGACCTCGATGTTGCTCTCCTCTCAAATCGGCATAGCCGGATCGGTCATAGGCGTGGCGGTCGGCTCGGTGGTAGCCACGCTCAGTTCGCAGCTGTACAAGAAATTCTTCTCCGCATCGGCGGAAAAGATACACGACTTGAAGACTTCCGATAACTCCGCATCAGGCAATTCTTCAACGCTGGAAGCGGAGAGCATTTCCGCACATCATCCTTTTAGCGACCAAGCAACGAACGATCGAACATCGAACAATCAGGGCTCTGCGGCGCAAACCGATTCGCACCACGCGCACAGCGATGGTGCGACCGAAAGCGCGGACTATGTATCAAGTGCATCTTCGGATACCTACAGCATTCCCGTACGTGAATCCGCACATGCAGAATCTTCAAACCGTGGTGCTTCCAACACGCCCCATCTAGGGGATGAGAGCGCGTGCGCGGGCAAAGTACTTGAAGTAAGCCGCACGCGCCAGCGTAAAGCTCGCGCTCAACGTGCTGCTATTATCGTAGCAATCGTCTCTGCTTTGGTGGGTGTTGGCATAACGGCGGTCGTTATCAACATCG
This sequence comes from Actinomycetes bacterium, assembly GCA_023394615.1. Lineage (GTDB taxonomy): Bacteria > Actinomycetota > Coriobacteriia > Coriobacteriales > Eggerthellaceae > JAEXAI01. The sequence goes on along the minus strand of JAEXAI010000016.1, from coordinate 256,952 downwards.
CTACGATAGGTCAGGGTTTAGGCGAAAAAACCGCACCGATTATGGCAAGCAGCGATACGAGCACGTCTTCGACTGCTTCATCAACGGGTTCATCGGGCTCGACTGGCAAAAACCAGGCACCAGCGGCCACTGACTCCACATCATCAACTGATTCCGGCAATCAGACAACAACCGATACGAATGCTGGCTCTGCAGGCTCGTCTTCGACAAGCGGATCGGCTGGAAGCGGCACATCAGGTTCGTCTACTACATCCGGCTCTTCTACTTCGAACAGCGGAAATACCTCAGGCACGAGCGGGTCGGGTACGGATACATCGGGGTCGGACACCGGCTCTAGCGATACTTCCCTTGGCAGCTCTTCGGGTAGCGGATCGAGTGGCACCAGCAGCGGTTCGAGCGGATCGTCTGCCTCCGGTACTTCGGGCAGCGGTTCATCATCTGGTTCGGGAACAACATCGACATCAGGTACTGCAGCCACGCAATCCAGTACTCTGTCGATAAGCTAGCATCTTGTAGTTGTGGGCGACACTATCGAGTGCTGACCTCCCGCTTGCAGGCGAGAATTTTACATATACGTGGATTTGCCGTGCATCGGGCCTGAAACCGCGCTACTATAGTGCACTAAAGAATTCATGATGAATTCGAGAGGACAATGAGCGATTCGCAAAAGCTCGGGTCGCCCGGTTTGCCGAAAGCGGTATTTCGAAGAAAGGCTATCGACATGTACAAAGTGCACTGCTTGAACAATATCTCCCAAAAAGGTCTCGATCTGCTGACCGATGACTATGCGTTGACTGATGACATCTCAGAAGCGGATGCGATTTTGGTGCGCAGTGCGAACATGCACGAAATGGAGCTTCCTGCGTCCTTGAAAGCCGTTGCACGTGCAGGTGCTGGCGTGAACAACATCCCCCTCGATGCTCTTGCTGATCGCGGAGTTGCGGTATTCAATACGCCCGGCGCGAACGCCAATGCCGTCAAAGAGCTTGTCATCTGCGGTATGCTCCTTTCCGCGCGCGATATTTTAGGTGGCGTGCAATGGGTTCGCGACAACGCTGAGGACCCTGCAATCAACAAATCCGTCGAAAAGGCGAAAAAACAATTCGCTGGAACTGAGATAGTGGGGAAGACCCTAGGCGTTATCGGGCTCGGTGCCATCGGAAAACAGATTGCCGTGGCCGCTTCCGCACTCGGCATGGATATCGTTGGGTATGACCCGTTCTTGGATGCCGATGGTGCGAAGCAAATCTTATCTGACATGCGCTTCACCTCTGATTTAGGCGAGCTTCTGGCTGCATCCGATTATATGACCATTCACGTTCCCGCAAACGACAAGACGCGCGGCATGATTGATGCCGATGCCATCGCCAAGATGAAAGACGGTGCTGTGTTCTTGAATTTCTCTCGCGACACCTTGGTGGTAGACGAAGCCATGGCTGCTGCTTTGGATTCGGGCAAAGTCGCACGTTATGTGACCGACTTCGCTAATCCCGCCGTCGTGAAGATGGACCGTGCCATCGTATTGCCGCATTTGGGAGCATCGACCGCCGAGGCTGAGGAAAACTGCGCAAAGATGGCAGTGAAAGAGCTGATGGGGTATTTGGAGACCGGCACGAAAACGCATTGCGTGAATGAGCGCTAGTCAAATGTGCTCGCAGGGGGCCTGTGTCCCGTGCTGAGCACATGATACTCGTGATCAAGAACCGGCGGGCACCTGAAGGGCGCTCGTCGGTTCGAATTATGTAGGAGTATCTTTTTTCTCAAGGGTCAGGAGAATCCGTGATAAACTAGGCAAGTTCGTCTTATGCCTTGTATGGAAACCAAGGCGCTCGAAGGAGAAACCATGAAGAAAGACATCCATCCGAAGTATATGGATTGCGTCGTTACCTGCACCTGCGGTAATACCTTCCATACCCGTTCGACCAAACCGGAACTGAAAATCGACATTTGCAATGAATGCCATCCGTTCTTCACCGGCCAGCAGAAGCTGATCGATACCGGCGGACGCGTGCAGCGTTTTGCCGACAAGTACGGTTCAGCTACCGAGACCGTTGCTGCCCGCGAGGCTGCTCGCAAGGCCAAGCATCAGGCTGAGGCTGCTGCTGCTGAGGAAAAGCGCAAAGCCGAGCGCGAAGAGAAGGCTGCCAAAAAGGCCGAGCGCGCTGCTGAATTCGCCAAGAAGAACGCCGCTGCTGAGGCAAAAGCCGCTGCTGAAGAGGCAAAAGCTGCCGAAGCCGCCCCTGCTGCCGAAGAGGCTGCCACCGAGCCTGCGGCCGAAGCTGCTACCGAGGCTCCTGCTGAGGCTCCTGCCGAATAGCGCATTTGCTAATAAGCTTTTTCAATCCCCGTCGATAAATTTAATCGGCGGGGATTTCATATATGTGGTAGGGTGACTGTCAAATGGAATCGTCAGTGCGTTTCCTGCGTTGCGGGACGCACGCGAGAAAGGTGGCATTATGGTTGATTCAACAGCATTCTTTTCGTTAAGCTATGGCATGTTTGTTATCGGTGCGAAGTCGGAGACCGAACGTGCGGGTTGCATTGTCAACACGTTCATTCAGGTAACGTCCCAGCCTATGCAGGTGAGCGTTGCCATCAACAAGGAGAATCATACCGCGCAGGTCATCCGCGAGACCGGACGCCTGAGTGCCACGGTTTTAGATGAGAGCGCACCGATGGAGCTTATCGGCACCTTTGGTTTTCATACCAGCACCGAGCTCGACAAATTCGCTCAAGTGCAGTCAGCTGAGGATGAGAACGGCATCCCTTACGTTACCGAGCATGCGTGCGCACATTTTTCCGCAAAGGTAGTGCAGAGCGCTGATGTGGGAAGCCATTACATCTTCATTTGTGAAGTGGAACAGGCCGAAAAGCTCGGTAGTGAGTCCGCGATGACTTATGCTTACTACCATCAGGTAAAAGGTGGGAAAACACCTCCGAAGGCCAGCAGTTACAACGATGCCGTTGCTGCTGACGATGCGAAGGCCGAAGAGCCCGCGAAGTCAAAAATCGCATGGCGTTGCAGCATATGCGGATATATCGAATATGCCGATGAACTGCCCGATGATTATACTTGTCCAGTATGCGGAGCGGGCAAAGATGCCTTTGAGCGCGTCTAGAGAAACACTGTTGTTCTGCCTTGAGTCTTGCCCGGGGTAAAACACATACTGAAATCGCCGATGCCACCAAGGTATCGGCGATTCTTTATTTATCCCAAGCGATGAAAGCCCACGTGATGATGCGAGGGTGCAGCAATCGCAGCTTCTTTTCGGCGATGCCCTTCTTATCCAGTTTCCCCGCATCCTCGTTTTCGACGAGGTTCTTTCCCAGCCACGCTTGCAAGTTGCGTTTCCCGAGCGCCACGGCATCGGGGTTATCGGCCGATTCCGACTCTTCGATCATACGCGCGAAGTCTACGAACGCTTCATCGGGGGTATCGAATGTGTCCTTGCGAGAGCTTTTGATGTAGTTGACCGTGGGGTCCACTCCTGCGTTCACCAGTATATTGAAGGCGTATTGGAAGTCTTTGCCTTGGGTGTTTTTCATGCCGCACGCGGCAAGGATTGCAGGATCCATGCGCGGACTGCAGCCGGTCGATATGGTAATGCATATGCGGCGTCGCGAGACTCTTTCAAGCTTCATCAACGCGGCGAGCATGTCGCTGGTGGAGATGGATCGCGATGCGAATGCCACATCCACGCTCTCCGGCTCGATGCCGCAGGCGCTCCAGTCATCATCCCAGCTCATATGATGCGCTTCAATGCCTACAGCCGATGCTGCACGTGCACGCTGGGCCATTTCATCAAGCATGCCTTGGCTGAAGTCAGCCGCCACCACGCGGTGGCCGGCAAGGGCCAATGGCACAGCCAAACTGCCGGTGCCGCAGCCCATGTCCATGACGGATTCACCTTCCCGTATGCCTGCCAATTCCAAGAAATCCGCCACATAAGGGTTCGGCGAGTCTTTCGTGCTGTAGTTTTTCGAGCGCTTGTTCCAGTATTGCGAATCGTCGGATTTCCTGCGCACGCGCTGCAAGTGTTTCCATTCCTCGTTCCAGTCGGTACTCTGCAAAGTGGCTGTGTTGTTTCGGGGCATGCGCGCTCTTTTCTGCTTCGGGTTTCGCATCATCAATTATCATGCAGATAGCAAATAGATATTATCCCTCAATACGAATGCTCTGTCGATGAAGCTGCTGTGTGTTCTCGCATGCATGAACGCTCACGACTGACGGTCTGGACAGAACAGCCGGAAGGTGCATTTTTTTACGATGAACGTTGAATTACTGTATCACACACCCGATCCCGAGCGGGCCATCGCAACGGCCGCGCGACTGTGCTACGCGCCGGTGGGCGCTGCCGAGCTGATGGAGAACATGAGCGAAGAGCGGGTCCATAGCGTACTTTCCACGATAATGGCCAGCGGCCATTACAGTACGTTGGAACATGCCAGCTACACATTTGCCGTCGAAGGCGTCTCTCGTGCGCTAACCCATCAACTGGTGCGCCATCGCATCGCCAGTTTCAATCAACAATCGCAGCGTTATGTGAAGTTCGCTGACGGCCTGAGCACGGTGAAACCCCCTACGGTTGCTGAAAACGAGCAAGCGGATGCTGTTTTTAATCAAGCCATCCAATCATGTGTTGAGGCGTATGAGAAATTGCTCGACGTGGGCATTCCCGCCGAAGATGCGCGCTACCTTCTGCCCAATGCGGCAGAATCGAAGATTGTAATCACTATGAATGTGCGTGAGTTGCTGCACTTTTTTGAATTGCGCTGCTGCAAGCGCGCCCAATGGGAGATTCGCGCGATGGCATTGCGCATGCTGGAATTGGCACGCCCCACGGCACCATTCATATTTTTGGATGCTGGTGCGCCCTGCGTGCATGGCAGTTGTCCAGAAGGCAAGATGACCTGCAATGATCCGTATCCCAAGGTCGTACGGGAGCAGAAACGTGGCTAAAGAGAAAAGCGATCTTTCCCGCGCCTTTTCCGAGGACGGCAAACTGAAAACGCATGTGGGAGGGCAAGCCCTCCTTGAGGGCATCATGATGCGCGGTCGCTACAATTGGGCTGTGGCTGTGCGTGAGCCGGAAGGCACGATATATACCGAGGAGCACGATTTGGCAAGCGGTCTGCCGAAAAACAGCTGGCTGCGGTGGCCGCTCGTGCGCGGTTGCACGGCTTTTGTCGAGTCTTTGGCTTTAGGCTATAAAGCGCTCGAGATAGCGGCTGTGCATGCTTTCGACGATGAGGAAGAAGGCTCGGAAGACGGCGATGATTACGAGTTCGGCCATCGTGAGATGATTATCAGCATGGTGCTGGGCTTGGTTTTGGGGGTCGTGCTGTTCATCGTGGCGCCAGCGGTTCTGACGAATCTGATTGTCGGTGAATACGACAAATCAACGCTTGCCTGGAACCTCGTTGACGGCCTTTTGCGTGTGGCTGTGTTTGTATTCTACCTCTGGTTGATCGGGCGCATGAAAGACATAAAGCGCATGTTTGGCTACCATGGGGCGGAACATAAAACCATTCATTGCTTCGAACATGGCCTGCCGCTCACGCCTGAGAATGCTCGCAGCTTTCCGCGCTTGCATGTGCGCTGCGGCACCGCATTTCTTATCATGGTCATGATTATCGCCATTTTGGTGTACACCGTCACACCCATAAACGGACTTATCGCTGCATGGGGCGTTGCGGATGGAGCACCGAAACTCTTACTGGTCATCGTGGTACGCATCTTGCTGATGCCGCTCATCGCGGGTATAAGCTATGAGATAACGGTGAAATGGGCTGGATCGCATCCGGAAAACCCGCTGGTGAAAGTGGTGTTGTGGCCCGGTATGCAGTTGCAATACCTCACGACCAGCGAGCCTGATGACGGACAAATCGAATGTGCCATTGCGGCTATGCAGATGGTGTTGGATAGAGAAAACGCTGAAGCTGCGGCAGGAAAATCCGTTGGCTTCGAGCTTTCAGGTGACGAAGAGTCTTCGGGAGAGACCGAGGAAGGCTGCGCCTAAGCGCTCAAGCCTACTAAGCGCTCAAGCCCAAAAATGTCACATGCAACACGGCAAGCGACAAGTCTGCGTTGCGGCTTAAGAGGTCACCCCTAAAAGGGCAAGCGAACTTTGCGCTGATTCGGGAACTGAGAGCGTCACATTTTGGCCCAGTGCGCTCACGGTCACATAGGAGGGGTCGGTGTAGCTGGTCACGGATACATCCGTGTCTGCCGCGGTGAAAGATTGCGTTGATTCCGCTACAGCGGTGCTGGGAAGCGTTGTAGCCGTCCATGATTCGATGTTTAGATCTGCGACGGCTTGGTTGACTTGGGTTTGGGATGCTCCAGTGCTCTGCGCGATAGCTGCGGTGTGTGATTCCAGATAATCGTTCACCTTCGTTTTCAGGCCGCTGGCATCTATGGCGGCATTGGTGGCGTTTGATGCCAAGCTCGATGCTCCTGTTTTCATAGTGCGCACAATGTTGGTCGCAGTCGTTCCGGTTTCAATCGATTTCGAACCGGTAACGCTCGACAAGAGTAGGTAAGCGCAGAAACAACCTGCGCAAACAACGGTGATGGCGGCTATCGATACAATGGCTTTTCTCATACAACCCGCTTTCGAACGACTATGGCAAAAGCATAACGCGACATCCGCGATAGTGTGTATGTCTGAGCGCGACTCGACAGTAAATGCTCGCTTGCTTCAAAGCGCTTCGATAACAAATCTACCGAATCTTCGCTTTTTCGTGTATCCTTACAATCTGTTGCCCGAAAGGGTCCATACCCCACGCACGTAAAATCAAGAGAAGGGGCATCGTGTGAAACTAGTTGTCACGGAAAAAAACATTGCCGCCGAAAAGATTGCCGATCTTTTAGGGGTAGGCAAACCGAAAAAAGATAAGGTGTATTCCACGCCTGTGTATCGCTTTACCCATGATGGTGAAGAATGGACGACCATCGGCCTGCGCGGTCATATACTAGAACCTGATTTCACGCCGCATCTGGTGTATAAAAAGCGCGGTGGCTGGCGCGGGGTAGACGAAGAGGGTCAAGTGGTCGAGGCGAATGTGCCCGACAGTCTGCCGAAGCCGCCTTTCAAGAAGAAAAAGCCCTTCACCGAAGAGGGAGTCGAGCTTTCCTCTTGGAAGATGGATGCGTTGCCGTATCTGGTTTATGCGCCCATCGAAAAGCAGCCGAAAGAAAAAGAGATTATCCGATCGCTGAAGAATTTGGCGAAGAAGGCTGACAGCATCGTGATTGCCACAGACTTCGATCGCGAAGGCGAGCTTATCGGCGCTGATGCGCTTTCCATGATCAAGCAGGTAAACGATACCGCTCCGGTGACCCGCGCGCGCTATTCGGCCATCACCAAAGAAGAGATCACGCACGCTTTCAACAATCTGGTGGAGCTGGATGTGAACTTGGCCAGCGCCGGTGCGTCAAGGCAGGATATCGACCTTATCTGGGGTGCTGTACTCACGCGTTACCTCACGCTGGTGAAATTTGCCGGATATGGAAACGTGCGCAGTTCTGGACGCGTGCAAACGCCCACGCTGGCGCTTATCGTGGAACGCGAGAGGTTGCGTTTGGCGTTCGAGCCTGAAGACTACTGGGTTATCAAAGGAACGTTTTCAGCGGATGGCACGGAATTCATCGCCCCACATGCTACGGCGCGCTTCAAGGAAGAGGCGAAGGCGAAAGCGGTTATGGCAAACGTCTCGGGCGAAACGAGCGCCCAGGTGGCATCCATCGACAAACGCAAGCGTACTATCGCCGCGCCTGTGCCGTTCAATACCACATCGTTGATGGCTGCAGCATCAGCTGAAGGCATCACGCCGGCGCGTACCATGCGTTTAGCTGAAAGTCTCTATATGGATGGCTACATCAGCTATCCGCGCGTTGACAACACGGTGTATCCGTCTTCACTGAATCTGGTGGAGACCGTGCAGAAGCTCTCTGACAATCTGGCCTATGCACCGTATTGCCGGAAACTTTTGCAAAAGGGCGAATTGCATGCGACGCGGGGTAAAAAGGAAACGACGGACCATCCGCCAATACACCCTACAAATGCTGCTACGCCAGACACGTTGCCTCCTGCAGAATTCAAACTGTACAACTTAATAGCCCGACGTTTTCTGGCAACCCTTTCGGAAGCTGCCGTGGTAGAGGGTACGAAGGTGACCCTGCAAGTGGGTTCTGAGCCTTTCGTTGCACGCGGCGATGTGCTGGCGGTGCCGGGTTTTCGCGAAATCTATCCGTATGGGTTGAAAAAAGACGAGCAGCTGCCTGCCATGGCCGAAGGAGCTCAAATCGATTTCGGTGGTGCAGCGCTGACAAAAAAGCAGACCGAACCGCCCGCCCGCTATTCGCAGGGCAAACTGATCCAGGAAATGGAAAAGTTGGGGCTGGGCACGAAATCCACGCGCCACAGTATCATCGAGCGGCTCTACACCGTGAAATACATTCAAAACGACCCTATCGAGCCTTCCGCTTTGGGTATGGCGGTCTGTGATGCTCTGGGCCGTTTTGCCCCGCATGTGGTGACGCCCGATATGACGGCGGAGCTGGAAAGCGAGATGGACAATATCGCGAACGGAGCGACGACGAAAAATACCGTGGTCACCAACAGTCGAAACCTACTTTCCGAACAGCTTTCAGAACTCATGCCCCATTCCGAAGAGGTAAAAGACGCACTGGCCGATGCGGTGGCCGCTGACGCATATGTGGGTAAATGCCCCAAGTGCGGTAAAGACCTGCAGCTGCGCGCCTCTCAGAAAACGCGCTCGATGTTCATCGGATGCTCGGGATGGCCCGACTGCGATGTGACCTATCCGCTGCCGAAAGGCAAGATTGAGGCCACCGATACACCGTGTCCGGTATGCGGCATGCCGCAAATCAAAGTTACGGCCTTTCGTAGTAAGCCAAGAATTCTCTGCATCGACCCGCTGTGTCCCACAAATGTTGAGCCCGACATCGTCGTGGGCAAGTGTCCCACGTGTGCTGCGAAGGGCATAGACGCGAACCTGATTGCGAAAAAGAACCCGCGTACGCTCAAGCGCTTCATCCGTTGTGAGAACTACGATGAGTGTGCTACGGGATACCCGTTGCCGCAATACGGTAAACTTACCGCTACCGAAGAAGTATGCGAGCACTGCGGCGCGCCGATGGTGATTGTCACTACCGCGCGAGGCCCGTGGAAACTGTGCCCCAATTTCGATTGCCCTGGAAAGGCCGAAGCTGAAGCGAAAAAGGCTGCGCGTGGCAAGGGCGCTGCTAAGTCGGGCGCCAAGGGCGCTGCGGCGAAAAAAGCGTCGACCAAGAAGACCCCGGCAAAGAAGGCAGCTGCTAAAAAGCCCGCTGCAAAGAAGGCGGCCGAATAATCTAATGCTGCGTGTGCGCGTTGAATGAAAATGCCGCCCGCCATTGAAGTGGGTGATGTCATACTCTCTATCAACGAAGCTCCACCATGAAAAGCTGTCTGAATCGTAATCAGAATCTCATAAACAAACGCTTATGAAAGCAATAAGCATCTGCTGAACCGCCTGAACTATCAGGCGGTTCATTTTTTCTATTCTCTCATCTGAACAGGTAAAACGCTAAAACGCCCCTGTGGGGTGTAGATGGGTGTATTCACAGAGTGCACTATGGGCGCACCTTGTAAAGCCAAAGAGAGAGGAAAGAATTAAATGACAGATACAAAGATGTTTGGCTCAAAGACGGCAAACGCCAAAGCCAAGCAGAAACCAGAAGGGGGAAAGGGAGGAATCGACTGGATCAAGCTCATTATCACGTTTGCGATTGGTTTGATCATTTGGTTCATCCCGGCTCCTGAAGGACTGACGGCAGGCGTGTGGCACCTGTTTGCCATCTTCGTAGGCACCATCGTAGGTTTGATTCTAAAGCCTATGCCTATGGGCGCCATCGCTATCATGGCCATTTCGCTCTGCGTTCTTACGGGAACGACTACGTTGAAAGACGGTTTGTCCGGTTTTTCGAACACGACCATCTGGCTTATCGTCATCGCGTTTTTCATTTCGCGAGGATTCATAAAGACCGGACTTGGGAGTCGCGTAGCCTATATGTTCGTGCAGCGATTCGGCAAGAAGACCTTGGGTCTATCGTATGCACTGCTGGCAACCGATTTGGTTCTGTCTCCGGCAATGCCATCGAACACAGCTCGTGCTGGCGGCATCGTATGGCCTATCGTGAAATCGTTGTCCAATACATTTCGCTCTCAACCCGATGACGGCACCGCCAATCGTATCGGATCGTTTTTGCATCTGACCGCGTTTCAGGGTGACATGATCACTTCGGCTATGTTCATGACGGCTATGGCGGCCAATCCTTTGGCTGTGCAGTTGGCTGCCGATACTGCTGGTTTGGAAATCACATGGATTGGCTGGGCAATTGCCGCAATCGTACCTGGTTTGGTGTCGTTGATCGTCATCCCCTTGGTCATCTACAAGCTCAATCCGCCCGAGGTCAAAGAAACCCCCGACGCCACTGAAATGGCCAAGGGAAAGCTCAAGGAAATGGGCCCCATGACTTCTGGGGAAAAAAGGATGATCTTCGTGTTCGTGCTGATTCTGGTGCTGTGGATTGCTGGATCCAGCATCAACCTGAACGCGACGACCACTGGTCTGATCGGCCTTTCCGTACTGCTGCTGACCAGTGTTCTTACGTGGGAAGACATCAAGAGCGAAAAGGGCGCATGGGATACATTGGTATGGTTTTCCGCCCTGGTCATGATGGCTGGACAGCTGAATACCCAGGGTCTCATTCCTTGGTTTGGCAACCTGATGGCAGGATCTGTGGGTGGTATGAACTGGGTTATCGCGCTAGGTGTGCTGGCTTTGGCATACTTCTTCTCGCACTACCTGTTCGCAAGCGCTACAGCTCATGTAACTGCTATGTATGCGGCATTCCTGACTGTGGCGATTGCTGCAGGTGCACCTCCTATGCTCGCCGCTTTGATTCTGGGTTTCTTTGGAAACCTCTTCGGTTCCTTAACTCACTACGGTTCGGGTCCCGCACCTATTTTCTTCGGCGCCGGGTATGTCTCTCAGGGCAAATGGTGGACGGTTGGTTTGATCGTCTCGATTATCAATATCGTCATCTGGTTTGGCGTCGGTGGTGTTTGGTGGAAGGTTTTGGGGCTCTGGTAGCAGAGGTTCCCATCTCGCAATGACTGAGAGGTGCCGGATCGAAATACAAGGCTTGAACCCGGCAGAGAGCTTCCGAAAGATTGCGCGCGGACGCGCGAAGAAACAAGCAAGACTGCGCGCAAGACGCGCGATATGAACAAGACTGCGCGCGGCGCAGTGGACAGAAGGAGACACAAGATGAAGGAAATCAACGTCGATACCATTACCGAAGAGGTCAAGCGTCTATGCATAGAAGCTGCTTGCGATCTTCCCCTTGATGTTGAGAAGCTGGTGGGGCAAGCAGCAGATACCGAAGAGTCGGAATTCGGTCGCTATGCTATGGAAAAGATCTGCCGCAACATCAAAATCGCCCGTGAGAACACGGTGCCTATGTGCCAAGACACAGGCATGGTTATCGCATTCGTTGAAATCGGCCAAGATGTGCATATTGCCGGAGGCCTACTCGACGATGCCATCAATGCGGGTGTTGCTGCGGGCTACACTGACGGTTATCTGCGCAAGTCAACCGTTATCGATCCGGTGCTGAATCGCAAAAACGCAGGAGACAACACCCCGGCGATTATCTACACATCATTGGTGGCTGGTGACCAGCTGCATATCACCATCATGCCGAAAGGTGCTGGCAGCGAGAACATGAGCGCGCTCAAGATGCTCAAGCCGGCAGAAGGCATCGAAGGCGTGAAAAAGTTCATCGTGGATACCGTGACGAATGCTGGCGGCAATCCCTGTCCGCCCACCATTGTCGGCGTGGGTATCGGCGGTAATGCCGATAAAGCCATGCAGCTTTCCAAGGTGGCGCTTCGTCGCGAGGCTGGTGCTCCTCATTCGAATCCGGACTATGCGGCTCTCGAAGTGGAACTGCTGAAGAAGATAAACAAATCCGGTGTTGGTCCGCAAGGTTTTGGTGGACGTAATACGGCATTGGCAGTGCAGATTGAAACCTATCCCACGCATATTGCGACGATGCCCGTGGCCGTTACGCTGAACTGCCACGCCGCGCGCCATAAGGAAGTCGTGCTGTAAGACGTCGGTGGCGCATGGAGCACGACGAATCGCATGCACTGCTAGACGCGCATTCAGAAACCAGTATTCAATGAACCATTAAGGAGAATCACAATGGCTGAAACCAAGCATATTACCGCTCCGCTGACCGATGATGCGGTGAAGTCGCTGAAATGCGGCGACATGGTCAGCATATCCGGAACTATTTACACGGGCCGCGATGCTGCTCACAAAATCATGTGCGAGATGATCGACAAAGGTGAAGAGCTGCCGGTCGATTGGGATGGGCAGATTATTTATTACGCAGGGCCTACTCCTGCAAAGCCCGGCAAAGTGATTGGATCATGCGGACCCACCACGTCAGGTCGTATGGATGCTTATTCCCCCAAGATGATTGAACAGGGGCTGAAAGGCATGATCGGCAAAGGGCCTCGTTCTAAAGAGGTCATCGATTCCATGGTCGAGCACAACGTGGTGTACTTCGCCGCTATCGGGGGCGCAGCCGCCCTTATAGCCGACAGCGTGAAGGAATGCGAGGTTATCGCATTCGATGACCTCGGTCCCGAAGCAGTGCGTCGTTTACGTGTGGAGAACTATCCCTGCATCGTGGTTATCGATTCTGAAGGCAACAACCTCTATGAGCAGGGTGTTGCGAAATATCGTCTGGCTGACTAGGAGAAATGATGCGTACTTTTGATATAGTCATCGTCGGTGCAGGAGGTGCGGGCATGTCTGCCGCGCTGAGCGCCAGCAAGGATCCGAGCCTGAGTGTAGCGGTCATCAGCAAGGTGTTTCCGACGCGATCCCACACGGGTGCTGCGCAAGGTGGCATGAATGCTGCTTTGGCATACCGTGATCCGGAAGATACCATTCAAAGCCACTTTTTCGATACGGTAAAAGGTAGCGACTATCTGGCCGACCAAGATGCTGTGGAATTCTTCGTTTCTGGCATGCCCAACCTGGCGTTGGAGCTGGAATCGATGGGAGTTCCTTTTTCCCGTGATGAGCAGGGTCGTATCGCCCAGCGTCCTTTCGGTGGGGCATCGAGTCCGCGATGCTGCTATTCAGCTGACAAGACCGGTCACGTGGTCTTGCATGCACTCTATGAGAATTGCCTGAAAAACGGTGTCGAATTCTTGGATGAGCACAACTTGCTCGATATCGCACAGGTTGATGGCCAGCTGCAGGGGATTGTCACCATTGATTTGCGCAAAGGTGAAATCGAGACGTTCCAAGCGCGCGCTGTTATTATCGCTGCCGGTGGTTTCGGGCGTGTGTACTGGAGCCGTACCACCAACGCCACGAACATGACCGGTGACGGTACCGCGGCCTGTCTGCGTGCGGGCGTGGCAATCAAAGATCCCGAGTTCGTGCAGTTCCATCCCACGGGACTGGCGACCACCGGTGTCCTGTTGTCGGAAGCCTGTCGCGGTGAAGGCGGCTACCTGATCAACAACGAAGGCGAGCGCTTCATGCAGCGATATGCGCCCGAGAAAATGGAACTGGGTCCGCGCGACTTGGTCGCCCGTTCCATTGAGACCGAAATCAAGGAAGGTCGTGGTTTCGGTGAGGGTATGAAGAGTTACGTTTTGCTTGACATGCGTCATCTGGGTGCCGACAAGATTATGGAGCGCCTGCCGCAAGTGCGCGAGCTGGCTCTGAGTTTTGAAGGCGCGGACATGATTACCGACCCGGTTCCCATCCGCCCCTCGAACCACTACATGATGGGCGGCATCGATGTTGTGGACTATCGCACGTGTGCCACATCGGTGGACGGACTTCATGCGGCAGGGGAATGCAGCTGCATTTCTGTGCACGGTGCGAATCGTTTGGGCGGAAATTCCGTGGCTGAGGTGGTGTTTTTCGGCAAGCAGGCTGGTCTTGGCGCAGCGCAGAGCGCCAAGCGTCGCGATTTCGCGGGTACCGAGCGCTTAGAGCAGCTAGAGCGGGAATGGATTGAGCGTTTCGCACAGATGCGCACCAAGACGTCCGGCACGTCGATATTCAAGATACGCGACCGGATGGCTGAGGCCATGTGGAACGGCGTGGGCATCTTCCGCGAAGAAGAAGGTATGGCGCATGCTGAAGAAGTAATCGATCAGTGCATCGAAGATTACAAGGATGCCTGTGCAGGCGACGGGTCGAAAGTCTATAACTCGGCGTTCATGAACTATGTGGAGCTAGGCAACGTCTTGTCTATAGCGAAGACCGTGGTCATGGGTGCGCGTGCTCGCACCGAAAGCCGCGGTTCTCATTCTCGCCAAGATTTCCCGAAGCGAAATGACGATGACTTCCTGAAGCATACCTTGATAACACTTGAGGATGGCGCTTACAGCATCGACTATCGTCCCGTCGCCATCACGAAATTCGAGCCGAAGGAAAGGGCTTACTGATGAGGACTATCGTATTCAACATAAAGCGCTTTGACGGTGATCGTGCATGGAACCAGGAATACACGCTTGCTTACGAGTCGGCGACTTTATTGGGCTGTTTGACCAAGATTCGAGAAGAGCAGGACCCTACGCTCAACTTCACCAGTGCATGCCGCCATGCCATCTGCGGCAGTTGCGCGGTACAGGTGAACGGCAGCGCATTTCTGGCGTGTGAGACCCAATTAGACACGCTGCTCGAAACCTACGACACCGATACGCTGTATTTGGAACCCCTGAACAACCTTCCGGTTGTGCGCGATCTGGTCGTGAACTTCGACGGCGTTGGTGACAAGCTGAAAAAGGTAGAAGGCTGGATGATGGAATGCAAGGGGCGCAAGGAGCACACCCAGTCAGAAGAGGACTTCCACCTGATCTCTAAACCCTCAGATTGCATTTTGTGCGGATCATGCGTCTCGG
Organism: Actinomycetes bacterium; assembly: GCA_023394615.1. Taxonomy (GTDB): domain Bacteria; phylum Actinomycetota; class Coriobacteriia; order Coriobacteriales; family Eggerthellaceae; genus JAEXAI01. Next base: position 241,938 of record JAEXAI010000016.1, on the reverse strand, counting down.
AATGCCGCGAGTTGGCCTTTGACAATGGAACCTATCTACCTCCGGCGGTTATGAACAAAGCATATCGCTTTGAACGTGATTCTCGTGATGGGCAGCACGGCAAGCGCATATTGGATGTTTTGCAGAACAATCTATGGAAGTGCATCCACTGTCAGCAGTGCACCACCAAGTGCCCCAAACAGATTCCTATTGCAGAAGAAATCGCCTATATGCGCCGTGAGGCTTTGAAGATGGGTGAAACCGACAGCGAGGGCGCACGTCATGCCTATTCGTTCTTTGATGATGTGCGCAAGACCGGCATGCTCAATGAGACCATGTTGGCGCTGCGTACCGAAGGCATGATGAAGACCGCCGTCAATCGCACCCCGTTCGCTATTCGCATGGTCACGGCCGGCAAGATGAATCCGCTGCATATGCCCAAGGCGGTCAATGGTATTCAGGACGTGCGCAAGCTCTACGAGTTTTCGCAGAAAATTGGAAAGGAGAACTAGCATGGCACAACATCGTTACGCGTTCTTTCCTGGTTGCACGCTTGAGTCTGCAGCTGGAGAATTGAAGATCGCAACGCAGAAGACCTGCGACGCCCTTGGTATCGAGCTGGTGGAGATTGATGGTTGGACATGCTGCGGTGCGGCTCAGATCCAAGACATCGATGACTTCCTGGGCGTGGCGATCAATGCTCGCAATATAGCGTTGGCGGAAAAAGCCGGTTTCGACAGAATCATGACGGTGTGCAATACGTGCACGCTCATGCTTCGAACCGCGAAAAAGCGTCTAGATTCCGACGAAGCGCTGCGCGCGAAGGTGAACGAGGCTTTAGCCGAAATGGGGCTTGAATATAGAGGAACGTGCGAGATTACGCACTACCTATGGGCCCTTATCGATGACTTGGGTCTTGATGCGCTGAAGAAAAAGGTCAAGCATCCTTTGAGCGGTTTGAATGTGGCGAACTTCTATGGCTGTCACATCCTTATGCCGCCTGACATCATGGGTTTTGAGAATCCTCGCAACCCGCAGTCGATGGAAATGGTCATGGAGACTCTGGGCGCCAATAACGTGGACTTCGAGCAACGACTTGCTTGTTGCGGTTTTCATTCCATCTATCCTGCCGAGCGTGAGGCGCTGCTCTCCAATGGTGTGAGCTGTTTGACGGCGCGTGAGTCCGGTGCTGACTGCATTGTCACGCCTTGTCCTTTGTGTCATATGGCCCTTGATATGTGGCAGCCCGATTCTCAGAAGAAATACGACGCAGACATCACCATGCCGATTCTTCATCTGCCTCAGATAGTGGGCCTGGCTTTGGGATTCTCGCAAAAGGAAATGGCATTGAACCGTCACATCATAAAGACCGGAAAGGCATTCGAGAGAAAGCTGGCGTAATGGACATCGCAGAACGCATAGCCGAACTGCGCCTGAAGATGGAAGAAGAAGGGGAGCTTGGAGAACCTGATGCCAGCTCCCTTGAGGGGAACCTCGTCTTTGATCAGAAGATGAAGCTGGTGCAGATTTCCGGCGCGAACACCTTGTATGCCGTGCCCTCTTCGCAGGACTGGGAACATGATACTTTGGGAGAAGCGATTGTGTGCCCTGGAACTTTCCATGCAGAATCCGAACCATTTCAGGAAGGCTCCGTTTGTGTGAGCGGCTACTTTCAGGCAGACGCCGATGGCAGATGGCTGCGCATCGATAATGGGTCGGCTGCCGTCGATATCTCGACGGGTCAAGCTCCATGGCGCGAGAACTTGGAAGAGTTTCCTGAAGTAGTGGCGCAGCTTGAAGAATGCATGAGCGTACCAGATTATCGACATGCAGCCGAGCAGGCGACTTTGAAGTGGATAGCGAAAAGCTAGGGGCTTTTGAAACTGCAGGTGAAGAATTAGACGTATGTGGCAAAATCGCATAGTATTGAAATAGGCGTATTCTTCGCCATGAGAGGGAGAATCATGGAATTGGGAAACACCGCGGCATCGCAGAGAACCCGTACGAACCTATGTTGCATCATAGGGCTTGCCTGCATGTTCGGCGGCATTTGGCTGGGCGACAGGCAAGTGGTTGACTATTGCGGTATTGAAAATGCCACCGTGATTATGCGCTTCAGCACGCTTGCTATTTATGCTGCTTTTTTCGCCATGGCGTATTGGACTGTCAAAGTCAGACGGCGCAAACCCAGGAACCTGTTCTTGGTATTAAGCGTAGTGGGAATTCTCTCATTTATCGGCGGGGCGGTTATCATCTTGTTTGTTTTGCCCGTATTTCCCTCAGATGGAAGTGCTGCGCAGGTGCTTGGTACGGCAGCCATTGTATTGACCAAGGTTATAGGGGCGCCTGTAAGCATCGCGCTTGTGTGCTCGTTTTCCCTGCTTGAGCGCACGACACTTATGGGTGCAAGCGCTTCGGGCATGTTGGGTGCCTTTTTGATCTATTCGCTGTTTTTGCAGGTTGATGAAGTGAGGGCGCTTAGCGCGTCGGTTCTCATGCTGTGCTCGATTGCTTTGCTGTCCGTCTCGTTGGTATGCTGTCTTATCGTCTCAGCAGGGCATCTGGGTTTTGCCACTCGCCATGCGGTGGCGGCTCCTGCGGCTTTGTCTGTGCCCGGCGTTGTCAAACGTCCTTTGAAAAAGGTGCTGACGCCAGGATTTATCCTCATGGTCGTCTTCTCTGCGATGATGCTGGGATTTCTGCGCAGTGGTTTCAGCAGCTATGACGTCCATTCTGACCCTGCTTCTTTTTTCGCCCTTGTGGCATTACTTGCCGTGGCGCTTTTTTGGCATGGGCTGCGCATGGAGCATGTGTTCTACAGCGCTCTATTCTTCTCGGTGGTTGGCATTCTTCTAGCACCTTCTCTCGAACTCGTTATTCCCGGGTTGTCATTTTATATTTGCGGTATAGGCACGGCGCTGTTTGAGGTGCTTACGTGGGCTTTGGTGGTATGGGGCACAAGGAATTGCATAGATGCGTTCGTTGCGGCATCGGGTTCGCGCTTGGCGGCCGTAATCGGTCATCTGCTGGGCACAGTGGTTGTGGGTTTGGGGATGCTGGTGTCAACGACATCGGAAGATGCCTTGCATACGGGGGCATTGATTATCGTCTTTGCCTACATCGTGCTTTTGGTGGTATTGCTGAAGTTTCCCAAGCTGCAGGCGCCCTTCCTTATGTCCGTCGATACTGTCGATGCCGCAGCAGCCATGCCGCCTGCTCAGGACGCTGACGATGTAGACCAACAGGCAAACGATAATGAGGCCAGCCAAGACGAGCGTTTTTGGACTAATCCATGCGATACCATTGCGGAGACCTATCATCTGACCGCGCGAGAACGTGAGATTCTGGAGTTGATGGCCCGTGGGCGTGATATGCCCTACATGGAAGGAAGCCTCTACATTTCTCGTAATACCCTCAAGATGCATATTCGCCACATCTACACCAAGTTGGACATTCACGGACGACAGGGAATCATTGATATGGTCGAACAAATAAGGCAATGAGCTGCATATATGAATAAACAACCCCTGATGGGTGTATAAAATCGATTGAAAAGTTCCTATTCTTCGCTTATCGAAATAAGAGAAGGAGCGGAATATGAAGTTGTCTTTCGGATACGATAACCGAAGCGAAAATGTCGAGGTTCCCGATGCCAACCTTCAGGCGGTTTTACAGCCAGGGGAAATGAAAGCCGACGAATCAGAGCAGCAGATAGTTGCCGATTCGCTTGCCAATCCAATAGATTCTCCAATGCTGCGCGAAATCGTCAAACCCGGCGAGAAAATCGTTATTCTTACGTCAGATATATCGCGCCCGATGCCTACATGGCACGTGATGCCTACGTTACTCGACGAACTTTATGCGGCCGGGTGTAAACCGGATGACATCACGCTCATATTCGGGCGCGGTGTGCATCGCGAGCAGACGGATTCGGAACGCTTGCATCTTGCGGGCGTGCGGGCCTTCAATGAAATTACCTGCATCGATAGCGACCCGGATGATTTCGTGACCCTGGGCGAGACCTCTTCCGGCACGACAGTGGAAGTGATGCGCCAAGTTGTCGAAGCTGATCGGCGTATATGTCTTGGCAACATAGAGTTTCATTATTTCGCTGGATACAGCGGTGGATACAAGGCCATTATGCCCGGTATGTCTACACGCAATTCCATCAAAGGCAACCACCGCCATATGGTGGAAGAGGAATCCTATGCAGGGCATCTGGAAGGCAATCCCGTACGCATGGACATCGAAGAGGCGGGCCGCATGGTCGGCTGTGACTTCATCGTCAATGTGGTGCTTGATCCCCATAAACATATCGTCAAATCATTTGCGGGCGATCCGATTGCCGCCCATAGAGCCGGGTGCCGTTTTCTGGATTCATTCTATTTGCTTCCAATCGAAAAGCGAGCTGATATCGTTTTGGTGTCGCAGGGCGGGGCTCCTAAAGATGCGAATCTCTATCAGACGCAAAAGGCACTTGAAAACGCGAAGCATGCTGTACGCGAAGGTGGCATCATCATACTGATTGGCTGCTGCAAGGAAGGATATGGCGAAGACACTTTCGAGACCTGGTTCAAAGAAGCAGCCAAGCCTTCTGAGATAGTAGATCGTCTGCATGCCGACTTCACTTTAGGCGGTCACAAGGCCGCAGCTATCGCGCTGGTAGAAGAAAAGGCCAGCATCTATTTCGTTTCCGAATGGACTCGTCCTCAGACTAAAGGCGTGTTCATGGAAAAATATGACAATGCCCAACAGGCGTTAGACGTTGCGTTTTATAAACTCGGCCGCGACGCGCAGGTAATCGCCATGCCCTTTGGAGGATCGACTTTGCCAAAAGAGATGTAGCCCTTGTGTCAGAACAACCGCACCTCGCAGTACTCTCTCCCTCTTTAACCTGCTGCGGGTTGCATCTCTCCCAATGTTCTTAAGGGCCGCTATTCCCAATCTCTGGCTTTTCCGATTCCTCCTTTTCTCAAAGTGGCAGGACGCCTCTAATCCGTCCTGCCACTAATTCTTACTCAATATAATGAGAAAATCTCTTCTCATATCCTTAAAAATAAGCGTTTGAACAGGAGATATAAGATTACACACCTCATGGGTGTATCGTCGGATGGCTTTCGAATCTACTATCTGCGTCAACGAGTCTTGCAGTTTGATTGCTGCAGTAATCGTCGCTGAGACGCGCAGGGACGCTCATGTAGGGGGAGCACACAATTATGAGCAAGGCAATGTTTATAAAAAAGGTGCCATCGAATGTGTCTGAATTCATTACCTTCGACTCGGTCCGTCGGGCTATTGGTTTTGTCGGCGGTCCTCTGTGCGCCTTGCTCGTGTATCTGTCGCCCATCCAAGATATCGTCGCGTCGGCGCATATGCTTCTCGCTATTCTAACGTTCATATGTATATGGTGGATTACCGAGCCGGTGCCTATTGCAGTGACGGCGCTACTCGTGCCCGTTTTGATTGTAGTCTTCAATGTTGCCGACCCTACAGATGCATTCGCTTCTTTTGCCGACCCGATTATCTTTTTGTTCCTCGGTGGGTTCATCCTTGCGAAGGCCATGTCGGTGCACGGGCTTGATAAGCGAATCGCATATCGTTTGCTCTCGTTGAAATGGGTTGGAGGCAGTACGACGAGGATTTTTCTGACTATAGGGATAGCGTCGGCGCTCTGTTCTGGCTGGATTAGCAACACCGCTACTGCTGCAATGATGTTGCCGATTGCGTTGGGGCTCCTTTCGACCATGCAGAACATGTGCGCCTCCAATGGTCAGAGTGCAGACCTGACGAAGAGCAAATACGCCACGGGTCTGATGCTGATGGTTGCTTATGGGGCATCTATCGGCGGTGTTTTGACTCCTATCGGCACGCCTCCGAATCTTATCGTGGTAGGGCTTCTGGATTCTATGGCAGACGTGCGTATCTCGTTTTTCACATGGATGATATGGGGTTCAATCGCCATGATAGCGTTCTTCGCACTCATGGCATTTGTGGTGCATCATCTGTTTCCGACAAATATAAGGAACATTGAAGGCGCCGAGAGAATGATTGCGGAAGAACAAGCCAAGATGGGCCGATGGACGAGGGGTCAGAAGAACACCGCTTTCGCATTTTTGATAGCAGTGTGTTTGTGGGTGACCCCTGGTGTTTTGAGCATCGTCTTTGGCTCAGATAATCAGATTCTGGCTGCGTACAATGACGTTCTTCCTGAATCTACCGTAGCGCTTCTGGCCGCATTGCTGCTATTCGTGTTGCCGACGGAGCGTGCAAAAGGGGAATTTACCCTGAAATGGAGCGATGCGGTAGAAGGCGTAGATTGGGGCACGCTCCTTTTGTTCGGAGGCGGGCTTTCCATGGGATCGATGATGTACAAGACGGGTTTGTCTTTGTGGCTCGGCGATCGCATTGTGGATATGCTTGGTGGATCACCGTCGTATGTGTTGCTGACGGCCACGTTTTGCGTGCTGGCACTTGTGATGTCGGAGCTTTCATCCCACACGACTGCTACGAATATGGTAGGACCTCTCGCCATAACTACGGCCATCAGTGCGGGTGTGGATCCGGTGCCTATTGCGGTGGGAGTGGCTCTTTCGGCATCGCTTGGATTCATGTTGCCCGTGTCGACCCCGCCTAATGCCATCGTCTACGCCAGTGGCTATGTACCAATCACCAAGATGATAAAAACTGGCGCGATTATCGATATTGTCGGCATTTTGTTCGTCACTATACCGCTTGTCGTGCTGTTGGTGTCTGCAATCGTGTGATAGGGCGTGTTCTGCTTTACGTTGTATGAATCTCTAACCTGCACAAATAGCTGAAAGGAATGGCAATGGAGTCAAAGGAGAGTTCGGCTCATTTAATTGAGGTCGAAAAGGACGCAGTCGCTTCTTCGGTGGAAGACAGGCAATTTGCCCACGAGTGCGGGCTGCGTGCGTGCGACGCTGCAAGCGATGACTACCAGGCAATGTTGCAGTCTCATATCACGACGCGCGAAGGCTACGGATGGGCAACGCGTGTAGAAGAGATTATGCTCTATGCTCGCAATTGCGCCTACCATACTATCGGAGTGGCGTTCTGTATGACGCTCGCACGTGAGGCGGCTGTGTTCTGCGATGTGCTGCGCGATAACGGTTTCGCCGTGTCCTCGGTTATTTGCAAAACGGGATCTCTCAATCGAGAGCTTCTGAAAGACGATTTCATATGCGATCGGGTACCGGGAATGGGAAAGACGCTGTGCAATCCCGTAGGGCAAGCTGAACTGCTGAACAGGGAGCAGACAGATTTAAATGTTGTGCTGGGATTGTGCGTGGGGCATGATGCTCTGTTCATACGGCATTCGGAGGCGCCGGTCACGTATCTAGCGGTGAAAGACCGCATTATGGGCCACGCGCCGCTCATGCCCATCTATCTGCATCAGGGTCTCTATACGCGCATTCATGATGTGTTCGGCTATGAAGAATCGAAAGGTCAACATGCCTAAAGTCGAGCAGACTCAATCGACTGCCTTTTTTGAAATCGGATAGCGAACATCAAGATTTGCAAGGCCGAATGTCATGCATGACGATGATAATGCGCACCCTTTCTGCAGCCCTTGCACAACAAGGGGTATAATGACCTGCGTTCGCATTCGTACGCGCTTGCTCACTGCTTGCTGGAGGCAACTAGCAAGGACGTAGATGCGCGTATTCGCATACTGCATGAAGGATGGATTATGGACCTGAAAGAAGAATCGCTGCTTTTGCACGAACAGTGGCAGGGAAAGCTGGAGACCGCGCCGAAAATGGAAATCGCTACGCGACGCGATTTGGCATTGGCCTACACACCCGGTGTGGCTGAGCCCTGCCGCAAGATTGCGGCGAATCCGGAAGATGCCTACAAGTACACGGTGAAGGCGAACACGGTTGCTGTTGTAAGCGATGGCAGCGCAGTTCTGGGTCTGGGCAACATCGGGCCTCTGGCGGCTATGCCTGTGATGGAGGGCAAAGCGGTCCTGTTCAAGGAATTCGGCGGCGTGAACGCAGTGCCTATCTGTTTGGACACCCAAGATGTCGATGAGATTGTCGAAACCGTCATCCGTATCGCACCGGCTTTCGGTGGCATCAACCTAGAAGATATTTCCGCCCCACGTTGTTTCGAGATTGAGCGGCGATTAATCGACGCGCTCGACATTCCTGTGATGCATGACGATCAGCATGGTACTGCTATTGTGGTACTTTCTGGCGTTATAAACGCGCTGCGCCTGACCGGCAAGCGCAAGGAAGACTGCCGTGTGGTAGTGAACGGGGCTGGATCTGCCGGTATTGCCATCGCTAAACTGCTTTTGAGTTATGGTTTCCAGCATGTCATGCTCTGTGATCGCTGTGGCATCATCAACTCTCACTCGACCGATATAAACGAGGCGCAGCGCGCGATGCTGGCGACCACGAATTTGAATGATGCCCAAGGCACCTTGGCCGATGCCATGCGCGGTGCCGATATTTTCGTGGGCGTATCCGCGCCCGGTATCGTTGATGCTGAGATGGTGCGCAGCATGAACGATGATGCGATACTCTTCGCCATGGCGAACCCCGATCCGGAAATCTATCCGGATGTCGCCCGTGCGGCAGGGGCGCGCGTGGTGGGTACGGGACGCTCAGATTTCCCGAATCAGATAAACAATGTGATTGCATTCCCTGGCATTTTTAAAGGAGCGCTGGAGGGCCGTGCTACGCGCATCACCAAACAGATGAAACTGGCTGCGGCACAGGCTTTGGCAGCGCTGGTGTCAGATGATGAGCTGTCGGAAGATTTCATCATGCCCGAGCCCTTTGATCCGCGAGCAGCCGAAGTAGTTTCGCGTGCCGTTCGTGATTGCGTGGAATAACGCGCGTGTCAGTGGGACGGGTCGTTTGACACGTTTTCATGCGCGCTGCGGGTTCGTGTTGAGAGTGTTCGTAGGAAACATGTGCGCTGGATATGGTTTCAAAGGAGAGTGAATCATGACAGTGTTGATGGTCGTTCTAGGGATCATCGTGCTTTTGGTCGTAGTGCTTCTGATTGGGGCTGTTCGAGTAAAGCCGACACCGCCTAAGAACCCTATCCCGCACTCTGATGCGCGTGGCGACGATGCGGCAGTTGAGCGTTTCAGGGAAATGCTGCGTTTGCCTACCGTGTGGGGCAGGGAAGATCCCAACGCAGATCACACGCCTTTCGACCAGTTCATGCCTAAAATGCGCCAGTTGTATCCAAACCTGTTCAACACGGCGAAGTTGGAAATGGTGAACACATACGGCATCCTTCTGGAATGGAAGGGTGCCGACGATGCGGCAGCTCCCGTGGTGCTTATGGCCCATTACGATGTGGTTGCGGCCGATCCTGCCAACTGGACGCATGATCCGTTCGCTGCCGATATCGAAGACGGACTGATCTGGGCACGTGGAGCGGTGGACAACAAGTGTCTGCTTGCCGGTCTCTACGAAGCTGCAAATACGCTTATTGGAGAAGGATTCGTGCCCGCGCGCACGATATACCTGTGGTCTTCGAATTGCGAAGAGGACAACGGGGGTACCACGCCTGTACTGGTCGACCTGCTCAAAGAACGCGATATACATCCGCTTTTCGTGCTGGACGAGGGAGGCGCCATTATCGACAACGCGCCCCTAGGCGTGAAAAACAACATGGCAGTTATCGGCGTTGCGGAAAAAGGCCTGTTCAACGCATTTATAACCGTTTCCGCGGCGGGTGGTCATGCTTCGACGCCGTCGCTAGATGACTCAACTGCGAAGTTGGTGGCGGGCTTGGACAACCTGCAGAAGAACCCTCCGGCAGCCAAGCTGTCGCCTGCGCTGGATGCCATGCTGCGCGAGCTTGCCGCCCATAGCACGTTTGCATACAAAATGGTGTTCGGCAACATGTGGCTGTTTCGCCCCATCGTGAAAAAGATTTTGAAAAGCAATCACGAAACGGCGGCCATGGTGCGCACCACTTACGCCCTTACCGAACTCGAAGGAGCCTCAGCTGCCAATATCATTCCAAAACAGGCGAAGGCGGCGGTGAACGTGCGCATCGATCCGGCAGAAAACGTGCAGGTGGCAAGCAATCGCATACGGCAGTGCTTTATGGGAGATATCGATATGACATTGCGCGATGCCATCGACCCGTCGCCTATATCGCCTTTCGATGACGAGGTTTTCGACTATTTACGCGCGGTTACCCAAAGCGTCTACCCCGATACCGGAGTGACGCCTTACGTGCAGAGTAGCTGCACTGATTCGCGTCACTTCTCACAGGTGTTTCCTCGTGTATATCGTTTTGCGGGCATTTTGTACAAGGGTGATCAGCGTGCGCGCATCCATGGACAAGACGAATGTCTGGACGTGGAAAGCTTCAAACAGGGCGTGGGGTTCTATATCGAGTTGATGCGGAATCTGGATAGGCTGGGGGACATGAAATGAGCGATGGTAGCAAGACCGCGGGTAGTAAGGAATCAGGTCGTAAGAAGCCGTTTTACGGCTGGTGGATTGTGGCCGGTGGCTTTTTGCTCATGGCTACTTGCTACACGGTGTTTGTGAATTGCATCCCGCTTTTTCAAACCCATATGGTGGCTGAAATGGGCATATCGGTTGGGCAGTTCAATACGGGCGTGTCGTTATGTACGGTTGTGGCGGTGTTTGCGTCATTGATAATCGGGCGGCTTATCGACATCTGGGATGTACGCATTCTTGGGACGATTACCGTTGTTACCAGTACAATTTGCCTCCTGGGTTTTTCCGCTGTTACACAACTGTGGCAGCTGTATGCGCTATGCGTGTTGGCTGGGTTCATCGTGGTCGCTGGCACGAGGCTTCTGGCAAGCGTGCTTATTTCCAACTGGTTCACGCTCAAGCGCGGCCTAGCCGTATCCATCGCGCTTTCCGGATCAGGTGTGGGCGGCGTAGTGCTTTCTCCCATCACCAGCGCAATTATCGTAGGGTGGGGCTGGCGCCCGGCATTCTCGGTGTTGGCCGTGGTGTGCTTGGTTTTGGGATTGCCGCTGGTAGTGGTAGCTTTTCGCAACCGTCCCTGCGACAAGGGGCTTGAGCCTTTCGGTGCTGGCCAGGTAGAAGAGCAAAAAGCCGATCGCTCACCTGATGTGCCTGTTCAAGTGTCCATCGGTTGGAAGGTCGCGCGCAAAAGTGTGACGTTCTGGATGATGATACTGGGCTTTGTGATGATGGGTATCGACAACGGCGCTATCATCACGAATTCCATCGCGAACATGACTTCTGTTACCGTGGGAGGAGTGGAAGTTGTTACTGGCGGCCACGACGCTGTGTGGGCTGGTAGCATCTGGTCGCTGTATCTAGCAATCGTGATTGTGGCAAAAATATCACTGGGTGCAATCTATGACCGCCTGGGCATAAAAGTGGGAACGATTCTGGGTACTGTGGCCTCGTTTGCTGCAGCTATCGCACTGTGCTTTCCTCAGACCGTTGCCGGTCCTGTGCTCGCAGCGTTCTTCTTCGGGTTCGGCACGTGCATGGGTACGGTAGCTCCGCCTATCATAACGGTCAAAGAATTTGGGAAGAAGGAATTGGGGATGCTCACCGGTATCGTCACGGCGTTCGAAATGCTCGGTGCGGCCATCGGATCAGTCGTGTCGGGATTGCTTTTCGATGCATACCTGTCATTTGTTCCTGCATGGATCATGGTGATGGTCGCGACCGTGATTATGGGCGCGGCGCTCATCATTTCCATGCTCTCTTCGCGCGTGCTGGTGGAAAAGCGCATCGCCGAAGGTGCTCCGATGCTAGATGCGGAAGGCCGTGAGATCGAGAGTTGATTGTCCGCCTGTCATGCGCCCGGATGCCCGCCGGGGCACCCGCTGCGCTGCTTGCGAAATCGCGTCGCGATTCCGCTCGTGCGCTGCGCTGCTGCAGTCCTATGAATAAAAGAATCTCAGTGTGCAGAGAGCCCCGACGAGCATCCGGGCACATGGCGGGCTGCTACTGTGCGAGTGCCATCGTATGAATGCTTCTTCACGAGTGTCATCGCGTGAACGCAAGTATCATGATGTCATATGCCTAAGCCCTCGGGCTTGAAAAGAGGACGATGAGCTATAATGTGCGCTATGGCAGGGGAGGGAAATAGCGCAAAACGCCGCCGCAGCATCACGCTGTTGGGGCTTACTATGTTGTGGACATCGTTTTACGCATCTCCGTATTATCCCTTTTCGCTTTCATCTTTGTTTTCTTCAACGCAGACAGCGGATGTAGCAACGTTTCATCTGCTGTATTCCATTGCCCTGATTCTATTCTTCGTCTTTTTCGCCGTTGTGGGCAATAAGGTTCTTCTGCTTCTGCAGAAAAGCCGTGCGCTGCCTATCGTTATCGGCGTTTCAGGAACAATCGGATTACTTCTTGCGACCGAGGCAAACCTGCTGGGATCTGGTGTAGGCATCGCGATTGGTTTTGCTCTCGTGTTGGTGGCTTTTTATGTTTCGTCGTTTTTGACTGTATGGTTCCATGTGGTAGCGGCGGAAGGTGACCACGATACTCCTGTTGTTGTTTTCTCGTCTTTTGCACTATTTGCCCTTATGTGGTGCCTGTTGCAGGTGTTTCTACCTGACCTGTGCAGTGTTTTACTGGTGGTGTCGCCTCTGGTTTCCCTCGCGTGTTTCATGAGCTTGTCACGCACGCCGGAAGCGAAATCGAATCGCGACCTTCGGGCTGTCGAACCCTTCACGCGATGGGTGCTCGTTTTATGCTGCATACTTGTATATGGCGGCGTTTTACTGGTGCGCGTGGTCACCACGATGGAGCAGGGCAATGTTTTGACGGGTGCGATGGTGTCGCTACCTGCATTTCTCACAGCGTTTTTCAGTGTTTTGCTGGGAGCGGTTTCTGCATTGCGCTTTCGGAAGGGCGTTTATTCAACTAATGTCATCATCATGATGATCTTTCTGGTCTTCGTCTACATGGTAGCGCTTCTGGTCCTTGTACTCTCAGTGCCAGAAACCATCACGCTTCTTGCGAAACGGTTGTTGGTGGCCGCAGAGCATTGCGTCGAAATATTAACAGCCGTCATCCTTTTGCGCTGTGTGACGAAGCATCGTCTTTCATCTTCGCTGGTTTCCAGCTTGTTTGGTGTTTTAGTATGCGTGTTGCCGCAATTGATCTCGTTCAACCTTCTTTTTCAAACCGGGTATTTAGAACACCTTGCGCAAGTGAACCTGATGGTGCCTATAGCGGCAATAGCGGCGTTTCTGGTGGCCGTATGCGGTATGGGCTTTCTGGCGGCGAACATGGCGAGCGCTTCGGCGCAGACAAAGGAATTGGAGTCTGGCTGGCAAAAGGAAATTTGCCGCAAGGCGATGGCCTCATATGCCTGTACTCCTAGGGAGTTGGACGTGGTCGAGCTCGTTTATCGCGGCTATTCGGTCAAGCGCACTTCCGAAGAGTTGCTGGTAAGCGAATCGACGGTAAAGACGCATCTTTCCCATGCATACCGTAAATTGAACGTGCATTCCAAGCAAGAGCTTATCGACTACATCGATACTTTCCGCTAGCCCCGACTCTCTGGGCTCCGAGCGAATCTTCATAAAAACGACCTTCCCACCTGCGAAATGTCCGAAATGTATGAGACGCGCATGCGATAAATGCATGTTTCGGATGACGCGCGTGGGCCCCAAATGACCGATTCTTATCGCAGGCTTCAGGCAGGGAATCTTTCGATAGCGCTTCTCGAATCTGCGAGTTTGCAAATCAACAGATAAGCAAAGTGGCATTTGAAGAATGCATCTGACGACTTCCTGCGACTGCAGTTTGGCAAATACGTCAAGGGAGGAAGTATGAATAAGAACAGCATCGACGCCGGTGCGCAGAAACACGATTTTTCTCGTCGGTCGTTTCTAATCGGTTCCGGTTTGGCTTTGGGTGGATTGGGGGCTTCGGCGGCTTTGGGCGGTTGCGCGCCGAAGAGCCAGTCGTCGGCATCAAGTTCCACGTCATCTGCGAATTGCGTTACCGAAGAACTGCCGATACCGGATGCGCCTGCACCTAGCAAAACCGCGTATGATTGCGATGTTTTGGTAATAGGTGGCGGATGGGCTGGTTTGAATGCCGCCATGGCCGCTAGAACTGCAGGTTCCAGCGTTGTGCTGGTTGACAAGGGGCGACCTGGCTATTCCGGTTTGGCTCCGTGGCCCAGCTCGCATCGTTGGTTCGACCCTGCGATGGGTGACGATGCTCAGGCCTTTAAAGACTGTATAAAGAAAGGCTCTGAATTTACCGGCAATGCCGACTGGTTCCAGGTGTGGATCGACCAGTCGAAGACAGCCTATGAGCGTTTGTCTGGATGGGGCCTGATGGATCGCTATGACCGCTGCGCCGACACATCGTACTGGAGTAATCTTGATTACCAAGGGTATCGCGATGCGAACCTGTCGAAGGATAGACATAAGCGAGCAAGCGAGCTGTTAAGCGAGAACGGTATCGAGCTGGCCGATTACACAATGGTGACAGATGTGGTCACTGATGCGGGGCGCGTTGTGGGAGCAGTCGGTTTCCATGTGCCCAGCGGCACGGTCATTTCCGTGAACGCGAAGTCAATCGTTATGGCCATGGGCGGCGGTTGCTACAAACCAAGCGGTTATCCCGTGGGCGACAACACCTTCGATGGCGAGTACATCGCCTACAACCTTGGTCTGCCGATTGTTGGTAAGGAATATGATGATTTCCATCAATCCGCCTCATTTGCGCCGGGTTGTTCATTCGTGATCAATTCATGGGACTACTTGGAAAACATCTATCTGTGCGGTGGTGATATCACGGCCGATACCGTTGATAGTTACGCGAAATCAAAGGAAACCGTCATGGTGATGGGCCGCATCACCGGCACTATCGACGGCATAAAGACCAATGATGGCACGTCCATTGACGACCAAGCAAATGGTACTGTCACCCGCAGGGGCGGCACGGCTGGCAGCAATCCCGATGATATCCGTGTGGGCAAGATGCTCAGTCCGAAGCCTAAAGGTGACATCTACGGTGCAGCTGTGGGCATGTGCGCGCATTTTTCATCAGGCGTATTCTGCGGTTTGAACGATTTGGAAGGTGCGACCGGCATCAAAGGGCTGTGGGTGGCAGGCGACGGCATGAATGGATGCGGTGTGACTGGATCCACGTATCCTGTTGGCGTAGGATTCACCAGTAATTTCGCGAGCATTCAGGGTGATATTGCGGGAAAGGCTGCATCTGCATACGCGTCGAGTGCTGCTCCCGCATCGATTTCCGCGGATAAGCTTTCCGAGCTGACCGAACAGATTCAAGCTCCGTTGAATGTGGAAGCTGGCTTTAGCCCCGATTGGGCGCGTGATGAGCTACAGGCCATCATGGCTCCCTGGTGGGTTTTGGTATCAAAGGACGCCACCACGCTCGAAGGAGCACTTTCACAAGTGATTCGCATGCGAGATTCCGTCATCCCAAAGCTTTCCGCTTCCAATTCGCATCAGCTTCGTCTTGCAATCGAGATGAAGCACAAGGTGCTTTCTGCGGAAATGAAGCTGCGTGCGTCTCTTGCTCGCACAGAAAGCCGCGGCCTTCACTATCGCAATGATTACCCATATCGCGACGATGATGGATTTTTGTGCTACATCACGCTGACGCGTGGAAGTGATGGATCTATGCAGGTTGGAAAGGTAGATCTACCCGCCGATTGGGTCGGGGACAAAACGCAGGATTATTCGAAGCGCTATCAATGTCGTTTCCCCGGTGAGGCCGCCGCAAAGGGGCTTCCCGCAGAGGCGAGTACGAGTAGCTGGGGCTAGAGGGAGGATAAACCATGTCTGTGAAACGCTACGATTTAAATAAGTGCATCGGCTGCATGAATTGCGTGACCGTTTGCCCGATGGATGTGTTCCGTTTTGATTACGACCAGAAGAAATCGGTTATTGCGTACCCAGAGAACTGCCAATCATGCGGGCAGTGCTATGTGGGATGCCAGGGACGATCACTTGAGATTTCCTGGC
Source organism: Actinomycetes bacterium (assembly GCA_023394615.1). Classification (GTDB taxonomy): domain Bacteria; phylum Actinomycetota; class Coriobacteriia; order Coriobacteriales; family Eggerthellaceae; genus JAEXAI01. Next base: position 225,974 of record JAEXAI010000016.1, on the reverse strand, counting down.
TGGCAAGCGGATACGGAATCACAGCCGCCCGCGCCAATGCCACGAATGCGGCGACGAAGGAGAACATCGATGCCGCTGTGATAGCCCAGCCGGAAAAAGGCGCCCAAGCAGCGGCATCTTCGAGTGGTTCTTCTTGGAGCAAATAGTGACGAGTATCTGACGAGGGTTGCTCGAACAAGCGATATCCCTTCTTTGCAAGCCGGTGTCTTCGATTCTTCGGGGGTACCGGCTTGTATCTTCCCTTATGCGCATGTGTGTTATGTCGATTGTCTTACGTTGAATCTCTTTTGCCGACACCCGTTTGCTGACAGAATTAAACGCATTGATGACCTGCGGATAAACTGCATTTATGCGGTATAATCTAGCGATGGTTTTGCTTGGGCGGTTCCAAAGGTGTGCGCTTTTGCTCGCTCGCCCAGCATGTTGTGGGGTCGAGGGGGAGAATCGTGACAAAAAAACTCGAGGGGAATCCGTCTGCTAAGCGACGGTTCAGACGCACGTCGTTGCGGCCAAGGCTCGTCGGTCTCACGGCGTTCTCGTTTACGTGTCTGGTGTTCGGGGCTATCGTGTATGCAGCCTCGATTCCGACTCTTACGGCAGTCATCTCCTATCCAGACGGGCAGGGAACGTTCGCCTCGTGGCTGAACAGCATCCCGTTGAATACCCTGACTACCACCAATCCAAACGGTGCTTCATCAGATTCCGTTGCACCTGATTCTGCCCAATCCGCGAACTCGGCGGCGAATGCATCCACGGCATCCGGTGGGTCGCTTTTCTCGTCGTCATCCGTCAACGCTGCCGGACTAGGTTCAATCACTGATGAAGGCTCGCTATCTGCCTCAGACGCAAATCAGGCTGGCACGTCTTCCGGCGGTACTGATTCTGCAGGCGATTCGGGTGGATCTGCGGGCAATGACACTACGCCCGAGGTCCCTTCGACGCCGGATGAGGGCTCATCCTCGCTTGATGCGGAAACCAAACTGCAGTATGACCAGTTCTACGCAGCCCTCTACAATGATCTGGCTACCTATATCACTGAAATCAACACGTGCACCGAAGAATTCAACGCTCAGAGTTTGAACAAATCAATCGATACACGCCGCGCCTGCTCCGATAGATGCGACAGCTTATACGAGAGGTTGTTCTCGCAATATGCCAAGTCTCTAAACGGATTGCCCCTTCAGCCGGAATACAGCCAGGTGCGTGGCAATATGGCTCAGCTCTATCGATTGCTTTATAGCTATGTTGGATGCATGCAGGCGGCTTGGACGCAAAACCTTGCTTTTGCCGATCCATCTGCCCATGTTGCGGAATTCATGGAACCCCTTACCAGCAGCTCGGTAGATGGGAAAAACAAGTACTTGTCGGAATTCGAGACCCTCTACCCTGAGGCCCGCCCATGAGTCGGTCACAGGAAGAAGGCGCTGGCGAGTCGCCCATTGAATTGATTGCGGAAGTCGATGACCTGAGCGCTTCCCGTCAGGACTTGCGTGTCATGCGTATGCAGCAATTCGAAGCCCCTCTCTCGCTTTCGGGCGATGAATTGGAAGAGTACCGACGTCGATTCGTCACCTTGTTCGTTGACGAAGGGTACTGGAGAAAAGGCGGCATTGGGAAGGTTGCACAGGCCAAAAATGCGATGGGGGAGACTTTCGCCCTGAAACTGCTGGTTGTTCCAGCGTTATCGGAAGTAGCGACTGATGACGAGCTGAAACGTCAGACGGATAGCCTGGAGCTGGCATTTCGCCAAGAATATGAATGCCATCGTGCGCTGTCGGGCCTGAAAGGGGTTCCCCGCCTGTATGGGTATGGCAAGGTGGGTGGCGTGCCCGCGATAATAATGGAGTGGATTGAAGGGGAAACCCTCGAACGCGCGCGCACGCTTCTTGCCGTTGACGAGCACAAACGGCTTTCACCTTTGACTGCGGCACGCATAGGCCGCGACTTATTCGAGTTGTTTGAGCGCATGGCGTTGATGGGTGACGGATTCGTGCACCGGGATATCTCGTTGTCGAACGTGATGGTGCGCACATCGCGCTTGTCGGTGCGCGAACAGGCCGATGAGGGCGTTTTCGAACTGTGCCTTATAGATTTCGGGTCCTCATCGCCTGCGTTGGTTCAGGGTACATCTTTCACCAACGTCAATGCGGTCGCGCGAAAGGCCACGGCGGACTATGCTCCGCCGGAAATGTTGAGTGATGATATGGCGGATGTGGAACGACTCAGGAAATCGCCTGCTATCGATGTGTATGCAGGCGGAAGCATACTCTATGATTTGATGTGCGGTTGCCCTCCGTTCGTTTTCTCTGATGCGGCGTTCAAAGATATGTCTGCCTATCGCGTGAAAACGGAGCGCCCCGTTGCGAGACCGATGATGGTGCATGCATCAGCTGATGACATTGGCGGCGTGCTGCTGCGCGAACCCGAGGTAGCCGTCGCGTTAGAGCACGCAGCTTCTGATTTGGCAACGCCCCCCGATGAGGAAGAGGTGAAGGACGCGCTTGCTTTCGTGGATGAGCAACTGGCCGATCTGGTGCTTGCTTGCCTAACCTCTCACCAGGACGACCGCCCGAATGCTGCGGACGTTCACGGCGCGCTTGCTGCTTTTTGCCGTCAATACATCGAGAACGTGGACCGTTCTCTGCATGGCGAGCAATTGCTGCCTTGCACGCTTGATGGGGTGCCTAGGGGGTCTGCCGTCTCGGTGATGAGCGCCCGGGCGATGGTGCGGTCTGTGGGGAAGGCCATTTCGGCAGGGGTATGGCTGGTGGTGATTGCGGCCACCGGAATACTAGTGGACGGTTTGTCGGCATCCTTTGCGTTCGGTCCGCTTTCATGGGATGGCTACCTGTCCGGCTTGACGGTTTCGGCATCTTTGGCATTGCCGGGCTTGTTGGGCATCGCTGGGCGTGGGCGCTCTACCGATTCGTTTTCCGGCTTCATACGAGGAAGTATCTTGCTCGCAGTGGGCTCGCTGGTCGTATTGGGAATCGTGCTTGGGATAACGCCATATCCCTCTTCAGCGAAAACAGGCCTGATGGCCGCATGGTTCGCCGCTGTTGCAGCGGGTTGGTGCCCGCTTGTCGTTGATTATGCGCTTGCGACCATCCTTCCATCACCACGGACGCCCAGTCGCAAAGGGTTGCCTTCGAGCAACGCCGAAGGGCAGGCTGCTTTGCCTGGGGAAGCTAAACTACCCCCGGATATGGAAGGGGAGGGGCGAACAGGCTTTCTTGCGGACAGGTCGGAGAAGGCGTTGCCGAATTCCCCGGTTTTGAGAAACGATTCAGTTGAGGAGAGATCATAATGGCGGATGCTGAGCTGACCCCATGCGGAGCGCTCTTCGAAACGATGAAGAAGCACGGCAAGATGAGCTACAAAGAGCTCGCAAGCCTGATCCTATCTGGCAGGCCGCTGGCCGATGGCCGCAGTCCGGTAAGTCGAGTGGACGACCGCACATGGGTGTCGCGTTTCATCGTCCATGCACCGGTGGGGTCTTTGCAGGAGCGCTACTTCAGCGATTATGGCGTGGCTGCGCTGCGTATCATCGCGCGCTTGAAAACGCGCAGCAAGAATGCGATGACAGGTGACGAGGTGCTTCTCATGTTGCGTGGCGCTGGATGCCAAGCTATGGAAAGTGCTCTTGCAGATTGCCATCAGGACGTATCGCTGTATCGCAATATCCTAGATAGGCTTTTGGGAGGCACCGGCTACACCGTTGATGAGCATGTGGAAGGCGTTATGGTGCTGTTCGTGGCAGCTGGTTGCACGGCGGATGTGCGGAAAGCGGCAGCGTATGCGATATCGTATGTTGAATCCATACATGGTGGCAGATTGAAGACGACACCGGTCGTCGGTTTGCATGATGCTCAGGGGACTGCAAAGGTGCAGCCTCCGCTATTCCTTGGCTTGCTGCGTGTGGTTGATGATTATGTGAAAGGTGATCCGCACTGGATTAATCCATCTGGAGAGGGCGCTGAAATAGGGGCGCTGGTCCTTGGGCCGGATGACATCAGTGATGTGGGTGCTGGTGTTTCGGCGCGTCATGCACGCGTGTGGTTTGATACGGAAGGGCGATGGCTCGTGCAAGGGCTTGGGTCGCGAAACGGTACCGTACTCGTAAGCGGAGCTGATTGCAGCCGTATAGATATTGAAAAACCAGGCGGCGAGCGAGACGCAGATGAGTCTCGCTCAATTGAGATACATGCTGGTGACGAGCTGATTCTGGCCGACGATACAAGGTTTGCCATAATCGAGGGCTTCCCGGAAAACGTCGAAGCGCATTAGAGGCGCTTTCGGGACACTCTGGATGGGGATTTTTCCCGGAAATCGTTCCTCTCTTTTTATGTGGGACGTTCTGGTGGAATGAGTTGACCAAATGTTTCTATTTCGGGGGTTGAAAAACTTGGATTCAGAGTCGACTATCCGATAGGTTAGACGACATCATGGTGCCGCTTCAGCACTCTTCATCGCCCCAGAACGCCCTAGAAGAATTCTCTCATCTGTTACCCATTATTTGTTGCACAACAAATAAAGATGTCAGGGTGTTTCGAGCAATTTGCACTGCATCTAGCGCTGCGGGACAACCTTTTTCCCATTTCAATCCATTAGCCTCTTCGGGTTTTGCCTCGGCCCTAAATACTATTTTGTACTTTTCTGATATGTTGAACCACCCTTCTGCGTTACACTTCGGGTAATTCGGAATCAATCTCCACCGGCTTTTTCCTCTGGCTTAATCTCAAATCGGGAAGTGACGCAGTGTATATCCCCACCACTAAAGGCGTTGCGAAAATCCCGATGAACCAGAGTTTCCCTACTCCTTGGTTGTCTTCGTAGTAGCCTTTTTCTTTAGCTGCTTGGATGAACAAGTCTATGGAAAGGAGAAACGCAATAAGAACGAGAATGGCAATGATCAGTATAATGTCAGTCATATCGATTCCTTTCATGAGAAGCCGTATCTGTTTGAACTCTCTGGCGGTATTTCGCCTATTCGACTCAAGGGGACTGCGCAGATGCTTTAACGCTGATTCTTAAAGAATAATCAATCCTATTCAAAGAATATTTCGCTGGTGTATAAAACATTATTCGTGATTGGATCAGTGACAGTAACACGCCAGCCGTCACTATATGATACATTGCCACCATAGAATGAACAGATTTTGGCATCCCCCCAAACTTTCGCACTGTATGAATCGTCGTCTTTCTTTGTCCATTTCCCGCGGCTGCTGATTCCGGTGCTGCGTCCTTCCCAAACAACATCAAGATATTTTTTCGCATCGGGGATCTCGCAGTTAGCGCGAACCAAGAGAATGGGAGTATCGTAAACTGATTTTTTAATAGTTGAATCGGTAGTCCATTGCTTGCCGCTGTCCTTGAAAGATTTCGACGAGGTCAGCGAAAACTCGTAAGTCCAGGGGTAAACGAGCCCGAGTAAAGTGTTGGATTCGTCATAGTTATACTCTCTAAGCACATCCAAGTATGCGATTGTCAGCTTATCGTTCGTGGAAGCGTGGGCTTTAACATATTCAGCCATGGAACGCAGCGTTTTTTGAATGTAGCTTTCTGTATCGCCGATGCTTTCATATGTCTGTAACGCACCCAGTAAATCTCCGCTTTCTCTGAGCGAATCTGCATTGCTCAGGTTTGATTGGTAGTTGGCTTTCTCGGCCCAATCAGGCGCTGACTCATAATTGCCGAGTTTGGTGAATTTCGCAGATGCTTCAGCGAAATTTCCCTCATTGTAAAGTTGTATCGCAGATTCATATTCCATTTTTGGAGCCAATACGGTTATCCACGCAATTGCAAATAAGACGATGAGCGCTGCAATCACAGAGGATATGGCAATTTTCAAGGCCTTTTTCTTCTTTGCTTTGAGCTGGGCCTTTTTCCTTGTCTCCTCTTCGGCTTTTGCTCTTCTTCGTTTAACGGAGTCTTCAAGGAATGATTCAGATTCTAGTTTCTTCAGGTAGTCCTTATTGCTTCCACATGCAATGCATGTTTCCACGCCAACGTTTGGAGTGCCACAGATGCATATCCACCATTCTCCGGCATCGACTACGGCATTTTTAGCTGCTTTGGATAGATTTGCAAAGCCCGCCTCTTCGAGTAGCGTCTTTCTTTCCTTGGAAGCTTCTGCGCTCAACTCTTTTATTGTGTCATTATGTATTAACTCGGCTTGATTGCTCATATGCCAATCGCCGTTTCCGGTTTTCGAGCTGATTATTCTGTAGTTCAGGGATGCGACATCACCATGTTTAAGCTCGAACGGCTTTAGATTTTTTATCTCTCCTGCAGGAAGATCCGCATCGAGAAGATTGATATCGATGATTTGGTCATTTTCATTTTCATATGATATGGTGAATCTCGCCACAAAGCTCTTCACTTCATTTGAAGTGATATTCCAGATTTTCGTCTGAAGAAACGCTTGTCCTGTCTCGGCATTTCGAGATACCTGGATTGCCTTCACGAGCAGCGGGCATCCTGGCTCCCACAAAACATCGTTGCTTTCCAAGTCATTTCTAAGTATGACTTTGTATTCTGCCATATAAGCCCCTCCGCCCTTCCCAATCAAGCGTCACCCTTCTCGCATAGATTTTCCCATGGGCTTTTCGTTATTTGTTGTGCAACATATCCCGCAACGGGTGAAGCTCATTCGACCCGCCTTCGACCCGCGCTCAGCATGAACTCCCCTTGTTGCGCAGATTCGCTGCCGACTGCGCCCGCCTAGCTGGCAGCTTGTATGACAAGCCCTATAATCCCGGTATGGAAAAAACTCTAACAGCGGAAACGCTCCCAAAAATCGTAACAGCAGATATGCTTGCGGAAACCGTGTATGCGGCCATTCCTAGCTTGGCATGCGATGTGCCTGCCGACGTGCTTGCTGCACTGCAGCAGGCAGCCCGCGAGGAAACCGATTCTCGCGCTGTCGAAGTGCTGAGCCTGCTGGTTGAAAACGCGCGGGTTGCGAGCCAAGACCGCGTGCCTATCTGCCAGGATACGGGCACTGTGTGGGTCAGCCTGGAAATAGGCCCCGACATCACCATAGCGGGCGATGTCTTCAGTGGGGTGAATGATGCGGTGGCGCGTGCCTATACGGAAGCCGCATTGCGCAAATCGGTTGTGCGTGACGCTCTGTTCGATCGCGCGAACACGGGCGACAACACGCCCGCATTCTGCGACGTGCATTTTACCGACAAACCTGGAGCGCGCGTACATATCATGCTGAAGGGCGGCGGCAGCGACAATGCCAGCCGCGTGGTGATGCTGCCACCGAGCGCGGGCGAGGTCGGCATCATCGACGAAGTGGTGAAGTGCGTGCGCGAGAAGGCTGCGAATGCCTGTCCGCCTCTTATCATCGGCGTGGGCATCGGGGCCACGTTTGACAAGGTAGGCGGTTTGGCGAAGCGCGCACTCATGCGCCCGATAGGGATTCCTGCAGCCGACGAAGACGCGGCGGCACTTGAGTCAAAACTGCTTTCTGCAGTGAATGCAACCGGAGTTGGAGCAGGAGCGTTGGGTGGCTGCCACACCGCGCTTGCCGTGCGGGTCATCACTGCGCCATGCCATATCGCAGCGATGCCGCTCGCTATCAATATGGGCTGCTCAGCCACAAGGAGGGGCACCTATGAGCTGTGATTTTTCAAGCGCCCGCTTGCGGGGCGGCTCGCATGAACATGAAAACGCGTGCGAGCAGGACGGTTCGCGTGCCATGTCCCTAGATCCCATCCGCCTGACTCTGCCGCTCGACCGCGATGTCATACAGCAGCTGCGCGCAGGGGACTCGTGCCTGCTTACGGGTCCCCTGTACACGCTGCGCGATGCGGGCCATATGCGCCTGATGGAAGAGATTGCCCAACAACCGCAAGGCGCTGACTTGCCCTATGGCCTGAACGGTCAGACCATCTTCTACGCAGGCCCTACACCTGCCGCAGCGGGGCGTCCATTCGGTGCGATCGGCCCTACCACATCGTCGCGCATGGACTTTGCTGCTCCCGCTCTCTACCGTGCTGGGGTGGCGGCAACGCTTGGCAAGGGCAAGCGCAACCAGCAGGTGCACGATGCGTGCGTGCAGGCAAAAGCGGTCTATTTCGTGACGGTTGGCGGTGCAGCTGCGTTTCTTGCGAAGTGCGTGGAAAGTTCAACTACCTTGGGCTATAGTAATTTAGGTACGGAGGCTCTCCGCCGTATCGAAGTCGTCGATTTCCCTGTGTTTGTGGGAATCGATGTTTTGGGAAACGATATTTACGAGCGCTCATAAGCAGCGCTGCGTATGTGAGGTTCGCTGAATTCATGACAAATGAAAACCAGAAATCAACTGGCACCTTCATCACCTTCGAAGGAGGGGAGGGAGCTGGCAAAACGACGCATATCAACTTCTTGTCTGCTGCTTTGCGCCAAAGTGGTCGAGAAGTACTGTGCCTGCGCGAGCCTGGTTGTACCCGCATCGGGGAAAACCTGCGTACGGTCGTATTGGATGCGAAAAATACCGATATGGCCGACGAGACCGAGCTTCTAATCTATGAGGCTGCTCGCGCGCAAATTGTACATGAGATAATTGCTCCTGCGCTCGGGCGCGGGGCTGTGGTGCTGTGCGATCGTTTCTATGATTCTACTATCGCCTATCAGGCGTATGGGCGCGGCCTTTCCCGTGAGTTCGTGCGCCAGGCAAACGAATTCGCTTGCCAAGGTGTTCGTCCCAATCGCACGATTCTGCTCGAAACACTCGCAAGTGCAGAAGTGGGGCTGGAGCGCGCTACCCATCATGGGCATGCCGATCGTATGGAACAGGCGGGTATTGACTTTCATACGCATGTGAATAGGGCATTCGCCGACATAGCGGCAGCAGAACCGCAGCGGGTGCGTGTGGTAATTTCCGCTGAGCGGAAAAGCGATACGGCACGTGCGGTGTTTACCGCCGCCGCCGATGTGCTGGGCTGGAATCCTGCATCCTTGCCTTTCGACGATGAGTTCTTCGCTGCTATCGATGCGAAGAGCACCGAAGCCAAGGCGACGGTCGAACAGGTTCGCTAATGGCACCTACCGACGCATTCGAGCGCATATTGGGCCAGCCGCACGTGCGCAGTTTTTTGCGTTCGGTGGTGGCATCCGGACATGTGGGGCAATCTTACCTGTTCACCGGTCCTGCCGGTTCAAACAAGACGCTTGCGGCCTATGCGTTCGCGCAAGCTATCGTGTGTCCCGCAGGCGGCTGCGGCACTTGTGACGATTGCAAGCGCGTTATGCGACGTCGACATCCCGACGTACGTTATTTCGTTCCTGAAGGCGCGGGCGGATATTTGGTGTCGCAGATTCGTGAGATTGTGAGCGACGTATCACTTGCGCCCATTCAGGCTGAGAAAAAAGTCTACATCATCGACCGAGCTGACTTGCTGGGCGTACAGGCGGCAAACGCTTTTTTGAAGACTCTGGAAGAACCACCTGATGACACGGTCATGATCTTGCTGGGACGCACACGCGAAAGCGTGCTGTCCACTATCGTGTCGCGCTGCCAAGTGGTTCCCTTCCGCCATATTCCCAACCGAGAGGCCGCGGGAATCGTTAGTCAGAACACAGGGGCATCGGCTCTGCAATCGGCCATCGCCATCCAAGCGTGCGCGGGTTCAATCAGCAAGGGCATCGAATTCGTGAAAAGCAACGAGCGCCTAGAGTTTCGCGGGCGTGTGATGCAGGTGATGGAGTCGCTTCGACTGGCCGATGATTTGGATATCATCGGATACGTGACGGATTTGCTCAAACGTATGAAGGCGCCGTTGGATTTGGCGCGCAGCGAGCAGGAAAAGGATTTGGCGGAGTCGGCAGATTTCATGGCGAAGTCGGCGATTCGGCAGATAGAGTTACGCAACAAGCGCGCACTCACGGCGAAAAGCACCGAAAACCTCAGACAGACCACGGCTATCATGCGCTCGTGGATTCGCGATGTGCTGATGGTGTGCGCGGGGACGTCCGATTTGATCATAAACAAAGACGTGGCAGAGGGCATAGAAGAAGCCGCTGCCTACACTGATGCGCCCGCTGCCGCGCTCGCATTGAAGGCAATCGATGAAACGGATGCAGCCATCGCTTATAATGTTTCACCTGAGACATGTATGGATGTGCTGCTTCTGCAGATAAGAAAGGTACTCTATGGTTCGCATAGCGCCGGTGAAGCTGGAATATAACCCAAAGACTCTGTGGTTTGACCCAGGCGATTTGGAATTGGAAGACGGAGATGCGGTCGTCGTGAAGACCGAGCGGGGAACCGAATTCGGGCATACTTGCGGCATCATCGAAGTGGAAGAAGAAGACCTGAAGCGTCTTCGCAGCAAATTGAAGCCCGTCGTGCGCAAAGCAACCCAGGACGACTTGGAAAAAATTGCTGATTTGCGCAGGCAGGGTGAAGAAGCGTTGCCCATTTTCAAGGAGATGGCCGCCGAAACGAATGCCGATATGCATCCGGTGATGGTGGAATACCTCTTTGATGGCGAAAAGGCCGTGTTCTTCTTCGAAGCGGAAGAGCGTATCGACTTTCGCGATTTGGTACGCAAACTGGCATCGCGGTTTCATGTGCGCATAGACATGCGTCAAATCGGCGTACGCGATGAGGCGCGCCTGGTGGGCGGCTTGGGCCATTGTGGCCAAGAGCTGTGTTGCAAACGCATGGGCGGTGACTTCAACCCGGTGTCGATTCGCATGGCTAAAGAGCAAGATCTCTCGCTGAATCCGCAGAAGATCTCGGGCGTATGCGGGCGTTTGATGTGTTGTCTGCGCTACGAATACGATGCGTACAAAGACTTCAAGAGCCGCGCCCCGAAGGTCAACGCGAAAATATCAACCCCTGATGGTTCTGCGAAAGTGTGCGATCTGGACGTTCCTCGCGAAAACGTGACCGTGAGAATGGAAGATGACGGGAAGAAAGTGACATTTCCTCTTTCAGCTATGGATGATGCTGAAGAGGGAGTTCGCCCAAATTCCATCGGGGATGCCTTTGGAGAATATGCTAATCCCGATTCGTTTGCAAACGGTGGTCCTATGGGCACGTTTGATACGGCCGGGTTTACTCGGGAAGACAAACTCGGTACGCCTGAAGCCAAGCACAATCCGCAACGTTCAAACAAGAAAGGCTCAGACGGCGACAAGCAGGAAGGCAACGGCGGCAATGGACGCAAGCCGTGCCGACGTCGCAACTCGGGCCAGTCGAAAAACGGCGGCCAGGATTCACGTTCTGGAAGCGGATCATCGCAGAGGCAATCCAAGGGCAAGCAGGAGGGGAGCAAGCAGCAGGGATCGGGCAAGCGCCAGAACTCGCGCGGCGTTTCGCAATCCCAAAATCGCCAAAACCAAAATTCCAACCGCAAAAACCAGGGTTCGCAGGGTAAATCAGCCGTGCGTCCCGGACAGAAATCCAGCGGGTTGCAAAAGAATCGTCAAGACAATACAGCAAAGCCCGCTCGCGACAATTCTGCTGCACGGCCCACGCGCGACGCAAGCGTGAACGACACGCATCGCAAGAATCGTCGCAGAAGCCACAAAACAGGGGGAGACTCGAATGAGGTTTGATTACGAACTTTTAACCGACTTGTACCAGTTGACCATGGCCCAAGGTTATTGGGAAAGTGGCAAACAGGATGAGCAGGCGTGCTTCCATATGTATTTCCGAGACAATCCCTTCAATGGGGGCTTCTCGGTGGCGTGCGGCATGGCCCAGCTTGCCGAGATGGTGGAATCGTTTCGTTTCAAAGACGAGGATTGCTCGTATCTAGCCGGCTTGCAAGCTCCTCAAGGTGGAGATTTATTCTCGCGTGATTTCTTGGAATGGTTGCGTGCGTTTCGTCTGAGCGCCGATGTGGATGCGGTGCATGAGGGTACGGTCGTGTTCCCCAACGAACCACTCGTTCGCGTTACGGGCCCTATCATGGAATGTCAGCTGCTGGAAACGGCACTGCTGAACTGCATCAACTTCCAAACGCTTATCGCCACGAAAGCGGCTCGCGTGTGCTTGGCAGCGGAAACTCCCGTGGCGGAATTTGGTTTGCGGCGCGCTCAGGGATTCGCCGGTGGTACGTGGGCCAGCCGTGCTGCGGTCGTGGGCGGCTGCAGCAGCACCAGCAATGTTTTGGCTGGTCAACTTTTCGGCGTGCCGGTTTCTGGCACGCATGCCCATTCATGGGTTATGGCCTTCGATGACGAGTTGGAAGCATTTCGTGCCTATGCGCGCATTTTCCCGAACAATTGCATACTTTTGATAGACACCTACGATGTGAACAAGGGCTTGGAAAACGCCATCACGGTTGGTTTGGAAATGAAAGAGCGCGGCCAGAAGCTTTTGGGCGTGCGTGTGGATTCGGGCGACTTGGCTTGGATTGCGAAGATGGTGCGTGCACGCTTGGATGAGGCAGGTCTGACAGATTGCGGTATCGTGCTTTCCAACGATTTAGATGAATACACAATCCAATCAATAAAGGACCAAGGCGCGCAGGTGATGTCGTGGGGTGTGGGCACCAAGCTTGCTACCGCATACGACCAACCGGCGTTGGGCGGCATCTACAAGCTTTCTGCTACACGCGCCGCAGGTGAAACCGCGTGGCGCGACCGCATCAAGATAACCGAGCAAACCTCCAAGCTCACATTCCCGGGTGTTTTGGGAATCCGCCGCTATTATCACGAAGATGGCAGAATCGCGGGAGACATGGTCTACGATATAAACGATGGCGTGGAAGAGTCACAGCGTATCGTTGATCCGATGGACGATTTGCGTCGAAAGGAGCTGGCTGGCAAGCGCTACGAAGAACTCTTGCATCCGCTTGCGAGAGGTGGCAGTGTTTGTTTGCCAAAGGAATACCGCGATGCCATGCAGGCGCGTGAGCGCGCCACCGCTGGTTTGCAGACACTGGACGTATCGCAAAAGCGCATACTGAATCCGCATAGCTATCCTGTCGGTTTGGAAAACGGGCTGTGCGAGAAACGCCGCAACCTAGTGGCCAGTTTACGTGGATTGAACTAGCGAAAGGATCGTAGAGGCAAGATGATCACGATTGTAACCGATTCAGTCGCATCTATTCCTGAAGATTTGGCCCACAAGCTGGGTCTGCGGATTCTGACGCTTTATGTGAATCATGATGGGAGGGAATACGAAGATGCTACGATGGATGTGGATGAGTTCTACAAAGACATCTACAACATGCTCGATGATATCCCTACCTCCAGTCAACCTTCCGCTCAAGCATTCGAGGATATTTTCGAGGAAGCCGCGCAGGCGGGCAACCAAGTGCTAGGGCTGTTTATATCCTCGCGCATGTCAGGCTGCTATGAAGGTGCCCTGCGCGCAGCACGAGCGGTACAGGCGCGTCATGCGAAATTCGATTATGCCATAATCGATACCACGTCGAACAGCTATGACGAGGCATTCCCTGTGTTCGATGCCGTGGATTCTGTGAGTTCCGGTCGCAATCTGGAGCATGCTGCCCAAGCTGCGCTTCTGGGTATACAGAGCACGCGTTTCCTGTTCACACCCGAATCGCTTTCTTTTTTGAAAGCCGGTGGCAGAATCGGCAATGCTGCGGCTCTTTTGGGAAATCTCGTGCGCATCACACCGGTTCTGACTGTGCGTGATGCAGTGGCAACCACATTTGCGAAAGTCCGCACACGACCCAAGGCGCTCGCTCGCATCGTGCGCCAGATGGAAGACGATGCAAAACGATGTGAGGGGCTCAAGCGTGTTGTGGTGCACTATATCGGTAGCAAGGCCCCGGCTGCGGAATGGGCGAAAAACGTTATAGAGCCTTTGGTGGGGCATGCGGTCGACGTGCTTCCTGTAAGCCCGGTGATTGGCTGTCACGTAGGCCCCGCAATCGGTGTCGTCTACGAATGCAACGCACCGATTCATGGTAAATTCAACGGCAATGTGCAGCAATGCCTTTGCACTCATTAAGAAGAAAGCGAATCTATGATGGAACCACGCTGCAACCTTATCGTTGACTCATGCTGCGATTTGCCCTTTGAGCAAGTCAATCGCGCAGGGGTCGACTTGATAGAGTTCCCCTACGTGATAGGTGGGGTCGAAAAGCTCGATGATTTCTATCGCAGCACGACACCCCATGACTTTTTCGAGAAGATGAGGAACAAGAAAGCCGAACAACCCACAACTTCTCAAATGCCCACGCAAACGCTGGAAGACACGTTTCGCCGTGCATTGGAATCGGGCGTTCCCACCGTGTATCTGAGTTTTACCGGTGCCCTGTCCGGTAGCTTCGATGCAGCCACACTCGTGCGTGAGCAGCTCGCGCAGGAATACCCCGATGGCACACTGTATCTCGTGGACACGAAGCTTGCTTCAATAGCCGAAGGGCTTTTAGTATTTGAGGCGTTGGGGCAGATCAAGAAAGGGCTTTCTGCTGAGGAAATGGTGGCATGGGCGGAAGAAGCGCGATTTTTCGTGAATGCGCAGTTTATGGTGGATGATCTGGATGCGCTGCGTCGCGGCGGGCGTATACCGTCGGGTGTGGCCATGGCTGGTGCCAAGCTGGATGTGAAACCGATGCTGGGCTTTGACCTGGAAGGCAACTTGGTGTTGACCGGTGTGGCGCGAGGTCGCAAAAAGGCTATTCGCCAACTGCAGGAATACTACGAGAAGCGCAGCGATGCGACACAGCCCATGCGCCGCATCATCATTGGGCATGCAGATTGCCAGAAAGATGCAGCGCGCCTGAAAGAGGGCATAGCGAAAGACGATGCAGACGCTTTGATATTAGAAACCAGCATCGGGCCGGTTATTGGAAGCCATGTTGGCCCCGATATGTTGGCCATGGTCTTTTGGGGTCCGGATCGCAGAAACGATATCAGCGTGGCGGACCGTATCGCCAAACGTGTGAAAGAAAGAGGATAGAAGATGACCGTCCAATGTAACTTGATTTTGGATTCTTGCTGCGAGTTGCCAGAGGAGATATACGATCAGCCCGGCATACAGATGCTGCATTTCAGCTATACGAACAGCGGAAAGAACTACGTTGACGACATCTTTCAGGAGATTAGTGCGCATCAGTTCTACGAAGCCATGCGAAACGGAGCCACGCCTTCAACTTCCCAACCTGCGCAATCCGAGATAGAGGAGGCGTTTCGAGCGGCTATCGCTTCGAAGATTCCAACGGTTTACCTCGCGTTTTCGAGTGGGATTTCAGGTGCCTATGACGGTGCGATTGTCGCTTTAGAGCGCATGAAAGCAGAATTCGGCAATGACATCGAGCTTTACGTGGTGGATACCCGTGTAGGCTCGACTCCGCAGGGCGTGCTGGTAATGGAAGCGTTGCGTTTGCGCGACAAAGGCATGACCGCCAAGGAAATGGTGGCATGGGCTCAAGAAGCCCGTTTCTTTCTGCAGACCCTGTTTGTAGTGGACGATTTGGAATCACTACGACGAGGTGGACGCATTCCCACTGGTATTGCTATGGCTGGTGCGAAGCTTGATGTAAAACCCATGCTGTCTTTCGATATCGACGGCAAGCTCACGCTGATAGGAATGGCGCGCGGGCGCAAGAAAGCCATGAAGCGCATGGTTGAGTTCTTTGAGAAAAACCACGATGCCTCTCAAAGCAGCACGATAGTGGCAATCGGCAATGCTGACTGCCCGAAAGACGCGACCCGTTTTCGCGAGATGCTCCAGCACAACGAGGAAAATACTCTTTTCTTGGAAACAAGCATTGGTCCCACTATTGGGTGTCATGTTGGGCCCGATATGTTTTCTATCAGCTTCTGGGGATCGGATAGGCGCGAGAAGCTTTCAGTGTCCGACCGTATAGCCAATCGCGTGAAAGCATCGTAGAGGAGAGCGCATGTCAAAGACATTTGTTTGCATCGGAAACACGGCGATAGGGGCGGCCCTGTCGAAAAGCTTGGTGTCTGCTGGGTATAAAGCTGCCGGTGATCTGGATTTAGCCGATGTTGTGTTGACCTTCTGCACGAGTCAAGAGGCTTTGGAAGACGTGTATTTCGATACCAGTGGCATCATAGCCAAAGCGCAACCGGGCGCGTTTATTATCGATTGTTCTCCGACGACTCCCGGATTTGCCAAAGAGCTTTCGGCTATGGCCCAGGTAAGCGATCTGCATGCAGTGGAATGCCCGCTGTACGTGCGCGATATCGCGGCTAAAGATGCCTTTTCCAATGCGGGAAATCTGGTGGCGTTGGTAAGCGCTGAAGACGACAGCGACATAGAGGTCGTGCGCCCCATGATAGAGGCAATGGCTTCGACAGTCGAGATTTGCGGAAGACCCGGAGATGCCCAACTGGCAAAAGCCTCGCTGAGCCTACAGCAAGCAGCAGCCGTTATGTCGATGATAGAGGCCCTTTCATTGTGTCGTGCCGATTCCGGGGCAATGAAGGCAGATGATATGGCGAGAATGGAACTTCGCTTGGAAGCTGTATCGCCTGGTATGGCAAACTTGCTTGTGGCTATCGAGACGGAATCATTTCAGGGTGGCAATACCGTGGAAGTGTTGATGGCCGATTTAGGTGCGGCTTTGGCTGCAGCAGATGATGTAGACCAAATCATGCCGCAGGCAGAATCGGCAATCTATCTTTTCCAACTGTTGGCAACGGTTGGCGGTATGGACAAGAATCCAGCGGCCCTCTCTTTGTTGTATGCGGACGAGGCAACATGTGCAAAACATGGGCTGGATTGGACGCGTGCCGAAGAGGCATACGAATCTATGGGCCATTCAGGTGGCCATGAACATCATCACCATGATCACAATTGTGACGATGACTGCGATTACGATGATGACGATGAAGACGATGATTCTTTCGACGGCGGTTTCGGTGGCTATTCGTCGAACTGAGCTGAAGACTGATTTGCCGGAGGATGCGCGACTGCTGCCAAACCACTGTTTGCTGTGCCCTCGTGCATGTGGGGCAAATAGGCAAGCTGGGCAGCGCGGAGTATGCGGAGCTGACGACACTCTGCGTATTGCGCGCGCAGCTCTGCATACATGGGAAGAACCACCAATTAGCGTAGGTGCAGGCAGCGGTGCGGTGTTCTTTAGCAATTGCCCGCTACGCTGCATCTATTGTCAAAATGCGGAAATCGCTTGTGGCGAGCAGGGTATCGCTATTCCATTGTCACGGCTGGTCGATATCTTCTTCGAGCTAAAAAAGCAAGGAGCGGCAAACATCAATCTCGTGACTCCGACGCATTATCTGCCCCTGGTGCGGGAAGCGATTGTGCGTGCGAACGAGCGCGGACTGCATCTGCCGATTATCTGCAATACGTCGGGCTATGAAACCATATCTTCCGTACGCGATATGGCAGATTGGGTAGATGTATTCCTCACTGATTTCAAGTACTGGCGCGCGCGTGAAAGCGATGCGAGTACACGGTATTCGAACGCTCCGGACTATTTTGATGTGACATCAAGTGCTTTGGTTGCTATGGTGGATGCCATCGGCACGCCGATATACGATGAAATGTGCGCATCCTCATCATCAACTGCCATTTTGGAAGGCGAGAATCGTCTGATAAAAGGTGTGGTTGTCCGTCATCTTATTCTACCTGGGCGATTGGATGATTCCAAGCATGTTATCGAATGGATATGGAACACATTCGGAAATGACGTGCTCTACAGCGTCATGAACCAGTATACGCCCATGCGAGCTTTTCCCGAAGCAACCGAGTTGAACGAACGCGTGTCGGATGAAGAATACGATCGGCTGCTGGATTACATGGACTCCTTGGGTATCGATGACTACTTTTGGCAAGAAGGCGGTGCTGCACAAGAAAGCTTTATTCCTGCATTCGACAGCACAGGAGTGCTGTCTTCAGACGTTTCAGCAGAGTAAGGCAGCACAGTCTTCACTTCGGTGATGTTTCGCCACAGGCGCATTGGCATGAAATGTCTGCGCAACTCCGGATTGTATCGGGCGTCGATGGTAAGAGCATTGTAAAAGCGTTTCCAAGCATCTTGCATAAGGGCCTCTTCGCGAGTGTGTTTTGGCTCTGGAATGCCGTCAGTGGAAACGAGGCTCCATGACCCTCCTTCCGATATACCCGCGATATGATGGGTCTCGTCGAAGATCATGAAGCGTTGTGTGTTGAATCGTCTGGCGAACCAATCCATGATGAACGGCACCACTGATGCATTGGGATTGCAACGTGCCACCCACATATCGTCTTGCGCGTGCTCGAATCGTATGAACTGCTCCATGTGATAGATTTCATTCTGCACGCGTTTTTCAAGACGCAACAGCGGTTCCACGTGGGGATGTGCGGCTTCGGATAATATCCCCGATGAATGAGGACGCGCGCAGGCACTCTTGCAAATCGCGCGTTTTTTACACCCCTTGCAAGAAGATGAGCTGTCTCGTGCCAGGGCGTATCGTATGAAGCGATAGACAATCAGAGGGCTTTTCGGGTCATCGGCGGCCGAGGCTTTTGCAACCGACCACCAAGCGGCCTCGCCGCAACTGCGCTCTATGCCCCGGCGAACGCGAACGGCGTGGTCGAAGTCCGTTTTCACGACCACAATCTGCTGGTCCAACCTAGGTTGCACGATTCCTTGGGCAATGATGTCTTGTGGATTCACATGCTTTTCGTAGGCGAAGAAAACGGCGCTCATCAATCCTTCCAACGTTCCGTCGAATACAAGGGCGATCATTAAGCACACCAAGCTTCCAAGGGCGTTTTTGAGGTTTCTGGCGAATCCTGATTGGCAGCGGGTACATTTGTTTCAAGCTGCCTTTTTGCAAAATCATGCGGCTCGCGTTTCTGTTGTTGAACGTTATCGCAGGAGATAGGTGCATTCTGCATGCAGGAATCGAAAGCGGGGTCTAAATCGGCAAGGGACATCTGTCCGGGAATCGCTTTGGCGCTGCGTCTGCCATGTTTGCCGCCATCGATGGGTTTTGCAAGCTGTGCTCGCAGCGCCTCGCTGGAAAACTCAATCCCCTGACCGTTCCATTTCCCGCCACACGTGATGAAATAGCGTGCGCGCTTGTAGGCAACGCCCAGCTTGCGTAATTCCGCTTCCCTCAAACAGCAGGTTCTACGTGCACGCATTATCGACTTTGCCCCTCGCACTCCTATGCCGGGCACGCGGAGGAGTTGCTCGTAAGGTGCGGTGTTTACCTCAATGGGAAATGAGTCGAGGTGATTTAATGCCCAATTTGCTTTTGGGTCTACCTGCAAATCCAAGAATGGATGATCGTCATCGACAATCTCTTCCACATCGAAGCCGTAAAAGCGCATAAGCCAATCAGCCTGAAACAGACGGTGCTCCCGATCGAGCGGTATGCGATCGGTGGTGGGCAGGCGCGTATCTGCATTTACGGGAATGTAGGCGCTGAAGAAGACGCGCTTCATATTGATCTGTCGGTAGAGTGCCGAAGAGAGCCTGAGTATCTGAGTGTCGCTTTCAGGTGAAGCGCCGATAATCATCTGCGTGCTTTGTCCAGCCGGCATGTATGCGCGCTGCTTTTGAGGCATTCGCGCATGCTCGAATGAGGAGAGGTACATTGTTTTTCGTCGGGCAAGAGAATGGGTCTCCCTATCTTCGGCGATGTTTTCCTTCAGTTGTCTCATGGGCGTGATGATTTCATGGCCTGATTTATCCGGTGCCAAAAGCGAGAGGCTCTTGCGGCTGGGCAGCTCCATGTTCACGCTCATGCGATCGGCCAGAAATCCCAGTTGATCCAAAAGCTCAGGACTTGTGCCCGGAATAGCTTTTGCGTGGATATATCCGCGAAAGCCGTATTCTTGGCGCAGAATCCGAAGTGTCTGCACCATCAGCTCACTGGTGAAGTCGGGGTTTTTCAACACGCCGCTCGACAGAAACAGTCCTTCGATATAATTGCGACGGTAAAACCCTATAGTTAAATCGGCTAGCTCGCGGGGAGTGAATGTGGCGCGTGGTGTGTCGTTTGAGGCGCGGTTGGCGCAATAGGCGCAATCATAAGCACATGCATTGGTTTGCAGTACTTTCAGGAGGCAGATGCAACGACCATCTGGGGTGAAGCTGTGGCAGCATCCAGCTGAAACCGTGTTTCCTAAATGGCCCTTCTGAGCTGAGCGGTCGATGCCCGAAGACGTGCAGGCGACATCGTATTTCGCGGCATCTGCCAGAATCTCCAATTTGTCAGCAACATCCATGAGCGCTCCTGAAAACGAATGTATGTTCGTATTTCAAATGATACGCGAACAAACGTACGCTGTCAAGCGAAGCGCGAGGATGCTGAAAGGCGAAAGAAAGGTGCGCGCAAACAGTGCGAGCAAACGCATTAGTGCACGATGAGGGCCAGCTTCTGCTCGCGAGAGAGTTTCTTTATGGCAGCTTCGCGCTTCAGTGCCGATGACTTCGATGTGTGCCGCTCGCGCCAAACCACAATCACTGGCCTGTGGCTGCGAGTGTATTTGGCACCGTTTCCCGTGTTGTGCTCTTCGGCTCGTCGCTCCACGTCGGTGGCGATGCCAGTGTAGAGTGAATCGTCAGCACAGCGCAGCATATACACCCACCAAATACTCTGAGGTTTGTTTGCAGGGGAGTGGGATTTGGAGGCGGCGAGAGGGCAGTTTGCTTCAGAGGAAGCTGATGCCTTGGTATCTAGTTCTACGTTGTCATCTTTCGCCATGTTCGTTCCTGTTGTTCGACGGTGAGGCGCGCCTTCGTCTTTGTCATGTTTGTTGTAGCTGCATCACCGAGTATCTCACAGTTGGCTCGCCCGTCTTGAAGTTTTCAAAAAAATACTCAATGACCCGCAGTTTGTGGTATATTGTTTGTTCGTACTTTTACGCCTACTTTTGGCTTGCACATTACTTCGAAAGGACGCCACGTGGCAGCAGCCTCTCGCAAAGACACCTCAGACAACGAAATAGCTGAAAACAAAGAAACAAATGTGAAAAATGAGACCGCACAAGTGGTTGAAAATGAAGACCAAGACGAATCTGTCGACCTCGACGAAGTGGAAGCTCCGGATAACGTAACGGAAGATTCAGCGGAAGAAGATAAAGCGGAAAGCAATCTCGAAGATGAGGATTTGCTGGAAGGCATTCCCGAAGAGGAGCTGAAAGCCACGGTGAACGTGGCACTGCCGA
Source organism: Actinomycetes bacterium (assembly GCA_023394615.1). Lineage (GTDB taxonomy): Bacteria > Actinomycetota > Coriobacteriia > Coriobacteriales > Eggerthellaceae > JAEXAI01. The sequence continues at coordinate 204,901 of JAEXAI010000016.1, read as the reverse complement.
AGGTCACTTCGCAGGCTCGCAAGCGCGCCAATGCGCGCCGTCGCGCCAACGATGCATCCGTTACCATGCTAACGGGCGATCCGGTACGCATGTATTTGAAGGAAATCGGCAAGGTGCCGTTGCTCACAGCATCCGAAGAAATCGACCTCGCTATGAAAATTGAAGCTGGCGTGGCTGCCAGCGAGGAACTGGACAAGGCCGAAGATGAGGGCATCGAGCTGGAACGCCGCGAGCGCCGTCGCCTTTCCCGCATCGAGCAAGTCGGTCTGGACGCAAAGCAGCAGCTGATTGAGGCGAACCTGCGTTTGGTGGTTTCTATTGCAAAGCGTTATGTAGGCCGTGGCATGCTCTTTTTGGACCTTATCCAAGAAGGCAACTTGGGCCTCATCCGTGCGGTCGAGAAATTTGACTACACCAAGGGCTTCAAGTTCAGCACGTATGCAACTTGGTGGATTCGCCAGGCCATCACACGCGCTATCGCCGATCAGGCTCGTACGATTCGCATCCCTGTGCACATGGTGGAAACCATCAATAAACTGGTGCGCATACAGCGTCAGCTTTTACAGGAGCTCGGTCGCGAGCCGACCCCTGAGGAGATTGCAAAGGAAATGGATCTCACGCCTGAGCGCGTGCGCGAAATCCAAAAGATCAGCCAAGAGCCGGTCAGCTTGGACACGCCCATCGGCGAAGAAGAAGATAGCCAGCTCGGCGACTTCATCGAAGATGATGCAGCTGTGGTTCCCCCTGATGCTGCGAGTTTCAGTATGCTGCAAGAGCAACTGACCAAGGTGTTGGATGGTTTGGCTGAGCGCGAGCGTAAGGTTATCTGTCTGCGTTTTGGTCTGGAAGACGGTCATCCTCGCACATTGGAGGAAGTCGGACGCGAGTTCGGCGTCACGCGTGAGCGCATCCGTCAGATTGAAAGCAAGACGCTTGCCAAGCTGCGTCACCCGAGCCGTTCTTCGAAATTAAAGGATTACTTGGAAGACTAGTATGCCCGGACGCACAACGATTCAGGTGCTTGACCCACAACGAGGTCAAGAGATGCCAGTGGAAGTGTGGGATGCCAACAGCCAACAATTCGCTGCGCGTTTGAAAAAAGTAGTGCGCGAACGCCGCAAATGGGCTGCCAAAACAGGTGTGATGTGCTATCGCGTCTACGATGCCGATCTTCCCGACTATGCTGCTGCAATCGATTTGTACCAAGGCGCTGGTCCTAGTGAGGGCCAGCGCTTCGCTGTCGTGGCCGAGTATCGCGCCCCGAAAACCATTGATCCAGTTCGTGCTGAGCATCGTATGTCGGATATGCTAGCCATCGTGCCGTTAGCCCTCAACGTGCTGCCCGGACGTGTTTTCGCGCGTCAGCGCCGCCAAGAGAAAGGCGGTGGGCAGTACCGTATGGACAGCCATAAGGCTCATCGCGCATTCACGTCAGAAGCAGGATATCTGCTTGAAGTCGATTTTTCAGGGTATTTGGACACTGGGCTGTTTCTGGACCATCGCATCACACGCGGTTTGGTGGGCAGCGCGGCTGCGGGGAAGCGCTTTTTGAACCTGTTCGCCTACACTGGTTCGGCGAGCGTGCATGCAGCTGGCGGCGGAGCCGTGCAAACTACGACCGTGGATATGTCGCAGACCTATCTTGATTGGGCGCGCCGCAATATGAGCGCAAACGGCTTCAAAGGCGATGAGCATCGTTTTGTGCGTGCCGATGTGACCGACTGGATTGGCAAAGAAGTCGATAGCGGGCGCAAGTACGATCTGGTATTTTGCGACCCTCCCACATTCAGCAATTCGAAGACCATGGGTTCGCGCACGTGGAGCGTGCAGCGCGACCATGCGAAACTGCTCGGTGTAATAGGGCAGCTGCTCGCACCAGGTGGGACCATTGTGTTCTCGTGCAACCTGCGTGGGTTCGTCATCGATTCAGAAGCACTTGAAGCATATGGCCTGCAGACGAAGGATATCACGTCGGATACAATCCCTGAAGATTTTTCCCGCAATCCGCGTATCCACTGCTGTTTTTTGATTACTCGATAACCGTTACTGTTGAAGAACTGAGTCAGTTATGATTTTAGAAGATTGGTATATGAGAGTGGCAACGCGCGATGATGCGGCTGCCATAGTGGATATATACGCCCCTTACGTAAGGAACACCAATGTGTCGTTTGAATACGACGTGCCGAGCGTGGCGGAGTATGCAAAACGCATCGACGCGATAAGTGCCCGCTATCCTTTTCTGGTGGCATGCAACGCCGAAGGCGATATCGTTGGCTATTGTTATGCAGGCGCTTTCAAAACTCGCGCGGCCTACGATTGGGCTGTGGAATGCACGATATACCTGAGTCCGTGTGCGAAGGGGCGCGGAGTCAGTGGGCAGCTCTACGATTGGCTGGAGGAGATTTTGATCTTGCAGCATATAACGAATGCGAACGCTTGCATTGTCGAACCAAATCCCTCAAGCGAGCGATTCCACGCCAAAAGGGGATTCAAAACGGTGGGTCATTTCACAAAATGCGGTTATAAGTTGGGGAAATGGCAAGACATGATATGGATGGAGAAAACTATTGCGGCCCATCCTGAGCATCCACTGCCTGTTGTGGCGTTTCCTCATTTGGATTGTTCGCACATTCGGCCTCTGCGCTGTCATCAGGGCGCACCTTCAGCACCTGTAGCTCTTCCATAAACGATGCGGTGATGATGCCGGAAGGCAGAGCGATGATGGCGATGCCCATGACCGAAGAAATCATCGCAATGGCTCGACCGATTTCAGTTTGTGGGTAGATGTCCCCATAGCCGACAGTGGTCAGGCTGATAACGGCCCAATACACAGCATCAAAGAGCGAAGGAAATGTTTCCGGCTCAACATTGAAAACTATCAGAGCGGAAACGAAGGTGTAAGCTATGGCTAAAAGCAGTACGGCCAAAAGCGGTTCCCGCTCGTCTATGAATACTTTTACAATCATTTTCAGGCTTCTGGAATAGCGCAGAAGTTTGAAGGCGCGCACCACTCGTATCAGTCGGACCAGACGCGATAGACGCCACGAGGGGTTGATGGCCAAAAACGATGGCAAGATGGAGAGCATGTCGATGAGGGCCATAGGGGTGAACGGGTATATCAGAAAAGAGAGGCGCCCGTGTCCGAGCTTCATATCGGCTGTAGACCAGCGCAGCGCGTAATCAATCATGAAGATAGAAACAGTCACATAATCGATGATGTCAAGCACTAGGTTCGACTCTTTGAAACAGAGGGGAAGCAAGCTCAATAGAATCACAAAGGTCATGAAGCGGTCATAAATCACAGTGGGCCTGCTGTTCGCGTCACCTTCAAGAACGCTATAGAGTGTTTTGCGTTTCATGATTCCTTGATTCGTTTGTGTGGTTGTACGTCCGTATAATAAATCTACATGGTCAATGATAGCGAATCGAGCGCCTGCAAGCGGCGGCGGAAGAAAAAAAATGAAACGACGCCGCATCCAAACGGACGCGACATCGTTTCTCATTGCAAAGAACTATAGCGTGATTCTATTCAAGGGAGAAGGATTAGCCTTCGATGGCAATCGATTTCTTCGCTTCGATTTCCGGTTGGGTCTTTTTCGGTACGGTAATCTTGAGCATACCGCCATCGAAACGTGCCTTGATATCGTCCTCGGCAATCTCGTCGCCAACGTAGAACGAACGACTGCACTTGCCCTCGAAGCGCTCTTTGCGCAAGTAGGTGCCATTTTCGTCTTTGTCTTCAACCTCGCGCTTGGTCTCCGCGCTTACATCCAAGTAGCCCTCTCGTAATTCTACGGACACATCTTCCTTTTTCGCGCCCGGCAAATCGATGGTCAACTGGAAGTCCTTGTCGGTTTCCTTTACATCGGTCTTCATCAAACCCGGTATCGCTTTGCCGGTAGACTGGGTTCCGTCAAAGAACGTATCGAAGGGGCTCATCATAAAGTCGTCGAAGAAATTCCTTTTCGCTGGTACCAACATCATAATCATCTCCTGTTTATCTGCACTTTGCAGTGCATTTTTTGCCTCTCGCACCCTGTTGGTGCGCGGCCCTTTTTTTGAACACCTTTGTTATAGTTCTGCGGGTTAGCACTGTCAATGCGAGAGTGCTAAAAGTCATCGTCCTGTGATTATTGACACCGAACGGGAACCTTCATGTACGGAATCTCAAAAGGATTTTGCGTCATCCATGCAGTTCATTGGGATAATTTGATTTCAATGAGACCCCAATGTTTCAAACTCGTGGCATAAAACCCATGATGAAAATGTTGGTCATAGAAATAACCCTAATGATTCAGTAACCTTTTCTTATGCAAAGCATGATTACATGCAGACAACTGAGGGAGAGGAATATTTATGGGTAGACCAACCGTGTTTCCGACCGGCACCACAATCTATGATCCAGAGAAGTGTCAGAGCGGCTACACGCTGTTCACTGGCATGGGGAAAGGCGTCATCCTCATCGACATGAACGGCAAGGTTGTTCGTTTTTGGGAAGGGCTCAACGGCTTCCCTTGCAAGATGATTAAAGGCGGCTACCTGCTGGCGAGCCGCGGCGCGCGCGAGGCCACCGATGCCTATCAGGACATGCAGGATGTAACCATGGTGGACTGGGACGGTAACATCGAGTGGACTTTCGAGCACAACCAGCAGGTCACCGACGAGATTGCAGGCGAGCACTGGGTGGCGCGTCAGCATCACGACTATCAGCTGGAGGGCAACCCGGTGGGTTATCCATGCCCTGGTCAGGAATCCACGACCGACTTTCAGAAGGTGCTGATGCTGACGCACAACGACGTGCGCAAGCCTAAGATTTCCCCTCAGCTGCTGTTGGAAGATCGCCTGATTGAGATTGACCGCGAGGGCAACCTTCTGTGGGAGTGGAACATGTTGGACCACTTCAACGAGTTTGATCTCACCGAGGCCCAGAAGAACGTGATGTATCGAGATCCTAACATCCAGGATGCCGGTCCTGAGGGTCAAGGCGATATCTTCCATGTGAACTGCGCGAGCTATTTAGGACCCAATCACTGGTTCGATGAGGGCGACGAGAGGTTTGCGCCTGACAACATCATCATGGACTCACGCGAAGCCAACATCATGTGGATTGTCGACCATGAGAGTGGAAAGGTTGTCTGGCAGGTGGGCCCTGACTTTACGAAGTCGCGCGAGCTGCGTATCTTCGGCACCATCATCGGGCCGCATCACACTCACATGATACCTAAGGGTCTACCGGGAGCAGGTAACGTGATGGTCTACGACAACGGCGGTTGGGCTGGATACGGCTTGCCATCCCAAACTTCCAAAATGGGGCTGAAGGCCGAACGCCGTGATGGCTCCCGCGTCGTCGAGTTCGACCCGACCACTATGAAGATCGTCTGGAAGTGCGAAGGCGAGCAACTAGGCAATCAGCCGGGCTTCCCCTTCACGTCCAACTACTTCTACTCGCCCTTGACCAGCGACGCGCAGCGCCTTGAAAACGGCAACACGCTTATTTGCGAGGGAACATCGGCGAAGATTATGGAGTTCACTCCCGACAACAAACTCGTCTGGGAGTACGTCTATCCAGATGTAGGACCCGGTTTGCTCTACCGCGCTTATCGCATCCCCTATGACTGGATTCCGCAGCTCGATGCACCCGAAGAGATTGCTATAGCCCGCATTGACAACCGCGAGTACAACATGCCTGGTGCTGCCAACAGGGATTACGACGCCGTGGCCGTGAAGGTTCCCGATACAAAGGGATTCCCGAAGCGCATGGCGCATTGCGTGGACAAGCTGGATTAAATGCTCAACAGCCGCAAGGGTGTATCGTCTTGAGCCCTTGCGGTTTTTTTTAAATACCTATCGCCACCTCACTGAAAACCTGATGACGGTTTTATTTTCAAGGAAGAGTTATGGAACAAACAAAACAAAATACACCTAATAAATGGGTGATTTTTTTGGTAACGGTATTCGGATCGATTGCCGTGGCTATTTCACAGTTCAAAGTGACAGGAACCATGCCGCAGATAATTGCAGCTTGGGGCATCGATGTGGGAACCGCCGGTCTATTGATGAGCGTGCCTTCAATCGCAAACCTGCTGATTGCGCTACCTGCAGGAGCGATTACAAAGAAAATCGGACCACGCAATGCGTTCTTGATTACTCTGGCCTCAGCTATCGTGTTCGGCATTATCGGTGCTTTTGCCACAAACTTCACCGTTCTCGTCATAACAAGGTTCTTCGAGGGTTTGAGTATTGGCATGGTGTTTGTGGTGCCTCCGGTCATCTTTGCGCAAACGTTTCCTGCAGAGAAGCGCGGTTTGCCAATGTCGTTATGGGCCATCTGGTCTTCTATCGGTACCTTGATTATTCTCAACCTATGCAATTTGGTCACGCCAGCTTTTGGTTGGCAAGCTAACTGGTGGGTTGCTGTTGCTTTCTTAGTCGTTGCGTTCATCCTCTGCTTCTTCTTTTTAAAGATGCCCGGCACAGATACTGCTCAAGGGCGTCAGAATGCTGCTGCTCAGAAAAAGAAGGGTGCTTGGGGTGAATGCCTGAAGAACCCGGCTGCAATATGCATTTGCATCGCGTTTTTCGCATCGATTTTTGGCTGGGGCGTTTATACCACGTATTACCCCACCTATTTGACCACCTCGATGGGCTTGCCATCGACCGAAGCCAATTCGATTTCGAGCATTCACACCTACCTGATGATCTTTATCGCTCTTACCTTCGGCTTCGTCTTGAACAAGGTTGCCAACAGAAATCATCCCAAGCTATTTTTAATGGCGATAGTTTTAGACCTGATTGGTTTTGTAATGATATGGACGATGCCGAGCATCCCTCTGGATATCGTTGGTATTCTCTTTGCTGCTGCAGGTATGCAGTGTTGCGGGCCTCTGGCTCACAACCTTATTCCCGACGCTGTTCCCCCTGAAGCGGTTCCTATCGGCATGGGCATGATCTCTTTTTCATCTGGATTAGGCGGCGTGCTGGGTATACAGATTTGCGGAGGTATTGTTTCGGCAACCAGTAATTGGGCCTTGGTCGCCGTGCCTACGGGTGGCGTTGCAGCGGTCGGTATCATTGCGGCTATCGTGGTGGTTGCCAAGTTAGGCAAGAAACCTGCGGAGGTCCAGCCTACTGCTTAGTTGGTTTTATTGCAGGAATAACCGCTGTATTAATCACTATTCAGAAACCGCACTGCCGAACATGACTTCTTATGCTTCGACGGTGCGGTTCTTTTTGCAGTCTTAGTCTCGGTTTTGCATTTTCCCTTTTCGGAAATGCCCATCACAGAAACCGCGAGGAATCACTTATTGAAACCTCTTCGAACTCCCCTTGAGACTCGGGTTGTATGTCGGAGTCGAAGCGGAAAGAATCCAAGCCGTAGCATAAATGCTTGTTGGCTAACTCAATGAGCCTCTCCACGGGAACCTTCTTGCCGTTTAGTACCCAATGGCAATACATATCAAACAAGTTCCTCACGACGAAATGGTCCATCACCTTTTCGTCGTCTTCGGGCAAATACGTTTTGAAGCCAAGATAGTGGCGCGTGAGTCCCACGGAAGATAGTAAGACCTTGTTGGCATAGGGAAAGTAGCTTCTGTTGCAGAGGAGCCGCTCTTCGAATATGTCGAGCTTCGTGAAATACTCGAAGAAAGCCTTGATTGCATCAACGGGAATAGGTTGAGGATCGAACATGTTGAGGGCATCGCAGTAGCCTTGGCATATGCGTCGTATCTCTTCGTTGTAGAGATCCTCGAGGCATTTGTAGTGCAGATAGAATGTTTTGCGATTGATATTCGCTCGGTCGGTCAGCTTTTGCACGGTTATGTTGCTGGCATCCATTTCGCACACCATGGCTTTGAACGTTGATTTGATGAGCATGCGTGTCCGTTGGACGCGTGGGTCATTGCGGTTGCCGCTGTTTCCTTTTTCTGCCATATCGCCTCTTTCAAAAAATGCTTTGGGAAGAATGAGCAGTGAAACGACTCTATATTGTTGTTCGCACGCTTCTCGCTGAGAAAAATATATTACAAGGTTCGATGGTTCGACCTATCTTTCGTTTGAAACGGACAATACCTTCACGTAAGCGGGGCGGGTATATTGCAAAGTGCTTGCTATAATAGGTGCGTTTGAAAAGAAGATGGGAAATTGAAATATGAAAACATACCGTGCGCATTACAAATCACCCCGCGATGCTAATCCGGTGAATGGCTCGTTCGAGTTCGAAAGCGATGCCAAATCCGGCTCGAAGCAGAATCGTACCGACGCGCGTATTAAAATGCTGGAATTATTCGGCAACAAAGCTGTGTCATGGCAAATAGACACCGTTGAGCTCGTGGGGGAAACCGAGGCGGCTGCCGAATATGTGCAGCCCCAGCTTGATTTCCGTGAGCCTCAGAAACAGCGCAAGCATCACACGTTTGAGCGGGGACGCGTAAAGGGCTAGCGCAATTTGCTGTCTTGCTATATTACCAGCGGTAGGAGACTCCCAACCCATCTTCAATCGCCGATTTCTCCAAACTCTCGAATACCTCATTACAAGCGGTGTCTGGCTCATAGTTTTTTGCTTGCGCATATCCGTTTTCAACCAAGATCGCATTGAGCATTGTGCGTGAGATTTGCGCTTCGTCAGCCTTTGCGGGTGGATCTTCCATCCATACATAGCGCAGCAGGCGACCGTACTTGTCTTTATCGGAAACGTCGCGCGTCATCCAGATCGTCGACCCTTCGACGACGAGCGATTTCGTGAAATCGCTCGCTTGCACCCCTTCAGCACTGTTGCGCGATTCATCATCCGCAACGCTTTCGGGGCAGTCGATGCCAATCAAACGTACTTTTGCATTCGAGCCATCGGCACGCTTCACATACAGCGTGTCGCCATCCACCACATGAATCACGGTTGCCGTTTCAACGACATTTGTTTCTAGGATTGTGTCATCGTTTTGACTTTTAGATTGGCCTTCTGCACTCGACGATGCCGAGTACGCACCCGATAATCCCGCAGTGCTCGAAGAGCAAGACGAAAGAAGCGACATCACAAGAACGCAGAAAACAAAGGTGACAAAGAAAGCGAAAAGATCGGGGCTCGCATTTTTGAGTCTATTTCTTTGGCATGGCTCAATCATGAAGCGACTGTATCAGCATAAGCGTAGCGTTTGTCGATGGCGCTTACTATATCGCCATCGAGCTGTCCGGATTTGACCATGCTTTTCATGATGGGCATCGTTTGAGCATGTGTTTTCCCCTTATGGTATGGCCGCTCTTCACGTAATGCTTGATACACGTCCATACAAGCAACGAGGCGTTCTTCGAATCCGAGCTCGGCAGCCGTTTTGCCGAAGGGATAACCCGTGCCATCCAGATGCTCGTGATGCAGGGCTGCCCAAGGGGTGATTTCTTCAAGGCCGCCTATGCGCGTGAGCATCTGGTATGAATACAGCGCATGCAATTTCATCTTGTCATATTCAGGTATTGTCAGCTTGCCGGGTTTTTCCAGAATATCGCGGCTAATCAGCATTTTTCCCACATCATGTAACGCAGCTGCTACATAGAGGTCAGAAACTTTCTGGTCGTCGAGTTTGAAGTACAGAGCCATCTCCCTCGTCTTCAAGGCGACGCCCTCGCTGTGCAAATGGGTGAATTTCGACTTGTAATCGACGATGCGTCCGAACATCATTGCGAAACGTGCCATTTCTTGGTTCGAATACTCTTTCACCTGTCCAGGCAAATCTTCATAGAGCAGTTGATCGATAGCAGCACCCTGCACGCTTGCAAGACGCGCTTCGCTGAAATGGTCCAAGAAAAGCGCTGCCACATCGGGATTGAACATGATGCCGCTCTGTCGCGCTACGAAATCGCGTGCTTGAGCGTATTTTCCGCCCTGTAATTCGCCGCGATTGAGGCTGAGGTCCATGATGTCGGCCAGATGGATGATTGATGCCCAGAGCGGGATTTCGTCGCCTTTTTTCCCGAAAGGTCCGCTGCCGTTGAAGTTTTCGTGATGATACTGGATGGATCCGCGTGGCGCGCGGTCGTAGAAGGGGAGTATGGAGACGTTTTTCTCGCCGTTTACACAATGGTCGCCAAGCAGGGCGATGCCGTCTTTGGATTTGGGATTTCTTCCATCTCTCAGTTCGGTTCTGATGTATTCGGTCAGCGCGCAATCGTGCAGTACTGCGCAGCAGGCGAGGTCCATACGCTCTTGCTCGTTCATGCCTGCATCGTGTCCGAGCCTCTCTGAAATATAGGCGACGCGTTTGCCATGATTGGTCGTAGCGCCAACGAGCTCGTTTTCCACGGCATCCAAGCCGAACGAGAGGGCGTAAAGCGCGTTGTTCATACTCATCTTCATGCTGGTTGGGCTTTCTCTCAATGCTAATACGTTGTTGTATATGTACTTGTCTTTTCTCGTACCCCTTCAATCTGTTCAGCATTATGTGCGTTTGCCATCTTTGTTGCAATCATCATTTACCATGATGTGTAATCCTGTGCGTTTTTGCCCTGTGAGTTCGCTTGCTATCGGACATTTGTTTCAAATTCGCTTTGATGTGCTTGCGGATGGTTTCAGTTTGCTTTCGTTTAGGTTTCGCAGACGCAAGTGATTGGCTTTTTAGCACGTCAGGCGTCGATTCTTCGAGTGTTTAGTTATACTGTCATATGCCGAGAAACAAATCATATTAAGCATTGAGCGACCATTCGTAGAGCCAAAGGGGATTCTCATGAAGGATAACAAGGGCTATTGGGACGACGATTCGAATTCGTCTGTGCCGAAGAACACTGATCCGGGCTCTGAAGATACCGCTGCGATGCCGTCTGATTCGAAATCTTTCGATGCCCCAGCGGGCGAGGAGCTTTCTGCAATCGGCACCAGTGACTTGCAGTCGTCGACGACTTCCATGGATGCGGCCGCCGCGCTTGATGCTTTCGCTCCCGTGAAAAGCGTTGCGGATACCAAAAAGATGAGCAAGAAGAAGCGCCGCATAATCATAGCTGTTGTCTTGGTTGTGTTTTTGGTAATCATACCGATGATTGTCGGTGCTTTGAAGCCAGCCGAGAAGGCAAAAGCGCAAACGACTACAGTGGAGCAGGGTACGTTTGAGAAAACAGTCGAAGGCAAGGGTAATCTCGAACCGTACGCCTCATCGCTTGCATCGCCTGAGATTACCGGCATCGTGGATCAGGTACTGGTAGGCGAGGGAAACCAAGTGAACGAGGGCGATGCTCTCTACACTATCAAAAACGATGATTTAGACAGTGCGGTGGCTCAGGCCCAGACTACGCTGACTACCGCCTTAAACACCCTGTCGCAAGCTCGAAACACCCGTCAATCTTTGATTGACGCCCAGAACACGGCCTCTTCTGCCACCACGTCCGCCGCCGATGCTTCCGCAACAAGCACTTCCTCGACTTCCGCGAGCACGACATCGTCGCAGTCGGCAGCTGCTTCAATTCAGACCCAGATTGATAATGCGAACCTGCAGATAAGCTCTGCTGCATCCGCTGTTGATTCGGCCCAACAGGCATACGATTCGGCTGTGGCGAAAGCTGACAAGCGAACGGTGCGTGCGACGATGAGCGGGACCGTCCTCACGAGCAACATCGTCTCCGGCACTTCTCTCTCCACGCTGGCGCAGTCGGGTAAGCCCGCTTTGCAGATAGCGGACATGTCCAAGATGCTGGTGAAGATTCCTGTGAGCGAGGTCGATATATCGCAAGTGCAGGTCGGCCAGACTGCGAAGATTACATTCGATGCATTGAGTGGCACCACAGTCAGCGGCACGGTCACGCATATCGCGAACGCCAGTTCATCTTCTTCCTCCAGCACGAGCACGACTTCGAGTTTGACGAGTTCCACGCAGTCGGTTCGCTACGAGGTCACGCTGCTTATCAGCGCACCGGATGCGAAGATGAAAAGCGGCATGACGGCGCACGCTTCCATATCGACACTGACGATTCCCGATTCGCTGATGGTCTCGAAAACAGCGCTTACGAGCAAAGACGGAAAGTATTATGTGACCAAGCAGGGCGATGACGAAACCACGATTGAAGTGGAAGTGCAGGTCATCTCCCAAACCGACAGCAAGGCAGCGATAAAGGGAAACCTTTCCCAGGGTGACGCTCTGGTGATACCTTCCTCGTCTTCCACAACGAATTAGGGGTGTGCCGATTGAAGCACAATACCCAAAAAATCACTTCCGATGCAGCTCGCTCTGCTGCGCCGCAGCCCCCATTGATGGCGACTGCGTCGGCCAACATGCCTGAGCAGGTCTCTTCGGCGATTGACATACATGAGGAATACCCGACCATATACGGTCAAGACATACATCGCACGTTCGTGACCCAAGCAGGGAGCACCTATGCGCTTCGCGGAGTAAGCTTCGCGGTGGAGCGCGGGGAATTTGTTGCCATCATGGGACCTTCGGGTTCGGGCAAATCAACGCTGATGCATATACTCGGTTGTTTGGATTCGCCTACATCCGGCCGGTATTTTCTGGAGGGTCGCGATATCGCTCATTGTAGCGATGATGAGCTAGCTGACATTCGCGCCACGCGCATCGGCTTTGTCTTTCAGTCATTTAATCTGCTGCCGCGCACTTCCGTGCTTCAAAATGTGATGTTGCCGCTTCTCTACACCACCTGTCCAAAGCAGGAAAGGGAAGCACGTGCTCGCGCTGCCCTTGCGGCCGTGGCGCTGCAACCGCAGTACTACGATCATATGAGCAACGAGATATCAGGTGGTCAGATGCAGCGCGTGGCCATTGCGCGTGCGCTGGTGAACAGTCCGGCATTGATATTGGCCGACGAACCCACAGGAAACTTGGATACTGCGACGGGTGAGGCGGTGTTGGCTACTTTCGCGCGTCTGCATGAGGCGGGTAAAACGATTGTTTTGATCACTCACGAACAAGATGTGGCCGACCATGCGGATCGAACACTCTATATCAAGGATGGATTGCTCTACCATTCTTATAAAGACATGCATGACGCACCGCTTCTATAGGGGGAGGGGGACTGACAATGAAATTTACCGACATGTTTCGCGAAGTGCTCAGCACGCTTTCCGCGAACAGGATGCGCTCTGCGCTGACCATTCTCGGCATCGTTATTGGCGTGTGGGCAGTCATCACTATGACATCGCTTGTTGGCAGCATGGGATCCGCGCTGTCATCGTCATTCGGCTCGAGCCAGTCGAAATTGATTTCGATTAGCACAAAGCTTGATGCCACGAAAAGCGATTTTGAGACCCTAGCTGCGCAGATGCCCGAATATAGTGAAATCATTCTGTCGAAAACGAGCAGTGCGGATATGACACAGGGCTCTCAAACGGCTACGGAGAGTGTTGTGGGCACCCAATCTTCATATGCCGAAGCCAATGGCCTGACATTCACTTCTGGAAGCTTCTATTCAGCTGACGACGAGGCGTCGGCGCGCCGGGTGTGTGCTATCGGGCGCGGCGTAGTGAAAGACCTATTCGGTTCGGAAGATGCCGAGGCAGTGGGCAAGCAGGTGATCATAGGAGACGATACATACACGGTGCTCGGAGTTTTAGAAGCGGCCGAAGGCACGTCTACGAAAGAAAGCGTTTTCGTTCCGTTGAACACGATGGAAATCCGAATGGGTGCCGCTGGCTCATATACAGGTACTGGTGTGATTGCGGGCGATCCCTCTACCGTTAATAAGGATGCGCTGATTGAAAAGACGATGAGTACTTTTGCCACTATACTGAACGCTTCGAAACCTTCTGAGAGCATCACAGTATATTCTGAGGACATGTTCGCTCAATCGTTTCAGATTCTCATGGTTGGATTCCAAATACTGATGGCCGCCGTTGCGAGCATATCTTTGCTTGTGGGCGGCATCGGCATCATGAATATGATGTTGACCAACGTGACGGAACGCATTCGCGAAATCGGCTTGCGCAAAGCGTTGGGTGCGCACGAAAAGGATATTGTCAGGCAGTTCTTGTTGGAATCAATCGTGCTTACGATGATGGGCGGTGCTATCGGCATCGTGCTCGGGTATATCAGCGCATATGCGCTTACGGCCATTATTATTTTTTTCCAGCCGGGTTTGGCGATGAAGCCAGCTGTCGGAATTCAATCAGTGCTCATAGCGGCAGGTGTATCGATTGCAATCGGTGTGATATTCGGATTTTACCCAGCCCGTCGCGCTGCGCGTTTGGACCCCATCGAATCGTTGCGCTACCAATAAAAAACGGCGATGAGGTTGATGCCTTAGTGTTTGCCGTGATTCGACGAGTGCAAATGGGCGCATATGAATCCACGCACTACAAGAAAAGGACCCGAGGCATGTTGACCCGGGTCCTTTTCATTGTGCGCTTTTCATTCGCGCTTTGTACACGCTCGCTTTTCGAATCAGGCGTTTTCTACTTCGAACGTGCGCATGAAATCGACCAGCGCTTGTACGCCTTCTTTGGGCATGGAGTTGTAGATGCTCGCGCGCAATCCGCCTACGCTTCTGTGGCCCTTCAGGTTCACCAAGCCCGCAGCAGCGGCTTCTTTCACGAATTTCGCGTCCAAATCTGCATCGCCGGTCACGAACGGCACGTTCATCAGGCTGCGGTCTTTCGGACGGACCGTGCCCTTGAACAGCTTGCTTTCGTCGACTGCGTCGTAGAGGATTTTCGCTTTTGCCTCGTTGCGACGTTTCATCTCGCCCAAGCCACCTTGTTCCTTCAGATACTTGAACACTTTGCCGCAGATGTAGATGCCGTAGCACGGCGGCGTGTTGTACAGGCTACCCTTGTCGACCTGCGTCTTGTATTGCAGCATCGTAGGCACATCGTCCAGTTCGGTTTCAGGCACCAAATCGTGGCGGATAATGGCAACCACCACTCCGGCTGGTCCGATGTTTTTCTGGGCACCGGCATAAATCATGCCGTAATTCTTCACGTCCACGGGCTCGCTCAAAAAGCAAGAGCTCTGGTCGGCAATCAGGTCTTTGCCCTTCGTGTTGGGCAGAGTCCAAAACTTTGTGCCGTAGATGGTGTTGTTCTCGCAAATGTAAACGTAATCGGCTTCAGGGGTGATCGGCAAATCGCTGCAGTCGGGGATGTAGCTGAAATTCTCATCTTCGCTGGTAGCTATTTTGTTGGCCTTGACGAAACGACCACCCTCGGCGAAGGCCTTCTTTGCCCACTGACCGGTGACGATGTAGTCGGCCACAGCGTTTTTCGGGCGGCTGAAGTTCATCGGGATAGCGGCGAATTGCTGGCTTGCGCCACCCTGCAGGAACAAGACGTCGTAATTTTCGGGAATGTTCAGAAGGTCGCGCAGGTCGGCTTCAGCATCTTCGATAATCTGCTTGAATTCTGCTGACCGGTGGCTCATTTCCATAACCGACATTCCACAGCCGTGATAGTCCAGCATCTCTGATGCTGCTTCTTTCAAAACAGGTTCGGGTAAAACTGCGGGACCGGCGGAAAAATTGTACACACGGGCCATAGCGTTCCTCCTAGCAATACGTTGGAATAAATTTCGCCTATTCTACCATCGCTTTATCGTATTAAAGTGAATCTTTCGTGAACGGGAGAAAACTGCATGTGGAGGACTAACGTTACGACCGGAGTGCTTGGCTGACGAACGTGTTGCGGGATAGCGAGCGGGTCGCGCTGATCCCGCGCCGAACCGCGCAGAGGCGCGGCGGATGATTTGGCATCGGTTCACAGTATCCCCGTATTTTTGGCCGAAGCATAGACTGCGCCGCGCTTTTGTGCGCGGTTCTTTGGCAGGGCGCTCCAACGCTCGCTATCCCGCAACACGTCCGTCAGCCGTGCTGACCTGATCGCTTTGCACTTTGCGATTTGTGGCAGCCTGGTTGCCCTTATGATCGTGCTGTGAGTGCAACAACCTGACTCTGCGCCGGTCGCGTTAGGATCGCCTGGTTGGAGAAAACAGGTTTTGTCAATAAAGCCCGCTATGTGCGATTTTGGGACGACTCGTTCTCCGACAGAATTCCGCCACCTGCGCAAACGACGAGCATCGCCTTTTGGCATTGCGGAAAAGACGGGATTCGCCGGTGAAAATCGCACATAGCGGGTCTGATTGACAATTCCTGTTTTGAGCCCCGACTCGCATGATTGCTTGCGCCGAAAAAAGGACGTTTTACGACAAGAAATGGCATCGCTTCGCCTGATTGCCATATCATCTGAGCACAGCCGTAAGTTTTGCGTCACGGACTCACTTGCCGCAACGATGCGACTGACATCATAAGGCAAGAACTCAAATGAAAAAAGATTTGCTCTGCCCAAAGATTGAGACTACTTAAAATGAAAGGGAAGATTATGAAACGAAAGAAGATCGAAGTGGTGTTTGCAGGGGCTGTTTTGGTTCTGACTATGCTTGTGGCGGGATGCTCATCAGGGCAGACGACCCAGTCGCAAAGCGATAGTTCGCAATCTAGTCAGACGCAGGCAACTCAAACGCAGGCAGAGCAGTCTTCCAATCAAGCGGATGCGGCGAGCAAGCAGGAGGGGTCGTTTGAAAGCGCCGTTGCATACAATCTGTACTTCGGCATGAACGATAAAGATACGGGGACGCAGGTGCTCGCCACGGACACGGCCAAGCAGACGATTCGCAAGATCATAACCGATATGGGTTTGGGCTATACCGAGTTCGATGCATACGGCGGTTACGTTGCAGGTAGCTCGGTGATGGAAAACGAGACGATAGGGTATCTAATCTGCGCCGCCAACGAAGAGCAGATAATGCAAATTACCAATCAGGGTCTCGATGAGTTGAATACATCAGCTGTTTTGGTCACATCAGGCCAGATAGAAAAGCAGCTGGTGAGCAGAAGTTAGCACTAACTTAGCACTAACTTGGCATCAACTTGCCACCAACTTAGCACCGACGTGTGTTCGTAGCACTATCGCACTCTAATGTGGAAAAGTGATGCAGTCTTACATCACGAAAACGTTTTTTCGTGCGGGTGATTCGATAAACGCTAGAATAGCAAACAATATAAATACGCGCGCGATGAGCGGTGAAAAAGCGCGAAGCACGCAAAGAAGCCCCGAGAAAGGAAATCGAATGTCAGAAGACAACAAACTCGGTTCGAAGATCACAACGCTGCGAGAGGCACATCACCTGTCTCAGCAAGATCTGGCGGATCGTTGCAGCTGCGACGTCTCCGTCATCGAAGGGCTGGAAAAAGGAGAGCTGCCGCCATCGCTTGCGCCGCTCATTCGAATCACCCGCGCGCTCGGTGTGCGTTTGGGTACGCTCATGGATGATGACGAGAATTTGGGACCGGTCTATATCAGCGTAGACCAGATGGAAGAAGTCCAGCGTTTGAAAAGCTTGGAGACCAACAGCGATGCCGGCGATTTGAATTACTTCAGTTTGGCTGCAGGCCGTCCGTCTCGGCATATGGACCCGTTTATCATCACCATCGACCCATCCGGTGAGACGGACCACGAACTTGAAGGGCACGAGGGCGAAGAGTGGCTCTACGGCATGGAGGGCAACGTCGAAATCGAATACGGCAAGGAACTCTACGTGCTGCATCCCGGCGAATCCATCTATTACGATTCCATCGTCCCTCATCAGGTGCGCGCGTACAGCAATCAGAAGGCGAAGTTCCTCGCCGTCGTGTACACGCCGGTTTAGGAGATTTGCTCATGGAAGAAGCATCGAAAACAACTGACGAAGAGTATATGGGAGAGCCTGGGTCGCAGGATTACAAGCTGCATTCGGAAAAAACCATTGGCCAGTACTTTCGCGACCAAGCCGAAATAGACCCTGATCATGAGTTCGTGGTATATCCTGATCGCGACTTGCGCTGGACGTATGGTGATTTCGACAAACGTACCGACGACATGGCGCGAGGCCTGTTGGCCATCGGTATGAAGCCGGGCGACCATTTGGGTGTTTGGGCTCGAAATATTCCTGATTGGCTCACGTTCATGTACGCTACGGCGAAAATCGGCGTGGTCATGATCACGATGAATCCGGTCTTCAAAAGCCATGAGTTGGACTATGTGCTGAAGCAGTCGGACATGAAGGCGCTGTGCATCATCGACTCGTTTCGTGACGTGGACTACTTGCAAATCGTGCGTGACTTAGTGCCCGAATCCCTGAACCAGCAGCGTGGACATCTGGAATCGGAAACCTATCCGTACCTGAAAAACCTCATCTACATGGGCCCTGAAAAGCATCGCGGCTTCTACAGCGTGCCCGAATTACTGTTGCTAGGCGAGCACGTTGCCGACCAGGAGCTGTGGGATTGCACGGCTGAATTTGACAACAATGACTGTGTGATGATGCAGTACACAAGTGGCACCACGGGATTTCCTAAAGGCGTCATGCTGACGCATCGCAATATCTTAAACGACGGGTTCTACATCGGCGAAGGCCAAAAGCTTGGACCTGATGACCGCGTTTGCTTGCCTGTGCCGTTTTTCCACTGTTTCGGCTGCGTGCTGGGCGTGATGGCATCCCTGACGCACCGCTCGACTATGGTCATTGTGGAGAGCTTCGACGCAGAGCTGGTGCTGCAAGCTATCGACAAGGAAAAAGCCACGGCTGTTTATGGTGTGCCGACTATGTTCATCGCCGAAATGAACCATCCCGATTTTGACAAGTACGACATGTCCAGTTTGCGCACCGGCATCATGGCAGGCAGCCCGTGCCCGCCCGAGACCATGCGCGAAGCCATGGACAAAATGAACATGAAAGGCGTGACCATCTGCTACGGACTCACCGAGACTTCTCCGGTATTCACGCAGACCAGCGCCGATGACGATATCAAACACAAATGCGAGACAGTGGGCAAAAAGCATCCGCCGGTAGACGTGCGTATCATCGATGTGGACGATGGGCATATCTGTGGCGTGGGCGAGCCGGGCGAACTGTGCTGCAAGGGATACAACGTCATGAAGGGCTACTACAAGATGCCCGAGGAAACAGCGAAGGCCATCGACGCGGACGGGTATTTGCACTCCGGTGATATGGGCACGGTGGATGCGGACGGCTACTACCGCGTGACCGGGCGTATCAAGGACATGATTATCCGCGGTGGCGAGAATATTTACCCGCTGGAAGTGGAGAACTTCCTGCTAAGCATGCCGGGCGTGTTGGATGCACAGGTAGTTGGCATCCCCGATGAGAAACTCGGGGAAATCGTGGGTGCTTTCATTCGCACGCGTCCAGGTTTCGAAGACATGACTGAGGATGACGTGCGCGCATTTGCCATACCGCGTATCGCGCGATACAAAGTGCCCAAACGCGTGTTTTTCGTGGACGACTTCCCGATGACGCCGTCGAACAAGGTGCAGAAGTTCAAGTTGCGCGAGATGGCGAAAGAGCTGGCCGGTCGCGAGGAGCTGAAGGTGTTTGCAAGCGAAGCGGATGCGGAAGCGGCCAAAGAGGCTTCCGCAGATGACGATGCGCATGGCGGTATGTTCCGGGAGAAATAGGCCCGGTTGTTATAATCGATTGAAATCGCGCTTGGCGAGAGTCGGGCGCGATTCTGCTACCTGCTAAGCTACTTGATGAATTGAGCCAACCATTTGAATGAGGCGATGAAATGAAATATGATTTTACAAGCATTATGAATCGCTCCGGCCATGATGCCATGGCGATCGATGCTCTAGGCGCCATTCCCGGCATGTCGCCCACGGCCCCCAAAGACGGCTTCGATCTTATTCCCATGTGGGTAGCTGATATGAATTTTCCCACAGTTGACACCGTGCCGGCTGCCATCATAGAGCGTGCGCAACACCCGGCTTTCGGCTACTTTATGCCTACCGACGACTACTACAACGCCATCATTCGTTGGCAAGGTGAGCGAAACGGCGCGTGCGGCATTCGCAGCCAGAACATCGGATATGAAAACGGCGTGCTGGGCGGCGTAGTCAGCGCATTGGGTGTTTTGTGCTCGCGTGGTGACAACGTGCTGGTGCATACCCCCACTTACATCGGTTTCACCGGCGTGCTGACGAACAACGGATACCATGCTGTTGAAAGCCCGCTTTCCATGGATAAGGATGGCATCTGGCGCATGGACCTCGAGGACATGGAACGCAAAATCGTCGAGAACCATGTTCATGCGACTATCTTCTGCTCGCCGCATAACCCTACGGGGCGCGTATGGGAGCGCAAAGAACTCAATCGTGTGATGGCGCTTTTCGCGAAATACGACGTGTATGTGATCTCGGACGAGATCTGGTCGGACATTATGATAGGTGGCCACAAGCACATTCCCACGCAGTCGGTGTCAGGTGACGCGCGCATGCGCACCATCGCTTTGTATGCGCCTTCAAAGACCTTCAACCTGGCCGGTTTGATAGGCAGTTATCACATCATATACGACACCTGGTTAAACGACAGGATGAACAAGCAGTCGTCGCTTTCTCATTACAACGATATGAATGTGCTTTCCATGCATGCGCTGATAGGCGCCTATACGCCCCAAGGCGAGCAATGGGTAGATGAGCTCTGCGAAACGCTTACCGGCAACATAGATTTCGCCTGTTCATTCATTCAGCAGCATTTTGAAGGCGTGCGCGTGGCGAGACCGCAGGGCACCTATATGCTGTTTTTAGATTGCGCAGACTGGTGTCGTGAGCATGGGAAAACGCTTGACGAAGTGATTCAGGCGGCATGGGATGTCGGGGTGGCCTGGCAGGATGGTCGGGCATTTTTCGGACCTACGCACATCCGCATGAATCTGGCGTTGCCGCTCTCGCGTGTGGAAGAGGCTTTCAATCGACTGGCACGTTACGTTTTCGTGGATTGATGCGTATTCGATTTTCGTTTTGTGCTTCTATTCGAACGCCGCAACCGCAGCTTTGAGTTGATTGATGATGTCTATCTTTTGCGGACACATTTTCTCGCACGCGCCGCACTCCACGCATTCGGATGCGCGGCCCTCTGCGGCCTGCCACGTGTAGAGGCCCTTCACGAAATCATGGTCATCGAGCATAGCATCCAGATTCAGCAGATTCATGATTGCGGGAATCTGCACATGCTGCGGGCACCCTTTCATGCAATAACGGCAGTTTGTGCAGGGGATGGTAGAGACGCTGTTCAGTGCATCTACCGCAGCGCGTAGAGCATCGCGTTCAGCAGCCGAAAACGGCTTGTTCTCTTTGAACGCGGCCATGTTCTCACGCGTCTGCTCGATGCTTGACATTCCGGAAAGCACCGTGAGCACCCCTGGCAGATTCCAGCAGAATCGATACGCCCAAGAAGCCAAGCCCGCATCGGGGTCGCAGGCGCGCAGTATGTCTGCCGCGCGGGTGGGCAGGTTTACCAAGTTGCCGCCGCGAGCCGGTTCCATAATGGTCACGGGCACGTTGTGGCGCGCAGCAACTTCCATGCAAAGACGGGATTCCGTAACCGGGTTTTCCCAATCAAGATAGTTCACCTGCAGCTGTACGAAATCAACGTTGGGATGCGCGGCGAGCAGCGTATCGAGCGTTTCTGCGCCGTCGTGCATGGAAAACCCAATGGCGCGAATGAGCCCCTCGGCTTTTTTCTCGGCCAGAAAATCCCACATGCCGTATTCATCGAACTTCGCGCTGCGAGCACCGCCCACGTTGTGTAGCAGGTAATAATCGATATAATCCACGCCCAACTGATCAAGGGAGGTTTCCAAGTCTGCTTTGGCGCTCGCTTCGTCAGGTGCGGCCCAAGCGAGGCATTTCGTGGCGATAGTAAACGAATCACGTGGGTGGCGCTTCACCAGCGCGCGTTGCAGTGCGCCTTCGGATGCGCCTTCATGATAGACGCGCGCGGTATCAAAGTATGTGCCGCCGCCTTCGAGGAAAGCATCGACCATCAATTCAAACTGGTCGATATCGATGCTTTTCTGGTTCTTTTGGTCAAGCAGAGGAAGTCGCATGCAGCCGAAGCCCATTTTTGGAGTTGAGAGCAAATCTGATGTCATGGTCATCCTTTCGTTTGGGTGTTTCTATTGTAATTAATAATGGGGGATTCAGGTCAAGGGAATTTCTTTGGAAAACTTCATCTCCCGAAAACAACTGTGTATTGCATGGGTTTTTTGGTAAGATACGTAATTACGCGCCAAATGACAGGTATCGTGGTCTCGCGCAACACGGCGAGTCGCAATTCGGTTCGTCGACGCGAGACATTGGTAAAGACAAGCGGGTGTGGCGGAATTGGCAGACGCGCCAGGTTTAGGTCCTGGTGGGGAAACTCGTGAAGGTTCAAATCCTTTCACCCGCACCAAACTAGCGTATGTACATGGGTAAAGATGGAGGAAACGAGTGGAAACCAAAGTTGAGGCTCTGGAGGACAACCAGAAGAAATTGACGGTTACCATCGACGCGAAAGACGTTGATAACCGCATCAAGAAGACGTACAAGGATTTTGCGTACAAGTACAATTTCCCTGGATTCCGTAAAGGTAAAGCGCCTCGCCCGGTCATCGACAGTGCTCTGGGGGCCGAAGCTGTGCTGGCCACCGTCACCGACGATGTGGTGAATACGCTCTATCCTCAGGCCATGGATGAAAACGACCTCATCTCCATCGGTCAACCGACGTTCGACCAGACCGACGACATGGTGCAGGCCGGCAAGCCCTACAGCTTCACCGCAACGGTTGCCTGCCGTCCCGAGTTGCAAATCGATAGCTTCGAGCCCCTTTCCATAAAGCTGCCCAGCGGCGAGGCGACTGACGAAGAGGTTGACGCGCAAATCGAAGAGCTGCGCAACTATTATTACGATTTCAAAGACGCTTCAGATGATGCGAAGCTCGAGGCAAATGGTTTTGCTGAAATCAGTCTGACTGCAACCGATGAGAACGGTGAGCCCGTTGATTCTCTGAAAACCGAATCGCGCCTGTATGAACTGGGTAACGGCTTGTTCCCCGCGAAGTTCGATGAGAGCCTGATCGGCATGAAGAACGGCGACTCCAAAAAGGTCGACATCGATATGTCAGAGCCCTCTATGATGAGCCAGGGTATGACCGATGCCGGCGTATTTACTTTCAACGTGGAAGTGAAGAAGATCAAGGACAAAGTGCTGCCCGATATCAACGACGAATGGGCCAAAGAGACTGCCGGCTTTGAGAGTCTGCAGGAGCTGCGCGACCGCGTTGCCGACAACGTGAAACAGCAAAAAGACGAGATGATGCCGCGCCTGAAGGAAAACGAAGCACTCTATGCGCTGCAGAAACGCCTGCAGGGCGAGGCTCCTGAGTCCATGTGCGAGGCTGAAGAGCAGAATCTTTTGCAGAACTTCTTCCGTCAGATGCAGCAGCAGGGCATGAGCTTCGATGCTTATCTGGCGCAGATGGGTGTCACTGCCGATCAGTTCAAAGACGACCTGAAAAAGCAGGCTAAAGACGTGACCGAGCAGGATTTGGCGCTTGACGCGTGGGCTCGCCATGCGAATATCGAGATTTCTGACAAGGACATCGAAGAAGAGTTCACGAAAAGCGGCGTGGAAGATCCGAAGAAACTGGAGAAGGAATGGCGCGAGGAAGGCCGTATGGCCATGCTGCGTGCTGGTATGAAGCGCACCCGTGCTATCAGCCAGATTCTGGATTCCTTGGAAGTGGAGACGTTGGCTCCGGGCGAGAAGCTGCCCGAAGAGGATGAAGCAGAGGCGCCTGCGACCAAAGCAGAGGCGAAGCCTGCCGCGAAAAAGCCAGCAGCGAAGAAGCCTGCTGCGAAAAAGCCGGCAGCTGCAAAGAAGCCTGCCGCTAAAAAAGAAGATGCTGCTGACGCAACGGACGAGGGCGATAAGTAACGTTACGTTCACGTACACATGGAGATAACGGGTTGGTGGATGAAAATCTACCAACCCGTTTGCTGTTCGGTCATAATGGTACCGGACGAAATACAGTTACCAATGAAGGAAGATGAGGAGAGCATGAACGAAGAAAAAAGCTATAGGTCTGCTTTGATTCCCTATGTAATCGAGCAATCGCCGCGCGGCGAGCGCAGCTACGATATTTACTCTCGTTTGTTGAATGAGCGTATCGTATTTTTGGGCGAGCAGATTGATGATCAGGTGGCCGATTCTGTAGTAGCTCAGTTGTTGCATTTGGAGTCAAGCGATCCGGAAAAGGACATCAGCCTCTACATAAATAGTCCTGGAGGCGTTATCACCGCTGGATTGGCAATTTATGACACGATGCAGTACATCCGCTGCGATGTATCCACCATCTGCATCGGACAGTGCGCTTCCATGGCTGCCGTGCTTTTGGCGTGTGGCGCGAAGGGCAAGCGGTATGCATTGCCTAACAGCCGTATTATGATTCATCAACCCTCAGGCGGAGCCCAGGGCCAGCAGACCGAGATTGCCATTGTCGCGAAAGAGATTCTGTATTACCGTGATTTGATCAATAAAATCTTGGCGGAAAAGACTGGTCAGGATGCGGAAATCATCCAGCGTGATACCGAGCGCGATAATTTCATGAGCGCACAGGAAGCTGCTGATTATGGTTTGGTTGACCAGGTAGTTACCACGCGTGAAGCGCAAGGCGAAGCGAAGAGCGAATAAACGACAAGGGACGAACATGGCTAAGAACCCACACCAAGATGACGAAGACATAAAGTGCGCTTTCTGCGGTAAAACACCGCAGCAGGTAAACGCTATGATCAGCGGGCCGAATGGCATTTACATATGCGATGAGTGCATTTCCATCTGCGCGGAAGCAATGATGCGCGATATGGGGATGCATGCGCAGAACAGGACGATGTCCGAATCACAACCAGTGCCTTCGTTTGAGGACGAGACGCCCGATCCAATCGACGTGCTGGACAACCTGCCTACGCCCCATGAACTCTACAATCGCTTGAGCGATTTCGTCATCGGCCAGGAAGACGCCAAGCGCGCCTTGTCGGTGGCGGTATACAACCACTATAAACGTATCAGTTTGGAAGCGGATGCGACTGACGACGACGTGGAGCTGGCCAAAAGCAACATTTTGCTTTTGGGCCCCACGGGGTCGGGCAAAACGCTTTTAGCTCAAACGCTTGCCCGCACCCTGCGTGTTCCTTTCGCCATCGCCGATGCCACCACGCTTACCGAAGCGGGGTATGTGGGCGAAGACGTTGAGAACATCCTGCTAAAGCTCATCACGGCGGCAGATTTCGACATTCCGCGCGCCGAGATAGGCATCGTCTACATCGACGAGATTGACAAGATTGCCCGCAAGGCTGAAAACCTTTCGATTACGCGCGATGTCTCTGGCGAAGGTGTGCAGCAGGCACTGTTGAAAATCGTGGAGGGCTGCGAGGCCAGCGTACCGCCGCAAGGTGGTCGCAAGCACCCGCAGCAAGAGCTCATCCATATCGATACGACAAATATCCTGTTCATTTTGGGCGGAGCATTTGTGGGACTCTCCGACATCGTTGCGGAGCGCGTGGGTAAATCCGGTTTGGGCTTCAACGCCGAGATTCCCCAAGGTAAAAAGAAGGAAGAAGACGAGCTTTTAGCCAAAGTACTTCCCGAGGACCTGAACAAATACGGCATGATTCCTGAGTTCGTAGGTCGCATACCAGTGGTCACGAATCTGCACGAGCTTTCCGAAGATGACTTGGTCCGCATTCTGACCGAGCCGAAAAACGCGCTGATTAAGCAGTACAAGCGCATGTTCGAGTTCGAGGAAAGCGAGCTTGTGGTAGAAGATGATGCCTTGCGCGCCATCGCACACAAGGCAATCGAGCATTCCACGGGTGCGCGCGGATTGCGTTCCATCTGCGAGAAGACGCTGATGGACGTGATGTACGATTTGCCCGAGCATGAAGAGGCAACGCGCGTGATCATTTATCCAAGCGATATAGAAGGCACGACGAAACCCCAGATTATGGCTCGTGCTGCCCACGCAGGTGAGAGCGCTGCCTCGGGCGGTCAATTAAAGCCGGCATAAGGCCGTGCGCGTGTTTTATGTGCAAAGTGATAAGAAGAGTTAGGCAAGCGGAGGTAGACCAATAACATGGCCGAGAAGAAGAAAATCGACTACGATTTTGCAGCGCATGAGAAGCCGCTGTTCGATGCATGGAACGAGGCAGGCTATTTCAAGCGTACGCCCGGTTTCGGTAAGCATAAAAACGACTGCTATACCATCACGATTCCGCCTCCGAACATCACCGGTATGCTGCATATGGGCCATGCTTTAGACGATACCATTCAAGATGCCTGCATCCGCCGTGCGCGCATGCAGGGGTATCAAACCCGTTGGATTATGGGTACCGATCATGCGGGCATCGCCACGCAGACGAAGGTGGATAAGCGTCTGGCTGAGCAAGGTATCAGCCGCTATGACATCGGGCGTGAGAAGTTCATCGAGGCGTGCTATGAATGGCGCCGCGAATTCGGCACTACCATCGTGGAACAGATAAAGGGCATGGGATGCTCGTGCGATTATTCCGACGAGCACTTCACGCTCGATCCCGATTACGTGAAAGCCGTGCGACGTCTGTTCGTGCAGTGGTATCACGATGATTTGATCTATCGCGGAAAGCGTATTGTGAACTGGTGTCCATCGTGTGGAACGGCTATTGCCGACGACGAGGCTGAATACGTGGACGAGGCTGGACACCTGTGGTATCTGCGCTATCCTTTGGTCGAGCCGATTGATGGACAGGACTACATCGTGGTGGCCACCACGCGCCCGGAAACCATGCTCGGCGATACCGGAGTGGCCGTGTCACCCAAAGACGATTCCAAGAAGAAGTTCGTGGGTGCCAAAGTGAAACTGCCCTTGGTTGACCGCGAGATTCCCATATTCAGCGACTATTATGTGGATGCCGAGTTCGGCACTGGATTCGTGAAGGTTACTCCTGCTCACGACCCCAATGACTGGGGTATGGGGGAGCGCCATGATCTGCCCAAGATAAATATCTTTGATGAGAGCGCGCATGTGGTGGAAGGCTACGGGAAGTTCTCAGGGATGGATCGCGACGAAGCGCGCGTGGCTGTGGTTGAGGCATTCGAAGCAGCGGGTCTGTTGGATCACGTGGAAGACCATGATCATTCTGTTATGACGTGCTATCGCTGCCATACGAAACTTGAGCCGTGGCTTTCCGAGCAATGGTTCGTGGCCGTAGACGGCTTGAAAGAAGATGCTTCGCGCGTTGTGGAAGATGGCAGTATCCAGTTTCATCCGGCGCGCTGGAAGCAAGTGTACCTGGATTGGTTGGCCAACCTGAAGGACTGGTGTATCAGTCGCCAGTTGTGGTGGGGCCATCGTATACCGGTGTACTACTGCGATGAATGCGGCTGGGAAGATGCCAGCGTTGAGGAAATCGATACGTGCCCGAAGTGCGGTGCGAAGCTGCGCCAAGACGAGGACGTGCTTGACACATGGTTTTCCAGCCAGCTGTGGCCTTTCGCCATCATGGGCTGGACCGAGGATGGTTTGGATGCCCCGGAGCTGAAGCGCGCCTATCCCACTCAGGTGCTTTCCACGGCGCGCGACATCATGGGGCTGTGGGTGGCCCGTATGGTGATGGCAGGCATGTATTGCATAGATGAGATTCCGTTTGAAAACGTGATCATTCATCCTACGGTGATGGCCGCAGACGGCAAGCCCATGAGCAAAAGCCGCGGCAATGGCGTTGACCCGTTGAAACTGATGGAAGACTACGGAGCCGACGGCATGCGCTTCGGTCTGCTTATGCAGGTAACCGGTGCGCAGGATTTGCGTTTCAATGAAAGCAAACTGGAAAGCAGTCGCAATTTCGCGAACAAGATTCGCAATGCAGCGCGTTTTGTGATGATGAACCTTGACGACTACACGCCTGGTGCCCCCGAGCCCACGACTCCTGCTGACAAATGGATTTTCAGCCGGCTGGCGGGGCTGGTGCGCCGTGTGGACGAATCGTTTGACAAGTATGAGTTCTCAGATGTCACCCGTGATTTGTACGCGTTTTTCTGGAACGAGTTCTGCGATTGGTATATCGAGTTCTCGAAAAGCCGTCTTGCGGGCGATGATGCAGCTGAGCGTTTGGCATGCCAGCGTAATCTGGTGTTCGTGCTCGATACTGCTTTGCGGCTTTTGCACCCCATCATGCCGTTTGTGACTGAAGAGATTTACCAGCAGCTGCCGGGCGAAAAGGATGCGCAGTACCTGATTGTGGCCCAGTGGCCGGATGCAGATGAGCTTGCTCAGTTCAACGATGTTGATTCCGAGCGTGCTCTCACCATGGTAACCGAAGTCGTATCAGCTGTGAGAGCATCGCGTTCGCGCTACGGCATATCACCTCGTCAGGCGTTGCATGTGGTCGTGAAGGCTGAAGATGATGCCGATGCGCAGCTTTTAGACGCTCAACGTCAGCTGATCTGTGGAATGGGCAATGTCGATGACTTGCAGATTGGTACGCAAACGCAAAAGCCTGCCGAGTCGAGCGTGTCGCTGGCAACTGGGCTCGAGATTTATACGGTTCTTTCCGGCTTGGTCGATTTCGATGCTGAACGTGCGCGTTTGAAAAAGGAGCAAGCTTCTTTGGAAAAGGATGCGAATCGTTTGCAGAAAAAGCTTGAGAACCCAGGCTATCTGGCAAAAGCGGCACCCGAGATTATCGAAAAAGACAAGGCGAAATATGCCGATTCTATCGATCGTTTGCAGAAAGTGAAAGACCAGATTGAGCAGATGTAGGGAGCTGTGATGACGCTCCAAGAGGAATTTGAGTGTCTGTTGTCGCGCAAGCTTGTACTTTTGGTACAATAGGGCAGTCGCAAGCAGGGACGATGCGTTTTAGTCAGGGTTGGGTATCCCCCGACATGAAATTGAGGATTTAAAACATGAGTGAATTGATGTCACAACTGATAACGCCGGAGGTTCAGCAAACCATAGCGATTATTATCGCTATGCTGGTCATCTTGTACGCGCTCGTTGTGGTGTGGGTCGCTCGCGATGCTTACCGTCGCGGGACGAATTGGTGGGCATGGGCCTTGGTCTCTTTGGTGCCGGTGGTAGGAGTGATTGCCTACTGCATGCTGCGTCCGCCGCTTCTGCAGATTGATCGCGATGAACAAGAACTGGAAGTGACGTTGAAACAGCGTGAGCTGATGAAATACGGAGAATGCGCGAATTGCGGCTATCCTGTCGAAGCCGACTACGTGGTATGCCCGAATTGCCACCAGCGTTTGAAAAACCTGTGCTCCAATTGCGGCCATGCGCTTGATCCCTCGTGGACTATCTGCCCGTACTGCGGCTCTCCAGCGGGTGCGAAAAAGCAGAGCCATGCTTCCGCCTCAACCAGATCCCGTCGAACTAGCAGCGCGTCGCAGCAGACGCGCCAGCAGCAGCCGAGGCAGCCTCGTACTTCGCAGCGTCCGTCCGAACCCCAGCATTAGAGTTTGGTCGGGTCAATCGATTGTATGTGCAGCGCCTCGGATACGGGGCGCTTTTGCGTGCGAGCGGTCGGGCGCAGACCGCGCAGAATGCGGTGCGCATAGCGCGGAAATGAGGGTCGTTTACGACTCACGAAGGCATCGCTTCGATAAAGGTACCATGTCGGCTCGCCTTACCTATGGCTTGCCGGTTGGAATATTTGCAGACGTTTTGTTTACGTCCGGCGAAAGGAAAAAAATATGAATATCGTATTACCAGATGGATCGTCCAAACAACTCAAGGACGGTGCAACGGTCGCAGATGTGGCCGCAAGTATCGGTGCCGGCCTAGCAAAGGCTGCGCTTGCAGGAAAGATTGACGGCGAGGCTGTTGACTTGACTGCAGAAGTGCATGAAGGTGCGAAAGTCGAGATCATCACTGCGAAATCCCCTGAAGCCATGGGCATCCTGCGCCATTCGGCAGCCCATATCATGGCTGAAGCCGTGCAGATGCTCTACCCCGATGCGCAAATCGCCTACGGACCCGAAACCGAAGACGGGTTCTATTATGATTTCGCGCTTGAGCATGCGTTGTCCACCGACGATTTTGCGGCCATCGAAGAGAAGATGGATCAGATTGTGAAGGCTGACGAGCCTTTCGTTCGTCAGGTTGTCACGCGCGCCGAGGCCAAGGAGATATTCAAAGCTCAGCGCTTCAAAGAAGAGCATATCGATGATTTGCCAGAAGACGAGCCTATTACGGTATATCGCCACGGCAGTTTCGTGGATTTGTGCCGCGGACCGCATCTTCCCAGTGCAGGATGCATAGGCGCGTTTAAGTTGATGAAAATCGCCGGTGCATACTGGAAAGGCGATGCAGACAACGAGATGCTGCAGCGTCTCTACGGCACTGCCTTTTTCAGCAAGAAGGATTTGGAAGATTATCTGCATCTGATAGAGGAAGCCGAAAGGCGCGATCATCGCAAACTCGGCCGTGAGCTTGGCATCTATATGATGGATGATCAGGCCGGTGTTGGTTTGCCGCTCTATCTGCCCAAAGGTGCCCGTATTATCCGTACCATGCAGGAATGGCTGCGTCGCGAGCTGTATCGTCGCGGCTATGAAGAGGTCATCACGCCTCATATATACAAGGCCGACGTGTGGAAGACCAGCGGTCACTACGACTTCTATCACGAGAACATGTATTTCTTCAACATCAATGAGGGCAGTGAAGAAAACCCTCGGCCTGTTGAATATGGCGTGAAACCCATGAATTGCCCCGGACACGTGATGCTGTATCGCAATGATATACATTCCTACAAAGATATGCCGATTCGCTACTTCGAGTTCGGCACGGTGTACCGTCATGAAATGAGTGGTGTTGTGCACGGGCTCATGCGTGCTCGCGGGTTCACGCAAGACGACGCGCATGTGTTCTGCCGCGATGATCAGGTAGTTGATGAAGTCGTTGCCATCTTGGATTTGGCCGATAGCATCATGAAGGAATTCGGTTTCGAATACGAAGCAGAGATTTCCACGCGTCCCGAGAAGAGCATCGGTTCAAATGATATGTGGGAGTTGGCGGAAAACGCCCTGAAGCAGGCATGCGATGCGCGCAATCTGCCCTACGAGATCAATGAGGGTGACGGTGCTTTTTACGGACCGAAGATCGATATCAAAGTAAAGGATGCAATCGGGCGCCATTGGCAGTGCTCTACGGTGCAGATAGACTTCAACCTGCCGGAGCGTTTCGATTTGACGTATCGTACCGCCGATAATGGCGAGGCGCGCCCGTACATGATTCACCGTGCGCTGTTCGGTTCTATCGAGCGTTTCCTGGGTATTCTCATCGAGCATTACGCCGGTGCTTTGCCTTTGTGGCTGGCTCCCGTGCAAGTGGTGGTTATTCCTATCGCCGATCGTCATCTGGATGCTTGCAAGAAGCTGGCCGACCAGCTCCGCGCCGTGGAGGGTCGCGTCGAGATATTCGAGCAGAACGAACCCATGCGCGTGAAGATTGCCAAGGCGCAAAGCCAAAAGGTGCCGTATATGTTGGTAGTAGGTGATAAGGAAATCGAAAACAATACGGTTTCCGTGCGTACCCGCGAAGACGGTGATCGAGGCAGCATGGCAATCGATGACTTCGTGAAGATTATCGAGAACGCTCGCGTGAAGTAGTCGACGCGAGCTTCATCGAACGTATTGGGGCGTGGCTTCGGCTGCGCCCCTTTTTGATTTGCCAAACGGGTAGAGGAGACGCAGCGGGTCGCGTTGCTTCTGTGCTCGCTCGCCTGGCGGACGCCGTTTGATTCGAATAGCCGCGCACCGATGCTTGTGCAGTCATCCTGATAGGCTAACTACCGCTGCGATATCCAATTTCCGGATTTCAAAACAGAAAAAAGGCGACCAATCGAAGCATTGTGAAAAAACGTAACTTATAGTATATATTCGGAAAGCACGAACGCTTGAAGTGATGAGGGCGCATTGCATAACCGCAGGTCACGAAAAATGTTTGCAAGAGGATAGGTACCCGTGCGTCACAATGCTTCGATTAATCGCCATAATCCTGTTTTGAAATCGCAAAATGATTAAAACCTCATCTCGCAGCGGGGGTAAAGCACCAATTATTTGCCGAATTGCGCTCTTGCGTCTTCTATGAGGGCGCGCACGTCATCGACACCTTGGCCGGTGAGCGACGAGCAGACTAGCACGGGAACGTCACCTGCCACAACCAATTGCTCGCAAAGCTTGCGTACCTGGTTCATTTGTTGGTTCTTCCCGACTTTGTCGGCTTTCGTGAATACGAGCGCGAAAGGTAGTTCTCTATCTGCAAGGAATTCCACCATCTGCACATCTAGAGCAGAAGCGTCATGGCGTATGTCGATAAGCGCGCAGACGAGCGTGAAACGACGGTCTTGTGCGAAATAACCCTCAATAAGCTCACTCCAACGGCCTTTATCGCTTTTCGCTACCTGTGCGTATCCATATCCGGGCAAATCAACAAAGTCGACCGGACCAACGGGGAAGAAATTGATTGTCGAGGTTTTCCCCGGTGTCGAGGAAACTTTTACAAGGTTCTTGCGTGCAAAGACTTTGTTCATGATGGAGGACTTGCCTACGTTCGAGCGCCCGACAAAGGATATCTCGGGGCGCGTTGATGCAGGCAGCTGGGCAGATGTGCCATACGATGCGGCGAAGCGGGCTTCCTTGTAGTTCAGTTTCATGGTTCCTCTTTCGATGGTTCAAGGGCGATGGTGCAGGGTGTGCTCGCACTGTCTTTTTGGTCGTGTAGTCCGAACAATCGCTGCAGTGTGGTCGCTGCGGGTCGGTAACTTGGTGGCTTTAGGGATGCTGGCAAGCGTCGCGCAGCCCTTCGAAAATGGGCATGCAGTTTGACAAGTATTCAGGATGCCATTGCACGCCGACGAAGAATCGTTTCGAGGGGTCTTCGACTCCTTCATAGACGCCATCGGTGGTAATGGCGTTTATATACAGCCCCTCTGCTGGATGTTCAATGGCTTGATGGTGCATGGAATTGGTGTTGATGACCCAATCGATGTCGCTGATGTGGCGCTGTTCGGCACCGAACAGTAAGTCGAAAAGCTGCGTTTCAGGCTGTATATGCACGGTCTGATGGCAATCGCTATAAGGTTTTTCCTGCTGATGCTTATTGGGTGTTACCCCACACGCTTGGATATCGCCGTGCAGCGTACCGCCCATTGATACGTTCATCACCTGGCTGCCCCGACAGATGCCTAATGTGGGCATGTCCATCTGGTTCGCTCGTCGTGCAAGCTGTAGCTCGCATAAATCACGCGCTTTGCTCACGTCCTTGTATTCCACATCGGGCATGGCGATGCGACCGTAACGGCTAGGGTGCACGTCTCCGCCGCCGATTAACACCAGCGCATCGACGCGTGAAAGTTGCTCTTCTGTTTCCACGAAATCTGCCGTGTTTGTGAGAAGAACGGGCGTCATGTTGAAGTGCTGCAGCACATCGATATAGATACGCTCGCCCTCTGTCAGCTGCGTGAAGTCATTCGTGTGCGTAGTGATGCCTATGAACAGCATGCGTGCTCCTTTCTTGGTTGCCCGACGTGTAAAACGGAGCATCTTGCGAAACATCCGAGCGGTTTAGAGTCCTAAATACCTTTGCAGCTCTTCCCAGTGAATCGCTGCCTCCCGATAACCTGTTTCGTAGAGCTCGAAGAGCTTGTCGGGATCGCTTTCCATAGTGGAAACGCGTACGGGCTCTGGTGGGCGAATCACGAATATCTGACCGGACTCGTGCATGCGCTGCAAACGCCTGTAGGTAAGATTGTACTCGAAATGGCGATGCTCGATGCGATCCAAAAAAAGCGGGTAGCTGCTGTACTTCTTTGAGAGCATCTCCATTGCTTTGTTGCGGTGCTTCTTGTAACCTAGGTGCTGTGTCAGCACGACCACCTGCTTGCTTGTTCCGCACAGCATGCTGAAAAGATACGGCACGCTGTCGCAGATGCCGCCATCAAGCAGCTTCTTTCCGTCCACTTCCACGATTTGGCTGACCAGCGGCATAGACGATGATGCCTGCAGGTAAGGCAAATCATCTTTGGGGTCGCCGAAAGTGTGGTAGTCGGCATCACCTAATTCCAGATTACTGGATACTGAGGTCAGAACCATGGGAGATTTACGGAAGGCATCGTAGTTGAACGGATCGAGCTTGTTGGGAATCTCATCGAACATCAACTCCACTCCCAGCGCGTTTCCCGTTTTCACATAGCTTTTCATGGAAAGGTATCGTGGGTCAGTGCAATATTTCGTATTCAGGTAACAGGTGCGGCCATCTTCACCGGCAACATAGTTGTAGCCCGCCAAAGCGCCTGCTGAGGTGCCGATGACGTGTTGTGCGCACAGTCCCTTGTCGAGGAAGAAGTCGGTTACCCCTGCAGTGAACAGCCCGCGCATAGCCCCGCCTTCCAGAATGAGGTCAAAGGGCTCCACGCCGTGGCCTAAATAGGCTGGCTTATGCAGCATGCTGGGAATGTAGTCTGTTTTGCTCTCCATAGTCATCCAATGCGAACGTGTGATGTGCGACGCAAGAAAACCTTACATCGAAACTGAAATATCCAAATCGATTGTGTATTATAACGGTACGGTGCCAAAGGACGTGATTCGCTCGAAGAATCCAGATGGAACCGATATAGTGGCGAATGAAACAATGGAGGTCGCAATATGCGGCCGGAAAAAAAGGAGAAGAAAATGACTCAAGTACTGTCATCGGCTGAATTCAAAGAGAAGGTTCTGGATGAAAAGGGACCGGTTCTCGTCGACTTCTTCGCAACCTGGTGCGGCCCGTGCAAAATGCTTGCTCCGACAATCGAGCAGATTGAAAAGGAAATGGCCGGCAAAGCGCACATTTACAAGATCGACGTTGACGAGAGCCCTGACATCGCTGGCCAATACCGTGTGATGAGCGTTCCCACGCTGATAGTCTTTGAAAACGGCAAAGTCAAGAACCAGACCATGGGTGCGCAGCCGAAGGCTGCCGTCATGTCTCTATTCGACTAACACGCTTTTCCTACCTGCAAAACATTTGTTTGCTAGCGCGAAAGGGTGTCGATGAAGACATATGATTTAGCGGTAATAGGATCAGGGCCTGCTGGTATGACGGCGGCTCTGTACGCTGCGCGTGCCGGACTGTCCACGATAATATTCGAGCAGCTTATGGCCGGTGGCCAAATGGGCGAGACGGGCAAGATAGATAACTACCCCGGATTTCCCGACGGTATCGGCGGATTCGACTTGGCGTTTGCCATGCAGCAGCAGGAGGAACGCTTCGGCGCTGTAAACGTAAACGAAGAGGTTGTGGCAATAGATGCGGATGCGAATCCGAAAGTGATTACGACGACCGAAGGCCAGTATGCTGCTCGCTCTATTGTGGTGGCCACGGGCGCCCGCAGTCGGAAGATGGGTATTGAGGGCGAAGAAAGCCTGATGGGGCGTGGTATTTCATACTGCGCAACTTGCGATGGCAATTTTTTCAAGGGCAAACCCGTTATCGTGGTGGGTGGCGGAAACACCGCTGCGGCAGACGCAGTGTATCTCTCACGTATCTGTCCGGTAGTCTACGTGGTGCACAGGCGTGATACCTTGCGCGCAACGGCGGCCAGCCGTCATCAGATGGAAGCTGCTGAAAACATCGAGTTCGTTTGGGATTCGCTGGTTGACGAGTTGTTGGAAGAGGATGGCAAGCTCTCCGGTGCTATCGTGAAGAACAAAAAGACCGGTGAGCGCCGTACGCTGGAAGCCCCTGGCCTGTTTGTGGCGGTGGGCAAGACTCCAAACACCGAGGCGTTCAAAGGTAGCCTTCCGTTGGATGATGACGGATACGTGATTGCAGATGAAACGGGCGCGACCAGCATACCGGGTGTTTTCGCAGCAGGCGATGTGCGTCAGAAGCGTCTGCGACAGGTGGCAACGGCTATTTCTGATGGTGCGAATGCTGCGGAGGCAGCGGCGGAATCGCTCGTGTCGTGATAGAATACAGAAGCTGAACGTATAGCGGTCGAAACATGTGCCGCGAAGATTGAAATAGAACGCGTCGCTTGCGGCGCGTTCGTGTTGATAGCCCAAACGTAGACTGAAGGAAAGCGCAATGCTGGAGAAGGAAAAGCTGGAGAAAATCATCGACGCCTATAGCGAACTGCAGGTTCGTATGAGCGACCCTCAAGTTCTGGGCAATCAGAAAGAATACAATCGCCTGGCCAAAGAGTATTCGGATCAGACGCCGTTGGCTGAGGCTGCTCGTGCCTATGTGCAGGACTTGGATGATTTGGCCGAGGCGAAGGAAATGCAGTCCGAGCCAGACATGAAAGATTTCGCGCAGGAAGAGATCTCCCGTGTCGAAAGCGAGATGCCCAAGCTGGAAGAGGATATCAAATTCATGTTGATCCCTGCTGATCCGGCAGACGAAAAGGACATCATCGTCGAGATTCGTGCAGGCGCTGGCGGCGACGAGGCAGCCTTGTTCGCAGGAGATTTATTCCGTATGTATTCGCATCTGGCCGATTCGAAGGGCTGGAAGATTGAGACGCTCGACATTTCCGCATCTGAGGCTGGTGGCTATAAGGAAATCCAGTTCAAAGTGAAGGGCGATAGAGTCTATTCCGAGATGAAGTTCGAAAGCGGCGTGCATCGCGTGCAACGCATTCCCAAAACGGAAAGCCAAGGTCGCATCCATACGTCTACGGCAACTGTGGCCGTATTGCCAGAAGCTGACGAGGTGGAAGTGGATGTGAAACAAGAAGACTTGCGTATCGACGTGTACCGCGCGGGCGGCCCGGGTGGACAATGCGTGAACACCACTGACTCTGCTGTGCGCATTACGCATCTGCCCACCGGTTTGGTCGTGCAGTCGCAGGACCAGAAAAGCCAGCTTCAGAACAAGATTGCCGCTATGGCGGTTCTGCGTGCCCGTCTCTATGACAAGATGCTTGAAGAGCAACAAGCTGCAGAAGGTGCCGAGCGCCGCTCTCAGATAGGAACGGGCGACCGTTCCGAGAAGATTCGCACCTACAACGGTCCGCAAGATCGTGTAACCGATCATCGCATTGGATACAACGGCACGTACAATGGTGTGCTTTTGAGCGCAGGCGGCGCGGGCTTAGAAGAGTTGATAACCGCTCTGCAAACAGCGGATCGCGCCAAAAAACTGGAAGCGGCGGTCTAAGCGGCTACGGCGATTTTTCGCATAACATCTTTACACGAAGGGCATGCACGTGAGCAGTGAAACTTGGACGGTGAAGAGTATATTGGCTTGGATAGAAGGCTATCTGGCCGACCACGGCGACCCGAACCCGCGTTTGTCTGCTCAATGGTTGGTTTCCGATGCGCTGGGAATGAGCCGCATTCAGCTCTATACCGATTTCGCGCGTCCGCTCACGTTGGCTGAGCGCGATGTACTGCGCGATTACACGCGCCGTCGCGGCACGGGCGAACCTCTGCAATACATCACGGGTACCACTGATTTTCGTTTCATTACCGTCTCGGTGCGTCCGGGTGTATTAATCCCACGGCCTGAAACCGAAGTGCTGGTAAGTGAAGCGTTGGCTGATGTGCGCATGGAAGACCCCTTCGTGCTGGACTTGTGCACGGGTACGGGATGCATCGCATGCGCTATCGCGACTGAGTTTCCAAATTCGCGTGTGGTAGCCACCGACATAGATGGTAAAGCGGTGGCGCTGGCTCGCAAAAATGCCGATGATTTGGGTGTATCAGAGCGAGTCGAGGTTTTGCAGTGTGATCTTGCCAGTGGGGTAGACCCGCACGATGTGGGCCATTTCGACCTCCTCATATCGAATCCGCCCTATATTCCCACAGACGTGCTGGAATCCTTGGAAGCACAGGTGAGCGATTTCGAGCCTGCGCTGGCGTTGGATGGCGGCGACGACGGATTGGATGTGTTTCGCAGAATCCTGCCTGTGGCCACTAACCAGCTGGCGAATGCAGGCGTGCTGGCGGTAGAATTGCACGAAGAGTGCCTGGATGCAGCGGCAGCGTTGGCGGCGGATGCCGGTTTTTCAAACGTGCGTATCGCGCGTGATTTGGCTGATCGTCCGCGCGTGTTGATAGCCTCGAAAGGAGCAAAAGATGAATGAGCATCTTTTAGCGGATTTGAATGAAGCGTTGCCAGTGCTGCAGGAATTTTTAGGTGAAGAGCGACCGACGTGCGCCATCGTGTTGGGCAGTGGTCTGAACTCCTTTGCGGATTCATTGGAATCCGTTCGTTTCCTTCCTTATGCGGATATGCCGCACATGAACGTCTCTACCGCGACAGGTCACAAGGGCCGCTTCGCGCTGGGTCGCGTGCCTGCAACGACGAAGATGGTGCTGTGCATGCAGGGGCGTTTGCATGCCTACGAGGGAAATACCCCGTGGGATGTGGCATTCCCTATTTGGCTTATGGCGCGCGCCGGGGTAAAAGTGCTCATCACAACGAATGCCGCCGGTGCTATCAACCCTGATTTTCATGTGGGTGATTTCTGCATGATGGAAGACCAGATAAACTTCACGGGCAGAAACCCGCTGGTCGGAGTGGAGCCCAACATGATCGCTGAGCGCTTCGTTCCCATGAAAGACGCCTTCGACCCACAATTGCGCTCGATAGCGCACAGTGTGGCGGAAAGCCAAGGACTTGTTTTGCGCTCAGGCGTGTATCTGGGGCTTTTGGGTCCTAGCTTTGAAACGCCTGCAGAGATTCGGATGTTTGCTTCATGGGGAGCCGACACGGTTGCCATGAGCGTGGTGGAAGAGGTCATCGCTGCACGTCATGTTGGAATGCGGGTGTTCGGCATGTCGCTTCTCACGAACATGGCTTGTGGGGTGGAAAACGGAGACCCGTGCTCCGATGACATTATGGAAGCGGCATCTATTGCCGAATCCAAGTTCCAGACGCTGATGAGCGGCATGATAGGTCGGATCGGCTAGCGATGCAGGCGAATTCCGACAGCAATGAGGATTCGGGCTTTTTGCAGGCAAGGGAAGAGTTTGTGCAGCAGGCAGTATGCGCTGCGAGCGCTTCTGCTTCGCGATTGAGCCTGCATGTACTGGCAAGCGGAAGCACCGGCAACGCGTCTTTGGTGGGCTGTAACGGTCGATACGTGCTCATCGATTGCGGCATTTGCAAGCGCGACCTTTTGCAGCGTATGGATGCTGTTGGGGTAGATCCATCCTCCATCGAGGCCGTACTGATAACGCATGAGCATACCGATCATACGAAGGGTTTAGGCGTTGCTATGCGCGGTTTCGCCAAACAGGATCTGCACCCGGATATATTTGCGAGCGTGCTCACTCGCGATGCCAGCAGTGATATACGGGCGGTGCAAGATTTGTGCGATATGCGCAGCATGCGTGCCGATGATGCGCTTTCGGTGGCAGGCATGCAGGTGCGGGTATTTCCGACCAGCCACGATGCTGCCGAGTCGTTCGGATTTCGATTTGATACAGACGGTGACTCGTTGGGTTTCATGACCGATACTGGTATTGTGACCCCGCAGGCCCACGATGCTCTTTTCGGCTGCCGCATTTTGGCTATAGAGAGCAATCACGATACGGCGATACTCGCATCCGGCGACTATCCCGAGTTCTTGAAATCGCGCATTGCCGGAGACAGGGGTCACTTGAGCAACGATCAGAGCGCTGTTGAGCTGGAACGTTTGCTCGATGATAGGTTAGAGGAAGTAGTGGCTATGCACATATCGCAGAACAACAACACCTTTGGCCTGCCACCGCGTGTGCTCGCGCAGGTCCTTGAGCGCAACGATTTTGAGGCTCGCGTGCAAGCGGGCCTGCCTCGCACGCCCATTTCGGTGCAGTAGAAAAGGAAAAAGCCATGCCGATTTTCATCGCTCGCATATACCGCATCGTGCCGCTTATAGTGGTGCTGATCGTTGTTGCTATCGCTGTGTTCGCCTATGTGGCCACCACGCGAAACGGTACGAAGGCAAAAGAAGTCGTATTAAAAATGTTCTGGTGGATCAGCGCTATCGGCAGTGCTCTCTTTTTGCTGGCTACGCTCTATGCGGTTGTTGACAAAAGTCAGCTGGGCGTGGACTTGTTCGCTACATGTTTGGCTATGACGCTGTTCACCTGGCTTATCGACGTGATATGCGGCAAGGTTTTCGAGAAACATCACCCTCATTACCGCGTTTCACCTACGCGTCCGAAGGCGAAAACGAAAGACTGAATAGCAAGGTGTGATTTTTGCGCAGCGGCTTTCCCCTCGTGCGTCAAGAGGCATATACTTGCTGCAACCGAAAAATGATCAAAAGCTATGACGAAGACGAAACGGGCCAATCCCTCTGACGAGAGAAAGCCGGCGGTTCTGCGAGCCGGTGGGGGACGTCCGAGAAAATCTTTCGAGCTGTTGAGCTGAACGTCGGGTAACCGTGCGGATGATCTTCGCAAGGGTGCCGGGCAAGTATGCTGAACCGGTGACATCCGTTATCAGTCCAGCTGAACTGCAGTGTATTGTGCATGCTGTGGTATCGCCCGAAGCATCCTGGCACCCTTTCCGCATGGGTGTGCAGGATTTTTTTATGTGCGAGGAGCGATGTGATGGCAACTCAGAAACAAAAGAACACCATGACCGGTGCTCAGGCGGTTATCGCCAGCCTTGAGGCCGAGGGCGTGAAATGCGCATTCGGCTACCCCGGCGGCCAGGCGGTCGCCATGTTCGATGCCCTCTATGAATCCCCGATCCGTTTTGTGCTGGCGCGCCACGAACAGGGCGCGGTGCATGAGGCCGATGGGTATGCTCGGGCAAGCGGGGATGCGGGCGTGGTGCTGGTGACCAGCGGACCAGGTGCCACGAACACAGTGACCGGTATTGCCACAGCATATATGGATAGCGTGCCTTTGGTGGTGGTGACGGGGCAGGTGCCCTTAAGCGTAATCGGCACTGATTCATTTCAGGAGTCCGATATATTTGGGATTACGCTGCCTATCGTGAAGCACAGTTATCTTTTGCGAGACGTTGCTGACATCCCTGAAACCTTCAAAGAAGCCTTTCATATCGCGTGTAC
The DNA here is from genome assembly GCA_023394615.1 of Actinomycetes bacterium. GTDB lineage: Bacteria > Actinomycetota > Coriobacteriia > Coriobacteriales > Eggerthellaceae > JAEXAI01. The sequence continues at coordinate 164,071 of JAEXAI010000016.1, read as the reverse complement.
GGGTCGTCCCGGTCCTGTGTTGATAGATATTCCCAGCGATATCGCTGCTGCCGATATCGATTTTTCCTATCCAGATACGGTGAACCTGCCTTCTTACAAACCGACTATCCGCGGCAATCAGAAACAAGTACGCCAGGCTGCCAGTTATATATCGCATGCGAAACGACCGCTTATCATAGTAGGCGGCGGAGTGGTTGCGTCGGGCGCCTCCGAACAGGTGGCCCAGCTTTCGCATTTGATGCAAATTCCACTGGTGAACACGTTGATGGGCAAAGGCTGCATCGATGATGCGGACCCGCTTGATCTGGGAGCGGTGGGCATGCATGGCAGCAAGTATGCAAACGACGCCATCATGGAATCGGATTTGCTCATAGCTGTGGGAACACATTTCAGTGACCGCGTGACCGGGGCAATCGATGCGTTTGCTCCTGATGCGGCACTGGTGCACATCGATATTGATCCAGCTGAGATAGGCAAAGTGCGCGAGGCGACCGTGCCCATCGTGGGCGATGCAAGGGGCGTGGTGGCCGATATCGTAGAGAAGCTTACGGCGGCCCAAGCGACTCCGAAAACGGATGAATGGTTGAGCCGGATAGAGGCCAATCGCCGTCGCTGGCCGCTCTACAGCAAGGAATTGCCAGATGACGTACGCCAGATTGTGCCCGAACGTATCATGAAGGCACTTTCCGAGCGCTTGGACCAAGATGCTAGCATCGTTACCACAGAAGTGGGACAGCATCAGATGTGGGCTGCTCAGCACATAGCGCGCAGACATCCGCGGACATTCATCACCAGCGGAGGCTTGGGCACGATGGGATTCGGTTTTCCTGCAGCCATAGGGGCGAAGATCGCGCATCCGTCATATCAGGTGGTGTGCGTTGCCGGCGATGGGTCGTTTCAGATGAACGAACAGGAAATGGCAACAGCTTCCGCAGAAGGCGTGGCGGTGAAGGTGATGGTGATAAACAACCTGTGCCTGGGCATGGTGCATCAATGGCAAAAGTTGTTTTTGAGCGGTCGTTATGCGGCGACCGAGCTGCCTGACATCCCTGATTTCGTAAAGCTTGCCGAGGCGTTTGGATGGCAGGGCTCGCGTGTGGAAAACCCTGAGGATGTTGATGGTGCCATAGACGCAATGCTTGCCTGTAACGGGGCACCTTATCTGCTGGACGTGCGCATCTCACGCGACCAAAACGTGTATCCCATGGTGCCTCCCGGAGGATCCATCAACGATGTGATAGGAGCAATCGATGCTGAGTCTGGGGCGGTGCGTTTGGGCATAGACGAGTCGACTGATGCATCTGATGAGTCATTCTCGGCGTGCGGCGGGAAACCCGAAGATTCAACAATCCGGTCGTCTACGTCTTCTGACGCGAGAGGAGGTGTGCGATGAGACATGTGATGTCGGTTCTCGTGCAGAACAAACCCGGTGTGCTGGGGCGCGTGACCGGTCTTATCTCTCGACGGGGTTTCAATATCGATTCGCTTTCGGTGGCGCCCACCGAAGATGCCACAAAATCGCGAATCACTGCAGTCGTTGAAGCTGATGATGTAGCATATGAGCAGATTACCAAGCAGCTGAATAAACTTGTTTCGGTGCATAAGATAAAGGATCTCACCGACGCGCAGGCCATTGAGCGCGAGCTTGTATTGTTTAAAGTGAATGCCGATCCAGAGCATCGTGGTGAAGTCATCGAGATTGCTAATGTCTTCCGTGCGAAAATCGTGGATGTGGGCAAGCATTCCCTGACTATCGAAGCCACTGGTGACGGAAGCAAGCTCTCCGGGATGGAAGAGTTGCTGCGCTCTTACGGCATACGAGAAATCACACGAACTGGTGTGACGGCGATGAGCCGCAGTTCGAAAGAGTAGCGCCGCTTGTCCGTTTGAGTTAGGATACGCTATGGGGAAACTGGTTCTGAGAGCAGGAAAGGCTCAAGCATGAAGAAAATACTGGTCAGTGAAGAACTTGCAGATGAGGGCATACAGATTCTGCGAGATCATGGCTATGAGGTGCACATGGAGCCGACTATCTCGCACGAAGAGCTGATAGCGGCCATTCCCGCATATGATGCTCTCATTGTCCGCAGTGCCACGTCTGTTGATGCGAACGTGATAGCTGCTGGTACGAGCTTGAAGGTAATCGGCCGTGCGGGCGTGGGAATCGACAATATAGATGTTGCGGCAGCCACTGAGCGTGGAATCGTCGTATGTAACGCACCGACATCAAACATCGTATCGGCTGCTGAACAGGCCATGGCGCTGATGCTTTCAGCCGCTCGAAACACTGCGGCAGCAGATCACTCCATGAAAGAGCACATATGGGATCGCGGTCGTTTTGTGGGACGCGAGCTCTATGAGAAAACGCTTGCGATAATCGGTTTGGGTCGCATCGGAGGGTTGGTGGCCGAGCGTGCACGTGCATTTGGCATGAAGCTCGTTGCATACGACCCATATTGCACCACATCTCGTGCGGAATCGCTGGGGGTCGCTTTGTCCGATTCGCTCGAAGGCGCGATTCGCAATGCTGATTTCATAACCGTGCACGTGCCGAAAAACGAACGTACCACCGGTATGTTTGGAAGCGAGCAGTTCAAGACCATGAAAGACGGCGCTATCGTGGTGAATGCTTCGCGGGGCGGTATTTTCAACCTTGAGGCGCTGGCTGCGGCATTGTCTTCGGGCAAGGTAGCTGCTTGCGGTATCGATGCGTGGGAAGATGAGCCATGCCTCGACAGCCCGGTGCATGGCTTTGACCAAGCCACATTGACGCCGCATCTAGGCGCATCGACTTTTGAGGCGCAAACGCGCGCCGCCACCCAGATTGCCCAGTACGTTTCTGCGGGATTGGAAGGGTCGATAGTACCCACTGCAGTGAACATGACGCCGATTCCACCCGATGTGTTAAACGTAGTCGGTCCCTATGTGCCAGCCTGCAAGACCATGGGATCCATGCTTGCCCAGATAAACGGGCAGGTGCCGAAGCGGCTGCGCATAAGCGCTTCGGGTACGCTGGTCGGTCGAGATTTAAGCATTCTGATAGCCGGTGCGTTGGATGGTGCGCTTGAGGGCGCTGATGCAGGCAACGTCACGCCTGTGAATGCCGAAGCCGTGGCGCATCGTTTCGGTATTCAGGTCCAGACCTCGTATGCAAAAGAAGCGGGGGAGTACGCTTCCACTGTGGCCATCCGCACCGATGATGCGTGTATGGCCTGTACCATCGCCGAGGGCGATCGAGCGCCACGTATTGTAAACCTGCTCGGATACAAAATCGACATTATGCCACAAGCACATTCGCTGGTATTCGAATACGTGGATGCACCAGGTAGGATTGGGGTCATAGGCACTATTCTGGGTGAAGCCGGCATCAACATTACGACGATGCAGATAGGTACGCTTGTGCAAAAGCGCGAAGCGCTGGTGTATATGAACGTGGAAGAAAAAGTACCTGATTCGGTGCTGCAGAAGCTGAATGATGCCATCGAATTGAAGAACCTCTGGTACATTCGCCTGTAAAAAGAAGGAAGCATATTCATGCCCCGCAAGATTGCGATTTTCGATACAACGCTACGCGATGGCGAGCAGTCGCCCGGCGCGTCGATGAATGCTGATGAGAAGCTGGTCATAACCAGAGAGCTTCTCCGCTTGCGTGTGGATGTGATCGAAGCGGGGTTCCCTGTATCTTCTCCCGGTGATTTCGAAAGCGTGGGGCGTATAGCCCAGGTAGTCGGCGACAAAGCCGTGGTTTGTGCGCTTTCACGTGCGGTGGATGCGGATATCGATGCTGCTGCTGGCGCGCTGAAAAGCGCCGTGCGTCCTCGCATCCATACCGGCTTGGGGGTCTCTCCCAGCCATCTGCATGAGAAACTGCATATGAGCGAAGATGAATGTGTGGAAAGGACGACCCATTGCGTGAAATACGCGAGGAACCTTTGCGATGACGTGCAGTTCTATGCAGAGGATGCTGGTCGAAGTAATTATGCGTTTCTGGCACGAGTGTGCAATGCGGCTATACGTGCAGGGGCCACAGTACTCTGTATTCCCGACACGACTGGTTATTCCATGCCAGATGAGTACGGACGCCGTATTCGCTACCTGATGGAACATGTGGATGGCATCGACAATGTGTGCGTATCGGTGCACTGCCATAACGATTTGGGCATGGCCACGGCGCTTTCGCTTGCCGGTGTCGAAGCAGGAGCAACTCAGATAGAGTGCACGGTAAATGGTCTCGGTGAGCGTGCGGGCAACACTGCCATGGAAGAAGCGGTCATGGCCATCCGCATGCACGGCGACGAGTTGGATGCCGAAACCGGTATCGATGCGCGTGAGTTCATGAAAGCATCGCGTTTGGTGTCCTCGATTACAGGCATGAACGTGCAAGCGAACAAGTCAATTGTGGGTGCGAATGCCTTTGCTCATTCTTCGGGCATCCATCAAGATGGCGTATTGAAAGCGCGTGATACCTACGAGATTATCGATCCAGAATGGGTGGGAGCAGGGGAAAGCAAGATAGTGCTAACGGCGCGCAGCGGGCATGCGGCGTTGAAACATCGGCTTGAAGAATTGGGCTATGAGTTCGACCCGGATACGCTGGATCAGATATACGAGGCTTTCCTGAAGCTTGCCGACCGTAAAAAGGAAGTCTATGACGAGGATCTGGAGAGCCTCATCAACGAGCAGGGCAGAAATGCCACGGCTATATACACGTTGGAAGCGGTGCAGATAAGCTGTGGATTCCCGCTTACGCCTACCGCTACGGTCACATTGAAAGACGAGAATGGGGTAGAGAAGACTACCTGCGAATTCGGCACCGGACCCATTGATGCGGCGTACAAGGCAGTTGACAAAATCATAAAGGTGGAAAACGACCTGCGTGAGTTTTCGGTGCAATCACTGACTCGCGGCATCGACGCCATCGGCGAGGTGGCGATACGTATAGCAGCATCAGATGGTCAGGTGTTTTTGGGCCATGGCTCCGATGGGGATATCGTAGTTTCTGCAACGAAAGCCTATCTGAACGCACTGAACCGGTTGCTCACATCCGAGCGTGCGCGCAAGAACGTTTTTGATGTAGAAGAATAGCAAACTGATTAAAATGCAGGCTTCTACAGCGTGCGTCTTTCTTGTTGCTGGTTGATTTGATAGGCAATCGATGTGTGGATGATGTTGCCGAAAGGCCCTACGTCACACAGCAGTTTTTGCTGGCTTTTCATGGAACAGCGTCTTTTGAAGTAATCAATTACTGCTCCTACGTGGAATTCCGCTAAAAACCTGATCGAATTGTCTTGCAAGTACCGGTTGCTCAAAATGAAATCGATATCGCGCTCCAAAGCGGGCACATACAGTTCGAACAAATAGTTCGACAGCCCCACAGGCGAGTCATCCTCAAGTGCCTGCGCATAGAAAGCACGTCTGGATTCAAGACAACGAGCCAAAATCTGCAGAAACGGCTTTCCGTCGATGGAGCGGACGCCGTCTTTGATGAACGTGTAATAAGGCAATGACGCCGTCGCTCGCGCGAAATCATCTGAGGAATCGATCTCATTCTGATAAACCAAGTTCTCTTCATTCACTGCTGATTCCAGCTGATTTGCTATGTCGTAGCGAAATATCCAGTGAATCAGCGCAGCCTTGTCGGCGAAATGGTAGTAGAAAGTTTTGCGGTTTTTACCGCAAGCTTGTGCTACATCGAAAACTGAGACCTTTTCAAGTGTTTCGGTTTCGGCGAGTTTCAAAAAAGCTCGAGCGATTGTTTCCTTTGTTTCAAGCGATTTCATGGCATCCTCCGCAATCGCATATGGCAATGAGCTTGGTTCAAATCTTCTTCAGTATAACAAAGTGGACAAAAATGAGAATATGTTTCAAATGGGAAAAACAAAAAAGTATGTGAGAATAAGCTTGGATTATGGCAATGTACTGGGAAAACGCTTAAATATTTACAGAATCTATCAGAAACAGGCAATTTATTGAAGTTAGGAATACATGCTGGATAATCTCTCATAAATCGTCTCTGAGGAACAAAATAGGACAGAACAAGAAAAATGACCATCCAAATGAAAATAGATGAGGGTATTCTGGCTTTAGTTAAAAAAGCAATCCGAGCGGTGATGGGATGCCCGAAGAATACGGGACGTTCGGATGAAAAACTGGAAACCTAGGAGGTTGGCAATGGATTTCAATCTGACCGACGAGCAAGAACTCTTGCTTGAGAGCGTCGACGAGTTCTGCGAGCGTTACTTCACTGATGATGCCATTCGCGACATGTATGAGAATCATGGCATGTCCGACGAAATCGCGGAAGCATATCGTGATGCCGGATTCGGTTTGATGGGCATTCCCGAGGAATACGGCGGAGTGCCTGCCGACAAGCAGACCGTCGGTATGATGATCGAGCGCCTGTATCACAAAAGCGGTTGCATGCACATCCTGTATCAGAACTCACTTTCGATGTTCGACATCATGGAGTTTGGCAGTGAAGAGCAGAAGCAACAGTGCATGGATCATTACATGGAAACCGGTTGGCCCATCGCTTCTCTGTCCATTTCCGAGCCCGGCGCCGGTTCCGATAACCGTTCTATGACCTGCGTTACGAAAAAGCAGGCCGATGGTACCTACAAGCTTTCCGGTCAGAAAACATGGGTGACCATGGGGGCCGTGCTTCCTTACACCATCGTGATAGCTAAAGACGAGGATTCCTCCCACGACAACAACAACATGAGCTTGTGGCTTGTGAAAATGGACACCCCGGGCGTCAGCACATCGGTGCTGCACAAGATTGGTCAGCAGGCTATACCGTTTTGTGAGGTCTATCTGGACGACGTCGTGCTCACCGAAGAAAATCGCATGGGCGAGCCGGGCAAGGGCTTCATGATGTTGATGAAGAACTTTGAAGTCGAGCGTGCCTATGTAGTTGCCGAGCAGTTGGGCTTGGCTCAGGCTGCCTTGGAAGATGCGGCTCAGTATGCCAATCAGCGCATCGCATTCGGCAAGCCTATCGCCAAACAGGAAATGATTCAAGAGCTTTTGACCGACATGGAGATCAAGGTTCAAAACACGCGTAACTTGCTGTATAAGACCTTGTGGATGCTTGACAATGGTCAGTCCGTACAATTGGAAAGCGCGCTTTTGAAGCGTTACGGTTGCAAAGAGTGCTTCCAAGTGGCAGATATGGGTCTGCAGATTTACGCCGGCTTGGGTTACACCGACGAAGTGCGAATCGGACGTTTGTGGGCCGATATGCGCGGCAACATGTTTGGTGGCGGCACGCACGAGATCATGGCCTATATCGCTGGCCGTCAGGTCGCGAAGAAGTACGCCCTTTAATTTTGACAATCCCCCTTCTAAAGCGCTACGCGGGCATCCCTCTCTCTCCCAAAAAATTCCCGCGTAGCGCACTCTCTGTATGAATCTGCCCGCAATGTGCGGGAAGCAGCTAGGCAAATGCTGATAGTTTCAAAAAACGGATAACCAACCAAGGAAAGGAAACGCACATGAACATCGTAGTTCCCGTGAAGATCCTCGCAGATGATCAGGACATCGTGGTCGCAGCCGACGGCTCCCTCGACTTCGCGAAGGCCCATCAAATCATATCCACCTACGACAAGAACGCATTGGAGGCCGCGACTCAGCTGGCAGCAGCCAACGAAGGCTCGACCGTGAAGGCCATAAGCGTGGGATCGGCCAAAGCGAACGACTCCAAGACCAAAAAAGACGTGCTGGCTCGCGGCGTTGACGAGCTCTATATGACGGCCGGCGACGCCACTGCCGACCTAGATGCGCGCGCCACCGCCGTCGAGCTGGCCAAGCTGGTCGCCAAGGCGGGAGGTGCTGACCTTATCGTGTGCGGTGAGGGATCGGCCGACCTCTACGCCAGGCAGACCGGCGCGCAGCTGGCAAGCGAGCTGGGCATGCCCTATGCCTCCGCGGTCATCTCCATGGAGACCGCCGGAGCTGCTTTGTCGGCAAAGCGTCTGCTCGAGAGCGAGCTAGAGAGCGTTGAGATTCCCCTGCCTGCGGTAGTCAGCGTAGTCCCCGACATCGCTCTTCCGCGCATCTGCGGCATGAAAGATATCCTAGCTGCCGGCAAAAAGCCCCAAGACGTGGCCGAAGCAGAAGGCGCGCCGCAGGCCGCCGTGCAGGTCGTCGACACGAAGGCCCCCGAGCAAGCTGAGCGCAAGCTGCAGGTGGCAGATGCTGCCGATGACGGCGCGATCGAGCAATTCGCCGCAGCGTTACGCGCGGCTCTGTAGGAAAGGACACCAAGATGACTAAGGCATTGGTAATAGCAGAGACCGAATCCGGCGCGCGCGAGCTGTGCGCAGGGGCAAGGACGATGGCAGACGAGATCGTATTGGTGCGCGTGGGTGCGCCGGCGATTACGGGAGCGGCCGACAAGTGCGTGCACGTCGACGTGCCCGAGGGCGCCGTCGCAGACGATGGGTATCTCACCCTGAACGGCATCTTTGACGCCGAGGGCGCCCAGGTTGTGCTGGGAGAGCCCACTGAGCGCACGCTCTCCCTCATCGGGCGCCTAGCAGCCCATGCGCACACCGCGGCGATCACCGACGCGATGTCGATTGAGGATGGGTGCGCCCGCTCCATGTACTTCGGCGGCGCAGGCGTGCGCAGCGCGAAGTCCGCAGGAGATGTGGCCATCTTTACTGTGGGAGCCGGCGTATACGACGGCGCTGCCGCCACCGGCACTGATGTTGTGGAGGAGGCCGCGTTCCAGGCACCTTCCACTCCCATCGTCAAGACCGCAACCGAGGCGTTGCCGAAATCCGATGTGAACCTGGCCGCCGCCGACGCCATAGCGGCGGCGGGCCGTGGGTTCGCCGACGAGGCCGACCTGGCGCTGCTGCGCGATGTGGCCGCCAAGATCGGTGCCGAGGTGGGCTGCAGCAGGCCCCTCACCGAGGCCGTGGACTGGTTCCCCCGCGAGGCCTACGTGGGCGTTTCCGGCCAAATGGTGGCCCCGAAGGTGTATCTGGCAGCTGGCATATCCGGCCAGATGCAGCACATGGTGGGCTGCAACCGCGCAGGCACGGTGTTCGCTATCAACAAAGACAAGAACGCCCCGATTTTCAAGCAGTGCGACTTCGGGCTGGTAGGAGATCTGAAGACGGTGCTGCCGGCTTTGGCTGCAGCCCTGTAAGGAACATAAGCGGGCTGCAGGTGTGCAAGCGCACCGCGCAACCCGGCAAGACAAGACGATGAGCGCGCCCCGGCTGCCGCATGAGGGCCCGGGGCGCGCCGCGATGAAAGGAAGGTAGAGCAGATGGCAGAAACCGATTTCGACGTTATCGTCGTCGGTTCCGGCTGCGCCGGCGCGACGGCCGCCTATGTGGCCGCGAAGAAGGGCAAGTCAGTGCTGGTCGTCGAGCGCGGTGAGTACGCGGGCGCGAAGAACATGACGGGCGGGCGCATTTACGCGCATTCGCTGGCGGCGGTCTTCGACGAGTATTCCGACGGAGAGGTGTCGATCTCAGACATCCCCTACGAGCGCAAGATTACCCATGAGCGCGTGGCGATGATGTCACCCGACTCAAACATGACGGTCGATTTCACCAGCGCCCAGCTGGCGCAGGTCGGGCGCGACTCCTATGCGGTTCTGCGAGGCACGTTTGACCAATGGCTGGCCGAGCAGGCCGAGGGCGCGGGCGCTGAGTACATCTGCGGCATCGCCGTGGAGGAGCTTTTGAAAGACGATGCCGGGCGCATCACCGGCATACGGGCCGGCGAAGACGAGATCACCGCGCAGGTGGTCGTCGTGGCCGAGGGCGTGAACTCGCTGCTGACCGAGCGCAGCCTGGGGGCCGCTCGACCTGCGGCCTCTCAGATGGCGGTGGGTATCAAAGAGGTCTTCGAGATGCCGGCCTCCCAGATTGAAGATCGTTTCTTGTGCCCCGAGGGCGAGGGCGCGGCCATGCTGTTTGTGGGCGACTGCACGCACGGCAACGTGGGCGGCGGCTTCATGTACACCAACAAGGAATCGGTGAGCTTGGGGCTTGTGGCCACCATCGAGGACATGGCGGCGGCAAACACGACGATATACCAGGCGATGGATGACTTCAAGCACCACCCGGCTGTGGCTCCCATCATCGCAGGCGCCCGTATGTCTGAGCACTCCGGGCACATGGTGTCCGAGGGCGGCTGGAACATGGTGCCCGAATACACCTACGACGGCTGCCTGGTGGCAGGCGATGCCGCGATGCTTTGCATGAACCTAGGCTATCAGGTGCGCGGCATGGACTTCGCCGTGGCATCCGGCCGCTTCGCCGCCGAGGCTGCCTGCGACGCCATAGACGCGGGTGACACCACGCGCGCGGGCCTTGCCTCCTACAAGGCCAAGATGGAGGGTAGCTTCGTCATGCGCGATCTTGAGACCTTCAAGGCGTGGCCCGAGACAATGGAGAGCTGGCCTGAGATGTTCACCGATTACCCGGTCATGGTCGCCGAGATATTCAACGCCATGTTCAGTGTCGATGGGAAGCCCCAGAGCCACCTGAAAGACCGCATGATGCCGATAATCAAGAAGCGCGGCATGTTCAAGCTTCTGAAACAAGTGAGAGGAGCTCTGAAGGCGCTATGATGCTGCCCGAGATAACCGTGAACGTCGACGAGCTGATAGCGGTCGATAAGTATAACGTCGACGAGGAGAGCGCGCATATCGAGCTTTCCGAGGAAGATCTGGACAAGTTGCCAGACAAGGAGTTCGGCAAGCTGGTGCGCGTGTGCCCGGCGGCGCTTTACAAGGTGGATGCCGACGGTCATAAGTCCTTCGACTATGCTGGCTGCTTAGAGTGCGGCACGTGTCGCATCGCCTGTGAGGGGACAATCGTGAAGAAGTGGGAGATGCCCCAGCCTACCATGGGCGTGGAGTACCGTTTCGGATAGGATGCGTTGATTCCGGATACACAGATGCTCTTGCCGTGATTAGACGGTAGTGAGCCTTGTAGGCGTGTGGCTGTACAGCCCGTGGGTAGACGAATGCATACCAAGATTGGATACGTATGGCTCATCGAGCACGCCAGCTGCAATTTGTGCGATAATTAGCAGCAAGCAAAATGATCGCTCGGCAAAGGAAAAAATGGTACGGGCCGCCAGCAGGTGGTCCGTGCTTTTTCATAAGAGGTGCTTTATGGATTTTGAAATGACGCAACGGCAACTCGAGCTTGTGGAATCGTTCAGAGGCTTTGCCCAACAAAATTTCTCGAAAGAGAAAACCCGTCAGTGGCAGCGCGATCAAGGCTTGCCTGATGATGTGTGTCAAAATTTCGTACGGGAATACTATCGGCATAAGGAATTCGAGTCTAATGCATTGGAAGGAACCAGCGGTGTGCTTTTAGATCAGGCGCTCATCACCGAAGAGCTTTCTCGTTATGCGGGAACCGCGCTTCCTTTTTCAAATGACTTGATGAACATACAGATGTTGCAGGGCCTAGACGATGCGAAGCTGGGTGCGCCTTTGGTGGACGCCTACCGCGAAAGCGGGCGCCTGACCTTCGCCTTGGCGGTATCCGAACCTACTGCTGGCAGTGACACAATGTCTATGAAGACGAACGTGCGCACGCAAGACGGCAAGCTGCTCTTGAATGGCAGGAAAACGTTCGTGGTAAACGGTGAGTACGCCCCCAAGATATTGGTAGCGGCAATTGATGGTGATGCACCAACAGGCAATCATCCCGTCCTATCCTTTTGGCTTATACCACGGAATTTGGAAGGCGTTTCCGCATTTCCCATCAATAAGATCGGTCAGAAAATCCTGCCGTTTTCCGATGTGGTATTCGACAATGTGAAGCTTGATTCAGCCTACCGTTTGGTAGGGAAGGAGGCCGAAGGGTTCCACCAGCTATTCCATCTTCTCGAAACAGGTCGTGTGTTGGTGTGCGCAACATCATTGGGATTAGCATGCGCAGCTATGGAAGACGCCGTGGAGCATGCCGCAAGCCGCAAGGCTTTCGGCCAGCCTATCGGTGATTTCCAGCAGATAGAGCAGATGCTCGTGGACATGGAAGTGAAAATAAGGAACATGCGCAACCTGACCTATAATGCCGCCTGGCAGATGGATAACGATTCGACTGACAGACGCTTGTCTGTTGCGCTTATGAAGCGCTATGTGCCAGCTGCTGCCACAGAGGTGGCAAGTGATGCGCTGCAAATACTAGGCGGGCGCGGTTATACCGGAAACGAACGTGTCAGCTGGATATGGCAGGATTGTCGAGGCAACCAAATTGCCGAAGGAACTGACCAGATCATGGTGCGCATAGCGGCTCCTTTGGTTAAGAAGGAATACTAAGGTGCCCATTATCAGCACTGATAGATGCAGTCTATCGAATAGGCATTAAACCATCGTCTAATACAATGCTTGAACAGGCGTTATTCAGTTTACAAACGAGTTTATTCACCTTACAATATGCAATGAGTCTGTTCTACATGCGATTCCTAAAACTTGGGGTCTTTCGTATCCGTTGTTTCAGTTGGTGGATGCGAGAGCAAACGATTCAAGGAGGAATCACAGTGAGTGAAACTGCAACTTTTACGGACAAGATGAGTGCACGTCATATCCTCATCATCATTTCTGGCATAATGATGACTTTTGGATGTTCGGCATTGGTCTTTTCCACCTGGTCGGCTTTCCAGGCAGTAGTACCCGAATTGCTCGGTGTGGATAAAGCCACGTGGGCGATTTATATCACGGTTCTGTATTTGGCTGAGGCGTTTTCCGCTCCCTTCATCGGCAATCTGCTGGCGAAGACGGATATCCGCATCGTCCTTTCAGCATCCGCGCTATTAGTCGGTGTTGGCTTCATCCTGATCTCGTTGGTCAAGCAGCTTTGGATTTTCTATGTTGCTGGATTGATGATGGGCTTGGGCGAAGTTGGTCTACTTTGGTTGGCCGTACCCACGTTGTGCAATAAATGGTTCAACCAAAAATCGGGAACCATCATCGGTCTTTGCATGGCTTTCACGGGAATCGGAGGTGCTATCTGGCTGCAAGTTTTCAACGCTTTGTATGCATCGGGCAATGGTATGGATATCTGGAGCATCTACATGATTTGGGGCGTTGCTGCTCTTGTCACCAGTCTTCCGTTCACACTGCTGTGCATTCGCAGCACTCCGCAGGAATGTGGTTGCTTGCCTTACGGTAAACCGCAAACGGCATCGGGCAAACCTGCAGGTCTTGATGCGAGCAAGGTTATGAAGTCGCCTGTGTTCTATGCATGCTTCCTGTTCGCCGGTATCATCAATTTGCTCACGATCGTTGCACAGCAGTTCCCCAGCTATACCAAGTCTCTGCAAGGCGTAGCGTTCGATGCTTTGGCTGTAGGCGTTATGATGGCTACTGTTATGATGGTAGCCCAGGCAATCTCTAAGTTGGCTCTTGGTGTTTGTGCTGACAAGAACTCGAAAATCAGCTTCATTGCCGCTTGTCTTTCTGGTGTTGTAGGCGTGTTGTTGGTCTGGTTCGGCACTGGTTCGGAATTCATGCTTTATGCTGGTGCAGCAATTTATGGTTTCTTCTTTGCCAGCTGCGTCGTGTTGGTACCCATCGTGGTACGTCAGCTCTTCGGACAGCGTGAGTATCCGCAGATTTACTCCCGCATATCGATGTTTGTGAATATCGTTGGTGCTATTGCTGCTCCGTTCTGGGCTTTCTTGGGTGGATTCGGTTATCCGACATTGTTCATGGTTGCTATTGTTTGTTTGATTGTTGTTTTCCTGCTCGGCTCTTTCTGCTTTGCGAAGATGAAGGGTTTGCAGGACGAGTGGACTGAATAGTTCGCTGACCACAGCCATAAGATTTTGCTGCAAAACTGAATAATCATGAAAAGAGAGGATTTAGATCCTCTCTTTTCAATGGAACGGCGAGGGCCTCAGTCAATCAAACTGAAGCCCTCGCCATGTGCCAATTGCATTTATCTACAAAGAGAACTACTCCCACTCGAATTCTTTTGTAAGTTGAATAAAATTCTCTACGGCAGGGGTCTTGTAGGAATTCTTTTTATAGACCAGGTAAATTGGGTGAAAATCAACAGGTACGTCAATAAGAGGTACTTTAATCAAATCTGAAAATGGCGCAAATCCGAGTGTGTTTAGTGCAAGACCAACGGCATCAGCGTTCGCATCAACCATTGAAGCAAGGGTTATCTCGTCATCGTATTGCTCATCGGCTATCAGGCCCTCTTCATCCATCAGGAACTCAACTTCTCTTCCCAGAGGAGTATTGAAACGATAGGTAATCAAGTGGATTCCATGAAGGTCTGAGAGTGAAAGAGATTGGCGAGAGGCGAGTGGGTGGCTTTTGTGGACCATCACTGCCAAACTTTGACTTAAGACATGGGTGAAGCTCAGATCATCATGGTTGGGCATGAAGGCGCAAAAGGCGATGTCATAGCGGTCAGCCTCCAAGTCAACTATCAAAGGGGATGTCAGACCTTGAAACATATTGACTATCGGTCCTTGTCCGAATTTCTCGCGATAGGATCTTATAAGGGCTGGTAAGTAGCTATCTTGAATGGTGTAGACCGTGCCTATGTCGATATTGCCCGTATGAGTGCCTGACTGTTCTTTGGCAAGAGCTTTACCTTGTTCGAGGCAATCGAGCGCCTGCGATGCGTATCCACAGAAATCCCTCCCGTATTTCGTCAGGTGCACCTTGCGGCCCTCACGTTCGAATAAGGGAACTCCCAATTCATCTTCTAATTTGGATATTGCATTTGATAGGGTAGGCTGAGTGATGTAGAGCTGTTCAGCTGCTTTGGTGAAATGCTGTAACTCGGCTAATTTGACGAAATACTGCAACTGGGAAAGATTCATGAGAGGCCCTTCTCAAAAGGATTCCATTTCTCAGATTATATCCCTAAAAGGACTCTATCTGTGCAGGTTGTTGCCATATTATGCCATTTTGCACGAATGCCCCGCCGACGGCCAGAAATCGTCGAGCGGGGCATTCTTATCCGGTAACCTTTGCAAGGAGGACCGGTTAAATTACGGCGTATGCTCCTATTTTCCTTGAAGCACAGCCAAGTCGGTGGCATCTTTTACGGATCCATCCGAAAGAGCGGAATCGATTTGCTCTTTGGAGTATCCTAGTTCCTTCATCACTTCGATGGTGGAGGAACCCAATCTTTCTGTAGGCTTCAATGGATCGGTATCCAAGATCTCAAACTGCACAGGAGCGGTCGGGCACCATTTACCACCGTTGGGGTAAGGTACTTGCACGAGATAATCATTGACTAGTGCATTCTGATCTTCGTATACATCCATCGGGGTTTGCGCAGGTTCGCAAGGCATGTCGTTCTCGCCAAACATCTTCAACAAATCAGAGCGGTCGAATTGGGCGAAGCCAGCATCGAGAATGTCGGTGACTTCTCCGGCCAACTTCTTGTCATTGACCGTTTGGCATACGGAATAATCAGGGTGTTGCGCCAGGTCCTCACGATGGATAAGATGCATGACCTTCGGCCAGTCGCGATCGTATTCGGGAAGGCACAGCACGACCCACTTATCATCTTTAGAGCGGAAGACGTTGTTGAGCGGATTGTTCACTTCGCGACGGCTTTTCGGGTAGGGATTGCCGTATTGGGCGGAAACCATGCCGGTCGAGAGCGCATAGATGGCTGCATGCTCAAGCGCGCAGGTCACATAGTCTCCTTGGCCTGTTTTCTCGCGTCCAATGACGGCAGCCAAAATGCCTGATGCCAAGAACATAGAAGCTTGGAAATCACCATAACCGTTCGTGGGAATCATCGGAGCGTCGCCTTTGTTGACCGTGGTGCCGAAGACGCCGCCGCGACCCATGTAGCATGTCACATCAAATCCAGCATTGTCTTTCTCGGCGCCCTTTTTTCCGTATCCTAGTCCTTGTCCTACGATAAGACGAGGAAACTTAGCATGGAGAGATTCCCAATCCAAGCCCATTTTGGCGAGGCTCTTGGTACGCATATTGGTAATAAAAATATCTGCTTGAGAGAGCAGTTTCATCATGACTTCGATGCCTGTATCACTTTTCAAGTTCAAAGAAACGAATCGCTTGTGGAAGTTGGCCATATCAAAGCCCAAATTCTCGTCATCGCTTGACGGCATTCCGAATACGACGGCCTGGTTCACGCGACCCGGGTCTCCTTTGGCTGCTTCAACTTTAATCACATCGGCACCCCATTCACCGAGTACACGTCCTGTGGTAGGGGTTGCCAAAAAAGTGGTTAAGTCCACAACTTTTAAACCTTGCAGTGGTTTTGTCATCAGATCCTCCTTGAGAGATGGTTTCAAATGCGGGAGAGCCGCCACGTGATTCTGCGACGGTTCTCCTTCGTTATCATTGAGTCTGTTCAGGTGCTGATTCCATATTTGATTTTTATGCGACAGGAATCTGTGCTTCGTGATTCTGGCATTCACGAGCAATTGTGATTCTCTGTACGCACGGTGCGCCTTCTTCAAGCCACATAGCGCGGCAGTCACGATACAGACGCTCTGTGGGGCCATAGGGCGAATCCTCGAAGTATCCGTCGCCACCGAAGATCTCAAGCATCTCATCCGAAACCAATTTCACGGTATCAATGGACAGAAGCTTGCAGATAGCAGCCTTTTCGGTAATGTAGGGGCTGTGCTGATTCTTATCATATTCACGAGCAAAGTCGGTGGTGGTGCAGCGCAGCGCATGAACGGCTTTCTGCATTTCGGCAATCTTTTGTTTGATCATCTGACGAGAGGCAATCGGTTTGCCGAAAGTAATGCGGTCGTTTGCGCGTTTCAGGCTCATTTCCAACATACGCTGGGCCATGCCTAAGTTGCTGACGGCAATATGCGTACGGGAAACCGATAGGCTGTGAATGGCAACGTCCATGCCTTGGCCTTCTTCACCCAACAGATAAATGGGGTCAAGTTTCACGTTTGTGAATTTCAGACCGGCATGTCCAGCACCCTTGCAACCCATCATATGGGGCATCGGAACAATCTCGAAGCCGGGCGCATCGTTGGGCACAAAGAAAGCGGAAAGACGGGTGTCTTTGTTGGAATCAGGATCGGTAACGGCAATCACATAGGTGAAATCAGAGCAATCCGTGTGGCTGATGAGCCATTTCTCACCATTGAGCAGATATGATCCGTCGGGTTGCTTCAAGCAGGTAGTGTGTAGGTCGGCACCTGTGCCGCCTTTCTGCTCGGTAATGGCGAAGTTGCAGTAAATGGTTTTGTCCTGAAACTTGTCCATGTACTTGGCTTTCAGCTCTGGCTTGCCGTAATCATCCAGAATACGCCAATTCATATCGGCTGCGTGATGCAGATGCATACGCATGCCGCCAGGTCCACGAGAGAATTCTTCCTGCACGCGCAAGATCTCTTCTTCATTCAAATCCCATCCACCGTATTCGCTGGGCAGGTAGAATCGATACAAGTCATTTTTCTTCGCGAGTTCATAGAACTCATCTGGGAAGGTATTCGTTACTTCGATTTCCTTCTGCATTTCATCGAACGGGCCTTCAGCGAGCTCCCTGATTTGCATCAGGTAAGCTTCGAACTGCTCATCGGTGATTTTTGCCTTTGGGTTCATGCAGTCCTCCTTGACTTAAACTGTTTTGTGCGAGCCCCGGGTAGCTCTTCTGGTATCTATTGTGCGGGCAAGCACGGCAAAAATCCAATTGATTGGAAGAACACAATCGGTAGAGAACTATTGATTAAAGAAATAGTCGAATAAGCTATTCTTTGCACGTATAATGGTGAAACCGCTCTGTTGGCCAATGCGGTCCAAGCGAAGAAAATCCAATAACGAAGCAGTCAATGGTTTATCCAGGGAAAGGTATTGGCGTGAATCTGTCTCAGTTGTACTACTTCAATAAATTAGCCGAACTCGAGCACTACACGAATGCCGCCAAAGAACTCTATATTACTCAACCAGCTCTTAGCGATGCGATACATGCGCTCGAACACGAATTGGGCGTTCCTCTTTTTCAAAAGGTTGGGCGCAACGTGAAGCTCACCCGCTATGGACGTGAGTTCAACGAATATGTTACTGAGGCTTTGCGCCAGCTTGATAAAGGTGTGGCAATCGCGAAGTCCTACACGAAGGAATTGAGCGGGGAAATCAAGATCGGTGCGATTTTTACCGTACAAGGAGATTATCTGCCGGCTCTTTTGGGCGCTTATGGTAAAGATGTGACATCTTTGGTGAAGTTTGAGCTCTTTCAGGGCTTCACATTGCCTTTAGTAGAGGGTCTTCGCGCGGAGCTCTACGATATCGTTTTCGCAGCCAAGCCCAATGACACGTCTGGTTTGATATTGAAAAAGGTTGTGTCACATCAGCTGGTAGCGTTTGTTTCGAAGGAAAGCCCCATTGCCGATAGAGAATCTATCTCACTTGAGGATTTAGATGGATTGAACGTACTGACCTATCGTCGTGGCACGCCGATAGGGGAAGAAGTGGAAGAGGAGCTTTCCAAGGCTCATCTCAAGGCGACGCAGAACTTTGAGGATGAGATTACTTTGGGAGGTATGGTGGCAAGCGATTCGAGCCTTGTTGGGCTGGGGACGCTTTCAATCGGCTTGAAGTCTTATCAAAATCTGCGCATAATTCCCATCGAGGGTGTGCGGTGCGACTTCCATGACATATATCTTATTCATAGGGATGAGGAGTTTCAAAGCTATGCCCTAGAGAGCTTTATCGAGTATGCGAAATCATACGTGCCGCCAAAGGGTGTGATACCTACAACAGACGTGCTCTGCTATTAGATATGCCTGCAACGCAGGCCGCGTCAGTTGATTGAAAACCTGCTCGATGAATGCACACGCGAATTGATTAAATCTGCTGAATTGTCCTAGATACAATTCAGCAGATTTAATTGGATGCTCCGATGACTTCCATATCATCGAGCGGTATGCGGACCACGCCAAATCCTTGTACGAGAGCGTAGATGGTGAATCCGTGCTTGCATCTAAACACGCATTTTTCACAAGGGCTTTTATCGCAATAGCAGAAAGCGTCTTCATCGGCAAAGGCGAAAATCAAAGGTGAGCGCTTCTTGGGATATACATATTTCAACTGGAGACCCGTGAAGGTTTTCAGTGCGACCCATTGAACTGGGTTCTTGCTGTTGCCATACTCCCATTTGAACACGAGGCAATTGTTGTTGAACCCGCCTTTGAACTCATAGCTGAAATCAATAGAGCCAGCCAAGTCGGATGAACTGATGAAGTCGGCTTTCTGCATTTCTTGCCCGCAACAAGAAGGATTATGCACGGACAGGAAAGGCGGTTGTGCGATGAGGGAGCGTCCTGTGCCAGTGTATTCTGCTGGCTTATCACCTGAAATCCCCAGCACATAAGTGTCGCAGGACGAGCAATGATAAAGTGGTAAATCTTCGTCTGTTACGCGTGGTTTCCACGTTGCACGTGTTCTTGTTGCGCTGTATTCCTGCTTTATCATGGCCAATCCCTTCTTTGCGCTTATTTGCTTGCGCTGCTGGAATTCTCACAGACTGACATATCGCACGAATTTTGAGAATCTTTTGTCATGCGTGAGCTTAATTCCTGTGCAAGACAGTGGCGACGCACTTTCCCTGTTGCAGTATGGGGTATTTCGTCAATAAATTCCAAACGTTCCGGCCAAAGACGCTTTTGCACATGGTTTTTCTTGAGGTAACTTGTCACGTCGGAAAGGGTAGGGCGTAAACCTTTCCGAGGCACGATGAATGTGCAGATTCGCTCGCCTAGGCGCTCATCAGGCATTCCGATTGTCGCATGATCCCCAACTCCGGGACAGCCTGTCAAATGACCATCGATTTCGTTTGCGGAAATGTTCTCACCTCCGCGTATGATTATTTCCTTTTTTCTCCCATTTATGCGGATTCTGCCTTGTTCGTCTTCAAAGCACAAGTCACCGCTTCGAAACCAGCCCTCATCGTCAAGAGCTTTGTCAGTCGCTTCCCGATCGTTCAGATATCCGACGAATTGATGGGGGCCACGCGAAGATTCTTCACCTTGTATGCCAAGCGCTACCCTGTGACCATCCTCGTCAACAACGCGGGTCTCGATTCCAGGATGGGGAGATATGCCTGACCATGCACCGTTCCATTCGATACATTTTGCAGGCGGAACGAATATGTGGGGACAGCTTTCCGTGGAGCCATAGCATTCACACAGCAAAATATTATGGCTGTAAGCTCGTTTGATTAGGGTTGCTGGTACCGGTGCGCCACCGCAGAGAAACAGATGCATGGTATGGAGACTATTGTTGCTCTTTTCCAATTCGTTCAAAATGTCAAAGATGAAAGGCGTTGCCCCCATCGACCAAGTAGCCTTTTTCTTATTCATGATTTCTATCGCTTCTGCGGCATCAAAGTGCTCTTGTAGCAGAGTTTTGCCTCCAAGCAACATAGGCGAGATGAGACCGTGGTAAAACCCGGTCGCATGGTTTAGGGGCGATGGCATAAACATGATGTCCTCGCGAGTGCGTTTGAGGCCATTCGTGAATGAATGTTCAGAGAAGAGGATGTTGTTGTGTGTGAAAAGAACCGCCTTCGGATTTCCAGTCGTGCCGCTTGTTGAGAGAATTGTCGCAACATCATCAGATGAGACTGCAGGTCGAGAATTTATGGGATCGTAGGTTTTCTCAATTTCTGCGATTGTGGGATTAGAGCCTTTTCGCGGTGCCTTTTTATCTATCAGGGCAACTGCGCAAAGGGAAGGAACCTGAGATCGGATAGATTCGATTTGGGCTTCGTAGTCGGTTTTGTGATAGAAAGTTGGGCATATGAACACGCGCGTATTCACAAGGTTGAGGCTGTATTCGAGGTCGCTTTCATTAAAAGCGATAGGCAGGGGGTGTATGACAGCACCGGCCTTCAAGCATGCCACATAGACTATGCAGAATTCTGCCCAGATGGGGACCTGGAAAGAAACGACATCTCCGGGTTCTACGCCGTTTACCTTCATCCATGATGCCAGTCTCGATGCCTTCTCGTCAATTTCTGAGTAGGTGAAACAAGATCCGGTGTTGTCTTCGACATATACTCTATTAGCGCATGCGGCGGCCTGCTCGTCCCATACATCGCAGATGGTCTTTTTGCTCCACCAACCTTTGTCGTAATAGAGCTTCTTGCATGCCGCGTTGATTTTCAGGTCGTCGATCATCAAGCCCCCCATTACGTGGAAGGAGTACTGGAATCCTTCCTATCATTTACGATTGATAACCGCAACATATGCTGCGGTGCGCATCCGGCTGCAACCTCAGTTTAAAGCCTACGAGCAGGTATTACTCATTCATATTCCCCATAAGATTGCAGCCGAACTATAGATTTATGCAAAAATGGAGGTATCTCCCCGAACATCGCCTTGCTCGATTGCTTTTGCAATCTCATCCTCGGAATAACCCAATTGGGCCATAATCTCTTCGGTTTGAGCGCCCATGTCGCCGTAGTTCACATATTCTGGTGCTCCAGGCATGCTGTCGAAATGCACAGGACCCGTAGGCATGATTTTCTCCCCTGAAGGATAGGGAATCTTCACGAGCATGTCGTTGTCCCAACAATTCTGATCCTCGTAAATGTCTAGAGGAGTGGAAGCTGGTTCGCAAGGCATATCATGCTCTTTGAGCATCTTCAAGATTTCAGCTTGCGTGTATTTCGCGAATGCCTCGTCAAGAAAATCGACGACATTTGTGTTGAGCTTCTTCTCATTCACCTTGCCGCAGATGTTGATCTCGGAGTCAACTGCAAACATCGCATTCGTGTCAATCCCTAAAGTGCTGGTAAGTTTCTCGAAGTCGCGATCATACTCAGGCAGACAGACGCATACCCATTTACCATCGCTGCAGCAGTACATATTGTTGAAGGGGTTGGGTACCTCTTTACGGTTCTTGGGATACTCGTTGCCGTAC
Organism: Actinomycetes bacterium; assembly: GCA_023394615.1. Classification (GTDB taxonomy): domain Bacteria; phylum Actinomycetota; class Coriobacteriia; order Coriobacteriales; family Eggerthellaceae; genus JAEXAI01. The sequence continues at coordinate 142,194 of JAEXAI010000016.1, read as the reverse complement.
TGCGCGGAAATGAGTCCTGTAGACAGAGTGTATAGTCCGGCATGCTGAAGCGGTACGTTCACGCGATCGCCAACGCCTGTGCGCGTGCGGTTGAACAGTGCAGCTACGATACCAGATGCCACAAACATTGAAACGCTGAAATCGCCAAGGCCATTGGTTGGGATAAGAGGAGCGTCTCCACGATTTACCGTGGTGCCGAACACACCGCCGCGAGCCATGTAGCAGGTAACATCAAAACCTGCAGCGTCTTTTTCCGCTCCGTGGTCGCCATAGCCAGTAACCTGCGCATATACGAGCTTCGGGAGCTTTTGGTGTAGTGTTGCGTAGTCCAAACCCATTTTTGTCAGGCTTTTCGTACGGTTGGACGTGAGGAAAACGTCTGCTTCTGCAAGCAGTTTCATAAAAACTTCCATGCCTGTTTCGCTTTTCAGGTTCAGGGTCATGAATTTTTTTCCGAAGTTCGCATAGTCGAATGCTAGGTTCTCATCATCTGCCATGGGCATATTGAAAACACCAGCTTGGCGTCGGGCAGGGTCCCCACCAAACGATTCCACTTTAACAACGTCGGCACCCCACTCGGCTAGGACACGCCCAGTCGTGGGTGCTGCAAGATAGCTCGTCAAGTCGACTACCTTGATATTCTCCAATGGTTTCATAGGTCCTCCTTGCAATACCGTGCATTTACCCTGCACGGTGGTTACGATTATTTCCGATGTGCCTCTGTTTTATGACAAAGCAATCGGTGGAACAGGTGATTTGGATACATTGATTCTTGGAGCCAATATAAAACGTATGGCACTAAAGCAAGTAATGCAAATCAAAGGGAGCTTGCCAGCTGTATGCAAGACAAGCTCCCTTCATGAGTCGTTAAGTCTGTTCCAATGCGATCAGAGAAGAGCGCTTAGTCCTGGTATTCGATCTGGCCTTCGAACTTCTGGCAGTTGCGGGCAATCGTAATACGCTGAACGTTAGGCGCGCCTTCTTCAAGCCACATTGCGCGAGCATCGCGATAGAGGCGCTCGGTTGGGCCATAAGGGCAATCCTCGAAGTAACCGTCGCCACCGAAGATCTCAAGCATACCGTCGGATACGATGCGGGTGCTGTAGATGGAGAACAGCTTGCACATAGCGGCCTTCTCCTCGATGTACTTGCCATTCGGATCGGCATCGTACTCTTTGCCGAAATCACGAACCATGCAGCGCAGAGCGTGCGTGTACATCTGCATTTCAGCGATTTCGCGCTTGATCATCTGGCGGGAAGCAATCGGCTTACCGAAGGTGATGCGGTCATTGGCGCGGCGCAGGGAAAGCTCCAGCATGCGCTGGCACATACCCAGGTTAGAAGCGGCGATATGAGCGCGGGAGACAGAGAGGGAGTGGATGGCGATTTCCATGCCCTGACCCTCTTCGCCCAGCAGGTACTTCTTGTCCAGTTTCATATCGGTGAATTTCAAACCGGTATGAGCAGCACCGCGTGCGCCCATCATATGGGGCATCGGGGTCACTTGGTAGCCCGGGGTGGTGACGGGAACGAAGAAAGCGGACAGGCGGGAGTCTTTCGGATCATCGGGGTCGGTGACGGCGATGACATAGGCGAAATCGCAGCAGTCGGTGTGGCTGATGAGCCATTTTTCACCGTTCAGGATATAGTCGCCGTTTTCATCTTTGATAGCGGTGGTGTGAATGTCAGCACCGGTGCCGCCAGTCTGCTCGGTCAGTGCGAAGCAGGTGAAGACGGTTTTGTCCTGGAACTTGTCCATGTACTGCGCCTTCAGCTCATCTGAGCCGTAGTCGTCAAGGATGCGCCAGTTCAGGTCAGCTGCATAGTGCAAGTGCATACGCATGCCGCCAGGTCCGCGAGAGAACTCTTCCTGAACCTGCAGAATCTGAAGTTCTGAAAGATCCCATCCACCGTATTGTGACGGCAGGGCGAAGCGATACAGGTCGTTTTTCTTGGCTAGTTCATAGAACTCTTCAGGAAAGACGTTAGTCACCTCGATTTCAGGCTGCATCTCCTCGAGCGGACCTTCGGCCAACTCGCGAATCTGAAGCAAGTACTTCTCGAACTGCTCCTGTGAAATAGTGCTCATGTGGTTCCTCCTTTGGGTATCCCAATGCGCTCATTTGAATGACCCTCTGTCATTCGATGCCCCTATCATCAGGTAAAAAGGGGTGTTTCGTCCAATAGGTGAAATCTGGTGGACAAGGTGAAATCAATAGGCGTAATCTATCAACCCTGATGAATAGAATTCAGATTCATCGAAATCTAGACTTCTAAACGATAGATAAATAAAAAGGAAAGCTAATCGAATGATAGATAGGAGTTATCAACCCAGTTCAAAGCCATGAAGCGAAATTTTGATACAAAGAGGTTTGCACTCCGTCTGTCCGCTGGAACAGCGCGGCGCTAGAATGATTCGAGTGTTTAAGAGAAGCAGGGGGATACATGGGCTCGTTAATAATTAAAGGTATAACCATTGGTGAAGGTGTGCCGAAGACAATCGTTCCTCTTACAGGTTTAACACCAACAGCCCGCGCTGATTCAATCATGGAGGGAAAAAAGGCGTGTGCTGATTGCTTTGAGTGGCGCGCTGATTTCAGCTTAAGTGCAAGGCGTCCTGAGCAAGCAGCTAGTGAAGCATGTGCGATGGCGACATTGATTCCAAAGAACCCATTACTTTTCACAATGCGCTCAATTGCTCAAGGAGGACAAGGAAATCTATTACCTGATGATTATTCTTCTTTGAATCGTGCGGTAATACGGAGTGGCGCAATCGACCTAGTGGATATTGAGTTATCCATCGGTGATCGGGCTGTCCGAGATTTGGTTGATTATGCCCATGCGCATGATGTACGGGTCTTGGTTTCCCATCATGACTTTCAGGGAACTCCTTCTGTGGGGCGGATGGTTGACCAGTTGACTCATATGCTTGCCCTTGGCGCTGATATTCCCAAGCTGGCCGTTATGGCTAAGAGTGCTGAAGATGCGCTTAGTCTCATGACGGCTACCGAACAGGTCCACAGATTGTATGCTGACGTGCCGTTGCTTACGGTGTCTATGGGTGACTCTGGGAGAATCACACGTATCGCGGGCGAGTTCTTCGGATCGGCCCTCACGTTTTGTGCATTGAACGAGTCTTCTGCTCCTGGACAAATAAATATCGCGGAAACGCGGGCGTTGATAGATAGCTTGCATCATATCGTTACCGGCTGATTCATGGAGTTCTGCTTGATGCGCGGGTTCTGTTTGAGGCTTGGGGTTTTCTCAGGAACAACCAACTGCAAGAGGTTCAATTCGCTATGATGGGAAATACGTAAAAGAAATCAAATGCTTTGCTGAAAAAAGCACGCGACAGTGCGTCGAATCGCTGCGCAGCATTCGAATCGAAAGGAAACCGTATGGAAACGTACAAGCAGGAGTTCATAGATTTCATGGTCGAGAGCCATGCGCTGAAATTCGGCGAGTTCACCTTGAAAAGCGGGCGCAAATCACCGTTTTTTATGAATGCGGGTGCATATGTGACCGGTGATCAGCTCCATAAACTCGGCTGCTTTTACGCGCAGGCCATACACGATAAGTTCGGCCTGGATTTCGATGTGGTGTTTGGTCCGGCTTACAAAGGAATCCCTCTTGCGGTTGTGACGGCTATGGCCATAAACGAGCTCTACGGTGTGCAGGTTCGCTATTGCGCGAACCGCAAAGAGGTGAAAGACCATGGTGATACGGGCATTCTGTTGGGAAGCGCGCTTTCCGACGGCGACCGCGTGATGATGGTAGAAGATGTGACCACGTCTGGCAAATCCATCGACGAGACCTATCCCATCATAAAAGCCCAGGCCGATGTTGAGATTTGCGGATTGATGGTTTCCCTGAATCGCCAAGAAGTGGGGAAGAGCGGCACCATTTGCGCCCTCGATGAGGTAAGCGAGCGATATGGTTTTCCCACATCGTCAATCGTGGGCATGGATGAAGTGAAGGACTATCTGCACAACCGAGAATGCAATGGCGATGTGGTCATAAACGATGACATTGCTTCGGCGCTTGATGCCTACTATAAAATCTATGGGGCGAAAGAATAGGCATATTTCATGAAACTGATGCGTTTATGCAGCAAATCGGTGTTACATAAACGCATCAGCTGTTTGTATGCACCGCCTGTCAGTGCTACTTACGATTTTTCGCATAGAGCAGCGCTAGGCCCTTCAGGGTCAATTCCTCATCAACCTGCTCTATCGTCTTCGAGCGCGATGCTATGATTTCGGCGGCCCCGCCGGTGGCAACCACGTGCGTTTTATATCCAAGCTCATCCCATACCATATTCACCAAACCGTCCACGCGTCCGACCTCGCCGAGCATAATGCCTATCTGCATGGCCTCGCGCGTGTTGCGCCCTAAAACGCTATCCGGAGCCTTCAGGTCGATTTGCGGCAGTTTCGATGCGCTGTTAGAAAGCGCGTTGGCAGAAACAGTCAGGCCGGGCGCGATGATGCCTCCGCAGAATGCGCCATCTTTGTCGAGCACCTCTATATTGGTAGCGGTTCCCAAATCCACAATCACACATGGGCATCCGTACGTGGCGCTTGCCGCGATAAAATCAGCAATACGATCGGCGCCCACATCTCCCGCGTTCGCATAGGTCATCTTGATGCCCGTTTTTATACCGGGTCCCACAATAAGCCCACGACGCCCGCTAACCCGCTCGCAGGCTTTGGCCCATGCGCTGGTGATGGGCGGCACCACCGATGCAATGATGGAATCCACGAAAGTCTCGCCCGGCGCGAATGTCTCGAGCATGTTGGTTAGCTGCAGGTACGCTTCGTCGGCAGTACAGGTTTTCGATGTGGTCACATTCCACGAATAGACGATGCCATCTTCGTCTATCAGGCCCAATCTCATATTTGTATTTCCTATGTCTATGGCCAGAATCATTGATTTGCGCCTTTCGGTCGATTTTAGGTATTGCAGAAGCATATGTCACGAGATTATACTTCAACCGTCTCATAGGGTAACCCGACTTCTCAATGCGGGGAAGCGGATATACGGAAAGAGGTAATCATGTACCTGGCAAAAGGGCAGTTGACGGCGCGCGGCATCATTATAGGATGCATTGGCTGCGTCGTTATCACCGCATCATCAATGTACACAGCGCTTAAAATGGGCGCACTTCCATGGCCAATCGTGCTTGTGGCCATCGTGTCGCTGTTCGCCTTGAAAGCGCTCGGCAAAACCACATTAAACGAGGCGAACGTCACGCATACTATTATGTCGGCGGGTGCCATGGTGGCAGGTGGTCTCGCTTTCACCATCCCCGGCATTTGGATACTGGGTGGAGATACCTCCGTTGACTGGTGGCAAATGCTGATAATCGCTTTATGCGGTACGATACTCGGTCTGATGTTCACCGCGCTCCTGCGCAAGCACTTCATCGAGGACGAAAGCGACAAACTGGAATATCCCATGGGTGAAGCGGCCGCTCAAACGCTCATTGCAGGCGATGGCGGAAAGACCGGCAGGAAATTGTTCGGGGCAATGGGATTTGCCGGCATCTATACGTTTCTGCGCGATGGCTTGGGCATGATTCCGAGCTTGTTGCTAAAAGGTGTGAGTATACCCGGCGTATCGTTTGGCATTTACAATTCGCCGATGATGCTAGCCGTGGGCTTTCTGGTTGGCACGGGAACGGTAGTCGCGTGGTTCATCGGTGCGCTCGTCGGCGATTTCGGGCTTGTGGTAGCCGGCAGCAACCTAGGGTTTTGGGATGTTGCGACCGGGCAAGGCATGAAATCAAGCTTGGGCATGGGTCTGATGATGGGTTGCGGTGTCGCAATTATCATAAAGGACGTGCTTCCGGGAATAACCCGTACTCTCAAGCGCATGGCGACCTCCAACGGCGGCTACGTTGCGGCAAAATGCGCAACGGGCGGTAATGGGGAGCAGAGCACCAGCCAGGATGCGCAGGTTTTCGCATCGGCGAGGAAAAATGTGTTCAAAATGCATCCGGGTACCATCGGTGTGGTTGTGGGTGCTGTGGCATTGGTGCTGTGCTTTGCTTTGGATTTAGGCGTGCTCCCCAGTATCATCATTGTCGTGCTTTGCTGGGTCACCTGCGCAATGAGCGCACAGAGCGTGGGCCAGTCGGGCATCGACCCTATGGAAATATTCGGTTTAATCGTACTTTTAATCGTGGCGGCTTGTTCTGATGTGACGCAAGTGCAGCTGTTTTTTGTAGCAGCCGTGATAGCGGTTGCGTGCGGGCTTGCAGGTGACGTGATGAGCGACTTCAAAGCAGGTCATGTGCTGGGCACCGACCCCGGTGCGCAGTGGGTCGGTGAGGCTATCGGCGGCATATTGGGAGCATTCGTGGCTGTTGGCGTATTGCTTGTTTTGGTGGCGGCATACGGGACCGATGCGTTCGGGCCGAGCGGTCAGTTCATCAGTGCCCAAGCGACGGTGGTGGCCACGATGGTAGGCGGCATTCCTTCGAATTCGGCTTTCCTTATCGGTCTGGTGCTCGGCTGCTTGCTTTATTTCGTGAAGGTTCCCACTATGATGCTGGGCTTGGGCGTGTATCTGCCTTTCTATATGTCTTTCACCGCTTTTTTGGGCGGTATGGCGAAAGTGGTGTACGACCAGGTGTGTAAGCGTCGCGATGCGAAGCTCTCTGAATCCGAGCGCCAAGAACGCGCGGCGGCACATCAGCAAGATGGCATGATCGTGGCGAGCGGTCTTCTAGGCGGCGAATCGATTATCGGCGTGGTTTTGGCACTGGTTACGGTGACTATAGGCTTGATAGCCTGAGATCTTTTCTGCCCGAATGAGGTGACTCCTTCGATAAGAGTGGTTCTTGTCGGGCGGTTCGCATCAGTAAAGCGGCCGCCCGTTTTTGATAATTGAGGGAAAGCGCCTGCAAACGTGACAATTATGGTGATATTTCTGCGCTCTGGCAATGAGCTTGGAAATATGGTAAAAATAGTCTTTGCATGCGTGCATGCGACAACTTTCGAAATGTTTTGAGAAAGTGGGCTTCGTCCCGCTTTCTTCTTTTATCGGCCACAAAAGGAGGTGGAAGCGTGCTGAGCGCTAAAGAGAAAAGCCTGATCGGTGCGCTTGAGCCTGCGGCACTGGAAAACGGTGTTGAGATAGTGACCGTGGAAGTTGCCGGAGCGAAAAAGGCACCGACCATTCGCGTATTTATAGATACGCCCGAGGGCGTAAGCTTCGATCAGCTTTCGTCGGCGCAGATGTGGATTAACCAGATAATGGACGACCTGGATCCGTTTCCGGGCGCCTACACCCTCGAGGTTTCCTCGCCGGGCATAGACCGCCCTCTTCGCACGCCGCAGCATTTCGAGCGCTTCGCGGGGGAAACCGTGCAGGTGTCATGTGTGAAACCGGTTGACGGTCGTTCGAAATGGACAGGTGTTTTAAAGGGCTATCGCGACGGCTCGGTGATCATCGAGGTTGATGGCAGCGACGTGGCATTGGAGTATTCGAATATCAAACGCGCCAAAGTTAAAGGCGCAATCGATTTTAACGCATAAAGGAAAGGAAACGACAGCTATGGCAAGCTCTGAGTTGATAGAAGCATTGCAGGCTTTGGCGCACGAGCGAAAGATAGATGAAATCTATCTTATCGAGCGCTTGGAGGCTTCGCTGGCCAAGAGCTATCAGCATATATTGGATTTGGAATGGGACGCGCGTGTAACCATTGATCGCAATACGGGCAAGATATATGTCTACGAATTGGTTCCTGTCGGTGAACCCGATGAGGAAACCGGTGAGTACGCCGAGTTCGAGGAGCGCGACGTAACCCCCGACGATGTGAGCAGAATTGCTGCGCAAAATGCGAAGAGCGTCATCAATTCCATCGTGCGCGATGCAGGACGACAGAGTATTTATGAGGAGTTCAGCCAGCGCGTAGGCGATTTGGTAACGGGTACGGTACTGCAGGGCACTCCCGATTTCACCATCATAAAGATTCGTGACGGCGTGGAGGCTGAACTGCCTCACTATGATTTGAAGCGCAATCCTGACGAGCGCAACGAGCGTCCGGCAAACGAGCGCTATCGTCACAACCAGCGTTTAAAGACGTTGATTATCGAAGTGCGCAACCCAGCGGCCGATGAGACCCGTACGCGCGGCGAACAAGCGCGCCCGTCTATCGTCGTGTCACGCACACACCCCGATCTCATCCGGCGCCTCTTCGAGATAGAGGTTCCAGAGATTTATGACGGCTTGGTGGAAGTGAAATCAATCGCGCGTGAGCCAGGAGCCCGCTCGAAGGTGGCTGTCTTCTCTCGCGAACGTAATCTCGATCCGGTTGGCGCTTGCGTGGGACCGAAGGGATCTCGCGTACGCATGGTGGTAGAAGAGTTGCGCAACGAGCGCGTTGACGTAATTCAATGGGACGAGAATCCGGCAGTTTACGTGAAAAACGCGTTGTCTCCCGCGAAGGTTACTCATGTGGATATCGACGAGGAAAGCCACTATGCCACGGTGATCGTGCCTGATGACCAACTGTCTCTCGCTATCGGCAAGGAGGGGCAGAACGCACGTTTAGCTGCTCGCCTGACCGGCTGGCACATCGATATCAAATCTGCCAGTTTCGCTGGTGAACCTGTTGCTTCCGACAACATGTTCATCGACGAGGATGTGCCGGAAGAAGACGAAGACGGTTTGTGCGCGTATGTGGGCTCCGATGGGGTCCGTTGTCGCAACCATGCCCGTCCGGGCAGCCGTTTCTGCGGCGTGCATGCCGAAGAAGAGGAATAGGGGATCCGAGCGAGTGGCACAATCCGAAACCGACAGATCGCAAACCCGTGTCAAGAGGCAGCGCACCTGCATCGCCTGTGGCGTTCAGCAGGGCAAAACCGACTTGCATCGCATCGTGCGCGATTCGAGCGGCAAGGTGTCTTTCGATGAAGCGGGTCGTTCGGCTGGCAGAGGCGCATACGTGTGCAGTTTTGATTGCCTGCAAAAGGCGCAAAAGACGCATAAGCTTGACCATGCGTTGAAGACCAAGATTTCCGATGATGATTACGAGCGCATTGCCGAGCAAATGCAGCAAGCGCTTCGCAATAGAATGGATAGATGAGGAGTACGAATGGCCAGCATGCGAGTACATGAGTTGGCAAAGGAATTCGACATGTCGAGCAAGGATTTGCTCGATCGTTTGGCGGAAATGAAGATTCCTGCGAAAAGCCACGCGAGCGTTTTAAATGACGCTTATGTCGAGAAGATTCGAAAGAACCTGGAACCTGAGATAAAACAGCGTGCCGGCGTGCTAGAAGACGAAGAAGCCAAAAAGCTTGCGAAAGAACAGGCTGAGGCGGAAGCGAAGAAGGCAGAAGAAGAAGCAGCGCGACGTGCGGCTGTGGAAAACGAGCGCGCAATGCGCGAAGCTGAGCGTGCGCAACGCAAGCAGGAGGGTCCTGAGACAGATGAGGCATCTGTCGATGGCGAATCTCATGCAGAGGACAATAACGCAGTAACAAAGAAGGCTTCGGCATATGCCGGATTGGAATCCCAAATCGCGAACGAGAAGGCTCGCGTTGCCCGTGAACAGGCAGAAGCCAGAAACCGAGCTCGTATGGCGGCAGCCGCTCGTGAAGTGGCGAAAAAGCAGGCTGTAGAAGAGCGTCTGCGCAACGGCGGTAAAGCCCCGGCGCATCATGCTCCTAATTCCGTCAGCACACCTGCGCCCGCAGAGCCGACGGTTTCTGCTGCTCCCGCACCTCAAAAGGGTCAATCAGGACGCAAGAGTCAGTTCGATTCACTGCTTTCGCAGATTGAAAGCGAACAGAAGCGCATGAAAGACAATCGTTCGCAGAAGCAGGCTCATCCGCAGAAAAAGCACCAACAAGCTGCTGCTCCGAAGAAGAGTGCCGGTCATGGTCATAATTTCGAGCCCGATGTACCTGAATTGGAAGTCGCAGCGAGCGATGATCGCTACGCTCAGATGGCGGTGCAAGCGGAAAAACTGCAGCGTGACAAAGTGCTCGCCGAAGCGCGTGCGGCCGTAGAAGCTGCAAGCCATGAAGGCGAGGGCCGCCGTAAAAGGCGTAAGCAGAAGCGTGAGGCCGAGGCCCGCGAACGCGCCGAGATCGAGGCCATCGAGCATGGTCTTGATCCTGAACTGGTCTTAGACGATTCGGTTGTTGAGATTCCTCAAGGTGCCACGGTGCAGAAATTCGCCGAAGAGCTGGCTGTGCCGCCAAACGACGTTATCAAGCGCTTGTTCATGTTGGGTCAAGCATTGACGCTGACTCAGTCGATGAGCGACGATATGATAGAGCTCATCGCAGACGACTTGGGTCGCAAAGTGCGTGTCGTATCGCCTGAGGAAGAATATGCGGTCGTGTACAACGACAAGGCTGAGGACTTGGTTCCTAGGCCTCCGGTTGTCACGGTTATGGGTCACGTTGACCATGGCAAAACCAGCTTGCTCGACGCAATTCGCTCAACGGGCGTCGCTGAAAGCGAAGCTGGCGGCATCACGCAGCATATCGGTGCATCGGTTGTGAATATCAACGGCCGTCAAGTGACGTTCATTGACACGCCGGGCCACGAGGCGTTTACCGCCATGCGTGCCCGCGGTGCGAAAGTCACCGACGTGGTCGTGTTGGTTGTGGCTGCTGATGACGGTGTCATGCCTCAGACCGTTGAGGCCATCAACCACGCTAACGCCGCTGAGGTGCCCATCGTGGTTGCCGTGAACAAGATTGACAAGCCCGGTGCCACGCCCGATCGCGTGCGTCAAGAACTGACCGAGTATGGAGTCATCCCCGAAGAGTGGGGTGGTAAGAATATGTTCGTGGATGTGTCCGCGAAAAAGAACCTCCATATAGATGACCTGCTTGAGGCTATCCTTTTGCAGGCCGACGTACTTGAGTTGAAGGCAAACCCGAATGCACCGGCATCCGGCTATGTAATCGAAGCAAATCTGGACAAGGGCCGCGGCCCTGTGGCTACGGTTTTGGTCGATCGCGGTACGTTGCGTCCCGGTGATGTGGTCGTAGGCGGTACGAGCTACGGTCGCGTGCGTGCCCTTATCGGACCGCGCGGCAATCATGTCGACGAGGCAAAACCTGCAGACCCCGTTGAGATTCTGGGTTTGGACAGCGTTCCCACCGCAGGTGATGAATTCCGCGTCTTCGAAGACGAGCGCGATGCTCGTAAGCTGGCTGAAGAGCGTGCCCTGCGCGCCCGTCTGGCCGCACAGGAAAAACGCCACATGAGCTTGGATGAGTTGTTCGACCGTATCGAAGAGGGCAAGACGACTGATTTGAATCTGGTTGTGAAAGCCGACGTGGCTGGATCGATTGAGGCTCTGCGCGATGCGTTTGGCAAAATGGATCAGTCCGAAGTAAAGATTAACATCATTCACTCGGCTGTAGGTGGTATCACTGAGACCGATGTGACGCTGGCGGCGGCAAGTGACGCTATCATCATTGGCTTCAACGTGCGCCCGACGGGTAAGTCCCGCGCGCTCGCCGAGAAGGAAAAAGTCGACATCCGCCTGTATCGTGTTATCTATCAGGCAATCGAGGATATTAATGCCGCCCGTATCGGCATGCTTTCTCCCGATATCGTGGAGAAAGATACCGGTTCGGCGGAGGTGCGCGATACGTTTAAGGTTCCCAAGGTCGGTACGATCGCCGGTTGTTATGTGACCGAAGGCGAGATCAACCGCGACGACAAGGTACGCGTTGTGCGCGATGGCACGGTCGTTTACGAGGGTGTTATCGGCAGTCTGCGTCGTTTCAAGGACGACGTGAAGAGCGTGCGCAACGGATACGAATGCGGCATCGGCATTGAGGGCTTCCAAGATATTAAGATTGGCGATTCCATCGAAGGGTTCCAAGAGGTGGAAGTAGAGAGAACGGAATAGGGCCGAATGAAACAAGGTTCTTCCAACAGACGAGTCAATGAGCAGGCACGTGAGGTTATAGCGGGCATCCTTTTGTTCGACATTTCCGACGAGCGCCTAAAGATGGTGACCATTACTGGTTGCGAGGTCAGCTACGACCGCAGCGTCTGTAATGTGTTTTATACCGCAGATGCGGATAGCTATGAAGAGGTTGCGCAGGCCTTTGCATCGGCGCAGGGGCATATCCGCTCGCTTTTCGCGAAGCGTTTGCCGTGGCGCGTTGCGCCTGAGTTGCGCTTCATGCTGGATTCAAGCGTAGATGAGGCCGAGCGTATCGAGCGCGCGATTCAACGAGAATCGAAAAGGAGCGGCGAATGACGTCCCGACGGGAAGACGCCGATCTTGCCCGTATAGCCGAAGTGCTGCAGGCAGCCGATAATATCGTTTTATGCGGACACGTGAGTCCAGACGGCGATTGCATCGGCTCTCAGCTGGCGCTTGCTGCGGCGCTGCACGACATGGGAAAGCGGGCGACGTGTTTGCTGGTGAAAGACGAACCGATTGATTTCGGTCTGCGCTTTCTGCCTGGAGCATCCGACATGGTTGTTGCTGAGAGTTTTCACGGAGAGTGCGACCTGTTCGTTACACTCGATGTGCCAACACTCGCCCGCATGGGCGATGCGGCTTCGCAGCTACATGCGAAAGCGTCGATGAGCATTACCCTCGATCATCATCCCTCGCAGCAGCGGATGAGCCAGCTCAATTACATCGATACGAACGCAGCTGCGTGCGCGCTCATTGTGTGGAAGCTGATAGCGTTGATGAATGTGCAGGTGAGCGCTGATGTAGCAACATGTTGCTACACTGGTACCATTACCGATACCGGGCGCTTTCAGTACCAGAATACCAATGTTGAAGTGCTCGAGTGCGCGGCTTCGATGGTAGGTGCAGGAGCTAATCCGGCACAGATTGCTGCTCAGGTGTATCAAAACCGCAGTCGGGCATCGCTGTCTTTAGAGGCGCGAGCGTTGGATCGCATGCAAATTTTGTGCGGCGGCGAATTTGCAGTCAGCTATCTGCTGCGTTCCGATTTTGTGGAAGCTGGCGCTGAAAAATCAGATGCTGAGCCTCTCATCGATGTGATTAGGTCCATACGCGGCATCCGGGTGGCATGCATATTGCGCCAGCAGATAAGCGGCGTTCGGGGAAGCTTGCGTGCGAAAGACGATACCGACGTAGCGCAAATTGCTGCGCGTTTGGGTGGCGGCGGTCATAAAGCGGCAGCGGGCTTTACGCTCGATACCACGATTGACCGTGCACTTGATTTGATTTACGGGGAATTCGATGCTTTGCAGGCGGGGAAGCGGCTGTGACGAAACGCTCTTCTTCCGGCTTGTCGCTGGTCGTAGGCGTAGACAAGCCTGCGGGGATGACTTCACATGATGTAGTGGACCGTTGTAGACGCATTTATGGAGAGCGTCGTGTGGGTCATACGGGCACGCTGGATCCTGACGCCACGGGTGCGCTTGCCATATGCATAGGTCCTGCTACGCGCTTGGATCAATACCTGACCGGTCACGACAAGGAATATGAGTTCACGATTGTTTTCGGGTCGTCTACCGACACCGATGACGCCCATGGACATGTGATCAGGCAGGCTACGGTACCTGATGAGGCGTATGATCCTTTCTTCGCCCAATCATTCGTGGAATCATTGGTGGGCGACCATCTGCAGATGCCCCCTGCTTATTCGGCTATAAAGGTAAACGGTACGAAATCCTGTGATGCTGCACGAAAAGGCAACATCATAGAATTATCGCCGAGAGAGATTACCATCTATTCGGCGAATTTGATAGGTATGCAAGCTGATGGCACCGAAGCTCCCGTATGGCAGGTGCGTGCGTCGGTTTCCGCTGGCACATACATTCGATCTATTGCGCGGGACGTGGGTGCGGCGTTGGATACCTGCGCACATGTGGGCGATTTGCGTCGCGTTCGCGCAGGCAGGTTGCGTATAAGCGATTGCGTAAGCCTCGATGCGCTTCAAAACGACCCATTCGCTTCACTGCTCGATCCGGTGAAGCTTTTGGGTGGGCGTTTTATCTTTGCCGATGCGCAACAAAGTGAAGACGTGTCATGCGGGCGGCTGTTGAGCACTTCAAGCTTAGAGCTTTTTTGCTATGATGCGAGGGTAGATCAGGATTTTGCGATGTGCGGTTGCACAAGCGGAGTCTGTCGAGACAAATCGGAATTGATGAGCGGCGAGGTCGTTGCAATCATCGTGCAAAACGAACTGAAAGCGCTCTATGAATATGATGCCGCCAAAGGCGCACTGAAATCGAAGTGCGGCTTTGCGGTGGGGGTGAAACGTGGCAGCGATATACAGAGTTGATAAGTCCTTTGATAAAAGCCTGTTGGCGGGCGCGTCCTGCGCATTCGGCGTGTTCGATGGCGTGCACACGGGGCATCAATACCTTTTAGCTTGCGCATGCGAGACGGCGGAGGGATCGAAAGGTAAAAGCATTGCTTTGACATTCGACTCCGATCCTGATGAGATGTTTCGTCCTGATAGCTTGAAGAAGCTGCTAGGAAATGAAGATCGCCTGAAAATGCTCTCGAAAAGCGGTGTGGATGCCGTGGTGGTGCTGCCGTTCACGAAAGAATTCGCCGCCGAGCCCCCGATGGAGTTTCTAAAAACCACATTCGGAGAGCATGCGCCATCGTATTTGCATGTCGGACGTGATTTTCATTTTGGCGCACGGGCGGCTGGTGAAGTTGAGGACTTGCAAGAATGGGCGCACAATTCAGGCACGCGCATCAAAGCGCATCATCTGGTAAGCGCCGACGGATTGCCTATATCAGCGACGCGCATACGCAAACTGCTGATGACGGGTGATATCAAACAGGCGAATAAGCTGTTGGGATACCCTTACACGCTGCACGAATCTGTGCACCCCGGCAGGGGAGAGGGTCGCAATCTGGGTTTTCGCACGGCAAATCTGATTGTGCCGGCGAATAAGCGCGTACTGGAAGAAGGAGTCTATGCTTCTTATGCGATTGTGGACGATGTCATGTATCGCGCCGCAGTTTCAGTGGGCATAAGCCCGGTTTTCGAGGCTACTTCCACGGCAACATGCGAAGTTCATATTCTGGATTTTAACGAAGAACTGTACAATCACGATATAAAGGTACAATTTATCGAGCGGCTGCGTCCGATGATCGATTTTCCCACCACTGAGGAATTGGTATCGACCGTGATGCAAAATATTGATTGGGTGCGCAAGAACCTGCCCTTGTAGGGTTTAAGCGGTTTTATGCCGCATGAGTGTAAAACACTCGTTGACATTACAAAGGTCGCGCACGGTGCATATGATGCAGGTTCGGGTGCAAGAGGATTGCGATTCGGAAAGGCGACGGCGTGGCGGGTATCAGCGACGAGGACATACAGCGCGTGCGTGAGGCGAACGATATCGTTTCCGTGTTCGCCGATCGCATTCCCATGAAACAGCGGGGTAGGACGTTTTGGTGCTGCTGTCCTTTTCATGAGGAGTCGACTCCATCGTGCCAGGTTGACCCCGATTCTCAACTTTTTTATTGCTTCGGCTGCCATGTGGGCGGCGATGTGTTCTCCTACATTATGAAGACAGAAGATATCGATTTTCCCGATGCAGTTCGCAAGCTCGCCGAGCGTGCAGGCATCCAATTGACCGAAACGGGTGCACAGGCTGCATCGCGCAGCTATAAAACGCGTTTGCGCGACGCCTGCCGAGAAACGGATGCGTTCTATCACAACCAGCTGATGCGAGCTATATCGCCCGAGGCGGATGCGGCACGAGCTTACCTCGCCAGCAGGGATTTGGGTGGTGGTGTGCCGAAACGCTGGCATTTGGGGTTTGCTCCGGGGCGTGGTGCGCTTGTTTCGCACTTGCGTTCGCTTGGATACACGCAAAAGGAAATGGTCGACGCGAATGTTGCGACAGAAAATGATTCCCGTCGTGCGCAGGACCGTTTTTTCAACCGCATTATGTTTCCCATATTCGATGAAAGCGGCGAATGCATTGCATTTGGTGGACGCGTTGTGGGCAAGGGTGAGCCAAAGTATTTAAATAGTCGCGAAACGCCAATATTTCATAAATCTAGTGTGCTCTACGGGTTGGACAAGGCAAAAGCAGCGATGGCATCAACCGGCACGGCTATTGTGGTGGAAGGCTACACCGACGTGATTGCGTTGCACGAGGCAGGCGTGAAAAACGCGGTGGCCACATTAGGCACGGCTCTGACCAAGCAACACATCAGGTCGCTGTCGCGTCAAGCGGGAAAACGCATCGTGTATTTGTTCGACGGCGACGAGGCAGGACAGCGAGCTGCTGACCGTGCGTTGGGCTTCATCGGCGAATCAATGACCGTTGAAGCGGGCAAGCATCGTGTGGACCTGATGGCGTGCACTCTACCGGACAATTTGGACCCAGCTGATTTTGTCGCAGAGCGGGGCGTTGAGGCTCTTCAGGACTGCCTCAATGATGCGAAGCCGCTTGTGAGTTACGGTATCGACCGGAGGATTGCGCGATTCGACACGACGTCGGCTGAGGGACGTGCGCAGGCATTCGATTCTGCATTGTCCATTTTGGCACCGATTAAAGATTCCATTCTCGCACAAGATTATGCTGTGCAAATCGCGGGGAAGCTATTAATGCGCGAAGATGCGGCCTTGCAAAAACTCAAGACGCTCGAAGCGCCGCGCGTTTACGAGGATGGGCAAGAAAGCTCAGGTCAGAATGCGCCAGAAGAAGTCGCGAATGGGGGAGTTGCTTTTGCGGCTGCGCCTCAAGACACCCAGCTCGACCAAGCTGAATGCAACCGGCGGCGTTTCGAGGCGCTTTTCATAGGGGTGTGCGCGCGGCATCCGAGGCTTGCGATGATCCACGCCGATGTTCTAGCTCAAACGGATTGGCATCAACGTCTACATGCTCAGATCAGCGATGCGATTCTCTCGGCAATAGAAGCCACGCCGGATATCGCTGCCGCTGATTTGATGGGCGCTCTCACGCGCGAATACCCACAATCAGCGCGCATGTTCGTACCGAGTGCCACCGATACCGACGACCCGGAAGTGCTCGCTGCATTTCTCATAGACGAGCTATCCATAGGGGATATGGAAAGCGCGGTGGAAACGTATCACGCCCAACTGAAGCATCCCGAGACGATGTCGCCGCAAGAATACGATCTGCTCTACGAAACGGTTATTTCCCTGCAGAAGGATTTGGCCGAGCGCAGGCGTACCCACGACGCGTCTGCCTTGCGCCCCTAGAAATCCATATGGATGTTTCCAAACGCCTGCCGAGCAGGCATGCACAAGATAGCATCGAATGGTTACAATGCTCTATAAGCAATAAAGCAAACAAACGACAATGCTGAGCAAACGAATACAGCAATAGAACTCAAGGAGCGATTCATGCAAATCATCCTTTCTCCCGATCCGATTCTGCGTCAGATTTCGGAACCGTGCGAACCCGGCGATAAAAGCGTCAAGCGCATCGCCAAACAAATGGCGAAGACCATGTATAAAAACGATGGTGTAGGTTTGGCGGGCCCGCAGGTGGGCGTATTAAAGCGCATCGTTGTGATTGACTGCGATATCGACGCCGAAAAGCGCAACCCTGTCTATTTGGTAAACCCCGTCGTTTTGGAAACATCTGGCGACACAGTGGAAGACAGCGAAGGCTGCTTGTCGTGTCCGGGTATCGCTGTGCCCGTGCGCAGGCGCCCGTTTGCAAAAGTGGGTTACTATGACTTGGATGGGGAATTCCAGACCATTGAAGGGGACGGGCTTTTGGGCCGTTGCCTACAACATGAGATAGATCATCTTGACGGCAAGACGTTGTTCGAGAGCTGCGACCCCATTGCGCGCATTAAAGCGCTGCGAGATTACGACGAGGCGTTGGCGTCTGGCGCGAAGCCGGGCGAGACGACAGTCGGGTAAGCAGGTGCGATGATGCGTGTAGTGTTCATGGGAACTCCTGGGTTTGCTGCGACGATACTTGAAAACCTGGCGGGCCGCCAAAACGTGGTGGGTGTCTACACGCGCCCCGATGCTATACGAGGGCGCGGCAAAAAGCTCATGCCTTCCCCTGTGAAACAGATAGCTGAACGCATCGGCTTGCCTGTGTTCACGCCGAAAACGCTGCGGAATGCCAAAGCGCAGGAGCAGATTGCCTCGCTTCAACCTGATGTCATATGTGTTGCCGCATATGGTGCGCTTCTGCCCAAAGAGGTGCTTGATATCCCCACGTATGGCTGTTTGAACGTGCATGCCAGTCTGCTTCCTCGCTGGCGTGGTGCGGCTCCGGTGGAACGGGCGATACTGGCAGGAGATGAATCTGCGGGCGTGTGCATCATGCGTATGGAAGAAGGCTTGGACACGGGGGACTTCTGTATCAGCCGCACGGCCGAGATAGGACAGAAGAACTCAAGTGAGCTGACGGCGGAACTGGCTGACTTGGGATCCCAGGCGCTGCTGACCGCTTTAACGCTTTTGGAGAACGGCTCGATTGAGTGGAAGAAACAGGATGATTTTTTCGCTACCTATGCAGACAAGATAGGCAAACGCGAATTCTTCCTTTCGCCGCAAGATCGTGCGTCTGAAATTGTTTTAAAGGTCCGCGCCGCATCACCTGCTCATCCGTCGCGTTGCATTATCGCATCGCGTTCGGTCACGGTGGTTCGCGCTGAGAAAGTGCCGAGTCGTATGCTGCGTGACCAATTGCGTCTGCAGCCGGGGCGTATCGTGCTGTATGAAAAATCTTTATATATAGGCTGTTTTGATCAACCTGTGAGAATCGTGCAAGTAAAGCCTGACGGGAAACGCGTCATGGACGGAAAAGATTTCGCCGATGGCATACAGAATGTGAAAAGCGGCCTCATTACTTGGGAGTCATTAGATGTCTGAGCTCAATCCTGCGCGCGCATTAGCCGTGCGCGTCATGTCTACCGTGCGAGAACGTGAGGCATTCACTGCCGAGATTCTAGATCCGCGTTTGCGCGATGCGCATCTGAAGCACGAGGATGCGGCTTTCTGCCGTATGCTGTGCTTGGGCGTGACGGCGACGCGTGGCACGCTCGACGAATTTATCGATCGTTGTATGAACACGCCAGATGATATACGTTGTGATGTGCGCGATGCGCTGCGCATCAGCGCATATGAGATGCTGTTTCTGGAAAAAGCCGACCATGCGGCTGTGGACCAAGGGGTCGAGTTGGTGCGCTTCGTCCAGCCCAAGGCCGTGCGTTTGGCAAATGCCGTTTTGCGCAAAATGGCCAAGGCGAAAGAGGAGTTTCCTTTCGGTGATCCTGCGACCGACGATGCGGCAATGGCAAGGCTCTTCGGTTTCCCGCTTTGGATAGCGCAGCTTTTAGTCTCATCTTTGGGACGCACGCAGGCTATGGAATTCATGCGGGTGTCGAATACTCAAGCACCGGTCTATTTCGGCGTGAATGCTCTGCGTTCGAGCGATCAAAATGTGCAGAAGGCTTTCGAGGAAGCAGGACATGCGCTGAAACCTGTCGTGCTTCCCGGTACTGCGATACCCATCGAAGGGTGTTTCAAAGCCGATTCCCCTCAAGCGGTTGCTGAACCGATTGCAAAAAAGCTTTTCGCAGCAGGCGCGATACTGGTTAGCGATGCAGCAGCGCAATGCGTTGCATCATCTGCGATTCCGGTGCGCAAACCATCATCGTTTTTAGAAGTGGGGTCGGGACGCGGTACGAAGACCTTGTTGTTGCAATCAAATGCTCGCAGACGTTATGGCTCGCAGATGAAACTCAGTGCTTTGGATTCCCATGGCTTCAAAGGCGATTTGCTGTTGGACCGCACAAAACGCTACAACGTGGATGTGGCTGAAACGATATGCGCGGATGCGCGCGATCTGCATGATTCGCTGGGGTCGCGCACGTTCGGTGCTGCATTCATTGATGCGCCTTGTTCGGGTTTGGGCACCCTGCGCCGTCATCCCGAGCTGCGATGGCGTTTGCAGGAGTCAGATATTGAAGCTATGGCCCAACTCGGTTTGGAAATGTTGATAGGCACGGGTGCTCATGTAAGCGTTGGCGGCAGACTCACGTACGCTACCTGTACGGTAACTGCTCGGGAAAACGAGTATGTGGTAAAAGCGTTTTTGGAAAGCAGGATGGGGAGCAACTTTAAAATCGTTCCCACGCCCGCAGGTCCGGCTTCGAAGCTGTTCTGCAAGACGACGCTGACCGATGGCGGTTGTGATGCGCATTTTGCCGCCAGCCTGCAAAGGGTGCGCTGAAACATTCGATAAACAAGAATGCTAAATAAGAATGCCGATTCATAGGAAAGGGCACCAGGATGATTCCGGTGCCCTTTTTCAATTCTGCGATTTCTCGATGCGAACTCGATAAGCGATGGTGGAAGCCTGCCTATGATGACAAGCGCGCCCTTACACCAAACCGTCTTTCTTATCGTGCTCCTCGGGCAAGTTCAATGCTTCTTCGTCCTTGCGGCGAATGGCCACCCGGCGCACTTTGCCATTGACAGTTTTAGGCAAGGCGTCTACATAGTCGACGACGCGCGGGTATTTGTACGGTGCCGTCTTGCGTTTTACCCAACGCTGCAACTCCGAGGTCAACTCGTCGTTGGGGGTAAACCCTTCTGCCAAAACAACAGTTGCCTTCACGGCGAAACCGCGCAGCGGGTCGGGTATGCCGGTGACAGCGCATTCGCGCACAGCGTCATGTTCGAGCAAAACGCTCTCGATTTCGAAGGGCCCGATACGGTAGCCCGAACTCTTAATAACGTCGTCGTTTCGCCCAACGTACCAATAGTAGCCGTCTTCATCCATCCAAGCAGTGTCTCCAGTGTGGTACCAACCGTCGTGGACTGCAGCTGCTGTTTTTTCGGGATCGCGATAGTATTCCATCATGATGCCATGGGTGTTCTCATCCATTTTGATGCATATCTCGCCGGTTTCGCCCACGTCGCAGCGTGACTCGTCAGCGCGATGTATTTCGAGCACGTATTGCGGTGAGGGTTTACCCATGGAACCAGGGCGTGGCGTGCTGTGCTCCAGGTTGGCAATAGTCAGCGGGGTCTCGGTTTGACCGAAACCTTCAAAGATCGTCAGGCCAGTGTGCTTCTGCCAAAAGGCGAACAAGTCAGGGTTCAATGCTTCGCCTGCGGTGGTGCAGTGGACCAAGCTGGAAAGGTCATGGGCATCCACATCGACTTCGGTCATCATGCGATACATCGTGGGCGGACAGCACAGCGTGGTCACATGGTATTTCGTGACCAAATCAAGTATCTCATCAGCATGGAAGCGATCGAAGTCATAGGTGAGGACGCATGCTTCCATCAGCCATTGGCCGTAAAATTTGCCCCATACGGCTTTGCCCCAGCCAGTATCGGCGATGGTGAAGTGAACGCCGCCGTCACTGACCACGCAATGCCACTGTTTGGCGGTGACGGTGTGGGCGAGCGCGTAGCCCGAATCGTGCATGACCATTTTCGGGTTGCCGCTGGTACCGCTGCTGAAATACATCAACATCGCTTCAGAGGCGCAAGTTTCCCTGCGTGTGAAGTCTGTGGATGCGCCGCGCACCTCCGTGTTGAAATCAATCCAACCATCACGCTGCGTGGCAGCTGCACATATGCCATCGGGGCCGGAAAGGGGTAATCCGTAACCAGCATCTGCGGCAGTGTCTATCATCAGCCCGCCACCGGCACCGTTCACCAAGATTTTCGCTTGCAATGTGGGGCAATTTGCCTGCACGTTATCTGTTACTTGGGCGATGTCGCCGCAATCGGTGCAAATGACAGCTTTCGCCTGTGAGCGTTGGATACGGTATTCCAAATCATGCTCTTTGAGCATGAATGTGGCTGGAATCATAACCGCGCCCAGTTTGTGAAGGGCAGTGGCCACGAACCAGAACTGATAGTGGCGGCGCAGGATTACCATCACCATATCGCCGCGACCTATACCTAAATCGCTCAGGAAGTTCGCTGTTTTATCAGACCAGTTTTTCATATCGCCGAACGTGAAATGATGCTCTTCGCCTTCGGGATTGCACCATACCATTGCAGGGCGATCCGCTTCCTCTGCGGCAATGGCGTCAACCACGTCATAGCCGAAATTGAAGGTGTCGGGATAATGCAAGCGGAAACTCGAAAGGCAGCCGCTCTCGTCATAGGTTTCCTCTACGTATTTTTCATTCAGATGTTTCATGATGATGCTTTCTGTGTCTATAGGCACGAGGCCGTATGTGACGGATAGGTGTGATAGGCGGCGTTTGCGGCGCTATCGAGCGAGGCGACAGCGCCTAGCGAATTTCCGTCTGACGGGGCTTCATCACGATGGCCAAAAAGACGCACGGTTCGCCACCAATGGCAATCATGCCGTGACCGCGACCCGAATCGTAGAGCAGCGTGTCGCCGGGCTCGAGGATTTCCTCGTGGTCTTCGTAGGCGAAACGCATCTTGCCGCTGATGATGTAGTCGAATTCTTGTCCTTCATGATAGGACAGGTGTACCGGCACGTTTTGCTCTTCCTCCAAATACGGAGCAGTTACCAAAAAGGGCTCGCATAGCTTGTTCTTGAAATGCGGAGCCTTATGCAGGTATTCGAAACCCGCACGGCGCCTAATGCCCAACCCGTCATCGGCACGGACCAGCGAATAGCCTTCCAAGTGAGGATTTTCCCCGGTCAAAAGCTCGATGACGTCCACGCCTAGCTTGTCGGCGCATTTGCTGATGAACGTGAAGGAAAGGTCGGTCTTGCCGCTTTCCTGTGCAGCATATTCAGCCATGCTGCGTCCAGTTGCATCAGCCATTTCCTGCATGGTCAAATCCATGTCTTCGCGAAGGGCCTTGATTCGATTGGCTACCTCTTGCGTGTTTGCTTGCATTTCCATGTCCGTCGCCCTCCTTTTCGTGTTGACGGCCCGCTTGGCAGCGGACTTCGTTGTTGCAGATGGCCTGCCAGCCAGCCAGCTATTGAGACTGCCTGTTCACGTGCTCGTTTCTATTTCGGAATTATAACCTTACTAGCGCAGGCTAAAGTGACAAATATATTTCTTCACAAACACCTTGTTGTCGGAGTGATTGCCAGACCGACTTCGCAATCACCGCTAAACCTTTGGATATTGAATTTTTAGCGCTAACGCACATTGGCCTGCACAATGCTTGATTTTGTGTTTCAATACAAAACGAAAGAGCTCAAACACGAAATGCGGTGCGGCCATTTGATGGGGTTGCGAAAACGCATCGTGGATTGCATGGCAGGGCTGCAGTCGGCGACCGCATTGTGAGTCATGCGGCAGGACCGCAATTATGAAGCATATCGTCGGCTTTGTGTTCAGAGACAGCACGAGAAACAAGGAGGCACAATGAGCGCATACAGTCACATACCCGATCGGTTCTCCAATCTGGGTTCAATCATCATCGTTACGGGTCATTACGGGGTGGGAAAGACTAATTTTTCCCTGAATCTGGCGGTTGATGAGGCACGTTTGGGACATGCCGTCACGCTGGTGGATTTAGATATCGTAAACCCTTATTTCCGCTCCAGTGATTTCGCACAGGTGCTCACGGAGGCAGGTGTGAAGCTCATTGCCCCGCAGATGGCGGGCACGGCACTCGATACGCCGTCGCTTTCCGGCCATGTTGACGCGGCTATCACGCAAGCAATCAACGAGCTGGGCCGCAAGCTGATTTTCGATGTGGGCGGCGATGATGCGGGTGCCACGGCGCTCGGTCGTTATTCGAGCGCCATCGGCGAGACCGACTATTCCATGCTCTACGTGTTGAACGCATTTCGCGAGCAGGTGCGCCAAGCCGAAGAGGCCGCGCATCTTTTAGGTGAAATCGAGCATCAAGCACATTTGAAAGCAACGGCTTTGGTGAACAACTCGCATATGGAGGACCAGACGACTGACGAGGACATAGCAGAGGGCCGAACGTATTCGACGCGTGTGTCTGAACTGCTTGATCTGCCGCTTATCTGCACGACGCTACCGTCTGAAACAAGCGAACTTGTGCATTCGGTTAATTCTGATACTTTAGTCTGCGATAGCGACTACTTTGTGAGAGTATATGTGAAGACACCGTGGGACGTCGACTAAGCGCATAAAGCGGAAAAGCACACTGATCGGTTCGTGCGGCGAAAGAGGTTTCGCTTTGCATGCACACGCAGTCGGGCGCGCCTTTTGGGCGCGTCGCTTATTATAGGATACTCGGCCATAATGGTTCGGGAAGGAATAGAAAGGATGGGTCGCGTGGCTCGGATAATCGTAGATGAGAAATACTGTAAAGGGTGCGGTCTGTGCGTAGACGCTTGCCCTGAGCACATAATCTCGCTGAACACAGAAATAATCAACGCAAAAGGCTATCATCCCGCGTACCAGACCGATGAGGACGCGTGCACGGGTTGCATCAGCTGTGCGTTGATGTGCCCCGATATGGCGATAACGGTTGAGAGGTAGATGAGCATGTCAGAAGAGAAAGTCTTAATGAAGGGAAACGAGGCGCTGGCTGCTTCGGCGGTGCGCGCCGGATGCACGTGCTTTTTCGGTTACCCTATCACGCCGCAGACAGAGCTTGCGGCCTATATGAGCAAGGTTATGCCGAAAATCGGCGGCACGTTTCTGCAAGCTGAAAGTGAGATTGCAGCCATAAACATGGTCTATGGCGCATCCGCTGCAGGAGCGCGGGCTATGACGTCGTCCTCTTCGCCCGGAGTGTCTCTGAAGGGCGAGGGCGTGTCGTATATGGCTGGTGCCGATTTGCCTGGCGTCATTATCAACGTCGAGCGTGGCGGCCCAGGCTTGGGCAGCATTCAGCCTTCGCAGTCCGACTATTGGCAGGCAACGCGTGCGTTGGGTCATGGCGACTTCCAGATGATTGTCTATGCGCCCTCTACCGTGCAGGAAATGTCTGATTTCGTATACCTGGCATTCGATAAGGCAGACGAGTACCGCATGCCTGTGATGCTTTTGGCTGATGGCCTGTTAGGTCAGATGATGGAGCCGGTCGTGCTCCCTGAAGAAAAGACCGAGTTCCCGGAAAAGCCTTGGGCCACGTGCGGCCATCACAACAAGCGCGAGCATAATATCGCGAACTCGCTGTACCTGCAGGCCGATATTTTGGAAGATAAGCTGATTGAGCGCTATAAGCGCTATGACGTTATAAAAGAAACTGAGCAGCGCAGTGAGGGCTTCATGCTCGACGATGCCGAAATCGTGATAGTGGCCTTTGGCGCGAGCGCGCGTATCGCCCGCACAGCAGTGGTGAAAGCTCGCGAAGAGGGCATTAAGGTGGGCTTGTTCCGTCCCATCACACTGTGGCCTTTCCCGAAAGACGCTCTGGAGAAAACCGTCGCGGGGGCGAAAGCGTACCTCAGCGTTGAGATGAACATGGGCCAAATGGTCGACGACGTACGTCTGTGCGTGGGCCAGCGCCGTCCTGTCGAGTTCTTTGGTCGTGCAGGCGGCGTTATTCCCACTCCGGCAGAAGTGCTGGGCAAGATCCGGGAAATGTCGCAGAAGGCAGGTGCATAGAGAATGGCTGACAAAAAGATAGTATTCGAACGTCCGAAATCTATATTGCCGGTGCCGATGCATTATTGCCCCGGTTGCCCGCACGGAATAGTTCATCGCCTGGTCGGACAGGCAATTGACAAGCTAGGCGTGGAAGGCACCACCGTGGGCGTGGCTCCCGTGGGCTGTAGTGTCATGGCATATGATTACTTCGGATGCGACATGGTGGAAGCCGCTCATGGGCGTGCTCCTGCGGTAGCAACCGGTATCAAACGCGTACACCCTGAGAACCTTGTGTTCTCGTATCAGGGCGACGGCGACTTGGCATCCATCGGTATGGCTGAGACAATACATGCGGCAACGCGTGGTGAGAACATTTCGGTTATCTTCATCAACAACGCCATCTACGGCATGACAGGTGGCCAGATGGCCCCCACCAGTCTGCCGAACCAGGTGACACAGACCAGTCCTTACGGACGCGACGTCTCTACTGCCGGATATCCTATCCGTGTCTGCGAGCTCTTGAGCGGCTTGGATGGTGTGGCATACGCCGAACGCGTGACGGTGGATACCCCCAAACACGTGATTCAAGCCAAGAAGGCTATCGAGAAATCGTTCCGCTACCAGCTGGAAGGCCGTGGCTATAGTATCGTGGAAGTTGTTTCCACCTGCTCGACCAACTGGGGTTTGACCCCGCAGGCGTCTTTTGACTGGATGCGCGAGAACATGCTTCCGTACTATCCGCTGGGCGTGTATCGCGATGTGGTGGCCGAAGGTTTCGACAACATCGCAGAATCGGCAAAGGACCGAGCAAAGGATTGCCCCATCGCGCAGAAGGAGGCAAAATAATATGCAACGCAACTTGAATATCATTCTGGCCGGTTTCGGCGGTCAGGGCCTGCTTTTCGCGGGAAAGATTATCGCTCAGGCGGGGTTGATAGAGGACCGTCATATCAGCTGGCTGCCCAGCTACGGTCCTGAGATGCGCGGCGGCACGGCGAATTGCAGTGTGTGCCTCTCCGATGATCCTATCGGTAGCCCGCTTGTGACTGAGCCCGATGTGTTGGTGGCAATGAACCAGCCCTCAGTTGACAAATTTATAGACAAAGTGGTTTCCGGTGGCTTGGTGCTCATTGATTCCACGCTGGTGCCGGACATTCCCAAACGCGACGATGTGAAAATCATCGCGCTGCCGACCACTGAAATGGCCGAACAGAACGGTTTCAAAACGCTCTCCAACGTCATTTTGACGGGTAAGCTGTTTGCGGAAACTGAATTCTGCAAAAAGGAGAGCTTGGAAGCGGCGCTTGCAAAGTGTATTCCGCCGCGCAAAGCGAAACTGCTGGAACCGAACCAAAAGGCTCTGGCCCTGGGAATGACCCTGTAGGAGAGCGAATGACAAAAGACGAATCCGTTTTGAAGGACATCGGGCTTCGCATTGAAGGATTGCGCGAGGCCTGCGATGTAACCCAAACAGAAATGGCCGAAGAGCTAGGCGTTTCTTTAGGAACGTATCAAGGATGGGAGGAAACGGGCGCCGATGTGCCCATTTCCGCTATCTATCATATGGCGCGCAAATTCGGCGTGGAATTCACCGAGATACTGACTGGTTCTGCTGCCAAGCTAAATACCTATCAGGTGGTGCGTGCTGGATGTGGTCGTGAAGTCGACCGTTATCCGGGCTATCACTACGATGATTTGGCATGGCGGTTCACTGGCAAAATAATGCAACCTTTGGAAGTAGTGCTCGATCCGAGCGACGAGCCTGCAAAACTCGTGACCCATGAAGGCCAAGAATTCAACTTGGTGCTTGAAGGCACGGTTATTGTGACGTGGGAAGACAAGGAATTTGCCTTGAATAAGGGCGATAGCATCTATTTTGACCCCAGTCATCCTCATGGGCAGCGATGCGGCTCTGACGTACCGGCTAAGTTCGTAACCTTTATCGCCGAATAACTGGCGCGCGCAGGATTGCAGGTGGGTTTTCTTTGAAACTCGCTCGCGAATCCAGGGGGCGCGCGTTGGTTGTTCGGCACGACCTCCCCGGGAGGGAGGTGCCAGGCGATAAGCCGAACCAAGCCTTAAGATACGTGAAGCTTCGCGGTAGTGTGTCGGAGAGTTCCGATACAAAGCCGGAAGCGCTGGAATTAAAGGAATTTCAAGTGAATTACATATTGAAAAAGTACTGCCCCCGCATCGATTTCAACAGCTACGAGGATTTCTACCAGAACTTCAAGATAAACGTGCCTGACGACTTCAACTTCGGATACGACGTTGTGGACGAATGGGCTCGCGTGGAACCGGAAAAGCGTGCACTTCTGTGGTGTGATGACCACGGCGAAGAACACAGCTTCACTTTTACCGATATCAGCCGTCTGTCGAACAAAGCTGCAAACGCTTTCGCGAAGCTGGGCATCGGCAAAGGCGACGTGGTCATGATGATTCTGCGACGCCGCTGGGAGTATTGGGTGTGCGCCACCGCCCTGTGCAAGATTGGTGCCACTATTATCCCCGCATCATTACAGCTGACCAGTCACGATATAAGTTATCGAGCGCAGACCGCCAACGTGAAGATGATGATTTGCGTGAACGACGATTACGTGTGCACGCAGGTTGAAAACGCGCTTCCCGATTCTCCTTCCATCAAAGAGAAGGTGGTTGTGGCCGGAAAACGCGAGGGCTGGTCTGGATTCGCGGATCTTATTTCCGGTGAGTCGGACCAATGGCAGCGCCCCACAGGGGAGGCGGCCACTACCAGCAAAGACATCATGCTGATTTACTTCACCAGCGGCACCACCGGTATGGCAAAAGCGGTGTGCCATAATTTCGCTCACCCACTCGGACATATACTCACAGCCAAATATTGGCAGCAAGTGCAGGAAAACGAGCTGCACATGAGTGTCACCGATTCCGGTTGGGCGAAGTTTGGATGGGGTAAGATTTATGGGCAGTGGATTGCTGGATGTACGGTGTTCTGCTACGACATGGACAAGTTTCATCCAGAAAAGCTGTTGCAGCACATGCAGGATTACAAGCTGAAAACCTTCTGTGCACCGCCGACCATGTATCGTTTTATGTTGCAGGAAGACGTTTCCGCCTATGATCTGTCCAGCATCGACAACTTCGCCACGGCAGGCGAGCCGCTCAACGCTGAAGTGACCATACAGTGGGAGCGCTTGACCGGCAAAAAGATTCGCGAGGGCTTTGGACAAACGGAAGGCCCGGTGCTTTTGGCTACCTATCCTTGGTTAGAGCCGCGTCCGGGTTCTATGGGCAAGCCGAGCCCGCTTTTGCACATACGCCTGCAAGACGACGACGGCAACGAGGTCGAAGACGGCGAAGAGGGTGCAATCTGCATCACGCACCTGAAGGATGCCTATCCTCCGGGATTGTTCGTGGGCTATTATCACGACCCCGAGCGCACACAAGAAGCCGTGGGCGGCGACTACTACAACCTGCACGATATGGCGTGGCGTGACAGCGATGGCTATTGTTTCTTTGTGGGTCGAAACGACGACGTCATCAAATGCTCTGGATATCGCATCGGGCCATTCGAAGTGGAAAGTGCGTTGGTGAAACATGACGCCGTTATCGAATGCGCCGTTACTGCTGCGCCTGATCCCATTCGCGGCAAAGTGGTGAAAGCCACTATCGTGTTGGCACGTGGTTGGGAGCCAAGTGAAGAGCTCACGCGTGAACTGCAAAATTGGGTGAAGCATGAGACTGCACCATATAAGTATCCGCGCGTTGTGGAATACGTCGACGAGCTTCCAAAGACTATCGGTGGTAAGATAAAGCGCAAGCTCATACGCACCCAAGATGGTATCGTCGATGATGATAAAGACGACACGAACGAGGATGACGACATTTAAAAACGAAGGCGCGCGATTGCGGAGCTTTGAGGCTGCATCCGGGAGGAAATTGCGAGAGCAAAACCGCCTGCGAAAGGCTTTCTTCGCAACCGCGCGCCGTATATGAAGAGGTGATGTGCCATGTCTTTTGTAGCAGGATATGCGGTTCCTCATCCGCCCCTAATCATCCCCGATGTGGGGCGAGGCGAGGAAAAGCAAATTCAGAAAACCGTGGATGCGTACAAAGAAGTGGCCCGAAGGGTCGCAGAGCATAAACCTGATACCATCATCCTCACATCTCCCCACGCGCCAGCCTACTACAACGCGTTTGCCATCTGCCCGGGCAAGACCCTTTACGGCACGATGGCAAAATTCAGGGCACCCGACGCGCAGGCGTTCGCGAACGTCGATTGCGAGTTCGTGGAAACTGCAGAGGCCTTAGCCGCACAGTATGGTGTGCCGCTGATGAGCAGTGGCTGGCGTGATGCGCCGATGGACCATGCCACGCTCATTCCCCTGTATTTCATCAATCAGGCCTATGTGAATTACCAGTTGGTCGTTATCGGCCTTTCAGGGCTGCCTGAATCAGTGCATTATCAGCTCGGGCTGATACTTCAAAAGGTCGTACAGGATCTGGGAAGAAAGACTGTTTTCATAGCTAGTGGTGACTTGTCCCACAAACTCAAGCCTGACGGACCCTATGGTTTCGCTCAGGAGGGTCCAATTTTCGACTCTCTGATTACGGAAAAATTTGCCAAGGGCGATCTTGCGGGCATCATGAAGATAGACTCCGAGATTGCTGAAGGTGCTGCGGAATGCGGTTTGCTGTCCTTCGATATTATGGCGGGAGCGCTTTCGGGCCTGAACTCGAAAGGCGAACTTCTCAGTTATGAAGGTCCTTTCGGTGTGGGCTATGGTGTTGCGGCTTTCGAGGTGCCAGAAGAATCAGGGGCCGCTGTGGATAGGGAAACGACCGAGTAGCGCGGGTTCGCACTACGTGCTGCCGATGAAATGAGATTGCAGGAGGCATGTATGAGCACGATTGAGAAGTCTGATGAATACGTATCTTTGGCACGCGCTTCGTATACGGCGTTCGTAGAGCATGGGCAAAAGATTTCTGTCCCTGACAATCTTCCATCGCAAATGACCAGTGAGCAGGCCGGTGTATTCGTGTCGTTGCACGAGCACGGGGAATTGCGCGGGTGCATCGGCACCATCGCGCCCATGCAGGATTGTGTGGCAGAAGAGATTATCAGCAATGCTATTTCAGCTTGCAGCCAAGACCCGCGGTTCCCAGCTATTACGCCTTCCGAGCTGCCTGACATCGAATGCAGCGTAGATGTTTTGACGCCGTTTGAAGATGTTGACAGCGCGGATTCTCTTGACCCAAAACGCTATGGTGTTATCGTTTCCCGTGGGTTTGCGCGCGGTGTGCTGCTACCTGATTTAGAAGGCGTGGATACCGTAGAACAACAGGTGGCGATTGCAAAACAGAAAGCAGGAATACCGCTTTCCTCACCCTGTCATTTGCAGCGCTTCGAAGTGATTAGGCACCATTGAGCATCTGCGCTCGCTGACGGGTAATCGTCGACCGCGAACCGGAAGCAAGGAATTGAGCGTGGGCCAAAACCCTAAAGTATGAATAATGAATGAGTAGTATAAGAAACGATCTGGGGGCAGAATATGAGCGATACGAACGATATACCACAAAAGATTCGATGCGGCATATGCCCGCATCGCTGCTGGCTTGTCGAAGGCCAGATGGGCAAATGTCATGCCCGCATGAACAAAGACGGCAAGGTCGTCAGCCTGAACTACGGCAAGATCACTTCCATCGCATTGGATCCTGTTGAAAAGAAGCCGCTTGCGCAGTGGAACCCTGGCGCGAAGATTTTGTCGGTCGGCAGTTTCGGTTGTAATCTTTCCTGTCCGTGGTGCCAGAACAGCGATATTTCCCAAGCTGGCCCAGATGATGTGGAAACCCGTGATATGACACCGCAAGAGCTAGTGGATCAGGCATTGGCGGCAAAAGACCAAGGCAACATAGGTATCGCCTATACCTACAACGAGCCGATGGTAGGATTCGAGTTCGTATACGACACCGCCAAGCTTGCACATGAGGCGGGTTTGAAAAACGTAGTCGTGACCAACGGCATGGTCTGCGAAGGACCCTTCAAGAAGCTTTTGCCATACATCGACGCCATAAACATCGACCTGAAAGGCTTCACGCCTCGCTTTTACCAGGTCTGCGGTTACGGCGATTTGGAAGCAGTGGAGCAGACCATTCAATGGGCGTCTGATTGTCCGACGTGCCATGTGGAAGTGACTACGCTGGTCGTTCCCGGTGAGACGGATCCAAACGAGCTTGAGGCATCCGCCCTGTGGCTTTCCATGGTGGACCCCGAGATTCCCTATCACGTAACGCAGTATCATCCCGCTTACAAGATGGCGAAGGTGAAGCCTGTTGCCGATAGCGTCGTGCGCAATTGCGCCGATAGAGCACGCAAGCATATGAAGAACGTATACGTAGGAAATATTTAGACAAGGAATGCAGCACAATGACGTATGAGGAATTAAAAGAGCAGATAAAAGATGCAATGCGCGCGCATGACAAGACCAGGCTTTCCATCCTGCGTCAAGTGCACGGTGAATTGAAGAACATAGAGGTGGACGAGCGCAGGGATGTCACCGATGAAGATGTGACGGTGATGATTAAGCGCGTAATCAAACAAACCAGCGAGACGCTGGATGGCTCTCGTAAGGCTGGAAACGACCAGGGGCGCACCGACATGCTTTCTGAGCAGGTGAAGATTTTGGAGGGCTTGCTACCATCTCAGCTTTCCGGAGATGAATTGGTCGCCCTCGTTGAAAAGACAATCGCGCAAGTCGGTGCGGAATCGAAGCGCGACATGGGCAAAGTCATGGGTGCCATAAACAAAGCAACAGGCGGCAATTTCGACAAAGCAGAAGCCGCTCGTGAAGTGGGAAGCCGCCTTTCGTAGGCTTGAGCTGGCCTGAAGTTTAAACTGAAGAGCGTGATTGTGAAAGAGGGAATCTATTCGCAGTCACGCTCTTCTTTTGGTATGGGCACTTCTGCCAGCTTTTGTTCGAATTCTGCAATAGGCATGGGGCGGGCATAGAGGAATCCCTGCGCATACTGCGATCCCATCGCGCGCATTAGTTGTGCTTGCTCTTCTGTTTCGACTCCCTCAGTAACCACGGAAAGCCCTAGCGCATCGGCTAAGTTTATGGTGCTTTGCAGCACCGTTTGCGTACGTGGATTTTGAACAGCGGAACTGATGAAGCTGCGGTCGATTTTCATTCGGTCAAACGGAGCATTTTCCAAAAGCGACAAAGATGAATAACCTGTTCCGAAATCGTCTAGCAGCACCATGAATCCTTGCTTGTGGAAGTCATCGATTACCTGAAGCAATGTTTCCGTTTGCTCAGCGTAGACGCTTTCCGTGATTTCGAAGAGTACCAGTTCATGCGGAAGCTCGTAAGAATCAACCATTTCGGTGATTGTCTCACTCAGGTCTTCCGTCAGATCAGCGCGGCTGATGTTCATCGACAGGGGGACGACGGGCGTGCCTGAATCGATCCATGCACGCAGGGTTGCACATGCGCTCGACCAGACGAAACGATCGAGTTTGGTAATAAGGCCGTTGCGTTCGAAGACAGGGATGAAAACTGCAGGGGAGAGAAGTCCTTCGATTGGGTGATTCCACCTCACAAGCGCCTCTGCACCGACAATCCTTCTATTCGTTAGATTCACGATAGGCTGCAGATATACTTCGAAACGGCCATCTGCAAGCGATTCTTCCATCGTTTCGGAAATACGATGATTCGCCAGAAAAGAGGTTCCCGATGCTTTGTCATAGAAAGCGTAGCGTTCGGTATAGGAATTCGAGATCTTTTCAAGTGCCAATCGCGCCCGATCGAGCATGGTGTCGATAGGTTCGCCATTTTCCTGAATCTCGTATATGCCGAACTCGATGCAAATCTCACAGCCGAAGAGGCGCTTCATCCGGGCTTTGTCGGTGTGCGAGATGAGGGAGTCCAAATTTAACTGGCTTTTCGGAACGCAAAAAGCGAAATGGTCGCTTTGTAGACGGCCTATTACGGCCTGATCGGATATCCCCGAAGCCAGACCATGTGCGATTCCAGCCAGTATGCGGTCGCCTTTCGACATGCCTTGAAGCTCGTTCACGGCTTTGAATTCTTTGATATTGCAATACACCATGCAGCATTCTTCCCGCCAACGATGCTTCAGCATCTTGCGCACCTCAACTGAGAACGCATGCTTTCCATACAAGCCGGTTAATTCGTCAAAGCGCTTTTCGGGAATCTGATAGCTCATGTAGAGTTCTACGATGATGAGGGTGAAAGCGAATGCTGTGAGCCGGTATGTCCAGAACACGGATTGCAGTATCACGGCAGCTATTGCAACAAGCAGTATAAGAGAGACACTCATACTCTTGTAGCTGTCTATACGCTTGCGGTTCTTGGTGAATATAACTAAAGCGGCCGAGATATAGAAAGCATTCGATAGCGAGAACACGCGCTCGTAGGGTCCTAAAACATAGTAGTGAGGATCGCTTCCGATTTGGAAGAAGGCACCTGTGGTGGGATTCACGAACAAGATGCAGAAAGCGCAAAAGGCTGCTGGCAGTACCAATAGCAGAAGGCGCTTTTTTTCACGATCTGTAGTTTTATTAATAAGCAGCGGAATAAAGAACAAGAATAAAAACGCTGTGGTTATTTCCATAACCATGTAGGCCGAGGCTATGGCCAGACAGACGGACTGCGGAATAGATGATGTGGAAAGAACTACAACATCGAGCACATCGAATGCGCTCAAAGCGAATACGTAGGCCATGATAATGGGGAAGGCTCGCGACCCCTGCGCGGTGGTCTTTCCGCTGCGGAAATAATGGCTGAACAGCATAATAATGATGATAAGGGCCGATACGGTGAAATCTATGTTGTAGAGCAGTCCCACCCAAGTCCCCTTCTTTTGGTTAGCCATGCGTGTATGCGAGATACTGTTCATTTGGTCGGCTATATTGCTGCTAATTTGAAATATCATACATCAAATATCTGGGATTCAACTGGGAAAACTGTAGATGGAGATGTAATGTGACTCAGCTTCGAATGATTTTTAGAAAACAGTGAAAATTATTCTCAGAAAAGAATAAAAAGCGTAACTCTTTCTGTCTATCAGATGCCTCTCATGGGTTTTATGGCTCCGCCAACTGCCTGCGTAATGCTACCGGGGGTTTAAAGCTACCTCACATGCGCTCTACGATTCCTCATTCGGGATTCAAGGCTTCTCCGTAAAGTCGTGCGACCAAGCTTTCAAGGCATTTTCCGATTTGAAAACAGGAAAACGGTGAGTAAACGAAGTAAAGTACGAGCCCGATTTCCGTCCGTTCAATGGGGTCTTTTGTGACCTGCGGTTATGCGAGATTGGTTTTTTATCATCATCGGTTTTGCTTGATTATGCGAGATTCATATGCGATGTCATCGTACTTTACTTCGCTTAGTTGGCTTTTTTCTGTTTTGAAATCTCGAAAAAAGTCTAGGAAGCAAAAAACGAGCACAAGGTTCAAATAAAACGCGGGTGCCAAGTTCGCCAGAACCTCGCACCCGCGTATACAATCAAATCGCTATTGCTCGCTTATTAGTGGTAAAGCAGCTATTCATTTATGGCATCGGTTTCGTATATGAACTTCACCGAGCCGTCCATGGAGTCATTGATGCCGCTGAAGTTGTTGTAGGCTTTGCCGGAGTCGACCGTTGCTTTCATGCGATCGGAGAGACCCTTCAGGTTGTTGTTGTAGGCATCGACGATCTTTTGTACACCTTCGTCGTTGAACTGCTTCAGACCGCTTGCCAATGTGGCTGAACCGTCTTTAGCTGAGACAGCGCCGCTTGAAAGCTCTGAGGTCCCTGCTTTCAGCGCCTGTATCCCGGAAACAAGCGCTGGGGTAGCATCCTTCAATTGTTGTGTGCCGCTTGCCAGCTGATTGGCCCCATCGGAAGCCTCTGAAAGTCCGTCGCTCAATTGCGCTGTGCCGCCGGAAAGTGCGTAGGCACCGCCAATCAGCGTAGCGGAATCCGACTTGGTGCCCAAAGCACTCACGGCACCTTGCAGGCCTGCGCTTGTCTTATTGCCGACCGTTCCGCCGTTCGCAAGCAGAGTAAGTGAGGCATTTATCTTATCGATACCGGGAACGAGTTGCTGGTTGATGGCGCTATCGAATGAAGTTCTTCCGTTAGCTATCGAAGTGCTCATTGCGGAAAGCTGTTGTTGAGCGTAGAGCAAGCCACTTCCAGTCCGCGTTTGAGTGGCAGCACTGCCTTTTATGGCCGCAAGTCCTTCTGTGACGCCGCCAGTTCCTGTCAAGCCAGAATTGGCACCGGATACATAGGCTTGAGCTGTACCGACATCATAGACAACACCTGTACCGGTTGTTGCACTCGTTGGATTCATCAAACTTTGTTTTGCGGTATTGATAGCTTCAATTTGCGCTTGGGTCATACCTGTCGTATCAATCTGTGCCAAAGTAGTATACGCACTCTTCGCATCAGTGGATGCTTGCGTCAACTCTGTGCTTGCGGTGTCGAGCGCACCAGAGGCACTGCTTACGCCGCTTGAGACAGTATCTACGCCGCTTGCTGCATTACCTACGCCCGCTGCCAACTGTGAAGCGCCACTTGCTGCTGAGTCGAGCTGGGAGTCGACTGTTGCCTGTAGGCCATCAGAGCCCGTTGTTGCGGTTGTGCCTGTCAATCCAGCTTTCAACTGATTAAGGCCGCCCTTCAGGGTCGTTGATCCCGTATCGGAATCTGTACCTACCGCATTCAGCGCATCTTGCAAGCCAGTGGTGGTATCCGATCCGTTCTTCATCAGCGTCAAGCCGTTGTAGAGCGCACTTGAACCTTCTGCTAAGCTATCCGATCCAGTCAGAGCAGAAAGGATCCCGCTGGCAAGCGACTTTGAACCCGAGGCCAGTTTGCTGGCGCTATCAGGCAAACTCGATGTGGAATCTTGCAGCGTGCCCACACCTGAATCCAGCGTAGTGGCGCCGTCGGCAAGTTGTTGCAGGCCATCATAGAGATCGCTTGAGCCGTTGACCAACTGCGTCATGGAGCTTTGCAGCGTGTCGATGCTGCTCTGCACGGAGTTTTCGTTGATATCGGCAGAATCAACGTTTTTGAATAAGTCGCTGGTCACGACTGTCATCGTGGTGTCCATTTTGAAATCGGTCGCATCAGCGCTGATCTCGAAGTACTCGGGGACATCAATGGTGTCTTTCGAGAGCCCTAGGTTCGTTTGCATGCCGGGCAATGCGTATCCTGCCACGGTGGTGCGGTCGCCATCGTTGAGCATCTTGGCGTTTGTGACCGTGATGTTCTTGAAGTTCGAATTGTCCAGCATCAGGCCGGTCATGGCCACAAACGGTGTGTAGACGGTTTGCAATGATCCGTTCACTGTTTTTACTGATAAGGAATTGTTCGTGTAGTCAAAACGAATCGTCACCTTACCGCTTTTTCCTGCTATTTCTTCTGGCGTTACCGTTTGCCCGTCTAGGGTATAGGTAACCTTCATGCTCACAGGAGCGGCTTTCGTGGTGTTGCCTTGGTAGTAGATGTCGCTTCCTTGAGCATCCCACGAAAGCGTTTTACCGCTGTCGCTGCTAGTGTATTGCTGATTGCCTTCGGTATTCTGGATGTCGGTGAGCGTGGATGTGTCCTGCAAACGCGTGTCGCCCTTCACGTTTTTCAGCCAGTCGCTCACAATCGTGTTTTTCGTTGTGCCGTCGGCTTTCGAGAACACATAGACCGTCTCTTCTTTAGAAGGCGTACTTGACGTTGTGCTCTGAGTGTTGCTGGTGTTGCCAAGCAGGTTCGACAGAATTGAATCCGATGTGGTATCGGTTGAGGTGCCATTGCTTGTGGCAGAAGCAGACGTGCTGGTTGAAGAGGTTGCGTTTGCTGTGTTTTGCGCGGTCGCCACATAGGTGGGCCCGACCACGCCCGCTGCCAAAATGGTAGCCAGTGCGACGTTGCGCAGTTTGCTTATTCCGTTATTTTGGTTCATGCTTCTACCTCCGTTTGATTCAACGTGCCCATTGCAGAGCTGTTGTCGTTGCCTTTAGATGACTTGGATTCTTTTTTTCTAAAATACTTGCTGGTGCGTATAATCACGCCGTCAAAGAGCATGAAGAACGCAGGCAGTATAAACAGTACGCTGAACATACTGATGACGGCGCCGCGTGCCATAAGCGTGCACATCTCGCTGATAATGCTCATATTGCTGTAGATGGACACTCCGATGGTTGCAGCGAAAAACGATACGGCGCTGGTGACGATGGAGGGCAATGAAGTGCAGAGTGCTGTGCTGATAGCTGCATTTTTCTCAAGCCCGTCATAGCGTTCTTTGCGGTATCGCGTCGTCATCAAAATGGCGTAGTTTACGGTGGAGCCCAGCTGAATCGTGCTGATGCATACAGGCGTGATGAACACCATCGGTGAATTCGTGAAGTAGGGGATGCCGAGGTTGATCATGATGGCGAATTCGATAACGAGTACCAATATGAGCGGCAGCGATATGCTCTTGAATACCAAAAGCAAGATGAGCGCGATGGATGCGATAGCTATCCAGTCGACCACCTGGAAGTCGGTGTCGGTGGTGCTGATAAGGTCTTTGGTGGCCGGGGCTTCACCAATCAACATGGCGTTAGGGTCGTATTCCTTTATGATTGAATTGATCGAATCAATCTGAGCATTGGCTTCGTCGGAAGACACACTGTAAGACGAGTTTATCAGAATCAGCTGCCATCCATCTGTTTTCAGCGTGCTCTTCAGGCTATCGGGTATGAGCTGGTCAGGCAGCTGGCCGCCCACAATCGAATCGTAGCCAAGTGCGTATTGCACGCCATCAAGATTATCCAGTCGGTTCAGCATTTGCTTTGACTGTGCATGGTTCAGGTTCGCATCGCATAGCACCATTTCAGTAGTGGCTACGTCAAAATCTTCCTGCACTTTTTTATTCGCCTGCACAAACGAGAAGCTGCTGGTGCCGCTGTCACCGCCGATAATCTTTGAGAAGTCGTAGAGCAGAGGTTTGTTCGCAAACCCGATGGCGGCGGGCACCAATGCAATCACAAACACCAAAAGGTATATCTTGTAGTGCTTCGCCACGGAATTCGAAAGGCGGTCGGCCTTGGGAATCAGGGTACGGTGGCGCGTTTTCTCCAATGGCTTTTCGAATAGCAGAATCAAAGCTGGCAAGGTGGTGACGCTGCCAAGCAGACCGAGCAGGCAGCCTTTCGCCATAACTATACCCAAGTCAGCACCGAGCGTGTAGCTCATAGCGCACAGGGCCAAAAAGCCTGCTGTTGCCGTCATGGCGGAGCTTACGATGGCCGTTAACGTGTCGCCGATTGCAATCGACATTGCCTTGTTGTTATCGTCGGGATAGTTCGCATGCTGTTCGGTGAACGCATGCCACAAGAAAATCGAGTAGTCCATAGTCACCGCCAGTTGCAACACGGCAGCAAGCGCTTTGGTGATGTATGAAATCTCGCCCATGAAGTAGTTCGTGCCCATGTTCCACATGATGGCAACGCCGATGCTGGCAAGGAATATGAAAGGCACCAACCAGCTGTCGGTCAACAAGAGCAGTGCCAGAACAGCGCCCAAAACCGCGATGCCCACATAGGCCGGTTCTTCGGCTTCTGCTGTATCCTTCAAATCGGCGACCATGGCGGAAAGCCCCGATACGAATACTTGCTTGTCGTTCAAAGCTCGAATTTGCGATACCGCGCTTATCGTCTCGTCAGCCGAGGTCGATGTATCGAAAAACACGGCCAT
The DNA here is from genome assembly GCA_023394615.1 of Actinomycetes bacterium. Taxonomy (GTDB): domain Bacteria; phylum Actinomycetota; class Coriobacteriia; order Coriobacteriales; family Eggerthellaceae; genus JAEXAI01. Next base: position 103,044 of record JAEXAI010000016.1, on the reverse strand, counting down.
CATCGTGGCGTCTCCGCTATTGTATGCATCGTAAAAACGCTCGGGAATCGCTTCTTTGGGAATGCCGGCATCCGTGATCGCATCGCTCCAAAGCACAGTGTCCACATGGTCGATTTCCTCGATCTGGCTTTTCAGGGATGACACGTCCTTGTCGTTCATGCCCTCGCAGACGATGAAGCTGAATGCGCCTTTTCCGAAGTCATCCATCAGGATGTTTTGGCCCTTTACCGTTTCCATGTCGGAAGGCAAATACGTCAGCATGTCGTAATTGATGCGCGTAGCTTTCATGCCCAAAGTAGCTGGTATCAGTAGCAGAAGCGCTATGACTAAAATAGCTATTTTGTGCTTTACGACAAAATTGCCGAAAGCGTATCCCGCCTTTCTTCTTTTCTCGATGTCTGCCATATTCCCTTTTCTCCTTTATCCCAAATCCGCTGATAATATGCCTACCAGGTCGGTTTTCTCCCATGGGAGGGAAAGCGCGTTTTCGCCAACCTGGCCATAGCAGGAAAGCGCGCGATATATCGGTCGGCGAAGATTTAATCTTTCGGTGATTTTGGAAGGTCTCAAGTCGATGTTTCGAACAATCCAGTCCGTCAATCTGTCGTCTGAGATGACGGCGGTATTCATGGTGTCCACGCTTATGCATACAGGATCAGTCAGACCCATCGCATAGGACAGGCGGATCTCGCATTTGCGCGCCAGATGAGCGGCGACGATGTTCTTCGCAAGGTAGCGTGCCATGTAGGCTCCACTGCGGTTAATCTTGGATGGGTCTTTGCCCGCAAGTGAGCTGCCGCCACAACGGGCAAAGCCGCCGTACGTATCGACAAGGGTCTTTCGCCCGGTAAGACCCGAGCTCGCGAAGGGTCCGCCCAATATGAAGCGACCGGTCGGATTGATGTAGATAAGGGTCTGATTGTCTATGAGCGATTGTGGCAAGACCGCGCGCACGACGCTTGCGGCAAGTCTTTCCCGCACTGAATCGATGCCTTCTGCAGAATCGTTTTGCGCGGAAAGCACAATAGCGGCGATACGCAGTGGGCATCCGTTGCGGTATTCCACGCTTACTTGGGCTTTGCCGTCCGGCAGTAGGCGTGATTTCGGATGATCGCAGCGTATACGGTCCAAACGGCGCGTCAGCGTATGCGCCAAAGTGATGGGCATCGGCATCAACGACGACGTGTCGTCGCAGGCGAATCCAAACACGGTACCCTGATCGCAAGCACCCGCATCTTCGCTGGCTGAGCGCTCAACGCTGCATATGATGTCGGGGGATTCGTCATGCACGTTTACGCGTACGATGCACGTTTCGGCATTGAATTTGGCTGAGGGTTCGCTGTAGCCTACGAAACGGAGCACTTCGCGTGCGATACCCTCATAATCCGCCGAATAGTCGGATGCGACCTCTCCCATGATGTGTACGCCATCGCGGCAAGCGGTGACATCGCAATCCACCAAGGCATTTGCGTCGTGGCGCAGGATATCATCGAGCACGGCGTCTGCAATCTGGTCGCAGAGTTTGTCGGGATGGCCCATCGTGACCGATTCAGATGTGAAGCATGTATCCGTTTTTCCTCGATTACCCATAGATGTCCCATAGAGTCTTTAAAGCGCTTATTACTCTAATTTCAATGGGGACCGGGGAAAACGGTCAATGAATCTTCGGTGTTCGAAATTCATGCATTCAGGCGTAATTGACTAGAATTCAGACAAACAGGGCGAATTGCCTAGAGTGGGGTGACGATAATTCTAGCGGGCGTTCGCGGTTTCTGCGGCTCGTTTCAATATGAAGGTCGTGCTGCCGTCAAGCAGTCGGGCCATGGTTGCGATGAAATCTTCAGGACTTTGCTCCATGCCCTCGTGAAGCCACTCCAACACGATGCCTTCCAATGCCACCGTGTACAAAACGGTCAAATCGCGTATGTCGTCTGCGGGAACGTTCATCCCTTTTGCTTGGTTTTGCAGAAACGAGGATACGCTTTTCGAGGTTACATCATAAAGGTAAGTTTCGAGTCGGTCGCGGTTTATGGAATTGTACAGGTGGTATATGGCTTTCATGTTCTGGCGCGCAAACATCGTCGCTTTCAGGAAGCCATCCTGCCATTCGGCGAAATCCATGTCGCTATCGAGAATCTGGTTTGTTTCGTTGCGAAACAATTCGTCGACCAGGGCGTATATATCTTGAAAGTAGTAATAAAACGTGTTGCGGTTCACGCCGCACTTTGTCACGATGTCGGTGACGGTAATCTTATCGAAAGGCTGCTCGTTGAGCAGGTCGATAAAGGTCTGTATGATAGCTTGTTTGGTGAATTGCGCCACGTTGTGCTTTCCGTTCGATGTGCATACTGACATGCTGTATCACGCGATTCGCCAATCGCCCATGACGTATGCATTCTCATTAGGACGTATAGCATGGTAGCGTAAAAAAAGGTGCGCGGTCAGCTAAATCCACTCAATCTTGAAAGCAGCAGATTCGTTTGACTCTATAGTCCCAAGAATTTTATCCATTGGGCCATGCTGCGCTGGGCCAATGATGCGCCATTTGCATAGTTGGCTTCGAGAACGGCCAAATCTTTCGTGAAATACATAGTGGCGCCGGTGTCGCGAACGAATGCTGCGATGGTTGCTTTGGCTGGGTTTGCAAGGAACACGTTCATGTTGAAGGGAAGCCCGCCGTTGCCTTGGCTAATCTCAGCATAGATATGCTCTGAATTGAACAGCCCCTTGCCCTGCAAAAACGTGTGCATGCCGCCGAATTCCGGGTCGCGCGTAAGGCTGGTGAACGATGCTTTCGTGCGGCGCGTGTCGCGCGAGATATAGTTTACCGTGCTGCTGCTGCCGGCCGAAACACCGTAAACATGATCGAAGTAGATACCCGCATCTAGAAACGCATTGGCGATGGCACTGGAATATGACTCGCGCATACCGCCGCCTTCGAAGATGAGGGCGGTGTCGAATACGTTGCTTTTTAGTTCTTGTGCGATCTGGTTGTCCTGCATGCTCAGTTTTCCATTCCTGTTTTGAATTTGCTGCATCACGATTAGACATTGTAGCGCTCTGAGATGAATCGGTAATTAGGCAAGCTTCCCCAAATGTTCAAAGAATGCGTCATTGCGCGACATAGGACCTGTTCACTTGAGGTTATTTGCGCAGGTGCAAAACTCGCATGTCAAACAATCCCATCCAATGGCACGTGCTGAAATGAAAGAATTAAATATTGGGGGGTTGGCAAACGGGCGGTTTCGTGGTTTTATGATTGCAGTCCTTTAAGAGCGGTACAGAGAGACCGACAAGGCTTGAAGCTGCAACAAGAAAAGCAGCTAGCAACTCGAAGCCTTTGTCTGTCGCAAAGGCATTTTTTATGCCCGCGCGCAGATCCTTCGAATCGGACTCGGTGGGCGCCTTATTCGCATCAAACTCGGCGAATATCAGGCGAAACCGGGTTCAAGGTCCGGAAGAGGTCAGCCTGTACGCACTTCGGAAAACGAGAGGAGTGTGTATGAACGGAACCCAGCAGGTAAAATCCGTGTGCATGGACAGCACGGAGATCGAACGTTCGCTTACGCGCATTGCGCACCAGATTCTGGAAGCGAACCACGGCGCTCAAAACCTGGCGCTGGTCGGCATCGTCACAAGAGGCGATGTTCTGGCAAAGGAACTGGTCGGAAAAATCAACGAGATAGAAGGTGCACAGGTGCCATTAGGGCATTTGGACATCAGCTTCTACCGCGACGATTTTATGACGCATTTGGCACCAGAGGTACACGGCACCAAAATTGACTTCAACATCGACGGCAAAGATGTGGTGTTGGTGGACGATGTGCTCTACACGGGGCGCACCATCCGAGCGGCACTCGATGCGCTGATGGATTTGGGTCGACCCAAGACAGTGCAGCTGGCGGTGCTGGTAGACCGCGGCCACAGGGAACTTCCCATTCGCGCCGACTACGTAGGCAAAAACGTTCCCTCGTCTTCTGAGGAGAACGTGCGCTTGTTCCTAGAAGCGGTCGACGGCAGGTCTGAAGTGGACATTCTGGATATCGAACCGGGATCCCGCGCGGGATCCGCACCGCTGGGAGGCGAGTAATCGATGGCATTCAATCATAAGCACCTCATCGATATCACGGAGTATTCTGCAGACGATATTATGCAGATACTGGAAACCGCGGTCACGTTCAAAGAAGTGAACGAGCGCAAAATCAAGAAGCTGCCTACGTTGAAGGGCCTGACGGTCATAAACATGTTCAACGAGCCTTCCACGCGCACTCGTTCCAGCTTCGAACTGGCCGAAAAGCGATTGTCCTGCGACACATTGAATTTCGGTGGCTCTAGCAGCTCGGCGTCGAAAGGCGAAAGCCTGGTCGACACTATCGAGACCTTGAACGCATATAAGATTGACATGGTTATAGTGCGCGATAAGCATGCGGGCGTGCCCCAGATGATTACCGAGCACACAAACGCAGGTGTGATTGATGCGGGCGATGGCAAGCATCAGCATCCTACCCAAGCTCTGCTCGACCTGTTCAGCATCTGGCAGGCCAAAGGCTCGTTCGACAAACTGAAAGTGGGCGTCGTCGGCGATATCGGTCATTCGCGCGTATGCGGATCGCTTATCCCCGCGCTCAAGATAATGGGCTGCGAGGTGACGGTAATAGCTCCAGTTACGCTGATGCCCGCCCGCCCCGATGTGCTTGGCGCCGATCACGTAACCAGCAACATTGACGAGGCACTGCCCGAGCTGGACGTGGTCTATATGCTGCGCATACAGCGCGAAAGGTTGGAGGGTGCACCTTATCCCAGCCTGCGTGAATACAATATGTTGTTCGGCTTGACGCGCGAGCGCGAAAAGCTGATGAAGCCCGATGCCATCATCTGTCATCCCGGCCCTATCAACCGTGGTGTCGAGCTGGACAGTTACATGGCCGACCATCCGCAACGATCGGTTATTCTAGATCAGGTGTATGCGGGAATCTGCACACGCATGGCGGCATTGTATCTGCTGCTAGGAGGGAGCAACGATGGCCTTACTGCTTAAAAACGCACGGATTATCGATCCGCAGGTCGGCATCGACCAGATAGCCGACATTGTAGTCCGCGACGGCAAGATTGCCGAAGTGGGCAGCAACCTTGAAATCCCGAAAGGTCAGACTCGCGACATGACCGGCAAAGTCATTGTACCCGGTCTGGTGGACATGCATGTGCATCTGCGTGAGCCCGGTTTCGAGCAGAAGGAAGATATCGCCAGCGGCACCCGCGCGGCGGCCCATGGCGGGTTTACCGCTGTGTGCTGCATGCCAAACACCAATCCGGTCATCGATGACGCATCGGGTGTGGAGTTCATCAACCGTCGTGCTGATGAAGTTGGCAAATGTCGCGTACTGGTAGCGGGCGCGTGCAGCAAGGACCTTGGAGGAGAGACGCTCTCTGACATGGGCGATATGGTGGCCCATGGCGCTTGCGCATTCACTGACGACGGCCGAGGCGTTCAGGACGCTGGCATGATGCGTCGCGTGATGGACTATGCGAACCAGTTTGGTCGTGTGGTCATGTCACACTGCCAAGACGAGGCATTGGTGGGCGATGGTCAAGTGAACGAGGGCATCGCATCCACGCGTTTGGGCATGTTGGGATGGCCTGCCGAGGGCGAGGAAATCCAGATTGCGCGCGATATCGCCCTGTGCCGTCTGACGGGTACGCCGCTGCATATCCAGCACATCTCCACCGCTCGCGGACTGGACCTCGTGCGTGCGGCCAAGGCAGAGGGCCTGCCAGTGACCTGCGAGGTTACGCCGCATCATCTGTTCTTGAACGAAGATGCTATCGGCCCTGACTACAACACCTATTTCAAGGTAAATCCTCCGCTGCGCACGCAAGCCGACAACGACGCTTTGGTGCAGGGTGTGCGCGATGGCAGCATCGACTGCATCGTAACCGACCATGCACCGCACGTCGCTTGGGAAAAGGACCGCGAGTTCGAGCTTGCCCCCAACGGCATGGTTGGACTGGAGACATCGCTTGGGTTGGTGTTGACCCAACTGGTAGAAACTGGCGTCATCGATTGGAACGCGCTGGTGAACATGATGGCTGTGGCTCCTCGCCGTATTCTGGGCGCCGAGTCTGTCGCGATACGGGTAGGCGACACTGCCGATTTGACCGTGATTGATCCTGAGGCTGACTGGACGGTCGACGAAAAAGATTTCTACAGCAAGGCCACGAATTCCGGCTTCATCGGAGCGAACCTGAAAGGTCGCGCAACCGACACCTATGTGGGCGGATACGCCACTATGGAAGACGGCGCGATCGTCGAGTAAAAGATTTTATGAATTGCTTTCAAACTGCATAAAGATTGTGAAAACAGCACGAATACTGAAAATGCAAGATGAAATACTCGATGTTGGCGTATACTGACAAAAACCTTTAAGACGGTACCGAGAGACCGGCAAGGTGCGCTGAATGAGAAAAGGTGAAGTGCGCCTACGTCTGAAGACGAGGCGCACTTTTTACGTATGAGAAGCTACCCGGCGAACCTCGGGCGAAGCATCATGGAAGCGACGTTGCAAGGGTTTGGTACCTATGCTGCTCAAGTGCATATAAAGCCGAAAGAAAGAAGGCAGAGCGTGAGCGAGATATCGAAGAAGATGTACGGATTGGTCTCGAGCGGGCAGGGAGCTCCTGCATGTTTAGCCCTAGAAGATGGTACGGTTTTTCGCGGCACCTCGTGTGCTGCCGCTGGCGAGGCGTTCGGAGAAATCTGCTTCAACACTTCCATGGAAGGGTATCTCGAGGTAATCACCGATCCCAGTTATGCCGGGCAGATTATCACGCTGACCTATCCGCAAGTGGGCAATTACGGCGTGAATGTTGACGATTGTCAATCGACCAATCCGGCCCTGCGCGGGCTTGTTGTTGAACACATGTGCACAAGACCGTCAAATTGGCGAAGCCAGATGAGCCTGCCGGAATTTCTTGCTCAAAACAACGTCGTGGCCATAGAGGGCATAGACACGAGAGCACTTGTGCGCCATATTCGCGACAACGGGGCCCAGCGTGCGGTACTGTCGACCATCGATACTGATTCGGCAAGCCTGCTGGAAAAGGTGCGCGCCTCGCAATCTATCGTGGGCGTGAATCTGGTGGAGACCGTTTCCTGCGATTCAACCCATGAATACACAGCATCCGACGTGCCTCACGATCACGGCTTCGCGAATACGTCGATTCCAGAAGCGCGCTACCATGTTGTGGCATACGATTGCGGCATGAAACGAGGCATTCTGGAAAACCTGGTGCGTTGCGGGTGTCATGTGACTATCGTGCCATACAGCACGCCAGCCGAAGACGTGCTCGAGATGCATCCAAACGGTGTGTTTTTAAGTAATGGCCCGGGCGACCCTAGTGCGGTGGAACAGACTTATCGCCAAGTCGATGCATTGCTGGGGAAGGTGCCGCTGTTCGGTATATGCCTGGGGCACCAAATGCTTTCCCTTGCTTGCGGCGCGCAGATGGAAAAGCTCAAGTTCGGACACAGAGGCGCGAATCAACCGGTCATGAACTTGCGCACGAAACGCGTCGAGATCACGGCGCAAAACCATGGGTTCGGGCTGCTCTTTCCCAGCTTGGGTCCAGTGCTCGCGGCTGAAAGCGAAGGCGCGCAGGAGCATGCAAGTGATTTGCGCAAGTGGTCCGAGTGCGGCATAGCACCCGTCGTTTCCAACAAGCGCGCAGGGCGCGTGCAACTCACGCATGTGAATTTGAACGACGGCACGGCAGAGGGCATCGCTTGTTTAGACGTACCTGCGTTTAGCGTGCAGTACCATCCCGAAGCGCAACCTGGTCCTACCGATGCGCACTACCTATTCACCGCATTCACACGACTGATGGATGGTCGAGCGGATTATTTGGACATAGATATCGCGAAAGATCGTCTGCATGGCTGGGATTTCGCCAACGGAAAGGCGGGCTGCGCGAATGCCTAAAAGAGAAGACATCAAACGTATCTTGGTCATCGGGTCAGGTCCTATCGTTATCGGTCAAGCCTGCGAGTTCGATTACTCGGGCACCCAGGCATGTAAGGTCTTGCGCGAAGACGGCTTCGAAGTCGTGCTGGTGAACAGCAATCCTGCCACCATCATGACCGATCCGCGCATGGCAGACAGGACCTACGTCGAGCCCATCACCCCTGAATTCGTGGAAAAGGTAATCGATAAAGAGCGCCCCGATGCGCTGCTTCCTACGCTCGGTGGACAGACCGGTCTGAACACGGCCGTTGATCTGGCCAAATCGGGTGTACTGGAAAAATACGGCGTCGAGATGATCGGCTGCGATCTGGAGGCAATAGAGCGCGGTGAGGACCGCAAGCTATTCAACGAGTGCATGAGCGATTTGGGAATAGAGACCGCCCGCAGCGGTTATGCGTATTCCATCGCCGATGCGCTGGGTCTGGCCGGTATGCTGGGCTATCCGCTGGTGCTGCGCCCTTCGTTTACCATGGGCGGCGCTGGCGGCGGCATCGCTCATGATGAAGAGGAACTGCGCTCTATTGTTGAGCAGGGCCTAGACCTTTCTCCTGCTGGCGAGGTGCTGGTGGAAGAGAGCATTGAGGGCTGGAAAGAGTACGAGATGGAGGTGATGCGCGACGCGGCTGGAAACGGCATCATCGTATGCTCCATCGAGAACATGGATGCCATGGGTGTGCACACAGGTGACTCCATCACCGTAGCACCTGCTCAGACGCTATCCGATATCGAATACCAGCGTATGCGTGCGGCCAGCTTGGCCATCTTGGAAAAAGTGGGTGTGGAAACGGGCGGGTCCAACGTGCAGTTCGCATTGAATCCCGATGACGGGCGCATGGTTGTTATCGAGATGAATCCGCGCGTATCGCGCTCTTCGGCATTAGCATCGAAAGCAACCGGTTTCCCCATTGCGAAAGCGGCGGCTAAACTGGCGGTGGGCTATACGCTCGATGAGATCACAAACGATATCACGAAGGCTACCCCTGCCTGTTTCGAGCCGAGTATCGACTATTGCGTGGTGAAGATGCCGCGCTTCGCGTTTGAGAAATTCCAGGGCAGTGACGATACGCTCTCTACGCGCATGAAAGCCGTGGGCGAGGTCATGGCTATCGGGCGCTCGTTTGAAGAGGCGCTCTGCAAAGCCGCGCGCAGCTTGGAGAACTCGCATACCGGTTTAGGCGCCGATGGTTTTGCTTTCGACGAGGAACGTTTCGATGAGCTTTGCACCCGTCCTACTCCCGATCGCGTCTTTTATATGGCCGAGGCGCTCCGTCGCGGCAAAAGCGTGGATGAAGTAGCGATGGCGAGTCGCATCGATAGGTTTTTCGTGTCGCGTATGGCCGACATCATCGCAGTTCAGCAAGCGCTTAGCGAAATGCGCTTGGATGAGGTGGATGCCGATGCCATGATGGTGGCGAAACGCTATGGCATATCGGATGCGCAGATAGCGCACCTGACGAGCACAAGCGAGCTGACCGTGCGCGCTTATCGCAAAGGCCTCGGAGTCCTGCCCGTATTCAAAACGGTCGACACATGTGCTGCCGAGTTCAAAAGCGACACCGAGTATCATTACAAGACTTATGACGCAGGCGACAGTGAGGTTGCACCGAAAACGCGCAAGCGCGCGATGATCTTGGGGGCCGGTCCCAACCGTATCGGTCAGGGTATCGAGTTCGACTATTGCTGCGTGCACGCCAGCTATGCCCTGCACGACGCGGGCTTCGAGACCATTATGGTGAACTGCAACCCTGAAACCGTGTCTACCGACTACGACACATCCGACAAACTCTATTTCGAGCCGCTGACCTATGAAGACGTGATGGACATCATCGACGTGGAAAAACCTGACGGGGTAGTGGTGACACTGGGCGGTCAGACACCGTTGAAGCTGGCGAAATCATTGCAGGAAGCGGGCGTTCCCATCATGGGCACCCAGCCCGAGGCAATTGACCTGGCAGAAGATCGCGACCGATTCTCGGCAATCTTGGATGAGATGCATATAGCCTACCCGCGTGCGGGCATGGCCTCTACGTTTGAGCAGGCCTGCGCGGTAGCTGATGATATCGGATTTCCCTTGCTTGTGCGTCCGAGCTATGTGTTGGGTGGACGCGGCATGGCAATCGTCTACGACGGTGCTCAGTTGGAAAAGTACATGGCTCAGGCTGCACGTATATCACCTGATCACCCAGTATATCTAGACCGTTTTTTGGAAGCGGCCGTGGAATGTGACGTCGACGCTTTGTGCGACGGGGATCATGCGTATATCGGTGGTGTGCTCGAGCACATCGAGATGGCAGGCATCCATTCTGGCGACTCTGCCTGCTGCACGCCCCCCTTTACCTTCAGCGAATCCATCGTGGAAAACCTCCGTCAGACCACTCGCGAGCTTGCTTTGCGCTTGGGCGTGGTGGGGCTTATCAACGTGCAGTACGGCATAAAGGATGGCGCAATCTACGTGATTGAGGCGAATCCTCGCGCGAGCCGTACGGTGCCGTTCGTATCGAAAGCTACCGGTGTGCCTTTGGCGCAGTGCGCAGCGCGTATCATGGCAGGTGAAAAGATTGCCGATCTGCATTTACCGCCGGATGACAGACTACTCGAGCACTTCAGCGTGAAGGAAGCCGTCATGCCTTTCGGGCGATTCCCAGGCGCAGATACGGTGCTAGGACCCGAGATGAAATCCACTGGAGAAGTGATGGGAGTGGGCCGTACGTTTCCTGTGGCATACGCTAAAACGCAGATGGCCATATCCTACAAGCTTCCGACAAAAGGAAATGTGTTCATATCGGTGTGCGACCGCGACAAGCGCAACATCGTGCCTTTGGCTCGCGATATTTCGCGTCTAGGTTTTAAACTGCTTGCTACCGAGGGAACTGCGCGTACGTTTCGCGCATCGGGTCTGCCTGTGACAGTGGTTCGCAAAGTGGGCGAGGAGTCGCCCAACATCGGCGACATGGTGGCCGCTGGAGATGTGGCTTTGATAATCAACACGCCTTTCGGGCACGCAACGCGCGATGCGGGGTATTATCTACGTCTGGAAGCGGTGAAGCACAGTGTGGCTAACATTACGAACATGGCCAGCGCGCAAGCTGCTGTTATCGCAATGGAAACGGTACAAGACAGCTCGCTTTCTGTGATAGCCCTGCAGGATTTACCTCAGACATCGCTGCCAGACAAATCGGTTGCAAAATAGAGCATAAGAGCCTATCGGCGCACGCGATGCACCGCTATAGTGAATAGAGTGAACGTTCGGGGCGGCGCACATGTGGCGCCGCTTCGGCAAATACGAGTAAAAAAAGTTCTACCTCGACGGTAAGGAAGGTCAGATGCAACGAAAAGTTGACGAAACGTGCGTCATTTTGGAAAACGAGGTTGTTGGCCCGCGTTTGGCGCTTATGAAGCTTGAATCTGCCTCCATTGCTTCGGCGATAGAGCCTGGTCAATTCGTGCACGTGCAGCTGCCGGGTATGGAAGGCCATATTCTTCGCCGTCCGTTTTCTGTGTATGACGCATCTGAGGGGCGCATGGATATCCTCTACCAAAGCGTCGGTTTCGGAACCGATCATATGATGGACCTTGTTGCAGGCCAATCAGTGCAGGTGATGGGTCCTATCGGCAATGGTTGGGTTGTACCCGGTATCTGCGATAGGGCACTTGCAGTGGCGGGCGGTGTGGGTGCTGCTCCACTGTATATGCATGTGGCAAAAATGGTGCATGCGGGTATTACCGTGGATGTGGTGCTGGGCGCGCAAACCAAAGATGCACTGGTCACCTACGATAAATACCGCAATCTTCTGGGACGCAATCCTCTGGTGGCCACCGATGATGGCACGTTTGGAGAAGAGGGGTTCTGTACAGGCCCCACCGCATCTCTGCTGCAAGAATACTCATATGACCATATAGTCTGCTGCGGCCCTGAGGCGCTCATGCGCATCGTGGCCGGCATGGCAGCAGAAGCAGAATGCGAATGCCAGGTGTCGATGGAGCGGCGCATGGCGTGCGGTATCGGCGCATGCCTGTCGTGTGTGGTGGATACGAAAGACGGCAAAAAGCGCTCATGTGTGGACGGTCCTGTATTCGAAGCAAGTGAGGTGATGTGGTAATGAACGCCGCAACGGTGAATATGTCAGTGAATTTGGGTGGCCTTTTCATGCGCAACCCGGTCACGGTGGCTTCCGGTACGTTTGCTGCTGGTCGCGAATACAACGATTTCGTGCCCGTTGAACGCCTGGGTGCGGTTACCACGAAAGGCGTATCCCTGCACGGTTGGGAAGGAAACGTGAGCCCCCGCATTGCCGAAACTCCTTCGGGCATGCTGAACTCTATCGGCCTGCAGAATCCTGGTGTTGAAGCTTTGCGGCGCAAGGACCTCACGTGGCTCGAAGAGCATGATGTGCCCGTTATCGTGAACGTTTCGGGCCATAGCGCCGATGAGTACGTAGCGGTAGTTGAAGCGCTCGAAGAAGATGAACGCGTCCATGCCTTCGAGATAAACATCAGCTGTCCCAATGTGGATTCAGGCGGGATGACATTCGGTACGGATGTGCGCAGTGTCGAAGAGGTTGTTTCGCGCTGTCGCGCGGCGACGAAAAAGCCCATGATTGTGAAGCTCACCCCCAATGTCACCGATGTGTGCGAGATTGCACGTGTGGCTGAAGCGAGTGGCGCTGATGCGATATCGCTTATAAACACCCTTTTAGGCATGGCTGTAGACGCACATACGCGCAAGCCGCTTCTGGCTCGCGTGGTGGGAGGTCTTTCTGGTCCTGCGGTAAAACCGGTCGCGCTTCGCATGGTGTGGCAGGTCCATTCAGCTGTCTCGGTGCCCTTGTTGGGAATGGGCGGTATATCAAATGGCACCGATGCGGTAGAATTCATGTTAGCAGGTGCCACGGCTGTGGCCGTAGGTACGGCGAACTTCGTGAACCCGCATGCAACGGCGGATGTGATCGAGGGGATAGAACTCTACTGCCAAGAACAAGGCGTAAGCGATGTCAACGAATTGATAGGAGCGCTGCAATGCTGAACGATTTCGAGACCATAGATCCTCGCGAGCGCATCATGGTGGCGCTTGACTGCGATATGGCGCAGGCGTTCGACCTAGCCGATAGGCTGCAGGGGAGCGCGAAATGGCTGAAGATTGGCATGACCTTGTACTACGCACAGGGCCCAGCTGTCATCTACGCTCTGAAAGAACGCGGCTTCAAGGTTTTTCTCGATTTGAAATTCCATGACATTCCCCATCAGGTGAACGGTGCGGCAGCTTCGGCCACGCGCAACGGTGCCGACATGCTGACGATGCATGCTGTAGGCGGTGTGCAGATGATGCAAGCCGCACAGCTCGGCGCGAAGCAGGCCGCAGAAGATTTCGGACTAGATACGCCTATCACTTTGGGAATTACCGTCCTGACAAGCATGGACGAAGAGGCTCTCCAAGCCATCGGGGTCACTCGCAGCGTACAAGATCAAGTAACCGAATTGGCGAAACTAACGCAGGAAGCGGGGCTTTCGGGCGTCGTGGCTTCGGCACGAGAAGCAAAGGATCTGCGTGCGCTTTTAGGACCGAGCGCTTATATCGTCACTCCGGGCATTCGACCGGCCGGTGCCGACATCGGCGATCAGAGCAGAGTAGCCACTCCAGCCCAAGCTTTTGCAGATGGTGCATCTCATCTGGTAATCGGTCGTCCGATTACGCAGGCATCCGATCCGGCCCAAGCTTTCGAGGATATTGTCGCCGATTTAAGCGCGCAGCGGTGAAAAACAGCGTCCTCGCGTGATAATATAGAGCAAATAGGCTGTTCAGCAAAAAGATATGCACGAAGTTTCGAGGATTGTGCTACTATGCAAACAGCGATTCAAGAAGACAAGGAGATACCGCTCATGGCTATTCCACAGCTGACTCAGGAAGAGCGCAAAGCTGCGCTTGAAAAGGCTAAGGCGGCCCGAATTAAAAGGGCTCAGGTTAGAGACGATCTGAAAAGCGGGAAGCTGACACTTGAGAAAGTGCTAGACATGAAGGATGACCCGGTTGTGGGTCGCATGAAGGTTTCGACGCTTATCGAGACCCTGCCCGGCTATGGCAAGGCCAAGGCTGAGAAAATCATGACCGAGCTGCATATCGCTGAGAGCCGCCGTCTGCGCGGTTTGGGCGAGCGTCAGCAGGCTGCTCTATTGGAGCGCTTGGGCTAACGTGACGACGCGCGGTGATTTATTTGTAATATCCGGGCCATCAGGTGCTGGCAAAGGCACTCTGGTGGCTCGTGTCGTTAAGCGCATTCCTCACACGTGGGTTTCCATTTCTGCAACCACGAGAGAGCCACGACCTCGAGAGATTAACGGCGTCCATTACTACTTCATCGGCGATGAAGAATTCGATCATCTAATCGAGGAAGACGGATTCTTGGAATGGGCGGCTGTGCATACGGCGCGTTACGGCACGTTGCGCTCTAAAGTGAACGAGCATCTTGATAAAGGTGAACATGTCATTTTAGAAATAGATGTGCAGGGTGCCTTACAAGTGAAACAGACGATGCCTGAAGCGCATCTGGTTTTCATAGAGCCTCCCAGCATTGAAGAGTTAAAGCGCAGGCTGCATAGACGCGCTACGGAAAGCGATGATGTGATTGCTGCGCGGATGCAGGTGGCACGGGTGGAGCTTTCGCAGAAAATGAAGTATGATACACGGGTTGTAAACGATAACCTCGATAAAGCGACTGATGAATTGGTCGACTATATCGAGTCGCAGGATTCGAATATACGAAGGAATTAAAGCAACATGAGCCTTATCGAACCGAAAATTTCTACATTGATGGACGAAACAGATCAGGATCGTTTCCTGCTGTGCTCGATTGCATCGCGTCGTGCGCATGACATCAACGATATGCTGCGTGGTCAGCGCGATCGCGCCATTCAATTGCAAACTGCCGTCGAGGTGGCACGTGCTTCCAACAAGAAGCCTCTCTCCATTGCTTTCGACGAGATTGCAAAAGAGGAGATATCTTACGATCCCGAGACCATTGACGCTCTAGAGCACTAGAGAAACACTCAATCAAAGTTATTGCGAACGCAGTCCATTGAGGCTGCGTTCGGCATGTTCATGCACGAAAAAGGAACGATATGCGGGAATTCCAACGCATCTGTCTGGTTCACTACCACGAAATAGGCCTGAAAGGCCATAACCGCAAGACGTTCGAGAACCGCTTGCTCAAAAACATCGAGGGCCTGCTCGGGGATTATCCTCTAGAAACCATCCATCGTATATCCGGCCGTTTATGCGTGTTCATAAAGGAAGGCACCAGCTACGAGACTGCGTGCGCTATCGAAGAGGCTATATGCGGTATTCCCGGTGTACAGCGCGTATCGTGTGGCTACATATGCGAACGTGAGATGGACCATATGTACGAGGCAGCGCATCAGGCACTGATTGACGTTGGTGATTTCGGCAGTTTTAAAGTGTCCGCGCGACGCAACCATACCGACTTCGCCATAGATTCCATGCAGATGAACCAGCTGGTTGGATCATATCTGTGCGATAAGTTCCCTGACAAAAAAGTGATTATGAAAAATCCCGACGCGCAAGTATGCGTGGAAGTGATAGAGGGCTATTCCTACATCTATGCACGCAGTTTGCCCGGCGTGGGCGGTCTCCCTGTGGGTTCGAGCGGAAAAGTGGTTTCACTGCTTTCGAGTGGTATCGACTCGCCTGTGGCCACATGGCGCATGGCAAAACGTGGCGCTGTTTGCATTGGCGTGCACTTCAGCGGGCGCCCGCAAACTTCTGCCACCAGTGAGTATTTGGTCGATGACATCGCGCATGTGCTGCAGAAAAACGGCTGCATCGGACGCATATACGTGGTGCCTTTCGGTGATTATCAGCGACAGATTGCAGCTTTAGTCGATCCGCGTTTGCGCGTGATCATGTATCGCCGACTCATGTTCAAAGTCGCGCAAGAAATCGCGCATTTCGAAGGCGCAAAAGCACTGGCCACAGGTGAGAGCCTCGGGCAGGTGGCTTCGCAGACCATGGACAATATTTTCGTGACCGATGCGGCGGTCGATATGCCCGTTTTCCGCCCGCTTATCGGTATGGACAAGCTCGAGATTATCGCTCAAGCGCAAAAAATTGGCACCTTTGATATCAGCAGCCAAGATGCGCCTGACTGTTGCACGCTCTTTATGCCGCGCAGTCCCGAAACGCATGCGAAACTTGAAGACGTGCTGGCTGCTGAGGAGAAACTGCCTCTGCAGGATTGGATCGCTCAGATTATGACCGAGGTCGAGGTCCACGATTATGCATGTCCTGGTTATCGCCCGAAAAAGATAAAGCCTGCCGAGTAATACCGTATGCGATCGGGCGGTTTGTCGCAGAAAAAAATAGTTCGCTTCCGTGCAAGGTTTTCGAAAGGTTTCTGAAAGGTTTTCGAAAGGTTTGGCGACTAGCATAAAGGAAGTACCCGATTGCAGGGGGTTCCCGTCATGCCTTTCGTCGATTCATCGGAGTCGCTTCGCGCGCGGCTCCATTTAAGCCAAGTGAGCGTTCCGGTTATTACCGGGATTGTCATCATTGCTGTTCTGGCCATTGTGTTGGTGATTCAAAACCTCGCGGGAGTCATCAATCAAAACAGTCTCACTATCGAAAAGAGTGCACCTCAAAGCACGCAGGAAGATACCGCTGATGCAGCGGCAGAAAACCCTGTGCGTGTGGTGGTGCATGTAGGTGGTTCGGTGCGAGCGCCTGGAGTCTATTCGCTGGTTGAAGGCGCGCGCGTACAAGATGCAATCGATGCCGCCGGAGGATTTGCTGAGGATGCGGCAATCGATTCGGTCAATCGCGCGCGAGTAATCTCCGATGGCGAGCAAATCATTATTGCAAGCACGGATGCAGCCGCATCATCGGGTTTGGTGGGCTCGAGCGCCACCACGTCAGCGGGCGGTTCGGCAGCATCTTCTCCATCAGGCGGATTGGTGAATATAAACACCGCAACGGTCGAACAGTTGGACTCGTTGCCTGGAATAGGGGCTTCCACTGCTCAAAAGATAATTGCGAACAGAGCTGATGAGGGGCCTTTCCAGAAAAAGGAAGACCTGATGCGCGTAACGGGTATCGGCGAGAAAAAATACGATGCGCTTAAAGATTTGATTACGGTATAGTCGTGCAGACTTCAGGATATTCGGCTGAAGACAAAAGACGCATCGATAATCGGTTTTTTGATTCGACAGATTCGCTTTCGGATTATCGCCAAAAGACGCCTGCGAAGGGCCGCATTCGAAATGTTCTGCCACCAGTGTTTTTCATGGCACTCTCACTTTGGATAGCGGACGGAGCATCGTATAGCGTGCTATTCAATTGCGATACCTCAATTGAATGGAGCATGCTGGCATTGGGTGCTCTCGTCTTTGTTGCGTCGCTTATTCTTGTGCGCGCAAAAGGTGCATCCCTTGGTACTCACGTTCTCCTTGGAGCCGGTTTGGGGATTATGCTTGCCTGTGCATGCGCGCTTCACATGTCATCGAACATGCAGCAAATCGAGCACATGCAATCGCAACGTATCATCTTCACGTTGTGCGAAGATCCCCAGTCGGGGGACTTTGGCGAATCAGGAAGCGCATGGGCAAGATTGCAAGACGGAAGTACGTTGAAAGTACGTGTGAATTTACCTTCTGACAAGAAGTTCGCATGCTGGGATAGTTTTTCAGCTCGGTGCCGCATAAAACTCCCCTCGAGCGGTGCCGCTGAGTACTACTGGTCTCGTGGATTGATCGGATACGTTACTGTGCATGCGATAGACCATCAGGATTCGAACGTGGTTTTTGAAAGTCTGTCATATGCCCGTGCGAGTGGGTTATCTGTCTATGACGATTACGCAAACGACGGAGCTTCGCTTGTACGCGCCATTGTCTTCGGAGATCGTTCGAGTTTATTTGCACGTGAATTCTACGGCGATGTGAAAACGACGGGGCTTGCTCATATCGTTGCGGTCTCAGGCTCGCATCTGGTGGTTGTCGCCTCGTTTTTCACTTTGCTGCTTCAAATGCTTCGTGTCCCGAAACGTGCAGCTCAAATCATAGAGATCCTGTTTATATGTGCCTACGTGGTCTTTACCGGTGCGCCCGTTTCGGCCATCAGGGCCGCAGTGATGGCTGTATGTGCCGCTCTGTCGTATTTCGCAGGGCGACGTTCATCGCCTCTTTCCGCTTTGGGTATCTGCGCAAGCGTCATGATTGCACTCGATCCCACAGCAGCACTCTCGGTATCTTTTCAGCTATCCAGCGCAGCGACGCTGGGAATAATTCTGTTCGCAACGTATTTTTCTGAGTGGGCATTTGCTCTCATGTTGAATCACGGCAGAAAGCTCTCGCAAATCATCGGTATGACACTTGCGGCGAACTTCTTCACGCTGCCGGTTTCGGTGCCGTTGTTCGGGCAGCTGCCTTTGGTCTCACCGCTATCAAACGTACTGATTGCGCCTGTGTTCGCACTCCTGTGCGTTGGCGGGGGTGTTCTCACGCTCATCTCCGTCATTTTCCAGCCGTTCGCCGTGATAAGCTCCGGAGCTGCGGTATCGTTTTCAGAAGCTATCTGCGAGGCCATTTCCCTCTGCGCGCGCATTCCCTATGCCTGCGTGCCGGCTACAGGCACCATGCCGGTAATGCTCATCACTGTGGGAATCGCGGCAATTCTGCTATACCATTTTCGACCGGCGCCGACGTTTCCGCGAGCGCTTTGCGCGATGGGATGCGTCGGCGTGATGATGGCCGTTTTCATATTCGTCGTGCCAGCAAGTCATGGAGACGAGCTGGTAATGATTGACGTGGGTCAGGGTGACTCTTTTTTGATTCGAAGCGGCCAGCACGCAATACTGGTAGATACCGGCACAAACGACGCCGATGTGCTCCAGGGCCTTGCGCGCCATGGCGTCAATCATTTGGAGGCAATCGTCATCACGCATCCCGATGACGATCATTGTGGGTCGCTATCCGCTATCATGCGGGTTGTCGCAGTGGATAAGGTGTGTGTAGCATCCGATCTACTGGCGTGTTCGTGCGATAATTGCGCGCGTTTGCGTGATCAAGCCCCATCACAGAAATTCGTCGGTCTGCAAGAGGGCGATGCTCTTTCTTTCGGTGTGTTTTCCTGCAAAGTCATATGGCCGAAGAAGTATCGTGCGGAAGGTGGGAACGAAGATAGCGTGGTAATGGATGTGCAGGTGGATTGCAACGGGGACGGCACGGGGGAATGGAGTGCTCTGCTGTGCGGCGATGCCGAGGCTTCGGTACTGCATCAGTTGGAAAAGCAAAGACTGCTGCATCGCGTTGATGTGTTCAAAGTGGGGCATCATGGTTCTGCGGCATCCGTTGATGATGAGCTTCTTTCGATATTGAAGCCGAAAGTGTCTCTGGTGAGCGTGGGAGCATACAACCGCTACGGACATCCTGCTGATAGCAGCATTGAAATTCTTGAATCATGTGGCTCGCATGTAATGCGAAGCGATATGAGCGGGGATGTTGTATGCGAATTCTCAAGCGAGCGCATCGGGCTCGATACTCTTCGCTAGAATACACGTATGACAAAAACAAACGTTACAGAACTCCTACCTGCTTATCTGGTCACCGGCACCGATGAGCTGAAGCGCGAGACCGTGGTGCGACGCTTGCGCGATCGGATCGCAAAACTGGGCGATTTATCGCTGAACAGCCAAGTATTCGCAGCGGAAAGCGCTGACGGGACGCAGATTGTGACAGCTTGCAACACCATGCCGTTCGCCAGCCCGATGCGCCTAGTGCAGGTAAACGATGCTGATCGTTTGAAGAAAGCCGAACAGGAACGCATAATCAGCTACCTTTCGCACCCCAGTGATACGACAGTACTTCTTTTGGTGGCAAGCGGTGTGGCGAAAAACACTCGCTTGTACAAGGCAGTTGCAGCACTGGGGAAAACGGCCATTATCGATTGCGCGCCCATCAAACGCGGCGAGTTGCCCAATCGTGTACGTGCTATGGCTGTAGGACACGGTATCGCCCTCACGGAATCAGCTTCTAATGCGCTCGTAGACCTAGTGGGCGAAAATACGGTCGCACTGGATGCCGCCTTACAGAAAATCGCCTTGTCGCACAGTGGCACGGACCCGGTGAATGACAACGAGGTTTCTCAGATGGTCAGTCGGACCGCAGAAGTGAAGCCCTGGGATTTCGTCGACGCTTTCAGTGGACGCAATTTGAAAAAATGCCTTCTTTTGCGCATGAGAATGGATAGTGTGACGTCTTATGCGCTTATGGCCATGTGCGTGAATCGGGTACGCGAGCTTATGTGCGCGCAGAGCTTGGCAGCTCGCGGACAAGGCGGTTTGCTGGCGAAGCAATTGAATATGCCGCCATGGCGCGTGCGAAACCATATGGCTTGGGCTCGGGGGTTTACAGCCCAAGAATTGCGAGAGGCATTGCTCTCAGCGCGCAATGCAGAGGCCGCCATGAAAAGTGGAACCGACCCAGAAGAAGCGTTTCAGATGTGGTATATAGGGGTAATCGCCCGCAAGCGCTAAGAACCGCGGTCTCGCTCTCGAGTCTCTATGTCGGCGTCCAAAATGCTTTTGGAATCTCTCGCAGAGCAGTCGTATAAAACAAAAAGGAGGCCCGAAGGTCTCCTTTTTGCACTTGATATGCGGACGAACCCGAAGGTTGTGCGCGTATACGCTGTTTATTCAGCAGCTTCTTCAGCTTCGCCTTCAGCAGCAGCTTTCTCGGCTTCGGCAGCCTTTTTCTTCGCAGCGGCTTTTTCGGCTTTCTGCGTCGCGGCACGGTTCTTGTCCTTGGCCTTTTGAGCTGCTTCCATGGCCTTTTGGCGCTCTGCCTTCGCAGCGGCTTTCTTTGTACCGCCCTTGGCAACGGGGGCCTTCTTCGCGGGAGCCTTGTAAGCCTTGCGATCTTCGTCGGTGATGACGGTGTTGGCCTGCTTCATGAGGCCGCTCTTGCGATTTGCAGCCTGATTTTTGTGGATAACGCCCTTGGTAGCGGCGCAATCGAGCAGTTTGCACGCGTAGTTCGCGGCTTGCAGAGCAGCCAAGCCGTCTTTGGCCTCAACTGCTTCGGCGACCGAACGGGTAGCGGTCTTCAGTTCGGAACGCACAGCGCGATTGCGCATGCGGGCTTTCTCGTTTGTGATGATGCGTTTCTTTTGGCTTTTAATGTTCGCCACGTTCTTATCCTCCGTTGTAAAAAATTATTCAGACGAAAACTTGAAAATCGTATCACAACATGGCGATAATTTGTAGCGTCTGAATTGCTAAAATGTCAAAGCTGCCGGATTCATCCATGAATCGGCAACGCATTAGGCATATTAACAGCCGAAAGGCGAAACGGCAACCAAACCTTCAAAGGAAACGAGAATATGCGCAGATTCACCCGAATTCCGGCTCAGAGTCGCCGAAAAGAGGCATTCGGGAGACCTTTCGCTGTCATATGAGGGGGCCATGATCCAATAGAACTGAAAGAGGCAAATGTTTTTTGCGAGCGCTCTGAAAGCATATCGGAGCGGTGTGCGCACGGGGTCAGCATATTGGTCAAATCGTGATGGTGGGTGAAGTTTGCACGTATTTGCCCGCGGTTAGGCTATAGTCTAAGGTATGAATATCGATCCTACATACATAAGAAACTTCAGCATCATCGCCCATATCGATCATGGGAAATCGACGCTATCCGACCGTATCCTCGAGCAAACGGGCACCGTTGCCGAGCGCGACATGCAAGAACAACTGCTTGACTCCATGGATATCGAGCGCGAGCGCGGCATTACCATCAAAAGCCAAGCGGTGCGCGTGGATTATAAGGCCGATGACGGCAATACGTATCATTTCAACCTGATTGACACACCGGGCCACGTCGACTTCACCTACGAAGTATCGCGCAGCTTGGCTGCATGCGAAGGCGCGGTTCTGGTCGTGGATGCCACTCAAGGCGTCGAGGCGCAAACGGTCGCGAACGCCATGATGGCCATGAATGCGAATCTCGAGATTATTCCGCTCATCAACAAGATAGATTTGCCTTCTGCCGAACCCGAGAGGGTGCGTGCGGAAATCGAGGATGCTCTGGCCATTCCCGCAGACGATGCCATCCTGGCGAGCGGGAAAACCGGCGTAGGCGTGCATGATCTGCTCGAATCGGTTGTCTATAACATACCTGCCCCGCAAGGCGACGCCGATGCTCCCTTGCGTGCGTTGATATTCGACTCTTATTTTGATTCGTATCGCGGCGTAGTGGCATTGGTGCGAGTGGTTGACGGTTACCTGCGTAGCGGCGAGATGATTCGCTTGATGGCGACCAACGTGGAGACGAACGTGGAAGAAGTGGGCGTGCGACGTCCGGCAGAGATACCGTGCGATTCACTTTCCGTGGGCGAAGTGGGATATCTGGTAACGGGTTTGAAAGATCCCAGCGAAGTGAAGGTGGGCGACACGGTCACGCTTGCGCGCGGCGGTGTGAAAGAGCCCCTGCCTGGTTATCGTGATGTGAAGCCCATGGTGTTCACTGGGCTTTTCCCCATAGACAGCGATCAGTATCCCGAATTGCGCGATGCGTTGGAAAAGTTGGCACTCAACGATCCTGCGCTTGTGTATGAACCGGAAACCAGCCATGCATTGGGATTCGGTTTCCGCGTAGGCTTTTTGGGCCTGTTGCACATGGAGGTTGTGAAGGAGCGCTTGGAGCGCGAATTCGGACTGGATTTGCTGGCCACGGCGCCTAGCGTGGAATACCACGTGTACAAAACCGATGGCACCATGATTGCGCTGCGTTCACCTTTGGATTTACCTGATCCAGGCGAGATAGACCGCATTGAGGAGCCATATCTGGCAGCGAAGATCTTGATTCCACCCGATTATGTGGGGGCCGTGATGGATTTGACCGTCGCGCGACGCGGCACGTTCAAGACCATGAACTACCTTTCCCAGACCACGGTCGAGATGATATGGGAAATGCCCCTGTCAGAGTTGATTATGGATTATTTCGACAAGCTAAAATCAAACACGAAAGGCTATGCCAGCCTCGATTACGAGCTAGACGGCTACAAACCCGGCAACTTGGTGAAGCTGGATATTCTACTTTCCGGTAAGCCCATAGACGCGCTGTCGTTTATCGTGCATCGAGACAAGGCCTATGATCGCGGGCGTGTGCTGTGCGAGAAACTAAAGAAGATTATTCCGCGCCAGATGTTCGAGGTGCCCATACAAGCAGCTATCGGTGGGCGCGTGCTGGCGAGGCAGACGGTGAGCGCGAAGCGCAAAGACGTGCTCGCGAAATGCTATGGCGGCGATATCAGCCGTAAGCGCAAGCTTCTGGAAAAGCAGAAGCAAGGCAAAAAGAAGATGAAGAACATTGGCAACGTGGAGGTCCCCCAAGAGGCTTTCATGGCGATTTTGAAGGTGGACGAATAGAATGAGCCGCAACCGTGATGAAGATTACGATTGGTTGGACGACCCGTTCAATGACAAGAAAAAACCCGTCAAAGACGGAATGGGCGGCGGCGCAAAAGCAGTTGTGGGTCTTGGCTGCGTAGCGGTCGTCATTATCATCATAGTACTGTTGGTAATGGTGCTTTCAGGCGTATCCACTCTGGCGAGTAGCATGTAACCAGTGTTGCCAGGCAAACCCCATGGTCGATTATCCAGAATTCTTGAAAAGCCATCGCGTGATGCTGGCTCCTATGGCAGGTGTGAGCGATGCGGCTATGCGCCAGCTTTGTGTGGAACAGGGAGCGCAGCTGACGTTCACCGAAATGGTAAGCGCGAAAGGGCTGAGCTATGCGAACAAACGCACGTGCGACCTTTTGGTTTTAGCCGCAAATGAGCAGCAGGTGGGCGTGCAGCTTTTTGGGCACGAACCAGAGGTGATGGCCCAAGAGGCTGCATGGCTTAACGATGCGCTTGGCGACAAGCTGGCGCTTATCGACATAAATATGGGATGTCCGGCGCGAAAGATCGTCACGAAAGGCGACGGCTCTTCTTTAATGCAGCGTCCCGATGAGGCAAAACGTATAATCGAGGCAGTTGTGGCCTCGGTAGACGTGCCTGTGACGGTGAAAATCCGCAGGGGCTTTAAAAATGAGTGCGAGAACGCACCGGAATTCGCAGTCATGGCACAAGATGCGGGGGCTGCGGGAGTGACCGTGCACGGCCGATACGCCGAACAGCTCTATCGGGGAAGCTCCGACAGGGGTGTCATTGCGCGTGTGAAGCAGACCGTGAGCATTCCCGTTGTGGGAAACGGCGATATAACAAATGGCGAAGACGCGAGCTCGATGATGCGCGAGACAGGTTGCGACGCAGTAATGATAGCCCGCGCCGCGCAAGGAAACCCATGGATTTTCGCGCAGGTGCTAGCGACTCTGGAAGGACGACCTGCTCCCGCACCGCCAACTCCTACGCAGCGTATCGAGATGGCGCGCAGGCAAGCCAGGCTGCTTGCTCAATCGGAGCCAAAGTCGGTTGTGCGCATGCGCAAGCAAGCGTGCTGGTATTGCAAAGGATTACCAGGTGCTTCCACCGCCCGACTTCAATTGAACGCTTGCTCGACTCTGGAAGATTTCGAAGGTGTTTTCGATATGATGGTCGAACGGCAGGCTATTGCCGAAAGCGAAAGGAACTGACCGTGCACGATCCGTATAAAGCACTCTATATACATATCCCGTTTTGCAAGAAACGCTGCCGCTATTGTGACTTCCAAACAAGTGCCGTGAAGCTGGATAACCCAGTGGTCAGGGAATATGTTGATCGGTTGATACTTGATATCCGTCGTGCTGGAAAGGCGGGGCATCTAGGTGAGCTGGAGTCGGTTTATGTGGGCGGCGGCACGCCGAGCTTTTTAGGGCAAAAGTATCTCACCGAGATATTCTACACGTTGGGGCTTTCGATGATGCTCACCGATCAAGTGGAATGCTCGATGGAGGCAAACCCCGATAGCCTGAGCGCACCGATGGTGAAAGACCTGTGGGCGCTGGGCGTGAATCGCCTTTCTATTGGCGTGCAGAGCTTCGACGAGGAAGTGCTTTCCATTCTTGGCCGTGTGCACGACGCGCAAGCAGCCAAAGAGGCCATTGAAACGGCCCAGACGCGATTTGAGAACGTGAGTGTCGATCTGATGTGCGGCATTCCGGGTCAGAGCACTGAGTCTTTTCGCAGCAGTTTGCAGACAGCGGTGGATGCGGGCGTCACCCACATAAGTGTTTACCCCCTGACAATCGAAGAAAATACTCAATTCGATATCATGGTTCAGGCAAAAGAACTGCCCGAGCCTGATGATGACGTTGAAGCCGAGAGCATGAAACTAGCAAACGAAGTGCTGAGTGCAGCTGGTTTCGAACGCTACGAGGTGGCAAGCTATGCGAAACCCGGCTTCGAATGCAAGCACAACGAAGCGTATTGGACAGGCAAGCCGTATCTGGGGTTGGGATCCTCAGCGGTTACGATGACCCAAAACGCCGAGCGACGCATGCGCGTTCGCGACGAGCAGGTGCAAGATGATTTGGACGCGAAACAGATGGTCGCCGAAGATGCCATGTTAGGCATGCGCCTTGTGCGGGGAATCGATGATTCTCAGGTGCGGACATGGGCGCAATTGGTGCCCGAGCTGCCAACAGAGCTTGAAAAGCTCACGGGCGACGGACTGGTCACACATGCGGACGGTCGTTGGAGACCCACTGAGCGTGGATGGCTGTGCGGAAACGAGCTATACGGACGAATACTTGACCTCGCCCCATAGGGCGCATCTAAATGTTCGATTTCGACGAATGTCATATTTAGACAGGTAAACGATGCCAATATTACGTATTGGTATCTTTTTAGAGACGTTTTTAGCACTCACGCTTATACGCTGCTAGAATCTTTTAGTTGAAACAATCGAGCGCGCACGCGCGGGGAAGGAAGGATGCAAGTGCTTTCGGATAGGCGTCAGCATGTTTTGGCTGCATTGATAGAAGAGTACGTATCGCATGCCCTCCCTGTGGGGTCGCGCACGTTGGTAGAGCATTATAAGTTGGGTGTCAGTCCGGCGACTGTCAGAAACGAATTGTCTGTTTTGGAGGACGCTGGCTACATCACGCAGCCACATACTTCTGCTGGGCGTGTACCGACCGATGTGGGTTATCGTTCTTTTGTCGACGATTTGCTCAAAAACGAGCTCGAATCGGGCGATGCAGATGAAAAAGCTAGCAAAGCCGCTCAGCAGCTGCGCGAGAGCGCGACGGAAATCGACGATTTGGTAGAACAGATAACAAGTTCTCTGGCTCATTTTACGGAATGTCTTTCCATCGTGTTGCCACCTTCAAAGATGTCGCTTCATATCCGTCAGCTCTCTTTCATATCCATGACACCATCGCGTGTGCTCATCGTGATCATCAGCGAAGACGGGCAAGTGATGAACCGCAACGTTGAATTCGCAGAAGATATTGCCTGCGATGATTTGGCCGCGGCGCAAAATCTGTTGAACCGAGTGGTCTCGGGCAAAAGCTTCACCGAGATGCGAGATACGATGGATGCAGAAACGCTGAGCGCTTTGAAAGGGCCTCTGGTCAGCGTGCTTCTCAACGAGGTGTTCGCCTGTTTGAACGAAAACGAATCGGCGCAGGCGCATAGCTTGGGCCTATCGACGCTTATGCAACAGCCGGAGTTTGCGAATTCCCAGAACCTGATACCCGTTATGCGCCTTTTGGAAAACGATACGGTGCTGCTTGAAATGCTGCGCGATGCCGAAATACAGAAGGGTCCAATCGTACGCATTGGTCACGAGAATGGAAACGAGCAGCTCAGTGGCGTTTCCATGGTGGCTGGACAATACGGGCAAGGTTCGGCCGCCGGGGTTGTTGCGATCATCGGACCCACACGCATGAATTACTCGCAGGTGATTGGAGCGGTAAGAGCAGCGCAGCAAGCCCTTGACGATGTATAGAATAGCGATGATGAACGAGGGGCCGACGTTGCTATGCATGCGCGTGGGCCTATGATGGAAACCGAGAAAACACAGCGCAGCATATGCGCAGTCTTCCAAGACGAAAAGAAAGGCTCAAGCTTTTATGTCCAAAGATCTGTACGAGGTTCTGGGCGTCAGCAAGACGGCCACGGACGATGAGATAAAGAAGGCCTTCCGCCGCAAAGCCAGAGAGCTTCATCCCGATGTGAACAAAGCTGACGATGCCGAGGACCGATTCAAAGAATTGAACGAGGCCTACGATGTGCTCAGCGACGCGAACAAGCGCGCTCAGTATGACCGTTTCGGTACGATTCCGGGCTCTGCTGGGGCAGGCCCGCAGTACGTCGACTTCGACGATATATTCGGCGGGGGCGGCTTCGGTATGGGAGATCTGTTCAGCAGCTTTTTCGGAGGCGGCGGTGGAGCAGGCGGCGGTCAGAAACAGCGCCGCGAAGGACGTGATATGGGCGTTGGCTTGCGTTTGACCTTGGAAGAGGCGGCTGCAGGCGTGAAAAAGGAGATTGTCTACGACCGTTTAGCGCCCTGTCCTGACTGTGATGGAACGGGCTTGGGCCCAGATGGCAAAGAAGTTACCTGTCCGGAATGCCATGGCCAAGGACGCGTAGTTACCGTTCAGCGCACTTTTTTGGGTGACATGCAAACGGCTACCACGTGCCAGAGGTGCCATGGAACCGGACGCACGATAGAGAATCCCTGCCCTGAGTGCAACGGTCAAGGGCGTGTGCCCGACCGTCAGCGTATTACGGTGGAAGTGCCGGTGGGCATTCGCGACGGTCAACAATTGCGATTGAGTGGATACGGCGAAGCGGGCATGCAAGGCGCGAGGAGCGGCGACCTTATCGTCACATGCCGCATTCAGCAGCATGACTATTTCCAGCGTGATGGCGATAACCTCCACACACGTGTGAATATCTCCATCGTGCAGGCTTGCTTGGGCGCAGAAATCGAAGTCGATGGCATCCTGAAAGATGAGAAGGCAACCGTGCGCATCCCGGAAGGTTGCCAAAACGAGCAGGTGATACGGACGCGCAGCTTCGGCATGCCGCGTTTCAAGAGCGATTTGCGCGGCGATTTGTTCACGCATGTGAACGTCGTTGTGCCCAAAAAACTCACGAAGCGCCAGCGCGAGCTCATGGAATCCCTCGCCGGGGAAATGGGCGAGGAGTTCAGCGAAGAGCGCACCCCCCTGCAAAAGATAAAAGATGCATTCAACTAATCGCATCGGAGAGCGAGCGCGTGTTCATGAGTTTGCCGCATTTTTTCTTGGATGAGCAGCTGCTCGCCCAACAAAACGACGAAGAGTTCACGCTTGAGCTGTCCCCTGATGACAAAAAGCATGCCCGCGTGCTCAGGCTGGCACCGGGCGAGCATATCGCAGTTGTGGATGCGGGAGCTGACTACTTTGAGTGCCAAGTGGTAAATAGTCAGCCAGATATTGTGGTGCGCATCAGCCAGCGTGGCGGAGATTTTGCACCCGTGCCGCAGGTGTGCCTCGTCCAAGGTGTGTCGAAAGGTGACAAGATGGATGAGGTCATCCGACACGCAACGGAATTGGGTGTGCATTCCTTTGCTCCTTTGCTCTGCGAGCGCAGCGTCGTGAAACTAGACAAACAGAAAACAGCCAACCGGATGAATCGTTGGCGCACGATTGCCAAAAGCGCTGCAATGCAATCCGGCAGAAACAGCATTCCTGTCATATTCGAACCAAAAGATGCGAAGACGATATCAGATATGCTCGCGCATTTCGACTGTGTAGCGATATGCTGGGAAGATGAGCGCACGTGCAGCATCCAGCAGGCACTCGATGATGCGGCATTAAAGACGGGAAAAGACCGCACAGACCTGCGCGTCGCAGTGGTTGTGGGTCCCGAGGGCGGTTTCGCCAAACATGAGATTGACCGATTCCGATCCAGCAACGAAAACGCATTCACCGTGTCTTTGGGTCCTTGCATCCTGCGTACGGAAACAGCCGGCGTGGTAGCCCCCGCATTGGTAATCTATGAGCTCGGCGGTCTTCGGTGAGGTTTAATGTCATCAATCTGGGATGCAGGGTAAACAGGGTCGAATCTGATGACATCGCGGCGCGCTTGACGGCGCAAGGTTGGGTTTGGGATTCGGCCAACCCCGATGCTGTGGTAGTAAACACATGCACGGTCACCGGCGAGGCGGAGAAAAAAACTCGCAAAGCCGTCAGGCACCTGCTGAGCAGCGGCAACGCATCCACCGTGGTAGTAACAGGCTGCGCTGCCGCAATCGATCCAGACGAATTCGAAGCCTTAGATGAGAGAGTCGTTGTAGTGGCAAAGCCCCTCGTGGTGCACTATCTCTGCTCGCTTGAGTCACCGTATACCGAGGTGATTGCATCCGATGAAACAGAGGTGCCGCAAAATGCTTTCAACGGCGCACCTGCGCAGACGCTACCTCTTCGCATAGGTAAAGGGTTTCCTGCGCGCGTGGGACTCAAAGTACAAGACGGCTGCGACAATGCGTGCACCTACTGCATCGTACATACCGCACGTGGCAAATCGCATTCTCGTCCAATCGCAGCGTGCGTGGACGAAGCGAAACGCTTGGAAGCAGCGGGCGTGCGCGAAGCTGTGTTGACCGGTATAAACTTAGGCAGTTTTTGTGACGGCTCTGCCCATCTGCCTGCTTTGATAGAACAGATTCGAGCAGCGGCGCCCGCTATGCGATTGCGGCTCTCAAGCATAGAGCCACGTGATGTGGACAATGCGATTATCGGGCTTTTAGCAAGCCAGGACGGCATGGTATGCCGTCATTTGCATCTGCCTTTGCAATCGGGAAGCTCGCGCGTACTTGCGCAGATGGCGCGTCCCTACAACGCCGATGAGTATTTGAAACTGGTGTGCCGCATACGTCGCGACGTTCCGCAAATCTCGTTTTCGACGGATATCATAGTGGGATTTCCCGGTGAAACCGAGCAGGATTTCCAAGACACGTTGGCGCTGGCGCGGGAATGCTCTTTCTCTAAAATACATGTCTTTCGTTATAGCAGGCGCGAGGGCACGCCTGCAGCTGCAAGAGACGATCAGATTGATTCGCACGTGATTGCGCATCGCGCACGCGAGCTCTCTGCGCTTGGCGATCGATTGCGCCAAGCGGAAGCAAACGCTCGCGTAGGCACGAAAGAGCGCATCGCCGTGGAATCAAACGGTGAAGGTATGAGCGAATCATATTTCCCGGTGCGCATTCTTGATGCCGAGGGTGGGGATTTGGTCTGGCGAACCTTAACAGAATGGGACAAGGATGGTATCTTCTTAACATGACAAGCGAAACAAATATCACTTTGACGGTACCCGATACGCTCGATATGGCACTGCTGACCGGCGTGGGTGATGAGCTTCTTCGCTCTATACAGGACGCTTTCGAAGCACGGGTAACTGTGCGCGGCAACAATGTGTCGCTTTCGGGCGACCCCGCAGAAGTGCAGATGCTCACGGGCCTTTTCAGCGATATGATTAAGTACGCAGAAGGCGGTGCAATTCCCGATAAGAACTACGTGCGTCATGCCATCGATTTATTGCATACCGGTGAATTTGCGCCGAGCGCTTTGCATGAGGACATCATACTCACGTATCGCGGTCGCGCAATTAGACCGAAAACCGCAGGTCAGAAACGCTACGTCGATTCCATTCGCCGCAACACGATCACCTTTGCCGTAGGGCCTGCCGGCACTGGCAAAACCTATTTAGCCATGGCGATGGCCGTGGCAGCGCTCAAGCGCAAAGAAGTGGGGCGTATCATCCTCACGCGCCCGATAGTGGAAGCGGGGGAGAGCTTGGGGTATCTGCCGGGCACTTTGGGCGAGAAAGTTGATCCCTACATTCGACCGCTCTACGATGCGCTGTTCGACATGACCGACATGGAGCGCGCGAATCATCTTTTAGAAGACGGCATCATCGAGATTGCGCCTTTGGCTTTCATGCGCGGTCGTACTTTAAACGACAGTTTTATTATCTTAGATGAGGCGCAAAACACTACTCCAGAGCAAATGAAGATGTTTTTGACCCGTTTGGGGTTCTCTTCGAAAATGGTGATAACCGGAGACGTGACCCAGCTGGACTTGCCTCATGGCGTTTCGGGCTTGAAAACGGTCAGGTCCATACTCGAGGACATCGACGATATAGATTTCTGCGATTTCAGCGGCAAAGATGTCGTACGCCATTCTTTGGTGGCATCCATCGTCGCTGCGTATGACGCGGCATCATCGCGAGGCAACAGGCAGGCTTAAAGGAAAGGTCGGCAATGGAAGTCGTTATCAACTACGATCATGGTGAAGAGGATTTGCAGAGTCTTCCGCTTCTGCAGCTAGCTGAGTTTGTGTTGGAACATCAGGGCAAACCCGATGATACTGAAGTGTCTATCAGCTTCGTGGATGATAGCGAGATTGCTCGTTTAAACAAGCAATACCGCGAAAAAGATGGTCCAACGGATGTGCTGAGCTTCGAATGCGACGGTTTGGATGACGACTTCGACGACATGGGATATGATAATGCCGCTGATGTAGCGAGCGCTGCTGAAGCTGCCGAAGGCATGCAAGAGGCCAACGAGATACGCGCTCCTTTCGAACTAGGAGATATTGTGATAGCGCCCGATGTTGCCCGCCGCCAGACCATAGAATTCGGCACGACTTTCGAAGAGGAAGTCAGCCTGCTCATCGTACATGGCCTGCTGCATCTATGCGGATACGACCATATTAAAGATGATGAAGCTGAAGTGATGGAGGCCCGTGAGCGCGAGCTTCTCGGCGAATGGGACCAACGCAGATGAAACCGGGCAACCACAAGAACACTTCGTTTTTAAAATCCTTCAAATACGCGTGGGAGGGCATACTCGAGGCCTTCCGCCAAGGGCGCAACATTCGCGTGCAATCGGCTGCTGCCGTGCTTGCTGTTGTTTTGGGCTTGGTTTTGGGTATCAGCATATATGAATGGATCATAATCATTTTTTGCATTGGCGGAGTTATAGGAGCGGAGTGTTTCAATACCTCGTTCGAAGATGTGGTCGATCTGGCCTGCCCGGAGATACACCCCAAAGCGAAAGCGGCCAAAGATTTAGCGGCGGCAGGTGTGCTCTGTTTTTCAATCGCCTCCCTGGTCATA
The DNA here is from genome assembly GCA_023394615.1 of Actinomycetes bacterium. GTDB lineage: Bacteria > Actinomycetota > Coriobacteriia > Coriobacteriales > Eggerthellaceae > JAEXAI01. The sequence goes on along the minus strand of JAEXAI010000016.1, from coordinate 70,931 downwards.
GGCCTTATCGTCTACGGACCGCGCTTGATTGCGCTTTTTGCATAAACGCAAGGCAAACAGAACAAAGACAAGGAATGAATCTTGGAATCTAGCGATACGGAATTCAAATCAGGTTTCATCACGCTCGTTGGACGTCCGAATGCCGGTAAATCCACCCTCATCAACGCCATAATGGGCAAAAAGGTGGCCATTACCTCATCGACGGCACAAACGACACGCCACAGGTTTCGCGCCGTGCTTACCCGCCCAGATTTTCAGTTGGTGATGGTTGATACTCCAGGTTTGCACAAGCCCCATGATGTTTTGGGCGAGGAATTAAACGAAAGCGCGATAAAGGCGCTTGAAGGTATTGATGCGGTCGCGTTTTTGGCCGATGCCTCCAAGCCCATCGGGCGAGGTGATGAATGGGTGGCCAAGACCATCGCTGCGGCCAAGGGGAAAAAGATCCTCGTCATCACCAAGACCGACCTTGCAGAGGCGCAGACTGTGCAAAAGCAAATAGAGGCCGCTTCCGCATTCATGAAGTGGGATGCAGTAGTGACCCTCTCATCGGTGACCGGAGAGGGCGTGGAAGAGTTCGTTTCCTGTGCTGCCGGATTTATGCCGAAGGGCCCGAAGTGGTTTCCCGATGACATGGAAACCGACCAGCCCATTGAAGTTATCGTAGCGGAATTCATAAGGGAAAAGATTTTGCGATCGTTTCGTGATGAAGTGCCCCATGCCATTGGGGTTGCAGTCGATCAGATGGAATACGACAAGAAAAAAGACATGGAGCGCATTTTCGCAACCATCTATGTGGAGCATGAATCGCAGAAGGGCATCGTCATCGGTAAGGGCGGACGGGCGTTGAAAGAAGTTGGCGTGCAGGCCAGAGAGGATTTAGAACAGCTTTTGAGCTGCAAGGTCTACCTTGATTTGCATGTGAAGGTGCGCAAGAACTGGCGACGTGACTTGAATCAGATTCGTCGATTTGGCTACGGCGAAGGCGCGTGATGCCATCATCGACGTACAAGTGTCGCGTCCTGGTGCTGAAGAAGACGAAGCTGGGAGAGAGTGACCTTATCCTCACGTGTTTAAAGGATGACGGCTCACAGTTGCGAGCCGTTGCGAAAGGTGCTCGCAAACCGAAGAACTCTTTTTCCGCCCGTTTGGACGTGTTCGCAGTGGATGACGTTTTAATCGCGCGCGGCAAGAACCTGGATATTATAAGCGAGGCTCGCATCGTCTCGGCGCATATGCCCCTGCGCGAAGACATTGTGCGTGCTGCTGCTGCTTCGGCTGTTTTAGGAGCACTCGATAAAACAACGCAGCAGGACCTTCCCGTGCCAAGGCTTTTCGACATGACGGTTTCAGCGCTCGATCACATGGCGGTTGCCGATGCTGAAGAAGGTCCGGCATTCACGGCAGCGTTTCTGCTGAAACTCTTTTGCATGTTGGGTGTGCGCCCGAGTTTCGATGCATGTGCGGTATGCGGCAATCCGCTGAATCCCTCACAGATAAGCGGGGGACTGGCTTTCTCGTTTTCAGATGGGGGAGCGGTTTGCGATAGATGCAGGGGTCGCTCGGATTGCATGCTCATAGATGCGCGCACGTGTTCATGGGCCTCAGCCCTGATGCAGGCCACATTCGATGACATCGCAGCCATGCATGTGGAACCTGCCACATCTTTTTCGGTGCTTGAGTTGTGTCGAGGATGGTGCAGGCAGAATCTCGGTACGAACGTCAAAGCGCTCGATTACCTGATGTCATGCGGACTCTTTTAGCTCGATTAAACGCAGTGCAATCTGCATCCGGCGTGCCCTACTGTGCGCGGTGCGCCTGCGCCTCATGCAATGCGCAAACCAATTGATCGGCGCAGCTGGTGGTTTTCCTGCCGCACGTCACTCCTGTGAGCAGGCCTGACACCTCATCAACGCTTTTGCCTTCGACCAATTTCGAGATGGCTTTGAGATTTCCGTCGCAGCCCCCGATGAAATCCACATGATCGATGCGGTTGCCATTCAAATCAACGTGAATAGCTTTGCTGCAAACGCCATTGGTTTTATATGTGTACATGCTCGTCCAATCGATTCCCCAAAGTCGCACATGCACGGTACCCATAAGTGCGACGTGGTGCCTATTTCTTGTAGGCGCTCTTTTCATTTATCAGGCCAAGAGTAAACGTTTTACAGGATTCGCTCAATTCTGTTCACAAATTCCTTATGTCAAGATAAGGAAATTTTCGGTGAGGGCCTCAGCGTCGCCTGCGGGCGATCTCCCACGGCAGATACATACACAACCATACGCATACCACCAAAAAGGCGAATGGTGCCAAATACCCTGGATTGCCGAACATGTTCGCAAGGTCAACGAGCGGGCTTCCCGGTGATGGGTTGCTCACAAACCAGAAGTTTGTCTCGAAATACCCATTGAAGATGCGGGCTGCGGATGCGCAGACCACAGTGAAGACCAGAGGCTTCCACATGCTTTTCAGCTTCGGCGTGAAATCACCAGAGACAATGAGCATCAGCACAAACGCCACTACCAACGCATGTTCGCTGAAATCGCAGATGCAGAAAAAGTTCAGATCGGGGGAGCGTTTGATCCAATCCGCGAATACCAGACCCATCAACGCGCCTGGAAGCCCGAGGCAATACAGCACTTCACCCACGAAATCGGTATGCGCAAAGGCGTAGATTACCAGCAGAAACAGGCAGATATCGCAGGAGTGCAATGGCCACCAAGCTACGTAATACACACCTTCGACTATGGCGATAACGGCCTCGATGGCTTTCATGCCCAACGCGCAACAGGAGACGATAACCAGCATTTTTTGTCGCGCCCCATGCTTTGTGCTGTCCGCGGGTAGATGCCGGTAGAGCATTACCAAAAAAACGATGAGAACCGCGCAATAGGTTAGATAAGCGAAGTGCAGCGGGCTGCCGATATTGAAACCGGAGTATTCCGGAAAGTTTTGCAACGGAGAGAAGAAACCGTCCACGTCATCGCCTCCAACATCTCACCTCTGCCATAATAGCAAGAAAGCTTCTCAAACGCTTACGTTGTGAGCGTTTTGCGCATGCATACGCACGTGAGGGGCATTCGCGCTATACTGGCTAACGCTGCCTAAAGGGGCGGTCGTCTTTCGTCTTGGTTCGCATGCACCACTTGCTTGCCTACCCAGCAGAAAGCGTAACGCATGATGCCGGCTTACATGCCGAAGCATCGCACAGTAGCGGTTTATGCCGCAGGGAAAGGTGGGAATCATGGCTAATAAGTACAGCATTTCCAAAGAACGCGTCGCCGAGCTCATGAAAGAATTCGGCAAAGACGAAAACGATTCGGGAAGCGCTCAGGTGCAGGTCGCTATCATGAGCGAGCGCATCCGCAATCTAACCGAGCACCTGAAGAGCCACAAAAAGGATAATCACACCCGTCGTGGTCTGATGATGCTCATCGGCAAACGCCGTGGCCTTCTGAAATATATCAAGAATCGCGATATCGAAGAGTACCGAACGCTCATCAAGAAACTCGGCATTCGCGACAACATTTAAGCAACTGCCCGCTTCGGCGGGCTTTTGTATATGTTCGGGCGAAATCGTCTGGACACGAGTAACGTTTCAGCTGATTAACTGCTGAGACAGCAAATGCGCTCCGATGAAAAAGCAAGTCGGGGTGAGCGGTCGAGCGTGCAGGGTGCGCTTGCTCGTGTGAGCGGAATACGTGAAGTCCGCCGCGAAGAAGCTTCGCGCAATAGGGCGTGGAAGAAAGAGAAAGTATCACATATGGAAAAAATCGTTGAAGAATTCGAGCTGTACGGAAAACAGTACCGCATCGAGACGGGCGAGCTGGCCAAACAGGCTTCAGGGGCTGTTTTAGTCACTCAGGGCGACACAACCTGCCTCATCACTGCTGTCGTCAGCAAACAGGAAAAGGATTATGACTTTTTCCCGCTGACCGTCGACTTCATGGAAAAGATGTACGCCGTCGGCCGTATTCCCGGCGGGTACCTCAAGCGTGAAGCGCGCCCGAGCGAAAAGGGTACGCTGACTGCACGCATGATAGACCGCCCCATCCGTCCGGGTTTTCCCGATGGATTCAAGCAGGAAGTGCACGTTGTGGCTACCACGTTTGTGGTGGACGGACAGAATCCGCCCGACTGCATCTGCGTAAACGGCGCTTCAGCAGCGCTTCTGGTTGCTGGTGCCCCCTTTGACGGCCCGGCCGCTTGCGTGCGTGTGGCTCGCAATACGGAAACCGGCGATTTCATCGTTAACCCCACCTATGAGGAGCAAGAGACCAGCGACGTCGAGTTGACCATAGCCGGTACCGCCGACTATATCAGCATGGTGGAAGCTGGAGCAAAGGAAATCAGCGAAGAGGACATGCTGGCCGCCATGAACTTCGGTCAAGAAGCTATCGCGAAATTTTGCGAAGCCCAGTCCCGTTTCCTGACAAGGGTGAATCCCGAGCCTATGGAGTACAAGCTGCATCAGGCCGACCCCAGCATCGCCGAGCGCGTCGATGCGCACTTCGACGATATGTCTGCTGCTCTGCACGATGCCGACAAAGCTTCCCGCATCGCCAAGATTGAGGCTTTGAAGGATTCTATCAAGCAGAACGATTTCACTGATGAAGAGCGTGGGGCGTGGGGCAGCGACATCTCCGCGGCTTGCAAGGCACTTGAAAAACATGCCATGCGCAAAATGGTCATAGAGACTGGCGAGCGCGCCGATGGCCGTGTGGCCAATGAGATTCGTCCACTCTACATCCGTCCGGGTTATCTGCCCCGCGTGCATGGTTCCGGCCTGTTCCAGCGTGGTCAGACCCAGGCTCTTTCGGTATGCACGCTAGGCACCTTGCGCGATGCGCAGCGCCTCGATACCATCGATCCGGCCGAGGGCAAACGCTATATGCACCAATACAATTTCCCACCCTATTGCACCGGTGAAGTCGGTCGCATGGGTGCACCGAAACGCCGTGAAGTGGGCCATGGTGCTTTGGCTGAACGTGCGATTTTGCCAGTGCTGCCCGATGAGGACGAGTTCCCCTACAGCATCCGCGTCGTATCTGAGATCTTGGAATCAAACGGTTCCAGCTCGATGGCTTCCACCTGCGGCTCGACTTTGGCTTTGATGGATGCCGGCGTGCCCATCAAAGCACCGGTTTCCGGTATAGCCATGGGCCTCATAAAGGAAGGCGACGACGTCGTTATTCTCTCTGACATCCAAGGCCTTGAGGACTTTTTGGGAGACATGGACTTCAAGGTAACCGGCACCGAAGCAGGCATTACTGCGTTGCAGATGGACAACAAGGCAAAGGGCCTGTCCACTGAAATCCTCGGCCGCGCGCTTGCACAGGCCAAAGAAGGGCGTCACTTCATCCTCAACGCAATGCTGACCGAAATCTCCGAGCCACGTCCCGAACTCTCTCAGTTCGCACCGCGCATCGAGACCATCCATATTCCCGTTGACAAAATCCGAGACGTCATTGGTTCTGGTGGCAAGGTCATTCGCGGTCTGCAGGACGAGACCGGTGCTACCATCGAGATTGAAGAAGATGGCACCGTACATATCGCTGCCGTGGAAGGCCCAGCAGGCGAAGCTGCCAAGGCTGCTATTTTGGGCATCGTCAAAGAGCCCGAAGTCGGCGAGGTCTATGATGGCGAAGTTGTCGGTATCAAGGACTTCGGAGCATTCATCAAACTCACTCCCGGCAAAGACGGACTTCTGCATATCAGCCGCATGGCCAATGGTCGCGTAGGCAAAGTGGAAGACGTGCTGAACTTGGGCGATACGGTGAAGGTCGAGGTCATCGAAGTTGGCGACAACGGCAAGATCAGCCTCGATCGCGTAGACAAGCCTGACGCGCCGGAAGGCTCGGCCCGTCCGCGCCGCGATCGCGAAGGCGGCAACAGCAATCCTCGCCGTCCGGGTGACCAAGGCGGAAACCGCAACGGCGATCATCGCAAACCGCGCAACCGTCATCACGAGGACCGCTAAGCCTATTTTCGCTTAAACGTGTAATGAGCAAACGGGACCTGTAAGGGTCCCGTTTGCCTATTTTGCCTTATCACCACAGGTATCTACCGATAAAATGGTGCCGGTATGCAACAAGTCGGTTCTTTTGGAGCAAATAAAAGATATAATAGTTATATCAATTGAACAAATGATATTTGTTTGTTTGATTTAGGCAGGCAAAAAAGGCGCACATTACCAGGAGTAGTTAAGTCTGTCGGCGCTATTTGGCAGACGGTTTTGCAAGGAGGCACATTTACGTGGCCGACAACACGAAAAAGACCATCGCAGCGGCCTATAAGAGCATTCTCGACGAAGGCGGTTCTCAAACCATCACGGTGAAGGATGTGGTTGAACGCGCGGGCGTCTCCCGCATGACGTTCTACTACCACTTCAAAGATATATATGATCTGGTTGATTGGGTCTATCGGGATTATTTCAAGAATTTGGAGAGTGTGGTACACGCAAGCGATGCGTGGCGTTTCCTTTCCGAGACCGTCGTCGATATGACCGAGAACAACAGGGCGAACTTCGTGGACAATTATCAGCACCTCGATCGGGGAATGCTGGACAAAACATTTTCGAAAGTGCTTTTCGATCTGGTTGAACAATGCGTCGAAAATGACCCTGAATGCGAGAAGTTCGATCAGGGCGACCGACGCTTTCTCACTACATTAATGACATATTGCATGACAGGGCTGATTGACAGCTGGTTCGATCATGATTTCGAAATCGATGCGAGTGACTATATCGAGCGGTTCGACCGATTGGTGAAACAACAAATAATGTAGTCCATTCCTGTGCCATTTGGGCCATCGTCAATGCGCCTTTCGGTTTAATGGATTGCGATGTACCTCCTGTATGAGTTTTGCTATAAAAAGCCCCGCATCGTTGGTGATGCGGGGCTTGCTTTTCTCTGTCCGGACAAAGAGGCTACTTTACCAAAAGTGCCGGGTTGTGGTATTTCGAGGCCCACAAGCGGTCGGCGCGGGGTTTCCATTCCACAGCGATTTCTTCGCAACGGGCTGAGTAGTCTTCCACTTTCTCAGGCCTCAGGATTTCGGTGGAATGTGCGCCGGTTTCGTTGACCATATCGGTCAGGCGGCCCGGGTTGTCGAGCACAGGGCAAGGACGCAGCATGTTCTGGTTGAAGGGCTGATTGTTGTGATACGCCGTAAACAGCGGTCCTTGCAGGCATTCCAGCAGGGTTTTCTCACGGATGTTGCTGTCGGAATAATGCATGAACACGCACGGGTCAACGTCGCCGTTCGCATTGATGTGCAGATAACGGCGTCCACCGGCAATGCAGCCGCCCACGTACTCGCCATCATTGAAGAAGTCAAGCGTGAACAGCATTTTCTCGTTGCGGAACTTGCGAACCTGATGATACATGAACTCGCGCTGTTCGGGCTTGGTGATAAGGCTCGTATCGGCATCGGCACCCACAGGCATGTAGCTGAAGAACCAGCAGAACTTCGCGCCCATGTTCACCATCCAGTCGAAGTACTCTTCACTGCCGATGGTGTCGACGTTTTTGGCGGTATAGCAGCAGCTGATGCCATACGCCAAACGTTTTTCGCGCATCAGAGTCATGGCATCGACAACTTGCTTGTAGGTACCCTCACCACGACGGAAGTCGGTGTCGCTCTCGAATCCCTCAACGCTGATGATGGGGATGAAGTTTGCCACGCGCAGCATCTCGTCGCAGAGATCATCGTCGATGAGCGTACCGTTGGTGAAGCACAGAAACTCGCAGTCATTGTGCTTGTTGGCGATAGCGATGAGGTCCTTTTTGCGCATGAGCGGCTCGCCGCCGGTGTAGATATAGACGTAGGTGCCCAATTCCTTGCCCTGTTGGATGATGCTGTCAATCTCATCGAAGGTAAGGTTGAGTTTGTTGCCGTACTCGCCGGCCCAGCAGCCTAGGCAATGTTTGTTGCAGGCGCTGGTGGGATCGAGCAGAATAGCCCAAGGGATGTTGCAGTCGTATTTTTTGCGCATCTCCTCCTGGCGCTCCCAACCGGAAAGGCTGCCATTGAGGATGAAGTTCTGGAAAGCTGCCTGCAGTACGCGGGAATCGATATCATCCCACAGGCTGCATATCATTTGGTTCCAGTTGTTGTCGGGATCGTTGATAACGCGGCGGAACGTGTCGCGCTGCGATTTCATCATGTCGCCCGGTGTGACTTTGTCAACGAAATCCATGACCTTGGGAAGGTTGGATCGTGGGTCTTTTTCCAAATAGCCATAGACTTTATTCAGTCCATAGCGCTTAGCTGAATCGGTGAAACTCATAGGTAATGCCCCCATTCGTATCGGATATTGGTATTTATCCTAGGCAAATGCTCCGCAAGAGGAAATAATCAGTTCTTCGATTTTGTAAGGAATCCAGAAAATCCCTGCATAGAGCGAGTATTATGGCTCGAGACACAATATGAAGTATGTACAGAAATTGAAGAAATCAGAAAGGCTTGCGATGTTTTACGAGAAAACGACGCTCGGAAACGGCTTGACGGTGATAACGGAACGCATGCCGGATGTGCGCAGCGTTTCTTTGGGTATTTGGTTTAATGTGGGCAGTCGCGATGAGCGAGCCGACCAAGCAGGACTGACACATTTCATGGAACATATGATGTTCAAGGGGACGCCAACGCGCAGTGCACTTGAAATCAGCCAACAGTTCGACAGCTTGGGAGCAGAGCTGAATGCGTTTACCAGCAAGGAATACACGTGCTATTACGCACGGTTTGTAGACGACAAGTTGGATCGAGCGCTCGAGATGCTAGCCGACATGGTGAACAATTCCAGTTTCTCGCAAGAGACCATCGATCCGGAGCGTGAAGTGGTGTTGGAGGAAATCGCACGCAGCGAAGACACTCCCGATGACAAGATCTACGACGTGCTCTCTGACGCGATGTTGCCCACACATCCTCTCGGCCGCCCCGTTTTAGGCACTCGTGAGCTGGTCGCAGGCTACAAGCATGCAAATTGCGCGGCATTCCATGACGAGCACTATTACAGCGGCAACATCGTCGTATCGGCCGCTGGCAACGTAGACCATGACAGACTGGTACAGCTTTGCGATGCCCTGTTCGCGGATGCGAAGGTCGGCACGAAGGCTTCTCGCGAAAAAACGGTTGAAGGGGATCGTCAGATGTTTGCCTGCATGCGCAAAGAAACAGAGCAGGCACATGTTCTCGTGGGACTTCCTTGGATGCCGTTTGACGATGAGCGGCGTTTCGCCGGCGCAGTCATGAGCGCCATGCTAGGCGGCTCTATGAGCTCGAGGCTGTTTCAGGAAGTGCGCGAAAAACGTGGCTTGGTTTACGCTATATACAGCCATGCCGAAGCGCATCAGGGATTGGGCACGTTTAGCGTGTACGCGGGCACGCGTCCTGAAAACATCGAAGAAGTTGTTTCCATCGCAACCGCTGAAATGCAGAAGATGGCCGAAGGCGGCACTGATGCGGCTGAGCTGTCTCGCACGACCGAGAGCTTGGTGGGTCAGCTCCTGTTGGGGCTGGAGTCGACAGCAACGCGCATGGTGCGCATGGGTCGTACCCAGACCATGGGTGGCCCGCTGCTATCCGCCGATGAGCTTGTAGAGCGCTACCGTGCTATCACCTGCGAAGACGTGCGCGATATCGCCTCGCAGATACTCACTCAAAAACCCACCGTGGCAGTGATATCGCCCTATGATGAAGACAAAGTGCTCGAATCTCTCACAAAAGCATTCAAAGCGAACGGAAAGGACTTCCAATGATAGAAGTAGCAGTATGCGGATGCGCAGGCAGGATGGGCGAAGCAACGGTTGCCGCTGTTCAAGCAGCCGATGACATGCACTTAGCATGTGGGATTGACCCGTCGGGTTCAAAGGGCGATTTCACGGTCTACGCCAGTTTGAAGGAAGCGCTGGCTTCCGAAAAATTTGATGTGCTTGTGGATTTCACACAGCCCAGCGTTGTGGAGGGCAACATCCGCGAAGCGCTGCCTGCGGGCGTGAACTGTGTAATCGGCACGACAGGACTGCCGTCTGAGACGTTGGATGAGCTGGCTGCGTTGGCAGTCGACGATGCATGTCTGTTCGTGGCTCCGAATTTCACCACCGGTGCTGTGTTGATGATGCAATTTGCCAAAGCCGCGGCACCGTATTTTCCCGAAGCCGAAATCATCGAGTTTCATCATGCACGAAAAAAAGACGCTCCGAGCGGCACGGCTATGCGCACCGCGCAGATTATCCACGATGCGCGTGGATTCGATAGCGCTGCACCGGGACGCGAGACCGAGATCGATGGGGCGCAAGGCGCTCGCGGCGCATTGATCAGCGGCGTGCCAGTCCATTCGCTTCGCAGCAACGGATTCGTGGCGAACCAAGAGGTGATATTCGGCTCGATGGGGCAAACGCTTTCAATCAAACATGAATCCTGGGATCGCGAAAGCTATATGCCCGGTGTGCTATTGGGTATCCGCAGCGTTATCGATCGCTCAGGTCTCATCGTGGGCCTTGAGACCTTCATGGATTAAACCCTCAATTTGCAGCACTGCCGTTCGCGGACGGTATTCGGCTTGCTGGCGCTGCCCATATCTCCGTTGAGCCCCCGTGATTGGAGGTTTGACGGACTTCCCGCGCGCCGCTGGCTTTGCATGCAATAATATGGGGCAACAAAAATGCAGGTACGTACGGCGGTGCATGAACATCGTCTCGCAGTTTTATTCGAAACAGAAAGAAGGAGAGGCACATGTCGCAGGCTAACGACCCACGCTTCGGACGTATGATTCCGGCTATGATAACTCCATTCGATAAGAATCGCGAGGTCGATTACAAGCAGGCTGGCGCATTGGGCGATCGCCTGATAGGCAGTGGTGCGGACGCTCTTCTGGTATGCGCGACTACGGGCGAGAGCCCTACGATTCAGTGGGACGAGAAGAAAAAGGTTTTCGCATCGGTCCTCGAAGCTTCAAACGGCAGGGTGCCGGTCGTAGCCAACGTGGGCACGAATTGCACTGCCGACTCCGTCGCGTTCGCAAAACAGGCCCAAGAAATCGGTATGGACGGCATTATGGCCGTGGTGCCTTTCTACAACAAACCCCCGCAAGAAGGTATGTACCAACATTTCAAGGCTATCGCAGATGCCATCGACATTCCTGTTATCCTCTACAACATCCCAGGTCGTTGCGGGGTGAACATGGAAGCGCACACAACACTGCGTTTGGCGCGCGATTGTGCCAACATCATCGCAGTGAAAGAGGCGTCAGGCAAACTGGATCAGATTAAAGAGATAATTGACGGCGCACCCGTCGGTTTCAGCATCTATTCCGGTGATGATTCGATGACCTATGATGTTATGAAATTAGGCGGCGATGGCGTTATCTCCACAACGGGAAATATCGCACCCGCCCACATGAAAGAAATAGTTGAGCAGTGCGCTCGCGGCGATTTCGATGCCGCGATGCAGGCTCATCAGAAGTTGCTTCCGCTTATGCGAGAGTTGTTCGTCACGTCCAATCCCATACTGGTGAAAGAATCCCTGAATATCGCAGGATTCCCCGTGGGAGGCGTACGGCTACCGCTGGTGGACGCAACACCAGAGCAATCCCAAGAACTCGAAAGCGTTATGCGCGAGGTGGGTGCGCTCTAAGAGCGAAAAGGAAATTTATGAAACAGAATAACCAGCCTGACGAGGGCAATAACCGCCGTAGTGAAACGCGGTCGTACAAGCATGTCAGCGTGGAGCGCGAGCGTCCGAAACTGACGAAGGAGGACGGCGCTGCGGAAAACAACAGCAGGCGCAGCCATCGCAAGTCAAAGTCAGGCAACAAGGGCGGCGATATCATGTCGCCCAAAAAAGATCCGAAAGCCATGATGCGCGTCATCCCGTTGGGCGGTTTGGACGCTATCGGCAAAAACATGACCGTTATGGAATGCAAAGACGACATGATATTGGACGATGCCGGCTTGATGTTTCCCGATGACGATCATCCGGGAATCGATTTGATATTACCGGATTACACCTATGTGCTGGAAAACGCGGATAAACTGCGCGGCATCGTGATTACTCATGGACATGAGGACCATACGGGATGTTTGCCCTACCTGTTAAAAGACCTCGACCGTCAGATTCCTATCTACGGCACGAAACTGACGCTTGGCCTCATCGAGGGCAAACTCAAGGAAAACCGCGTCAAGAACGCGAAGCTCATCGAGATACAGCCTGGACAGCGTATCAAATTGGGTTGCTTTACCTGTGAATTCTTCGCTGTGAACCACAGCATTCCGGCAGCCGTGGGAGTGTTTTTCCAGAGCCCAGCCGGAAACGTACTGCACACGGGCGACTTTAAATTGGACCAAACGCCCATCGACGGGGTCACCACTGATTTTGGGGCGCTGGCGCGCTTCGGCAAAATTGGCGTCGACTTGATGATGAGCGATTCCACAAATGCTACGATTCCTACATTCACGCCTTCCGAGGCCGAAGTGGGCAAAGTACTGCGCGAAATCATTGGGCAGGCGAAGGGCCGTGTCATCATCGCATCGTTTGCAAGTCACATACACCGCTTGCAGCAAATTTGCGACGCAGCTGTAGAGTCGGGCCGCAAAGTGGTTGTGACGGGTCGTTCGATGGTGCAAAATACCGACATCGCTCGCAGGCTCGGATACCTGAAAGTGCGCGACGCCGATATCATCGACGCATACGACCTGAAAGGCATCCCACCGGAGAAAGTGGTCGTAATGTGCACGGGTTCGCAAGGCGAGCCTTTGAGCGCTCTGGCACGTATCGCCAACGGCGAGCACAAGACCATCGAGATCGACCAAGGCGATACGGTCATCATCAGCGCTACGCCTGTACCCGGCAATGAAAAAGCAGTCACGCACATCATTAATTTGTTGGCAAAGGTGGGTGCAGACGTCTATGACAAAAAACGCGCAGCAGTACATGTGTCTGGTCATGCGGGTGCAGAAGAGCTGAAGCTCGTGCTTTCCATCGTGCGCCCCAAGGCATTTCTGCCGGTGCATGGCGAGGCGACGCATCTGCGTGCACATGCGCAACTGGCCCAGGCGGTCGGTGTGCCACTGCGCAATATATTCATGCTGGATAACGGCGATAGCCTAGAGCTTTCGGCTAAAGGAATCCACCAGGGCAAAAGCGTGCAGAGCGGTATCGTCTTCGTTGATGGCCTTTCGGTGGGAGATACCAGCGAAGATGTTCTGAACGACCGCAACGTGTTGGGAGAAACCGGTTTTGCGGTGGTCGCTGCTGCAGTGGACAAACAGCGCAAGCAGATCACAGGCGAAGTCGAAGTGCAAATGCGTGGCATCACAGGAGGCGATGACCCCGATTTGGTGGGCGAGGCCCAACATGCCGTCAAGCGAGATCTCTCTCGCGCGCTTTCGAACCAAGCGAAGCAAAACGAGTTGGAAAAGACGACGCGTCAGACTGTCCAAAACGTTTTGTGGGACAGGATAAAACAGCGACCGATGGTCGTCGTGAATTTAATCGATGTATAGGATATACTGTACGCTGAACAGAACAAACGCAGCAAAATCGCACTAGAAGGAGCAGCACGTGGCTCGCCAAGCTCAGTCGGGCTCGAAGTCTAAACAAAGAAAATCGCAGAAGGCACAAACGCCTTCTGCGAAGCATAATCAGAAAAACGCTCAGGCCAAGCAGGCCGCCCAGCAACAAGCATCTCGTGAAGGGCATCTGCTCGATGATCGCTCACGCAGAGATATCTGGGGCGTTGTATGCGCGGTGGGCGCCATCGCGCTGTTCATCGTGGCTGTTATGCCCACGACCGCGCTTGTCACATCAGCCCTGTCCAATATACTCCATTTGGGATTGGGCATGGGCGCTTATATCCTGCCGTTCGTATTGCTTTTGATAGCGGTGAGCCTTTTCGCTCGTAGTGGCGCGCATCAAATGCCTGCGCGAGTCGCAGTGGGGCTTTTGCTATTGTTTTTCTCGGTTTTGGTGCTGCTGGCACTCTATACGCCTGGCATCAGCTCGCTTTATCTGGATTCATTGTTTTTGCGGGCGAACCTTATATCTCAGGGCGGGTATATAGGAGCATGGGTGGCATATGTGCTTATGCTGCTGTTCGGACAGGCGGTGAGCACTATCATTATGGTTGGCGTCATCATCATCGCGCTCATTGTGATTGGTTTTTCCCTCAGCAAATTCATCGAGAAGATCAAAGAGCGCAGGGGACAGCAAGACGATGAGATAGATCCCACCGATGTCATGCCAGCACCTGCGTATATGCCAGTCAGGAAACAGGCTCAACCCCAATCGCACGGAAAGGTGAGTGCTCGCAACAGGCGCCAGCCCGATGCCTTCAGCGAAGGGGAGACCCAGATTATCGACAAGAAGCGCCCGCGTCGGGCCACTACTTCCATATCCGGAAACCAAAACGCAGTTCGGGCTGCGGCTGATACTGCGCAAACGCAGACGATCACGAGAAAACTCGGGCACCATAATGCGACAGGTGATCAGACGTCTGCAAAAGATAAGGCCGCAACAACGAAGATGGCAAAAGTAGCTGCTCCGTACTCGGGTCCAGCACCATCTGAAGGCTTCGTGTTGCCACCCATGAGCATGCTCGGGAAAACCGACCCCAACACAAACGACAAAGAAAGCGAGTCGACTTTGCGCGATTCGGCAGCTTTGTTGCAGGAAACGCTTGCCGATTTCGGTGTGAATGCGCAGGTAGTAGGTTGGGAAGCCGGGCCGACGGTGACATTGTTCAAGGTGGATCTGCCGGCTGGCGTGCGCGTCAACAAAGTTACGAACCTCCAAGACGATATCGCGCTGGCCATGGCGGCACAGGGCGTGAGAATTTTCGCGCCTATCCCCGGCACGAACTTTGTCGGCATTGAAGTACCGAATGTCAAACGACAAAACGTGTTGCTGGGCGATGTGCTGCCCGCAGCCGGAAAAGGCCCGCTTCAAGTAGCCATCGGGCAAGATGTCGAGGGTCGATGCATCGTCAAAGACCTTGCCAAGATGCCCCATATCCTCATCGGCGGCACCACCGGTTCCGGTAAATCCGTGGTCATCAATTCCATGATCATGTCCATACTCATGCGCGCGACACCTGCCGAAGTCCGTTTCATTATGATAGACCCCAAGCGCGTGGAGTTCACGCCCTACAACGGCATCCCGCATCTGTATGTGCCGGTTGTAACCGAATGTCGTGAAGCCGCAAGTGCTCTTTCATGGGGTGTGGCAGAAATGGAAAGGCGCCTGAAGGTCTTTGCGAAAGTAGGCGCCCGCAATATCAACCAGTACAATTCCAAGGCTCAAGGCGGTATGCTGATAGGCGACAATCCGGCCGAGCAACTACCCTACATCGTTATCGTCATTGACGAGCTGGCCGACCTCATGATGAACGTGGGTAAAGAAGTCGAATTCAGCATTAGCCGACTTGCGCAGCTGGCGCGCGCTGCTGGCATCCACATGATAGTAGCCACGCAGCGTCCGTCTACCAATGTGGTTACCGGTCTCATCAAGGCGAACATAACCAACCGTATCGCGCTGAACGTGGCCAGCGGCATCGACAGCCGCGTAATTCTGGATCAAACAGGTGCTGAGAGCCTCATAGGCAGGGGAGACCTGTTGCTTTCGAGTCCAGAATCACCAAGGCCGCTGCGCATTCAGGGATGTTTTGCATCTGACAAAGAAATCAACCAAGTCGTAGAATCGCTGAAGGCGCAAGGCGAGCCCGAATACCATCAGGAAATATTGCAGACGAACCTGATCACACTGGGGCAGTCGCAGCCCGACGGTTCAGGTGGCTCTTCCACAAGCGACGATCCGCTGATATGGGAAGCGGCCGATATAGTGGTGAATTCGGGTTTGGGATCCACTTCTAATATCCAGCGCCGATTGAAAGTTGGCTATTCACGAGCAGGGCGTATAATGGACATGCTCGAAGAAAAAGGGGTGGTCGGACCGCCAAATGGCAGCAAACCCCGCGATGTGCTTGTGGACCCGATGGAGTTGGAAACGCTCAAGGCGTTCGAAGCGAAGGACGCTGCAGATAAGTAAGAGGATATAGGCGCTACATTCGGAAAGGTACGGTGGATAACATGGGCTTTGGCGAAATTCTTCGTCAAACGCGCGAGCGAAAAGGGCTCGACTTGGCGTCCACTGCGCGCCGCATGCGCATTCGGCCGGATATCCTGCAGGCCATCGAAGAATCCAACTTCGCGAAGATGCCCCCACGGGGCTACTCACGCAACATGGTGAACGGCTATGCGCGCTATTTGGGCTTGAATGCAACTGAGATTACGGGTATGTACCTTGATGAGTTCAATCACTACCAGATGAGTGTTTCATCCGCGGCTCAGCGCTCAAGTGGCATAGATATGTCAGCTGCTCCGCAAAACACCCGCGTGCCTCATAGAAACCCGCAAAGACGACCTCAAAGTGATCGTGCGAACACTCAGGTCAATGCGAATAACACAAGGGCAAGGTCTTCTGAGCCGGGCAGGTCCAACGCACAAGATACCTCGGGCGCACGCAACAATAGAGGTGCCCAGCGCCCGGGACAGCAGCGCCCGAATCGCAACCGCATGGATAATCTCAGCACATCAGCTGCCTCAAAGCGTGCAAGCGAAAGAGCAAACGACAGACGCAGAGACCACAAAAACGGCGCTACAGGCCTTAGTTCTTTGCAAGGGATGCAGCGTCCGCGTGGCAATTCCAAATCAGGCCTTTCCATCGTTGGCGGACGGATGGATACGTCTCGGGCCCAATTCAACAACGTCTATACGGGAGGACAGAGCATCGTACGCGAGAAACTGCCCTACATCATAGCTGCAGCCGTTGTATTGGTAATCGTGCTGGTCGTGTGCTTCATGCTGTTCGGCGGTAAAGGAAAAACAGAAACCAGCTCAGTGCCAAACGTGCCGGTGACAGGCCTTTCAAACACTGCGAGCGACTCTGAATCAGATACTTCATCATCTAACAGCGCCACAACAAAAGAAACCGCCCCTACTAAGTTCACGTTCTCCTACACGGTTGCGAGCGGCTCGACTTCTTGGATTGAAGTCTATGTTGACGGAACGGCGCAGGTCGCTGAAGCGGTAGTAGGACCTTCCACCAAAAGTTTCGATTGCTCAGGTACGCTTGAGTTCGTCTGCGCGAACACGACCGGCGTCACCGCCACCCAAGATGGCTCACCTCTCACGCTGACTGCAGACTCTTCGGGCATCGTAGATATGACGATAAACTTCTCGGATGTGCTTTCGAAATGGAATGCCGAGCACCCCAATTCGGCTTCGGCATCCTCTCAAACCACAACGGCATCGGACAGTTCTTCGACGAGTTCTGCCAACACATCAACGTCTTCAAGCGGAACTTCAACGAATTAAACGTTATCCTCGCAATCGAAGTGTCGGCTTTTGCTATCATGGGCATTTGGTTCTAACCAAACGGCTTTATGGTCAAGAAAGGCAATCAGATGGCGAAAGAATCTAGTTTCGATATCGTATCGACTGTCGATATGCAAGAAGTTGACAACGCGTTCGGGCAAGCGAAAAAAGAGCTCTCTCAACGCTATGATCTCAAAGACTCCGGATCGACAATCTCGCTTGATAAAGCAGCATTCAGCATTACGGTGTCGGCACCCAGCGATTTCGTCGCTGGTCAGGTCGTAGACATTATTTCCGGTAAGCTCGCGAAGCGCGGTGTTGATTTGAATGCGGTGAAGTGGGGCCAACCCATCGCAGCAACGGGCGGCAGCGTGAAAAAAACCGCATCCATCGTGCAGGGCATCGACAAAGACACCTGCGGCAAGATAAACAAAGATATTAAATCGCAAAAGTTCAAGGCAAAAGTGCAGATTGAAGGCGACAAACTGCGCGTATCGAGCGCATCACGCGACACGCTGCAAGACGTGATTGCCTACGTGAAGGCAAACGATTACGGTCAACCTTTGCAATTCTCGAACTATCGATAGGGTCATATGTCTGCTTTGAATAATGGGGCTTTAAACTCCAGCGCAACGTCATGCACTCAAAGCACAGATGCCGTGCGTGTGCATCTGCTGACTATGGGATGTGCGAAAAACGAAGTTGACTCAGCTGATATGAGCGAGCGTTTGTCTCAGGCAGGGTATGTGATTACCGACGACCCCAGCACAGCTGATGCCATTATCGTAAATACCTGTTCGTTTATTCAAGCCGCCACAGAAGAGAGCATTGACGCAATCTTTCAAATGGCCGGGCTTGAAAACGTGGAGGCAGGTTCCACTGAGCTCATTGTGGCTGGATGCATGCCCGCGCGATACGGGGATGACCTGTCGCAATCACTCGAAGAAGTGAAGTGCTTTGTGCCTTGCTCGAAAGAACAAGATATCGTGGATGTCATGGACGGCCTTTTTCCTGAAAGGGCTCATGAGAGCGACTCTGCGAGAGCTGCGAGCGCAGCATCAGCTGAGGCTTTCGGCGCGCAGTGCGTGCAGCCGAGCGTGTACGTGAAGATTTCCGACGGATGCGATCGATTCTGCAGCTATTGCACTATTCCCTTTATCAGAGGCCGCTATCACAGCTTTCCTGAGGCCGACATTGCTCGCGATGTTGACAAAGCTATCGCATCAGGTGCGGGTGAGATTGTATTCATAGCGCAAGATACCGGTAGATGGGGCAGCGATTTCCACGAGCCTTCTTGCTTGGCTGACCTCATGGCCCATCAAGCCATAGCGCACCCCGACACGTGGTTTCGCGTGATGTATCTGCAGCCTGAAGGTATCAGTGATGCGCTTTTGAGAACCATGGCCGCATATCCCAACATTTGCTCATATCTAGACATTCCGCTCCAGCATGCAAGCGAGCACATTATCGCGGACATGAACAGGAAGGGCAGTGGAAAAGAGTATGTGGAACTGCTCGACCATATTAGGCAGATGGTTCCTGATATCACGCTGCGTACTACGCTCATCACGGGTTTTCCCGGTGAGACTGAAAAAGATTTCGAAGAGCTCTGCGATTTTTTGAACGTAGCAGAATTCGATTACGTAGGCGTATTTCCCTATTCGTGCGAAGACGGCACGCGTGCAGCGAACCTGCCCGACCAAGTCGACGACGAAGTGAAACTCGAGCGCGCTCAAGCGGTGCGCGATATCGGCGATGCTATCTCAACCGCGCGCATCGCTCAGAGGGTCGGCACATCTTTGGATGTGCTGGTCATCGGAACGGAAGAAGACGGCCAGCTTTTCGGACGCGCACAGTGTCAAGCGCCCGATGTGGACGGAGTCACGTATATCCCGTCCGGCACCATCGGCAAAAAAACGCACGTGAGAATAATCGATTCACTGCTCTACGAAATGGAAGGCGAATAGAGTGCCTGCTGCAACGCATGAAAAATTGTGGACACCGGCGAACAAGGTGACGCTTTTGCGCATCTGCTTGATTCCGGTGTTCGTTATAGCCATTATCAGCCCCTGGCCTACGTGGTTCCCGTATTGGACTGATGCGGAATACATAAAGCCGTGGGTTGCGGCTGGAGTATTCATCGTGCTCGCTGCAACGGACACGCTAGACGGCTACCTTGCTCGCAGTCGCAACGAGGTCACAAACCTCGGCAAGTTCATGGATCCTCTGGCTGATAAGATTTTGGTAGCTGCTGCGTTACTTGCTCTGATAGAGCTCGGCGTACTGCCTTCGTGGGTGGCGCTGATTATACTGACGCGTGAATTCATCGTGTCGGGCATTCGCATGGTCGCCGCCAGCCAAGGCGTAGTCATAGCAGCCAGCTGGTATGGTAAGGCTAAAACGGTCACGCAGATTTTTGCAATCGTGCTGTTCATCATAAAAGACAGCCATCAGATTACCGATGCCGGACAGGTACTGAGCGATCAGCTCTATGTGTTTAGCTGGCTGGTCATGATTGTTGCGTTGGTGCTGACAATCGTGTCAATGCTTGACTATTTCGTAAAGGCAAGCGAGCTTTTAGGGTTTACAAAGGCTTCGAGGAATTCAAAAGACCATGCCAGCGTGGAAAATCAGACCGGGCAACATCAGAACTCCGTTTCGATGGAAATCGCTCACAAAATCGAGCCAGAATACCTGCAAGGCGCGGCCGCTGCGGTGCTTGAAGAAGCGCGAGCGGCGGGATTGATGCTGGGTACCGCTGAAAGTTGTACCGGCGGACTCATTTCAGGGACTATGACGTCTGTGCCAGGCTCGTCAGATGTGGTGAGCGGGGGTATCGTCAGCTATTCGAACGACGTGAAAAAAGACGTCTTGGATGTGAGCCCCATTACGTTGAAGAATTGCGGTGCCGTCAGCGAGGAAACAGCTTGCGCGATGGCCAAGGGCGCTCGTGAGCGCCTGGGGTGCGACATTGCGGTATCGGTCACAGGCGTGGCAGGGCCCGGTGGCGGCAGCGATGAAAAACCTGTCGGAACCGTATGGATAGGTTTGTCGGATGCATCTATCACGTGTGCAGAAGTCAGGCATTTCGATGGTGATCGGGAGCAAGTGAGGCTTCAGACGGTATATTCGGCCCTTGATATGTTCAGAAAGGGCATTGCCGGGCAGAAGAACTGCGCCGTAGAATCCGAATAGCTGCGCGCTCATCTTGCAGCTCTGGCCTGCTCTGTAGGGTTTATGAAAGGTTTCTGAGAGCTTTTCGCAATATCGACAGTGTATGATTCCTTCAAGTCACGCTTGACGTACAAACATATGTTCGTATAATTGAAATGTCCGATGAATGCATAATAACGCAAGGAGTCAACATGCCTCAAAGCCAGGACAAGCAAAAAATGCTGAAGATGACGACCGACCAGATCGAGCAGAAGTTCGGTCAGGGGTCCATCATGAAGCTGGGCGACGGTGGCCATAATTTGCAAATAGGCGTCATTCCCACAGGTGCGCTACCTCTGGATGTGGCGTTGGGAATAGGCGGAGTACCTCGCGGGCGCATCGTTGAGATATACGGTCCTGAGGCCAGCGGCAAAACGACACTCGCTTTGCACATACTCGCCGAAGCACAGGCCTTGGGCGGTGTAGTCGCCTTCATCGATGCTGAGCATGCGCTCGACCCGGTGTATGCAGCGCGTTTGGGTGTGGATATCGATGATGTGCTCATCAGCCAACCCGATACAGGCGAGCAAGGACTCGAGATCTGCGATATGTTGGTGCGCAGCGGTGCCATCGATTGCGTGGTTATCGACTCAGTGGCCGCTTTGGTTCCGCGTGCTGAAATCGAGGGTGAAATCGGCGACACCACCGTGGGTCTGCAAGCACGCCTTATGAGCCAGGCGCTCAGAAAGCTTGCTGGTTCGCTTTCGAAATCGAACACTACCTGCATATTCATCAACCAATTACGAGAAAAGATTGGTGTGATGTTCGGCAACCCAGAAACCACAACGGGCGGACGTGCACTGAAGTTTTTCAGCAGTGTACGTATAGATGTACGTCGTTGCGATTATGTGAAGCTCAACGGTGAAACGGTCGGCAATAGGGTCCGCGCGAAAGTTGTAAAGAACAAAGTGGCTCCTCCTTTCCGCCAGGCTGAATTTGACCTGATGTACGGCACGGGAATATCGAAAACAGGTTGCATCCTAGATATGGCCGTCGAATGCGGCGTTGCGAAAAAGAGCGGTGCTTGGTACACCTACGGTGAAGAGCGTTTAGGCCAAGGTCGTGAAGCGGCAAAACAAACGCTTGAAGAGAACCCGGATCTGCGCGACGAGCTTGAGCGCAAAGTGCGCGAAGAGTACGAAATCGCTGAACCGCAGACAGAAGACGCCGAAGGCGAATCTACGCTGACGCCGGTTCCGAAGCCGGTCAAGGGCAAAAAGTAGCGCGTCATGGATATTGATTCGGATCGAGCGCGGGAGATTTTGGGGGATGCGTACATGCGAATCCCCTCGATGGGCATTTCATCGAGCGCGCAGTCGTTCGTGCCCGATGAAATCGCTTCTGCCACGACTTCAGCCGCAGGGGCAACCACACCCTTCAGCAGAATCGTGCGTTTGTGCTCGGTGCGGGATCGCTCAGTTGCAGAGCTCAGGGATCGCCTGACAATGCGTGAGGAATTCGATGCCAACGAAGTCGAACAAGCGCTTTCGCGTGCAATAGAGTGCGGTCTAGTGGACGATAATCGTTTTGCGGATTCATTCATCCGCGCTCGTGTTCGGATGGGCAAGGGAGAGTGCGTTATCGCCCGAGACCTTTCCAAATACGGTATCGATGCAAGCAATCTTTCCGGCTGGCCAGAAGAATATGGTTTAGATGACGAATCTCAGATGCAACGGGCTCTCGATATCTTGAATGCCAACCCGCCGAGAGCGAAAAATGCGTGGGCAGCCGCCTTCCGAAAACTCACAGCAAAAGGCTATTCCCAATCCGTATGCACCAGAGCTGCACGGATTTGGGCTGAATCAAGCGCTCTTATGAGCCCGTTCGCAGAAGAATAATCAGATACTTTCGTGTTATTCTATGCAATAACCCCCACAACAATTATGATGTGTATGCATGAGATTGCGTACCTGAACGGGTATTACATATATAGACAATTCTATAGAGATTACTACTGACGGAACATCTTTTCTCATGCCAGGTGTCTACCCGGCATTTTTTATGCCCCAGAATATGTCATGAAAACACAGAAGAAAGGGGGAGCAGATGTCCGATACGATAATCATCATCATCGTCGCGATAGTCGGTATCGCTCTCGGTTTCGCTATCGCGCGCGCAGTGGCGAAATCATCTCAGCAGAAATCTGCGCAAGAAGCCCAATCTATCATCGATGAAGCAAAGAAAAAGGCCGACACGATGAGGCGTGAGGCCGAAGTTGAAGCAAAAGACGAATCCCTGCGTATGCGCCAGAGCGCAGAGGCGGAAAAAAACGAACGTTTGAAAGAAATTCGCAGCTCAGAAGACAGACTCAATCAACGTGAAAAGTCACTGGATCATCGCAGCGATTCTCTGGATATGCGCGAGCATCAATTGTCCAGCATGCAAGGTCAGGTGGAAAAACGTGACCGCGATTTGCAGGCCAGCGAGAAGCAGGTT
Organism: Actinomycetes bacterium; assembly: GCA_023394615.1. Classification (GTDB taxonomy): domain Bacteria; phylum Actinomycetota; class Coriobacteriia; order Coriobacteriales; family Eggerthellaceae; genus JAEXAI01. The sequence continues at coordinate 47,912 of JAEXAI010000016.1, read as the reverse complement.
CAACAAAAAGCAGAGCAGTTGGATGAGCGCCATGAAGAAGTAAACAAGAAACTCGAGCAAGTTTCGGGAATGACCTCCGATGAAGCGAAAGGCGAGTTGCTTGATAACCTGAAAGACCAGGTTGATCACGAATCCGCTGCCATTATCCGAGAATCCGAGATGCGCACCAAAGCTGAAGCGGATAAAAAGTCCCGTGAGATTCTCTCTTTGGCCATTCAACGAGTCGCTGCAGACCATACCTCTGAGGTAACGGTTTCTACCATCCATATTCCATCAGATGATCTGAAAGGACGCATCATCGGTCGCGAGGGCCGAAACATCCGTTCATTTGAGCAGCTCACTGGTACGAACCTGATTATCGACGACACTCCTGAATGCGTCACGATTTCCTGCTTCGACCCGGTTCGTCGCGAAATCGGTCGTGTGACCATGGAAAACTTAGTTGCCGACGGGCGTATACATCCAGCACGCATCGAAGAGATGTTCAAAAAGGCCGAAGACTATGTGGGCCAACAGGTGAAAGAAGCTGGCGAGCAAGCCACGTTCGATACCGGCATTCATGATTTGCATCCCGAACTCGAACACACGCTCGGTCGTCTGCGTTATCGTACGAGCTATGGCCAAAACGTTTTAAATCATTCGTTGGAAGTGGCTTACCTCAGCGGTGTTATCGCTGCGGAGCTAGGTCTTGATCCCATTCCCGCGAAACGTGCAGGACTGCTACATGACATCGGCAAAGCAGTCGATCATGAAGTCGACGGTAGCCATGCGGTTATCGGTGCCGATTTGGCACGCCGTTTCGGTGAAAAGCCCGAAATTGTGCATGCCATCGAAGCACATCATGCTGACGTCGAGCCCAACAGCGTACTTGACGTGATTGTACAAGCGGCAGACGCCGTTTCAGCAGCACGTCCTGGTGCCCGCAAGGAAACCTTAGATGCGTACATCAAGCGCCTGGAGAAACTAGAAGAAATCGCGAACTCGCATAAAGGCGTACAGCGCACCTATGCGATTCAAGCTGGTAGAGAAGTGCGTGTCATGGTAGAGCCCGAAGTTGTTGACGAACCAGCTACCACCGTGCTCGCTCACGACATTGCGCAGCAGATTGAAAGCGAAATGCAGTATCCCGGTCAGGTGAAGGTTGTTGTCATCCGCGAAAGCCGAGCGGTCGATATCGCTAAATAGGACGCTGCATGACAAAAGGGAATCTTACAGAGGGAAACCTCGCAGATTTCGTTGAGGAAGTTACTGGCGAGAGCCATCTCCGGATCGAGGACGATCTCGGGGATGGCTTCGTCCGTTTAAAGACTGCCGAGGCTGAGCGCAGACAAGCGAAACACGATGTTCGCAGTACCGAGGACATCGTGATAGAAATGCTGCGAAACGCTCGTGACGCGCACGCGCGCAATATCTTCGTGGCGACCGGCAAAGAATCCACTACGCGGCGCTTGACGATGATCGATGACGGTGACGGCATTCCTGTGCACATGCAAAAAAGGATTTTCGAAGCGCGTGTGACCAGCAAACTCGACACTATGCATATGGATTCTTGGGGCGTGCATGGCAGAGGCATGGCTCTGTTCGCAATAAAGGCAAATGCGAAAGACGCTTTCGTTGCCGCTTCAAAACCCGATGGTGGCGGTTCCGCATTTGTCATACAGACCGATACAGCATCTCTGCCCGAAAAAAAAGACCAGAGCACCAACCCGGTCTTCAGCATGAATGAAGCAGGTACGATTGTCGTACGCGGCCCAAAAAACATCATCCGTACCATAGCCGAATTCGCCTATATCGATAGGGCAGCGTGCTCCGTGTATGCGGGCAGCCCTGTCGAGATTGCAGCAACACTGTGGGATTTCGCGTCATCGCTTCTACCCGATTCGGTCCGCCTGTTTTTAAAAGACCCCAACGATGTGGCGGTATGCAAACGTTTGGCTCTCTCAGCGGATCCCTCAGAATTCCAGACCATTGCAGCAAGCATCGGTCTGCAGCTTTCCGAGCGCAGTGCACGACGCATTATGGATGGGGAAATCGAACCGCTGTCGGCTATTGCAGATACCATAAGCCCCACAGCTGATTCAGCAAAGGCGTCATCAAAGAAAAAACCTGATCGGCAGCATTCGGAATATCAGGGTGCAGCTACCAGCGAAAAGGACATGCAAAGGCTCGTTTCTAACTATGCCAACGCGAAGGGCTTAAAGATTTCCAAAGACGATGAAGCGGAATTCATAGCCCATATTCAAGACGCATATGGGCGACTCGCAGAGTCTTATTATCTCGAAAGCGATGTACATGCATCGATGACGGTCAAGCAAGATAGGATAATCGTGACGATTCCCGTTCAAAGAGCGAATTGATTGCGAGCAACTATGATATTCGCTAAAATGAATGCGATCTGCATACGCTGAAGCACTACAAACACAGCATTGAATAAAGATAAAACGCAGCACAACACGAAAAAGGACTCAACGTGAATGCCAACAGGGAAGACAAGCCGGCTAACGGCTTGCTGAAAGTATCATCTAAATCGTCTCCCGCCTCTGTTGCCGGTGCAATCGCCGGTATGGTAAAAGACGGCGTCCCCGTAGAGATTCAATCTGTGGGAGCTGGGGCAGTGAATCAAGCAGTAAAAGCTATTGCTATTTCACGAGGATTCCTATCACCTGTGGGTATAGAGATAGCATGCGTGCCCAGTTTCGCAGACATCGTGATAGACGGCGAATACCGCACCGCGATTCGATTCGCCATCGAGCCACGTTATTCGAATTCTGCCGTCGCAGATACAGCACAAGAAGGTTAGCCGGGAATTTCCATGTTCGAAGATACGACTTTTTATATAACCACGTTCGGATGCCAGATGAACAAGCACGACTCCGAACGCATTGCTGGCATGCTACAGGCTTTAGGCTCTGTCCCTGCTGATTCTTTTGAATTATCCGACATCGCCATCTTCATGACGTGCTGCGTCCGTGAAAAAGCCGATGAGCGTTTGTACGGTCAAGTAGCTTCGGTGAAAAACATACCGCTGCGAAAGGGGACTCCCTTCGAAAAGCGCTACATAGCTGTAGGCGGATGCATCGGGCAGCGCGATGGGGAAGAGCTCGCACGAAAGCTCAAGCATGTCGATGTGGTATTCGGCACGCACAACTTAGGCGCTCTGCCTGTACTTTTGCAAGAAGCAGTGGAATCCGGCTCTCATAAAACGCAAATTTTGGAAGGTGTCGATGAATTCCATGACGAACTTCCCGAGTTGCGCGAAAAACCATGGGCGGCATGGCTGCCCATTACCGTGGGTTGCAACAACTTCTGCAGCTACTGCATCGTTCCCTATGTGCGCGGAAAAGAGATTAGTCGTCCTTTGGAGGAAGTGCGCAAGCAGGCGCAGGCATACGTAGATTCCGGCGTGAAAGAGATAACGCTGCTGGGCCAAAATGTGAATTCTTACGGACGCGACCTGTATGGTTCTCCTCGTTTCGCCGAAGTGTTGGATATCGTGGCGTCAACGGGTATCGAGCGCATACGATTTGCCACAAGCCACCCGAAAGACCTCAGCGATGACGTGATTGAGCGTTTCGCGATGCACCGCAATCTCATGCCTGCTTTGCACTTGCCGGTTCAATCCGGCTCTGACCGCATTTTGGAAAAGATGAATCGCCGCTATACGGCAGAAAAGTATTGTGAGCTGGTATCGAAGGTGCGCAGTGCACGCCCCGATATCGCGCTTTCAACCGATATTATCGTCGGGTTTCCGGGTGAGAGCGAACAAGATTTTCAGCAAACTTGCGACCTCGTGAAACAAGTGGGATACCATCAGGCCTTCACTTTCATTTACAGTAAGCGTGAGGGCACTCCTGCGGCTCAAATGCCCGACGATACTCCCCACGAGCAGATTCAGAATCGTCTCGACCGTTTGGTGTCTCTCGTTCAAGACGGCGCTTTCCAACAGAATCAAAAAGATGTGGGACAAACCGTTGACGTGCTGGTAGAGGGTCCAAGCAAGCATGACGAGCATATGCTTGCCGGTAAGAGCCCGAAAAATCAGACAGTCCACGCACCTGTCCCTGCGAAAGAGAGCGCCGAGTCTCTAGCCGGAAAGATTGTTTCCGTGTATGTGGATGACGCACTAACCTGGTATCTGAAGGGCTCCGTTTCGTAAATGGACGATGATCTTTTGAAACCTGGTGATAGTCAAGCGGCGATTGTGGTCGTTGGACCGACAGCATCAGGCAAAAGCGAGCTGGCCCAATGTATCGCTGAGCGCATAGGTGGAGCGGTGCTTTCAGCCGATAGCATGCAGGTGTATCGCGGCATGAATATCGGCACCGGCAAAGTCACTATTGAAGAGCGTCGCGTGCCCCATTTCGGTTTGGATCTGGTGGACCCAGGCGAACCTTATTCGGCATCGCTTTTTCAAGAATACGGGCGACAGGTGAAACGTGACCTTGACGAAAAGGATATGCCGTGTGTCGTATGCGGCGGTACGGGTTTCTACATACGCGCGCTTATCGATGATTACCGTTTTCCCGAAGGCGAACAAGTGGGAAACGCCACGCGAGATGAGTATGCGGCGTTGCTCGACGAGATAGGCCCTGAGGCTCTCTGGCAGCGTTTACACGACATCGACCCTCGCTCGGCTGCGCTTTTGCATCACAACGATACGAAACGTGTTATACGCGCTTTCGAGTTGATTGCCGATGGCACCAGTTATGCGAAACAGCATGAGGGTCTCAGCAGCATCGCGCAGCTTTTACCGGCTGTGTTCATCGGCCTTGATGTGACGCCGGCAATCTTAAACGAGCGCATTGATGCACGGGTAGATGCCATGGTGGAGCAAGGTCTTGTGGATGAGGTTTCCGGATTGTTAAACAAGGGCTTTCGAAGTGGCATAACCGCCCAACAAGCGATAGGCTATAAAGAGATAGTTGACTATCTCGATGGCCGCTTGTCGCTTGATGACGCGCTCGACAGGATAAAAACCGCAACCCATCGCTATGCGAAGCGCCAACGCACGTGGTTTCGTCGCGACAAACGAATACAGTGGTTGGATGCAGATTCCTCGGAAACCCAGCGCATGTTGGAAAAATCCCTGCAGCTGATTGCTACAATGGATTAAAGATAAATCGAGAACGAAAAGAGTGAGACAGCAATACATGGAAATAGATTTCGTTAAGATGCACGGTTTGGGAAACGATTTCATCTTCATCGATGATTTTTCCACAGAAGTAGAGTTAAGCACGGACCAAGTGAAGTTTCTTTGCGATCGCCACTTCGGTATAGGTGCTGACGGGGTCATCTTGGTGCGACCCAGCGAAAATCCTGAATGCGCGGCCTACATGCACTACATCAATTCTGATGGCACACTGGCGCAGATGTGCGGAAACGGCGTCAGGTGTTTTGCGAAATACCTCGTGGATCGCGGATACGTACAGGCAAGCGATGCTAAATTCACAGCGGATACGCTGGCTGGCCCGCATCCCATTGAATTTAGCGTTGATAGTGACGCAATGATGGTAGATGCCACGGTGGATATGGGACATCCGATTCTTGACCCGAAAAAGGTTCCTGTGAACCTTACGCCTAATGGTAAATATGCCGGTCATGTATTCGCGCACGATAAAGCGCTCGAGAGTCCTTGGGGTGATTTTGCTTTCACGTGCGTTTCTATGGGCAATCCGCACGCCATATGCTTCATAGATGATTTCGATGCGCTCGACTCTGCTTTGTTCGATAGCTCACATGCACGCTCTCTTGCCACTATGGATATCAACAAAGTTGGCGCTTTCTTCGAATCAAATGCGGCGTTCCCGCAAAAAACCAATGTCGAGTTCGCTCACGTGTTCCCCGATGAGATTGGCATGCGCGTGTTCGAGCGCGGTTGCGGCGAGACTTTGGCTTGCGGCACGGGGGCATGTGCCACCTCGGTAGCGGCGGCTCTCACCGATCGCAGCGGTCGTGCCAACAAGGTCCACCTGCGCGGCGGTGTACTCTCTATCGACTGGGATAAAAACGACCACGTTATGATGACTGGACCCGCACAGCAGGTCTTCGAAGGAACCATCAAATTGTAAGAGCGCATTAGTTGCAAACGCAATCGGTACTGAAAACGTAGTCGAATCAAACATTAAATCACGGTAAGCGCAGCACATGGAGGCTACGTCAGCCGACAAGGAAGGAACAGTATGAATACCGCCGAATGCCTGAACCACATGTCACCGTATCTTTTCGCACAGATCGACGAGAAACGATACGCATTGGAAGCAAAAGGTGTCGATGTCATTTCTCTGGGAATTGGAGATCCGGACATGCCCACGCCAAAGCACATTGTGGACTCCATGGCTATGGCAATTCGCGACCCGAAAAACCATCAGTATCCTGATTACGCAGGATCTTTGGAATACCGCACCGCGTGCGCGCAGTATATGAACAAGCGATTCAATGTGGATGTGGACCCGAAAACCGAAGTGCTCGCGATAATCGGCTCGAAAGAGGGCATCGCGCATCTGCACACTGCGTTTGTGAATCCCGGTGACTATGTACTGGCTCCGAGCATCGGTTATCCAGTCTATTCTGGGGGAGCCACGCTGCAAAACGCGAACACATACTTCATGCCTATGAACGCAGAGAACAACTTCCTTGCCGACTTCGACAACATCCCTGCTGACGTGTTGGCAAAGGCCAAAATCATGTTCTTGGGCTACCCGAACAATCCAACCGGAGCTATCGCCACCGACGAATACTTCGACAAAGCCATAGACTTCTGCATCGAACACGACATCCTGCTGGCGCATGACAACGCCTACTGCGAGATATGCTTCGAAGATTATGTAGCGCCTTCCATTTTGCAGCGTCCGCGCGCGATGGAATGCTGCATTGAGTTTTTCAGCCTCTCGAAATCCTACAACATGACTGGATGGCGCATAGGCTGGGCATGTGGCAACGCTACCGCCGTAAAGGCTTTGGGCACCGTGAAGAACAATTTAGACTCCGGACAGTTCAACGCTATCCAAGAGGCTGCGATAACGGCACTCACCGGCCCCCAAGATTGCATCCACGACATGTGCGAGCTCTATCAACGCAGGCGTGATTTGATCGTGGATGCATTGCATGCGATAGGAGTGCAATGCACGGCCCCGAAGGCAACTATATACGTATGGGCGAAAGTTCCCGACGGATACACGAGCGCGGAATTTGCGACCAAGCTTTTGGAAGAAGCGCATGTCATCGTCACTCCGGGTAGCGGTTACGGCCCTGATGGCGAGGGCTACATTCGCATCAGCCTGACCACGCCCGACGACCGTATTCTGGAAGCAGTCGATCGCATGAAGAAATCGATGGGACGTTGATTTGTCTGTAAATAAAGATCGCTTTCCGCTACATGACACCGCTGAGGTGCCTGAGCGGGCATTGCTGGTGGGTATCGAGCGTCCAGGGGCTGATTGGCCCTTGGAAGAGACTCTCGCCGAGCTGGAGCGCCTTGCGCAAACAGCTGGTGCCGTTGTGGTGGGTAGGACCACCCAAAAGCTCGATTCCCCAAATCCGCGCACATTCGTGGGCACAGGCAAAGCAGACGAAATCGCTTCTCTGTGTTTGAGTCTGGCTGTTGATGTGGTGATATTCGATGATGAACTCTCACCTTCCCAGCAATCGAATCTGGAGAAGATTGTTGGGCGTGACGTGAAGGTAATCGATCGCACTGCGCTCATTCTCGATATTTTCGCATTGCATGCCACCACGAAGGAAGGGCGCCTGCAGGTACGCCTCGCTCAAAACGAGTACTTGCTACCACGTTTGCGTGGCATGTGGGCACACTTGGCTAGCAATAGAATGGGCGGTGGCGTCGGCAGCAGATTCGGTGAAGGCGAAAGCCAACTGGAGGTTGACCGACGCATGGTGCGCAAGCGCATCACCTCTATCAAGCGCGAGTTGAAAGATCTAGAAGGAAACCGCCAAGTGCAACGTCAAGGGCGTCAGGCGAGCGGCATGTTGCGTGTAGCGCTTTCCGGATATACGAACGCAGGCAAATCCAGCCTGTTGAATCGCCTGACCGATGCCAATGTACTTACCTATGACAAGCTCTTCGCAACGCTTGATTCTACCACCAGGAAATACACTCTTCCCGAAGGGCGCGAAGTGACGCTGACCGACACGGTCGGATTCATCCAAAAGCTGCCGACCACGTTGGTTGAATCGTTTAAAAGCACGCTCGATGAAATCAAGGAAGCCGACATTGTGCTTCATGTGATTGATTCGTCTTCACCAGGCTACAAAGGCCAGATGGAAGCTGTTGAAAAAGTACTCGAACAGATTGGCGCGCAAAAAATCAGCCGCATAGAGGTGTTCAACAAGATAGACAAGCTCACAGACGAAGAGCTGACGGCCATTGAATCGCGGAACCCTCATAGCGTTTTCGTTTCCGCTCAAACAGGTCAGGGAATAGACGACTTGATTGAACGTTTGGTGGGGGTAGCTGCTTCGAAAGACCGCGTAATCAGTGTGCGATTGCCCTACAAAAGAGGCGACTTGGTGTCGCTTGCGCATGAGCGTTGCTACATTATCAGCGAAGAGCATAGCGAAACGGGAACCCTTATCACAATGCGCGTGAACAATGCATCCCTGTCTCGATTTGAAGACTACATCGTTGAATAAGGCGGGCATCACCATAAACGCGCTCTTCATGTAAGATGAAAACGACCGATATGATCATTATATCGGTCGTTTAAAGACTAAACTGCGATTACATAACGCGTCTGAACAAGGCAACCACTTTGCCCACAATCGAGCATTCGCGAACGATAATCGGATCCATAGAAGAGTTCTCTGGCTGCAATCTGATATGGTCACTTTCTTTGAAGAAGCGTTTCACCGTAGCACCGTCATCAATAAGTGCGACTACGATATCGCCGTTGTTCGCTGTCTGTTGCTCACGGACAACGATATAGTCACCATCGTTGATGCCCGCCTCTATCATCGATTCACCATGTACCGAAAGCAAAAATGATGCCTGGTCACCGACGATATCAGTTGGGAGGCTGATCATTTCGGTAATGTTCTCATCTGCCAACAATGGAGAGCCTGCTGCAACATTACCGACCAAAGGCAGTCTCACTATTGAGCCATAATCATTTCCTTGCGAAGCGAAATCGCTATAGGGCGATTCTTCCGGGTGAGCCAATGTGATCGAGCGCGATTTCAGCGGGTCGCGATTGATGAGCCCTTTATCTTCAAGGGCTTTCAAATGAACGTGAACAGTAGAAGGGGAGGAGAGACCTAGTTTTTGGCAGACCTCTCGGACGGTTGGCCCATAGCCTTTTTCCGAAATGAACTCTTCGATGCAATCAAGCACCGCTTGCTGCCGTTTTGTCAGAGCTTCGGTCATTTTCAATCCCTTCAAAGAAATAGAACAAATGTTTGTAATTGCTATTGACAAGAACTTATGTTCGCTTTACAGTATACACGAACAAAAGTTCTATGCAAGAGCAAGGAGGCAGATATGAAGGATTACCGATACGAGTACTCTGTTGAAGGTACTTCCGCGATGAAGCCTGATTGTTCTCGATACAGCAATGAAAACGAGCGCATCATCGGTTTTCCCGGAGCGGATTCTGGCAAGGTGGATTATAGGAAGTTATCCCATGCACGGCATGCAACTTCCCGCACACGAATTTCAGCTACACTGAAAAACAGCATTCAAGATAATGAAACGATTCAGGAGTTTAAATCTGGTGGCTTGAAAGGCACTCCTATAGAAGGCTTCGATACCTGGAAAGTCGCTTTAGGTGGTGGCGTTTATTCTCTTATGGCCATTGCCGCACTCTTTATTTCTCTCTAGAGCTCTTAAGAGCTTCCTCAGATACTGCGTTCTGCGGTAAGCTGCGTTTAGCGCCCCGATGGCGATCGGGGCGCATTTTTGCTTAAAACCCCTTCTTTTTGGTGATGAAACAATATATGGTGTGATAGTCTTTAAATGTAACAATTTAAGGAGTGCTATGCGCTGTCCAACATGCGGTTATACAGAATCCAAAGTCGTCGATTCGCGTCCATCGGAAGATGATTCCACCATTCGCAGAAGACGCGAATGCTTGAAATGCGGCAGGAGATTCACCACCTATGAACGTCTGGGTGAAAACCCACTTATCGTCGTGAAAAGCGATGGTTCATCTCAGGTGTACAACAGAGAAAAGCTCATGCGCGGCATTTATATCGCTTGTGCGAAACGCGAGATAACTCCCGAACAAATCAATGAGTTGGTTGATAGTATCGAAAAGGAAATAAGGGATTCTAATATCAGCGAGATTCACTCGAAAGAATTAGGTGAACTGGCACTGAAAAGGTTGAAAGATTTAGACGAAGTTGCCTACATTCGTTTTGCTAGTGTGTATAAAGATTTCAAGAACGTTGATGAGTTCAGTCAAGCGCTAAAGAATCTGTGATCATATGACATCTTTGAAATTACCCGTGAAAAAGCTTGTCGATAGCGCCGTTGTACCTGAAAGCGCCTATGCTGGCGATGCTGGCATCGATTTGCGATCCACCGAAGATATCACATTGAAGCCATTTGAGCGCAAGCTTATACCGACTGGATTGGCAATGGCTATTCCTGAGGGCTATGCGGGATTCGTCTTGCCTAGAAGCGGTTCGGCCATCAAACAGGGCCTTTCTCTGGTCAATGCTCCCGGCCTTATAGATAGCGGTTATCGCGGCGAGTTGAAGTGCATCGCCATAAACCTTGATCCGAAAGAGCCTATCTGTATACAGGTGGGAGACCGCATTGCTCAGCTTGTCATTATGAGGGTTGAACAAGTTGCTACGCAGCAAGTCGATGAGTTAAGTGAGACACAGCGTGGTGTCGGAGGATTCGGCAGCAGCGGCCAAAAGTAGACTGTCTTCTGATTGGACTTCGGATACTTTTCAGGTACGCTTCAGATGCTTTTCACTCAATTCTTTTCACCAAATGACTCTCAATTCGTATTTCTAGAGTTACTCTAAATATGCTAATCTTTAAATCTAGAGTTACTCTAAATACTTACGATCATTATCTTGAGTTACTCTAGATAATGATTTCAGAGCTCGAAAGGCCTCGAATGGAAACTCAAAGAGAAGATAAAGAGTTCTTTTCAATCAGTAGCATCGTTGATAAAACGGGCATCAGCGAGTACACGCTTCGTTACTATGATAAGTGCGGGTTCTTTCCAGATCTTGCACGAACAAAAGGTGGAACCAGAAAGTTCTGCAAAAACGATATCGAGCAGTTGAAATTGATAGATGCGCTTCGTCGCAGTGGTCTGTCTATTGAAGGTCTCCAGTACTTTGTTCGTTTGCAGCGGCAAGGAGCTGAAACTCTTCAAGAACGTCAGCAGATAATCGAGAAACAGAGAATATCGTTGGAATATCAGCTCGATGAAATGAGAGCTTCCCTTGAAGTCTTGCAAAACGCAAAATCCAAGGTATAAATACTCATGGTAAAGCAAACTAGGGCCTTAGAACGGCTCTCAGAGCTTAGTTTATAAAAAGCCTGTTCAGAGGCTTAATTTTGCGGGAAGCGAGCAATTGAGTCAATGAGTAGGCTATATTCGAAGGTTTCAGCATCGAATATACGAAATCCAATCAGAAAGTAGTCTCATCACAGACTGCGTAGTCGCCCAACTCGCCATCATGTTCGCAAATATTTAAATTTCAAGATAATATTGATAATACATCTTATGTTAACCTAGGAAAATTTCTTTATTGCTTATGAAAAGCAATAAACAGAACCCCGACTTAGTTAACAACCGGAACGCGAATGCTCACTTCGCCGGACTTCAAATGTTGGATTGACCCATCCGCCATCTGGACAACGAGACTCATATCGTCGTCAACCTCAAGTGCACGTGCTGGCTGCTCTTCACTGGCATTTTTCAGAACTACGATGTCTTTGCCTGGTAAAAACGACCTGCTTTTGTACTCTTCCATAAACGCACGACGAAATTCTTCTGGTGTCTTTAACGTATACGATTCATCCCCATTATTGGAGACGTTATCCCTCGCTTGTTGCTGTGTATTCCCATAATACAGTTCGGCGAAATTCTGTATGATTGATCCAGCAATTCTATTGCGCATGTTCGACTGTTTTTTATCAAGGACGGACCCGGCTCGCTGCGAATATTCTTCGGGAAAACCGCTTTCCGGAGTATAGACATTCACGCCAATACCCAGTACAGCGAACGAGAGCCCGCCTGATTCGAAGTCGGCAACGCCTTCGGTCAGGATCCCGCAAATCTTGCGACCTGAAAGATATACGTCGTTCACCCATTTGATGGATGCTTCCATACCCGTGACGGAATCGATGGCGCGACATACGGCCACAGCGGCAGCTCCGGTAATAAAACTCGCATCATCGACCGGCCATTCCGGTTTCAGTAGGATGCTCAAGTACACGCCGCATTCACCTAGCGAATAAAACGGCCTGCCGCGTCGTCCACGGCCAGTTGTCTGCTCGCCGGCAACGACTACACTGAACTCAGGAGCACCATCTAGGGCCAGAGCGCGAACATCATCATTTGTGCTGCCCGTGCTCTTCACGACCTTCAAGGTCGTACGATCTCGCACGGCATTCGAAAGAGTGCCACTAACACCGGAAAGCGTCAGTATGTCTTGTTGCCCAACCAAGCGATATCCGCGATTTCTAACGGCTTCTACTTCAATGCCGCCATTTTGCAGAGACTGAATCGCCTTCCATACAGACGCTCTTGAGACCCCCAGCTTTTCTGCCATCGCCTGGCCGGAGACGAATTCACTTTTGGAGTTTAGATGAGATGCCGTCTGAAGCAGGTTGAAAACGTCGTCTTTCGTTGTCATGCGCTCACGAACGCTTTATATGCAAAATGTTGTTAGAGTAAATCATTCACGGATACTTCCATGAGATTCAAAAGATCTTCCGACTCCTTTTCGCTGGCGCCTTTTGAAAACAAGTAGGCCTTTATCTTTGGCTCGGTACCGCTCGGACGAAAGATCACCTTATTGTTGTTGGGCAGCTGAAATTCCAACACGTTTGCGCTGGGTAGACCGTCTACACCAGATTCATAATCAACAACCTTCTGAACAGGTAAATTCGCGATATCTTGCGGCGGATTCGAGCGCATGGACGTCATGAGTGCCTGCATTTTCTGGGCGCCGTCGGCACCGGGGAAAGACATGCTGACCGTGCGATTTCGATAATAGCCGAACTCCTTGTAAAGGTTTTCAATCGCTTGCACTAAATTGAGACCCATATTTTTGTAATGCTGAGCCATTTGGCAGATGATCATCGATGCGTTAATCGAATCCTTGTCACGCACATGAGCGCCGCTTAGATAGCCATAACTTTCCTCAAATCCCATAATGAAGCGTTCTTGTTCTCCGATAGCTTCCAGGTGCGTGATCACGTCACCGATGTATTTGAAACCGGTCAGCGTGCGCAGGAGTTCAACGTGATATTTGTTCGCAATGTCTGTGGCCATAACTGTCGAGACAATGGTTGTCACGGCAACGGGACGATTCGGCATAAGGCACTTCTGACGTCTCATTTTGCAGATGTAATCCAACATCAGAATGCCGACTTCATTTCCGCTCAAAAGCACGTATTCCCCGTCGTTTTCTACGGCTATCCCCACTCGGTCCGCATCGGGATCGGTAGCTAACAGCAGGTCAGGATGCACTTCTGCACATAAATCAAGCCCCTTTTGCAGCGCTTCGCGAATCTCAGGGTTCGGATACGGGCACGTTGGGAAATTCCCATCGGCCATTTCCTGTTCGGGAACCACTGTCACATCGCTTACGCCGATTTCAGGCAGCATGCGTTTCATCAGTTCCAAGCCGGTGCCGTTCAGCGGCGTGTATACGAGTTTCAAATTGACGTCGGCAGCGCTCGGGTCGGCCAGACCATATTGCAAAACCGCCTTCAGATAACGATCGAGCGTATCTTCGCCGATGAAGTCTATCATGCCGTTCTTTTTAGCAGAATAATAGTCGGTTGTAAGGACATCTTCGAAGATATCCACTTCGTTGATGGCACTCTGAATTGCCGCAGCTGCCTTACTGGTAATCTGGCAACCGTCATTGCCATAGGCTTTATATCCGTTGTAGGAAGAGGGATTATGGCTCGCCGTCATGCAGATGCCCGCACTGCAATGCAAATCGCGTACGGCAAAGCTAAGGGCTGGCGTCGGCTCGATGCGCGGATAAATATGCACACGTATGCCATTGGCAGCTAATACGCACGCCGCCGTTTCAACGAAAAGCTCGCCTTTGTTGCGGCTGTCGCGGGCCATGGCAACGCTGGGTTCCTCGAATGTTTTATTCAGGTAGTCGGCTAAACCTTGCGTGGCCTTCCCCACTGTATAGATGTTCATGCGGTTTGTGCCTACGCCGATAACGCCTCTCAGACCGCCCGTTCCAAATGCCAAGTCTTGGAAAAAGGCATCCGCTATCGCTGCCTCGTCTTTTGAATCGAGTAAATCCTGCAATTGCGAAGCCAATTCTTTGTCCGCAACGCGCTCCTGCCAAAGGCGTGTTTTTGATGCTATATTCATAATCAGACCTATCGATTAATCGTTGTAGCCGTCGGGATTTTCCTGCTGCCAATGCCAACTGTCGCGGCACATCGTTTCCAGATCGTTTTGCGCAACCCAGCCAATCTCGGCTTTCGCCTTGTCGGCGCTTGCGTAACACATGGCGATATCCCCCGCGCGTCGCGGCAAAATTTGATAGGGAATCTCAACGTTGTTCGCTTTTTCAAATGCATGCACCACATCGAGCACACTGTAACCGATACCGGTGCCTAAGTTCCAAACGTGCACGCCGGGTTTACTGTCGGTTGCACGCAGCGTGTCTACATGGCCACGAGCCAAATCGACGACGTGGATATAGTCGCGCACACCCGTGCCGTCAGGAGTGTCGTAGTCGTCACCGAATACGCCTAAACGCTCGAGTTTGCCCATAGCCACTTGCGTGATATAAGGCATCAGATTGTTTGGGATACCGTTGGGGTCCTCTCCCATCAGGCCAGATGGATGTGCTCCGATTGGATTGAAATAACGCAGAAGCGAAATGTTCCACTCGTCATCACTGGTATACATATCGCGAAGTATCTGCTCTTGCATGTTTTTCGTTTGTCCATAAGGATTTGTGGGGTTTCCCAGCGGGCATTCTTCAGTGATGGGCACAAATGCCGGATCGCCGTAGACGGTGGCAGATGAGCTGAAAACGATGCTTTTCACGTCGTGTTTGCGCATCACGTCCAGCAGTACCAGCGTGCCTCCAATATTGTTGTTGTAGTACTCCCAAGGTTTCTGGACGCTTTCCCCCACCGCTTTCAAGCCGGCGAAATGGATGACTGCATCGATTTTCTCGGTATCGAAGAGTTTTTCGACAGCAGGCCTGTCGAGCATGTCCACTTCATAGAAGCGAGGTTTAGTGCCCGTGATCTGCTGGATGCGGTTTAACGATTCAGTTTTCGAGTTGCTCAGGTTGTCGAATACTACCACGTCGTAGCCTGCATTGATCAATTCAACGCATGTATGGCTTCCAATAAAACCCGTACCGCCAGTAACCAGAATCGTTTTCATTCATTTCTCCTTAAACATGCGCTGTTAGCATTTCTCTTGTGCAAATACTGCTTTGGCCCAAGACTAATCAGGGACGTGTGTTTATAAGCTGCTCATCAACCTTTATGATTCTAACCTTTAGTTGGCTATTGTGCTTGTCAAACGCTTAAATCCAACGGTAAATCAGAGATGTCTTTCATTCTTTTGCCATCAACAAGCGTCTGGAGGGTTTCGATTATATCTTCTCGACCGTATTCAATTACTGCGTCCATAAGCTCATATAAAGCGAAGTGATAAATGCAATCGATATCCCCTGTTCCCAAAGCCAAAGAAGACAATCTTGAAGGGAGCGGCTCGCCGGTAACAACGATTATATGAAGTAAGTTTCCTTTTCTGTTCCTAATAAGATTCAATGCCTCTGTCCTGCTGTTCTGTGCGCGGTCTGATCTCATAGTCCATTTGGCAGAAATCGAAGCATGAAGAATAGGTCTTCCGCCGTTGGCTTTCCTTAGAGAAGACATATTCGCTACGGAGTCATCAATCATTAAACCATCGGCGTTTATCTGCTCATCGTCGCAAAGATTACGGTATACGACGATATCAGGGGCAACCATATAATCATTGCCAATCATGGCGGAAAGGCGCTTGTTTTCTTTGGTCAATTCAGATAAGTAAGCCAGATGCTCATATTGAGCGAAATCAGATGTCTTAGTCTTACTCCTGTTTCCAAGCCTGATGACCTCCCAGCTTCCTAGCCTTAGATGCTGTAATTTCGGGAAAGTTCCCTGCACAAACTGCATGACTACTTCTTCAAAAGAAGCACCTGATGTTTGACCCGCTTGCCGTTCGCTTGTTTCAGCGTAAAGCGAATTGGCAATATGTTTCGCAATTGCGACTGAAGCTTTATTATCTTTGTCAGCATTTGTCGCAACGCCAGCAGCATTAACTGAAAGAGTGCCGTGCTCAAGCAAAGATTTGTGGAATGCTTTTCTCTGGTTTACGATTAGAGGTTGGGTTGCCGGCATCGATGCTCCTTTTAATTGCTTTACCCACTGCTTCAGCAACAGGTGGTGGAAATGCATTGCCAACCTGCCTATAAGCCGTTGTTTTGCATCCTACGAATTGCCAGTCTGTCGGAAATCCTTGCACAAGAGCTGTCATCTTTACAGTAAGGCGCGGCATGCCTCTGAAATCTTTATCAGGCGATTCTGAGGCTATCCCCTTCCCGTCTACGCCTAACTGTGCCCAGGCTTTCTTTGCACGAGTAGGACCCAAATCCGGTCCACCATGCTTTTTAGAGCCCCCCACCAACGTTGGTGCAATTGTGTTAGCAGATTTCGCCCAATCAGATGCACCTGTCCAGCCATTAGAAGACATTTCATCGAAGAGTAGCTGACCAACGGTTACAGGGTCATCAGTATTTGCCTCAGGCCATTTGAAATAGGCAGCATACGGCTTTTTCAAGGCAACCAAAATAGCACGCGGCCGAAGTTGCGATACACCGTAATCTGATGAGTTTATAAGCCGCCAAGAAGACTCATAGCCCATTTTCGCTAAACTCGTTATCACGGTTTCTCGATATTCATCGAATTTTGGAGCAAATATTCCTTTTACATTCTCAAGCATGACGGCTTTTGGATGACATTCGGCAACCAATCTTAAGGCCTCAGGGAATAAATCACGCTCATCATCAGCGCCAAGCTGTCTGCCCGCAATCGAAAACGGAGGGCACGGAACTCCTCCGGCCAATAAATCGACATCTCCGAAATCATAAGCGGAGAAATCTTTGACATCGATATTCTTCACGTTCCAATTTGGACGATTGTATCTCAGCGTTTTACAGGCGTCGCGCTCGATCTCAACAAGGGCGCAATGCGCAAAACCGGCTCGCTCCAAGCCAAGGGCCTGCCCCCCTGCTCCAGCGCATATTTCGATAGATCTAAGCATTGCGGCCTCCGTTCTAAAGAAATAGTCTACCATCGCCTGCAACATAATGCGTGCATAGCAAAGAAATCCAATGATTTTGATTTATCAATCATAGCGAACATGCGTTCGTTTGTAAAGCGCAGATTTAATAATGCCACGGAAGATCAGTCCGCCTGATGCATCGAGACGATATTGGCACGGCTTCAGGCGGACTATCAAGGATTGTTACAGCCTAAGCGGTTGCTTGCGAATCCAGATACTGCTTCATGGAGTATTGCGTGATGTCGGTGCGGTTGATGACGCCAGCAACCTTGCCTTCGTCCATAACGGGTACCTTTTTCAGGTGGTTCTCGCCGAGCACGCGACATACATCGGAAAGATTGTCGTGTATGTTCACACTGATAACGCCCTTCGTTGCGATATCGCGCACTTTCATGCTCATCAGATTCTTCAGCTTGTCATCGAAGCACTCGTCCATAGCATCGGTCTGCATAATCATCACAACCGGGTCCATGTACACCTGTGTGCGCTTCGACAGGAAACGCATGATGTCGCCATCGGATATGAAGCCGACCGCGCGTCCGTCATCGGTGACCAGCGGCGCTGCGCTGATGGTTTTCTGCACCATCAGTTTCATGGCGTCGAGCACGGATGCATCGGGTGACAACGTGAACACATCGTGTTTCATGATGCTTTCCAGCACCGTGCGGCGTGCGTTGTCCGGATCGGCCTCAGCAGCCTGCGAGGGCTTGTTGCGAACGAATATGATGGTCAGCACCAGACCTGTCATGCAGAGAAAACCGGCAACAGCGAAGGCCACGTTGATACCGAAAATGTTCGCGTGCACATAATCGGTAGTAGCCATGGCGCCGCCGGCCGTGATGGTCATGACAGACACAAGTACTGCAGTGCCCAACGAACCTGCTACTTGGCGAAACGTGTTGTTGAGTGCGTTGCCGTGATTCACCAGTTTGTCATCAAGGGAATTCATGGCCCATGTTGTGATGGGCATATTCACCAGAGACAAGCTGAAAAGTCGTACCGTGTAGAGAATCGTCAGGTATGTGACCGATGTACTATCGCCCAAAAAGGCGAACGCGAAAGTACTCAGCGTGAGGATTACCAGTCCCACAAGGCTGAGCATGCGAGGGCCGTACTTGTCGAACAATCGTCCAGCAATAGGACCCATAGCCCCCATAACGATAGCGCCAGGCATGATGACCAGGCCCGATATGGTTGCCGAGTAACCCAGATAACTTTGGATGTATATTGGCAGCAGAATGCCCGCAGCCAGCAACGAGGCCTGCACCAACATGCCGATGATGGTACCAACCAGAAATGTGCGGTTCTTCAAGATGCGCACCTGCAGCATGGGATGGTCCATATGCAGCTGACGACGGAAGAAAAACACCAGCGCAATGACTCCCACTATCGTTGAGATAATGGCACCGATGCTGATTCCGTATGATCCGATTACGCTGAAGCCATAGAGCAATGAGCCGAAGCCAAGCGAAGAGAGTACAACGGAAGTTTTGTCCAGAGTGGCTTTTCCGCTGTTTGCTGGTGCCGTGCCGTCCATGAGAAACGTAGAGAGCACGATAACGATAGCAGCCAAGATGGATATTGCGAAGAACATGATATGCCAGGTAGCATGATCGATTACGATACCGGCGACTGTCGGGCCGATTGCAGGGCCAAATGCGATAACCAGGCCGAATATTCCCATTGCAGTTCCGCGTTTTTCAACAGGGAACGTCAGCATCAGCACCGTCATGACCATCGGCATCAGGATGCCAGCACCACCTGCCTGCAGCAGACGTCCGATTAGCAGTACCGGAAATGATGGCCCCCACCCTGCCAACAAACTGCCTGTGGTAAATATGCTCATGGCCACGATGAACAGTCGTTTGGTAGAGTACTTGTCTGTCAGATAAGCGGTAATGGGAATCATGATGGCATTTACCAAAGTAAAGCCAGTTGTAAGCCATTGAGCCGTTGCCGCATCGATAGACATTTCAGTCATAATAGACGGCAGAGCAGGTGTGACGACCGTTTGATTCAGCACCGTGATAAACGTGCCAAATACAAGTACAATCAACATCAGAATCTGCTTGCGTGTTAAATTCATTCAGCTACCTCCGTATGCGTTATACGAGTTTCGGAAGCATCTGAGAGCGAGAACCAGTAACCGCTGCTCGTATGAGGCGAGACGGCGTTGCATAGGCAAGCATTGTGCAGAGGAAGAATAACGAATCTTCGTGGAAAGCAACCAAAACCAATAAAACTAATTTATCACTACTTATTAAAGGTGCATCTGAAGATATATGCAAGAAACGATTCAGTTACTACAAATAACTAACAACATGTAGCGATGAGGCCCGCAGCCCGACTACCCATTGCCAACATGTAGCGATATGTTCCGCAGCCCGACAGCGCACAGGCCCGCTGCTGCCTTAGCCAGCAGATTTCGTTCGTTTAAAGGGAGCAGCTGTCCGGCACGTGACGTATCTACAACATTGTTTCAGAAAATGAGAATCTTGCCAGCAGACTTTTGTCAATCAGACCCGCTATGTGCGATTCCTTTTTGTGAAAATCCATTTATCGAACTTTACGAATTTCGTGACCTGCGCAAATGCAACCGGAAATCATGCTTTTGGCACCGACTCTGAAAAAGTACTGCAAAAACGATTCGAAAATCGCACATAGCGGGTCTGATTGACAAAAGTCTGCAAAATTGTCTTAACGCTACAAAACTTTCAAAATGCTAGAAAATTGTCAAAACCACCAATCCTAGGGCGAATGCCAGCACGCAAAAATCTACGGCGCGAAAGGGGTATTCCTTGCATCCTGATTCTCTGGTGCGCAGATAGAAACCGCGCGTTTCAGCCGCAAGAGCTGCTTGGTTGATGCGGCGTACGGAAGACATCAGCAAAGGCAGGCAAAGAGGCAAGATCATTTTCAGTTTGCGTGCGGGGTTTGCGGTGTCGAAATCTATGCCACGTGCCGTTTGAGCTTCGATGATAGCACCCATATCCTGCGTGAAAACGGGAATGAATTTCAGCGAAGTACTGATGGTGAAAGCATATTTATAGGGCAAATGCACGCATTTCACCAGCGCATTCGAAAGGTCGCTAGAGGGAATAATCTTCAGCACCACTGCAAGCGGAATAGTTGCGACCATCAGGCGCAATACAACCAGACCAGCCACGATGAGCCCTTGGTCGGTCACAAACGCGAAAACGGGCGTGCCCTCGCGGACGAACAGTATCTGCAAAATGAAGAGGAAGACGGAAATGGTGGTGAGCCCGCCGAGCAGCTTCAGGGTAGTTCGTGGAATACCGCCGACAACACCCATACCCACACCTATCGCCAAAAGAGCGAAAAGTACGGGAAAGCTCTGAGTGGTGAATGCTGCGATACAGATACAGAAAGCCAATACGATACCTGTCAGGGGGTTTAAAGTACGCATCGATGCGTCTGCGCGCGTGTAGGTTGTCGTAGACGTTGATGAGTCTGCGCGCGTGGAGGTTGTCGTAGACGTTGATGCGTCTGCGCGCTTTGAGGTTGTTGTAGACGTTGATGCGTTGGATGCTATGCTTGGCGACAGGGAGCTCATCGTCTCTTGCATTGCTGGTGTCATTTTAAAACGCTCCTTCCGTTTGGGTATTTGCTTTACCAGGGTTGGTGCAGGCGCTGATAACCTTGGTAATGCACTCGACCATCTCTCCAACGTTTTTCGCCACAGGCAGATCAAGCCTTTGTGATAAATCAATCATCTGCGGTGGCAGAATACCTGCTTGATGCATGACGCCAGGATTGCGGAAAATGTCTTTCGGACGTCCGTCGGCGATCAGCTTTCCATCTGCCATCACAAGCAGACGGTCCGCGTAATCGATAACCAACTCCATATCGTGCGTGACCATTACAACCGTGGTACCCTGCGCGTTCAGCTCGCTTACGCGCCGCATGATGTAGGTGCACTCCCGATAATCAAGACCGCATGTGGGCTCGTCGAGTACCAACACCTGGGGATGCCCCACGATAATGCAGGCCAGTGCAAGATTTTGACGTTGTCCACGAGACAAGCTGAACGGATCGCATGCGGTGTCAAAACCAAAATCTCGAGCGATGCACCCTACCCTTTTCTCAATATCCGCCTCCGAAATCCCCGCAGCTCGCAAGCCTAGCGCCAGCTCGTCGTAGACGCTTGTTTGGCAGATCTGCCTATCAGGGTCCTGAAACAGCATTCCGACTTGGCGGGCTAACTGGCTGGTCTTCACATCGCCGGTCGATACGCCTTGAAAACTCACGCACCCAGAGCTCGGCTTCAAAAGCCCATTCATCAGCTTTGTCGCGGTGGTTTTTCCGGCGCCGTTGCTGCCGATGATTGCCACAAATTCGCCAGGTTCAATAGCGAATGAAACATCTTGCATGGTGTAGGTTTGTTCCTGCGACGCGCGTGATGCGTCGCGCGCAGCGGCTTTCCCGGACTTGGTAAAGCTCGTTGATTTCCCAGGTTTGGCAAAGCTCATTGCTTTCCCGGACTTGGCATTACCAGGCGCAGTCGCCGTATAGCTGAAACATACATCCTGAAATTCGATAACGGGGTTCATGCAATCATCTTCTTCAAGGTGCTCTCGGCACCATCGACATCGGTAAAGGTTTGCGGCTCGAATCCGGAAAGTCCTGCAGCTGAAAGCTCGATTGAAAGGTCGGTGACACGCGGCACGTTCACTCCTGCTTCTTTCAATTGCGCAGAATGCGAAAGCACCTGATCAACTGGACCGTCCAGAATAATCCTGCCCTGATCCATCACTGCCAGTTTCTGAGCGAACTGCGCAAGCAGGCCAATCTTTTGCTCTATCACCACCACGGTGATACCAAAGCGCATATTCAGGCTTTTCAGCAGTTGGAAAACGCGCAGAGATGATGCAGGATCAAGCGCACCAGTCGGCTCATCCAAGATGAGCGTGAGAGGCTTTATGGCCAAGACTGCGGCAATGGCGACTTTCTGTTTCTGTCCGCCGGATAGGTCGGCAATCCGACGATGGCGCAACTCGCTGATTCCCAAATCAGTCAATGCTTCTGCCAGGCGCGCCTCTATTCTCTCACGCGGGCATCCGAGGTTTTCGAGCCCGAAGAGTATTTCGTCTTCAACTACGCTCGAGACCATGCTGGCATCAACATCTTGAAACACGGTTCCCACAGACTGTGAGAGGTCGGTCAGGGTCGATTCAAATGTATCCGTGCCATCTACCTGCACAGACCCGTAGAAGTCACCTTTCTGGCAGTGGGGCACGGCACCGTTGATGATGGATGCCATCGTTGTTTTACCCGCCCCAGCCGAGCCGATAATACCGTAGAATTCTCCGTCGTTTATCTGCATGCTGACATTTTCAATCGCGGGTGCGCTCTGCCCCGCATAGGTGAAGGTTACGTCTTTAATCGTTATCATGGTTGGATCGGCCCTTTCCGAAATCGTCGTTTATCGGGTTATGCGCTGACAGCGCTCGAAGCAGACTCGCCGCGATGCAACACGCGGGAAAGCGGCGCATAGAGGGCGGTTACCATCACGCTGTTGATGCATGCGGTGCACAACACAATGGGCACATAGGCTACTAGGCTAGAAGATGCGGCGCCCAAAAACAGGAACAGGCAGATGGTAAATGTGCCGCCTGAAACCACGGTTGCGATAAACGATGCAATAGCTGCTTTGATGTTGGAGTGGTTGCCCAGCGGCACCTTCAGAAGTGCAGCCATGGTCAGCGCGCCTAGAAACTCGCTGATGAAGTTCAGATACGGTGTGCCGGGAAGCAGTTGGCATACGGCGCCGGCGATAAGTCCGATGATGCCTGCCTGCAACATGTTCGGGCGAACCAGCAGTATCGCCAGACAATACATTGCGATGATGAAATTCGGCTTCATCCCGAAAAAGTTGATAAAGCTGCCAACGGTGAGTTTCAGGACCGCACCTGATGCTAAAAGTACCGCTACCAGTAGAAGCGAACTGATATCCAATCCGTTCTTTTTACTGGAATCGTTTTTCAGCTCTCGTTTGATTTGCTCTGCCATTTCGATCATTTCCTTTCTTGAGGTCTTCTGGCCTCGGTCTTTGCCCACACGGGCTTATCTTGGCTGCCAGCGTCGGCTGATAGAAAGGAACGCTCACGATAAAAGCTCCAGCAGATGCAATTGATTCGATGTCGCTCGAAGCATTGCGTCCCGCGAAATAAAAAAGACCTGTCCTTAAACATAAGGACAGGTCAAAATTACCTGCGGTGCCACCTTACTTGGTTTCGCGAGAAACCCTCTTCAGAAATGCCAACACATTTCCTGCCACTTACGCGGGCTCACGGTCCAGATACTCAGCCTTGCGACCTTTCCCTTTTCCCTCAGCGAACCATTTACCAAGCAGTGACTACGGGATTTTCACCATCGCCCGCTCTCTGTGAGCTCTTTTCTCGGCTTGACTTTCGCTTCAAAGGTTTCAGCTATTCAGTTGTTGAAAGGACTATAGCACAATAGCGCACATTTGCAAAAGAAATATTTTGAAACTTTTTCAGCAGGCGCATATAGTCCTTACATCATCAGCTCACTTTGTTGTAATACACATCCAGCACGCTCTGGTACACGCTCTCTGAATTCAGGTTGTATTCGCCATACTTCTCGCCCTGCACCATTGTGCCGTCCAGACTGTGCAT
Organism: Actinomycetes bacterium; assembly: GCA_023394615.1. Classification (GTDB taxonomy): domain Bacteria; phylum Actinomycetota; class Coriobacteriia; order Coriobacteriales; family Eggerthellaceae; genus JAEXAI01. Next base: position 23,725 of record JAEXAI010000016.1, on the reverse strand, counting down.
CTGCACATCAGAGACACCGTTACCGGCGACGTTGGTCGCTAAATACGTGAAATCGCTGGTACCTAGGTTCGTGTCGGAATAATCCAGGACCGTGTTGTACAGGTTCAACAGATTTCCCACATTGCCCTTCGCTTGCGACAAAGCTTGCTGCGCGAAAGCACGCACGAACTGCTCTTGGCGGGCCAGGCGGTTCAGCGGAGAATCGAGCTGGCTCGTATCGCGGTACTGTACGTAGCGAAGTGCGTTATCGCCGAACAAGATCACATTTTGACCTTGCACGATCTGCGTACCTGGAATGGTATCGAGTGCGGTAAGCGAGACCCCGTCAATCGAGTCGCACATGGGTCCGATGCCGCCTTCATCCAGCGCGAAATAATACTTCATCGGCATGTTGTAGAGCGTGCGCTGCACCGAGTTCACCACGTTTTGCGCGCAGGTAGCATCGCTATTACCGTAGTTGTAGGCGAGGCACAGCTGCATTTTCGCCACGCCGGCATATGAGCCCTGCGGTCCTGACGTGCTCACATCCACCATACTGTCACGCGGCACAGCGATGATGTTCACCTTGCCCGTCGTCGTATCCAAAGCTACCACCATGATGGCGTCGGCTTGCCCCGGCGCGTTGCCTGAATTGTTATCCAGATTCGTTTTATCAACGCCCATAAACACAATGCTCACGATGTTTTCGTTCAGCTGATAGGTGTGACCGTTGTGTTCGACAGTCTTGCCAGATGAATATGAAACAGTGTTTTCTGGCGACGAAATATCAGCATCGCTATAGTCCGTCGCATTTTTCGCTGCCTGATTGACAGAAACAGCAAATGCAATACCGCCAATCAGAAGAGCGGCTAGAATCGCTAAGACAACCGTCAAAACGACCCGCTTTTTGGTGGACATCCTTTTTTTGCGGCGCTTGCGAACACGTATGACTTCCTGCTCGGGCAAATCGGCAGCAGGTTCGATGGAATCTAGGCTATCGGGCACTACAGCGCCTTTACGATATGCGGATCCGTCGTTGCTTTTGGAATGCGCGCCTGAGTTATTGGGCTTAATAGGTGAGTTGGTCATTGGTTAAAACTCCGGTGACTATATAACGTTGATTGTCGTAACTATAACCTGATAAACAGGTGCTCAATTGTACTATTTTGCTGTCGGCTGTCATCTGCACGCCAGAGCGTTTGTTAACCACCAACGAATCCGGATTCTGCAGCATGGCGTAATAGCTCAAGCGTACAGCCGGGTCGCTGAATTGGAAGGAATTCAGAATGTGGCGATCATCATAGTTGAAAGCCGAAACGATGGTGTAGGTAAGTATATGACCTGGGGTATAGATGTAAAACGATGGATGACTGTCGAAGAAAGCTTGGTCTTCGAAGTAGTGCAGCGTGGTAAACATAGCGTCCGTTTGCAGGCAATGTCCATACAGCACGGTCACGTAATCCAAAAATTGAGGATCATTTGCCATTTCCATATAGATTGCACCCGCAACCGTCTGATTTCCGTCGACATCGCGATCAAGGTAGAAACCATCATCGGTCGTGCTGCGCACTACTTGGTAGTTCACTTTCGTGTCTGGCACGGATATCCAACCTACCGTATCGGGGTATTGTTCCCGCAGCGTTGTGAAGTCGATTGGGTTGTTCACCAACTGCACAGTCTGCTCTTGTGCAGGCTCGCTGGTTTCCTCTGGAACAATCGGTTCGCTGGTTTTAGAGGCGGCTTGCGATTGCTGGTACCAGTTGTAGCCCATCACGCACAAGCAAGCAATGATGATGATAACCAATACAATGAAAATCGGCTTCAGCTTGCTTTTGTTTTTGCCATTTGAGGATGTGGAAGAGAGGGACGAAGGGGCGGATTTGCTTGCATCAGCAGTACTGATGCGATCCTCATCGCTTGAAGACGGCTGTGCGTGCTTTCCTGTTTTTTCAGACATGAAGAAATACCTCGTATCAAAGAAAAGACCCACCTCTAGACAGAGGCGGGTCTTCCGTTAACAATGTTTAGCGATTTAACGCTGGTTCTGCTTGCGCATTGCCACGTACACGCCGCTCGCAACGATTACCAGAGCGCCAGTGCCCACGGCCAACAGACCCATGTCAACACCAGTCTTCGGAGAGGTTGCAGCCGAGGAAGCTGCTTTGCCATTCGCCAAAGAGATGGTGAACGTGCTGAGCTTCGTCACAGAAACGGACACAGAACCATTAACAACGGTCTTCGTCCAAGACTCAGTCGTGCCATCAGAGTGGTTGCAAAGGATATTCACGTTCTGACCATTGTACTGGTCGAGACCGCTGAAAGTCAGCGTCATCGTACCGAAGCCAGTAGTCGCACCATTGGTGAAGTACACATCGTAGGTACCCAGACCATTCGTGGTGCCGTCTGAGATTACCAAATCTGAGCCAATGCCAGTGGTCCATGTTGCAGACCCGTTTCCGCCCGTTGCTGAAGTGCCAGTGGGGCTGTCAGCGGCGAATGCCATGGTCGGCAGCGCTACTAACAGCATTGCTGCAAACAAGGCTGCTACTAATTTCTTCTTCATTTCCTACCCATTTTGGTTGTTAGAACTTGGCTTTATCAACTTGACTAACTGTATCACAATGTCTGCAACGATGGAAGAATGAAAAGATAATTATGTAGTCCCATTCACAAATTACATCGATGTAGCTCCTACATATAGTAGCAGGTCGTATTCGACCGTCAATATCTACCTTGCACTCTCACGTACAGCCTACGTGTAAACGGCACTATATTCTTGTTAATGGTCACGACCACGAATAGAGGGTGTTTTTCGGCATATTCCTTATGCTTATAAGTAGCGTAGCGAGCGGTTTGAACACAACGGCGAACGGTAACTTATATGAGTCACTTTGCATAAATAGGGTGTTTCCCGGATCCCAAGTCTTCTCAGCGTAATGTGATTCAACCTTTCTCTGCCTTAAAACACATCTGCCCATAATTTTCCACCTCAACTGCCTTTTGGAACTCTTTCGCGATCAACTCTCGAGTTCGGGAGAGTAAATAGGCCTAGTAATCGCCGGTTTGCGTCTTTTATCGAGCGATTGGATATAGAGCGTCACATGCAAAGAATATGCTGGTGAGATATAGCCTGTTCACAGCATCGCTTGTGAAACTGAATTTATAGATTCGCATTTACCACCAGCGAAAAAGACGCAAACCGCGATTTTCTAGGTGATTTTCCCTCCCACAACTCGAGTCTTGAATAGCTTTTTCCTTCTCGGAATAGTCTTCCCCGCTTTCCGAGCCCCTTATCTGACGTTTCAAGGGTCAAACGTCAATACTGATTGAATCTCCTTTGTTACTATCGGGCCGCAATGAAACGTCGGCAACGAAGGAGGCCACGATGTTTTTCTACGAACCGCTTTCAATCACTGCTTTCGCGAGCGTGATTGCCTATTTGGTATTCCTGATAGGAATGAACGAATTGTCGCGATTGAACAAATGGGTGGGCGCAGCGATTTTTATCGCATTACCGATTGTGCTCACGATTTTCGTGTGGCCCCACACCGCCGTTGAGGGCACAGGCGCCGGTACGTGGTTCCAGTGGGTGAAAACCTATTCGTGTTTGGCGGGAGCGATATTCGGATGGCTGATCGTGTACTTCCCCACCTTTCAGAAAAAATATCTGGTGTGCATACCGCCGATCATATTTGCTATAAATATTCTGGAAGCGTCGATTCGCGATTTCCAACTCACAGGCACCGTGGGCATGGTAGATGGATACATGGTAGTCGGTGGGCCGTGGAATGTGATCAATGGCATAGCCGGCATACTGAACGCGCTTTGCATCTGCGGATTTTTCGGCATCATCGTAAGCCGCGGGAAGAAAAAAGACTATGTGTGGCCCGACATGCTATGGTTCTGGATTATCGGCTATGACTTGTGGAACTTCGCCTACACTTATAACAGTGTGTCGGATCGATCGATGTATTGCGGCTTGGTTTTGCTGCTGGCGTGCACCATTCCCGCATTTTTCATCAAACGCGGCGTCTACGCGCAGCATCGTGTGAGGACCCTGGCAGTGAACATGATTGTCACCATGACCGTGCCTTGGTTTTTCTTGGACCCATCGTTTGTGGTGCACTCGACGAACAATCCAGCAGCGCATATGACAATTTCCGTCATCGCACTCATCTTCAATATCGGCGTGTTCGTCTACCAACTGCGCACTATCGTGATAAAGAAACGCAACCCGTTCAAGCAAGAGCTCTACGTGGACCATCCGCAGTTTCGAAGCGTGTATTTGGATAACATCGACGTGCCTGAAGCACAGAGACAAATTGCTCTGGACAACCTGGCAGAGTACGGATACGAAACAGTCTGGGACGAAAAAGGTCGCAGGAAGCCAGTTGCTATGGCAGCAGAACCCGCGCGCGCCCATGCCAAGCAGTAGGCTTAAGCACGCTAGCGACAAAGCCCTGGGCCCAAGCACGCAAGCGACTAAGCTTTAGGCGTTGACAGATCCACTGCTTTTCAGGTTCAATACGTTCATGAGCGGCCCCTTTCGGTTCGACGGAAAGGGGCCGCACCTATTTTAAGAAAGCGAGCACGAAAACGTGGGTGATGACCGTATGAACCATAGCGTGATCAGATGCATACGCACCAGCCAGCGACTGCAGGGGTGCGCCGGTGACATCATGCTGACAGCCCGCGCGCTCTACGAGCGCAACGGTGTCGCTGCTACAAGCCTTGCGGATATCGCACGCGCGGCCAAAATCTCGCGGCCGTCAATCTACTATTACTTTCCCGACAAAGCGGCCATTACCGAAGCTGTGCTTGACGACTATGTAGAAGACATCGTGGAAAGCGTTTCAACTTGGAACGAGCTTCGCGCTTTCGGGGAAACTCCAGCTGAACTGGAAAAATGCGTAGCGACGTTTCGCCGGACTCTCTACGATGCAAATGGCGCGCCACGTGCGATGATAGACGTTTTGGAAGAGCTGGGCCGCCGCGACGAATTCGCTACTCGTGCAGTTTTAAAATCGGTCGAATGCATACAGAATTTCATCGTGCCGGAATACACGGCCTATCGCAGCATTGACATCGATTGTGTGCCCGAAATGTTCTGCTCGCTGCTGTTCGGCATTGCTGGCCTGATGAAAGCTTATCCCGGAATAACCGATAAGTGCATTGCCAAGGTGATCGAGCAAACGCTGCATCTGGACATGAAGGAAATGCAGCCTCCCCCATGGCCCGAACAACCGAGCGGTTACTGAGCTGCGCGCTGGTGGACACACGGCTCATGCTGCTTTCTCTCCCCCGTCCCCGAATAAACAGACCGACGACCTTTACATAAACAAGTCAATGCCTTGAACAGGTACAATTTCGAACCTGATGCTGCCTGCGACTTTATGTGTGCGCTGCTCAGCAGAACTTCAGACTCGACTGCGACCACAGAAAGCTTTGCAATGAATATCTCACAGCGTATCGATCGCCTGCCAATGACTCCGTTTATGCGTAAGGTAATTGTGATTGCGGGCATCGGATTGATGTTCGACGCAATGGACCAAGGCATGGTATCAGGCGTGATTGCTTCCATCGGGCGCGAATGGGTTTTGACATCTTCCCAACTGGGGTTTTTAGCCAGTGCCGGTGTGGTGGGTATGTTTGTAGGCGCGCTTTTAGCGGGCTTTCTGTCTGACAGGTTCGGCAGACGCTCCATTGTGTTGGTGACGCTGCTGATATTCAGCGCAGGAAGCGCTCTGTGCGGCCTTTCCACCAATTACGAGATGCTGCTGGTGTTCCGATTCATCACCGGTCTAGGTTTGGGCGGAGAGCTGCCAGTGGTCACCACGATGGTCAGCGAGTTTTCGCCGCTGCGCTCGCGCGGGCGCAATGTCGTGCTGATAGAGAGTTTCTGGGCGTGGGGCTGGATTATCGCATCTTTAGTGGCTTATCTGGCTATTCCTGCTTATGGCTGGCGTATCGCTTTTTTCATCGGAGCGGTACCGGCATTGTTTGCGGCGCTTTTGCGATTCATGCTGCCAGAATCTCCCCGCTATCTGGACTCGGTGGGAAAACACGATGAGGCTGACAAGATAGTGACTGCCATGGAAAAGCAGGCAGACGCAATAGATTCGGCTGAAGGCGCCGAAACGGCAAAAAGCGACGCCGAGGCTACTACCGTCACTGCAAGCACGGAAAACAGCGAGGCACCAGCGCAAATGGGACCGGCGAGGGCTTTCGCCACTTTGTTCTCGAAGCGCTACCGGCGTGCCACCATCATGATTTGGATACTCTGGTTCGGAGTGAATCTGGGCTATTACGGATTTGTGCTGTGGACACCATCGCTGCTGGTCGCACAAGGATATGACCTCGTAAAAAGCTTCGGGTTCACGCTCATCATGTGCATCGCCCAGCTACCAGGGTATTTTACCGCAGCCTACCTAATCGAAAAACTGGGACGCAAGCCCGTGCTGGTGATCTTCCTTTTAGGCACTGCTGCATCTGCATGGATGTTTGGCCAAGCGGGCTCAACCACGATGATACTCGTAGCAGGCTGCTTGCTGTACTTTTTCTCACTGGGCACATGGGGCTGCATCTATTCTTACACGCCGGAGCAATACCCTACCCACATTCGCGGGGCTGGCGGCGGTTACGCTTCCGCATTCGGCCGTATCGGCGCGTTCATCGCACCCATGATTGTGCCGGTGCTGTATGGGTCTTCCGGATCACAACAAGGATTCCAGACTGTCTTTTTGGTGCTGACCGGCGTATTCGTTATCGTGGCCGTTGCGGTTTGCGCGCTCGGAAAAGAAACCAAGGGCGTAAACCTCGACTGATGAAGCGAAGAGGCGATGCTGCAGTAGATATGTAAAGTGACATATATTCAGGTCACGTTGCATAGTGGTAATGATAGCCTCCAGGGTAGAAAAATGATCCAGCTCGTAATCAGTGATGCTGCGTACGAAAATACCCATTTGCCCTTGTTCTGGGACGATTTGAACAATGCGGTTTCATATACGGTTCTCGCGATCTAACTAAAATGATTCCTTGAAGTAGTTATTGCCCTATAATCGAAGCAACATTTTCGCATTAGCAAGCCAGGATCGAGTACACATGGAATTTGGAATAACCATACCGTTGCAGAAATTTTTAAAGCTGAAAGCACCGGAGTACGGCGACACTCCCGACTTGTTCTTTTGCTGGGAAGTGCATCGTGCGGAAATACAAGGTCTAAAGCTGCTGGTTGCGGTGAATTCATCGAACCACTTTTGCGCAATGTCACGCATGACGGGTGCCAAGTGGAAGCATTGGGAAGACCAGACGGCCCAGGCAATACGCGTTGCCATGGAATGCAGCAAGTTCACGTCTGAGCAGATAGAAGACTACTTCGCGGCTGCCGGGCCGATTGTCGTCACGAAAACGCACGGCAGAAAGCCGGTAGCCAGCATGAACCGTGCGATAGAAGACCTGTGGCCCAATAGCTTCAGCGACGAAGATCCGTTCCAACGCCACATATATTCACGGATAAACGACCACATGATCGCCCACTGCCCCACGCGCAAAGACTACGTTGTCCCAGCCAAAGCCTTTGCTGAAGATTTGGCCGAGCACGGTATCAAACCGCATCAGGCGAAGATCATCGACTTCAAAACATTGGCGAAGTAGCAGCAAGGCTGTCGATATTCTACTGGAGAAGATCTCTCTGCCGCACATTCAGCTATCCGACAGACATTCGTTTATCTTCAAAAACGTCCAATAAAGCTTCCCAATCACGACCATCGCATTTGCTGAGTCCGTCACTCATAGTGCCCTTCTTGATGTAATAGTCTATACCCTTGCTCTTGCAAAACGCTATAACCTGAGTCGCCTGATCGTTATACCAAGACTTAACTCTAGGATAGCTTGAAACGGTCTTATTGTAGTTCGTGCGTCCGAAGATAATCCTGTCGGCGAAAGACACTCGCTCGAGGATATTATGCAGACTCTGCTCAATCAAATTGGGTGTAGGATACGGCTCCATACTTACCCATGTTCTGCACCCGGCAGCATGCAATGCTTCTAAAGCGCTTATGCGCACTTCATAAGGGGCCGACCCTGGTTCGTAATTTTCACGATAGCCCTCATCTAAAGATACAAGGGTAATTCCATAGACATTTTTCTTCGAAAACGAAGCAAGCTTATATGGAAGCTCTCCCTTACTAAGCACTATACAAGGAATGTCGTCTTGGTTTAGACGCTTGATTGAGGCAAGGGACATCTTGCACACATCATCATAGCCATACATGAAGGAATCTGTTGTGAAACATAGCTGAACGTTCTTAATTTTGTCCTTCAGGCGTGGAATCTCCTTATCGAGCAATTCAAGCGTATTCGAAACAAGTACAGGATTGCACCATTCCTCATATGTCTTAACTTTGCCAAATCGCTTAGCCATCAGAAACGCATAGCAAGGGTACTTGCAACCGTGCGAACAGCCCAGTACGTGATTCATGGTGTAATCACCATATTCGACTTTCGTTTTGTACAACATGGATTTGCGCTCGATACGCGATACAGAATTAGGCATTTGAACACCTTATATATACTTTCTTGCCTTTTCCGGGCTGCATGAAATTGCTCGGCATGTCATTATTGGTAGTTTGAGGTTCTCGCATGACATCTATAAGGCCCCTTTTCTCAAACGAACGCATGAAATTGTAGAGCCGCGTCAGTGGCAACGTTATGCCCGTAGAGATTACATACCTCGCCAAAAGCTCTTTTATCGGTAACCAATCAGTACAGCTTCGAATAGCATCCATCAACAGAGTTTCGACTTCGCATGGGTCAATATAGCTATCTTCGGAGTCTAAGTCAAAAAGATTGGACTGACCCTTTTCTTGAATAAGATGCATTTGCTCCATTCTTTTTTGCATATTGTCATACATCAACAAGCACCCGTCGACATGGTTGGAGCCAAACACCATACGATACTTCGGTCTATTGCCTTTCTTTATTCTTACGGGAACATTAAGAACATATTGGTAGGATTTACGAAGTTGAATGCACATCTTCTCGCTCAGGATTTGCTCGGCCCTATATCCATTAATCCTTTCAGCACGGTATTCTTGCACAATGTCTTGCCAATATATTCCTCCAGCAACTCGATTGAGCTTTTCGATTGTTTCATTAGGTGTATCGTCGTCTTCTATTTCGCGTTCTTCAACTTCAGTAAACGGTTCGACATCAGAATAATCAACTCCATACGCCTTGCAGGCATTTCGGAAAAAACCAAACGAATTAAAATTCAAAAGGAATTCCACGGTTGAATTCAGTGAAACTACCTCATGAAATAAGCTTAAGTCTAGCGATTTGATACCAAAAGGATCGATATAAAGGAATAAATTCGTTCTTTGATTGTTATGCACCTTTAAATCCGCTGATAGCTCTTCATATGTTCCTTTTCTAGCCTCTGCGAATCTATACCCTGCTAAGTTTTCCATCAATTCAGATGAATAAACTTTGTCAATGAATAAGGCATGCACACAAGGGTTTTCGATTTTTGTTTTTGCTAAAGATTCCTCTATGCATTTGCACGCAATGACAGGTGATCCATCCTTGCCATCATCGAAGCGTCCTTTTCCCGCAAAACAATCAACATAAGTAAAGGCCGATTTGTGTTATATATCTTATTTAGATAGGGGGTCAAATAGCACCCGAGCAGTTCATCTTTAACGATTGCCCATTCAGATTTCTTTTTGTAAAAACCTGAATTGTTTTTCGACATTGCTATCACCTATCCCAAATTGTTTTTATTTCATTGTACTAGCAGATGGATATGAAAACAAGAACATTTGTTCGTTATTAAATAAGACTATAGAGGATAACACCTCGGCATCCTTCATCTCGTGAATGTGACCGTCTGGCAGTACACCTTGCAATCTTCAAATCTTATTGAAGATTGCATATGTCTGTGAATATAGAGTACTTCCAGGTGAAATACTCGCCAAATGTGCCGTGCCGTTGGGTACGGTTTTGGTATTGGTGACATATTCTGCCATCTGGGCAATGAAACTCATAGTATTATGTCTCGTTGTAAATAAACGGGACAAATTACACTGCATCGTAGTGGATGACTTTGCGGTGAAGGGGCAACAAAATTGGGCTTTGCGGAAAACGCTTACAGAAAATTGAATAACGGACTATGGGTGGTCACCTGTTTGTGTGATGTTGCAATGGTACTTTTCGCGTGCTTGCTCTCATTGCTGCTCAAGATACCAGAAGGCGCCCCACCGATTATTTTCAACCACGTTATAACCTATCTGCTGGTTGCCAGCCTGTCCACCGTTGTGGTGTACATGCTATGCAACCTGTATTCGTCCCGACGTTTCAGGCCGTTTTCACGCGAAGTGGAGCGAATCTTTCTCGCAAACTTCATCGTATTGATAATAGTATTTGCAAGTCTGTTTCTGATGCATATGGACTATATTTCACGCTCGATGCTGATTTTTGCATTTGGGGTGTCGTGCCTGCTGATAAGCCTCGAGCGCTATATCTGGCGTCGCATTATCAACTGCTATCATGCACGCGGCGTGGGCCTGCACAAGCTGCTGCTGGTAGGAAGCAATGAGTAGCGCAGCAATTCTTTGAGGAGACCGTTGGCCGCGATAGATGCGCCTATTATGGCTTTACCTATGTAGGCTATGTAGCGGAAAAGCCAAACCCGAATATCAGTGGATACTTGGGCGGTGCTGAAGCCTTCAACAAGACCATAGAAACCGGATTGGCCGACGAAGTAGTGGTGGGCATAGAAGCGCAGAAATACGATTCCCACGGTCGCATCATCGCCATGTCAAGCAAGTACGGTATCCGCGCGTCGGTGATCCCTGAGTTCGGCGATTTCTATCCGAGCTCGCTCAATGATGAAGTCATTGACGACTTGCGTATGTTCACGTTGCGCTTCAGCCCGAATTCCAACCCAGGATGGTGCATCGCCAAGCGTTTTTTCGACATACTGGGAGCTATTGTGGGCCTCGTGATAGGCAGTCCCTTTTTGCTGCTGGGCGCCATACTGGTGAAAACAGGATCGCCAGACGGCCCAGTGATATTCAAGCAGAAACGCTGCGGGCGAAACGGTAAAGAATTCACCATGTACAAGCTGCGCACAATGGTACCTAATGCGGATAGCATGAAGGAATCGCTGCAAGACCAAAACGAAGCAACGGGACCCGTATTCAAACTAAAGGATGACCCGCGCATCATCAAGCACGGCGGTTTCCTGCGTAAAAGCAGCATCGATGAGATACCCCAGTTTTTAAATGTGCTGAAAGGCTCTATGAGCATTGTCGGGCCGCGTCCGCCCCTACCAGACGAAGTTGAAAAATACGACGACTGGGAATGGATGCGATTGGCAGTGAAGCCGGGCATCACCTGCTATTGACAGGTAAGCGGACGCAGTGAGCTTGGCTTTGAAGAATGGATGCAGCTGGATTTGAAATATGTGCGCACTCAAAGTCTCACAACGGATTTAAAGATCATCTTGAAAACGTTTGGCGCAGTGCTCAGGAAAGATGGTGCACAGTAGCCGAGTGGCTAACGCTTGCAGCCGTTATGCGTATCTCGCGCAATGCTATGCCTTGCAAGCAGAAGCACAGATACTGCGGATACCAAAATGATGGCTACGACCGTCGGCAAAAAATCACCCGCTCTCGGCGATATAGTAGCAGCGACCTTGGCATTTTGACCGGCGTTTTCCGGATGGCTTGCTGGCTTGTCTGCAGCAGCCGCATTATCGCCCGATGTGGCAGTATCTACTTCTGCATCAGGCGTTTGCGGCTGCGTGGTATCACTGCTTTCCGGCGTTTCATCTACTACCGGTATTGCCTTGTTCAAAACAGTGACGCTGCCCTGCTGTCCTATTTCCACATAGCCGGTTGCCGACTCATCGATTAAACGGATAGTGCCATCGTTTTGCACGGCTATGGTGAAGGGTTTTGCCACGTCGTAACCTTCTGCTGTCTGAGTCTGCTCAATCTGGTATATGTCCTGCCTGACTACGCTCTCACATACCAGTTTGCCCTCGATAGCACTTAGGCCGTCAGCGATATACGATAGAGCTTCAGTTGAGCTATCTGCGAAATACGACCCATCAGCTGGCGTAATGCTAAAAACTGCCCCCGATACGGACAGGCCCGTTTCATCCACCACATCTATGCTCAAACGAGTCGGGGCATCTTTCACATAGACTGTGTTTTTCTGTATCTGAGCCCATGAGCCGGAAGTGGTTTCATACATCAGAGAGCCTGAATCATCGAGCTGCAAAACCAGGGCGCCATTGCGCAGATTGCAATCAGGAAATGTGTTCGAAAACGGGGAGATGATATATCCTGTGGGCGCTAGGGTCTCAGTGAGCAGATAAATGCCTCCAAGCTTAAGTATGTCAGATTCAAAAAATCCGTTACGAGACGAATTCGGCAAGGTGGTGCGTGTAAGGAAATCTACCTGCTCTTCCCCCTCGATGAAGTCGCCAGCTAAACTCATATGCGCATTGGAGAGAAGATTGGCCGACTGGTCAGACACTTTACAAATAGTGATGGTAGATGCATCAGATGGTTGATCTGCAAAGGCGGCGTCGGGTAGTAAAAGCACTAAAGAAATGAGAGCGCACGCAATCAGAGCAAACGTTGTATGTACAACCACATGAAAAAGCGCCCTCTCATGCTGTGGGAGGGCGCTTCGATCATACAAAGCTTGTGCGGCTGCGTGTTTCAAACGATGGTGCGGAGGGTGGTAGTCCATCTGTGGTTCCATTTCGATTCTCCAATCGGTCGCTGTAAATGAATCTTGCACTAAATGGGATGAAACAACATGACCCTACCCTATCAAGTTTGAAAGAGCTTTGCAAGCTGCTGGAATGGTGAGAATGGCACTTTTTGAACTTGCGCACGAGAACCTATTTGTAGACTTCTCGTCTATGGCCGATCTCGATAGCGAGCACAACAAGGTCTTGGTCGCGAATCTCGCAAAGAATACGATAATCGCCGACACGGTAGCGCCACTCACCCGATTTATTGGCCGTAAGCCCTTTGCCATGAGCCCTCGGGTCATCGCACCCGTCAACGTACTTCAGAAGCCAAGCAACGACTATGCGTCTGACCCCTGCATCCATTTTGGATAGCTGCTTGTCGGCCTTTTTGGAAAATTGCAAGGACCACACTCTACAGGTACTTTCTTGCAATCTCATCAGCTGATATCGTTACCGGATCGGCATCAAACTCTGCTTTTGCTGATTTCCAAGCCTTCAAATCAAGTTCATTTTCAATACGATCGAGAGTTGAAGTGCGCACGAACTCAGACGCCGACATGCCGAATGCGGTAGCGTAGTCGTTTATCAAAGCTTTTTCAGCATCATTCACGCGAAATGTCATTGTTGAACTAGCCATTTTCGTCTCCTCCCCTATCGAATGTACTACATTGTAACACATTTCATTCCTGCGTGAATGTTCTTTTTGAATGATTCTGGAGGGTCGACGATCTTGCGGTAGGCCTCGAATGGGTCCCAAGAAAACCAGCTATACGACATTGCATGTCGACACAGGCGAGGGCGTTTTAAAGTGCGAGCATAGTTACATCGATCCCAAATATTTATGTAACAATACACATTTGATGACGTGATGGAATTGAAATACGTCAGGAAGGCGCTTCGATAAGACCGCATGCCCGATTCGGTTCTGCGCGATTTCGCCGCTTAATGGCTGCAGATCGAGAAAAACTCCGATAGCTTTCTCAGGTGGTATGCGAAAAGTCAGACACTTTTCCTGCACGGTGGTTTTAACACGCATCGATCAGGTTGATATCAACGTTCGATAGTTGCTTGCGAGTAGAAAATGATACGCAAACCGCGAAACGAGTGATACGGAAACAGCGTGAGCACCGGTACCCAAAGCGTGAAACGGTTGGTGCTCATGCTACTCAATAATCAATAATCAATTCTGAGAGTGACGGGTTGTTCTAGCGCATAAGGGTAATATTTTCGTCTTGTCGGCGGTATTGTTTTATGTGAATGGCAGTACCAAATGACCTTACTATTCAGATTGGCGAGATTTGTCTGACTATTTACTTGCACGCAGAGAGGTCGATGATTCTCAATCCTTCAACAAAGTTAGACTCTACTATGATGATAGTCAGAACAATATCGTAAATTGTGTTCCAGCCTATAAGTATCAGAGACAATACTGCACAAGGAATTACTTACAATAGGATGCATCGTTCCTAAGAAAGGGTTTAATCATGACTCGAGATTATAATACCATCGGGAAAGAAATCGCACTGAATGGATTTTTCTCAGAGTATCTACCCCCATGTTTCAGTATTGATGAAAAACTATTGCAAATCGGTGCGCCGGCGTCAAAGGGTGATTTCATAAACCCCTATTGCTATACCATGTCAAGATTCGATTCCGTTGGTGGCCGACGCAATATTTATGTTCCTGAAATCTCTTCCTACTTAGCACTCTATTACTTTATGCGAGATAACAATGTTTTCGACGAATTGATCGAATTTACTAAAAGCCATGGCAGTTGTTCCTTTTCTCCAATTCTGGGAAAAGACGATACCGTATACAAACAGGAACAAGCATATGCTAAAAACGCAAATGACTTGGTCATGCATTCTCATACAGAATCGGATTACATAGATAACACCATCGAGAAAATCAAAAGGGCGCAGGGTGCCAGCAAAATTATGAAACTTGATATCGCAAACTGCTTCGGTAGTTTTTATACGCATATGGTACCGGCAATTGTGCTAGGCCTTGAAGAAGCCCAGATTGAATACGAAAACAAAAGCTGCTCTTGCAAACTGAAAAATGCGAATACCTATAAAAAGTATTCAAAACTAGATCAACTATTGCGCGGACAGAATCAAAACAGAACGAATGGATTATTGGCAGGACCTCTAATATCAAGAATAGTTATAGAAGGGATTCTGTGTCGTATCGACGACGATTTACGCAGTAACGGAATAGCATTTTCACGTTATGTAGATGATTACGAGGTTTATCTATACGGGAATGATCAAGACAGAGTCGAAGCCATTTTCATTGATATCCTCCAGCAATATCATTTTTCGTTAAACAATCAGAAAACGGAAATAGTCAATTTCCCATTTTATATAGTTGACAATCTGGAGAAGATCTTCAATGAGCGTCATAAAAGCAATATCGAACCTGATGAATTGATGAACCTGTTCAACACATTTTCACTAATGGAAAGAAATGGTACCAAAGGCTCAATTAGATTTCTGTTAAAGAATCTCGAGAAAAAGCCTTTGAGCACGCAGGACAACGACTTATACAAATCATACCTGCTGACAATAATCGAGAACGACAGCAGGTCGCTTTCAAAAGCATGCACGCTTCTGATTCAGAACAGCAAAAAGCTAAAGTTAAATTCCGCAGACAAGCACCTTATAAACGGATTGGTTGAAAAACACCTGAAACTTAAGCACGATTTCGAAGTAGTCTGGCTCGTCTATCTGTTGGCAGAGGCAAAACTGTTAAATAACAACAAGGCAACGATTGTGAAAGTTGTAGAATCCCGTAATGAGCTTGCACAGCTGCTGCTTTTAGAAAAAGGGTTTCTCGATAATGAGCAAATTGATGCGTTATCGAGACATTCAAGCTCGTGGATCATGCTCTATGAGCTTTATGCTAGGAATTACATCTCCGATCTAATGTTCCAGGATAAGCTAGGGGTCACGAAATCCAAGTCCTTCTACATAAAAATGAAATCTGCGAAAGTGCACTTCTGCAGAAATTAGAACTTGTGTATATTCATTGAGAATCGGGCTGGAGGTGGTGCTTGTGGTGATTTCGGATTGTGATGCTATGTGGTGCTCGGCATGATTCCGCTTGGTGCTCGTTGCGCAATCGGTGGTGCTAATGAGTGCGAATAATCACAAACTAAAAAGCGGATTACACTAAGAGCCTACGACAATTAACGCTATCCCAGGCAGAATCGGCTCACCAATAAGAGGATGACTATTTAATTATTCTTATTGTTTGCTGAAGGCTTACCGCATAGGCTGTCTCTGGTGCGGCCATTCAAGTAGCTGCGCATCAAGACATGATTCACGGAAGGTCGACGAACGATACTTTTGCCTTCTTCATCGCTGCGAAATCTCCCTTGAGTTCAGACGCATTGAGCGCTTCGTAGACAAAAACCCAGTTTTGATCTACATCTTCCGCTTCCATTAGGGCGACCGCATCATCGTGCAGCTTCTTCACCGCATCTCTATTCTTCCTCTTCTTTGCATAACAAAGTTCGAGCACTTTAAGAATGCAGTCATCGCTCTCGATGACGTCATCGACTTTAGCCTTCGACAAGTTGAAGTCATACTTGAGAGCATAGTAGAAGGCATAATATGCCGGAAACCAAGTCTTGGTTCGCTTAGCATATTCGTATAGATCATCGGAAAGGCGTTGGATATCATTCTTACAGGCATGAAAGGGACCGAATACTACCTCTTCCATGATTGGGGCCAAGTACGGAAACAATCTGACGAACTGAAAGGATCTGCTCAATAGCAGTGCAGCCGCCGGGGCAGTCATCTCTCTCCTTGAAAGCATCTTCAGGGCATAATTCAAAATAGCAGCGTTGTCTCCATTGGCTTTTACAAGGTCAACGCCGAAATCCAAAAAGGCGAGAACCTGCCCCCTAGTGAGCTTACCCTCAGTGGGAAGAGGAAAGCTTTTCAAAGCACGAGGCCATTCTTCCTCCGTAGCCACAGGCAACACCATAATCCTGGTCTTCTTCTGATTCCTCATCAGACCAAATTTCAGAAGTTCAAGATCAAGTACTCTGATGAATTCCTCCGCATCCTCATATGACCCAACGAAGCACTGATAGTCGTCTATGCTTCTTATGAAACTGAAACCTTTTTCCAATAGAACCTTATCGACACGGGTGAGAATAATCTCGGCGACAAGACTAGAGGCGCTTGGACCGATGAGTATGCCATGAGTTTCTCCGTTGGTGCATTTTCTCAACATCTGATCAAGCCTATTGAACCACAACTCGTCATCTCTGTTTTTCTTCGCGTTGTCCTTGCCAACAAGCGCCCAGGGAACCGCATGAGAGTAGATGCTCGGGAAGCACTGGGTAATATCACTGACTACCTGGTAGCGAGCTGTCACCTGAATCTCCGGAACGGGGTCACCATCGTTCGCCCATGTCCCGTAGTTCATTTCAAAAAGTTTCGGGGTGTTTTTCTGTTTCCTTATGTGGATACGGCTAACTTTATGGTTTTGCCCTTCAGTGATCTCCTTCAGCTTTTGTCTAATTGACTCCCAATTGTCTGAAAGACACCTACAAAGACTGAAGTAGCCGATAGGGTTGGGCAGTCCCATGATTCTTGTCTCGCCGATGTTCCTGACACACCTATATGAGACATAATCGTATGTTTGTTTGTTTGAAGGCGTAGGTGGCGTTATCAGGCAGTAGTCGCAGAAACCCTTCGAAGAGAACAGCGGAGGAAGCTTATCATCGAAAAGGCCATGACCCAACAGTCCCACGAACAAGTCGTCGGAAGATATCTCATCCAAAAACTCACCGTAAGTTTTTGGACTGGGTATCCCGAACGAGACCGGTGATTTTCTAGCGTTCTCCATGCTTTTAGCAATCTCTGCGGTATCCGCCGCCATTTCAACCTATCCCTTCCTCGGCCGTTACAACTGTCGTTTCTATTACGATGACAGGCTGTTAGCAAGGAATGCGAAAACCATTGCATCCTTCGCATTCACCTCATGGCATCCAAATGGAACCAGCACGAGAATTGACAGTGCTTTTACGCCGTCACCACTCCTCTTGGCTCACATTCGCTTTCGGGGAACGGCTTCTGCTCACGCAACGCGAGGATAACCTCATCCAGCTTCCCTAAATCCAATCCCTGCCTGCGCTTCTTCTTGGCGTCTTTTTTGAATTGCCAGGTATATTTGATGTCGAGCACTGAGTAGCACCTTAGGCTTTCTTCGACAAGGGCAAGTATGAAATCACGCCCGTCTGTGCCATCGCTCGCGCAGGGCGAACACTCAGCTCAAAATACCTAGAACTTAAAGCCTTCTTTACGCATGAAATTGCGGCAATCAATACAAGTGACCCCAAAGGCATCACATACATTTGGAATCTTTACTTTCTTTATTGAGTTGGAGCTCTTTTCGTAAGTAACCAGAACATATCCAGACACGCAAGCTTCAGCGCACAGCCACGCATCGGCTCTGTCAGTAGCTGTAAACTCCTTGATAGCGTTGCTGTCATAGTTTTTTGATGCTGGCCAATTGCAGACCTCAAGATACTTATCCAAAACCTGCTGACTTGCCTTCACTGGTTTCACGTTGTTGAGGCTTTTGAGCCATGGAAGCAACTCGTCCTCCTTGCGCTTAAGCTCATCCATCACGCTCTCATGGATAAGTGCCTCTCCTGATTCGAGCAAAGCCGCCAAGCTAGACCAGAAGCTGGGAAAAATATCAAACGGAATGTACTGCTCACTGGTAATGAAGAAATTCGTATCAAGCAGGTAGCGGTCCAATTACACTACCTCCTCAAAATACTTCTTAAATGTAGGCGCCTTCATGCCTGTAAGGTCATAAGCATCACGATAGTCAAGATAATTCGTACCTACTGCTGTGCGCACGGCATCAGAGAATACATTGCCCAGCCTATACTGTTTGTTCAGGATGAATTTCCCACCGTCACCAGTTCTTTTCTTGGCTGGAGGCAAATCACTTTTGTACTGGTTGTAAAGACAGAAGAACTCCTCTTGGCTAACAAGCTCCATATCGCGTGCTTTACGCGCCACAACGATGAAGTTTACTTTACGTGCCGCTGCAGTCTTCTTAATCTTGGTGTAGTTATCCCTGGAGTCTTTAATCCAATCGCCCTTGAGTAGAGCCGCGGGCACAAGGAACTCTGCAGCGACGATATTACAGAAAAGCTCAATGTCCTCACTCGGATCCTTGTCATCGGAAGCATTGCTTACGCCAGTTTGCGCATAAGCAAGATGACAAAGCTCGTGGATAAGGGTAAAAATCTGAGCACTCTTGGTATCGCGCCCATTGATGAAGATGATCGGGGCATTTTCATCAGCTAGGACAAACCCTCTGAACTCGTCAACATCAAGGGAGCGAGAAGTGTTGTCCCCAACCACACCATTGACCACTACAGATACACTCATCATCTCAATACGATTCTTAAGAGTCTTAAACGCGGAGTCCACGGTCTTACATTGGCTTGCCCATGTTCCGTTTAAGCCTAGGCGAGAATGCATGTCAGCAGCAAGAAGCACAGCCGTCTCGTAGTTCATCGGCCTATCCTTATAGGAACCAACAAAAGCTACTGGGCTGTAGCCCTCGAACTCAAAGTAGTCCTTCATCCAGATTTGCCGCGCAAGCATCATGTCTATGGTGTCGTACAATTCTGGACTCGGTTGCTTTGCTTGCGCATCATCAATCGTGCGAAAGTCTGCAATCTGCAAGTCGTAGTCAGGTACGGAGTCGGAGAACAGCTCGCACAAGCGCACATGAAGAACGTTCGCAACTTCCTTAAGCTGCTTCACCGTTGGATTCCAGGTTCCATCAAGCCATTGATTGTACTTAGGGTATTTGTTTGGAAGATAATCCTCGGAAAGACCGCTACGCTTAACAGCCCAATTTACAATCTCTGGATTCAATTGTGCTGCCATCAGTAGCCTCCCTTCCGTTAACAACAGTGTTCGCGATGATTCATTTTAGCATGGCTACCCACCATTTTTTCAGCCTAAGTCAAGCGAACTAGCGAGACGACCGACAGCAAGCCGATGGCCATACCTAGGAAATCATGAAATTCGCAAAAGAATCTTGACGGTACCTTCAGCATAAAGTCTGAAAGCTTCATACCAGGCATGTTGATAGGTGAGCTTCTAATCGACAAGTCAACTTAATTATTGTGGTTACGAAGTGGGCGATAATTCAACTATTAAGCAACAAGTTCGCCGAGAACCGAATCCGCTGACCCATCCCAGACAACAGGTTTTACGCCATAACTCTCGCATGCTGATTTAAGTGATGAATCAACGATTCTCGATTTTGAATTTAGCGAATTCATGAATATATACTCTGTCGCGTCTCCCGGTCTAGCGATTTTTATGTCGTTCCAGCCAAACAGAGCATTTTTCACGCTCGTCTCCGATGGCATGCCAACTGCTTTAATATATCGCTCTGGCGCAATACTTCCGGATTTTGGAATAACAAAATCAAATTTCGATTCGAAACCCGAACGTCCGGATACCTTCACATCTTGCATGAATCTGATTTCGTTGTCATCCAGCCATGTAGCAATATCATCGATAAAGAGATTCTTCACGCTATCTTTTACAGTAAAGAAGAAATCATCCACCGATGCCATACTTTGCATAAGCATGTTCATTGATTGAAAGAGATGATCCATGCCAGTTTTGACATACAGTTCTTCCCCTTCGCGCGCAATACCAAAACCACGGACAACGGCATCAAGCTTCGATTTTCGCGCTTCACTTGATAACACGTCGCAGCCTGATGCAGAAAGATCGCAAATAGTGGATCCGATATCTGTAAGCAGAAATCCTCCCGTTGCCTGATCATCGGCGATATATATACTCATGTGATCGTTATGGCGATCCAACATAGGGCATATAAGTCTTATCGAGGCACCCTCTTGATATACTTCTATTCCATCACGCCACCAATTGGCATAACCATCAATAATTGCATGTGCGGTGTCAATATCCACATTAAACCCCTAACGACCAATCTATAACCAAGGAGCTTTCAATGTGACAATACCCTTGAAATGACTCGAATATGAGAGGAATTACCGTGTTCCCTCCTGTGACACTGCTCGCTTCCAAGCTTCCAAAGGCAAACGCGAATCGATCGCCGAATCCTTCTTTCGCAATATGTACGTGCGAACCTTTCAGGATACTTCCATCCGGATTGGTATGGGCACAAGATTCTTATGATTGACTTTATTTGTTTGTGGTTCTTTCATTTGACCGAGTGTCTTCCTCTTCTAAAACACTAGGAGTTTATAGTCTTTTTATGCATGGCATCAGAATGGAAAATAAGATACTAGATAACGAGGCCTATGAAGCTGGAGAGCACTATTCACGAAGTGCTTTTAATTCAGACAAATCATACTCTTGCAACCACGTTTCTTGCATATGTAGTCTACCATGGTTTCCTAAGGATTTAAGGTCGATATAGCCACCTACTTACACTTACTTTACTGACTATTTCAGGGATAGTTGAAACTGAGATGCGAGAAGCCAGCCAATACGCATCAGAAGCAATACCGCACAATGAATTTCTTGCAATAGGATATATCGTTCCCAAGAAAGGATTTGATAATGACCCGTGATTATAAAGCCATCGGAAAAGATATCGCACTGAATGGGTTTTTCTCAGAGTATCTACCCCCTTGTTTCAGTATTGATGAGAAATTATTGCAAATAGGTGCTCCACCATCAAGGGGGGATTTGATAAATCCCTATTGCTATACCATGTCCAGATTCGATTCCGCTGGTGGTCGGCGCAATATTTTTATTCCTGAAATCTCTTCCTACTTAGCACTGTATTACTTTATGCGAGATAACAATATATTCAACGAATTGATCGAGTTCACAGAAAGCCATGGGAGTTGTTCCTTTTCTCCAATTCTAGGAAAAGACAATACCGCATACAAGCAGGAACAATCTTATGCAAAAAACGCGAACAGCTCCATCGAGCTACCCCACACAGAATCGGATTACATAGATAACACCATTGAGAAGATTAAAAGAGCGCAGGGCGCTAGTAAAATTATGAAGCTCGATATCGCAAACTGCTTCGGTAGTTTTTACACGCATCTTGTGCCGGCAATTATACTCGGACTTGAAAAAGCCGAAATTGAGTACGAAAACAAAGATAACTCCACCAAATCGAGAAATACAGATACCTATAAAAAGTACTCAAGCTTCGACAGTTTCTTGCGGAGACAAAATCAAAACAGAACAAATGGATTATTGGCTGGTCCGCTAATATCAAGAATGGTTGTAGAGGGTATTCTGTGCCGCATCGACAATGATTTAATCAGTAGCGGTGTCACGTTTTCTCGCTATGTAGATGATTACGAGGTTTATCTTTACGGGAACGATCAAGATAGAGTTGAAGGCATTTTCATTGATATCCTTCGACGATATAGTTTTTCTCTTAATAATCAAAAAACGAAGACGGTCGATTTCCCATTCTATATTGTTGACAATTTAGAAAAGATCTTTGATGAGCGTTACAAAAGCGCGATCGAACCCGATGAATTGATGAGTCTGTTCAACACATTTTCATTAATGGAAATGAACGGTACAAAAGGTTCAATTAGATTTCTGTTGAAGAACCTCGAAAAAAAGCCTCTAAGCGCAAAGGACAATGGTCTATACAAATCGTATTTGCTGACAATAATTGAAAATGACAGCCGTTCACTTTCGAAAGCATGCACCCTTCTGATTCAGAACAGCAGAAAACTAAAGTTGAGTACTGCAGATAAGCACATCATAAACGGTTTAGTTGATAAACATCTAAAACTCAATCACGACTTTGAAGTAGCATGGCTCGTCTACGTGTTGGCGGAAACAAAACTGTTAAACAACAACAAGGCAACGATTGAAAAAGTTGTAGCATCTAGGAATGAGCTTGCACAACTACTGCTTTTAGAAAAAGGATATCTCGATGATGAGCAAATAGAAGCATTAACGAAACACTCGAGATCATGGATCATGCTCTATGAGCTTTATGCTCGAAATCACATTTCAAAACTAGTACTTGAAGATAAGCTAGAGCTCACGAAATCCACGTCCTTCTACGAAAAAATGAAAACTGCTGGGATACGCTTCTGCAGAATTTAGTATCACGTCTAGCTATCAATAAGTCCATGTTAAAGCAGTTACGCATCGGCTTCATCGACGGCATCATGATTGGATGTAGCGCAGCAAATTCTTTAACGCGTTTTCAGCCCTTAACCGCAGATTAGATAATTCGACGGGCGTATACTCATTTGCCAGTGTGACCGATTCCGGGTTAACGGCCGCTGGTTTTCCCCTATCACGCAGCAGCGCGTGCGCGTTATCCCCGCCGCATCCTCAGCGGCCAGCGCCTTCCAGTCTCCCATCGATGCCGAGCTTCTCACAGCTTCGCCGAAGATAGTCGCGTTCGAGGGTGAGCGTGCCAATGGTCTTGAGCATGTCGTCCCTCTCTGCTGCGACTTCTTCTTCCCTCCTTCTCAGATCCTCGTCGCGCTTCTTCTCGTCGAAGACGCATTCCGGGTGGTCCAGGAACTCCTTGCGCCATTTGAACAGCAGGTTCGGGTTGATCCCGTTGTCGGATGCGATCTCCTGGACGGTCCGTTCCTCCTTCAGCGCCTAGACTACCAGCCGGGCCTTGAATTCAGGCGTGTACTTCTTCCTCGTCTGTGCCACCTATGCCTTCCTTTCCGCTCGAAATCTGCTCGAGCATAGTGTAGTGCATCGGCCGGTGACTCTCTTAGCAAAGGCTTCTCGGTGTCTCGATTACTTCAACCATATTATTTCGCTAAGCGTACAGCCGGTTAACTTGAACTCTTGTATCTCATCGATCATTTTGTCCTGTATCATCTAAGTTGCTCCTAACGGGTATCGTTGGACCGATGTCCGTTAGGATGCCAGATGAATCCTCCTCACCTTGCGACAGTTGCGGGAAAAAGTG
>JAEXAI010000018.1 GCA_023394615.1 Actinomycetes bacterium | reverse complement strand
AGTATGCAACGCGCGGCTTGAATTCGTGCGATGGGCCACAGTTTTAGACCAGCGTCATTCTGGGTAAGTATGCAACCGCGAGGCGACATGCTCGGTGCAGGAACAGTTTTGGACCAGCGTCATTCTGGGTAAGTATGCAACGTGGCATCTGCGAAATGTGCGAAGTGGAGCGTTTTGGACCAGCGTCATTCTGGGTAAGTATGCAACCGATGAGGGCGCGTCGAGGCCGCAGACCATGTTTTGGACCAGCGTCATTCTGGGTAAGTATGCAACAGCTTTTGCGGCCAGCTTTGCGATGCGGAGTTTTGAACCAGCGTCATTCCAATCATTAAGCATTGACTTAATCTTCCCAACCGCTATCATAGTTAAGCGTTGGCTTAATCTTTATTAATCGCAGGGCAATCCCAAAGGAGGAGCAGATGCCGCAGTGCGCAAAACCGGATCTGTGCTACACCTGCGCGGAGCCGGATTCGTTCGACACCGACGCGCTTTTCAAAGCGCTTGCCGACCCCACGCGCCTGCGCATCATTTCGCTGCTTACCCAATGCAACCACTGCGTGCGCTCGCTGGCCTGCGAGCTGAGCATCACCGAATCAGCGGTGTCACAGCACATGACGGTTTTGAAAAGCAGCGGACTTGTAGGTTGCTGGCGCCATGGGCATCACATGCACTATTACGTGAACAAAGGCGCTCTCCAGGCTTTAGGTAATCAAATTACCGCTTGGGACAAACAATGCGATTGCACCGAGGATTGCCACCGACAGACATCCCATCACTTCCGTGCATGCGAGACTTGCAGCGCGAACAAGTGCGGAAAGGCTGCCGAATAACTCACGGTTTTAAAGGACTCAAGGAAAAGGAGCTCTAACATGAAATTAGCAGTACCCAGCGAAACCGATCAGTGCCTAGACAGCATGCGCAGCGGACACTTCGGCCACACCCCGTATTTCACCATCGTCACCATCGAAGATGGCGAGATCAAGGGCGCCGAAGCTGTGAAAAACGTCGAGCATGACGCAGTGGGATGCGGTGGCGTTATCCAGTACGTGTCCGGCTTAAACGTCGACGGCATCCTGGTCGTGGGCATGGGCCGTCCCCCGCTGACGCATTTCACGCAGAGCGGTGTGGACGTGTACTCCGAAACCCAGACCCCCATGGTGGGCGATGCAGTGCGTCTGTTCGCCGAGGGCAAAGTAGGCCTGATGGACCCCGCGATGGCCTGCCAACACTAAAACATGTCAGTAGGACGGGTCGTTTGACACGTCCTGACCCACACAAAACAAAAGCCCCGGGCCGATTGAACGGCACCGGGGCTTTTGCATCTGCTTGTGAAAAACGTGTCAAACGACCCGTCCTACTGACACGGCTACAGGCTCACAGGGTAAGTGGCCAAAGTGTCCTACTGACACGGCTACAGGCTCACAGGGTAAGTGGCCAAAGTGTCGACGGTATCCACATCGAACACCTCGAGCGTGCCGGTCACGTTCGTCAGTTTCTCCGTGCCGCCGCCAAGGTCCTTTGCGCTGAAGTACAGGAAGAACTGCTGGGTGGTACCCGCTTCAACGTAGGTGTCCAGATACGCCATGGCAGCCGTTCCGTTTACGTTCCAGTCATCGAATCCGGTGGTGATGCCGATGTCCTTGCTGGTCTTGTTCGTGATGGTCACGTCGAATCCCGGATCATTGGTGCTGTCGGTTTCCTTGCCTGTGACCGTAATCGTGCAAACGTCGTCATCGGCTAAAACCACGTTCATCGCGGTCTTGGCGCTCGACGCTGAGCTTGAGTCAGCAGAAGCCGACCCGGAAGATGAACTGGAATTAGAACTCGAGCTGGCAGCTGGCGCCGTGCCTTGGACGAATTCCAGGGTGTCCCCTTCAACGGTCATCGACAGCGTGCCATCAGCAAGCGTCATGGCATAGTCGGCGCCATCGTAGGTGAACGTTGCATTCTTCTCGTCTTTGGCCTTCCACGTGCCGTTAATCTTTTCGCCGAATATGTCCAGCGATGCCGATTTGTCTTCGTTTAGCGTAATGGATGCGGTCAACCCGAACGCTTTCATCATCGAAATCTCTTCCGCGCCCGTTCCCTCTGATGAGGGAATTGCGGAAAGCTCCCAATAACCGATGAATTTCTTGGCAGGATCAGAGCCCGCGCAGCCTACAAGCACCATGCACAGCAAGCCCATGCAGACTATCAGCGCAATCATCTTCTTCTTCATATCATGTCCCTTCTCGATACTCTTATCTATTTTCACCTGCTGAAATCGTGACCACTTCGATTGCAACTTCAGCAGAAGTTACCCGTATTACAGCCTCGTCGCCGTCATGTCGCTATCAGCCACAGCGAAAATGGAATTCACACTAATCGCCGTCATTTCGATACCGCGTAGATTCAACCAAGTTTCAAAAAGCTGCTCGTTCAATATTTCGACTAAATCCTCTGCGTGATCGGGCATGGCGCTGTAGCACACCCCCCGCTCCAAAAGCTTCGAAAAAGCTGGCTGCAGGACTGCGAGCAGTTCGCTTTTCAGCTGTCCGTCTATTCTGTCGCGCATGTAGTTCTCTTCCACATCGCCGCTCACATTCTTGTAGAACAGCAACGGGTCGCATATGCGATACGAAAACTCGCCGTTGCAGCGCACAGCCACATTCGTATTCTGTCCGTCGCCATCGCCTGATGCGCAAAACAAGATAGGAGACGCCGTGCCGCATTTGTTTCTTTGCATTTCCTTCGTATTAAAGAAATAGACACGTTTGTCATTGTCGTCTTCTAAAGTGAAACGCTTTCCCATCTGCGTGAATGTTTCCTTTAACCCCAATCCGAGCGATCCGCACAAAATACTGGGTTCGCTGGATGCGTCAAACACATATTCCCCGGGCTCGGCTGAAACCTCCACCACGGCACCCTCATCCACAATCAACATGCACTGCCCATCGTTCACGGCGATGATGGACCCATCGATAATCGCGTTCTGGTTGCCCGATACGTTGGAATCACAGTTCAGTGCGCGTTTGCGCCCTCTGGCAACCAAAGTGTCGGCACCAAGCGAGTCGCAGTACAGAAACTCACGCCACTGGTCGGCAAGCACGCCGCCCAAAGCACCCGCGCCTGCTTTCAAAAGCCCCATGTTCGCCCCTTCCTGCTTCGCGATTTCCGCATCTACTTCCCGCTATCCGCTCTTTGCCTTCCACTTTTTGTTTCTTGTGCCGTTTTCTGAGTCCGAACAGCCCCAACGCAGAGCATCAGACACCCAGCGCACCGCCGCAGTATTCGCAGCAGCCATTTGCATCAGGCAGCGTGGTAGCCCCGCAATGAGAACAGACCACTGCCACTTTGGGAGCATTCGCCGCAGTAGCGTTTGCGCGAACACCCTGATGAAGCTGCGTCAGCGCTTCGCGAATCTCATTCGCCTGACGTTCCGCTTCGCGAAATTCCACAGAACCTCGTTCCTCGATACGGAAATTGTTTATCTGAAACTCGATATCATCAAAATAAGGGGTGTTTACATGAATGGTCACATACACGTCGTAATCGCTATCATAACGAGGCGGTTCGTAGCTTTTCGTGTTGCCCTCTTCGTCTTCCCACGTGATTTCCGTTCGCGACTCCCTTACTTCGGTATTGCATCCGGTCACTTGCGAAAACTCCATCACATCGGGGTTGTCTTCGCGCCAGCGAGACGATGACGTTACCAAAAATAGCTGGGCATCCTCATCTAGAAGCACTTTCGTGTCGCTGCCCAACGTGCGCGTGGTGTTGAATGCCGCCACCTTTTCTTTGTTCGCTTCGCGATATTCCAGTTGCTCTCGAATTTCTTCGACGGTGCTTCGGCGTCGATCGCTAAAAAACGGTGAGAGCTTTTTTGCGCAGTCCTTGCACAAATTGCCGTCTTCGAGTTTCCGATTGCCGAGAAGACCGATTTCCCCACCGCATATACTGCAGTTCTTTTTCTTGAAAAGTCCCATTCCATCAGCCCCT
This sequence comes from Actinomycetes bacterium, assembly GCA_023394615.1. GTDB lineage: Bacteria > Actinomycetota > Coriobacteriia > Coriobacteriales > Eggerthellaceae > JAEXAI01. The sequence continues at coordinate 8,445 of JAEXAI010000018.1, read as the reverse complement.
TTTCCATACCGTTTCACGGATTGGCTCGTTTGCGCACCTCTCTATACAAAGCATGCCATGGCACAAGAGAAAAATGAATTGCCCTGCGGCCCGATTTCGGGGTGCAGGGTGCGCCGCGCGGCTCATTCGGGCTGGCGGGAGCAAAGAGTCGGTCATCGGGACGTCGGCGCTGCAGGAGTCGCTTTGTACGACGCGGCGTGCGCAGACCTACAAGGACTCTCAATCAGAGCACATGACAAGCACTGCAAGTCTGGCTAATGCTGGTCATTTATACCGGGGATGATGTTTCCACTCGAAACCGCATGTACGGCAAGGCGTAAAATGTTGTCGTATCCGGTCTTTGCCAGTATCTCTGAAATGTGACGTTTTACGGTGCCCTCGCTTAGGTAGAGCTCCGACGCGATTTCCTTGCGCGTTTTTGTTTCGCACACAAGACGCAGGATGTCCATTTCCACATCGGTAAGCGCTGCCGTGCCGGAAAAAACGCCTTGCGCAGGTTGCGGGAAGGTTTTGTACCCGCCGATGGTCGACCGGACGATGCTCAGCAGTTCATCCGTGCCGATGTTTTTGTATACGAAACTATCAACGCCCGCTGCTTTCGCCTGCTCGATGAACGTGATTTCGGGCATACCGGTCATGATAATGGTTTTCACATCGGGGCATTCTTCCTTGATTTTGCGCGCAGCCACTATGCCACTTGAATCGTTTTCGGTGCAAACGTCCAACAAGGCTAAATCGGGTCTGAGTCGTTTCACCACGTCCAGCGCTTGCGCCGCATCGGAGAGCTCTGCCACTATATGCATATCATCTTGCATATCAATGACGGTCGCCAGCGACTTTCGCAACATGGTTTGATCTTCAACGATGATAACGTCAATCATTCGTATCCCCCTCGGTGCATGCCGATGTCTCTTTCTTCTGTGACTCTATAGCGTTCCCTTCTTGAGGCACCGACACCTGCAAGGTAAAGGGCGATGTAGACGAAACGCAAAGCTGTCCGCCGATTTCTTCCGCAGCGCGCCGCATGCTCGGTAGTCCCGAATGCTCTTCATAGTCCGCTGCCGAAGGAATGCCGTCATTTTCAATCACCAGTTTAATCGATGATTCATCTTCCGAAATGGTTATATCCAAATTCGTCGCCTGCCCGTGTTTGGAGGCGTTCGTAGCCGCCTCGCGAATGATGTGCAAAAACGCGCTGGATGCTGGCTTGTACGCAGGCAGGGTTCCATGCATATTTAAATGAAGATTAACCAGCGAAAACGCCTCGACGATGCTCGTGTAGTCCTCGGCACTCGCGCTGTTTTCCCCTTGAGCCAGATCCTCTAAAATGTTTGTGAGCAATGGCGCGATTTTCGCAAGCGATTCGTCGGAATCGTCCCCATCTTCAAGGAAGCGATGCAGAATGGACAATCGCTGGCCTATCACATCGTGTACACGCGCCTTCATGCGCAGCAGCGCCTCGTTTTGCGCGACGGTGTGCACGTCCGCCAAAGAACGCTGCAATTCCTCACCGGCTATCTCGAGCAATTGGTTGGTGCATTCTATGCTGGCGTTTATCTGCTCTTCTTCAGTGATGTCGCTTGCCACGATTCGCTGACATTCTTCGTGGCGCAAACGCACCTGATCCACGGCGAAAAGGCATATCTTCCCGTCAGACATGCGCAAACGCGCGCCCTCGGGCAGCAGCGCATCAGGCGCATCCCCGAATGCGGCTTTTGCCTGCAGCGCAGCCCACAGACCGCGGGTGTCCGCAAGATCGGTGGAAAACCCAAGGTCGCTTAAATACGTGCGCATGGCATCGTTCATAAACAACACGCGCCCCCGCCCCGTGGCGCACACAACGCCTTCGGGTAAAAGCCGCACCGCTTCCACAACGGAAAAATGGGTAACGGCGCGTTTGTGGTAACGCGAATCCAAGATGAGCCAAGTGAATACTCTGAACAGGAAAAACGACGCATCAAGTACGAACACAACCCACCATGCAGCACCGATTGCACCCATAACGGGAGGCATGGAAAGGAACAGGAACACAAGTTCGGGCACCATAGCGGGACGCTTTTGGGCAATGCACAACGCAAACCCAATGAACAGTGCAATCGCGCTGAGCCATAAAAGCACCTCTATCGGCAGGTTGAACACCCCGAAACGCAAGTTGAAACGCCCTGTGTTTTCCGTTGCGGCCAAAGCCATGCCAGCATTCGTAACAAGGTGCACTACCAAAAGCGATTCGTAGATGGTTATCGGGACCAAGGGGCTTGTGTTCTTGCGCGACACGATGAACATCATATGCAGGATCTGCCCCATCGAAAGCACGTAGAACAGCACCATCAAAAAACACAGGGTCGGGGAACCTAAGCGGGTAAGACTCTCCATCAGTCCACCTGCTTCGGGGCTATCACGGTCAGGTTCACCGCATTGTCCGATGGGCTCATGCGATAGGCCACATTGCGTTTGGCAAGCGATTCGTCCAATTCTCGCAAAGCTTCAGCGAACACGTCTTCTTCAACGCTTGCGAACTCCAATGCCACTTTCAATTCGACAGTGGTTTCACCGCCATCGCGAATGCAATACATCAACACGGGCTTTTCGGCACTGAGGGCGATAGCAGCAAAGTCGTAGAAGCAATCATAGAGCATGTTCACCGTAAGCACCGGGAGCAAGGTTTCCACCTGTACGAGCACTGCACAATCTATGCCGATGGAACGAAGATCGGCCGCCGATTCGTTCGTTGCCAACTGAAGTCGCGCGCGGTCGAAATCAGGCTCATCAGTTTTCGACAGGACAAGCGCGCCTTTGCGTTTGCAATACGCCACCAACAGCTTGATAGTCAGAAGCCGCCTGCGCCTTAAAGCCACGCTTTCCGCATCCTGACCGCTCGGCAGATTGGCTATCATCTGCTGGATGGTCGAAACGGTCGATTGCAGTGATGATTCCACTTCCTGAAGCATTTCCTCTTCGCATTCCTGCAGATGCAGACGATGCTCGATGGCATGTCTTTTAGCCAACGTCGCATTTTGATGCCGCAAAACTTCCTGTTTGCGGGCAAGCCGGTCTCGCCTTGAAACGATATCGGGCATGCTTTCGGTAAGCAGCACCACGCCGCCCTGCAGCGAATATGCCTTGTATACCCTAGATTGGTCGTCATCCACCCGAAACGTAGCTGACCCACCGCCTTCAGGAAGGTTCGCCTGCAGCGTCTCGCGCACGAAAGGTGACAACGGCTCGGCGCAGTCGGTCTCAAATCCAGGTTCCAACGTGTCTGAAAGCACTTTCAAATCGAAAGGAAGCGTGCGGAAAATCTCGTGGTGCCACGCATAGGACGGCAAAATGCCGAAATCCAAGCACAACTCCAACGCCGCCACTACGAACAGCACGTAGCCAAGCGACAAGTTGCTTGTGAAAACAGATGGAATACGCAAAATGTAGAGCAACGCATACAGGAAACCCGCAATTCCCACGGCCAGTACTGGGGATATCATGCTGCGCAGCTGTGCTCGAGCAGCAAGGAACAGCACTGCAAAGAATGCGGCGTACAGCAGCGAAAACCAAGCGAACACAACCCAATATCCCAGTTCATACCTGTAGTCGGCGCTCCAAGAAGGGTTTGAGAAATCGAATGCGAACACCAGATGATGCATGTTGTTGGTGAGCACCGTCAGCAGCAATGCGATGGTAACCACCATAATCGCCAGCTTCGCCCTGCGTACCGAAGGACGACCATCGAGGGTTGCAGCCCGAAAGGCTGAAAACAGACACAATACCGGCACGAACAACATGGGCACGTAGTACAGATACCACAGGGTACTTGCAATCAAATCGTCCGATATCTGATACTTCAACAAGACGACCAGCAGCCAAAAAGCGAACAGCGCCGCGATGGTTTCAAGGTAGCGGCTCACCACGATATCGGTGCATCGCAGATACACAGAAACCGCCCACAGCACCAGCAATGGACCAGCGATGATCATGACCCCCGAAGTTTTAGCGGCCCCATAACCGTACTCACCCGGCACTGGCGCAGCAGGGTTGCTCAAAAGCTGCATCGCGAACATGCACGCAGCAAGACAAGCCGCCGCAAGCAGTACCAAAGCGATAGCACGTCTTTTGAATCTTGCATCATCCACACTCAGTCCCTACTCCCAATGTGTATGCCCAGATGTCTGGTCTGCTTTTCCCTTGCACCATTTTAGAAGATAGAGCCCGAAACGAACAGCGTTGATGCGCTGGTCGGCAGTATGAATATATTGCGATTGCATGAGTATCAATTTGACCCAGCGCCGATTCTCTTCTATAATGAACACTGTTCAATATAAGAGCGCGAGGTATTTTCCTTATGAGCTTCCCCGCACTTAACAAACACGGGTGGGAAGAGGCGGCCATTATGACAACAGAGAAATTCAAGATTCCAAGCGAGCAGCTGCTGCTGGTGGCAGGTGCCGTCTGGTGCATCGCAGGAATGAACATCGCCAACTTGGGAATCAGCGCCTACATGAACGAAAGCGGCTGGCTTTTCTGGACGCTTATCGTAGGCACGCTTGTCATCTTCACCGTGTTCCATATGTTCGTGTTCACCAAGATGGTAGGCAAGCACTCGGATCGTATTCGCGGCAGTCAAGAAGACCGCATGCACATATGGAAATTTTTCGACAAGCGCAGCTATATCATCATGGCATGCATGATGGGCGGCGGCATCGGACTGCGCATGAGCGGATTCGTGCCCGACTGGTTCATCGCATTTTTCTACACGGGCTTGGGCGCGGCGCTTATTGTGGCCGGCGTAAGCTTCATATTGCGTTTCTTCAAAAGCACCGACCCCAGCTGCCCCGTGCTGCCAAAGAAATAGGCGCAGCTATGATAGATGAAATCAATCGTTGTGGTGTTTGGTCGGATCGTAGGAGAATGTAAACACGGCCAGTATCAGCAAAACTACGATTGCAGCAACGAATTCGCCATAGTAGTAACCAGTCACGTCGTTTGCTTGCCCCATTCCCTGGAAAATCGGAGCCACGATGCATAGCAAGTAGTACGTGCTCAAGAAACTGCCCAAACTGACGGATGCCATCACAATCGACACGGCATGCGTGCGCTGCTGCGGCACCACAACTGCCCCGACCAGCGCATTGATACCGGTAAGCACAAGACTGAATCCGAAACCGTCGACGATGAAACCACCGAGGATAAAATCTTGATTGGTTCCGCAGATATACACGAGCAAAGCCCCAACGGCCATGCATAGAACGCCAAGCGAAACTGTTTTGCTTCCGAGCTTTTTGTATATGTTTCCAAACAGCAGAGATGAAACCATGCCGCCAGCGGTAAAGCACGACACAGCAACAGACGCGATGAACGACACATTGTCTGCACCCGTGAAAGACACCCATACCGAGCTGTTCATAAGCAGCGCAAAATTCACCATGTTAGCCAAAAGCAGGACTGCAGAGCCAATCCACACATAGAGCGGGAATTTGCTTTTGGACGTAGCCGTGCTGGGGTTTTTGGAAGCGGGTTTTTCGGGCTCGGGAATAAAAACACACATGATTAGGGAAACAAAACCTAATGCATGGGGCCAGAAGCACATGTTCCACGTGTCTGCCGTAGGGCTGAGGGTGCCGCCGAGCATCTGCAAGACGATGCCCCCGAAATTCATGACCAGCGACCCGTACCCTAAAAATGTTGCCTGACGATTGCCCTGATACAAACCGATGACCAGCGCATTTCCCAATGGCATGACCAACCCAAGACCAACGCCGAACAGAGCACGGCACACCAGCACAAACGGAAAGCTGTCAGTGAACACGGCAGGCATCGTGCCGAACAGGGCGAAACAGGCGCACCCAAGCATCGCCGCCGCTTTGTATTTGATTTTTTTACCTACCAACGGGCCGATGAACATCATCGTAAAGACCATCGCAAGGGTGGGTAGCGTGTTCACCAGAAGGATGCTGCTGGTTGCAACCCCCTGTTCCGACCAATGCCCGATAATCGAGTGCATTGCCGGAGTGACGGTACCGATGCCCATCGCCAGAAAATAAACTGCGAAGATTGCGATTGTAGCTCGGGTGTTCGGTTGATTATTCGACTGCTCCAAAATTCCTTCTCACTACCTGAAACGCGTTATGGGGGATTTGCGTTACATCCCCAGGCGATTACGAGCCCTGCTATTTCCTCTACTATTCCCCTGCTATTCCCCCGATTGATCCTCCGAGGGCACAATAGCGTGTTTGGCCGGATTGTTGAAAAACGTGAACACAGCCATCGCCAGAAACACCACGATTGCGACGATGAATTCGCCGTAGTAGTAGCCGGTCACATCATTCACATGCCCCATTCCCTGAAAAATCGGCGCGACGATGTACATAAGGTAGTACGTGCTAATAAAACCGCCCAGGTTCATGACAGCCATCACAATCGAAATCGACAATGTCTGCGACCTTGGGTGCGCGGTCATGCCGATAAACGCCATAACGCCAGGAAGGATGAGGTTGAACCCAAAACCGTCAAAAATGAACCCGATGATAATCAGGATCCAAGCATCTCCGCACATGTACATCAGCAACGCGCCCACTGCCATGAATGCAGAACCTATTGAAAGCGTTTTGTTTCCGAGCTTTTCAAATGTTTTGCCGAACAGCGCCGATGAAATCATGCCGCCGACGGTGAAACACGACGTGGATATAGACGCGATAAGCGACACGTTGTCCACTCCCGTGAACGACACCCACACCGAGCTGTTCATGAGCAGCGAGAAATTGACCAGATTAATCAAAAGCAAGGTTATTGCCCCAACCCACACGTACGGCGTGAGCTTGCTTTTCGCCTCCCCTTCGGCAACGGCTTCGTGTTTGGGCGGCTCGGGAATAAAAAAGCAAAGCCCCATGGAAACGAAAGCCAGTGCATGGGCCAAGAAGCATAGGTTCCATGTATCAGCTGTAGGGCTTAAGATACCACCCAGCATCTGCAAAACGATGCCGCCCAGATTCATGACCAGCGATCCGTAGCCCAAAAACTCTGCCTGCTTGTTGCCCTGGTACAGACCGATAATCAAAGCATTGCTCAGCGGCGTGATTAGCCCCAAGCCGATGCCGAACAGAGCACGACACACCAGTACGAAAGTGAAATTATCGGTAAAAACAGCAGGCATCGCGCCGAACAATCCGAAGCAAGCACATCCGAGTATCGCTGCCGTTCTGTATTTTATTCTCTTGCCGACGACCACACCTACGATCAGCATCGTGATAACCTGCGTTAGCGTAGGCAAGGTGTTGACCAGCAGAATACTGCTCGTGCCGATTCCCTGCGCCGACCAATGCCCGATGATCGAATTCATCGCCGGAGTGATGGTGCCGATGCCCATCATAAGGAAGTAAACCGAGAAGATTGCGGTAGTGGCGCGGATGCTGGATTGCTGTTTCGACTGATCCATCATAAGCCCCTTCTTGTTGGCGAATAGGCCGAATCTGTTCAAACGCCTTAAAATCGGATACGCGCCATGCATTTGCGAACGTTTCAAACGCGCATGCCCCCAAGCGATTATCCAATTACCATAGGATAACCTAATATCACCGCACGAGGTGTCAGCTTGGTAGTTTTTATTGCTCGATTTGGGGATAAAAAGCAAAGTGTTCGGAAATAATCTAGGACCGTGTATGCCAATTGTCGCAAGCATATCTTGCACCCAGTATCAATCGCATAACACATGCGACAACCATGGTTTTTTCTGAAATGATTAATCCTGCTTCTGTTGTCGTCAATGCGTATCTGACTCTCTTCTGAATCACACACTACGAACGATGTGTCACCGCCAATAGCATCAAAAAACAATGGGCTGTTTCATACTGTGACACTTCGTACGAGGAAGGGCGTTTAGGAGAGATTCACTCTAAGCTAAATGATAAGCATTTCAGCTTCCGTCCATGCAGGGGGCGACCGTTGCAGCTAAAGACCAGCGTGCAGTAGGGCTTATTTCAATCCACGCCCCCCATGCAGGGGCGACCAGATAGAGTGATATTCGTCGAGCATTGAAGGACGTGTGTGCTTCCTTGGCATTACTGGCGATAGATCCTGTGCTTTCAGATACTTTCGAATGGTTGGCTCCGAATGGCCGACAATACGACTAATATTTGCGATGCTTTCACCTCTTCTGCGAAGTGTGCGTATAGAATTAACCTCGTGCATGCTGATCATTTCCTTTCTTGACCTTTCTCATCGGATTCCTAAGCACCGATAAGATTAGTCGAACTGAGAATTGGTCAGCATGTCGTTGTCAAACCCGAAATTTTTGCTCGGCCACTTCCGTAATTACTACTCTGCCATAAACAGCGGTAGTACGCCCGCTTCGACGGCTGGGAGTAGGTGGCGTTGATGGCCGGGGCGATGAGGGAGAACCTCACCATCGCCATCGCGTTGCGTTCGTCTGCGGTCTTGGTCTGGCTCATGGGCCTGCCT
>JAEXAI010000013.1 GCA_023394615.1 Actinomycetes bacterium | reverse complement strand
TGTCGGTCACCTGCTGGTTGCGGTTGAAGGTCCACTCGACGTTGCCGTCCCAGTCCAGCATGGTGACGTCTTCTTGGTCCTGATAAGCCTCGGTGGCCTCGCGGGCGCCCAGGCTGCCGAGCAGATGTCCCCCGGGCAGCATCTTGCAGGGGAATCCTTGGAAATCCTTCCAGAAGCGGACGGCCTTGCCGTTCATGTCGATAAGCAGGACGCCTTGGCCAGGGGCCGTGAACAGCGTGTAGCCGCTCTGGCACTTCTCCGGTTCGTAAATGGTGGTGCCGGTCGGAAATACTGTTGGTCTACCCATGCTTTACTTCTCCCTTCACATTTGCATTACTCTATAAAAGTATTATTTATCATTGCATAAATAAATGGTATTACCAAAGTTTTCGAAATTGGTGTTTACGCAACACTTTTTGTTTTTTGGGCATCAAATCTTGCACTGATGAAATACCGTGCTACCGCATTTATCACGTTTGCGCTAAATTCAATCGACTCCCAAGGTGGGTGCTGCCCGTTTTTGAGCGACACCCACCCTCAATGCTTGATCAACCTGATAAGGATGACTCTACAATGCGCTAAGCATAAACGGATACTTACTTAGCCGACTTATACGTTCTGTAAGCACCAGTCATGGTCGTAGTAGTAGTACCATCAGCAATTTTCTTCTTGGCTAATGGGCTGTTCGTAACACAGAGTTCCATAGAGACTGTTCCAGCCTTGTCATTCCAGTCGGTAAAGATAGGATGATCACCCTGTGACCAACCGTACTTTGCGGCAACAGGAGTACCCGTATCTACCGGGATATGCAGACCCCAACCAATCATTGTAGATGTTGCAGACCAGTAATCGACAGATCCGCAATGATCGCCTACGTGGTCTTTACCCGTCTGCAGATCGAGCTTATGTCCATTCACGCAGTTATCGACAGTCGCCGATCCCTTGCTGGCGTTAATGGTCAACTCAAGCACCCTCGTGTGCGTTCCAATGCCGCCATTTTCATACATGTAAGGTTGTGTGCCTGTCGCATTATCAAACAAGCTCACGCCAATCGATCCGTCTTTGTTGGCAGCAGTGTAGCGCGCATAGTGCTGACCGAACATAATCGCATTAAACTCAACGCCATTGTCATCGGCCCTCGTGGTGGCATAGTCATCATAGCCGGAAAGCGTCGAAGCCTTGCCGCCTAGAATCCATTCGATGTTGCCAGTTCCCATATCGAACTGGTACACAGCACTCTGGTCGCGCATGGAAACGAGCAGCTTATTGACAGTTCCATCGCTGTTCAGGGTGTAGTCGAGACTATTGCAATGCACATAGTCGCACCAAGAAGTCATCTTAGCCAAATCGCCCGTGCTTTCAGAGTACTTGATGTCTTCAACAGCGCTACTGAATAGCTCTGGATAGTCCGTGGTGTTGATTTCCTTGATAACCTTGCCATCCTTGATTTCCTGGAAAATGCCCGCCCACACATATGCATGAGAGGTCCCATTCACACCCTGAATGCTTGAGGGCAGATTTGTCACTTCAAGCTGGGTATAGCTCAGCGTCAAGTAATGATTCGGTCCCAAGACCCTGAATTCATGGGAGTCGATATAACCCTCGCCATGTGTATGATTCGAATCCGTATTCGGCAGCATGGTAACCAATTCCTGATCCACGTAATTGGCATCCATGACTTCGAATCCGCCGCATTCTTTTCCGCCCGTCGTCATTGTCGGGTTCAGCTTGACGCCATAAGAATAATAATTCACACCATCTATGGTATCAACCTGGAAGTTCTGTGGCATAGCAGGATTTGTGCAGTTTGCATTACGGTAGTAAACAACCTCGCGATTGGAATTTACCCGTATGAGCTGACCGGCCACTTGGAAGGTGTACACACCGGCATCGTCTGCACTCACGCCTGTACCCGTCACTTTCAAAACAGGCAGCGACTCTGCAACGGTATTAATCGTATACGACAGACCGTCTTCCATGGCTACCGTGATAACCTCACCGGAAATCTGACCATTCACGCCAATCTTAATGGCCGCAGGCGTGAACGTTGCGCTCATACCATCGTTTGCAACCTGAAGGTCTGTTGCCGTGTTTGTGGTCTTCGCAGAAGCAATCTTCGTGCCAGTCTTCGCAGTCAGGGTAACTTTGTTACCCGCAACAAGCGCGTTGAAATAGTAGTTCGAAGAACCCTCAGTGCCATATTCGGAAACCAGTTGCACACCTGAGGCACCATGTTCATCTTTTGCGGTAATTTCGATATCCGCAGCATCAGGCACGAGTTTCATCTGAGCCTTTTCTTCTTTAATCAAGGTGCTGTAATCAAAGTTGTAGTTCTGATAATCAATCTTCATAACGCTCTCGGTCGGCGCAGTTTGCGTGGTCGATGAGCTTGACTGTGATGAGCTTGATGACGAACCTGAACTACAGGCCGTGATTAGGGCACACATCGCGAGTGCAAGCACGAGTAGAAACGCTTTTTTTGTCGTTGCTTTATTCATTATCCATCCCTTCCCTATCCTGATTTTTACTTCAATCATCTGGGTCGGTACTGCTTTGGCAATAGGTATCTTTACACCACACGTTGGTGTTTTGCCTGATTATTCTTCAAGTATGATTTGTGTGGCGGCACAGATACGCCATCTCCCAAAGCGGACACGATGCTCCCCCGAGCAACTAGCTAGCCTCCCCTGCTCAATAGAGCCACCTCCCCTCCCCCGAAGTGAGAATAGACGCTATATACAAGTATTCTTTATCTTCTTATAAGCATTTGCTATTACCAAAAAATGAAATCTTGGTGCTTATGCGACACTTTTCGCGATTTGGTAATTAACTACCTTTTTAAGGATGCCCCAAGAATCTCGGAAGGGCCACATTCCGAAAGCAGTCGTATCGGCCCACTGAGAGACGTGGGTTTACTGATAGATTACTGGTAGATCAGAGCAAAAGGAGCCTGCGGTGGCGCGAGATGCGAGGTTATGCTGTCGTGAGCCCATTCAGCGATTGAAGCTATCGAGGCCCTTCTCCATATCACCTGTTCACAGCGGTGGCGATTGACGAGCGTCCCAGCGGGTTGAGAAAAACCCCAGAACCAGACAGCATAACCTCGCATTTCGCGCCATTTTCTAACCCGTTTGCTCGAATCTGGGTAGCGTCCCAAAAGTTGGTGTAAGAATTCGCTTTTGGAAGGTTGACGAAATCACCCTGCAACCGAGCAAGTTGTGGTTCACGTGGATGAGTTGACTAGCTTCAGTCCCGGTTTGGCATGGTCTTTATCACCACTACGGCACAGATGATGCCGACTAGGGTGACAAGAGCGCATGGAATGGTGAGCATAGCCCAACTGCCGGTAGAATCGTAGATGGAACCGCAGATGATAGGCGAGACGAACTGGGTCACACCGACAGCAAGCGAAAGCAGGGACATCCCCACCGGCACAACGCACGCACGCGTGGCATCAGGGATGATGGTACGGGCCAAGGGCCCAATAAACGATATGGCGCCGCATACGAGCAGGATGGCTACGATATCGAGCGGAATAGTCGGCATAGACCACAGCATCAAGCTGCCGATGAAAGAAACGACTATCCCCGCGAGCAAAAACGTGGGGAGCTTTTTGTTGGGAACCTTAGCAAGGATGAATCCCAACGTGAGCGCGATCAGTATCTGCAGGTAGGTGTGGACGGTACAGATAGAATTTGCCTCTATGGCAGGCACTCCCATGAAACCGGTCAGGTAGGTGGTGTAGTAGGTGAAATACGTGGTGAAACCGAACGACGATGCCCCGTACACCAAGGCCATACAGACTACTGCAGGGTTACGCAAAATCTCGCCCCATCCGCCGCTGTCCCTCTTACTGCGTCTGCTACCCTGAGTGGCGACACGCGCGACATCGCTACTCTGTCCACCAGCCACAGGCGACACACTGCGAACGGGTTCGACTGTACTTGCGCTACTAGCAGCTTTTTGCGCCTTTACTGCCACTGTCGGGCGCATCTTCTTTTCTGGAACGCGCACGAAAATGAAGGCTAGCACCAAGGCGACAATCAATAGACCTGCGGAAACCCACCAGTTCGCCTGCCAACCAAACTGCGGCGTCACAGCATTGCACACATTCATGATAAGCAGCGTGCCCGTCGCTGCCCACAGCGACCACAGCGCCATCGGCAGACCGCGCCTTTCTGCGTTGAAAGAATCCGTGATGATGACGGGCGCGATGATGAATGCAAACCCAAAGCTGAAGCCTTCAAAAAAGCGTGCGATTGCCAAAATGGTGAAGTTCGGCGCCAAAGCACCCACCACATTGAAAACGACGTTCGTGCCAAGCATCAGAAGCATCGCATTGCGAGGGCCTATTTTGTTTATCACCTGACCGGCAACGAGCGCGATAACGATGTTCGAAATAGCGGGCAGGCTCATAAGCAGACCGGCGGTCGTTTTATTTACGCCCCAATCGGCGATTATCGCAGGCATAGTACCCGTTACCTTGAACTGCGAAACGGCCATGCAAATACTCGCGAACGTCGCGACCACGAACACGATCCACCTGTTGGGGAGCTTCTTTGCTTGTTGCATACACCGTTCCTTTAAGCGATTATCCATTGCGTTGCGAACGCTCGAATGCACGTAAGGTCCCTGCTCGTCCACAGACAAAGGTCTTACTCTGCATCATGCCCGGCCCACGCACGAACCGCACCCCGAATCTTGAGTAATACTCGCGATCCAAGGTGCGGTTGTATTCGAAACTTAAAACTCAGTCGAAGTATTCAACATTATCGATTGCGTAGCATTAACCGCCGAATACCGCTACCAAGCCCTTGATCATCGGGTAGCCAATAAAAATGTAGCAGACCAGCGTGACCAAGCACATAGGCAAGCCGATGCTGATAATGTCTTTGGGGGAATAGATTTCCCTGTTGCCGTACATCATAGCGGCATGAGGCGATGCGGCAGGCGTGAGCATCGCCACAAACACCATCAAGATAACACCCATCTCAACAGGCACTGGGTTGATGCCCAGCTGGTTGGAGAAGCTGATGACGACCGGAGTAAGCACGACGGCCATAGCCGCGTTGTTCGCGAAGTTGGTGATAAGCAATGCTACGGCGAGCATCAGTGCTACGAACACCATTTCAGGCTGTCCGCCCAGAAGCGGGTTCAGCACCTGCACGAGCCACGTGGAAATACCAGTCGAAGAATTCGACAGGGCGTTGGCGGCATACACAGCAGCAGCAATCATGAAGAAGATGCCCCAGTTGAAACGCTTGTAAGCAACCTCTTTGAAATCGAGCAACGGCTCGCCGTCAATGCGCACCATCAAGAACACAACCACAATACCGGCGGTGGTACCCAAAATGCCGATATAGTTCAGGAAGTCAGAAACGGGGTTGCCCTTCACGAAGCTGGGACCCAGTACCAAAACCAAGTAAATGGGAACCATCCACATGTAGCACTTCTGCTGAGTGGTCATCGCAGGAAGCGGCATGGTTTTTTCAATCATGTCGGGATGAATATCCTTCATCTTCTCGACGTCCACTTTCATAACCTTCATGGCCAGCAGATAGATACCCATAACCAGAATAGTCATGATCAGGTCAGTCAGCATGTAAGGCACAAACGGAATCTGCATGGCGTTGCCCATATTGGTGGTCATGGTCTGGAATGCACTCACAGGAATAAGCGCTGCGCCCTTGAACGGGAAGAACGGCTGCGCCAGCGTGGATACCAGGAACACGCCAATGAAGAAGAACTTCCACAGCTTATCCTCGCGCGTGATGTTCATGGTCTGGCACACGCGTTTCGCAATGGGCCAGACGATAATCAATGAGATGATGGGGCTCGTCAGCGCAGACAGCACGAAGCAGCAGGCAAAAAAGATTGCCATGAACACGTAGGGACGACCCGCGAATACCTTCTTCGTAAGGAACCATTTCGCAATGTATTTCGTACCACCGACCACATCGAAGGCACCGAACAGCACCATTGCGAACAAAATCAGCAAAACGGTGTAGTTTCCGACGGCATTGAGCCAAACGCCGTTGGACCCTGCATCGCCGCCCAAACCGCTTGCTCCTAGCAGGAACAAACCTAAAATACTCGGCCACATAACATCGACCGCAGACCACAGGTACACCATGCCCAAGAAAACACCGAGCACTTTCATACCTAAAGGTGTGATGGGGTCGGCCGCGGGGGCCACCCAGAATATCGCCATGATGGCAAGACCAATGGCTACATGCACATAGTACATGCCATTTTTGTTCTTGCCTTTTTTCTTTACTTCTTCAGCCATTCTAAACCCTTTCACTTTGTGTGAAATTTACTTGCAATCCTCTCGCATCGAGTTTTCCCCTCGTCTCGGTGCAATCTCCCTCTCTTCCTCCTTGCCTCCTTTCGTTTCAAAGCGTTATTGCAGGGGGTCTCACGGACCCCCTGACTGATAATCTATTTAGTCCAGCTTGTCCACGCAGAAAGCTGCAGGTTTGCCATAGCCTTTCGTGCCGTCGACGGAAATCGTATTCTGTTCTTTAACGTAATGCCAGAAGCTGATTGATATCCGGCTGAATAGCGCGTCCTCATCGCGCTGCGTCGTTATCAGCAGCTCCCGATTCTCTCCTTGTAAGAACAGCAACAAAACCTGTTCTTTGAATGACATAAATTATACTGATGCAATGGGTGCTTTCTGACCATACCCACCTATTTGAAACTGGGAATTATGCCCCATTTGCATGAAACTAGGTATTATCTTGCGGTTTTATACAACATCTTGATACAATCGGTTTCGGGAGCGCAACGTACGGGAATGTCTAGTTATCTGGGCGGGAACACGTTGGGTATTCGATTGCCTTTACGAAAGCGCGCTGAGAATCCGACCGCCCAAGCGCAAGCACGAACAGGACTGGCAGAAAAGAGCACGTGCATTTGAGGTTCACGGTATGGAAATAGCGAACGCGAAAGCAGCACCGGAGCGCGTGGATATGCGCGTGCAGCGCACGTTATCTGCGATTGATTCCACGTTCAAGCAGATGATTTGCGAGTTGGACGCCCCAGAAATCACTGTGCGGGAATTGACGCGGCGCGCTGATATCAATTATAAAACGTTTTATCTGCACTACGATTGTCTGGAAGATCTCTACATTGCCAAGGTTCGGGCTGTGTGCCAAGGTTATTTTGACGCGCTTTCGGCTTGCGATCAAACGACCACGCCTGACAGAAACCGTATATTCATGGAGTACTTCACCAATCAAGAGCCTTATGTGGAACGCCTAATCTGCCACCCGAGCTACAAAAATTGCAGCGATGAATTCGTGGCCATCTGCGCACGCTACCATCATGAACGGCGCAGCTGCTTCACCGTCTTCACCCAAAACGAGGAAGGCCTGTTCGGATCATTCGTCATTTCGAACCTGTTTGATATTTACAAACGATGGGTCGCCTTGGACGAACCTGTTTCGGTGGACATTCTTGTCGAATTTACCAACAAGCTACTGTATCGCGGCATGAGCGCGTTCGAGCCTGCTGGGTCTTCAGGGGGGGCACGCATGAACAAGGACAAGCTGATACTGAACGAGAACAACACCGATCCGCGCACCAAAAGAACCCACGAGGCCATCAAAGCCGCTTTCGAAGAGCTCATCTGCGAAAACGAAATGAGCGGCGTGAATGTGAGCAAGGTGGCCGAACGGGCCGAAATAAACCGCAAGACCTTCTACTTGCACTATGACTGTATCGAAGATTTGTTCGACGAAACAATTGATAAGGTCGTGGAAGACTACGCAAGAGAACTCGACATGCTTGATGACGAGTGCCCTATAGTAGACCTGTATCCCACGTTCTACCGCTACATCACTAAACAGGAAATCTATGTGGAGCGTATTGTATGTGATTACAGTTACTCGGTACCGTGTGAGCGTTTGGTAGCAGGCTGTGCAGCAGCGAATCGCAATTTTTTCAATATCTACGCGAACATGACCGATGAAGAGCAAGCGCTGTTCGGTCATTACATTGCGACGAACATGTTTTATCTCTATCGCCGATGGATCGAACTGGGCAAGCAGATTCCCGTTGATCATCTCACGAGTTTCGCTGTGAAATTGCTGCACGACGGAATGGCTTGGACTCATTGATTGGTTTGTTGCATGCTCTGCGAAGCATGCCAACGCCAAACACTCAATGTCGTCACGTATAGATTGAGGGCCCGCACCGTATGAAACGGTGCGGGCCCTCTAAACCGAGTTTTCGTTTTTTGCGTTACGGGCGACCCCGCATTATCGATTCGCCAGAACTGCGTCTAGCACATCCAACGTCAGGATTAATCCAGTTTGTCCACGCAATGTGCCATGCGCTGCGGGAAGCCCTTCGTGCCCTCAACGGTCACTTCGGCATCTTCGTAGCCGCTCGGCGACGCACCAGGCATCCTGAACGTGGCGTTGTCAATCTTGGGGATGGCGACCTCTTCGGGTGCTTCCAGCTGAGGAATCCACTCGTAAGGGATGCGATATGCGCGATAAATCAAAGCCGGACCCACATCGGGGAACACATATTCCCACACCAACTCGTTGTCAGGCGTGAATTCCATCAATTTGGCCGACGTGCCCTCGCAGATGAAGGTGTTGCCGTTGGGCAGACGCTGCGCGTCGCTGGTCAGCGGCGAATAGAAGTAGTTCGATGTATAGGGGAAGCCAGGCTCAGAACCGTGCTTCTCGCCGTCGCATTCCCAGACAATCTTCATAGTAGTAGGATCGAATTCCACGACACGCGAGCCATCGCGACGCTCGGCCTTCAAGCCGATGCGAGACGTCTGCGAAGGAGCGCCGTATCCAGCCCAACCGCCGTTGTCATAGACCATGATGTTGCCAGCGCCCGGAAGGCCTTTCGGAATCATATGTGAATGATGCATACCGACAATCTGGCCAAATACGCGCAGCTCACGCGTCTTGGTGAAGTCGGGGCCGATCTGCCAGACAATTTTGCCCGTCTCGTGATCGAGAATCCACATGATGTTCGCTTCGCGCGAGTCCATGATGATGTTGTTCGGATTGAAACGCTCGTCGCCTTCGTCATACCAGTGGTTGGGACCAAGGTAGCTGGCGCAGTTGCAATGGAAGATGTCGCCTTGGCCTTCGGGTCCGGACTCCTGAATATTGGGGTTGCGATACATCACGTTCTTCTGAAGTTCGGTCAGCTCGAACTCATTCCAGTGATCGAGCATGCACCACTCCCACGTGATATTTCCTTCGCGGTCAATCTCAATCAAGCGGTCTTCCAGCAGCAGCTGCGGCGAAATCTTTGGTTTGCGCACATCGTTGTGCGTCAAAATCAGCATCTTCTGGAAGTCGGTATTCGACTCCTGCCCAGGAACGGGATAGCCTACCGGATTGCCCTCAATCTGATAGTCGTGGTGCTGGCGTGCGCACCAAACTTCACCGGTATCGGGGTCGTTCACTTTCTGGTTGTGGTCGAAAGACCACTCCACGTTGCCGTCCCAGTCGACCATCGTCACGCTGGTCATGTCCTGATAAGCTTCACTGCCCTCGCGTGCGCCCAAGCTGGCGAACATGTGGCCACCGGGAATCATCTTGCAGGGGAACCCGTTCATGTCTTTCCAGTAACGGACTACCTTGCCATTCATGTTGATCAGGATGACGCCCTGACCCGGCGCGGTGAACAGCGTATAGCCGCTCTGGCATTTCTCGGGTTCATAAACGGTGGTGCCGGTCGGAAATACTGTTGGTCTACCCATAGTTCATTCTCTCCCTTCGAATGATCGCTGCTTAGCGCATTCTTTGCGCTGCAGCGAATGTGAAACCATTATTTATCATTTCATAAGCGATTGCTATGGGCTATTGTATTTTAACTGGGGTTTATACCACACACCGAATGAAACTGGGTATTTATCGCATTCATTTGATTGTGATTTATACTAGGTAGAGGGCATCGCGTGCAAACGATTCGGGGATAAATCGCTTGAGCGACCCCTTTGTTTTGGAAACGTATGTGCGCCATGCGGGAAGGGACAAATGACCACCAAAATCAACGATAACGACTTACGGACGCTAAAAACACGTCGCGCGATTAAATCAACCTTTCAAGATCTTATCTGCGAAACGGATGCCCGCAGCATTTCGGTCAGCAAAGTGGCCGGATGCGCGCAAATCAACCGTAAGACTTTCTACCTACATTACGATTGCATCGAGGATCTCTTTGATGAAACGGTGCATGAAATATGCGCCGGGCTTTCCGATGCCTTCGACAAACACGGTCTTCCCATGTCGGGGCCTGAGGCCGATCAGGTGTTCTTCGAGTACTTCACCAATCAAGCGCCTTATGTGGAACGCATTGTCTGCGAAAGCAGCTACAGGCCATATGAAGAACTGCTGTTGCAGAAAACGGTCTTCATCGTGCGCAACGCACTGGGCTTCTCGATGTATCTAACCAAAGACGACGAGGATGTGATGGACCATTTCTTCGTCAGGAACCTGTTCGATATGTATCGGCGCTGGATTGCTTTCGGCAAGAAGATCCCCGTTGACAGGCTGGTGCAGCTGTCGAACCTGCATCTCTACGATGACGTGAGCCACCATAAAGATGACGACGGGGAGATTATCGATCTACGATAATAGATCTGGATATATGGAGAGGCGCAAAACCGAAACCGCCTGCGGGATTACAGTGCCAGGACCGATTGAAAGCTGCAAAAGGCGTGCCCCGAACCGATGGCTTGACACCACGATTCGGGGCACAATCGCATTCAGAGCGAACGGGATGGAGCTTCTGGGAAGGTCGGCTCCATCAGCCTCCGAATGCGGCCACCAACATCTTGATTAGCGGATAGCCAATGCAGATGTACATGACCAGGGTAATAAGGCACATCGGAAAACCGATGCTTAAGATATCTTTCGTTGAATAAATCTTCTTGTTGCCCCACATCATGCCTGCATGCGGCGATGCAGCAGGAGTCAGCATGGACACGAACACCATCAAAATGACGCCCATTTCAACCGGAATCGGGTTGATGCCCAGCTGGGCAGAAAAGGTAATAACAATCGGAGTAAGCACCACAGCCATAGCCGCGTTGTTCGCGAAGTTCGTGAGAATCAAAGCAACGGTGAGCAACAATGCAACGAATGCCATCTCGGACTGACCACCCAGAACCGGTGTCAGAACCTGCACCAACCATGGAGTAACGCCGGTTGCAGAATTCGAAAGCGTGTTCGCACCGTACACAGCTGCGGCGATCATGAAGAAGATGCCCCAGTTGAACTGCTTGTATGCAACCTCCTTGAAGTCAAGCATCGACTTGCCGTTGTAGCGAACAATCAAAAAGAATGCCACGAAAGCTGCTGTGGTGCCCAAAACGCCGATGTAGTTCAGGAAATCAGCAACAGGGTTGCCCTTCATGAAGTTCGGTACCAGCAAGGCAATCAGGTAGATGGGAATCATCCACATGAAAGCCTTTTGCTTACCGTTCATCGGCGGCAGCGGCAAGGTCTCCTCCACCATAGCCGGATCCACATGCTGCATCTTGCTGATATCGACCTTCAGCAGTCTCATGAACAATAAATAGATAGCCATAAGCAATGCCGTCATGATGAAGTCGGAAAGCATCCACGGGATGTAGGGAATCGTCATCGGATTGCCCATGGTGGCGCTCATCGATGCAAAAGCGCTGATGGGAATAAGCTGAGCGCTCAAGAACGGGAAAAAAGGCATGGCAAGCGCCATATCGAAGAACATGCCCACGAAGAAGAACTTCCACAGCCTGTCTTCGCGTTTGATGTCCATTACCTCACACAGTCTCAGTGATATCGGCCACATGATGATTAAACCGGTGATAGGTGAAACCAATGTGGACAGCACGAAGCAGCACGCATAGTACACAATTAGGAACACCCAAGGGCGGCCCTTGAATATCTTTCTTGTCAAAAACCATTTTGCGATGTACTTGGTATCGCCGCATTCATCCACTGCGCCGAACAGAACCATCGCAAACAGAACCAGCAGAACAGTGTAGTTGCCAACAGCGTTCAGCCAGACACCGTTCGACCCGGCATCACCACCTATGCCGCATGCGCCGAACAGGAACAGACCCAAGACACTTGGCCACAGAGCCTCAATCGCCGACCACAGATACACCATTCCCAAAAATGTGCCGACACACCTCATACCCACTTGTGTAATCGGCTCGAATGGCGGTAGGCACCAGAATATCGCTATGATTCCCAGACCGATAGCGACATGCACGTAATACATGCCGTTTTTGCTTTTGCCCTTTTTTGCTTCGTCAGCCATTTTCTCTCCCCTTTCTTTGATTGCGCCTCGCATTCCTCCTTAAATACGAGGGCTTTAAATTATTATGATTGGACGATTCGAACTGGCTAGGGACTATTGTTTACGATTCGTGGCATATGCCGCAGGTTGAAAAAATATGACCCATTTCTCGACTATGCAAAAGGACGCTCGGAGTGGTATCGAGCTTTTAGACTGCAACCTTTTTTCGAAGTCGATTCCCCGTTTTTGCACAAAAAGTGCAGCATTTGGCAAATAAGTTAACTCATAGTATGCATTATTCAGAATTCGAAATGCACCATCTGGAGCTTGATTGCATCGTCGCAGTTCAGCGGCGTGCATGAAAAAGGGCGTCAGTGAAATCAAGTGCGGAAAAACCTAATGCTGCACTTTTCTTACAAAAACAGGGGGTCGACCGGAAAATTTGCAAGAAGCTGCACTTTTTTGACATGTTTTCCCCTGCGGCACACTGAATGGCACGATAAGTCGCCGAGTTCCGCGCCGTGCCGAATCGCTGGGCCCACGCCTTGCTAAATCGCCGGGCCCGCTCCTCGCAGCCGGAATCCATACACCAACATTTAGGACGCTACAGGTTTTTATAATCGATTCGCCGCAAGACTTGCACACTGGGTCTTGCACTGTTTTTGATTCCGGAATACTGTTAGGTTCAATCATTTGAAGAAAGGCAACGATGTCTTACGGAACTGAAAATAGCGACTTGCGTGTACAAAGGACCTGCAAGGCAATAAATACAGCCTTTGAGGAGCTCATCTGCGAAACGGAGGCGCATAGTATCTCGGCAAGCAAGATAGCGCAACGGGCTCAGATAAATCGCAAGACGTTCTATCGCCACTATGACGGTGTCGAGAATCTGTTCGATACAGCAGTGCAGGCCATTTGCGATGGATTCACCAATACGCTGAATCAGCAAGGGGACCCCGATACACCTCAAGACATCAATCGGAAATTCTTCGCTTATTTCACCATTCAAGAACCCTATGTGGAACGAATTCTGTGCGAGCCAAGCTACAATGTCTATCGAGAGAAGATAGTTGAAACGACCGCCGTTGCAATTCGCCATGCGCTTGGGTTTTCGACGTATCTAGCCAAAGACGACGAAGAGATTATGAATTCATTCATAGTCAGGAACATGTTCGATATGTACACTCATTGGGTCACCTTGGGTAAAAAGATTACCCCTATCAGGCTCGCTTGGCTATCCAGCCAGCATTTATACGATGACAAGCAGTTCGTCAACCTCGTTACCGGCGATCATTCGTAGCGTGGTGGGCATCTCGCGAATCGCTCAAAACTGAAGTGTACGATGCCCACGGAATGGCTACGTCTCAAAGATCCTACAGCCCCTTTGAGACGACAGCGTTTGCAGGGCAAACATGGAAACAGGTACCGCACTCGTCGCAACGCTCACCGTTGATGGTATAGGGCTCGCCCGGCACGATCGCCTTAAACGTGCAGTTTTCGAAGCACGCACCACAACCCATGCAATCGTCGTTGATGTGCAGACCCGGCGCTTCCACCGTATCACCGCCGAAAGCGAAACGTTCGCGCAGCAGCTTGTGGTCGCGATTGTGCATCTCGTAGTCATAGGCGTAGATTTCACCATGAAAGCGGTACAGCACGAACACGCGCGTTTCGGGATATTTTTTGATGTCGAAAACCGCGATGTCGAAGTCATCGTTGTACTGCGCTTTGGCGTTCACTTCTTCCAAGGAAAGCTCGCGCACGTCTCCGCTGACGCGCATCATGTAGCCCGGGTCGAAAATGGGCAAATTGTTTTCGTCGTGGCGAATAGTAGAGGTCGTGACCTCCCCTGACACTGCCAGTTTGCCGCCTTTCTTCAACTGACGATAAAATGGCTTCACCGTCATGGTGCGCAGGTAGAGACCGTCTTCATCGCCCGCAAAAAAGTGAGCGATGCGCGATTCAACACCGCCTTTGCCATCGAGCGTGGCGAATGCACATGAGCCCACTTCATTGAATAGGCCGTACACTTCCGCAACGGTGCTCAGGTCGTTTTCGCCCGGCTCAACAATTATCGTGCCGTCTTCTGCATTCGCAATGTTCAACATGCCTTATCCTTTCCAAAAATGTGACAGTAGTGTGACAGTGGGACGTGTCGTTTGACACGTTTTCGCAGAGGATGTGTCAAAC
>JAEXAI010000005.1 GCA_023394615.1 Actinomycetes bacterium | reverse complement strand
CGAAGCGGAATCTGAGGAAAAAGCGGAAACGGAACCGCCCCCGTCACTCTGTGCGGCAAGCGTCGCCATCTCTTGGGCAACTTGGGCGTCTACTTCATCGGCATTGGTCGAATCAATGTCCGTCACTCGCACCACGTAATCGGGCTCTACCGACAGGATGCGGCTGTCATCCCATAGCGCATCGAGGATCTCCGCAGTGCTCATCCGATCGTTTCGGATGAGGATTACTGCGATTGCGTCATCACCTGTCGCATCTTCGACAGTATCCTCGGTGGCGCTCACATAGGTGCTTGCCGTGGTATCTACCAGCGTTTCAGTACTCATCGCATCTTGGGTCTGCTGGGCTGCGAACCAGTCGGTGGTATCGGCAGCATTGCCACGGACTGCGGCCACCACCTGCCCTTCGGTATAATCTCCTGCTGCCAGCAGGTCGGCGATTTGCCGGGCACGACTGTCAGTTTGCGAAGATGCGCTTTCGGCTGCGGCCTGATTAGGCGCGATTCCCGAAAACGGCGTGAAACCAAACACCAACGCCAGAGCCGTCAGTATAGCGATGATTCTCAGGGCCGCAGTTTTGCTTGATGATTTCTGATTCATGGGCTTGTCTTTTCCCTCGCGATAATGCTATTGGGATTCTAACATGCTTCGAGGGGAGGGGTTCGCGGGTGCGCTTGAGAGGCTGAAATCGCTTCGAATCGCACCGAGGGTAATAAAGCGTCTCATCTAGCTGAGTGATAGAATGCAGATTCGTTCGTCTTACCTTCTCTGCGAAATGTTCCTATATGTATACATGTGCGCTAGAATGGTGAAGGACAAAAGAGGTCGATGATGGCGCACGATGCGTCAACCCAATCATTCGCTAGATAACAAAAAGGGGAGGGCTGCACGAGTGAAATGCATCGCGACTTCACTTTTACGTTCTTGTTGCACTTGTCTGTGCTGTATCTTGCTTATGACCACGGGTCCTGCCGTTTCCTTTGCGGCTGAGGAGACCTCGCAAACACCCACTGCAGCTGAAACTGCCGCGCAGAATTCCACGACTGCAGAAGAGAATCAATCGGATTCCGCATCCGACGATGCGGGCTCGCTGGATACATCCACGACCCCCGAGTTCACGGCTGAAGAGCAAGCGTATATCCAACAGCATCAGGGCACGCCGCTTGTCGTTGCTATCTCAAATGATATGGCACCAGCTGAATACTATGACACGAAGAGCGGGTCATATGCTGGATTCATCATCGACATTTATGATTTGATATCCCAGAAAACAGGCTTGACCTTTACTTACACTTCGCGTGGAGACAATGCGGACACCAAAGCGCGGATTGCCGACGGTGAGTTGCAAATCGTGTCTTCTCTGGCGAACAGCCAGCAAGTGGCCAATGCTATGAACGTCTCGCTCACCTTTCCGTTTTATACCAGCACTTTTTCTCTTGTGAGTAAAAATACCTGGTCGGGATCGGGCGATCCGGATTCCATTGTTGCGGTGAAGGCCGGATATCCCGCTTTTGCGAACGCTGCGAAGGATTTGGGATACAAAAACATCGTGGAATACGCCAACTTCGCTGATTGCGTAGAGGCCGTTGATTCTGGCAAAGCGAGCATCGCAATCATACCTACAACCGGTGAAAACGTGCTTTTGGGCCATGTGTATTACGCAGGTCTTACTTCCATTCAACTGTCGCAAACAAACACCGGATTCTGCATCGGCGTTGCAAACAATGATGACACGGCCGTGTTGCTATCTATCTTGGACAAGGCGCTTGCCGACATCCCACCAGATCAGATTACACAGATACGCCTGCACAGCGTGTTAGGCGTTCAGCCTGAGCGCACCGCGCGTGACGTTCTGTACGAGAACGGCGGCACGTTCCTTTTCGTGGCAATCGTATTGATTACGATAGTGCTGATTGTGGCCTTTTTCGCCAACAGACAGAGGCGCAAGACGAACGTGGCTCTGCAAAATAGCAACGAGCAGCTCCAGCTGGCGCTCGCTGAAAAAGAACAGGCGGTATTAGAAGCTCGCGGGGCAAGTTCAGCGAAATCTGATTTCCTGTCGCGTATGAGCCACGACATGCGCACACCGCTTAATGCTGTGCTGGGCTTCACGAGACTGGCAAAAGACGAAGCGGAAATCCCGCCGAGGGCTTATGACTATCTGAATATGGTCGAGAGTTCTGGCAAATATCTGCTCGAGCTGATAAACGACGTGCTGGATATGTCGAAGATCGAAAACGGCAAGCTCACGCTTCATGAAGGCCCTGTCAGCGGATTGCTGTTCCTGCAGAAAACCGCGCGGCTCTTTTCCGTGCAGGCTCAGGAAAAGGGAATCACGCTCGTGACCGATTTCGAAAAGGCCACGGCACCTTGGATTGAGATGGATGATTTGCGCACGCATCAGATTTACGCGAATCTGCTGAGCAATGCCGTCAAGTTTTCTGAAGAGGGGTCGCAGATTCATTGGACGGTAACGGAATCTGCCAAGGGGCCTGATACTATCCATGTGATTAGCGTCATCAGCGATCAAGGCTGTGGCATAAGCCAGGAAAACATGCAGAAGATCTTTCAGCCTTTCGAGCAGATTGACTCGATTGATTCGAAGGCGGGCGCAGGGCTGGGACTGGCTATTGTGAAGAACTTGGTAGAGCTTATGGGCGGAACGATTCGGGTTGAAAGCGAGTTGGGCAAAGGTTCCTCTTTTATTGTGGAACTCGACCGGAAGCTGTGCGAACCTTCTGCGGGAGATGCGGCGCGAGCAGAGCGGGATATGAGTGCATCTGCAGCTGCGGCGGCGGATGAAGCAGTTGCAGGAGCGCTAGACTGCCAGGTGGGACGCATCAAGGGGGCATCTGCAGCTGCTGCGGAGATGCCGACAACAGTGTCTGCTGGAAGCTCGTTAACTGATGGAATCGATTTGACGGGCGTGCGTATTCTGATGTGCGAAGACAACCCCGTCAATGTGATGGTCGCTTTGAGGCTGTTGGAAAAGGCGGGCTGTGTTGTGGAATGCGCCGAAGATGGGCGTGTTGGTGTGGATGCGTTTGCCGCATCGAATCTCGGGCATTTCGATGCAGTATTGATGGACATACGTATGCCCCAGTTGGACGGTTTGGCTGCAACGCGAGCCCTCCGTGCGCTTGATCGCGTGGATGCCAAGACGGTGCCGATTATCGCCATGAGCGCAAATGCTTTCGACGAGGATGTGCAGAAAAGCGTCAGCGCCGGTATGAGCGCCTACCTTGCGAAACCTGTGGAGCCTCTAATGCTCTATCGCACTATCGCACAACAGATTGGGCGCAATGTCTGAAGGCTTTCAGATTCAAAGACTCTCAGGCTCGCAGTTCCATGTTGTGGATGCAATCGACGCCAAGCTCGTCGCAAAGCTTCTGCAGTTTCCTGTCGCAGGTGAGCAGTGTGCCTGCATGCCTTCGCGCCAAGGTAAGGTAGAGCATGCCGTATACCGGGTAATCACATCGGGCAGCTCTATTATCGGTCTCGCGTCGATTTCTGCGAACAACTCATTGGCCCTACAGTAGGAGTGCTTTGATAGCCGAATTGCTGTTT
>JAEXAI010000004.1 GCA_023394615.1 Actinomycetes bacterium | reverse complement strand
CGAAGCGGAATCTGAGGAAAAAGCGGAAACGGAACCGCCCCCGTCACTCTGTGCGGCAAGCGTCGCCATCTCTTGGGCAACTTGGGCGTCTACTTCATCGGCATTGGTCGAATCAATGTCCGTCACTTGCACCACGTAATCGGGCTCTACCGACAGGATGCGGCTGTCATCCCATAGCGCATCGAGCATTTCGGCTGTGCTCATCTGGCTGTTCGTGATAAGCACAACGGAAACGCTATCGCCTTCAGCAGCATTGTCGATAGAGCCTTCAGTGGCGCTCACGTAGGTAGCGGCAGTGGTATCCATAAGGGTTTCTGTGTTTACTGCATCTTGGCTCTGTCGCGCCGCAAACCAATCTGAAGTACCTGCATATTCACTGTAAACCGCAGCCACCACCTGGCCTTCAGCATATTTACCGGCGCAGAGAAGGTCGTTTATCTGCTGCGCGCGATCGCTTGACTGCGCACTCTCTTCGGGATTTGCCGCCGCTTGCGATGGCGCAAAGGCGGAAAACGGCATCAAACCGCATACTAAAGCGATAGCTGTCAGGATGGAAAAAAGAGCCGTTGCGCGTGATGAGGCAGCAGTCGTCCGCTTCATGAAAATACCCCTTTTCTTGGAAGGAAACAGACGCATTTTAACACATAACAGCAGGTGGCAAACAGGGGCGACACGAGGCCGCATCCCACCATGGACGCAAACAGCATGTGACTGCGACTTGAAACACTGGGTCAGCACGTTTGCCGTGGTGTAGTCCAGATAACCCCGACTAACATCGCGGCTGACCGGCACGAGCGTCTGCTCTGTCACATGCGGCGCAGTGCTGACGCCTTCATACTCGGCGGCTTGGTTTTGAACAGCGGATTCATCAGCTGCCTGATCATTACCGTTCACATGTGCCTCATCCGACGAGCACCCACACAGCAGCGCAAGTGCAAACCCGAAGATAACGAGCGTGATCATAGTCGCCAGAATCCTGTTTTCAAATCGCAAACTCTTGATTGGATATTATAATACGGTAAGAACTCCGGGAAATGCTCGGAATGCTTTTTGCCGTGCCCTTCGGCGATCATCTTATCGCCCAACAAGCCATCATCTCCTCCAAAGGACGGGGCATCCGCGTCGTGGTCGCCGCCGATAAGATCGTTCATTCCTTCGTTCGATCAAACGACAGCGAGTTTAAATCGAACCTTCATCAGGGAGGACATATCGAAGCGTTCGAGTCCCCCACCGCTCTTGCAGATATGTCGATTAAGCTGGCTCGAACCTTCGGCCTCAAGATGGGCAGTATCGATTACCTTTTCGGAGAAGAACCCGACGAATTCTGGCTGTGCGAAATCAACTCCACGCCAGGCATGGCCTACCTGTTCGAAGCGGAACAGACAAACAATACGCAGCTTATCGAAAAGTTCATGGCCATACCGGGAAAGATGCTTGCTAAAGAGGGCATAAGATAGATGCTCTGACGCTGCAGATACAGCATCAGAGCATCTACTGCCAACTGATATAGAATTCTCTTTCAAAAACAGCGTGCCTCCCCACGGCACGCCGTCAGCTACCTAGCGGCAATATAAATCACCCTGCATAGACACGCTGTGCAATGTCTTCCATACCAAGCTTTGCGTATTTATCACGCGTGGGAATCGCCAGATCCGGATCATAGTCGCAGGCTTCGTAATACCCATCGAGGGCCGCATCGTTTTCGATGACCCTGCCTTTTGATTTGCCGTATTTCGCAGGTTCTTTCGAGAAACGCTCCGGCAACAAATCGTCTGCACGTCTGAAACCGCGCTCGAAATTGATAGCTCTCTCAAGGGCTATCGTGCGCTCCGCTGCGCGCAACAGTTCCTCCCGATCAATCGTACGCCCGGTCGCAGCACTGTAGACTGCCGCCAACGTTGTTGCTTTAAGCTCGCAATTGATAACATCGAAATCGCAAATGCCAACGAGATTGGTCGCAACGAAGATCTCTTTCAAAGACTTGACCCACTTCTTGTCACCGTGGTCATCAAGAGGATCGGGCACCTCGTCGATTCCGATATCCTCGAAGTTGTATCCCAAGGCATCACACGTCGCGGCATAGGGGCGCATATGGCAGGCACCGCGCTCGCTCGTACCAAAAGAAACGACCATACCAGTTGAAGCGCGAGGGTCGGAAGCGGAAAGCTCCATACCTTTGCACGTCATGGCATATTGCTTTGCCTCGGCACCGATTTTTTCAACCGCCACGTCGCAGCCATCGGCAAACAAATCCCCACAACCCTCGCGCAATCCCATCTTACGCACGAGCTCAGCCGCAGCTTCACCATTTCCGAAATGCAGGTCAAGACCGTCAAGCTGATTTTTAGTCAGGATACCCCGCTCGTAGAGTTCCATCGCCATACCAACAGTTGTCCCAACTGAAATCGTATCAAGACCATAGATGCTGCAATAATAATTGCACATGCAAATGGGTTCGAAGTCATCAAGAGCGCACCGGCCTCCGAAGGCACCGACGGTCTCGTATTCAATCTCGCCAACATCTATATCGCCCATTTCAACATCTTTATGGCAACCGATTTGGCATCCATAACAGGCATGCCGTTTAACCTTGAAGCGCTTCTTGTCATTCCAGAGTCTATCGGGCAACATGTTAAGAGCGGACTCGTGCGGGGAAGCATTGTCCTGAAAGTTTCGCGTGGGGAATGTTCCCGCATCGTTGCACCCGCTCGTCCACGACGGGGTGCCATACCCATGCAGCGGACCCCACGTAAACTCCTCGCCACGAATGTCATCACAAGCAGCTGCGAAGGCTGACAAGAATGCATCTTTGTCGGCAATCTCGACGCTCTTGGTACCATGCACGGCAATGGCTTTCAGGTTCTTGTCGCCCATAATTGCACCCATGCCACCACGACCGGCAAAGCAATCCTCACTGCAAACCGCAGCCAGGTAATCGATATTCTCACCAGCCTGGCCGATGCAGATCACTCTGAACTGCTCCCCTATGTCGGCCTTGATCGCTTCTTGGGCTTCGCGGGTGGTTGTGCCCCAATACGCGCTCGCATCACGCAGTTCGACTGTATCGTTGTCGATGTACAGATAAACGGGGTGATCTGCCTTCCCCGCGAATGCGACGGTATCGTAACCGGCGAACTTAAGCTCGGCACCCCAGTGACTACCGATGCTGGAAGCACCAATCGTATTGGTTTCGGGTGATATCGCACAAATAGCAGTTCGCGACGATGATGGCGTCGGAGTCGCCGTCAGGGGTCCTGTGTTGAAACTGAGCACGTTTTCAGGGTCGAGCGGTCCAACATCAGGCGGAACCTCGTTCCACAGAAGCGCCATGCCATATCCTTCGCCGCCCAAGTAACGAACAAGATAATCTTCGACAAGTTTCTCGGTCGTAATCGCACCCGTTGAAAGATTGACGCGCAGGATACGATTCATATAAGCCTTCATGTCCATGATATCCCTCCTACCAGCTCAGGACCTGTCGCGGGCATGCCTTGATGCATTGCGGCACGCCGCCGCAGAAGTCGCATTTATACGCACGTACCGATCCGGATGCCGAATCCGACATCGTGATGGCACCATATGGACATGCTCGAGCGCACGTTCCGCAACCGATACATGCGTCCGAAACTTCATAGACACATGAGTATTCGTTGTAGATGAGCGCATCTGCAGGGCAGGCTTTTGCACACGGTGCATCGAAGCACTGCTGGCACACCGTTACGGCGTAGACACCAACCGTCGGTTGCGCGACTTTTATTCCTGTTGTTGTGGGATTGATTGAACCTGTGTGAAACAGCGAACACACGGATTCGCATGTACGGCATCCTTGACACGATTCTACCGCAGCCTTGATGTGAATGACACCCGATTCACGAGCTGCTGTTGCTTCTACCATCATGAAGGCTCCTTCCTTGTTGCTGACGACTTGCGACAAACGCTTTTGCCACAGACCCAATTGGTCCCTTTCGCTTTTTGGTTCATCCCAAAAAACGAAGTAGTTCATTCGGGCAACTCTTCGATCAAGACCTCCTCTCATTCAAATTGCAGAACAATAATTGACACTCATCGGGTTGCTTTTGATGCAATTATGTCACTATTCAAGACTGGATACAATGTTCTATCACTCGTCTTTCAGCTCAATATCCCCTGTTTTTTGAACGGTCGTTTTGACCTGTTTTGAACTTCTCGTTTTAGCGCATGTTGGGCGCGCACAACCGACGAAGCGATATCCCGCGCGCTTGAACGCGTTGGCGGAAAGCGCCTTGCCGTGCCGTATTCCATGACCTGCGGGCCTATCTGTCCTGTGACGCTGCCGTCGTCGACGCCTTCGTCGAAGGCGATCGCGTAGGCGGAAGGTTTTCGCGCACCCTTGCACGGGCGGAGTTCCGGGCGAGTCTGCGGAGTCCAAGGAACAATCGTTGGCACGGTGCCGTCATGGAGGACGAGGGAAACGGGTGTCGTCGGCAGCGGGATAATGGGAGGCTACGCAACTGGTAGACGCTGCAACTTGCTGGTCATTGCAAGGTCGGAATAGCCCAGAGAGTCTTGTCCTCCGGCATAAACACAGACGCTAGCCGTTGTTCCCGTGGTTCGCTGTTGGAGCTAACCATCCGTGAGCGGCTACGACGAAGCATCAGGTATCATCGTACGATAGCAGCACCGAATGCAATCAAAGGCCGATTATTGCCGCCAACAAAGGCACGGTGAACGTACTGGCGATGATTGTCGCAATCGTCATTCTTGTTGCATATTGCCTGTCTCCGCCTTCAGTGACAATAACAAGTGGAACCTATGTTGTTGCCAGCATCGCCATCATCAGGAGCAAAGATGGCACGATGTCATCCCCAAGAGACAGCATAGATAAGAGAGGCATGCAGACAAGCGGCAGTATGCTCATCTTCAAAGCAATTCCAACGTATATTTCTGGCTGCATCAGGACTTTGACCATCTGGGAATAGAAATATAGACAACCGATGCATACCATGCAGAGCGGACTTGCAACCGCACTGAGCGAGACCAGCGTTACCTCCAAGAAGGGTGGAATTCTTATACCTATAACTATTACTGCAAATCCAAGAGCAAAAGCGATAATATTTGGATTGAGAAGTCCTTTTAGACTCTGTCGGATGGATGGCTTGCTGCTTGGCTTCGAAGCCTCCCTGATGCCATATGTCCACAATACCAATGGTCAACCACCATGAACATCAACAGGTTTATCACTCCAGATTCGGCGAATACAGCCGAAAGCAACGGCAATCCGATGAACCCGGTATTGCCAAAGGTAAAAACCATTCGAAATGTGCTAGCTTTCTCGCCGGATAGTCTTAAGGCTTTCGAAAGGGGAATCATCAGCACAATCACCGCAACATAGAAACATGCGGTTAAAGGAATCATCGGCCAATGATGAAGCAGTGCATCCATAGTAAGGTTTTGATAAGTAAAGGAAAACACCATAATGGGCCACGGAATCACGGTAGACGCCCGGGTCGACGCCTTCCAGCTCACACGCGTTATCCACTTTCATTCCTCCTCGTCAGCGCGCTCCCAGCTCTGCAGTTTCAAGATGTTTCCTTCCGGGTCTCTCGCATAGACGAAGGTCGCCCGAACATCATTGGGGTAATCGGCGGTAACGACCTTTCCCAACGCGCTTCCAATCCCGTCATCATTGCATCAGGATATCACTAACGAGAGGGTTTCCCTTTTCGCAGTCGTCATCTATACCCGGGAATCTATGACACGGGTGAAGCGGCATGTTGAGACTACTTCGCGCAATTTTACGATTGCGATTGGTCTGGCATCTCAACTGTGAGGGTTTATGGATGCAGTCGATGGATGTCAAATTTCCGAAGAAGACATCTCGTGTGCCGGCCCATTTACAAATAATGTGTTACAATACATGTCTTATAGAAGTACAACAGGAGGCTCTCATGGCTACAATGACGATTAGGTGCAGCGATTCCGATAAAGCTGCGGCAGCCGAGGTCGCGGAATACTACGGATTCGATCTTTCCTCTGTTACGCGCGCGCTTTGGAAGCAGATGGCTCGCACCCACCGCATCCCGCTCGATTTCGGCAATTACGAGCCAAATGCCGAAAGTCTGCGCAGCATCCAGGAAACCGAATCCATTATCGCCGAGGGCGGTACTGGCGCTTCCTATGACTCCGGCCGTAGCCTGCTTGATGCGGCAAAGCGATAGTCATGACTCGCCTAAAAGTTCACCGTCGCCACAATATGCATCAGCTCACCGGCGGTTGGTCGGGAAGTTGCGAGTGCCATGTTTGCAACGCAGGCGATTGGCTGCTGATATGGCGTACGTTTGACGATATTGCACTCATGCAGCGAACCGGATCTCACGACGAATTGTTTCGCTAGGGCGCGCTGCGCTTCGGCGCGAATCCGAACGGCGACGTGTTCGGCCAAGAGGTGCCGAATCAACTCTGTGCCAGATCAGCCAGGCTGTGCACCGACGCGAAGGGCGTTGGTCAGAATGGAGTTCAGGCGGCGGATGCATTCTTCGAACGTACGAAACCTATGAAGAAAGCGATTGCGATGGCGGCGTAGAATCTCAAGTTTCCGTGTCCGAAATATTGACACAGGTCACTCATGCGTGTCGCTTACCAAACGACTGCGCGAAACATGAACGAAAAGCCAGATTCCCATAACCACGATAGCGATGCCGACGACAATGCCGAAGGCAGCATCGAAGATGTCCGCGCTCTCCCCTTGCGAACCTCGCAGGGCAATCTGAGTGAGCACAATCGAAGCCATACCATCTGCCAAGCTGGTCAACTTATTCGCGAAGACAACGCTACTCGAATTGCCACGCTCTTTCACGACGCCGTAAATGGCCACCCCAATCTTCGCGAAAGCACACGTGGCGAATGTGATGGCGGGGATGGTGCCCAGGTTCAACGTGGTCTCGCCATTGACGAGCGTATGATTGCTCATGGTAACGAACAGCACGCCCAGCATCACCAGGAACACCGCGGAAATCTCCTGCGGGCGACGCGTACCAGATGAAGCGCTTTCCCGAGCATCCAAGTCAGCACTCGTCAAATGGCCCTCATCTCCGCTTCGAAGGAAATGACCGACGCCCATTCCGACAAGTGTGGCCATGCGCGGAACGCACAGGACCAGCGCGTATAATCCGCTAACCAGCACTAAAAACGATTGGGTGAAAAGAGCCATGGCCAGCTTAGCCACGCCCGAAAAAGCGGATGTTGCAAAAGACAAGCCCAGGAAGTGGGAGTCCTTTACCTCGATGCTTGCTATGCGCATAGCCGAACCTTTCTTCTCTACAACAACACTTCACGTCAGCCGATAGTCGATGACCACATTGAGCGCTTCTTCTGTATGAGAAGCAGTCTCGATGATGCGCAACAGGTCCAAGCCATATTCCAATGGCATCTATCACGCAATCAGAGCGTATCGAATTTTTCGCCGGTTCTTTCTTCATCGCTGTATAACTCGCGAGGAAGGATATTGGGATAAGCGTGCCATTGACGCACGGACATCGTGCCGCGTCCGCCGGTAAGCTCCCTAACCGTGCCGTCGCAAGAGATAAACCGACCCGCTACATCATCAAATACCAGTGTTGCAACAGGATAATCAGGAACTTTGAACGTTACACCCCATGTGCGGGCGTTGCAGACATGAGCGTCTACTTCAAACACGCCGTTTTCGACCTTGACCCTAATCCTATAGCGGGAGGGAATGAACCCATCCAGCTCGCGAAGGAAAACCCAATCCTCATGATCTATGCTCATTTCGCCTTCGGGATAATATGTCTCTGTCTGCAAATCATAGATAGCAAAATCCTTCATCCCAAGCCGCATATCGTACAGAGACGAATGGATTTCGTTGAAGGTGATAAAACCCCAGTCCTCCCAACCGCCAAGCTCAGCGGCAGAGGAATCTACGGCAACATATCTTTCACGTTGCCCAGTTCCCTTAACCTTGATTGTTTTCCCCTGATAGGTAAACTCTCCGTCCACATCTCCGGCCCAGTTGTACCCATAGGTAATGGAATGCTGAGTCAGATACGAGGGATTCTCACGTCCATACCAGAGCGGATATCCGTACGCTCTATGATACAAATCCGCTTTGTACTCGCCGTCCCTTGTGTCGAATATGAAGTGCCAGCTGCCGTTATCAAAGCACTCTACCTTGCACTCTTCGCCGCAGCTCACAAAAACACTGTGTTCCCGTTGCTCGATTTGCAGTGCTCCCTGAGGGTTGTGAAAAAACCTTTCCATCATTTGACCGGGATATTCCGCAACCTTGTAAATCGAGTTTTTTAATTGGCGTTGCGTGCCTTTCCCCTTTGAAAGGACAACAGTGACCAAATCTGTTTTTTCCCGATCAAGGGACAAAATGGATCCACCCAGCGAATAAAGCTCACCATCATCCCCGGTCACGTTACCTTCAAAAAGCCAGTCAAGAAAGCCCGACCTAGACTGATTCTCGACGCCCTTTCTAGCATCGTCCGCCATAGTAACCTGGGGGTTGTCAATTTTCATTTGCCGCTCCTTATCTCATGGTGTCTGTGCTGAAAGAATCAATCGATTCAGGCACTCTCTTTTTTAAAGCTCTCATCAAAGCTCCGCTTATTTGTGAATTCCTCTCACCGTGTAGTATGGGTTCTCAAGATAAACCGAAGGTAAACACGGGATTCACCGCCACTGCTTTAGACGAATGCAGCAACCTGGAATATGGACCACTCTTTTTGGGGACGTATCGTATCGTTGGGAAAGAGGGACATGTTCTGGAAACGACCCTCCATGAAATCGTCATCAAAGTGGGTTGCGAAGAACGATTGAATAGGCGTCGGAGCGGAGATGCCGTCCATGCGGCGATACCAGCTATCGAAGGCTCCCATAGTCAGCAAGACGTTCGCCAGCATCAGAACGATGCACAGGCAGGTAACCGCCGTTGGGATACGGACCACAAGAGGTGAAAGTCTGCGACGATAAGCGACAAGCTTGCCGTCAATCGCCTCCACGCAAGGTTTGACCTTCAGGATCTGAGCGCCTATATACCGGGCGTTGGAAAGACGCCCCCCGGCACGGAGGAATGTGAGATCGCTCGGCAGGAATGCCATGATCGTTCTATCGATAAGCCCTTTAGCATACCTTGCCGCCTCTTCAGCAGGCATATCCGGATGCACTCTGCAATAACGCGCCGTATCGCTTGCTATCTGGCCAAGACCCCCAGAAAAGCTCTTGGCATCGATGCTGACGATTCTCCCGGATTCCCGTGCCGCAACGCGCGCCGATACGAACGAACAGGTGGTGGCAGCCGAATAGGCGATATGAAGAATCTCGGCATCTGGGAAGCCGACTCGTCCGCCCTTCCGTTCTCAGGGTTTTCCGGATTGGCGGCCACGTGTTCGATGGCCTTGTCGGCAAGCAGCACCTTCGTTGATTCGATGGGCGAGAATCATGCCCCCCTCTATGCAGCGAAGATGGTTTGCAGGAAGCCGGGAAGGGCGAGTTGCGCACCTCCGCCGATAAGGACACCCAGGCCGGCGAGAGCAGCACCCGCCACAGCTATGACAGCAAACACGAGAAGCGTCTTCTTGTCGAAATCAAACCCGCCTTCGCGTTTCAAAAGAACATGCTGCAGAAAGCGTGTTCCCACGAAGATGGGATAGAACAGGCCCACGCATGCGATGGCGCACCCAAGGCAAAGCGCCATATTCGCAATGCCGGTTCCAAGGTTCATGAACAGGCACACAACGCCCAGAATCCCCCCGATAAGGGATCCCGGCACGCAGAGATAGCCGATTCCCACGATCATCCATGCGGCAAACTGGAGCAGCAGGGAAATGATGGAGCTAAGCCCGATACCACCTTGTGAGGATGACCCTCCTATTGTGATGACGTTTTTCCCGGCTTCTTCGGATCGGACTCCAGAATCGATCTTTGCGGTATCTGCTGCGGTAGTGCTGTTAACTTGTTGAGACATGAGGTGTTCCTTCCGTTCGATGTGTTCTGACGCATTGAAGGTTACGGGGTTAAAATAAACCGAGGATAAACGCCGCCCTGTCGCACCTTGCCGCGCCCTGCAGCCGCAGCGCGCGTTTATCTTGCGTTTATCTTCACGAGATACACTCCGCGCGCATGCACAGCTGCATAATGCGCCGCGACATCACGGAATATAGAAGGAGATTGCACCCATGGCTCGGATACTGGTTGCAGAAGACGATCCCAGCACCCTCAAGCTAATGTGCGCGGTGCTCAAGCGCGCAGGATTCGACGTGGTCGCCGCGCGCGATGGGCTCGAAGCGCTCGAAGCGCTCGATAAATATCACGTCGATCTGTTGCTAACCGATGTGATGATGCCCAGCCTCGACGGTTTCGGCCTGGTGGAACAGCTCCGCGACGCCCGAATCGAAACACCGGTGCTGATGGTTACCGCCAAAGGAGAGGTACGCGACAGGCGGCAGGGATTTCTCGTGGGCACCGACGACTATCTGGTGAAGCCGGTGGACGCGCAGGAGATGATCCTGCGCATAAAAGCACTGCTGCGACGTGCGAAGATCGTAGCCGACCACTGCATCACGATAGGTGAGGTTACACTCACCTACGACAACCTGACCGTGCAGCGCGGTGCGCAGGTGGAAACGCTGCCCCCCAAGGAGTTCTACCTGCTCTACAAGCTCATGGCTTACCCCGATACGGTATTCACGCGATCCCAGCTGCTCGAGGAGATCTGGGGAATGGAGTCGGACAGCGATGGGTCGACAGTGAATGTGCACATCAACCGCCTGAGGAACCGCTTCAAGGACTGGCCGGAACTCGAGATTCAGACCATCCGCGGCATCGGGTATCGGGGGGTCCATCATGCGTAAGCGCGGACTCGAAAGCATGGGGCTGTTCGCCCTGCTGATCCTTGATGTGTTCGCCATCATAGCGGTGCTGATGTTCCTGGTGACAAGGATTGCGATATTCAGCATAAACAATGGCTGGCTCACAACGGAGTCTTGGAACAACCCGCTGGCGCTCACGCTTCTGGTAGTGCTCATGAGCATTGCTCTGACCGCAGCGGTGAGCATCATCGTAAAACACGTCATTCTACGTCCGCTCCAGGACATGCTCTACGCGATGGGCGAGCTGAGGGACGGAAACTTCGAAACGCGTGTGAGGAGCGGTCGCGCACTGAAAATCCGCGAGGTGGAGGACTTCACCGATAGCTTCAACGCCACCGCCGAGGCGTTGGGTCAAACCGAGATACTGCGCCACGACTTCATCAACGACTTCTCGCATGAGTTCAAGACGCCCATCGTCTCCATCAACGGTTTCGCCGAATTGCTGTGCGAACCCGACCTGACCGAGCGGGAACGCGTGGAATACGCCGAGGTGATTGCGAAGGAATCGAAGAGGCTCGTGGAACTATCGAGCAGCATCCTGGCATTACGGCAGGCCGAGTCCCTCGACAACCTGCAAGGCATAGACAACGGACCGGTGCGCATCGATGAGCAGCTACGTTCGGCTCTTCTCGTGGTTCGGGAGAAATGGTCGGACAAACAGCTTGCCTTCGATGTGAGTCTCGTCGAATCCACGATTACCGGCAACGCCGCTTTACTCAACCAGGTCTGGATCAACTTGCTAGACAACGCCTGCAAATTCTCCCCCGTAAATGGTTTGATTCGCGTGAACTCGACGATTGTCGGGTCTGAAGTGATTGTCCGGATTGAAAACGACGGCCCTTCTATTGCCCCCGATGAACTCGACCGCATCTTCGACCGCTTCTATCAAAGCGATCCCTCGCATGCGACTCTCGGTTGTGGACTCGGACTCCCCCTGGTAAGGCGAATCCTCGATCTTCATCATGCAACAGTGAATGCTTCCAGCCAAGATGGACATACCATCTTTACCGTTATTCTCACTGTTTAACAACTTGGCGTTTATTCCCGGAAATCCATGACCCCCGCAGGTCAGGGCATGTTGAGGTATTTCGGCATCATCAGATGACGCCACCGTTCCGCATAAGAACATCGCGCGAAGATCATCGGCGACCTTCGCGCAATCGAAAGGGCGTATTAAGCCTCAATATCCATTATCTCGCTGAATCCCGTGACCTCGAACACATCCTTGATCACTTCATTTGGATGGATGACGCGCATCTCCCCTTGCTCGTCCATGGTGTTCTGCGCAGCCAACAGCACGCGAAGCCCGGCCGATGACAAGTACTCGAGGTCGGCGAAATCAAAGGTCAGATCAGTGATTCCGGGAAGAGAGCTGTCCAGTACGTCGGAAAGCTCGGGGGAAGTGTTCGTGTCAAGGCTTCCGCCCAGCGCGATAACAAGCTTGTCTCCGTCTTGCGTTTTGTTGATATCCATATGTATGATCTCCTGTTCCTATTTATCGACAAAAAGTCGAAATGCCATCGATGTATATTCTACTTAATCTTTCTTCTCAAGCAGCCTGAAGAAGAACTTTTGCCTGAACGGGTTGTCCAAAATGCGCACCGGCTTCAATTGGTTCGCAGAAGCTCCCTTTCGAATCATCAGCTCGCGATAGAGCAAATACGTTTCTGGCTGAACGAAAAGAACGCGGCTCTTGGCAATGGTACCGTGTTGATATACTTCATCAACATCCGGATTCGTGATGGAAAGCTTCGTATGCACAAGGTCGCTTAACTCGTCGAGGCTTTGATCTGGAATGGGATCGGCCTCCATGAACACCACATAGCGTGGCGGTTTGGACTCGGTGTCCGGGTAAACGCTGTAGTCCATTACCTTGCTTCCGGTTTCCTTCTCGAATTCCCTAATAACCCAAGACATCTGCTCGTCGTTCGTTTTTTCGGCAGCCAGATTGATCAACTGGTTCCTGCGGAAGACGAATTTGATTCTGGGGGCCTCATCCGTGAAACCGGTCACGCGAATGACGTCTTTGATTTTGTAGCGATAGAAACCGGAAAGGTTCGTCACGATGATTTCGTAGTCCTTTCCCACTTCCAACTGATCGGCGGAAAGGGTGGTTTCTTGGTCTTCGGCATCCAGGGGAATGAATTCGAAATAACCGCCATAAGGTATAAGAACGAAGTCTTCGTCTTCAGCATGACGCGATTGGGCCATCATAGCCTCCGACGCAGCATAGACGCCATAGAATACGGGAACGTCACCCGAATACCTGCGCACCTTTTCCGTGTAAATGGCAAAGCCAGCCGTTCCGATTGCATAGATCCATGTCATATTCGGCCAGATGCGCTTCATGATGGGGGTGTCGAATCCCTCTTCGAAGATTGCCTGAAGCTCGTCTGCGCGCTTCGGGTTGGGCTTGAGGTTCTTTTCTAGTTCAGGACGCGTTTTGACACCGGCATTGATCGAATCGTTGATTCTGCCCAGCCTGATGTCCTCGACGAGCATTTCCCAGTTCGCTTCGGTATACACCATCAGATCCAGCACGTAGTTCATGAATGACGCACTGATGTTGATGGCGTCTTTTGCCTCAAGGGCGTAGCGTGTTTTCAGGTAACGCATGTCAAGCGGCTCTTGAAAGATGATGACAGGGGTAGGAGACGTGAACACGCTTGGGAAGAAGTTTTTCACCTTCAGAAGCGCGGTCTGGGAAATCGAACCGATCGATACCCCGTTTTTCGTGTAGGACTCTTCCATTTCCAACATGGCAATGGTTCGTCCGACCGGAAGCTTGCCATTAGGCGAGCAGGCGCGTCCAATGGCGCAGTCCATATTTGCGGCTTCAGCGTACAGATCAAGGGTCTCCTGCGAAATGGGTACGGATTTCGGATTACCCGCGCTGCCCGAGCTGACTGCGTAATGGTTGATAGGATAGGTTGTGATCAGATTCTTTTCGTCGTTGAGCATTCTTTGGATATAGATTGCATAGTCGTCATAGGTTGAAAAGGGCACCAGGCGCTTGTAGTCATCGACAGAATGAATCTGGTCGAAATGGTACTTCTTCCCGTATTCCGTGTTCTCGTTGTCACGGACGATTCTCATAAGAATATCTTCCTGCTCCTGCTTCGAGTGACGGCACGCTTCGTCCAATCGCGCGAACGCCTTCTCGCCCCGTGACGCGCATGTGTTGAACACAACTTTTTGGATCAGCTTATCCTTCAGCATATCTACCGTACCTCTTTCCGAAATAATGCCATTCTGAATGATTATGTAATTGCTGTCTCTCTAATCCCAGGTCATGTATTCGGCATGTCGCCACGTGCCCTTTCTTTCTTGTCAATCAAGCCGATTATGAAAGATTCTTCGTAATGACCGTGATATTGCAGTCGTTTATGTATTCGTAAGTGAAAGAATCCGTCATCTTGGCGCTCAGGAACACGCCTAGCCCACCGATGCGGCGATCCTTCGCCGCCAGCGTGACATCGGGAACCTCGCTCTGCGTGGGATCGTAGGGCTTCCCCTGGTCAACGAAACGAAGATGGATCTTATGGTTGAAGACGCAGCACCCCACAATGGCCTCTTCGCTCTCGCTGTAGTTCGCGATGTTGGAAAGGATCTCATCGATCACGATATCCAGCACTGAATGGGTTTTTTTGTTCACGTCGTGGTCGGCGAGACAGGAATTCACAAAATCGGTGACCTTCGGAATCTGCGCGACTTCAGCCGGAACGGTGATTTCGCGGAATGAACCGGAAACATGCAGGCAGAGCATCGTGATGTCGTCGAATTGCGGCTCTTCCCCTGCGAAAGCATCCACGTCGGCTCGCACCGCCGCGAGCATGTCGACGCATGAGACGGTCGCATTGGCGTCCAGCACCACCTTCAGGCGATCTTCGCCGTAGAGCTCATGGGCGACGTTCATGGCCTCGCTCACGCCATCGGTGTACAAGAAGATGGAATCCCCCGCATCAAGACGGGTTTCAAGGGGCTTGTACTTCGTCTTCTTGCGACCCGCCAGGACCAAACCGGAGCGCGCCGGCAAAGGCTCGAACCCGCCTTCACGGCGGCGTACGAACGGCGCGTTGTGGCCCGCGTTCACATACGACAGAATACCGGTGGAGATCTCGAGCACACCCAGCCAAGCGGTGACGAACATGCCGGCCCCATTGCCTTGGATCAGCTGTTTGTTCACGCTGTCCATCGCCTCGGTGGGCGACATGCCCGACTGCACCTTGTCCTTGATAAGCGTTTTCGCGATGACCATGAACATGGCAGCGGGCACGCCTTTGCCAGAGACATCGGCGATCAGGATGGCAAAATGGTCGTCATCCACATCGAAGAAGTCGTAAAAGTCGCCGCCCACTTCTTTGGCAGGGCTCATGGTGGCATACACTTCGATTTCCACATAGTTCGGCGCACAAGGGAAGATGTTGGGAAGCATCGAGTTTTGAATGGTGGTCGCGACGGAAAGCTCGGTGGACAGACGTTCCTTTTCGGCAACGTCAGAAGCCAAGCGGTCTCCCATGTTATGGGTACGCGTGGAAAGTCGAATGGCGATGATTCCCATGGCCAAAAGGCAGAACACGCGCGGTAAATACGAGTTCGTGAAGGCCCTGAGCAGTACCTCGCTCGTCACAACATTCGCAGTTTGGCTCAATCCAATGGAATTGTAATCCCAAAGCCCAAGATAAAGGCCGACAAGCGTCGAACCTGCCAAGCCGACGATCAGAGCGACCAGCGTGTAGATGGTAAGCGGCTTGTCGTAGTAGTGGCAAATAAGAATGACCGGCAGGAAGGAAATAGTCCATGTCGCATAGGTTAAGACCATGTCAGAGACCAAGATCGTCATGACGGACAGACCGGCAACCAAGTATTTGATGAACCAGCCCTGTATCTTGAATACGCGCACCAAGAAGAACGGGAGCAAAAGAAGAATAGCGGTGGGAATCATGGAATAAGACATCAATCTGACGTTCATGCGAGGCGCGATCCCCGAAAGGGCTATCGCGAACTCAAGCACGATGAGCGCCTCGAAAACAAGCAATAGCACGGACGTGTATTCGTTTGCCGTCCGCTCGTTTTCCGCAAAAGCTCTGAACTTCTTGGTGCTCTTCTTGGCAGGGGCCTCATCGATTTTGTGCATGCTTATCCATTTCTCGCTGTGCCCATTGTATGCATGCAAGATACCGCCAGAAAGTTACATGCTCGTTACTTCGAAATCATACAGGCATTATAGCGAAAAACGATTCCACACTTCGCAACATGGTCATTATATTTCGCAACGAGAATTCTCGCGCAATCACAATGAATCAGCTTGTAAGCCGAGCCGCTTGCTGCCGCACGGGTTCAGCTTATGGCAGGGTCACACGGTGCATGCGGCGTACACGAGCAGCGCTTCCCTGGCATGGGTGGAGCATATCTTGCATATCTTGCAGCCCTTCCTTCGATGGCACAGACGTGCTGGAATGCCGCGCTTTGTAAATCTTCCTGAAAGCCCTGAAGGGAGCTATCAGTTCCGGATGAACCGCCTCTTTTTCGAGCATGATTCGAGTTTTAGGTACCTGAATCTCCTCGCATTGCTCGATATGAGTTTATTATTAGCTATACCTTACTGCCAATTTGAAAATCCCTATTTTTTTGAGCTGCTGAACTGGTGTTATTCCAATCGTCAAAAATCCTCCTGTATCGTTTATCGTTTTGACGCCTCAAAAAGACTCATGTGTCGTAATGCGAGGAGATTTCACTCCGAAATATTCGAATCAGACCAGATTCTCAGAGTAGAAGCTCGCTGCCGCTATCGCACCGTATGGCCAACGCTTAGAGCAGGGCAGAAGACTCCCGAAAGACTCTCGAATCTCACGCCTGCTAGCTTTTGGGCCGCTGGTTTTGGCGTATGATGGAACCCTCTTAGTCAAAGGAGAATTAACGATGGATATATTGCTTGCACTGGTGGTCGTACTATTGGCTGCATTCATCGCGCTCGGTGCCGTTCTGATTGTTCGTGCGCTTCTTTTGAAACCGACGCCCATAGTCAATCCGTTGCCCGCTTCAAATGAGTCGGGCGACGATAAAGCTGTGGAACGCTTCCGCGAGATGCTGCGTTGCGAAACCGTTTGGGCAAGAGGCGACCGCAAACCGTTCGACGATTTCGTGCCGCTGCTCAAGCAGCTCTATCCTCTTTCCTTCTCGCATATGGACCTTCACCTAGTGAACACCTACGGCATCGTGTTGCACTGGCACGGCACCGATCCGCACGCCGCACCAATAGTTCTTATGGCGCACCACGATGTGGTTGATGTGAAGGCCGACGAATGGACGCACGCCCCCTTCGGTGCCGAAATCGCAGATGGACGCATATATGCCAGAGGCGCCCTTGACACAAAATGCATCCTGGCATGCCTGCTGGAAGCGTCGCA
This sequence comes from Actinomycetes bacterium, assembly GCA_023394615.1. GTDB lineage: Bacteria > Actinomycetota > Coriobacteriia > Coriobacteriales > Eggerthellaceae > JAEXAI01. Next base: position 5,459 of record JAEXAI010000004.1, on the reverse strand, counting down.
GAAACTACTCGGACAAGGTTACACTCCCCCGTGCGATGTCTTCATCGTTTCCGGGAACACGGAAGAAACCAGCGGCTCCACGATGCCGATGATAGTCGACTGGTTCGAGGAACGCGACATAAGGCCCCGCTTCGTTATTGACGAGGGTGGCTCCGTGCTCGATAAGGTCCCGTTCGGCGTAAAGTGTGCCCTCGCAGCCATCGGGGTTTCCGAAAAAGGGTACGCAGATCTGCGCATCACAACGCATTCCGCAGGAGGCCATGCCTCGATGCCGTCGGACAATGATGCGACCACCAAGTTGGTTGATGGGCTGCATAACCTACAGCATAGCCGAACTCCCTCCCGATTGGACCCTTCCACTGTTTCTTTGGCGAAAGAACTTGCAGCTCATAGCACTTTCGGGATGCGTCTGCTCTTCGGAAATCTATGGTTGTTCAAACCACGGGTGCTGCACGTTCTCGACTCAAGCCCCCTTACTGCGTCCATGACGCACACCACCTATGCGCTCACCGAACTAGAGGGAAGCCCCGCACCCAACGTTATCCCAAGGCAGGCATCTGCAACCCTGAATATCCGCGCGGATATGTTCGATGATTCCGAAAGCGCGCTTGCCCACATCCGGCCATGTTTCGATGACCAGACCACATACGTCTGGGGCAGCGTCGATGAACCCGTCGGCCCCTCGCCCTGCGTCGGGGAAAACTTCGAGTATCTTCGCCGAATCACGGATTGCATCTATCCCGACATTGCCATTGCCCCCTACATGCAGTCCAGCGGCGGAGATGGCAGGCAATTCTGCAGGATCTGCGACAGCGTGTACCGCTTCGCTGGAATCATGTTCGCAAACGACCAGATTGCAGCCATGCACGACAATGATGAGAGCCTTGACGTGAGCAGCTTCAAGAAAGGCGTTGGATTCTACACGGAACTCATCCGCCATCTTGACATGTTGACCGAGACGAAAGCGTAAGGAGAACCATGGCAACAAACGGCGACATCAAAACGAGCAAACAAACAATGGTCGCGAGCAAACGGCGCTGCTGGCTTATCGTAATTGGCGGCTTCATGATAATGGCCACCTGCTATACGATCTTCGTGAACTGTCTGCCGCTCTTCCAGTCGGCAGTGGTAGGAGATTTGGGCATCACGATTGCAAACTACAACACCGCCAACTCGCTGTCGACGGTTGTTGCCGTGTTCGCATCCCTTCTTATCGGGAAATTGCTCGATAATCATTCCGCACGTATCTTAGGCGCGGCTTCGGTTATCACCTGCGGCCTTGCGCTGTTTGCCTTCGCAGCCGTGAACTCCCTCTGGCAGCTATACGCCATCTGCTTCATCGTCGGTTTCGCAGTGCTTTCTGGCACGCGCCTTTTGGTTTCGGTCCTTATAACGAACTGGTTCCAAGCCAAGCGCGGCCTTGCAATATCGATCGCGCTTTCGGGCTCGGGCGTCGGTGCCATCATCCTTATGCCAATCTGCTCGGCGCTTATCCAAGGGCCGGGGTGGCGCATGGCATTGGTAGTGATGGGAATCGTCTGCCTGACATGCTCGCTTCCGCTCACGATTGCAGTGTTCGCGAACCATCCCAGCGATGTGGGCTTGGAAATGTTTGGAGCAGGCGCTCTCGAGGAAGAGATTCCGCAGACCGTCCCCGACAATACGAGCGATGTCGACCTGGGTTGGCAGGTTGTACGAAAGAGCCCGGCATTCTGGCTGCTCATCATAGGATTCGTGATGATGGGCGTATGCAACGGTGCCATAATCGTGAACAACAACACCGTCTTCACCGGCGTGCAGTTGGGAGACACCTACGTTACGCTCGGAGGCCATGATGCAACATGGGCCGCCAACGTGCTCGCCTTCATGATGTTCGTCGTGATCATAGGAAAAGTATCGCTTGGGGCCGTCTATGACAAACTAGGCCTGAACGCCGGCACCCTTTTGGGCGCGATCACGACGATGCTCGCTTTGGTATGCCTGTTCTTCCCGCAAACGGACTGGGGCCCGATCCTGCAAGCGGTATTCTTCGGATTCGGCACGTGCCTTGGCACCGTCGCGCCCCCTATCATGGCCGTGAAAGAATACGGCCAAAAGGATATCGGGATGATAACCGGCGTCATCACCGCATTCGAGATGTTCGGAGTCGCCATTGGCGCCGTCGTCTCCGGCGTCATGTTCGATGCGACGCTCAGCTTCAATTCCACCTGGGTTTTCTGCTTGGTCTGCACGGTCATCATGCTCATTGCGCTGAACGCATCCGTACCGCTCTCACGCAAACTCGTCGACTCGCACAGGTGAAAGCGAGGCGTGGGATTTCAGCGGGTTGCAAAATGCCGCAGATGAAGCAATTGCGGAAGAGATTGCCTAAAGACAGAGAACACAAGATAAGGCGAGGAGCGCAGCATGAGGGAAATGATCGCGTACTGCGGGTTGGACTGCGAAAAGTGCGATGCCTACATTGCCACCATTAACAATGATGACGACCTGCGACAAAAGACCGCGCAGCTTTGGAGCGAGCTGAACAACGCCCCTATCACGATGGAGATGATCAACTGCATGGGCTGCCGAACCGACGGCGTGAAGACCCCCTACTGCGACACTATGTGCGAAATACGCAAATGCGCGCTGAAAAAGAAACTGCCCACCTGCGGAAACTGTCCCGATTTGGAAAGCTGCAAGACAGTCGCCGTCATGGCCCACACATAAACCGAGTCGTCTTTCTGCAACGCCGCAACGTTGAACATCGGCTTGGACGAACACAAAAGGTCCGTCCATTCCCAAGCTCCAGATATCGTGTCCAGGAAAGCCGTGTTGCCCAGAACCGACACGTCGTAGCGGCTCAGCCCGATGCAGGCGAGGCCCTTCGTTGTCGAGACGATCGTATAGGACTCCCCCAAAGCGGGGTCGTAATCGGATGGCAGTGAATAGGCGCACCGCCTACTGCGCACAGCGCATGATGCCGAGCGGCAAGCGTGTACCTGTCTGCATTCTAGCAAGAATCCGCCCGCTCAAATGGAATCGAGCGTATATCGCCCTGTTTTCGGCGCGAAGCGGGGCGGGGTCGCTGCGCCCAATGCGGTTGCAACCCCGTCCCAATGCCGCGATGGCGCTGCGCGCCCGCTAGCGCGCCCGCCTGCCTGCACGCGGGCGGCGCCCCGCGCGCGCGAGAGCGGCCGTGCTGGCGACGATGCCCGCGACCAGCGCGAAGGCACCGATTGGCACGGCATCGCCCGATGCGGGCGTGGCCTGAGACCGCGCGATGGCGGCCTGCGCGCCCGATGCACCGGAGCCGTCAGAGGCCGCTTCCGAGCCACTGCCGCCGGTGGCGGCAGGCGCATCGTCTGCTCTCCACTGGGCGTAGAGCACGACCTTTTCGCCGTCCTGGGCGGCCATGGCCGAGCCGTCCTGCCCGTCGGCGTACGCCCTGCCGCCGCCGTCGGCCGCGGTGTTCCATCCGGTGAACGTATGGCCCGCGCGCGAGAAGGCGTTGGGGGCGAGCGCTTGCGGCGTGCCGTAAAGCAGAGCCTGGTCGGCCATGTCTCCTGCGGCGTCCGTCGCGTTCGCGTCAAAGGACACCGTATAGGCGTTTGCCTCAAAATGCGCCGTGTAGATCTCGGCGACGAATGCAGCTCCTGCCTTCTGCGGGACGAGCTTCGCGTCGGTCGACACGATTGCCTCCGAGGAGTCCGTCCACTTCGTGAAATGGTATCCCGCCTCGGGCAGAGCCACGGAGCCTGCGGGAACGCCTACCTCGGGCAACAGCGCCTCGATCGCGCTGCTCACCGAGCCGCGCGCCGCATCCGCGCTGGCGTAGGCCAGGGTGACTTTCGGCACCTCGGACCACTGGGCGTACAGGGTCACCGTGGCGCCCTGCTTCGCGGTCAGGCTCTCCACGCTCTCTCCGTCGACGTAGGCATCGCCTGCGCCCTGTGCATCGGTGTTCCAACCTGTGAACACGTGATCGGTGCGGACGAACGCGTTTGCGGACAGGTTCTCGGACTCGCCGTAGACCATGGACTGGACGGGCATGGTGCCCGTGGCGTCCGCCGCGTTGGCGTCGAAGGCTACCGTGTAGGCGTTGGGCGCGAAGTTGGCCAGGAAGTCAGTCGTGCTGTAATAGTCGCCCTCCAGCGCCTCGGCGTCTATCTGTTCCTTCGCGAGGACCGGTTCCGTCGTGACCGTCCTCACCGGGTCGCTGCCGTAGAGCGTCCAGGACGTGAAGTGGTAGCCGTCCTTGGCGGCAGCGACGGTGCCGGTCGGGGTCCCCGCGCCCTGCGCCAGCAGCTCGAAGGGCTTGCCGACGGTGCCCTGCGCCGCATCTTCCGGTGTGTAGGAGATGAGCGCGTCGGGCAGCGGCTGCCACACGGCGTACAAAGTCGCGACCTTGCCGTTGGCGGAGAGGTCGGATACCTGTGTGCCATCGGCGACAAAGCGCCCGGAGCGCTCCAGCTGCCAACCGACGAAGCGATATCCCGCGCGCTTGAACGCGTTGGCGGAAAGCGACTTGATTGTGCCATAGGCCATGGCCTGGTCGTCCATGTACCCCTCGCCGCCGTTGGCGTTGAAGCGCACGGAATAGGGCATGCCCTCGAAGTTGGCGGCGTAGGTCGTGCTTGCGAAGCCGCCCTGGGGCCGCTGCGGGGCGAACTCGGTCGACGTCGACACGATCGCGCCCGAGGCGTCGGTCCAATTCGTGAAGCGGTAGCCCGCCTTGGCCGCAGCGGTGGCACCTGCGGCGGACTGCGCGGTGGGCAGCAGAGATTCGGAGGCCGGGGCCACCGTGCCCATGGCCGCGTTCGCGGCAACGTAGGTTATCGTGGCCCGCTCGACCTCGCGCCACTGGGCGTGGAGCTTAACGGTGCCGTTGTTCTCGTCCGTCAGGTTCGACACGCTTGCCTTGTCGGCTGCGTACCTGCCGGTCTTTTCCACCTGCCAGCCCACGAACGTGTAGCCGACGCGCTCGAACTTGTTCGCATCGAGATCCTCGGCGGTGCCGTATTCCATGACCTGGTCGCCCATGGTTCCCTCGACGCTGCCGTCGCCCACGCCGTCGTCGAAGGCGACCGTGTAAGTGTTCGCGGCGAAGTCGGCCACGAGGTTGGCGGAAGAGTACAGGCCGGTGGAGGCGTCGAATGCCACGGCATCTATCTGCGCCTTCATGAGGGTCGGGGCGGTGCCGACCGTTCTCGCCGGGTCGCTGCCGTAGAGCGTCCATCCCGTGAAGTGGTAGCCGTCCTTCGCCGTGGCGACGGTGCCTGCGGGCGACGTTTCCGTGCCCACGCCGCGCACCAGCAGGTCGTAGGCCACACCGACCGTGCCCTGCGATGCATCGGCGGAGGTATAGGAGATGAGCGCGTCGGGCATCGCCCGCCACACGGCGACCAGCGTGACCTGCGCCCCGTCCTCCGTGGCCAAATCGGAGACGCTTGCCTTGTCGGCTGCGTACCTATCGGTCT
>JAEXAI010000007.1 GCA_023394615.1 Actinomycetes bacterium | reverse complement strand
GATGCGATCTCGCCACATGTTTCTTCTTTCCGCGTTGTCCATTGCAACCCTCCATCCACTTGCCGATTGAGACCAGTGTGATGTAAATGGAGGCAACCGTGAAGACGCGGCGCTTTAGACGCTTACGATGAAAGGCTGCATATGAATGAATCAGCGCAAACGAACAGGACGAACAACGGGGACGAGACGAGCATCACGGCGAGGGTGAGCGCCTTCTCGCGCGCGTACCATTTCCGGAACAACGAGGTGAGGGTCTATGACGACTCCTTGGCATTCGACTTATTGGGGCGTGGCGATTACGAAACCATCGCTGCGAACATGGCCGGCGGTATCTCGTTCTTCAACCCCGCTTTCAAGGGAACATCCGACGAGGCCCTCCGCTGGGTTGTGGACAACCAGCTTTCGCCATCCGTCCTCGAACGGTCCGCTTTCATGAAGGATTGCCTGGCGCAGGCGGTGGCCGAAGGATGCAGCCAATACCTCATCTTCGGTGCGGGCTACGACACGTTTGCCTATCGTCGCCCCGCATGGGCCGGCGACCTCGAGGTGTTCGAGATTGACCGTGCATCCATGATCGAGGACAAGCGAGCCAGGCTGCTTGGAGCCTCGATAGGTGTTCCCGCGCACGTCCATCTCGTCGAGGCGGACCTGTCGCGGCCCGGATGGAGCGATGCCTTGATGGCCGAGCCCGGTTTCGACCCGGCGAAGACGAGCTTCGTGAGCCTGCTGGGCTTAGTATATTATCTTTCCGAAGAGGACTTCGGGAGGCTTCTGGACGTGACGACCGACCTGATAGCTCCCGGCAGCAGGATGGTGTTCGACTATCCCAGCGCGTCGCAAGGCGGAAAGGGCGAGGTTCAGGAATCGCTTGCCAAGGGGGCCGGCGAGGAGATGCGGGCAAGATATGATTCTGACGAGATGCGGCATCTGCTCGAAGCCCATGGTCTGGAGGTTATCGAGCACCTTCATCCTCGGGAGATAACGAAACGCTACTTCTCGTCCTATAACGAGGCCAATCCTCGCTACCCCATGCAGGCGTTTCCGAATGTCAACCTCTGCTGTGCCGTTTTGCGGACTCGCGGCCATTCAGAAAGTTGTTCCCGAAGAAGCGGCGCTTGAGCTGAATAGGCGCATGGCAATCGACGGTTTCCGAGGCGCGGTAATCAATGGACATATCAAAGGACAGTATATGGGTCACTCTGCCTTGAAATCTCATCCGTCCGGGTGAATCTTCTTCTGGACCTCCTGAAGGCGACGTTGCAGAAGCGGAAGCGGCGTGTCGCAATCAACCCTCACTCCTCGACGCTCCATCTTGCCCTCCACATCGAAACGTGCCATCTCATCAGGTGCGAAAGACCACTTTGTTTTGCGCGTAGCGAAAAGGGCATACGTGGTAAACCCGACGATGAACCCTGCGCAGACGGCTGCGTAGAGAAAGCCGAAAAGCCAGTCCCACCCCGTTATCATCCCGTTCGCGCTGACATACCAGATGAAGTAGACGCTGATGGGAAGATGCAAAAAGACGACAGCAGCAAGGCCGGGGTTATAGACGCCCCTGAGCTTGATGTTAGTCATGACCCCATGGGAAAGAAGCTGCCCGAAATTGATGAGCATGGGTGCCAAGCAGAGCCACAACGCCTGCGGGAAGAAAAAAGGCAGCCCGTAGAGCATGATGATACCCAGAACGTTCGTGACCATCGCGGAAAGCTGGTTCAAGGGGAAACGGTCAGGCACATCGCTTGCGTACATGGCTATGTTCACGACAGCCGGTTCACCCCCAGGAAAGCCGTATTCCTCGAACTGATGAACGAAGAGGGCCAGCGTGTTCAGCGCGACGAGCCTTTGGACAACCTCCAAGGCCGACCAGTTCAAAGCGAGCGCGAGCGCCAATACGGCTCCAACCACCAAGTTGATACTGTACCAATGCCTTACATATAGCTTCACAACTGACACTCTTTCTATGAATTTCCAACATATAGTCGTATATTCATAGCGTATGTTACGTCGGAACCCTCTTCAACCATCAACCATGGCAGAAGTGTCGGAGATTGGGGCATGAGATGACAAGGAAGTTCAAGGCAATAGAGATTACGAAAACGAACCTTGTGGAAGCGTACTGGGGGATATACCGCAAGGATCCCCAAAACCGAATATCGGTGCGCGAGGTCGTGGAGCGGGCCGGCTACAATCGTTCCACATTCTACGAATACTTCAACGGAATAGAGGACGTGCTACCTTCTATCGAGGAACAGCTTACCGCAAGGATCGCCGCCACCCTATCAGAAGGCCTCGCGTCGGATGCCTCGGAGACGAGCGTGGCCGCCGAGATGGCGGAGATATACGATGGCGAGAGCGACTACCTCTCCCTCCTGCTCGGACCCTCAGGTGACCCTGCTTTCGCAGAGATGCTCAAGACGGCGATCAGGCCATTGCTTTTCAAGTCATTCCTCCTCGACGAGAATGATCCCGTCGATATCTACACGTTCGAGTTTGCATTCGGGGCTATAACCGGAGTCATGACCACTTGGTTCGCCCGCGGAAAGGATCTGGAGGCCAAGGCTTTCGTCGCCCTGATTCAGGATATGCTCATGCACGGTGTCGCCAAACGAATCATCGGATGAATCTAGGACGAACCTTTCCGGATAAGAATCGATGTTTACGGCAACTGGTCATACGTCCACCTTATGTGTATTATTAAACGCTACAAATACACGAGCATGAAAAACACGACTCTATTCAAAAGAAAGCAGCACGATATGAGGATGAGCTCTCAATTCACGGTATCCGTACAGACGCTGATGTTGATCTCGCACTTCAGCGAGACCAAGATGACCAGCGAGATGATCTCCGAAAGCACCGGCGCCAACCCGGTCCTGATACGGCAGATCTTCGGCAAGCTCAAAGCGGCCGGCATACTGAACGTGTCCACCGGCAGAGGGGTGACGTCACTGGCGAAGGACCCCTCGCAGATTTCACTCTGGGACATCTATCTGGCAATCGAAGGATATGACTCCGAAGAGTTGTTCAAGTTCCATCCCAACATCTCAGAAAGCTGTCAGGTCGGACGTTTCTTCAAAGAAATTCTCAGCGTTCATCTGGATGAGGCTATCTGCGCAATGGCTGAGAAGATGTCGGAAGTTTCACTTGGCCAGCTGCTCGACGAATGGGAAGCGGTTCAATAGACCACGGTAGCTAATTCATTGCACGAGCAATAATCGTCCTCCCCTTGCGCAACCGACGCAAGAGGGAGGATTTTCTATTTGTAGCTATTGACACTACAATATAAATGCTCTATTTTTGTAGCGTTATTAACTACAATTAAATCGAGGTGAAGGACATGAAGGGAATCTATTTCCAAAAGCTCGGCTCTATAGACGAGATCACAATCAAAGACACTGAAAGGCCCAAGCCGAAGAAACATCAGGTTCTGGTCAACGTACGCGCATCTTCCCTGAATTACGTCGACTATGCCAATTTCTCGGATTATGCGAGCAAAGGACGGGTGTCTTTCCTGACGAGGATGATGGACGTGACCGTGATGCCCAAAATCAACAAGGCAGTCGGGATGGAAGTAGCCGGTGTCGTCGTCGCGGTCGGTCCCGGGGTCAGCGAATACAAAGAAGGCGATGAAGTGATGGGGATCACGGCCGGATACCATGGCGGATGGGCGGAATACGCATGTCTCCCGACCTCCACCCTATCCATGAAACCATCCAACTTCTCCTTCGAGGAAGCGGCGACCATGTGCGTCTCCGGCATGTCTGCCTATGGCGCTGTTCGTTCGGCGCGCATCCGGAAGGGTCAGCACGTTCTCATATACGGCGCCTCGGGAGGGGTCGGGCAATACGCACTCCAACTTTCGAAGATGGCCGGTGCCCGGATAACCGCGGTGTGCAGCACTCGCAACCTAGCGATGGCGAAAGACCTCGGCGCGGAAACGGTAATCGATTACAAGAAGGAAGACTTCTCCAAGAACGGCAAACGATACGACGTCATTCTCGGGATAAACGGAAACCTGCCCCTTCGCACGTATAGGGACGCACTTGAAAAACATGGCAGATATATTGCAGTGGGGAATATGACCCAGTTCATGAAAGGGTTCATGATAGGTTCCCTGACCTCGCTTTTCAGCTCGAAGAAACTCGGAGGCTCCTCCTATTTCTTCGTGAACAAAAAAGAGAGCTTGGACTGCCTGAGAAACGGCGCGGAAGCAGGAACGATCAAGCCGCAAATCGACAGCGTCCACTTTGCTGGAGGCATAAAAAAGGCCATCGAATACGTCGTGGAGGAGCATCCCCAAGGTAAAGTCGTGTTGCGAATGGACTTCCGATGAGTTCAACACGCATGAGTTGAGACCCCTTTGAGACCACTTTGAGACCACCCTAAACGCGCGTTTTCAGCGATTTCAGTTCACTGCGCGACACGAGACGCCACCAGCAACACCCCAGAGCACGCAGGTCAAATTATTCTTATTGAGTGGGAGTAAAACAGTAGACAAAACGTTACACAACACTTCGCAACAAAACACAACGTTTCAGCAGGTCATATAAGGGTTTTGTCTACTTCTGACAGAACCCTTTGCAACACTATAAAACGCTCCAATCGGGATAATTTGTCCATGAATTCGTCCACGTTCATCTGTCGAATGCTTTGCTGCTGCGCATCGACAAGACCGCCGAAGCAAGCTGAACGTTTGCAAAACGAGCACGCCATTCTTGTCGCCCGCACCGGCAGCGCAGTATAATACTCATGTTAAAGAGTGTTCGGCTCGGCATATGGATGAAGGACCTTTCAGTATCGGTTTTGCACCTAGGCCAAATGGTCCTCTTCCAAAACACAGTGCGGACAGAACCATTCGGGTTAGGAAGGGAATGCACGCATGGCTGTCTGACAATGCAAAGAAATACGAGGTCGCCTACACTTTCAAGGGGTTACAATAATACAAATATGGCAAAAGATAGATACTACATTAACGAGGACATTGACTACGGCTATGCCGAGTCAAAGGTTCGCACGTCTATCCACGTCGGCGAGACAGAGGAAGACGCTGCGAGGCGCGTTCTCGACAGCCGCCTGCTCGAGATATGGCTTTCAGGCAAAACAGAAGAAGCAAAAGCCATTTCATAGGTAGCATATGCTTGTTTTGCACCCAGGCCAAATGGTCCTCTTCCAAAACGAGTGAAATGCATCGACCCCTACGCGCTCAAGATATACGAGGGCCCATCGACAGGAAGGTATTATGCGTTCGAAGTATCGTCCACGGGTGTGGAGGCACTGTATCGTAACCCGTTGCTGTACGCCAAGGACCCCGGCATATTAAAATACATTGTGAATCTGATTCTTAAGGAGTGATTGTATGGGTGGCGGAGTTTTTAGGATAACGGACAACGGAGTCACCGAAGTCATCGATTCAGGAGTCGATTTCGACCCAGATGAATCGGATATTTGCAAACGCGCCGACAAGGCGTTCGGGCCATATATAATCGGTGAAAAGAGAATCGTCGGGATCGGATCCGCAATCGATCCGTTTCCGTATGATCTCGAAGCGTTGATAAACGAGTTCGAGCACGTGGAGGTAATCGAGAGATACCCGTTTACTCCATACCTGGTTTATTGATCGGCATAAAAGCCCGCACACGCGGGCCTTTCTTTTGCGGACACGATGCTCATGCCATCGTTTTACCCCTAGACCAAATGGTCCTCTTCCAAAACTTCGAGAAAAAGGGGTTCTTCGATGATGCTACTCCCTGAACAGCTTGTCTGGAAGCAGAGCCCGAAATGGTATCGAAAGGTCGACAACTCATACGAGTACGAGCTTACCGACAAGGCTCCGCAGAAGGCGCGCAACAGCTACGCCCTCTACAAACATGATAACGATGTTGCCCTTGATGGCGATTCTCCATACGAAGGAGTCATTATAGACTGATTCAAGCTCCAGTCATCCAGTTTTGCACCCAGACCAAATGGTCCGCCTCCAAAACCAACATGCGCAACTCCGGGAATGGAACCGACGAAGCCGCCGTGCGGCATGCCAGATCCGCTGTTGCGCAATCCACCCCGGGGTGTGGCTGGTGGAAAGTGGGGAACGCAAACAGATCCAGGCAATTCCTGCGGAAGCTTTCAGGGAAGCAATGGCGGATACCATTGCCCACAGAGCATGGGGCGTATCAGCCAGCATAAACGTGCGCCCGCATCAGGACAGGATTGAGATGACCTCCCCTAGCGCGCTGCCTCTGGGTTCTCGCAGGATGAGTACCTTAACAGGAAGATACCACTGCTCCACAACCCCATTCTCGCGAACGTGTTCTTCCGGCTGGGATACATAGAAAAGTAAATGGCGTTATCGGTGGCGGGCGCATTTGCGCACGCAGTACTCTAGAAAACAGCTCATACGAAAGGCCGCGCTGAGCCAATTTCTGCCGAAAGGTCTCTCCATTTGATTTCGATAGGTTGACTTTAACGGAACATCTGATATAAATGAGACGTATTTGCGCGGAGGCAGACCATACGAAGAGATGGCGAGCCGGATAAGGCACGGGCTGGAATGCCTGATTTTATCCGGGTCGTTTTATTTTTGGAGGTCTTATGGGACTCACGCGACAGCAAATATCAATGGTGGTTGTCATTCTGCTTGGAGCACTGCTGGCAGTCTTGAATCAAACACTGCTCACACCTGCCCTTCCTGCCATTATGGGAAATCTAGACGTAAGCGCGACAACCGTGCAGTGGCTCACAAGCGGGTATTCTCTAGTCGAAGCAGTCATAATCCCTTTGAATGCCTTTCTTTTGGGCCGGTTTTCCACTCGAAAACTGTTCGTTGGCAGCATGATCCTATTCGTGGCAGGATCTGCACTCTGCGCGGCTGCGCCAGGTTTTCCTTGGCTGTTCGCGGGCAGAATCTGCCAAGCTGGCGCAACGGGAGTCTTAATGCCAACAGTGTTCACGCTTATTCTTCTGATCTTCCCACGTGAAAGCCGCGGAAGCGCAATGGGGATAATCGGCTTGATCATTAGTTTTGCGCCAGCGGTAGGCCCTTCGATCTCGGGCGTCCTCGTGGATGCAATCGGCTGGCGCGCCTTGTTCATACTGGTATCCATCTTGGCGACCATCATCGTTATAGTGAGTGCTGCTACTTTGAAGAATTTTAAAGGATTCGACAGGGCGGCATTCGACTTGCTTTCGGTGACCTTGCTGGCACTTGGAATGGTCGCGCTTCTCTATGGGCTTTCAACATTCACGTCGACAGACAAGCCCGCTGTCTCTCTTGGGCTGATGATTCTCGGTATCGCGCTACTTGGACTGTTTGCCTTCAGGCAAACGCGTCTCGAGGAACCTTTGTTGCGCGTGCGGGTTCTAGAGCATAGGCAATTCCGCATCGCAACAATATGCGTAACGCTTCTTGAAGCAGTGCTCATTGGATCAAGCGTCCTTCTACCTATGTTCATTCAGAATGCCTTGGGGCATACAGCTACGGTTTCAGGCCTTCTCATGTTGCCAGGGGCAATCCTTGGTGCCCTCGGCGGTCTTCTCGCAGGACGGGTATTCGATAAACACGGCATCCGAGCCATCACGTTGGTAAGCGGTTGCGTACTGGTTTTGGGTGTGTGCGGCTACTTTTCCTTTGGTAGCCATGCTTCGATTGTAATAGTAGGAGCTGTCTACGGTGTGGCGTGCATTGGTTTGCAGTCTTTGATAACCCCGATAAACGCATGGGGCATTAATTCGCTGCCAAACAGCTCCGTGCCTCACGGAAATGCCATCATATCCACTATGGAGCAGGTTGGCAGCTCTTTCGGGACGGCGTTCGTTGTAAGCCTGACAGCGCTGTACTACCTGATAGACCCCAACGCACAAAGCAAAGCCGATCAAATGTATGCGGGATGCCACGCCGGGTTCGCCGGGATCCTTGGATTGGCCGTCCTTATTGCGCTTTTAATCATTCTTTTCGTCAAAGACAAAAAAGGAGCAGGGAAACCAGTATCACGCGCATTTCCCGACCATGCACAATGGAAGGCATCAGGGTTACCTGGCACCGACAGGCCATGGCTAGCGGGAGACGTAATGAATACGAAACCGGCATTCATTGCGGAAACCTCAACGTTGCACGATGCAATTGAAGCCATGCTGCGCAGTGAAACAAGCGGGATGCCAATCGTCACCAGCAACAAAGATGTAATCGGATTCATTTCCGATGGTGATATCCTGAAGAGCCTCGCAACGCATAATACGACAAGGATTGACGGCGAGATTTATACGGTATTGCACGAATCCGAAAGTATGCAGAAACGCTTGGGCACAATCAATGAAAAGCCCGCTTTGAGTCTTGCGACGGATAATGTGGTCGTTGTGGATGCAAATGACAGCGCCGAGAGCGCTTTCAAGATCTTGTCAGAAAAGAGAATCAAGAAGGTACCGGTTCTGTATGAAGGACGCTTCGTCGGAACGCTCAGCCGAGGCAACATACTTCGCGCCCTATCTAGCATGAATGGTGAAATTGCAGAACAGCACTAAATGCACCGCCAACAGCGTACGAAGATTCAGCGCCAATACTCACGCTTGTTCTCTCCTCGCTTCTCAACCGGTTCTTGGCTATGGCTCGTCATGGCATCCCTCATACTCAGATAAGTGTCGTAAAAGCAAGTCCGAACAAGCGAAATAATGATTCATCTCATCCTCTCTACGCCTTTATACCGCCATTGGCGGTATAATAGTGGCGGCAAAAGAAAGGATGACTCATGCCTTACCAGCCGCCCTTTGAGCGCAACGATACCATCGACTCACTCTGCATGGAAATCGCAGAACTTGTAGGAATGCTCGCCCCCGAGGCGCCGTTGGCAAAGAGCCCCATGCTCCATCGTGAGCTCAGAATCAAGACCATTCACTCATCCCTCCTTATCGAGGGCAATAAGCTCGACGAAAAAACCGTGACTGCGATTCTTGACGGCAAACAGGTTCTAGGCGACAGCCATGACATTCTTGAGGTTGAGAACGCTAAGCGCGCTTACGATCTCATCCCCGAACTCGATCCCTTCTCCCTAGATGACCTATTGAAGACTCACGGCGTCATGATGGACGGCCTCATTCCCGAAGCAGGGCGCTTTAGGACTGGCAACGTTGGAGTGTTCGACGATAACGTACTCATCCATGCTGGCACCCCTGCTGCATACGTCCCTGAGGTTATGACCGACATCTTTGCATGGCTCAAGAACACCGGAATGCACCCGCTCCTCGCATCATGCGTACTCCACTTCGAGCTCGAATTCTGCCATCCTTTCTCTGACGGGAACGGCAGGACCGGCAGGCTGTGGCATATGCTGCTCCTGTCAAAATGGAGGCCTGTCTTCGCGTGGCTTCCCATAGAGAGCACGATCAGACAACGCCAGGCCGGCTACTATCAGGCATTGGCGAAATCTGATGCGACAGGGTCAAGCGATGACTTCGTCGAGTTCATGCTCGAGGCAATCAGGGACTCAATCCTGCCCTTCTCGAAACCTACCGAAGAAAGAGACTTGACGAAATCACGTACGCTTGACTTCTTTATGGCTCACCCTGAAGGCAACATCAATCAGCTGGTCGAGTACCTCGGCTGCTCGAAGAGAAGCGCGGAGAGAATAGTCGCTGAACTCAAGAATGACGGCCTCCTTGCGAGACAGGGTAGCTCTCGTGCTGGGACATGGTTGGTTGCCGAATAGGCCGGTTCCCCTCTGGTTATCAAACAGGCGAAAGCCAAAGTGCTGGCGGATGACGAACAGATTTACGCATTTCGCCGCAGCATGGGCGAAAGCAACGTCTACGTGGTCGCCAATTTCTCGAACGAACCCGCAAGTTACGACCCCGAGCTGATCAGCTCGGCCACTTTGTTCGCATCAAGCACCAACGCGGGGGCACCAGTGGGTTCTCGAACCCCTTGAAGCAGTAATCTACCTTAGTGCCGTTTAGGGAAAAGCCAGACGCTCACTTGGAAGACCGTACATCATATGTGGTTTCGTTTGCTCTGCGGTTAAATCAAAATCGAAGGCTATAGGTCTATTTCGGCATCTTTACGCTTGAAGCCGAAATACAATACCAGGTAATACGCGATTCCCGCTGCAAGCCAGGTAAGACCCATAATCTTCGACGCCGGATCAAGACTGATCCATACGTAGGCGATGATGATGAAACCGATTGCAGGCAAAATGAGATGCTTCACGATCTTGCCCGTCTTTTTCTTGATGAAGAAATACCAGATAACCGTGATATCCAGCAACATAAACGCTGTCAAAGCGCCGAAATTGACCAGTTTCGATATCGCGGCGATGCCGAGACCGTTGAAGATCATGAACAAAATGATGCTGGCCACGGCAACGAAGATGACCGCGATATACGGGGTCTGCCACTTGGGATGAACCTTGGCAAGCGGAGCAGGCAGCATGCGGTCGCGGCCCATGGCGAACAGCACGCGCGTGAGCGCCGTCTGAGCAGCCAGCGAATTGAAAATGCCCCAAGCGATAGCAGTGGCCAAAGCGCATAGCACATACAAGAAATTGCCACCGGCGATATTGGCCACCCAATAAAACGCGTTGTCCGGATCCTCGGCAAAAGATGCTCCGGTCGGATCGAGACATCCGGCGATATACGTTTGCAACATGAACAGGAAACCGACGATGAACAAGGCAGCGAGCGTCGCCTTCTTCGGACCCTGTTTGGCATCTTCGGCCTCTTCGGAAAGAGTGGAGATACCATCGAATCCCAAGAAGGACAGAACCCCCAGCGATACCGCGCTCATTACCAAGTTCAAACTGAATCCGTCTTCGTTGTAGAAGGGTTTGATGGTGAAGGAAAGCTCAGCGCTGCTTGTAATCAGCATGACACCCATAACCACGAATATCAACAACACGATCAGTTCCAGAACGAGGGCAATCTTATCGATGATAGCCGTCAGTGCGATGCCCCGTATGTTGACGAACGTATTGATGGCGATGAAAAGAAGACCCCACATGTAAGCGGGCACTTCGGGTACGATACCGCTCATAGCCTGCGCGGCCACAACATAGAGCAGCGTGGGCACCAGCAGGTAATCCAAAAGGATAGTCCACCCACCCAGAAATCCCAGATGCTTGTTGATACCGCGGGTCACGTACCCATAGACCGAACCCGATACCGGGAAGGCCTCGGATAGGGCCGCATAGGAAAACGCTGTGAAGATCATGGCGATCATGCCGATTAGATACACCAGAGCGGGCATGCCGTTGGATCCGTTGAAGACATCGCCATAGATGCCGAATGGCGCGATGGGCACCATGAAGATCAAGCCGTAGACAATCATATCGGGCACAGTCAAAGCCCTTTTGAGCTCTTGTTTGTACCCCATATCCTCGAGTGCCTGCTCGCTTGCGGAGACCTCGTTTTGGATCTTCGCTTCCTTGCCGTTCGTCATCATCTATACCTCTCCGGTTTCCTCTACATTGAATCGAATGAATAATCTACCAAGAAAACCCGTAAGCCTTAAGGACTTTCTTGGGTACCACGAAACGAGCGGTACGCAACGGATCAACGATCTGACATACCTGAACATCGGCACAGAGCGAAAGCAGCATAACCAAATCCGCACGGGTGATTCCACTCAAACGCGGTTCCAGTAATTCCATCATATCATGAACGGCCAGTTCACACGCCTCATCCAGAGTGGCAGCCGAAGCGATGGTGGTGAAGAACTCTTCATTTTCCAACACGGGGCTAGTCAAGGTGCGATCATCGAGCACCGTCAGGCGTGCCGTGACATATCCTGCTATCTCGGCACCGCATACACCGATTTCCCCATCACCCATGACAGCGTGCATATCGCCACAGCCGAACAACGCCCCCGGAGCCGCCACGGGAAAATAAAGCACGCTTCCTTCGGCGACCATGGTGTTATCCATGTTGCCACCATGGTGCCCCGGCGTGCCGCAATTGATACTCGCCCCTTGCGCCGGCGCGACACCGATGACGCCGATCATGGGATCGCAATCCAATTCAATGCCGTTTCCCCAGATTAATTTGCCTTCTTCAACCCGCTTCAAGGTGGAGTGGAGCCCGTCGGCGAATAAATCACCGCAGGTACCTTCATCCTGACCGGTGCACATGGATGATTGATCGTCCACTTCGATCTTGAGCAATTCGACTTTGAGCACAGTGCCGGGTCGCGCGCCTTCAACGAATACTGGACCGGTGGCGGGATTCACATTGTCCCAATCAAGGGCATCGATGGAATCCTGCGGCGATTGCAGCTGGTTGCCGAAGCAGTCTTTCGTGCGGATGCGTATACATTCACCTGAAGCGATACGCGCCACAGGCGCTTGGTCTTGCGAAAAGGAGAAAATCACGTTTTCGTCTGATATTTCCAGCATGATACCCACTTCCTGCGGTCGTCCGATACGCGCAAAAACCTCAGATAACAAATCGTCAGGCGATTGTACCGCAGCAATGGCGGTAAGGGAACAGTGGAGACGAGAAACGCCCCGGACCTTCTTTGCCTTTGCGCTGCTCTATCCTGAGTTTTACAATTCAAAGAACGCAAATACCCATGTTCACCTGCGAGAACATGGGTATTTTCTAATACATTTTCTTGTTGCGGAACAAGATCTAGCGGTTTGCCTGCGCCAGCAGCAGTTTGATATCTTTGAGCTGCAAGAACTTCCTGGGCACTTCGATTCCGAGTCTGTTGCAGATATCATCTGTGGTATCGCTTCTATAATCGAACAGCCACCAGTTGCCATCTATATTGCTGCCGCACATCTTGCCGAGTTCTTCGGCCAGCGCACCCGCCGAGTAGCGGTTGCCGCACTTCAGCTGCAGCAAGCGCAAGACGCACAAGGCTATGTAGCAGGTCAAGAAATGCGCCTCGATATGCTCGCGCGTTGAGCAATAGACAGGCCGAGACTCCAGATCGCTCTTGGTGACCTTAAAGGATTCCTCTATGCGCCATAGCCCTCGGTAGATGTCGATGATATCTTTGTCTGGCATCTCATATTCGCTGGTGATCAGGCAATAGTAGCCGTCGCAAAGCTCTTCTTGCGCAATGCGCTCCTCGTCAAGCGACAGCACGCTTGAAGGATTGAGCAGCTCTCCTGTTTGCGCATCGAACGCATCTTTGCGCACGTATTTGGCTGCGCCATAGTTAGCCGACGCGTTGAACGCGCCGGGGGCTGCTGCGAGCATACGCGCTTTGTCGATCGCCGCATCGCGCTCGTGACGGGCGCGCTCTGCATATTTGCGTGACCAGAAGGCAACGGTCTTGATCTCGATAGGCACTCTTGCCTTCTTACCCTCTGCGTCGATGACGGTCACCATCTTGGTGTCTTGGCGGCTCTTGATCTTAAAGGCGCCGCCATCTTGTATGGCGTAACCCTCATCTGAGGTTACCCAGTCGCGCAGCTCGTTGCTAGACTTGGTGCCGCGGATGGATTGCGAGTACACGAAGCCGTCTCCGCGTGCCGCGCATGCGGCAATGTTGTCCGAGCAATTCAAGCCCTTGTCGGCTACCACTATCACGCGATCGAGCTTGTAGTCTTTCTTCATGTCGGACAAGACGTCCATCATCGTGTTGCAGTCATTGGTATTGCCGGAAAACAGCTTGTAGGCCATCGGCAGGGCGTTCTTGTCTTGCAGCAGACCCATTTGCACGATGGGGTTGGGGCGGTGCTCCTTGCTCACCCCTTTGGCGCGAAAACCATCCGGATCGCACTCGAAATAATAGTTGGTCACATCGTAGTAGACGCTGGTCGCGTCGCGCAGGCCCGCTTTGTCGATGGAGCGGTTGATAGCCGAGACTATGCGCTTTTTAAGCGGCGCGAGCATATCGAGCGCCCGGTAGACGTCGTGCGATTCGAACTCCGTACGAAAGAAGTAGCCGTCCTTGTTCTCCCAAGCCGATTTCTTCGAACCGGGATTCAGAATCCGCTCGCATACCAGCAGTCTCAGCACTGCGTTCAGGTCGAACTCGGCCTTGCTGCCACGCGTGGCATTGCGTAGCGTGGATTCAATGCCGAGGCCGTTGTATACGCCCAACAACGCAGCGCTGCCGATGTTTTTGCGGTTGGCAGTGCGCTTGTCGACCTTTTCGAACGGGTGGATCTCGACCGAAACGCTCTTGCGGAGCTCCTTGGCGATCGCGTTCTGCTCGTCGCAATAGGCTTTGAAGTGCGCAATCGGGTCTTCATACTCTTTTTCGAGCTCGTCTAGGTAGCCCAGGGACTTCACCGTCTTGCTCTTGGATTTACCGTCTTGGCGGTATCCCTGCATCAGCGCCAGGTAGATGCGTCCGTTCTTGCTCTTCGTTTTCTGCAAAAACAACTATCCACCTGCACTTTCACTAGTTTTATATGCCTCGCATTATATCATAACTGACAACATTCGGCAACATGAAAATGTTATATGAGTTGACATAAAAATAGCCGCTACGCTGCGGCTTTGCAAGAAAACAGGCTAATTCATCTGTAAAAGTACGGTGGAGACGAGAAACGCCCCGGACCTTCTTTGCCTTTGCGCTGCTCTATCAAGTGCTATGCTTACCTTTAAACATATGTTCTTTCGCGTCGCACCATGACCGGGAAACGCATATGACTGACATATCGGCTAACGAAATTAGGAAACGCCCATGTCCACACTGACCACTTCAGCAACGCGAAACGCCACTTACACGCAAGAATATCTGGATATTATCGATTCGTTGGGCGGCGATGAAACGGGCAGACGCGCCGCGCGTGACTATATGGAACGCTCCAGCGCCAAATACCATAACGAGGTCATCTACTCATCCTATCTTCCCAAGTTCTTCGATAAAGCCACCTTCGACCGACTTTCCGACATAGCCCGATTGACATATAGCATCTTGGGCAAAGTGATGAACGAATACCTACACAACCCCACCTATCGCAAAATATTCGATTATGACCAACGATTGGTCGATCTGATCTTACTTCCACGCAACTACGATGCCATATTGCCCTTTGCCCGCGTGGACTTGTTTTTGAATGAAGACACGCTCGATGTGACCTTCTGCGAATTCAACGCCGATGGATCTTCCGGCATGAACGAGATCCGCGAAGTGGAACAAAGCATCGAAAGCAGCAAACCCTACGAAATCTTTGCCGCGCAGCACACGATAAACGGCTGCCGCAATCGTATGTTCGAAGGCTGGGTAGATGACTTCTTGCGCATCTATGATTCCTATGAGTTCAAAACTGCACACCCCCACGTTGCCATCGTGGACTTTCTCGATTATGGCATCACCGATGAATTCAAAGCCTATCAGCCCCTATTCGAGGCACGTGACGTAGAGTTTTCAGTCTTCGACATGCGCCAGCTCGAATTCGATGGCACCCACCTGACGGGAAAGCATGCTTTCGTCGGTCGTGACGACACTCGTATAGATGCCATATGGCGCCGTTGCGTGACCAACGATGTCATGGACAACTGGGAAGCAAGCCAAGCGCTTATAAAAGCAGTTCGCGCCGGTAAAGTTGCGCTGATTGGCAGCTTCGCCGGCCATATCGTCCATGATAAACAGATATTCAAAGCGTTGATGCGTCCTGAAACCACGCACTTGCTCACTGCTGAAGAACGCGATTTCATCGAAGCAACCATCCCCTATACCACCTTCCTGGATGCTACCCACGTAGACCTAGCAACCGTAAAGGCCCAACCGCAACGATGGATCATAAAGCCGACCGACGAGTACGCCTGTCAAGGGGTTTTCGCCGGTCCGGATTACACGATAAGCGAATGGAGTAGAATCATCGACCAACACGCCAACGGAGCATCTGGCAGACCATATCTGGTCCAGCAATTCTGCCAACCCTTCAGAACCGAAGCCCTTCCCTTCTACGGTAATGAAAAGGATTACACCGCATCACCGCGCATGATGAACAATCTTACCGGCTTGTATCTATGCGATGGGCAGCTAGGCGGCATCTACTCACGCCAAGGACCTGAACCAATCATCTTGGGGGAATATGGCGGCTTAACCCCGGCAACCTTCTGGGTTGATTGCTGACCTGTGATCAGTAGTCGTTAGGAACCAAGAGAAACGGCGCGCGAGTTTTCCTCGTTTCAGCGTGGTGGTCTGGCTGTTCTGGCTCATCCCCTACGTGCTGGGCATGTTTCTAGGGATGCCTGCCATCGCAAGCAGCACGCTCGCATCCTGCGGGCTCACGCTAGTGTTCGTGGGCTGCATAGCGCTCGCCATCTTCCTCTATGACCGCAAGAGGCGTGACTCCAGCCGATGCTATGGCAGCGATATCGGTGACGTAATCCACGTCCGTAGGAACCCTCATCTGCTGCGCCGCCTCGAGCGCATTGGCATGCAGCTGTTCGCACTTTTTGCAACCCGTCCCGTACACCACGATCTTCTTTTCTTCCATATCTTCCTCCTTTTCCGTCCTCTAGACGAGGAACATCTCAAACGCGTTCAATGCATAACCGCATATGATCACACCGACGATGACGACGCCGATGAATATGCCCAAGAGCTTGCCGGACACGACCTTCTTCAACATGACAAGCGAGGGAATGGAGAGCACGGTCACGCTCATCATGAAAGAAACGACGGTGCCCACCCCCACGCCCTTGGCCACAAGCGCCTCAGCGATGGGCAGCGTGCCGAAGATGTCGGCGTAGACGGGCGCGCCGAGGAGCGTGGCAAGAATGACGGAGAAGGGGTTGTTGTCACCGAGGACTACCTGGATGACCTCGCTGGGAATCCAGTTGTGGATGAGCGCTCCGATCCCGACGCCGATGAGCACGTAGAGCCACACCTTGCCGACAATCTGGACAACCTGCTCCCATGCGTAGGTGACGCGGTCGCGGCGGGTGAGCGCGGTCTCCTCCTCGCTAGTCTGAACGAGCGTCCCTTCACGCACGAACGCGGGTATCTCGCCCTCCAGGTGCATCCGGTCCATGAGCGAGCCGCCTACCACGGCAATGACCAGCCCGAGCACCACATAGGTGATGGCTATCCTCCAGTTGAAGACGCTGGCCAAAAGGATGAGCGAGGCGAGGTCCACCATGGGACTCGATATGAGGAACGAGAACGTCACGCCCACGGGAAGCCCCGCCTTGGTGAAGCCAATGAAGAGCGGGAATAGCGGTCACCGCAGCTTCGGTAACCTTGGGTGTCTCAGGATAATTGCGTTCAACATCCATTACCGAAAGCTGTCTATGCTTCAGTTTGCACCGCCGTGTGTTTCGGGAACATCATCAATCCCAAACATGTTTCAGGTAATCCATCCAGTCATTGTAGGCTGACTCCCGCACGTCCGGTCGCTTCGACGCAGCTGCATCAACAATATATTCATCGAGGTCGTTAAAGTATGCCGGGTAATCTTCTACTCTGAACGAATTATCATCAAGCATCCACGAACCTGCCCTCACATACGGGCTGCGCTCCCCTGCCAAACAAACGAATAGCTGTTGCGGCGCCCCGAAGGGTCCTCTCTTTTCGCCCTTGGGAACAATGGTTTCAGTCGCACAGCAATACCAATGACCGTATTGTTCATCTTGATAATACTTCATAACCGCATCGCGAATCCCAGCTGCTTGTGCGAGATGGGAAATAGGAACGAAGCTCTCTTGATAGCCACTCATGTTTCTCCAATCCTAAACTTCATATGCACTTGAGTATGATATTATCACGTACATAGGAATTTTGATTGGAGATTATTGATTATGAGAGAAAACATTTCCTACGCATTTGTTGATCTTAGAGAAACATCCCAAGTAGGAGAGGCAATTCGTCGATTCCGCAAACAACGCGGGCTTACTCAGCGACAGCTTGCAGATAAGGCGGGTTGTAGTCTTATGTACGTATCCAACCTTGAACGCGGAAAGCCAACGGCCGAAATCGGCATCGCCCTCAACGTACTCGATGCCCTTGAAGTAGATTTATCACTTACCGATCGTTGCGAAGGGCGATTCTGAATGAATGACGAAGATAGATTGGTAAACTCGATGGAACAGCTGCATTACAGCGCCAAAATCGCGATAGAGAAGGCCAGGGAAGCTGGTCGAGATTGGGTCATAGACGATACTATGCTAACGGTCCTGAAAGAAGTTGACGGACGGCCTGTGCACACGGTCTTGTCAACCGAAGGCGATAGGTTGGACTACGTGATAGACAACACGGGAGGCCATATTCCCATCAACATCGACTGCTGCGTGCCACTGAGCCGCCTAGACAAGCTCGCAAGATAGAATCACGAATCCCCTTGCCAGCAAGTCCAGAAGGCATCGCCTTGTCGCTACCGCGCGCTTCCTCTCCCCCAAGCGCAATTCCCCAATCTGCGTTTAGCTGCAATGACCCCCACCAACGATGCACCGAGCAGTATCGAAACGAGGAACGGAATCGGCGAAGAAAGACCGTCGCCCGTATTCACCAGGCTCGAGGACGCGCTCCCGTTCCCGCCCGACGATGGATCGGGCGCAGGCGCAGGTGTCGGGGTCGGACTACTGGTGAAGTGGGCTGTCAGCGTGGCATTGTCGACATCCGAGTAGAGCGCCGTCGTTGCATAGACGGCATCCGTCGAAACGCAGTCACCGGCTGCGTTGTACCATCCGACGAACGTATAGCCGTCTTTTGCGGCAGCGGTCCAGGTCACATGGTCATTCTCGCGCACCGACAACTCGCCTGTCGCCTTATCGCGCCAGTCGGCCACCGTTGCGCTACCCCCCTCCTGCGCCAATGCGGTACGCATCACGTCAGTGGAGGCCAACAGGGATGCCGACTGTGATGGAAGCGTATAGAGACCGACCGGGTTCAGCGAACCTACAGCAACGTCCTTGTGATCAGTAGCCGTAAGATACAGCTTTCCTTTATACATCACCGTTGAGCTGGGACTCAGCCCTTCAGAGGTCGTCAACCGGAAGGATCCCAGCTTGATTCCGGAGATTGTAGGGAAGGTGATGAGCTGGGCATCGCCTAGGCCGGAGAAGCCTTGTCCTAAAATCACGATGCCATTACCGGTAACGGCAGAAGAATGAGTGAGATACGAGCGACCGTCTTCCACACTGGCAGCTGCGGTCTTCTCGACGGCACCAAGGTCCGAGATCGTCTTGTTTGCCATATCAAGCTGAAAGCCATGGGCCATGTATTTGTCAGCACCATTGGAATAAAGGCCGATGGAGTAGAGCTTCGCATCGCGGAAAAATGGGATAGCGGCATAGTCCTGGTTATCAAAGCTCATGGGGAAATCGACAAAGGTCATTTCATCCGTTGACGGCGTATAAGCGATGAAGCTCCGTAAGTAAGAACCCGATTCAACATAGGGCATATCACAATAGACCGTCCCATCCTGGGCAAACGCATTCAAAGAGATAACCGAACACTTTTCTTTCTGAAATACCGTCCTATATGATGACCATGTATCAGATAAGATATCGTAGCTCGCAAAGTACACGGTGTTCGTGGGATATGGTGAACCATCGGAACTTTTGCTTTTTACGCAACAGAAAGCATAGAGGCTACCATTGGAGTAGGTGTACTTCAGACCAAAATGCACTAACGGTTCACTGGCAGAACCGTCTGCCCAAGGAAGACCGGGAGCGGATAGTTTCGTCCACGAGTCAGCGCCATTTTCAGGGTTATCCGAAGAATACAGATAGTCACCCATTTCATCAGCAAGGAACAGCCGGTCGGTGGCGGAAATGAGGCTTCCCGTCGCAGAGTCGCTGACTGTCGGCAGATCGCCAAGGCGCACGAGTGAATCAACACTTCCATCGGGCGTTCGATAACTCGCCTTGAAGGTACGTCCGGTCGAGGCATCCTTCACATCGAAGCGATGAACGGCACCGTCAAAGAGCGCGGCATCGGCTGTGAAGGTTATGGCAGCATCCGTTCGCGTTGTGGGCGTTATCGCCGTTCCGTCGACGGTGAGCGTCGCATCACCCAAAGCATAACCATTGATGGTCACTTCCATTCCATCACTCGAAAGGGACCAGGTATTCGCGCTGACAAGGTCATTGTCTGTAGCCGACGCAAAAGAGAATCTTCCCCCAGATGCGGTCTTGTCGGAATCATCAGGATTGCTGGAAGCCACCGTCCCACCGCATATCCGACCACGCAGCTCGAGCGCCGTCTCATCGGGGTAGAGCGCCGCGAGTTCGGCAACCACGCCGGTCATCGCAGGAGCCGCCATAGAAGTACCGCTTGCGAAGCCATAGGGCACCAAGGCGCTAGACGAATCGGTGCTCGGATTGGTGTTCTTGCCGAATCCATATCCCGATGCGAGACACGAGACGATCCCTATCTTCTCGTCCAAGGTTGTGAGCTTGAGCGTGAACCCTGCTGTGACCGTCTGATCAGCGGTATCGATATCCTGTAGTTGTCCGGTCATGCAAGAAGAAGCATCGCGTCTTGCACTTGCCAAAGTATCTTCAGGCACGCAATCCGCACCCGAGGACGTGAATAAATGAGCATCTGCCTCCCAAGCCGTCTTGGGATTATCTCCGCAGGTCATGATATACATATTGCAAGCATAATCCGATGCGGCGATGCCCGTCTTCCCGTAATAGGGATTGTCAATCGTCCAGGCAATCCGCACCTGGCAAGAGGTGGGATCAAGACCAAGCGCGGCAAGCTTGTCAAGATCGATGGTTATCCGGAGGGCGTCCTGGCCGAGTATCTGAAAGGCAACGCCGCTGCCGTCTTGGACATCCAGCGTGAGCGCAGTCTGGGCTTCGGTCGAAAGCGATTTCCCATCGGTATCGGTCAGCACCGCTTTCCATCCGGTCTGCCCGATGCTTCCGGCGATGGTGGTGTAATAATCCAAGTTGGTGTTTCCCAAAAGTTTGGATAACAAAGGGGTGAAAAACGAGGTACACGAACTGGGAACGGTAGAACAGATGGTACAACCCGGTGCCGTTACATCGACCATAGTTGCGTTGAAACTGGAATAACTCGCCAGATTGCCTTTCGCATTATTCGCCCCGACCACGATGACGTAAGGCGATTCGGTCGAAATAACGGTGTCATCTTTCGCATCCATTCCACTATTTCCCGCTGCGACCAAGGAAAGGATGCCGACTTTTCCAGCCTGGTTCACCATATAGTCGAATACCGGATTGAAAACTCCTACGCCCCAGGAATCGTTTGCCGAAACAACGTTCACGCCGGCAATTTTCGCCGCGATAATATACTCGTATGCAGAGGTAATGCTTGCCGCGTCGACGGCCGATGACGAACTTACCTTCACGCCCATGATTTTCGTATGAGAATTCGCACCGGATATGCCTGCGATACCCGTTGCGTTATCGGTCTGCGCCGCAGCTATGCCGGCACAATGCGTTCCGTGGGATTCGTAATAAGAACTGCCCGGCATGATATCGTAGCCACCTTCAAGGGCATTGAGGCCATGGGTGCCGACAGGACCGAGCCCCAGCGTGCCGGGATTGGTCCACATCTGGTTTTTCAGATCGGGATGAGTGTAATCGACGCCGGAGTCTATGATGGCGACGACATTGTCCGTCGTGCCGGTCGACACCTCGGCATCATAGGCGGATTCATAGGAAACGCTGCCGTCTCCCACAAGAGCGTTTTGCGTCTTCAGAAGAGGATCGTCGGGAAGAGAGGATAGCTCATAGATGTAATTGGGCGCAGCGACTTCCACGAAATCAAGGGCTTCGAGCGCGTCGACCAAAGACATGGTGTCCATGCCATCCCTGCTGACAAGTGCGACACGTGTGTCGGATGCGGTCGCATCGAGTCCGCTGCCCTCGGATTGAACCGACAGAGCGCCGCTCTTTGAAGCGACAGCCGCGGATTCTGTCTCGTCAGCGGCCGAGAGATTCCAAGTCTTTCCGACCGCGAACCCGCTGTCGGCGAGCACCGAGGTCTCATCTTCGACCGATTGCGCGCTGAGTGCCCCATCCGTTTTGGCCTTTTCGCACGAGAGCCCCGAAGAATGGTAGACAACCAGTGCTTCGCCTTCTACATAGGAACACGAAGGTTCTGCCGTATCCGCATCGACACCGACCGCATCTGCTTGGGCGGGCGATACTACGAGGGGAAACATTCCCACCACCAAGATCAGCGCCAATAAAACGTTCCGCATTATCTGGAATACCATTCGAGGTCGTACGTCGATCTCGTTTTGAGCTTGAGAATCTTGGACGAACCTATGGATATGCGAACTGCGCTTCATAAGATATTCCCCTCGTCAATGGACGAAAACCCTAAAGCTCATTCTATCGGTTAAATGCCATGGAGTACATAAATACTATCGCCCATCGTTGGCGAATAGAACACTCCGCAACATGAAACCGCACCACCGACGATCCCATCGCGTAGAGCCATTCATCGGTAGTAGCCGAAGCTGCAGGCGTTTTTCACGGAGGGCGTGTTCCAATTCGGCGAATTGACGTCGAAGCCGCCGTCAGCAGCATGCTTACCACCAACAGAAGCGCAACGAATGCAGCAAGGAACGATTTTGGAGTCGATTCCCCGTTTTTGGAAGAAAAGTGCAGCTTTAGGTAAATAAGTTAACTCATAGTATGCATTGTTCCGTATTCGAAATGCACCACCTAGAGCTTGATTGCATCGTCGCAGTTCAGCGGCATGCACGAAAAACGGCGTCAGTGAAATCAAGTGCGAAAAAACCTAATGCTGCACTTTTCTTCCAAAAACGGGGGGTCGACCGGAAAATTTGCAAGAAGCTGCACTTTTTTGACATGTTTCTCCCTGCACGGTTCTCCCTGCACGGTTCTCCCTGCACGGCAAAGAGAAGACCGACCTTCATGCATAAGCCGATTCAGCCAGAAGCTATTGCAAACATTTCCCTTGAAGTCGAAGGTCGGCATCAAGGATAGCTCACTTCACAAGCACTTCCGCAGCAAGCGGATGATCTTCGAAGGATACGACGATGTCGAAGACCGCAAAGAGGCTTTCAGTGTTTTCGAGATACGGGTTGGAGAATTCACGCGTTTCTCCATGAATAGACGCCCCTATCGTGCTTCGAGCTTCACCGCGATCAGGTTCATCAGCTCGATTCCTCCCGTTTCCATCGCAGCACGGTCGCCCTGCGCGTATTCGTTATCGCATGAAAGCCAGTCGGCCCATGCCTGGCGGTAGCATTCCATCGGCTTGATCGACTCCAAACGGACGGCATCTGACTTCTCGAAAAGACCACGCCACCAGTCGATGGTGCGGATGTAATCCATCTGTTCAGCCGTCCATGATTTCGAGAAGACCTCCATCATCCCCTCATCCAAAGTCCTGACCATACCGGGGAAGGCCAACAATAGCTGAGCACCGGGTTTCACGTATGAGGCGATGGCGTCGATGATGCCCTCTTCGCGCCCGAAATAGTTGTAGGAATCAAGGCTGAACAGGCAATCGAAGAAGCGGGGTTTAAAGGGAAGATCGGGAGCATCGGCCTGTACAGCCTCGATGCGCCCCCCGCACTCGAACTCGTCGAAACGCTCGCGGTTCTGCTCGGGGGCGTTCCAGGAATCGACGGCATAGACCGTGCCACTGCAGCATTGCGCTGCCAGCAACGATGAGAGCCCGGCACCGCAACCCAAGTCGCAGATACGCGCATTGGGTGTTTGGGGAATCTCCTTTGCGCATAGCTCTTCGAACATGAGTGCCACATTGGGACCCATGAGGTTGTCATGAATGAAGGATTCGTCTAATACTTTCATGTTGTAGCTCCTTACTGAAGGGAGGGTGATGTTCTAGTTCTTGGTTTGCAGCTCATCTTCATGAGCCTTCGCAATGATGAGATACCCTTATTCAACTTGCCCGCACAGACGCTTCTTCCAATCGTTTCGCGAAGCGCGTCACGTGCTCATCCAGCAACCCCTCGACTCTCTTCAGGTCACCTGTGCCATCGTAGAGCGACCCCAGCATGAACATCGGTGCGTAGAACTCCAGCGCGAGCTGCAGCGCGTTTTTCTCATCTCCGGTGCGCTCGGCGAAGATATCGGCCATGTAATGCAAGGGCCCACCTGCTAGGTACTGCTGGAACAGCTCACCCATCTCCTTGCTGCGGTACTGCTCGATGATGAGCATACGTCGGAAATCGGCTGAGAAGTCATCGACCAGCCAATGCTCCAACTGCGCACGACTGTAGATGCGTATGCGCTCTATGGAAACGTCCTTGTATTGAGCGGGTGCATCCTCAGCGCTGTTCTCCGGCATCCCGAACTCATGGGCTCGCTCGGCATCTTTCTCTTCCATTCGTCCAATGATGCCCTCCATGATGGCTTGCTTGCTCTCGAAATGTTTATACAAAGCGCTTCGCACCACCCCGACCTCATCGGCGATGTCGCCGACAGACGTGGCTGCAAAGCCCTTTTGTGCGAACAGGTGCAAGGATGTGCTCAATATCTTCTCTGCCGTCTCGTTCATGCAGTCATACTCCAATCATGTGGTGAACGATTGTTCACAATGCATTGTAGTGAACAATCGTTCACCCGTCAAGTGCCCCTATCCCCCTCACAGTTCAGGGCATGAGTTAAGAGCACTCGCGAGCGCGGATTGAGATCACTTTTCAGTGGATTTTGAAGTGCCTGGCAAAACGGTTGAGACCACCTCAAACATGAGCTATAAAGACATGAACATCTGGTGTACGCGCAGGTCATCATCGAGTTCGGGATGAAATGAAATACCTATCTGGCGTCCCTGCTTCACGCCCACAATGTTTCCGTCGATGCGCGCAAGCACCTCGCAATCATCAGAAGCATCGACAACGAATGGCGCACGGATAAACGTCATCGGAATACTATGCTCTCCACCAAAATCCGCACAAGTTTTGAAGCTTCCCAGCTGGCGCCCGTATGCATTACGGCGCACGCGCACAGACAAGGTGGCAAGCCATGTGGAATTATGTTGCTTGTCCACAACACTTCCGTCGCCGTTGATGTCATCGATATCCGCCGCTAATAAGATCAAGCCCGCGCACGTGCCAAGTGTAGGCATGCCATCTTTCACCATCGCACGAAGGGTTTCCAGCATTCCGAGCTCCCTAAGCATGCGACCCTGTGCTGTGCTTTCACCGCCCGGCAATACAAGTCGACTAAAGGACTTATCCAAATCGGATGCTTGACGCAGTTCCACAGTGGACACACCCAGCTTCGAAAGCGCGCGCTCATGTTCGGCAAAGGCACCTTGAACAGCTAAGACACCCACCCGCTCGGTGCTCATTAGCGACCACGTTCCTCCATGATAAGTGTGATTTCATCGGCGTTGATGCCAACCATGGCCTCACCTAGGTTAGTCGAAAGGTCGGCCACAAGCCGCGCGTCTTCATAATTCGCCACAGCCTGAACGATGGCGTTGGCACGCTTAGCGGGATCCCCGCTCTTGAAGATGCCGCTGCCGACAAAAACGCCTTCGGCACCTAGTTGCATCATGAGCGCAGCGTCGGCGGGGGTCGCAATCCCGCCCGCAGCAAAGTTGACCACAGGTAGACGGCCGTCTTCGTGTACGCCGCGCAACAGGTCAACAGACACTTGCAGGCGCTTTGCCTCCTCGAAAAGCTCATCTTCTCGCAAAGACTGAATCTGTCTCAGCTGACTTTTGATCAACCTCATGTGACGCACCGCCTGCACTACATCACCCGTGCCGGGCTCACCTTTTGTTCGAATCATAGTTGCACCCTCCGCAATGCGTCGCAGCGCTTCGCCTAGATTACGAGCACCGCATACAAAGGGAACATCAAACGCGGTTTTGTCGATGTGGCACACATCGTCTGCAGGTGTAAGGACTTCCGATTCGTCGATGTAGTCGATTTTGATAGCCTGCAGAATCTGCGCCTCCACAAAATGACCGATACGTACTTTCGCCATCACAGGTATGCTGACCGCCTGCTGGATACCGCGAATCATGTGGGGATCACTCATGCGCGACACGCCCCCGGCTGCGCGGATATCGGCAGGAATGCGTTCGAGCGCCATAACCGCGCATGCGCCTGCTGTCTCTGCAATGCGTGCCTGTTCGGGCGTGGTCACATCCATAATGACCCCACCTTTCAACATTTGCGCAAGTTCTCTGTTGAGTTTGGTCCGTTCTTCGTTCATAGCGCTTCCTTTCGTTTTGACAAACGAAAGGCTAGTTCTTATTTGAATATATCTATATACTCATTTTTGCTTTACTTTTTAGTACCAGAATATAATCAGATGAGCCAAGTTAATATGACCAGATGGGAATACGCATGCTTACTTATGACCTTGCTCAGCACAGCGAATCGCCTCTGTATGAAAGCCTATATCGATGCATTCGCGACGACATCTTGGCGGGTGCGCTCCTTCCCCACGATCGACTGCCTTCAAAGCGAAGCTTTGCGCGCAACCTTGGCGTAAGCGTAATCACGGTAGAGGGCGCATATCGACAGCTTGCCGCAGAAGGCTATATTGCCTCACACGAACGTAAGGGCTATTACGTCCAAGATATCGCCCCGCGCCAGACGGCACCAAAACCCCAGAAAGAACACGTCGTCGAGCATGAAAAAATCTTTAGCGTCGCCGACTTCTCTTCAACTTCGTCTCAATCAAGCGCATCCTTCGCACGTCTCTGGGAAAGAGCCCTGCGCGACACCTTTACCAGCGAACCAGAAGAATCTCTCTACGCCTGCCAACCCGCTCAAGGCTCTCTGCGGTTACGACAGGCAATCGCCTCATGGCTAGGACATTCGCGTGGCATCGTTGCAAACCCTGATCAAATCGTCATCACGGCGGGCGCGCCTATGCTCTACAGCCTTGTTGCACTACTCATGGAAAACAGTAGCACTGTCGCCTTGGAGTCACCAGGATATCGTCGTCTGCCCAGTGTTTACGAAGCACTAGGCATGCACGTTGCCTATCTGCCACTGGACCAAGAAGGCATCGACTGCAACCTCCTCGAGCAAAGTGACGCAAAGCTTGTTCATGTGATGCCATCACACCAATTCCCCACAGGACGCGTAACTTCGATTGCGCGCAGGTACAAGCTCTTGGGTTGGGCGTCGCATGCGGAAGGCCGCTATATTGTTGAAGACGACTACGATTGCGAATTCCGCCTTTCAGGGAAACCCATTCCAGCACTCAGTAGTATCGATACCGAAGGCAAAGTGATCTATTTAAGCACGTTCTCGAACAGCTTGAGCCCTTCGCTTCGCATTGCCTTTGGCGTGTTTCCGCCTGAATTTGAAAGCGATCTCGAGCGTATGCTGAGATGCTTTTCCGCTACCGTCGGATCGATTAACCAGATAGCCCTTGCCCGCATCATCGAGTCGGGAATCTACGATCGCCACATCAACAAGCATCGAAACACAGCTCGCAACGCGCGTGATTGCTTCATCAATGCGCTGCGCGCAACCTCCATGGTAGAGCGTTTTATGTTTGAAGAATACAACTCAGGGCTCCATTTCGTGCTCAGTATAAAAACGGATGCAAAGGCACATGACATTGCTGAAGAAGCTGAGAAACACGGCGTCTGCCTTGTTCCCCTAGAAGACTACGACATGGGATCGTTGCTTGCGCCCGATGACAGGGCACGGTTTGTCATGCAATACGACGGCATCGAACATGCTGCGCTCATGAGTGCGGCATGTATTATCTGCAAGTCCGTGGCGGCGGCAGAACATAGAGCCGTAGGTTAGACGGCGCATTGAGTTCACGCCCTCGGGTTTTGCAACTATCGAGTGGAAAAAGGCTTTGACACACACCGCAACTCCCCGCGATTTCGCACCGTCATCGACGATGCTCTCTTTTCCCTGCGCTTCGCAACAGCGTATTGCACATATGAAGCAGAATTTGACGCTTCAAGACTCTATCGTCAAGCCTAGGGAAAATCTCCTTGCTATGCTGTGCCCCAATAGCACGAACCTGGAAAGATTCGGCTACAACGCGACCTAGGATGACAAGGGTCGCGTGGACACGATGGTGACCGCCGTAACAACAGCGGCCAATTGGCGATGGTCATACGGCACGCGGCCTGCCGAATGCAGCAAGCCGCAGTAGGCCCTATGCGCAACGAGGCGTCGGCCATCGCCTAATCTAAGGAGGTAATCCATGGGAATCCTTTATCAAGCAAGCGACCCCACGGTGTGGGCCATCTGGCTGTTCGTGCTGTTCGCCCTGATGGCATTCAACGAACTGGGGCGTACGAGCGCATGGGGCGGCGTGGCTCTGTTCATCATCGCACCCATCGTGTTGACCGTGTTCGTATGGCCCTACACCGCCGCTCCCGGAAACGAATACGGCACAGGCAACTGGTTCAATTGGGCAAAAACATATTCCGCTCTAGCCGGGTGCGTGGGTTTCATGGCTCTCAGATTCGTGAAATGGCACGGCAGCGACGGTCGGACGCATCACCTGTACGAAAAGCGCTGGGCACTCTGCTTCCCTCCGCTCATCCTGGCCATCAACATTGCCGAGGCTGTGGTGCGCGATGTTCAGATGTTCAGCTTCGGGCTGT
The DNA here is from genome assembly GCA_023394615.1 of Actinomycetes bacterium. GTDB lineage: Bacteria > Actinomycetota > Coriobacteriia > Coriobacteriales > Eggerthellaceae > JAEXAI01. The sequence continues at coordinate 958 of JAEXAI010000007.1, read as the reverse complement.
GGAACGGCGCCGTGGTCGACCACGTATGGATGATTTCCGGCCCATGGAACATTATGAACGCGGTAGCTGGCATCTTGAACATCATCACTATCTGCGGTTGGTTCGGCATCTTCATTTCCAAAGACAAGTCCAAAGACATGATCTGGCCCGACATGATATGGATGTGGATCATCGCATACGACCTGTGGAATTTCGCCTACACCTACAACTGCATGTCCGATCATTCCACGTACACGGGCTTAGCGCTGTTGATTGCTTGCACCGTTCCCACGTTCTTCACGAAACGCGGTGCTTGGTTGCAACACCGCGCACAAACACTGGGGCTGTATGCGATGTTCGCCATGGCGGTGCCGCAGTTCTACACATTCGCAGAGATTCCCACCACGCACAATCCAATCGCGTTTTTCGTCGTAAGCTTGGTAGCGCTTGCCGCCAACGTGGCACTTGCCGCCTACCAGCTTCACCGAATTCGCGCGGCGCATCTTAACCCGCTGAAAGACGAGCTTTACACTGACACCGAAAGCTATAAGGAAATCGTTGATGAAAACCGTTGAATCACGCATTTCCCCTGTAAAACAGGATGGCTAACCAAGAAGGTAGCGCATCGCCGGTGTTCGGCAGTGAGCGAACCGTTTGCGCCGCAGCGTCGTCAGATGCGGGCTGCGGTTCGGGCGTCGGTGCGGGCTCGGCGATACGGGTCGCGCGCATTATAAGCACGTCGCCATCATAGGCCGTCGAACCCATCGTGTAGAGCCATTCGTCAGTGGTAGCCGAGGTCGCATAGTATATGGGCGCCCGGTATGCGCGCTTGCCGAAGTCGGTGAAGGATGTGCCGCCATCGGTCGACACGAACGTGTCGGCATCCAGAAAGGCGGTGTAACCGGTATCCGTATAGGCCAGGACACCGCTGATCAACGGGCCGTTGTCGCTGGCAGTCAGACTGTAGGTGCCATGAATC
>JAEXAI010000010.1 GCA_023394615.1 Actinomycetes bacterium | reverse complement strand
TCGCTGAGGTTGTGTCAAACGACACGTCCCACTGTCACACTGTCACGCTAGACGCTCCATTCGAGTAGCTTACCGAAAAATTTCACCAGCTCAGGGGTTTGCGGATGGTCGAAAAGTCGGTCGCTGGCACCGTATTCCAAAAGCTTGCCACCGTGCAGGAATGCCACTTTGTCGCAAGCCCTGCGTGCGAACCCCATCTCATGGGTCACCACAATGAAACGCGTGCCCTGATCCTTTAAATCGCGAATCAAATCCAACACCTCGCCGGTATGCTCGGGGTCGAGCGCACTTGTGGGTTCGTCTAAAAGCAGCATCTTCGGACGCACCGCAACAGCCCGCGCGATAGCCACACGCTGCTTCTGACCACCCGATAGTTGAGCCGGACGTTTATCAGCCTCGTCACTAAGCCCGAAACGCGCGAGCAACCCCTGCGCCCGGTCGCGGGCCTCGTCAGCCGCCACGCCGTGCACTTCGCGCAGCGGTAACGCGATATTCTCGCGCGCGCTCAAATGATCGAACAGCCCGCTGTTCTGGAACACGAAACCCAGCTGCACGCGATAGGCGGGAAGGGTGCGCTCGTCGAAAACCACCTGCAGCCCATCAAGCGACAGCGTGCCCGACGTGGGCGGCAGCAACCCGCCGATGATACGCAGAAGCGTTGATTTCCCGCCGCCAGATGGCCCAATTACGGCAAGCGTACTCACATCATCATCGAAGTCCAGATTCTGTAAAACCTGCACGCCATCAAATTCTTTGCACAATCCATCGATTCTAATGCGCATAATCGAGCTTCTTTTCGAAACGTTTGCTCACAAACATAATGGGCAAGGTCAAGCCCAGATAGAGCGCGCCCAGAAATAGGTAGCCGCCGAACATGTTGTAATTCGTGGCCGTTATTTCGCGGATGCTCTGCGTGAGCTCGATGACGGCGATGACCGACATCAACGACGAGTCTTTTACGATACTTGCGAACTGCCCGGTCAGGGCCGGAAGCGTGCGTGCGATAATCTGAGGAAGTATCACGTGGCGTACCGTTTGGGCTTGCGTGAACCCCACAGCGCGCGCCGCCTCCATCTGCTCTTCATCAACCGAAAGCAGACTGCCGCGCACAATTTCGGCAATGTAGGCTCCAGCAAACACCGACAGTATCAGCACTCCGGCCATAAACTTGTTCGACACGCCCCACGCCGTACCGATGATGTAATAAAACAGGTAAATTTGCACCAGCAACGGGGTGCCGCGAATGATCTTCACATAGAAGTCGCACACGTAGCGCACGAACAGGATGCGCGAACCTTCGCCAATAGCCACGGGAATGCCGATGAGCATGCTCACTACCAGGCTTAGCGCGGAAAGCTCCACCGTCATAAGGAAACCGCTCAACAGTCGCTGTTTGTACTGCACCACAAAATCAAAGTTCAGCGTGATGCCCGCCATAGCAAGCGACGCCCAAAAAAGCGCGATGACCACGATGCATACCGCCGCGTAATTCACCACCGCCTGAAGCGGAGCGGCCGGGGTTTTCGCAGGTGCCGTGAGAAAGCGCACGACAGGATTAAGCGGCTTCATGCGCATCTCCTTTTGGCACAGCAATCGCCAGCGGGCACGACAGCGCGCCCGCCGCAATCAATATCTTTCGATACGCTAGTCATCGAAGTCGAAGAACCATTTGAAGCCGTATTGGTCGAAGGCAGCCTTTTCGGTAGACAGGTACTTGTCGGTCAGGCGGTCGAATTCGCCATCAGTCTTGCTCTGCGCGATGAACTCGTTTAACTGGTCGAGCAACTCGGTATTGCCCTTCTGCACGGCCACGCCCCACGATTCAGGATCCTGGAAGGGAATGTAGACGGCATCGGTGGTATCGGGATTCGCCGCATGATTGCGATAGATGGTCAACTGGTCGTAGAGGAAGCCGTCGGCTTTGCCCTGGATGACCTCGGTCACACAAGCAGACTCATCGGCCAGACGTACGATCTCGGCATTCGTCAGATTTTTGGTGGCGTACACGTCACCGGTCGAGCCGGTTTTCACAGCCACCTTTTTGCCCGCTTGGTTCAAATCGTTCGCAGATGCGATGTTCGACTTCGAATTTGCCAAAATGGCCAACTGGGCTTTCGCGTACGCATCGGAAAAATCGACAGATTCCTTGCGCGCATCGGTGATGGTCATCGAACTGATGACGCAGTCTGCCTTGCCCGTTTGCAGCGAGGGGATAAGGCCGTCCCACGATGTGTTCTCAATTACCACGTCATAGCCGTACGCTGCGCCGAAATCCTTGATGAAGTCCACCGACAGACCGCTGGGGTTGCCCGCATCGTCCTTCGTCTCGAAAGGCGGATAGGCAAGTTCCATAGCCACGGTAAGGGTTTTGTTGGCTTTGCTCGAAGATGCGCTCTGGTCAGAGCTGCTCTTCGACGAATCGGAACTGCTGCTTGAAGATGAGCAACCCGCCAGCACAAGCAGTGCTGCACAGGTAAACGCGCAAACCGCAATCGCAATCATGTGCTTCGCAAAGTGCTTGCGCGAAGATTGTGACGCAGGTGCGGACATAGACGCAAGCGCAGACGAAGCCTGCTCGCTGTGCGCCCGCATTTGAATGCAGGTCTTATCGTTTCCGTTTTTCATCATTTGACTGTCCCTTCCAATTCTGTTTTGAAATTCTCCTGAACCGTATGCAGCGTCGCGTTTAACGTATCGAAATCTGCTTGCGTCAGGTTGCGCGCCTGCGCCGCATACAGCTCATTCGACACTTCCGCAAAAACCGGTCGCAGCGCCGCGCCCTTTTCGGTCAGCGATACCACCGTCACGCGCTTGTCCATTTTGGATTTGGCTGTTGCCACATATCCTGCGCGGGCAAGTTTCTTTACCAACGCCGTTGCCGTGGATGGGTCGCGATCGATGCGTTCAGCCAGCTCACCCATAGGCATGTCACCATGCGTGAAAAGCTGCATGAAAATATCGCCGTGCGAGGGCGCGATATCGCACAGCCCGCGATTGGCCAGCTGCTGCATAATGAAGCGGTTGGCCAGCGCAAGCGTGCGTGATAGTTGGTTAACCGTATCTTGCATCTTTACGTGCCCTCCCCCCTCGATTCCTGTTCAACGAAATGCATTATACTTTGATGTCAAATTATTACAACAGGGTTCTTCGGAAAACTACGAGAGACCGGTGAATGGATGGCAAAAAAGATGAGTGACACGCGATTCCCCCGCCTGGAATCTTTACCTCAGCGATCCCACAATTCTTCTTGCCAGTGCACCTGAAGAGGGCAATAATAAGTAAGTTAGTCTCTTGAGAGGATTCTTGTGAAAAAACTTTGGTATGACTGGAACCAAATAACCCTGATCAACAGGATTATCGTTGGGTTGTGCATCGGTGTGGCGTTGGCATTGTTGGTGCCGAACGTCGAAGCCATCTCGATGTTAGGCACTATTTTCGTTTCGGCATTGAAAGCCGTCGCACCTATATTGGTGTTCTTTTTGGTCATAAGCGCACTGGCCAAAGCCCGATCGGGCGGCACCATGAGGCGCGTTATCATCTTTTATGCCATTGGCACGTTCGCCGCTGGCGCGGTTGCCGTGTGTGCCAGTTTCTTGTTCCCTGTCACCCTGACACTGACCGACGCCGTCGAGAAAGCAGCACCGAGCAGTGTGGGAGAAGTTATCGGCAACTTGTTGCTTAGCGCAGTCGCCAACCCGGTAACCGCCCTATCAAGCGCGAACTATCTGGGCATTCTGGCATGGGCCGCTATGATTGGCATCGCGCTTCGTTCCGCTCACGATCACACAAAAGATATTTTCAGCGATATTGCTGATGCCGTGCAAATGGTTGTTCGCTGGGTTATCGCGTTGGCGCCTTTTGGCATTTTAGGCCTCGTGTACGATGCGGTCAGCACCAGCGGCTTGGCCATCTTTACCGAATATGGCCAGCTCCTGCTGCTTCTGGTGGGTTGTATGGCGTTCATCGCCTTTATCGTGAACCCCGCAATCGTGTATTGGGGCATCAGGCAGAACCCATACCCGTTGGTTCTCCGCTGCCTGAAAGATAGTGCCGTAACCGCATTTTTCACACGCAGTTCTGCCGCAAACATCCCCGTAAACATGGAACTATGCCACAAGCTGGGCTTGGACGAGGACAATTACTCGGTTTCCATTCCCCTGGGCGCTACTATCAACATGGGCGGCGCAGCGGTAACCATTTCCGTCATGGCAATGGCAGCCGCACATACCCTCGGCATCACCATCGACTTTCCTACCGCTATTATCCTATGCGTGCTGACAGCCGTTTCCGCAGCGGGCGCATCGGGTGTGGCCGGCGGTAGCCTTCTGTTGATTCCCGTTGCCTGCAGTCTTTTAGGCATCGGCAACGACATCGCCATGCAGGTAGTGGGCATCGGCTTCATCATCGGCGTCGTGCAGGATTCCTGCGAGACTGCCTTGAACTCTTCCACCGACGTACTGTTCACGGCCACGTCGGAATACATGGACTGGAAGAAGGAAGGTCGTGCAATCGTAATCCCCACGCATACCTCCATCGAAGGCAAAGAAGACATCACACCGGCAAAGGTTGCCGAATCCGAAAACGCCATCGTCACGAAAGACGGCGTCCAGAAAAAGCACAAGTATTCGTGGAACAAGCACAACACTCAAGAATCTGACGAGAACAAGTAGCTTATACAACAAAAAGACCCTCGTTGATGTGCGCGTGCACACACGAGGGTCTTTTTGTCGCAAGGCATAAAAAGAGCGCGCGATTACCGCTTGGGTGATCGCGCGCTCGTCGATATCGACTTGTGTCTTGCGAGCAACAGCTCTTACATGCGTTTGATGAAACGCCCGTCACGCGTGTCGATCTGCAGAATCTCACCTGGGTTGATGTACATGGGAACCTGGATGACCGCGCCGGTTTCCATCGTGGCTGGCTTCGTGCCGCCCTGCACGGTGTCGCCTTTGAATCCCGGATCAGTGTCGGTCACTTCAAGCTCCACGAACATCTGCGGCTCGATGCTGATCAGCTCGTCACCGGCATACAGCAGGGACACCTCGTCGTTTTCCTTCAGCCATTGAGCTTGGTCGCCCACGATATCGGCAGGAATGCTCATCTGCTCGTAACTGCTGGTGTCCATGAAATAGTAGTCAGGGCCATCGTTGTACAGATACTGCATGGTTTTCGACTCCAAACGCACCGAGTCGAACTTCGTGCCGCTGTTAAACGTGTATTCCACCACGCGCCCGGAACGGATATCGCGCAGCTTCGTGCGTACGAATGCGCCGCCTTTGCCAGGTTTGACGTGCTGAAACTCTACGATCGTCCACAATTTGTTGTTGTATTCGATGCATATGCCGTTTTTAAAATCTGCTGTGGAAATAGCCATGTATCCTCCTGCTGCCTAACATTGATCATTGAAACGCCACGGCCGATCGCTGCGGGCAGGCATACACCGCAAAACCTCGTGAACGCTGACTGTTCGATAAAATCGACACAAGTTCTAGATTATAACCATATCGTGGGTGGATTGCGTGAATACATCGAATCCCCGTTCGGTAATCACTCCGAAATCTTCCAGTCGCATGCCGAAATCGCCGTCGAGATAGATGCCCGGCTCTACCGTAACCACATTGCCTACTTCAAGCGGCTGAGTGTTGCGCGGCGCCAGCACAGGTGACTCATGAATGTCAATGCCCACGCCATGGCCTAATGCATGGCCCATCTTGCCGCCGAAACCGCCTGCGGCCAACACGTCTTCGGCCATCTGATGCGCCTGTGCACCGGTGATGCCCGCATGCAAATACGCCTCCACGCTCTCGTTGGCCTGACGCAACACTTTATAAGCATCCGCCAAGCGCGCATCGGGCTGACCCACGAAAACCGTGCGCGTCATGTCGCTGCAATACCCTTGCGCCCGTGCACCGAAATCCAGCACCACGCACTGCCCCGCTTCTAGTTTGGTCGTATCGGCAATGGCATGGGGACTTGCACCATCGGCACCCGTGGCCACGATAGACGCGAACGCCAAACCAGCCGCTCCGTGTCGAATCATGTAATCTTCCAACTCAATCTGCACTTCACGCTCGGTCATGCCCGGCTTCATGAAAGAAACGATGTGCGAGAAAGCCGCGTCAGTGATAGCCTGGGCCGCACGCATGCGAGCCACTTCATCGGGGTCTTTCACGGCACGCAGGTTCGTTGCGACATTCGTCGTTTCTTTTATCGCTATCTGCAGATTCGTTGTTGCAATCTCTTTTTGGAGCAGACGAAACTCGCCCAAGCTCATGCTGCGCTCAATACCCAACGATGCAGAACCGCTTGAAGCAGAATCATCTGCAGGAGCAGGGTGGTCGTCTGCAGGAGCAGGGTGGTCGTCTGCGGAAGCAGAGCCATCGTCAGCGGAAGCAGCTCGGTCCTTCAAAACACCGGCAATCCACTTGCCGTGATTCATTGCCTTGTCGCTGATCTCAAAGGGCCCGCCTGCTCCCGCAATGCGACATGCTTGCGCATAACGCGAGTCGGTATGGAAATCCGCAGTTTCGGGACCGACCAGAACAGCATGGGCGCGCTCCTCGTCGAAAACGCCATCGAATGCTGTGAGCCATGCGATGCTGGAAGTATCACGCATAAAGAACCAATCGACCTTCATATCGACCATTGCAGCGCGCAGGCGCGCGAGGCGTTTTACCGACATTTCCGCATTGCCCGCTGGACCATTCACAACCTGCAGCGCTTCATTTGAATTTGCCGTCGAATTACCACCGAAACCATCCATCATTGCTGCTTCGACCTTTCCCACCCCTGCAGATGAGCCAGCAGGGTCTCGTTATCAACTTCCCGCGCACTCCATTCACCCACATCAGTGGGCAAAACGAAGCGGATATTCCCACCGCGCGCTTTCTTGTCCGCATGCATAGCCGAGATGATATCGGCAGCAGGAGCGTTGAAGTCCAGCGCAGGCAACCCCAAACGATTGAGCAAATCGTCTTGCGACGAAACCAAATCCATCGACGCGCCCTCCAATGCGGCAGATAGCCGAATGGCGAAACGCATACCCTCGGCAACCGCTTGCCCATGCGAATACGTGCCATACCCGGCCAGCTTCTCTATTGCATGACCCAACGTGTGGCCGTAGTTCAAACAATCGCGAACACCAACGCGCTCGTCCTCATCAGCTGCCACTACGTCGGCCTTGAAAACGACACATCGGGCGATAGCCTGCTGCACGACCTCGGCATCACGGCTTACCAGCGCTTCTGCGTTCTCATCGAGCCAAAAGAAGAAATCGTCCGAATCAATAATCGCCGACTTGGCTATCTCGGCGCACCCACATGCCCATTCACGATCAGGCAGAGTGGAGAGCGTGTCGGTGTCGGCACACACATACAATGGTTGTTTGAATGCCCCGACCAGGTTCTTTCCTTGATCCAAATCTACACCGCTCTTGCCTCCAACCGAAGAATCCACCATGGCGAGCAGGGTCGTAGGCATCTGCACAAGCCGTATGCCGCGCAGATAGGTTGCCGCGCAGAATCCCGCAAGATCACCCACTACGCCACCGCCCAAGGCCACGACCAAAGCGTCGCGATCAACTCCTTTCGCAGCAAGAGCTTCCCATATCTGAGTCGCGCAAGGCAGCGATTTGCTAGCCTCACCTGCTGGGACAGTCACGCTCATCGTGCGGAATCCCGCCTGTCGAAACGAGTCGCGCACCGTCTGGCCGTAGAGCGGTGCCACGTTCGCATCGCTTGCTACAACCACTGATGTCGCGCTGAGAAACCCCGCAATGCGACTACCCACATCATGTAGCTGGCCTGCGCCTATGCGCACATCATAGGACCTATCGGCATCCAGATTTACCACTATTTTCATGCAGGGCACAATGCACCTTCCTTACATTTCAGATCAGCGATTAGCGAGATTGCAAGCGGATACGCTGGACATACTGCTTCAGCGCCGCTTTTATATCCGACATGTTATCGTGACCGAACTTGCGCATATAGGCGTCTGCCAACACGAAAGCCACTTCCGACTCGGCCACCACCGCGCATGCTGGCACCGCACACACATCCGAGCGCTCGCGGGAAGCCTCAGCAGCCTCCATCGTGTCCATGTTAACCGTTGCAAGCGGGGTGCTCAGCGTGGGGATGGGCTTCATAGCCGCCGTCACAATCAGGGGCATACCCGTGCTCATACCGCCCTCCAGCCCTCCGGCGTTGTTGCCTTCACGCCTGAAGCCGTCATGTCGACTTTGCGTGATGGGGTCATGCACGTGCGATCCGGGCAATGCAGCAGACTCAAAACCCAGCCCGAATTCGACTCCCTTTATAGCCGGAATGCCGAATAGAGCCGCGGCCAGCTGACCCGTCAAACGCTCCTGTCCGCTGGCGAAATCGCCCAAACCAGGCACGATGCCAGTGGCTACCACACGGAAGGTTCCTCCCAAGCTCTCGCCTGCCTCACGCGCCTCATCGATAGCTTGCTTCATCTTCTGCGTCGCATCCGTATTCGGGCAGCGCACTGCGGAAAGCTCAATATCGAGCGGCTTGTAATCAGGTGCAGCCATCATAGGATCAGCCTCTTCGAACACAGCAGCACCTATGCTTGTCACGTAGCTGAACACTTCCACGCCAAGTTCAGCTAAAAACTCGCGTGCGATGCCGGCGGCAGCCACACGAGCAGCGGTCTCACGGGCGCTCGCACGTTCCAGCACGTTTCGGCAATCGTCGGTATTGTTCTTCAAAACGCCCACTAGGTCGGCATGACCGGGGCGCGGAGTGACTTCTCGAACCAGATTCTCCGGAGGCTTGCCGAAAGGCGCCATGCGATCTTGCCAGTTCTGCCAATCCTTATTGGCTACCTGCAAGGCAATGGGGGTGCCCAATGTGGTCCCGAAGCGCACACCTGATAGGAAAACGGCTCGGTCTTGTTCGATGGATTGCCGCTCGCCTCTGCCGTAACCTGCTTGTCGACGCGCCAAATCGGCGTTTATCTGCTTTTGCGACACTGCCAGCCCTGCCGGCACATCGCTGACGATGGCCGTCAAGCACGGCCCATGGCTTTCTCCTGCGGTTACGTAGTGCATGAAGCTTCCTTTGCCTTATCTGCGGAAATGCCTACCGCAGCAATTTTAGCACGTAAATGTCGACGCTTTTACGGCAGAGCGGCCAGACACAGGCGGATGCACTCAGCGGCTCGCTGAAAAACTCGGCACAGAGGCGTTGTCAGCATCGCGGCCCTCTTTGGCACTGCAAGCAACGACGCCGCCTTCCGGCTGCCAGCTTCCCAGCATCGCGCCTTCGATGCCGCGCAGTACCTGCGTATGTTTCAGATCCGCCTCGACCAGCGGGCACACCAAATAAGCCTTCATACCCAGCACATGCGCACCTAAAATATCAGTGGAAAGCTGATCACCCACCACCAACGTGGTAGCGCTACGGGCGCCAATGCGGTCGCGCGCAATCAGAAAAGCGTGCGGTAAGGGCTTGCATGCCTTGGCTACCACGGGCAGACCGAGCTCCTGTGCCGCACGGTAAGGCGATTCGTGCCAGTTGTTTGAAAGCAAACACACAGCTATCCCAGCCCTGCGCAAACACGAAAGCCAATAGACTACGTCACGAGGAATGCCAGAGCCGTCGCGCGGCAACACCGTGTTATCCATGTCCAAAAGGACATGCTTGAAACCCTCGTCAACGATATCCTTGCTGACCGAGATGCGGCTGACGCGCGTAAAGTAGCGTTCAGGTGAAAGCAGGTTCATATTATTCGCTGCCTAGCGTGCCACCGATGGCATCCTGATGCTCTTCGTAGTTTTCGCTAAACGAATACACCATGTTGCCGTCACTGCCCTCGGCGAAATAGAAGTACAGATAGTTCGTCTTTTCCGGCGCGCACGCTGCTTGCAGGCTATCAAGGCCAGGCGAGCAGATGGGGCCAGCCGGTAGGCCGTAATTCAGATACGTGTTGTAGGGGCTATCTACCTTCAAGTCTGCGGGCGTTGGGTCCCCGTTCACCACGTAGGCCACTGTCGCATCGCTTTGCAGCTGCATTCCTGCAGACAGGCGGTTGTAGAACACCGACGCTACCGTTGCACGATTGTCGGCTGCAGCCTCTCGCTCCACCATCGATGCGATAATCAATACGTCATAGCTGGTGAGATTGCGGCTTGTCGAATACGTGTAGTTAAGCGAGGCCGTTTCGGTTTGGTACTGGGTCAACATCTTGCGAACGACTGAATCTGCCGTGTCGCCATCTTCAATCTTGTAGGTCTTCGGGAAAAGGAATCCCTCCAGCGAATTGTTGTACGCATCGGCCACAAATGGATAATCAGCCGTATAGGCGCTCGCGTTTTGCGCGGCTGCCTTGAACTGGTCAGCTGTGATACTGCCGCCGTAGGCCTCTTCCACGATATCTGCGGTTTTGGCTATAGTAGAGCCTTCGGGTACGGTAAACGTTTCTTCTGGTGGTCCGGCTGCTAATGCCTTGATGATATCGTCCACGCTCGTACCCGCCACGATGGTGTACGCTCCCGGCATCAACGCCGATTCCATACCCAGTGATTTCACGCGGTCGGTGAAGTCCTTTGTTTTTGAAAGCAGACCCGCATTCTGCAGGGTCGTGGCGATGGTAGAAACCGAATCCCCATTGTTTACGGTCACGCTCACCTGCGTGCCGTTGGCTGCGAGTTTGCTCGAGTCACTTGAGCAGCCTCCGCTGCACGACACGAAAAAGAAAAGCAGCGCGATAATGACGATCGCGCACAAAACGATAGCGAATACCGTGGGACCTTTGCTGCGTCTGGGCTGAATAAACGTGGTGTCATAGGTGCGGAACTGACGCTCGCCCATCGCATGGACGCGACGGTTGGCCATTGTAGGTCGTGAAGAATAAGTTCCCCGCTTATGCAACGCCATATATTAGTCCTCTCCGTCCTGCTGCAGACTGCGCGAATCGAGCCAAGATTGCAGGAATAAGCCTGCCGCAATCATATCGACTTTTCCACGCATGTCTTTTTCGCTCAGGCCCTTTTCACGCAAACTCCGTTTCGCCTCACTGGAGCTGAGTCGCTCGTCGATAAATTCCAAGGGTAGATTATTTGCATCTGCAATACGCCGCGCCACCTCTTCGATGCGGTGGGCCTGGGGTCCTTTTTGCCCGGAAAGCCCCAGCGGAAGACCGGAAACGAGCATCTCGGGTTCCCAGTCTTCCAGCACGCGGCGAAACGATTTCGCCTGCGCCAGCACTTCATCTGTAGGCAACACGCATACAGGACTTGCCACTTTTTCCCCGGGATCACTGATGGCGATACCGCAGCGTTTCTGCCCAATATCGAGCGCCATGATCCGCATGCTACAGCAAAACCTCGCGCGCAGCATCGAGTGCAGCATCGATACCGGAAACATCTTTGCCGCCGGCTTGCGCCATCGTCGGCTTTCCGCCGCCGCCGCCTTTTATATTCGAAGAAATCTGCTTGATAATAGCCCCCGCATTGAATCCTGCCGCAACCGCCTCATCGGTTCCAGCCGCCATCAGCAGCGGCGTGCCTTTATTGTCACCGGCCAAAACGCATGCGCCAGGCGCCTCCATGTGTACGCGCATCACATCCCACGCATTGCGCATGCCACCAGCATCCACATCGTCAACGCGCGTGATTATCAAGGGGTAACCGGCCTTCGACGTTTTCAGGTCTTCATCAAGAAAGCGCGTGAATTCGCCTTCAACTGCAGCTTGCTTGTTGCGTTTCCACTTGCTCTGGAGATTGCGCAGCGCCTCTAGGTTCGTAGCCGTGCGCTCATTCACATCGAACAGCGGCACGCGCAACTCATCAGCCGTCAGGCGCAGCTCTTCTTGCATCCGGTTCATGTATTCCAGTGCATCAAAACTAGTCACAGCCTCAATGCGACGCAGGTTCGCGCCCACTGATTGCTCGCTGGTCACTTTCACAAAACCAATCTCGCTGGTGGAGGACACATGCGTGCCGCCGCAGAGTTCCTGACTGAAGCCTTCCATGTCGATAACACGCACAAATTCGCCGTACTTTTCGCCGAATAGAGCCGTTACTCCGGCCTCACGCGCAGCGGAAAGGCTGGTCTCGTAGGTGCGCACGCGGTGGTTTTCCATAATCTTCTGGTTGGCAAGTGCCTCTACCTGGTCCAACTGCTTGCGGGTGACGCCTTCGAAGTGCGTGAAGTCGAAACGCAGACGCTCGGGAGCAACAAAGCTGCCCGACTGCTTCACGTGATCACCCAACACCTGACGAAGCGCCCAATGCAGTACGTGCGTAGCGCTGTGGTTGCGACGGATGCGCTCGCGGCGCAGCACGTCGATAGTCGCTCGCAGCGAATCGCCCTCGCCGATTGCGCCTTCTTCTACATGCACATGATGCACGGTCAGGCCTTTTTCCGGCTCTTGGGTATCGGTGACTTTCACCTGCACGTCCGGAGCGTACATGATACCGGTATCGCCTACTTGCCCGCCTTTTTCAGCGTAGAACGGCGTTTTGTCGCACACAATGCCGCCATCAGCGCCAGCCTCAAGACGTGAAACACGTCGTCCGTTCTGCACCAAGGCCAGCACTTTTACATCGGCCTCGTTGCGCGAATAGCCCACGAAATTCGTCGAACCCACCGATTCCAGAATGGCGCTCATCGAACCATCGTAGGTGGACCATGCAGCCTCTGCATCGTTTTGCGTAGCAGCACGAGCGCGCTCTCTCTGTTGCTCCATGCACTCCGCAAAAGCCTCTTCATCCACGGTTATGCTGCGGTCCGCGCAAATTTCCTGCGTCACTTCCAAGGGGAAGCCGTAGGTGTCGTGCAGAGTGAATGCCGCCTCGCCCGAAAGCACGGTTCCCTCCAACACAGCCAGCGCTTCGTCCAAGTAAGCACGTCCCTGACGCAACGTCGAGCCGAAACGTTCTTCCTCGGAAAGCACCACGCGTTCCAAAAGGTCGCGGTTTTCCACCAACTCGTGGTATTCCCCGCCCATCGACTCGATGATCCTGTCCATGAAACGGTCTAGGAAAGGCCCTTCTATTCCCAGCAGATGGCCTTTCATGACCGCGCGGCGCAGCAGTCGGCGCAGCACGTAGCCGCGTCCTTCGTTGGAAGGCAGAATGCCGTCGGCTATCATGAAAGCCACAGAGCGCGAATGATCCGCCATAATGCGAAGCGCCATGTCGTCGGTCTCATCTGCCCCGTAGGTTTTGCCAGAAAGCTCCTCGCCCACCTGGACCAATCCATGCAGCACGTCGGTGTCGTAGTTGCTCTGCACGCCTTGCAGTATGGCGGCTATGCGCTCCAAGCCCATACCGGTATCGATGTTCTTTTTAGGCAACGGATCCATCGTGCCGTCTTCTTGGGCGTTGTACTGTGTGAACACCAGGTTCCAATACTCCAGAAAACGGTCGCAGTCACATCCCGGCGCACAGTCAGGCGCACCACAGCCCACATCTTCGCCTTGATCGTAATAAATCTCGGAGCACGGGCCGCACGGGCCGGTCGGTCCTGCACGCCAGAAATTGTCCTCTTCGCCCAAGCGCGTGATACGCTCTTCCGGCACGCCGAGGCTCTTCCAAATCTCGATAGTCTCATCGTCATCGAAGAACACGGTAAAATACAGACGATCCATCGGAAGGCCCAGTACGTTCACGGAAAAATCAATGGCCCAGGCACACATCTCTTTCTTGAAATAGGCTCCGAAGCTGAAGTTGCCCAGCATTTCGAAAAAGCTCAGGTGCCGACCGTCGGTACCGATGATGTCGATGTCGTTGGTGCGCACGCATTTCTGGGCGGTAGTGGTACCCACATAGGGCGCATCCAGATGCTTCAGCTGCAGGAAATAAGGCTTGAACTGCACCATTCCAGCGCTTGTCAGCAACAAACTAGGGTCGTCGGGTATAAGCGACGACGACGGCATACGCTTGCAGCCCTTCGACTCGAAGTAGCTCAGGTATTTCTCACGGATTTCCGATGTGCTCATGTACTGCATTCGACTATCTTCCTTAAACACTCGTCTGTTCTTCATCTACAGGTACACGTGCGCTGCGCGACACTGTCCGTGCCATACATCACACGTGGTTTTTCACTTCTTCTTTTTCCTCCGCCAACCGCCGCGAACCTTCGTCGGATCATAATGATGGGTCTTCGCAGCAACGGCTTGTGCTTTGCGCGATGCCGCGCGAGCATCTGCTTTCAGGCGCTCGGCAACCATGCCGGGGTGAGGCGACACCGCATCTTTTTCAGGACTCACATCGCCATCTTCAGTAGGCACGCCGCGGAAAAACACTCCGTCGGTCGCCACCAACTGACGCCCTGTACGTTTTTCGAAATAATACACGAAAACAGCCTTCGCCACAGCCGCCAAGGGAATAGAAAGCAGCATTCCCACCAAACTGCCGATAAGGCCGCTCATAGCGAATCCGACCGCATAACCCACCATCATGGCCAAAATGACCAACGCGGGATGCACGTCCACCGATTCGGCCATAATCTTCGGCGAGACGAACGTGTAGACCACCTGCTGAATGGCGATAGTCAGCACCAGAGCAAGCAACGCCATGATGGGGCTGACGAATATGGCCGCGAAAGCCGCCGCCGCGCCGCCCAACCAGGGACCGATAATGGGAATGATGTTCAGCAAGCCCGTTATGATGGCGAAAGCAAGCGCGTTGGGCACTCCCAAAATAGAGAATGCGATAGCGCATCCCACGGCAATAATCGCACATTGCAACAGTGTGCCTTTGATATAACCGCCCATCACGCGGGTTAAGGTAATTTGGAAGAAATGAGCGTCTTGGGCGTGCTTGCTGCCAACCAAACGCTGTATCTCACCATTGATGCCGGGAAGCTCCAGCAGCAGCCAAAACGCAACCACCAAAGCAAAGCCAATGCACATAATAGAATTCGCCGTTGCCGCACCCACTTCCACCAAGCCCTGCGCAGTAGCCTTGGCCATGCCGCCGAAGACCTCGTTCAAAGAAGCGCTGAGGTCGGTCATCGCGTTGGAAAGCGTGGCGCTTTGCGCAATTTCGGGATGCGCCTGCGAAAAACCGGCTAAGAGAGTTTTCAATTGGTCGATATAGGTGGGGATGCTCTCAATCAGGTTTTGGAACTGGCTGCCCACGCCCAGTATAGGCGAGGTAATCAACCAGATAACCAGCCCAATCACGATGACCATACCCATATAGGCAATCGTGGTGCCCCACGCGCGCGGAATGCCTCGCCTCTCCAAGCCATTCACCTGACCGCGCAGGCAAAACACGAAAATGACCGTCCAAATGACAATGCCCACCGGTATGGCGAGCGCATTCAAAACGAACCCGAACAGATACACGATGACGGCGATGCCGATAAGCGCCCAAATCATCAAGGCACGTTTTCGCCACACCGCCGTCTTTTCGTCTAGAACGGTTGATTCTCTATACTGTTCAGAATTTTGCAAAGCAATCCTAATCTAGCGAGTACCTGGAGCATCCTAGCGGGTACTTGAAGCATCGCCTTTGTCGTCAGATGCTACAGGAGCATCGGGCTGTGCGGTGCCCGCTGCATGAGCGCCACCATAGGTGTAATACTTGTCTTCCTTGCGTTCCACCTGGTCGGCAGTACCGTCCGCCTGATCTGCTGCAGCATCCGTGATACGGTCGATTAAATCGGAGGCGGCGGTTGACGCTTCAGTGCCCACGGTTGCCCCCGGCTGGCTCGACGTCGCATCGGCATGGGATTTGGAAATCTTCTCAACAGCTTTAGCTGCCACATTTTTGTTCTGGTCACCCTGCTGCATGCGCTGACGTTCCGCATGCTCAGCGGCTAATTCGGCCGACTCACTACTGGCACGATGCCCCCCACGCAGCACGTTGCGGAATTTATCCGACACAGCGCTCACCATTTCCACCGGCGCTTTCGTCACATTGTCGATAGCTTCGGTGGCATTGGAGACACTGCCTGTCACATCACTGACGTCTTCCAAGATTTGGTCGACGCGCATCAATTCCAGGTTTGCAGCATCCACGGTAAGCGACGCACGCTCCACCAGCGGATCGATTTTCGACACGGCTGGTTGAAGGTCGTTCGTCATTTTTTCAACATGCTCAAGAATTGGAGTGATTTGCTCCTCCGCATTGTCGACAAGCTTGCGCGTGGACTTGATGGTTTTCGCCAACTCGACCAAGAACCACACGAGCGCGATACCGACGATTATGAACACGATAGGCAGTATAAGATTCACTATTGACGTGGCATCCATAAATGCACTCCTTCCAACTGTTTCAGAAATAGAAATTCTACCACTTTCACGTATTGTTACGGTCGCGAGACGCAGCATTTACACGATAGGACTCCCAACCGCGTTCAGTGGGTTTGAAAAAGCAGCCTTTCTGCAGCCCATCAGGTAGATATTGCTGATCGACCCACCCTTCGGGATAGTTATGGGGGTACAGGTACGGACCGTAGTTTTCCGAACCAGGACGATGCCTATCGCGCAAATAGTCGGGCACGTTTCGGCGCGGGCCGTTGCGCACTTCGGCAAGCGCGGCATCTATACCGGCTTCCACCGCGTTGCTTTTCGGAGCCAAACTCAGATAGATGGCCGCCTGCGCTAAGTTGATACGACATTCCGGATAACCTATGACCTCGGCCGATTTAAATGCAGCCTCGGCCACCAAAAGAGCCTGTGGATCGGCATTGCCGATGTCTTCGGAAGCTGCGATGAACATGCGTCGCGCAATGAATTTGGGGTCTTCCCCGCCGTCAATCATGCGCGCCAGCCAATACAGCGCCGCATCGGGGTCGGATCCGCGCATCGATTTGATGAACGCCGAAATGACGTCATAGTGCATGTCGTTGTTTTTGTCGTAGGGTAGGCTGCGATACGGCGTGGCCGTGGTCACCTGCTCCACGTCGATAACGGCCGGGGCATCCGACGTGCCCGCATCTACCAGCGCCGCCGCCAGTTCTAGAGTGGTAAGCGCGCTGCGTCCATCGCCGCCCGAAAGCAGAGCGATGGCATCGGCTGCTTCGTCGGTAAGCGCATAACGCCCACCGAAACCACGACTATCAGCAAGTGCATGGAAGAGCATGAGCTTTATGTCGTCGTCGGAAAGCGAGGAGAGTTCTACCACCCGGCTGCGGCTAATCAGTGCCGAGTTCACTTCGAAAAACGGGTTTTCCGTAGTAGCACCCACCAGTACCACGATGCGATCTTCCACCGCATGCAGCAGCGCATCTTGCTGGCCACGGTTGAAGCGGTGGATTTCGTCCACGAACAAGATGGTACGGATTCCCTGTATGGTCAGGCGTTTTTCTGCCGCGTCTATCTCGCGGCGCAGGTCGGATACCGTGCCACCCACGGCAGATACTTCCACAAAAGTTGCTTTGGTGGACTCGGCGATGATGTGCGCGATGGATGTTTTGCCGGTACCCGCAGGTCCGAACAAGATTACGCTGGTGAGGTCGTCATGTTCGATAGACGCGCGAAGCCAGCTGTCGGGGCCTACCGCCTCGCGCTGACCCACCAAGTCGTCAAGCGTGCGAGGACGCATGCGCACAGCCAGCGGTGCCACACTCATCTTCGCTTGATTCTCTATTTCGCTGAAAAGGTTTTCCATACGACGGATTGTAACGCACGCGCGCACGGGCAGTGCCACGAAGTTGCAAGCGCCATAAGGTACGTGCAAGCGCGGGGCATGAGCGTACTGCGGGCGGATGCGGACGAGGGCGGATGCGGATGCGGACGAGGGCGCGGACGAGGGCGCGCCTGCAGACGAGGGCGAATGCGGACGAGAGGGAGAGCGCCTGCAGACGAGGGCGCGGACGAGGGCGGAGACATGCTGATTAGCGCCCCGCAGGCAATTTTGCGATTTCAAAACAGAATTTGGGCGATTAATCGAAGCATTGTGAAAGATTGTTGCTTATTAGTATCATCTCATCAGCGAAAAACAGTGAAATGCAAAATAGGTCTTGCATAACCCCAGTTCACGAAAAATCCCCTCATCGTGCGGGCTCCATTCGCTCACAATGCTTCGATTAGTCACCACTTTTCTGTTTTGAAATCGCAAAATACTCTAAAACCATAGTGGTTCAGCATATAGTGCGAAATTTATTGTTTCCAAAGCGAGGTTTCCACGTGCCTTTGCGATAATTTCCTTGATGCTGGTTCAATCCATGCATCAATCTTCGCTGAGTTCCCGCAATTGAGGTTGCGGCGGCGGGGCTTCACGTTGTGAACCTCACCGCCGCATCGTTTGAATCGTTAGTGGCGCGCGGCCTTCATTTTTCTACGCGACATGCGCGCTAGCGCATATGCCAGCACGGCGGCCCCGACAAGCAGCGCAAACACACCGGGCGGGAGCAAGCTGTCGCCGGTTTTCACACCGGTCGACGACGTGGCCGCAACCTGGGCAGCCGTGTCGGAGACAACTATTCCCATGCCGTCGGAGGTGAGTTTCGCGGCACCGCCTGCATCGTTGGTGATGGTCACCTTGCCCAGCGAATCGACTGTGAACGTGACCGGCGATGACAAGACGTTATACCCAGATGGCGCCGATGTCTCGGTGAGCGTGTAGCTGGTCTTGGATACGAGCTGCGCGTCGAACACGGTGGCAGAGGTCCCGGATGTGAACGTCTTGGACGTGGTGCCGTCTGCAAACGTGCCTGCAAGCGTGAAGGTCGCTCCCGCCAACGCGTTGCCGTTGGCATCGGTCTTCAAAATGGTCGTCACGATGGCCGGGTCTGAGAAGGCGAGCGTGGAGCCTTCAGCCTTGGCCGCACTGCCATCATCGGCGACGATGTAGACCGTTCCCTGGTCGTCCACCATGAACTTCACCGGGTCGGGTTCAATCTGATATCCGCCGGGTTCCTGAACCTCCTGCACGGTGTAGACGTACTGCTTGCCGGCCTGAGCGCTGACCGAACCCGGCGCGCCCTGCGTCGTGATGCCGGACGCAGACTGCGTAAGCAGCTGGCCCGACGATTCAGACTGCGTGGCCACGCCGGTCTGCGGAATGTCACTCGCGTACAGATTGCCAGCCATCTTGCTGGTGAGCTCGGTGTCAAGACCGGTCATGGACGTGGTGCCGTCGACGAACTGACCCGTCACGGTGAAGGAGCAACCATCCAGATGCTCGCCGGTCTCGCGCGATGTCTTGGAGAGCACTACGGAGATGAACGGGTCGGCCACGGTGAGCGTGGTCTTGGACTCGTCGAGCGTCACGTAGGAAGGCGTGCCGTCCCCCAGCGTCAACGTGCCGTCGGAGTTGCAGGTGATCTGCACCTTGCCGGTCATGCGCGTGCAGCCGTCGGGCGCTGCCGTCTCCTCGAGCGTGTAGGTGTTGCCGGCCACGAGCTTGCCCGCAACCGTCTGGCTCGCATCGCCCGAGAGCAGCGTGAGCGTCGAGGCTGCGCTGTCGCCCACGAACATGCCAGTGAGCGTGAACGTGGATCCAGTGCGCGCGGCACCCGTCTGGTCGGCCTTAGCGAAGGTGAAGGAATTGAGAGAGTCGGTTACCGTGAGGTCGTTGTATTCCACATCGTTAAACGTTCCCGTCGCGCTATCGCTTTGCTGTAGCTGGCCGGTGTCGGTCAGCTTCAGGTAGACATCAGCCGCAGTCTTGTAGCCTGCAGGCGGTATTGACTCGTGAAGCTTGTAGACGCTTCCCACCACAAGGCTGCCCGTGTAGCCGAAGATGTTTCCTCTATTGTCGGCAGTCGTAGTCGTTGAGATCGACTTTGTGGACCCGTCCGCGAACGTAGCGGTCCCCACGGGGGTCAGCTCGAACGTGGCTCCGGCAAGCTGGGCGGTCGTCGCTCCCTCGGCACCGGCCTTGGTGACGAAGATGTTCGTGGGGGAGTCGGACACGACGATGGCGGTGCCGCCTTCGATGTCGACCATGCCCTCTTCGCCTACCAGCGCAACCGTGGTGCCATCGGCCGAGACCTTCACCTGGAAATCGTCGGTCTTGACGAAGCCCGCCGGGATGGCGGTCTCGGAGATTGTGTAGGTTCCGCCCGCCACCAGCTGGCCCGTGATGGGCGACGCTGCGCTTGCCGTGGGCGAGAAGCTCTTCGCATCCGTGCTGCCGTCGGCAAAGGTCGTGCCCGTTGCAGGCGCGATGGAGAATGTAGCGCCACTGATCTTGACCGGTTCTAGGCCATTATCATCCTTCGCGATGGTGAACGATGTCTGCGCATCCTTGAACTCGAAGACGTTGTCTTGTCCGACTGGCGCCCACGTGTCGGCCCCACTCGTGGTCTTGTAGGAAAGCACGCCTGCCGCGCTCATGCGGATGGTCATCGCTCCATCGGTCAGAGCCGCGTCCGTGTAGCTGGCCGCAAGCGACGAGAGCACATGCCCGGGCGCGGGCGTGGTTTCGGTGATGGTGTAATCACGGCCGGCGACAAGTGCGCCCGTCAGCTGCGACACCGAGTCCACGGCACTCGTGAGCGTCTTCGTGCTTGCCGTCGTATCGCCCGCAAACGTGCCGCTTACGGTGTAGGTGGCACCAGACAGACGCGTCGTGCCATCTGTATCGGTCTTCACGAGGCCAAAGGAATTCTGCTCATCGGGCACTACGAGCAGATTCAAGCTATCGGGCGCGTCTTTCCATGTGCCATCCACCTTCTCCTGCAAGACGCCTCCGGCGGTGATTCGCAGAGTCTTCGGTGCCATGGAAACCTGGTAGCCCTCGGGCGGCACGGTCTCGGTGAGGGTATAGGTATATGCCTCGTCAGCGTTGCTCGTACTGGCGATGAGCTGATGGAAAAGCGTTGCTGCGCGCGTCGCCGTCGGACTGAGCGTCTTCGACGTAGTGCCGTCAGCAAACGTGCCCGTGAGGGTGAACGTCGAGCCGTCGAGCAACTGCTGTGCGTTGTTGGCCTTCATCAACCCAATAGCGGTCGCATCATCCATCACCGTGATGGTGCTGCCGGCAATACTGACGCCAATGGCGGTACTCACAAATGAGACTGTGCCATCCTGTGAGAGCGTCACCTGGAAGTCTGCCACGCCGACATAACCTTTCGGCACCACTGTCTCGGAAATCGTATAGGTATTTCCGGCCACGAGCTGACCTTTTATGGTCGCCTCAGTGGCGCTCTGCGCCGTGGTGCCGTCGAGCAGTGTCCGGGTTTCCTCGGTCGTTCCCCCGGCGAAGATGCCCGTGATGGTGAACTTGGCACCAGCGAGCGGAACGTCTTTTTTCAATTGGCCGTCGACATATTGGTCGCAGGTCTTCTTGAGGGTGAGCACGTTCTGGTCGTTGCTGGCCTTGAACGCATTGTCTGTCACGTTCGTCCACGTGTAGCTGCCTTTTTCGCCGCTGCGCACCTGCAGCTGGCCGGACTCGGTTATGCGTAGCCAAGTAGTCGGCGTGGTGATGGTATAGCCATCCGGAGCCTTGGTCTCGGTAAGCACATATACGTGGCTTTTGTCGGTATCGCTCGTGCTGGCAACGAGCTTGCCGGTGAAGAGACCACTTGCCGCATCGACGGGTGCCGAATCGGTCGATGTCCAGGTGATTGGGTCGGTCGAGCCGTCGGCGAAGGTGCCGTAGAGCGTGAACTCGGCTCCGGCAAGGTACTTCCCGCCCGCCTCCGTCGTGTCGACCTTGGCGACGGAGAAGCTGTTTTGCGCATCGGTAACCGTAAGGGCGTTTTTCGCGACGTCCGTCCATCCGGTCAGCCCGTCGGCGCTCTGCTGGAGCACGCCCGTGGTCGTCATCTTCAAGTAGACATCGGCAGACGTCTGATAGCCTGCGGGAGCTGCCGTCTCGGAGAGCTTGTAGACGCTCGCGCCATCGGCCACGAGCCTGCCCGTCATGGTATAGGGATTGTTCGTCGTACCTCCGGATAGCGTGGTCCATGAGAACGTATCCGTGCTATCGTCGCCAAACTTCGCGGTGCCAACCGGCGTCAATTCGAACTTCGTGCCCGCAAGCTGTGCGTCCGTGGAACCGCTCACGCCTGCCTTGGCGACGGAGAAGGACGTGCGGGAATCAGCCACCTGGAGGTAGTTGCCCAAAATGTCGGTCCACGTGCCGTCGACCTTCTCCTGCAGCGTGCCTGCAGCGGAGATGCGCAGCGTCTTGGGGGCCATGGAGATTGCATAGCCTGCAGGCGCCATGGTCTCGGTGAGCGTGTAGGTGTGGCTCTCGTCGGTATCGCTCGTGCTCGCGATGAGCTGCCCCATGAGGGTGGCTGCTCCAGCCACACCCTCGTCTGTGGGACTCAGCGTCTTGGTCTGCTCGTCACTGCTGCCCGCAAATACGCCCGTGAGCGTGAACGTCGAGCCGGCGATAGTGGCCGGATCCGGATCGTCGTTGGTCTTTGAGAGCTTGAAGACAGTCTGCGCGTCGGTTACGGTGAGCACGTTGCCCGTGACCGCCGTGAAGGTGCCATCGGAAGTTGCACACTGCGACAGATTGCCGGCGGCGTCCATCTTCAGGTAGATGTCGGCAGAGGTCTGGTAGCCTGCGGGAGCTTTGAACTCCTGGAGTTTGTAGACGCTCTCACCATCGGCCACAAGCATGCCTCTGACATCGTATGATGAAGATTCATTGGTCGTGTTCCAGATAAACGAATCCTCCCCAGAAGCGAGATGGGCACCGTTTACGCCCGTAAGCGCGAACCCGGTAAGAGCGAGTTCTTTCATTGTCGCCCCGGGCACACCAGCCTTCGTGACCTTGAAGGTGTTTACCTCATCGATGACGGTGAGCTTGTTGTTGGCCACAGCTGAGAACTCGCCCGTGGCCGTGGCGCATTGCGACAGGTTGCCGGCCGCGTCCATCTTCAGGTAGACGTCAGAGGACACTTTGTAGCCCTCAGGCGCGACCGTCTCGGAGAGCTTGTAGACGCTTCCAGCCATGAGCTTGCCCGTAATGGTATTATCCGCACTCGTTTCGGTCGTAGTCCACGTGATGGCAGTCGTGGTGCCGTCGGCAAACCGTGCCGCGTCCACCGGAGTCAGCTCGAACGCCGTACCAGCGAGATATTTCACCGCTGTCCCTTCGTTACCGGCCTTGGTGACGGTGAGAGAGTTCTGCACATCGGTCACCGTGAGGGCGTTGCCGATAACAGCCTCGAACGTGCCGTCGGCCGTGGTGCACTGCGACAGGTTTCCGTTCGCGTCCATCTTCAGGTAGACGTCGGCAGACGTCCTATAGCCTGCAGGGGCTGCCGTCTCGGAGAGTTTGTAGACGCTTCCCGCAACGAGCTTTCCCGTGATCGCATGCGAGCTGGTGGTGTTATCGGTGGTCCAGGTGATGGCAGTCGTGGAACCATCGGCAAACTTCGCAGAATCGACCGGCGTCAATGAGAACGTCGCTCCTGCCAGGTCGGCCGCGCCCGCACCCTCGATACCCGTCTTGGTGACGGTGAGAGAATTCTGAGCGTCGGAGACAGAACCACCGCCCGCTGTTGCTTCAACCGTATAGTCGTTGTATGTCGTCTCCGATTGCGCAACCTTCACGGAATAGGTGGTCGTATCCCGCTCGTAGCCAGAAGCCGGAACGGTCTCGACGACCTCATAGGAGCCAGCGGGAATGTCCACGAACCAGAGCTGCCCGTCGCTCGTGTTGGTGCGGGAGTGCGTGTTGCCGTTTGAGTCCGTGCCCGTGAACGCGGTGCCGTTCGCACTTGTCGTCTGCGTGTCGATAACCGCATGGGTTGTGGCATCGCGCAGCTCATACGTGGCCCCGTTGACCTTCGTGGTCGAGCTGTCCGCATCGACCTTCGTGAGCGTGATGGCCGCGTTGAGCGGCGTGTTCTTCATCCGGTAATCGGTAGCCGTGTTCAACTCGTTCACGATGAAACTCGACCACGTGTAGTTGGTAGCGGCACCTGCCGTTACCGTGAAGGCGTTGGTATTACCCGTGTTCGGGCAGAAGTCGCTGCGCGTGCTGACTTCCTTGAAGTAATAGGTGCCCTCTCCGAGACCTTCGCTGAGCGGTTTGCCGGTAAGCTCGTTTGTGACCGCATTCCCACTGGCATCCTTGGCCGTGAGCGTCGATACGATGCCATTGACGTCGGAGACGATAGGGGCGGAGGACACCACCTTGTCGTTGCTTATATCGATTTGCCCAGAATGGGCTTCGCGATAGAGGTTGAACGAGATGCCAGAGAGCGTCTTCTTCTCAGCAGTTGGACTGCCCTGTCCGTCGAAGATGGTCGTCGAGTCATACTTCGTGAACTGCACCTGGCCCACCTCGAGCTCGTCGCGCAGGGTGAACGTGCTGTTGCCATCCGTGCCCACGTTGAGGTAGTTGTTGCCGGAGGTGCCGTTGGCGGCCTCGCCGTTGTTGAGGTTCACGCCCACGGTCTTGCCATACTCGTCGATGGCGAACTCAATCGACTGCGTGCCGGTGTGGTTGGCAGTGCGGTAACCTGTAGGCACCGTGTCCTCGACCACACGGTAGGTCGTGCCACGAGTAAGGCCGGTGAAGGTATGGCCCGCCTTTGCATCGGCAGCCGAAGCGACGGTCCACGTGGCATTGTCGCCGGTCACGTCGGTCCAGGTATAGCTACCCTCCGTGCCGCCACGTACCTGCAGCTTCATCGTCGCCTGCTTGGCACCCTCCGCTGTGTTGTAGACCCCGTTGCCATACTGGTCGAGCTTCTTCACCGTTACAGAGCAGCCCTCGTCGCTCACCTTGATGGTGGTGCTGCCGCTGAGAGTGGCACCGGCGGCGCTGACCAACGACACGCGTCCATAGGCGTCCACCTTGAAGGTAACGTCCTTTATCTTGACGAGCTGCGTGTCCGTGGGCGCCGTCTCCTCGGAGAGGACGTACGTTCCCACCGGAAGCCCGGAAAGGTCCCATGTGTACGAAGTTGTGGCACCATCACCGATTGTCGTATAGAAATCCCTGTTCGTGAAGGGATTGTGCGCATAGGTGCTCGTTTTCTTGCCAGCCGCATCGGTCGTGTAGATAGCTAGCTTCGCACCAGACAGGTCGTGCCCGCTCGCACACGTCTTCTCAACGGAAAGCAAGGTGGGGGCATCGGTGATGATTCCCGTGCTGCCCACGTCGCTTGCCGTACCCGTGGGCACATAGTTCACGTCCGCCGCAGATGAATACGCGTTGCTCGCCGCGTCCCAGTCTACCGAGAAGTACTTCTCGCCCGAGTAGGCGGCGTAACCGCTCGCGGGAACCGTCTCGGTGAGCGCGTAGACGCCCCAGGGCAGGCCGGTGATGGAGATCGTGCCATCTGCTGCCTTGCTCTGCAGCGTGGTCGTGGTGCCTGCAGCGGTGCCGGTCGCATCGTAAGCGTAAACGCCGTTGCTGCCCGTCACGCTGATGGCGGTGCGTTTGCCGTTGGAGGTGCCGTTGGGGCACACGTACAGCTCAAAGGAGGCCTGCGGGTTGGTGGTGGACAGGCTCTCAAACTTGGAAAACGCCTTCGTGATGGTAACGGCGCCCGCGTGGGTCAAGCGGGGGTTGAGAGCGGTGAGCGTCACGATGCCGGCCTTGCCCACAGCCCCGGTGGTCGCCTTCGTCCTGGTGGAAGCGGCCGCATAACCCGATGGAGCCTCCGCCTCCTCGTACCAGTAGTCCTTGTTCGCCTCAAGCCCGTAGAATGCAGCCACGCCGTTGCTGTCCGTCGTGACGGTCTGCACGAGGTTGCCGCCTGTCTCGGCATCGTAGAGCTCGAACGTCACGCCGGAGAGCGTCTTGGACGTGCCCGAAAGGGCATCGGTCTTGACGAGCTTAAGCATGGCGGTTTGATCCATCCAGCCCCAGGCGGACGAATCCACCGCCGTGGTGGCCCCGCCGGAACCTATCTGGGTACCTTTGTTCGTAAGCGATGCAGAGTTCTGCACCGACGAGACGTTCGACACCACATGCGCCGTGTACGTGAGCACGTAGGAGCTGGCTCCGTCGGGCAGGCTCACCGTCATGTCCGTACCGCCCGTGGTCGCGTTGGGAGCATAGGAAACGCTCCACCCGCTCTCGACCTCGGAACCCAGCTCATCGGATATCGCGCCGTCCGTGGTGTGCGTGGCATAGTAGAGCTTGACGGAGCCCTGATCCACCGCCACGCTTGCGGGCAGCGAATCGGCGATCGTGGCGCTCGTGAGCGCAGCGGCGTTGGGGTTCACCTTGAGCGTGTAGTCGATGCTGCCGTTGGCGCTGTCGAGCACGCCATCCTTGCTCACAAGCGCGTTGTTGACGGTGCCCGTGGTACCGCTGCCCTCGCCCGTGGCGGTTGTCGCAGTGCCCTTGTTGAACTCGGTGCTCGTGGCACTTGCCGTGTTGGACGAAGTGATGGTCGCGCCGTCATATTTCGAGTCGGCAAAGTACTGCTGACGTGCGGTATCGGTGAGCTTGAGATAGAGGTCTATCTTGTAGACGTGAGAGGTCGAGGGATGGTTCGTATCGGTGAAGTTCGCCTTGAACACTTTTTTGTTGTCGCCGCTGAAACTCCAGCCCAAGGCCCCGCCCTGCGCGAGGGTTTGGCCGTTGGTTATGTCGGTCACGACGGTCTTGCTATTATCCACAGCCCAAGCAGTTGCGGGAATCGTCGTGCCCGTCCCGCCGCCCTTGGGCGTGAGCGTGGCGGTGAGGCTGTTGAGATCGTCGGTCACGGTAAGTCCGGTGCAGGAAAGGCCGCTCTTGTTCACGTCGATCGTGTAGTGCAGGTAGCCCTGCGCCGTGCCATCCGCGTTGTCGAGCACCTCGTAGGTGCAGGTCTTCTCGAGATAGTCATCGGAGAACGCCGTGCTCGCATTGGCATGCGAATCAAAGCTCGTCAAGCCTTTTGTAACATTGAGGTGGGTCGCGTTGTTGTAGGTGTGCGACACGTAGTTATCGAGCAGGTAGTTCTGAGCTTTCGTGGTGACCTCGACCGTGATGTTGTTGATGTCCCCCTTGAGGGCGTTCACCCAATCATCCTTGAGCTTGACAGTGAGGACCGTCGTGTCAACTCCTCCGATGCTCTTGGATTCCGTCGCAACATCGCAACACTTCTCCGTGATGTCCGTAACCCCGTCATAGACCTTCACGCTGTCAGCCACGTAGGTCTGATCGGCAGAGCCACCGCCTGTCGTGGTGCCCAGCGTGTAGCCGCTGCCTCCCCATGAGCCGCTTATCACGTCTTCGATGTACCAGTTGTCAAAGTTGGACGTACGCACCGAAGGCGTTATCTTCCAGGTGATCTTGCCCGTGGCCTTGTCGACGTTCGTGACTTCCTTGCTCACGGACGTCACCTGGAAATCGGTGGTCGCCTCGGGCATGACGTTCACGTGTAGGTTAGTGTCGGGACCGGTTCCCTCGTAGTTCGGGAAGTTGCCGGTGATGGATGCAGTGTTATCGAAGTTGAAGTTGGTATCCGTCTTGCCGTCCGCCGCGGTGATCGTCGCGTCGAAGGACACCTGGGTGGCGGTGCACAGCGGTGCATCGGCGAAATGGACCTCGAGCTTGTCGCCGATGTAGGTGGCGTAAGTGGTGGTCATACCCTGCTGCTCTGAATCGTACACGGTTATGGCCGTGCCGTTCACCGTGAGCGTACCCGCCTTATAAGTGGCCGTATCGCCATCGGCGTCGGCACCGAGCTGGTCTGCGAGCACGGCGTTCCACACGGCAAACCCGCCGTCCTTGTCGATGGTGATGTCGTAGTGGATCGTGTTGGCGTCCACCTGCGTGCCATTCTTGGTGGCGGTGGGAGCAGGCACGGTAACGTCCTTGGTAGCAGTTTTGTTGTCGCCTACGTTCGGTCCGGTGGTGCCCTTGGCCATGGCCACATCGTTGGTAAGCGTCTGGTCTCCTGACGCGCTCGCTGAAATTGCCTTGTCCGTGACGCCTGTGACCACCGTGATGACTTGGCCGGTCACGGCCTTGCTGTCCGCAGGGAACGTGTAGGTAAAGCCGTTACCGTCCGCTGCCATAGCGACGGAGTCCGTTATCTCGGTGCCGGTCGTATCGCCCAGATAGACTGCTTTGAGCGTCTGCGCTGTACCATCGAACGTGTCGCTCACCACAAGACCTGCAAGCCCGGCACCCTCAGGGGACGAGCCCACTGTGATAGTCCAAGTGACCTCGCGCTTCTGGGCGTTGTAGGTACCCGTCTTGGTGATGCCGTTCACCGTGGTGGTTGCAGACGGGGTCTTGAGATAGGTGGTGCCACCGGCATCGCCTTGCAGTTGGAGCGGAATGCCATCGGCGCCAACGTTGTCCAGCCCGTTCGCGTTCAGCTTGAACTTCAGCGTGGACCCACCGAAGATGTTGCTGTTGCCCTCGTCGGCGTTGACCGCGCTCGTGAACGTGACCGTGACCTTGTTGTTTTTAACCGTGTAATCGGCCAGCGCCACGCCGGTCTGCGAGTTTATAGTGCCTGTCATGTCATCAAGCGTGAAGTACGTGCTGTCCAGCGTGAACTGGTAATAGTCCCCCGCCTTGACGGTACGCTCGCTTCCGTCTTTCCTGATGTGGAAGTCTACGAGCATATCGAGGTAGTCGATGGAGTTCAATGGCACGCTCGAGAAATCATATGTACCACCGCTCGTACCGGCGACGGTGTGGACCGTGCCGTTTATATCGGTGTAGGTGAGCGCATCGACCGACAGCATCAGCTGGTCGGTCTGCTTGGTCTGGTCGGTCCCGTCGCTTTGTGCCATCAACGCAAACGTGGAGATGGCCGGCACCTGCGCACTCTGCTCGGAAGTAGCACCAGCATCAACCACAGCAGCTTCCGCAGCTTTCACACTCACTTTTCCTACTGCTGCATCAGCAACGGGCGTAGCTGCAGTGTCATCCGCCGCATCGGACTTCACCAAGGTCGCGGTGCTTTCCACATCCACGGCCGCATCGGCTGCAGCCGCAGCCACAGAATCGCTTGCCGCCATCACGAAAGTGACAGCTTGAGGCGCTATCGCAGTATCAGCGAAGTCGTATACCAGAGTATCAAGCACGTCGGGATTCTGGGGATTCGAGGCGACCGCGCGCACGTTGTTGGTAATATTAGTAGAAGCCGAGGGGTTCGCAGCATCGTAGGTGCCAAGGTAGGCTGCCGTAAACGACTGTTGGGAAGTATCGAATGATTGTTTCAGCTGGATGCCCGCAAGCGACACCCCGTTGCTTTCCGTTCCCACCTGCACAGTCCAAGTAATGCTGTGCGCTTGTGCGTCATAGGTGCCGCTGTTGGCAAGCCCGTCGATTACCGTGGTCGAGGACTCGTGTTGCACAGCAGACGCAGAAGCATCCTCCGTTGCAGTAGTAGTTGTATCGCCAGACGTGGTGGTCTGCGTGCTTTCCGCACTCGGCTGCGCAGCAGCAGAAGTCTGCTGCGAGGAGGCGCCTTCAGCAAACGCTCTGGCAGCATCACCAAAATTCGAGTCTGTGCACATCACCGCCATAACGCAGGCAAGCAGCACGCACATAGCTTTGGAAAGCCATGTCTTTGCCACCTTGCCGGCCCTTTTCTTCGAAAAATTCGCATGCACGCAATGAGATACTTCGTATGTATTTTTCATAATCGCCCTATCAGCACCGCCCGCATGCGCTGATCTCCATGCAGTTCGGCTCGCCCCTGATTTTCTTTCAGCAATGTAACTATACTCCTCCTCTCCCTGATGCAAATGAATTTTGAACAGGATTTATTCAATATTTAACTCATATGCCAAACAATGGCAGCCAAAAGACGCGCCATGGCGTTTCAGCATGCCGTCGATTCCAGCATTGCGAAACGGTGGATTGCAGCATATGGGCGAAAGCACCCCGAATCGGTATGCCCATCCTGCAGCAATACGACTACACAGCGGCACGTCGAACTGAAACGAGCCGGCGAATCGGTATGCCCATCCTGCAGCAATACGACTACCCCCACATCGGTGCGACTACGCATACCCTATCGGCGAAATTAGTCAAGTCTTTATTTGGGAGTCGGAGTGGCTTATACTCGGGTCACGCTCCACCTTCGCACTACATACTGCGATGGACCGATGCAAACAAACAGGGAGCTCTAGATCGTCGGAGCAATGGAGATTCGCGTCTGTTGATGCGAAAGCCAGGAAGCCGACTGCGAGCACCCACCTACTGAGGTGGGTTCATCCTTGGTCGGGGGTGGGGCAAAAGGCGCGGACTCTAGATTCCGCGCCTTTCTTTTTGCCCTTGGCGAACCTGCAATCGTCGCTGACTGTGGGCAGAGCTACTGCACATCGCAAACCTCGCCAGCTATTCTGCGCACCCGCACTATTTCGCTCTCGCACCCTTGCGCCTGTCTGCGCTATTTCCACATCTGCACTATTGCGCGCGTCTGCGCTATTTCCGCATCTGCGCTATTGCGCCTGTCTGCGCTATTTCCACACCCGCACTATTGCGCGCGTCTGCGCTCCAACGCTTTCCGGCGCTCTTCTACGAGGGGAAATGTCAGCGTGAATGTGGTCCCCTCCCCTTCATGGGAGAATATCTCAATCGCACCGCCTTGGCGCTGCACCGCATGTTTCACGATGGCCAGGCCCAACCCGGTGCCGCCCGTCGTTTTCGAACGCGACGATTCTATGCGATAGAAGCGCTCGAAAATCTTGTCGTGCAGCTCGGGCGGGATGCCCATGCCAGTGTCAGCCACACTGGCTACTGCGCGGCCGCTCTCATCAAGGCTCGTGGCCAGCACCACGCTGCCGCCATCCTTGTTGTAGCGGATGGCGTTGGACGCCAAGTTGTAGAGCATCTGCTCGCACAGCGTGCGCGAACCCAGCACCAGGACAGGCTCACCTTCCACGCGTATCGCCACATTCGCCTCGCGCGCTAGTTCGCCCAAACGCCCCGCTGCAGTTTGCGCGACGGCATGCAGGTCCACCGTTTCCAACTGGTCATCTGCCCGTGACGGCTCTTCCAGCTTCGAGATGGTCAACACGTCATCGATAAGCGTGCGCATTTCTTGCGCTTCGTCGTAGATCAGGCCCGCGAAACGCTGCTGGTCCTGCGGCTTCACCATGTCGTTTTTCAGCATCTCGGCATAACCCGAAATAACCGTGAGGGGCGTTTTCATCTCGTGGCTGACGTTCGCCGAGAATTCGCGACGCATGTTTTCCGCTTCCGCGAGCGCCTCATTTTGCTGCTTCATGCGCTGGCGCTGATCGTCAATGCGCGTGAGCAGCGGGCTTACTTCTTCGTAAATGTCGTTTGACAGGGGGTCATCCACGTCGATGGCGTTCAGCGGGCGCATGATACGATCGGTCAGAAGCCGCGAGACCATCAGATCCAGTACAATCACAATCACGATGAGAGCTGAAAGAGGCACCGCTACACCGCCTAAAAACGAGACGAACGAAGCGCGCTCCTCGGAAAGCCTGATGGTAGATGAGTCATCCAAGCGCACGGCCACATATACTTGATCGGTCTTCAGGGTCATCGAATAACGGCTGATGAGCGCCTCGCCACTTTCCTGGGCTTGCTGCACCTCAGGGCGGTCGGCGTGGTTTTCCAGATTGGTCCCCGCCTCACTGTCGAAGAGCACCGTGCCGTCGGATGCGATGTAAGTGTAGCGCAACTGGGAGACCACCTGGGATTGCAGCTGCGCGATGGCATCTAGCTGGCTTTTGTCGGTGATGCTCTGCGCCGTGGCCTCGGCATTGGCGGTGAGCCGGTTTTCGGCGCTGCGCTCGTAGCTCTGGTAGAGTAGCTGGCTGGCCAGCGCGGCGAAGGCCAGCACCACAGCCAGCGAGAACACAATCAGCGTCGTCGAAACGGTGCGCTTCAGACTGTCGGTGCAGCGCCCATGCGGATGCGCTGGCGCGGGGACGACTGCAGGGTTATGCGAGGTCGTGGGAGCAGCAGCGTTTGGCGAACCGTGCGAGGCCGTAGGGTTGGCGGGTGTTTCCGCAGCACTGCTCGCCGAGTCGTAAGGCCCGGTCACGACAGCGGCTCTTTCATGGTGTAGCCCACCCCGCGAACCGTTTTGATATATACGTCGCAGCCTTCGCATGCCTGCGCCAACTTGCTGCGCAGCGTTTGCACATGCACGTCAACCGTGCGCGTGCCGCCCGCATAGGTAATGGACCACACTTTTTCCAGCAACTGATCGCGCGTGAGCACTCGCCCGGGCTTGCGCATCAACTGGCACAGAAGGTCGAATTCCTTCAGCGTCAATTCAACGGGCACGCCCCCCGCAGTTACGGTATGTGCGCTGCGGGAAAGCTCAATCGGACCAAACAGCAGCGTGTCATCTTCCGTCTCATTCGGCATAGCCGAACGTCTGATCAGCGCTTTTACCCTACTAACCAGCTCCATCATTCCAAACGGCTTAGCCAGGTAATCATCAGCACCTGCATCTAGCCCACTTACCGTATCGTATTCGGTACCCTTAGCCGTAATCATCATCACCGGCACCGTGGCTGTGGCCGTGGTCGCTCGTAGGTGCGCGAGTATCTGCAAACCGTCGGTTTCCGGCAGCATGATATCTAGCAGAACCGCTTGCGGCATCCGCTGAGCGATAGCCGCATAGAAGTCAGTCGCGCAACAAAAACCTTCGGCTTCCAGACCGGATTGGCGCAGCGCATAGAGCGCCATGTCGCGGATGTTCGCATCGTCTTCGACGTAGTAGATCATCGTGTGTTTTCTTTCCTCGTTTCTACTGTCTGCCGGGCACCTTCGGACACATTCTACCCGAAACGCAGCATCGGTTGAATCATGCGTACATCCGAATGTTGCGCTGCCTCATCCACCGATACTGCGCGCCCTATATTGCAGCAGTTCTAGCGCGCGCAGATTGCTTCGAACTCTTATCATGGACGCGCTTCGTCAAGTGCTCGTTCGGCGATTGTCAAATCTAGGTAAAACGCTCCTTTAGATCTTTTTGCCTTACTGCATCTGCAAGCTAAACCGTCTTCAACATGACCAGCCAAGATTCCAAAACGAAAGACCCGCCAGTGAAATCGTGCATAGCGGTGTTCAACATGACCTCAAGCATCCTGCGTCCGAACGCCTGCAGATTCGTACATTTCTCGAGCGCCTCCCGGGCACCATCCTCTTCACTTCGGTGCTGTTTGCCAGTAGACTGGCCATGGCTGCCATTTCCTTTCTTCGATATCTTTTGTGGTGATTGACACTCTAGGAGATAGCCGCTTTTCTCAGGCTGGTGTCGTCAACCTTCCAAAAGCGAATTCTTACACCGACATCTGGGACACTAGCAGTTATTTGGGACGCTACCTGTTATTTGTGACGCTACCAGTCGATTCTCAGGACGCCACCAGTCGATTCCATCGATTTCGAAGTCGATTCCCCGTTTTTGGTAAAAAAATTCAGTAATAGGCAAATAAGTTAACTCTTTGT
The DNA here is from genome assembly GCA_023394615.1 of Actinomycetes bacterium. GTDB lineage: Bacteria > Actinomycetota > Coriobacteriia > Coriobacteriales > Eggerthellaceae > JAEXAI01. The sequence continues at coordinate 245,716 of JAEXAI010000010.1, read as the reverse complement.
ATGCATTGCTCAGTATCCGAAATGCACCATCTGGAGCTTGATTGCATCGTCGCAGTTCAGCGGCGTGCTCGAAAAATGGCGTCAGTGAAATCAAGTGCGGAAAAACCTAATGCTGCACTTTTCTTCCAAAAACGCGGGGTCGACCGGAAAATTTGCAAGAAGCTGCACTTTTTTGACATGTTTTCTGCGCTTGCATTCTCAAATCGAGCGCTAAAGCGACATCGGGCCCACGATTTCCGGCAACGACAGAGAAAGAGTTTCCCGCACATGGGAAGGTCGCGGCTCAAAAGGCCATAAGAGTATATAATCAGGGGCAACGCCGGAGCTGCGCTTGGTCGCAGCACTCGGAGCGGCAACAGGTGCCACGCTGACGCAACCGTCGGCAGGCAAAGGGCAACAGGTGCCACGCTGACGCAACCGTCGGCAGGCACCGCAGCACCGAAAGCGCAAGCAGGCAAACGGCAACAGGGCATATCGACGTTCTGCGGGTGAAAGGACAGGATGGCTCAATCAGGCAACAAGGCATTTCGCATTGCAGCGTGCGCAGCCTCGCTCCTGTGCGCTTGCGGCATTGCGCTGGCATTTCTGCCTTCCTGCTCGAGCAGCTCAAACGGCTCATCATCAAGCAAGTCGTCATCATCGAGCACCCCATTCACTGCCGTCTACACCGCCGCCGCATACGACGATGCCGCCGCGCAGACCGACGGCGTGAACTCCATCGACGTGTCGCATGTGGCCGACGGCTACATCGGGGCCGCTGCCGTCAACTCAAGCAAGCTGAAGCTGCAAGTGACCAACGGCAACGCCAGCTACAACTACGACCTGCCTACCACCGGCGAGGCTATTTTGGTTCCCGTGAATATGGGCAACGGCACATACACCATCAGAATTATGCAGAATACCAGCGGCAACCGATACGTCGAGCTTTTCTCTATTTCGGTCGATATCGCACTTTCCAGCGAGACGGCGCCATACGTGCGCCCCAACGTTTTCTGCAGCTATTCGCAGACCAGCGCATGCGTTCAGAAGGCGAACGAACTGTGCGCTGACGCAAAAACCGACAGCGAGGCCTTCGACAAAATATTTGATTACATTAGCAAGAATATAGCTTATGATTATTCAAAGGCGGACTATTGGGCGACTGAAAGCGGCTATACCCCCAACCCCGACGAGACTCTCGCTACGGGATCGGGTATCTGCTTTGATTATGCATCGCTAACTGCAGCGATGCTGCGAAGCCAGGGTATTCCCTGCAAAATGGTAACCGGGTATGTTTCACCTAACAATATCTACCATGCTTGGGATATGGTCTATATTGATGGAGGATGGTCGTCTCTGCACATCAGCGCCCCCTCGTCGGGCGATTGGGCACGAGCCGACTTAACGTTCGCCGCCGCCGGGGCCAGCGCCACGGTGGGCGACGGTAGCAAATATACTGATAAGTATGTGTACTGACGCGCAGGCGTGAGCGAGGAGGACAGATGGGCAAGAAAAACCTTGAAAGCGGGGCGGTGAGCGTCTTCTGCGAAAGCATCTCGGTCATGTTGGCCGCAGGCATCCAGACAGAAGAAGCCGTCGGACTGCTCAGCGAGAATACGGGAGACGAGGTATTCCGCACCACTTGCGAAAAAGTTTACAAGGGACTCATCGAGCGCAAAACCATGGCCGATTCCATGGATGAAACCGGCAGCTTCCCATCGTTTGCCATCGACATGACACGCACCGGCGAGGCATCAGGGCGTTTGGAAGCCACAATGAAATCGCTGTCTCGCTACTACAGCGAAGAAGACCGCTTGATTTCGAAACTGCACAGCGCTGTTATGTACCCCGTTGCTCTGTTCGCGCTCATGACCGTCATCTTGCTTTTTACCATTTTGGTGATTCTGCCAATCTTTTTGAACACCTACCAAGAACTGGCCGGCGGGCTGGGAACCGGCACCTATGCATTCGTGAACGCATCGATGATTGTAGGTTGGGTAGCGCTGGCCATTTCGGCCGTGTGCACCATTGCCACGTTCATCGTGGCCGCCATGACCCGCTCGCAAAACAACCTGCAGGCACTAGAATCACTGCTTGAAAAGCTGCCGATGACGCGCAACGCCGCCAATCAGATGGCGTTATCCCGCTTCACCACAATCCTGACTTCCTATGTCGCCATCGGTATGCCCACGGATAAAGCCGTAGCACAGGCAGGCGAGACCGTGCATTTGAAGAAGCTACGTGCGAAAATTGACGCAGCGGTAGTCGAAATGCAGGATTTGGACCATCCGAAATCCCTTTCCAACGCCCTTTCCGATAATGGCGTGTACGGCGCGGTGTACACGCGCATGATGATGGTAGGCGACACCAGCGGCAATTTGGAAACCGTGCTAAATCAGATGGGAACGACGTTTTTCGAAGACGCGCTCATCCAGATGGACGAATCACTTGACCGCATCGAGCCCGCTCTGGCGGCCTTCCTTACCGTTACCGTGGGTGCGACTCTGATTGCAGTCATGCTGCCGCTTATCGGCATACTCGGATCGATTGGCTAAACGATGTACCATCCAGAATCGACAGACCCTCGCAAGCGCAGGCGCAACCTGATCTTGTCCATCGTGGTGCTGATTGCAGCCATCGCGGTGGCGGTGGTCGTGTTCATGACGGCACAGTCCGCCATACGCGAACAAAGTGCGATTTCCATGCGCACGACCATTTTGGACAGCGCCAAGCAGTGCTGCGCCGTGGAGGGGTCCTACCCGCAATCCATCACGTATCTGGAAGACCATTACGGTCTGGTCGTGAACAACACCGATTACGTGATCACCTATGAGTGCTATGCCGACAACGTGATGCCTAGCGTGGTGGTGATGCCTCGATGAACATATCGCTAACCAACCTGCGCAAATACGAGCAACCCAAGAAACGCAAGGTTTCCTCAATATTCCAAGTGCTGCTGTTTTTGGTGGTGATTGCTTTGCTGTTGGCCACGCTGGTGGCAGGTACCCATGTTTACCAAGTGGTTTCACAGCAGCGACAGGCTGACAACGAGCAGCGTGTGGGCGTAAGCCTGATAGCCAACAGCGTGCGCATGACCGACGCTATCGATTCGGTGGGCGTGGGACAAGGCCCCGAAGGCCAAGCGCTGGTGCTGACCGAGCGTTTGGATACCGGAAACTACGAAACGCGCATTTACGAATATCAGGGCAACATCGTGGAAGAATACGCCAAGGCAGGTACCGCCTACACGCCAGCAAAGGCTTCCCAGCTTGCTGAAAACGAATACTTCTCGTTCTCGTATTCCGACGGTTTGCTTACCGTGAACACCGATGAGGGCAGCGCCAACATCGCGCTGCGCAGCGTCAGAAGCGGGGCGAGCTCATGAGCGTATCTTTGAACACAATCGACGTTGCCGAGAGGCGAAAGGGCACAGACCAGCGCAATGCCAGCAGGGCTTTCATCATCGAATCCTTGGTGCTGCTAGTGTTTATCGCCGTATCGGTGGCGCTGCTGATGCAGCTTTTCACGTCCGCGATGTCACAGGAACAGCAGGCGCACCGCCTCAACGATTCCACGATACTGGCGCAAAACACCGCCGAGGCCTTTGCCGCCAACCCGCAGAACGTCTCGCGAGTGGCATACTATGACGCCAACGCGAACAGGGTCTCCGCGGAAGATAGCTCCGGCTATACCGTTATCACGAACGTGACCGGCGAAGACACTTCCGCAGGCACGCTCTACAAGGCAGACATAACCGTTTTGCAGGCCTCTACCCAGACATACGATTTATCGACGCAACGATACTTCTCGAACACGAGCACGAGCACAAGTGCGAATGCGAATGCGAATGCGAGCACGAGCACGAACACGAATGCGAACGGGGGTGCTGCGCAATGAGCAGCTCGCGTATAGAGACCCCGGTGCGTATCGGGCCCATCACCATTTTGACCCTGCTGATTATCATTTGCCTAGCAACTTTAGGCGTGCTGACATTGAGCACCGCGCAAGCGAACGGCGCAGCGGCTGAAAAGCAAAGCGAAAGCGTACAGGCGCTCTACGACAACGAATCGAGCGCGCAGTCTTTCGTAGCAGATGTAGATGCCCTGCTGGTGAAGCAAAAAGCAGCAGGCGCGGAAAAAACCGCGGCGATGAAAGCGGTATCGAGCGCTTACGGTAAAGATGTCACTGTAGACAGCGATACGATTACTCGTAAATTCACGAGCGAAAATCGCACTTTGACTGTGAAGCTGCAGGTGAAGAACAACCTGAGCTACCAGATAACCGAATGGTCAACCACGACTGAGAGCACGAACGAACAAGTAACCCTTTGGTCCGGAAGCGGAAATTCCGACAATCGATAGGAGCATCGATGGAGATTCAAAAACTATTGAACATGATGGTGGAAGTCGGAGCGTCCGACATATTCATCGTGGCCGGGTTACCGCTCGCCTACGCCGTCGGCGGCAGACAAATTCGACTGGACATGCCGAATTTGACCCCTGCCGACACGAAATCGCTGGTGTTGGCCGTCTACGACGCCGCCGATCGCGATTCGCGCATTTTCACCGAGTCGAAAAACCACGATGATGACTTCAGCTTCAGCCTTGCTGGCGTGGGACGTTTCAGGGCCAATATCTTCCGTCAACGCGGATCGTTTTCCGCCGTTGTGCGCGTGATTCCCTTCGGCCTGCCCAACCCCGAAGAGCTGCACATCCCCGAATCGGTTATGCGCTGCGCCGACTTGCAAAAAGGCCTTGTGCTGGTAACCGGACCGTCCGGTGCTGGTAAATCCACCACATTGGCCTGCTTGATCGACCGAGTGAACCACACTCGCAGCGGACACATCATCACGATGGAAGACCCTATTGAGTACGTGCATCATCACGACAAATGCATCGTAACCCAGCGCGAAATTCCCACCGACGTGGCCACGTATTCCGAGGCGCTGGCATCGGCGCTGCGTGAGAATCCCGACATTCTACTTTTGGGCGAGATGCGCACGCTCGATACCATTTCTACCGCCGTTTCGGCTTCGGAAATGGCCCAGCTGGTGTTCTCGACGTTGCACACCATGGGCGCCGCTTCCACCATCGACCGCATCGTGGATACCTATCCGCCCGCGCAGCAGCGCCAAGCGCGCCTGCAGCTTTCGATGACGCTGCAGGCCACCATCAGCCAGCAGCTGGTGCCCACCGCCAACGGCAAAGGCAGCGTGCCTGTATTCGAGATTATGTTGTGCAACGCAGCGGTGCGCAACCTTATCCGCAGCGAGAAGACGCATCAGATTGATTCGGCCATCGCGGCCGGCACGTCCATCGGTATGCGCACGATGGATCAGAGCCTGTTCGACTTGTGCAAGGCCGGCACCATCACCACCGAAACCGCCTTGCAACACAGCGCGCATCAGGATTCGCTGGAAAAGCGTCTGGCATTGGAAGGCATTTCATAAGTGCTATAATTGGGCATCAAGGGTGTAAAGCCTTTGCACTGGGATGACGAAACCGCTGGATATTCTTTTCCGGCGGTTTCGGCTATTTAAGCCTCAAAAGCACCCCAGATAGCAGGTTAAACAACCTAGTAGCGATTGTGCACCACTTCGGCGGCACCCAGCAGACCTGCCACGGTGAATGCGCGACCGTCCAATTTTACGGTGCCGTCGTAGGTGCCGAACAACTGATGCTGGTCAGACACAATCAAACCAGCGGCATTCATATAGTCGCAGCGATCATGGATAGGGGTGAAAACCAGGTCCACATCGCCCTCATCGTCCACCATGCGCCACGGTCGCATCATGTTGAAGCGTTCGGCGATTTGCTTGCCTTTTGCGATTCCGGCAGCCTTCGGCAACGGCACTGCCACGCCAAGATCTGGTGCAGCCACACCCGAAGTCGTCGCTGCACAGACTTCCCCACCAATCGCAGGTTCTATCTCAAAGCGCACCCGGCCCAGCTTGAAGCCACGACCATCCAAAAACGCCATGTTCTCGCTCGCTGCCGATGTATCCCCGAATCCGTAGCCCAAGTTCAGCCCGAAACGGCATGTGCCCGTATCGTTTCCGCCACGCCCATCTTGCCAGCCCTGAGCAAACGCCCAGTACCAAGTGTTATCGCGAGTCCAAACGCCTCGACCCCAATCCAGCAGTCCGAACGAGCGCTTGCCGTCAAACACATGGTGTTCTTTTCCCACATCAAGCGTCCCCATGGCACGCATGCCCACGATTTTCCGATTGTAATAGAAGGCTTTTTCGTCTTCGGCCCACGGTGTGACGATCACCATGGAATCGCGTGGCTGCTCGTCGAGAAATATATGCACGTCAAGCTGGTCATCACCGTGAAATTGGTCGAAACGCACCTCGATGCTACGCACGCCGTCGGCTACCGAGAAATCGAACGATACTCGCTTGTTGCTGAAGCTGGATACCCCTTCGTCGGATGTGGGCGGCATGCTGAAATGCCCGAGCGGAAACGGCGTGATTACGGACTGCGTGACGGAACCCACGGGGTCGGCTAGACGTATGACCGATGCGGAAAGCAAACCGGAATAGCCCATGTCGCCGATGGTTAGAGCAACTGCGTACTCATCGTCGTTGATGCAGTAGTAATCCCATTCCTTGATGCGCATCGGCGATGCAGCGACCCGTGCGCGGTCGTAGTGCACAAGGGGCTCAAACGCATAACCTTTGCATGCGAGCTTGCCCGCATCATCGTGCAGCTGGCATTCTTTATCGATTCGATTCTCCATGTGCAATAGCCCTTCCTTGGTTTCGTTTCGCGCCACATCGCTTCGCGCATCGCAGCTGCGAGTCCTTCCCAACGATTATTCCACCGTACCGTACACCTGACCCCATGCATGTCCCGCGATCGAGGAATTCAGCTGCACGCACAATCCCGCTCGATCGTATTCGCCGGGCGGTAGAAGCTCCACGATCTCAGTCAGGTCCAAAGGCACATCGTAGGTTTGCGCCATCACAATCACATCTTTGCGCGCCACAATGACCTCGCGCTCGTAGAGCTTGTCGACCACGCGCTGCAAAATACCGTAGTCGTCGCTTTTGTTCATATTCGAAATCGGCTGCCGCGATGCCATCACGATCCTCCTCACAGCCAGAGTGTACATCTATTCCCAACAGGTGCCGCCAGCGCAAGGAGGCGCCATGGCGCATTGCTGCTTTTATCGAATGGAGTCGACGCCCATGGTGGACACCGCAAGCGCTCCGGTATAGGCCGGCGTGGCCGCACCCGTCGCACGCAGGAATTGCGCGCCGGCATCGCGCAGGCGCATGGCCGCGCCAACCATGGTGTCGGCGCAGAAATACGGATTCTCAGGAGTTTCTTCACCTTGACGATTGTCAACATGGTCCACTTCAAGCTGCACCAATACAGGCAGGTCGACGGCGCGGACCAGCCGCTCGGCAATCTTCGCTGCTTGGTCAAGCGGAGCCTTCGTGGAAAACCCAACAGCGTCGGCCTCGAATTCTTCCATCACATCGGCTGCCTGCTCGATGCTCTCGTGCCGCCCAACCAGATTTCCTTTACCATCCACATTCACCGATGCAATCACTGGCGTATCGCACATCTTGCGCACGCCCATCAGCGCACAGCGCATGTCGTCTATGCTGACCATGCCGTTCAGGAAGAATGCATCGAGCCCTTCCGCAGGGTCTTCAAAAGAAAGGATGCCCACCGGCGCACCCGCCCCCAAAGCCGCACCAACCTGGAGCGAAAACGCCTTCACAGCGTTGGAGTACTGGTCGCGATTGGCCACAAGCGACTGTTTGCCGGAAGGATCAATCGGCAGCATGGTCGGCCCTATTTCTGCAAGCACATGCTGCGGCGTCAGGGAATGAACACTTGACAATGCAGCTTGCGCCATCTGGGCAGCCTTGTCCTGCATGCGGAAATGCGCCAGTCGCGCCTCTGTTATGCCGTTAGTTGGCGTGACCATGCACGCGGCACCTGCCACAGATTCCATACGCAAAGCTTCCAGAATGGTCTCCGGCTCGTTGAGGCTCAGGAATTCACGCTCGCTTTCCACGTCGATGCCCTGTTTTTCCAGAGCGGCGTCGATGGGGGCCGACAAGACGAGCATATCTGCATGGAATCGCATTTGTAAATCGGGCATGGTGCTCCTTTTTCTCGGGTACGCAGGTATTATAATGCAGCAACGCGCATTGGTGGTGCGCCGCCATGCGTTTGCCGCATTCGAGCGGTCGCATTGGCTCGCATAGTCGTATGCAACTGTTGCTCATTTACGAAATCGTGTGCCGGTTGCGCGGCATTTGCGCGGTCGTATGCGGCTCAGAATAGCCTTTAGCCGCCAATGTCACCCCAAAGTTGCAAAAACGTTTCTAATCCGATGGCATTTTCACAAAACGCGCATGCCCTTGTCAAAACTTCTGCAACCCTGTTTCCTATAATAGCTTCATCAAACGAAAGGTTCCCCTCCTAGAGTTTGAGTCGTTTGCATTCCTCCCCTCTCGCAAACGGCATGATGCGAAAGCATCATTCCCCTCCTTGTGGGCCCGGGTTGCGACTTCCCCTTAGCGCACCCGGGCCGCTCTTTTTTTCTAGCACAAATTTTGCTGCTGCTTGCAGCGCTTGCTGGCTGCGGCGCTTGCTGGCTGCGGCGTTCTTGCTGCTGCTTGCGGCGTTCTTGCTGCTGCTTGCGGCACTTGATGCTCGCTGGCTGGTAGATCAACCCGTCGCTAGCACATCAACCCGACTGCAGATATCTCATCGTGATTATTTTCGCCGTCTGCTGCCTTTTTCCGATTTCGAAACAGAAAAACGCCGAGTAAGCGAAGCATAGTACGACGTAGCAGCATATAAGTCTCGCTTAATCAGCCAAAACCGAGGATGTGGAGAACCTGGCCCGCATAACCGCAGGTCACAGGAAACCCCCTTAAACGGATGGAAATCGGACTCGTACTTTACCTCGCTCGCTCGCCATTTTTCTGTTTCCAAATCGGAAAATGCTCTGAAACCGTTGTCGCAGCACATGGAGTGCATCTCGAACCCAGATTGATCCACTCACACATGAGAGGCACGAGCAACTCTCGAGTTCAAGCAAGCAAATATACCGAGAAACGTCCAGTTTGCGTCTTTTTTACGTCAGACAAACCCGAATACACTGCTGTCGCTTTATAGGAGCTTTAAGAAATGCCTGCTCACAGAGTTATCGTCGAAACAGCTTCGACTCTACTTCCGTATGGAAGAACTCGAAAAGACGCAAACCGGGCCTTTCTCGGTTAATTCGATCACTGCAACTCGAGTCTTATGCAAAACGGCAGGCCCCTAAGTTCGATTCGGAAGAATAGTGGTTGCTACCGACGCGATTTTACACGCGCGAGGTTTCCGAAGCAGCTGGTGCTTGCGGGGCCGGTGCCATGTTGATCGCGCTTTCAACCCTGTGCATACGCAAGGGCAGCATGCGGAAACAGCGCAGCCGCATTTCGAATGAGCGCTGTATTCGTTGTTGGCTTGGCCGCTCTACCGACGGGGATTTTTACCGTATTTGCGCGCGTAGAGACGGTTGTTCGTGTCCAGCCAGGTTTCCACCGTACCTGTGTCGAAACCATCTTCGTCATCTATCACCAACGCATACATTTCCTCTTCGCGAAGCACCGCATCGAGCGCGTCGGTCAGCTGGATTTCTCCTCCGGCACCGGGCTTACCCGACGCCAGAAGCTCCATCACGCGCGGTGAGAGCAGGTAGCGGCCGAACACGGTCAAATTCGACGGCGCCTTGTCCGCAGATGGTTTTTCAACCAGACCATTCACCTTCCACACACCATCTTCCACCTGCACGCCATCGATAACGCCGAAACGGCTTACTTGGTCTTGCGGCACGGGCAGCACGGCAATCACGTTGGCACCGTCGTGTGCGTCGGATATTTGCTTCATGCGCACCAACATCTGGTTGTCAGGCACGATTACGTCGCCTAACAGCACATAAAAGGGCTCATCGCCGGTTTTCTGGGCCGCACAATGTACGGCATGCCCTAGCCCCAGCGCCTCTTCCTGGTACACAAACGAAACCGGCAGATTGCCCGCATGATGCACGGCCTCGGCCCGGTCGATTTTGCCGCGCTCGCGCAGCGTTTCCTCTAACGCCCCGTCTGGGGTGAAGTGTTCTTCGATGGCATGCTTTTCGTGGCTGTTAATGATAACGACCTCGTCAGCCCCGGCAGCGATGCCTTCTTCTACGATATATTGAATGGTAGGACGGTCCACTACCAGCAGCATTTCCTTCGGAACAGCCTTGGTCGCAGGCAGGAAACGGGTGCCCAAACCCGCTGCGGGAATAAGAGCTTTCATCTATTCGGCCTCTTTCTTGGTGATGTCGGCCGTCTTGTCGCCCAGCTTCGCAGACGCAAGCGCCTCTTCCAGCACCGTCATCTGGGCCTCTGTCTTTTTCAAGCGTACGGTAATGTAAATCACGTACACCAAAAGAGCGGCCCACATGAGCGCGTAAGCTGCGATAACGTATGGCGCGGACGGCAGGATTGTCGAGTATATTTGTTCCAGAACGCTGTTCATTGTGATTCTCCTATCGCATTCGCGCTAATCGTCAAGCTGTTCTTTGATGGCGTCCAGTCGCTGCTGCAGCACTTGGCTGCGCAGGCGCAGGCGATATACGCCGAAGCCCACGCAGAACATGCCAAACATGGCCAGCATCAGCGGCAACATCATATCGGGGGAAAGGCCCGAGTCGGTGCGGAAGATGGTGGGGTGCACGCCCGATGGAATCAGCCGCGTAATCATAAAGCATATGGGCACATCCACAAACGTGATAATCCCGAAGACACTGGCATACGTGGCGCGCCGCTCAGGGTCGTCCACCGCCGTGCGCAAGATGAAATAGCCGAACACCAAAAGCATCAAAATGAAATACGTGGTCAGACGCGGCTCCCATGTCCACCACACGCCCCATTCAAAACGCTCCCACATCTCACCGGAACACATGACCATGATGATAAACACCAAGGCCACCTCAGTGGCGATGCGCGCACGCATATCATAGGTATCGTCGTGCGTCATTAAAAACCTGATGCCGAAAAACGCCGTGAAACCCAAAGCCACAAAACTTGTGATAGCTACCGGCATGTGAAAATAAAAAATCTTCTGGCTGAACAAAAGCTGGTTCGATACCATCTCATCGCCGATAAGCTCAACACCGTTTACAGTGGCGCCGTTCACCAACCCGGCGGTTGTGAACGTGAGTATGAAACCCAGCGTCGTGAGCAGCGCCCCAATGGCCAACACGATAGGCGCGGCCTTGTCGAGTGCCCCGCCGACCAATGGCCGACCGGATCCATCTTGTATTGTCATGCCCCTCCTCTAAAACAAACGAACAAAATCTAGGCGCTAATCACGAAATCATAGAGCACCCAGGATAACAGCACCATCACCAAGTCATAGCCGCCGGCAAGCAGCAGCGCATTTCCGAACACACCTTCGATGTCGCCACCGGTCATAACTACAGTGGTCGCCGATACGCAAGCATACAGCAAAGGGAAGACGAGCGGAATAAAAAGTACGGCCAGAAGCACGTCTTTTCCGCGCGTGTTCACCGTAATGGTGGAAAGCAGTGTGCCGATGCCTGCGATGCCAATGGTGCCCACCAGCATCGGGATTACGATCATCGGCCACGTGGAAGCGGGTTGCGTGGTGGTAAGGAAGAAAAAGTAGAACAGCGGTATCGCAATTATCTCCACCACCAGAAGAAACAGAAAATTGCTGGTTGCTTTCGCCAGAAAAACCACGCTGCGGTCAAGCGGCACCAAAAGGATGCCATCCAAGCAGCCATTTTCCTTTTCGTGGGCAAACGAGCGATTCAGCCCCAGAAGCGACGTGAACACAATAAGCGCCCACAGAAGACCGCCGCTCATCTGCAAGATGTCGAACTGGCGCGTGGTCTGGGACAACGCCGCTCCGTATACTACCAGCACCAGCAGCGAGTAAATGCCCATAGACGTGAGCATTTCCTTCGTGCGAAACTCACGGCGCATGTCTTTGCTCAGAAGGGTCTTGTACTGCTGCCACGTGCTGGGCGCTTTGATGAGCACTGCCATGCTAAGCCACCCCCATGCCCACAGTTTCGCGGTAGAGCGCTTCAAACGCGTCGTAGTCGATGTCTGTTTTCGGAGCGAAAGCCACCTTGCGGCCCTTCGCCATTACCAGTGCATGCGTGCACACACCGAAGCCTTTGCGCAAATCGTGACTGACCATCACGAAGGTGCGGTCGGCACGAACCGATGCGATGAGCCCGTCGAAAATCTCGACTGCGTGCGGATCCAAGCCTGAATACGGCTCGTCCAAAAAAACGATATCGGGATCGTGAATCAGAGCGCGCGCGATGGAAAGGCGCTGCGTCATGCCGCGGGAAAACGTACCCACCGTATCGAGCCTGCGATGCGTCAGTTCCACCGCATCCAACATTTCCGCAACGCGAGCATCTGGGTGTTGCACGCCATATAAGCGCGCAGCTATCTGAAGGTTCTCTTCTGCGGTCAAATCGGCATACAGCATGGAATTATGCGATATCAGCCCAATGTGCTCGCGTGCCGCATCGGCATCTTCCTTCAGGTCTATGCCCAACAGATGGGCTTCCCCCTTCGTCGGACGCGACAATGTAGAGAGCATGCGCAAAAGCGTGGTCTTGCCTGCGCCATTGGGACCAAATATAGAAAGGAAGGCGCCGCGCGGCAGCTCCAATGACAAAGCATCCACCGCTCGGCGATTGCCGAACACCTTGCTCACCTTTTCAAGCTGTATAGCAGGCGCGTTCGCGTCGACTACGGTTTTTTCGGCTGCGCCCTTCTTCATGCTTTGGCCTTGGCAGCATCAGGCTTGTCGGCAGCGTCACCAGCGTCGGCGCTAGGCTTGTCGACAGCGTCACCAGCATCGGCACCAGACTTGTCGGCAGCGTCACCAGCGTCGGCAGCAGGCTTGGCAGCAGCGTCAGATTGCAGCGTAGGCATTTCCGCAGCGGCATTTTTCGACGTACACGTGCCACGGGACTTACGACGGCCCAAAGCCGCGATAGCCACACCGGCAATCAGCACGAAGAAGCCGCCCCACACGAATCTGATCAGCGGGTTCACGCGAACATCTATACTGAAGTTGCCAGCGGTGTTCACACCTTTGTATATCACGAACAGGTCCTCTTCGGGAAATCCGATGACTCCGGTGTTGCTCTTGGTCTGTTGAGTGCTTTCAACCAGCTGCACGTTGGGGGCCACATGCCCCACATAGTTGCCGTCGCGGTACACGTCAAATTCCACAGTGTAGAAAATATCATTGCCGCTGTCGCCCTGCACCACCGAATTATGCGTGTAGACCAGCGTGAAATCTTGGATGGTGAAATCCTCGGCCGTATCCGTTGACTCGTCGTATTTCAGATACGTGGTTTTTTCGGTCACGAACATGGACGACCCGATGAGGCCAATCAAGATAACGGATATGCCGATGTGCGCGATGTATCCGCCGTAAGTAGACGCATGCCCGGGCAGCATCTTGAAAAATGCGCTCACAGGGTTCGTGCCGTGCTTTTCGGCCCAAGCGCGGCTATTGCGCGCAATCAGGAACAACGTGTTGAAAAACACCAGACTGGCGACGGCGAATCCGACGACCGCCAGACCCTTGTAGTACCAGGCCGGACCCTCATTGGCAAGGCCGGTGCCGTTGCTTCCGCCAGCAGCGATAGTAGCGTCGTAGGCAGGAGAAAGATAGGTAACCAGATATACCATCAGCACGCAGAATAGCACGGCAGCGCAAATGGCGGGCACTTTAGCCTTTCGCAAAAACTCAGCACGGTCAGTTTTCACCCAACCCAGAAGCGGGCAGACGGCAAGCACCATGCAGTAGAGTATGCCAAGCGGACGCGCGACAGCGTTGTAGGTACCAGCGGAAAGCGCCGTCCCGCCGAATGGCAGCCACGATGGCAGCGCACTGGAAATAGTAAGGTAGAGCAACAAGAACGCGAACACTACCATGATGACATTATTGAAATAGTAGGCGGCATCGCGAGAGATTACGTTCTCGACGTTCTCGTCGGCAACGTTTTTCGGCGCGAAGGATTTCCAACGGATGGCTAGGCCTACGATACCGGCGAGCACCGATACAGCAATTAGGCTGCCGAACAGCACCAGCGAAACCGTGTCACCGGAAAACGCATGCACCGACTGCACCAGACCAGATCGGCTGATGAACGTACCCACAACAACGAAGGCAAACGTCAGGCAGGCACACATGACGCTCCAGCGCTTGAACGCGCCGCGACGACGATACACCGTAAAGCTATGGATAAGCGCGAGACCCACAAGCCACGATAAAAGACTGGAATTCTCGACCGCGTCCCAGCCCCAGTAGCCGCCCCAACCCAGCACCACGTAGGCCCACACCGAGCCCAGCCCGATGCCTATGCCCAAAAACAGCCACGACACCATGGTGTAGCGCTGGCATTTGCGCACCCACGCATCACTGGAATCGTTCACCACAAGCGCCGCGATGGCGTAGGCGAACGGAACGGTCAGCCCGGCATATCCTATGAACAGCGCAGGCGGGTGCACCGCCATGGCCCAATGTTCCAAAAGCGAGTTCATTCCCCACAACGCAGCGGCACCCGTCAGGTTGCCGTTCGCATCGAAGTACTTAGCAGCCATAGCCACAAACGGCGTGTTGTCCTCGGAAAACAGCAGGATGCCCACGAACCCGGCCAGCACCAGCTGCATCACCAACAAGGCCATGCAGTCAAGTTTATCGAGCGCCTTCATGTCGCGAACCGCCATCACCGTGGAAAATAGCGAGATGAGCCACGCCCAGAAAAGCAGCGAGCCCTCGCGGCCTTCCCATAAACCAGAAATGCGGTAGAGCATACCCAGCGCGCCCGTTTGCTTGGATTGGTCCTGCACCACGTATTGTATGCTCGTATCGCCCGTGATGAAGCAAAACATCAACAGCCCACAGCAGAACGAAAGCGCAGCGAACACCACAATCACCGCAACGTGCCCGCCCCATAAAACCATGTCTGCGGTATCTGACTTCGCGGGCTTGCGGCGCACAAACGAACCGACCGCAAAGCACACGATGGACACGACCACGGCGGCAAACGCCACCAGCAGCCCGATCAAACCGAATATTGCCATAAGATAACTACCCTTCTAGGGCCACGTCGGTGGCGGCGAATTTCCCGTCGCTACCCATGTGCCCGGTTAATACAACGGAAGCTCCGTCAGCGGTTGTTTCAGCGGAAAGCGCGTCGTCGAATACAACGGCCACAACATGCGTGGAATCATCAGAATCCACGAGCACGAAACGATCACCCGAACCGGCGGCGTTCTGTGATCCGGCCTTCACCTTACCGGCAACCTTCACCGTTTTATCGGTAATGTCGCTACCGTATTCCAGCATGCGGGAAACAGTGAGCGCCTCGGTGCCGCTTTCGTACTTTGACGGGCACTTTGTGACCAGCTCGCTGGCAGCAAGTACTCCATCCTCGCCCATTTTACCGGTGCAGATGGCGGTGACGTCGTTGCCGAATGTGGCCGACACGCCGCCGTCGTAGGTAACCGTAAGCTGAGGCGCGGTGGAATCATCGGGGTCATAGATTTTGAACGTGAGCACGTTTCCGGTAGTCTGATAAGAATTCTCCACGACGTTGCCGGAAACCTGCACGCGTTGGTTTTTGTAGTCGCCGCTGGCGGCTTGTGAAATAGAAACCGATTTCGCCGACGAGCCGCTGCCCACCATTGCCAGAATTATCGCCAGCGCGATGATGATAATGCCCGTAACGATAATCAGGCGTTTCTTCGTCTTTGCGTTCAAATTTCCCTCTTTCCCACCTCGTACGCGCCCGGTCGCTTGCGATGCGATTCCCACGTGGCGCTTCCTCGAGGGTATTTTACTAGTCAGCCCATGCCATTTTCAGCCCGGTAACGTCTTTTCTTTATAAGCACAGAATAGCGTATGCGATGCGCTCAAAGTTACACCATACGGTGTAACGAGCACAACCCGTCGCACGAGCAATCCCTGTGACAACTATCTCGCGATGCGATAGCGCCCTTTAGGATTGTAACCCACCGCATCCTGCCAGCACCGCCCAACCACCGTCGCGCATATGCCCTGGTATGCAAAGGGGCCCGCCGATACTCATCTGCGGACCCCCTGCTGCTCAATTCACCGAACAAGCACTGTTACGACAGGGCAGATTTCGCAATCTGCTTGCCTTCCGAGTAGCTTACCCAACCATCGGGCATGCTTGCGGTAGCGTCAGTGTGGCACTGCGTGCAATAGAACACGGATGCACGATGCGACTTGTGGCACTCGCTGCAGGCGATTTCGCCATGCTGCCAACGATGCGGGTTGAAGTCCATGTCGGACGTCATTTCCGTCAAATCGCTGCGCGTCATGTTGTGGCAGTTCGAATTCAGGCAGAAGCTGTCAGCCTTGCTGGCGTCGCCGCCCGCATTCACTACCAAGTCTTCCAAGCTGCGCTCTTCAAGCGGGTAGTAGTAATTGCCCGTGATTTCCATGCCGACTTCGCCAACCTGTTGGCTGATCGAAGGCACATGGCAGCTCAGGCAGTTCAGGCCCGCTTCCTTGTGTGTTACTGAAAGCATCGCACTAGAATTCGAAACCTCATTGCCCCATTTGTCTGTTGCAGTTGAGTTCGGCTGCGCGTCATAGGATTCTACATAAGTATCCATGGGCGTATGGCAGATTGCGTTGCAGAAGCTAGGCTGCTCGTGCCACGTCCAAAACCCAATACCCGCAACGATGATTACCACGGCGACTATGGCTACCACAATAGGCCATTTCTTCTTTGCCTTTTTGGCCGCCGGTGCAGCAGCGGGGTTTTCAGTCGCCTTTTCGGCAACCTCAGCCTCCTGCTTTTGGTCCTCGGATTCTTCGCTCATTGCAAGCCTCCTTTCCTCTTGTCTCTCCTTGTTCTGTCCCGAAGCACTCCGTTATTTGCTTCGTCTTCAGCTTCTCCAAAGATACGCCCCCGCGCATCAGATCTGATGAAGCTCGAAACCAAAATCCACGTCCGCTTCCACTAAGAACTATAAAGAAATTCATCGCCCATACCATCACCCATTTAGGGTAATTTCAGCCTTTTTTGGCATTTATCCCCATGATAAAAGGGGTGATACGCTTTGTGGGGCACCATTTTCACCTCGCAAAATGTGAAATCGGGCACTTTCGATGAAACACTGCGAAACACTCCTATCGGGATAATTCGTACCGGAATTCGTACCACCGCTTTCGAAGTCGATTCCCCGTTTTTGTAAAAAAAGTGCAGCATTTGGCAAATAAGTTAACTCATAGTATGCATTGTTCAGTATTCGAAATGCACCATCCGAAGCTTGATTGCATCGTCGCAGTTCAGCAGCGTGTATGAAAAAGGGCGTCAGTGAAACCAGGTGCGGAAAAACCTAATGCTGCACTTTTCTTACAAAAACGAGGGGTCGACCGGAAGATTTGCAAGAAGCTGCACTTTTTTGACATGTTTTTTGCGCAGCAAAGGAAAGAGGCCGACATTCTGACGGCAGTCGCATTAAGGAATCGCGCAAGATATCGGGTGGCGTGAATAGATACGCCCGGAAGGCCGTCGGGCGGGTTCATGATAGAAGGTGGCCCTTGTTCCCCTGCGGTCAATCCTGAATAGATAATGCCGGAGGCGGTGGTCGCATCCGTTGCGCTGCTTGTGGCCGTGAGTCATAGATAGAGAGTTTGCTACCGTCGGCATTGGCCATAGTCTGCCTGTCTTGGACACACCATAGGATGACGAAAGTCCGCTGGCGGTCACCGACGCTATCTTCATCGCGCTGGTGACGCTATCTAGCACGACGGACGTCTTATAAACAGCAGCTCTGCCAGGCGTACGATAGACAGTAAATCCCGATCTATTGATAACGCTCACCGACCATGGAAATGAAACCTTGCATTCAAATGAATGCTAGAGGAAAATCACGCCTCGCAGAAGTGCCGTTTCGAGCAGATATCATATGCTTTTCGCCTTCCGAAAACCGGAAGCGCGTAGATTCGCATCGCAATTCATCCGATGAGAGCTTCGTCGGAAAATGGTATTCGAGCTCAACGAGCTCGAATAGATAGTGGAGCCATCTACGCAATGCGTATCTCGGATTCAATATGAAAGCTCTATCAGTCACCCGACAAGCCTTTGTTTCTCGTAGTATTACAGGATAAACGGCTCCAGCTGCTTGCGGTTGGTGATATTCAGCTTTGAGTAGATTCCCGATACCAGATTCTTCACGCGCCCGACGGAAAGGTGCATTGCTTTCGCGGCTTCCGCATAAGTCATCCCACTCGTCAGATGAAACGCCAGGATATATTCTTGGTCGCTCAGCACCAGGGTGATGTTGTCTTTGGCGAACTGGTTGTGGAACGCTATCCAGTTCTTCCATGACAGTGTCGGGTTGTTCACGATGGAGTCGTAGTACTGCGGCCATTTCGCTTGAACAAGGGGCTCCAGCAGACCGCCGCAGGATAACAGCGTATCGGCGAAAGGCGTGATGAACCCATTGGGTAGCGCAATCGCTAATGATTCTGCAAGCTGGGCGGAACAGGCCTCCTTGTCGCCTAGAAGGACATAAGCCGAGGCACAGGAAAGGTGTAGGTGAAGCATCACGCTTGAAAACGTATTCGGTCGCGAGCACAGCAACAGCGTTGCTTGCGCCGTGGCCAACATAGACTCATAGCGTTTGCTGGCCTCTAAATACTTCACTCGTAGATAGAGCGCCGTGGGAAATGCTTCGCGGGGAAATATCGACAAGTCGTTTTCGCGCAGCCATGCAGGCAAAGATTCCTTATCGAACATGCTGACCTCTGCAAGCACATGGACGGCTTCGGCCATAAGACGATCCTGTGGATGTGGCGCATCACGTTCAATCGTTTTCAGAATCTCGACCGTTTCTGAAAACGCGCCGTAGTCGCCCCTTTCCACAGCGGTGACAAGCTTCAGCGAGCATGCGCACAGGAATGTGGGGTGTGTGATGGCGACGGTTCGACAATAATCTTCCACTTGCTGTAGGTTGCCCCGTAGATAGTCCAACTCCGCACGACATTGAGCGCGCTCCTGCATGGGAAGCGTCTCTATTGCGGCATCAAGATCAACGATTGGAAGCGAGCGCAGGTCAACGATGAGAATGCCGGGAACATAGCGTGGCTGCTCAGAGCATGAGGGTGCTTTTTCTGAAGCATGGATACTTGAGGATGCCTCGCGCGATTCGCCTCCCCGTCCTACTCTGGGGTCAGCAGGCTTTGGCGCATCGCTGGGAATGCGCCATGACCTGCCGAAGCGGTCTGCCCCCTCTATGCGCTCTGTTCTACAATACACCTGGACGCGCCGCGGGGAGACGCCCCACTTCTCGGCAGCCTCAGCAACGGAGAGGTAGTCCATCAGCGCTCTTTAAGCGACGTGCGTCCAGCGCGGCCTTTCCGGCTGGCGGCGAATACGCATCCTCCAAGAGAAAGCAAGACTAGGCATGCAAGCGCAGCTATAGGCGTGTCGCCTGTCTTCGGGGAAACGGAAGCTTTTGCGAGGCTTGCCGTTATCGTTTTAGCTGGTGTCAGGATAGCCGTGTTTCCATGCGAGACCTGCTGTGTTGTAGCCGTAATCCACCCGATGGCGTTAACGGTGTAATCACCGATAAGAACAAGCTCTCCGGTCGCCGGATCGCGATAGTACCACGACACCGTCTGCCCGGCGTAATCCGGACCGACGTACATGGCGATGGTCATGTCGGCCGGCCATTCGCCCACGTAGGCGAAGCGGATGGAATGGATGAGCCGGTCGCCCACCATAGCCAGGAACTCTGCGTGCTCGGGATCGGTATTGTAGTACGTGTTGAAATCGTAGACGTCCACGCCGTCCACCTGATGGATGGTTGTCTTGCCACCGAACAGCTGGCCGTTCTCGAACATGAAGGCGACACCCCGCCCCTTCACGAGCACCGAGAGCGCTTCCCCGTAGTTCTGCAGGTCGCCGCCGCCGGCCAGCTTGTAGCGAATGCCTCCCTGTATGACAGAGCCGAGCCAATCACCGGGGACAACGAGATCCGTGCCGTTGCCCAAGATGGCCACCGTGCGGTTCAGCCCGATGAGCGTGTCCATCATCTCTCGCGTGACCTTCAACTCGCCGTCGGGGGGATCGAATCCCACGAGAACCAGGACCGCGCTCTTGCCAAGATAATCCCATTTCAGGTAATCGCCCTCAAGGTACAGACGTCCGTCCGTGATGTAGAGATAGGGGCTGTAGATTGTATCGCTGGAGAGGCCATCTACCTGCACGCCAGGCGCGCGTGTCCCCGCGGCTATCTTCATAGCGGCCGCCACGAGCACATTGCCGATTGGAGAATTGGTGTTGCCCGGTTCGGAGAAGAAGGCAAGCTTGGTCGCCGCGTTGTCGAAGGCGTAGGCGGTGACCACTCCACCGCTTATCTCGATGGTGCCTATGGTCTGTCCCGCCTCGCCAGCATGGATGCCGATGGACGTAGACGACGTGCCGTCGGTGTCCGCCAACGCCACGACGGTCCCGTCATCGATCTGGACAAGGTTGCCAGCATGTATGGCAATCATCTCGTTGCCAGCTGCACTCGAATGCGCGAGATTGCCGTTGTTGAACGCCATCGCGGTGACCGTGCCACCGTTGATGTAGATGGTGTCATCCGCTATCAGGGCATAGCCCTTCGTGGTGGACTCGCTGTAGAGAACCCCTATCTGCTTCAGAATGGCTATGTATTCCTCGGGAGTATGCGTCTTCTGCAACTCCGCTATGAGCTTTTGGAGTGCTTCCTTGTCGGCGACATCGGCCTTTCCGGTTGCGAAGGCATTGACGGCACCACCTTGGATGACGATGTTCTTGCCATGTATGCCCACATAACCGCCCACGCTATCCAGCTGTCCGCCATTGACGATGATGAAGCCGTCAGGGACCGTTATGCCCGTGTTGAACGCGACGACCATGAGGTAGCCGTCTCCAACCAGCAGGTTGCCCACACCCTGATCGACTTTCTTGATCAATATACCCGCATCGTTATCATCTGATCCGATGTTGAGGACCGTATTGGATCCGCCGGTGACCACCATGTCGCCGTTCTTGATGTATATGCCGCAGCAGGGTTCCGTGCCGTTCGTATTCCCGGGAAGAGTGAGAATGGTGAAGGCTCCCCCTTTGAGGTACACTTTGCCATTCTCGACCAGAATCGCGTTGCCGCCCATGCCCATGATGGTGCCGTCACCCTGAGTGATGGTGAGATTCTTGCCTACCGTGAGTCCGGTGCCGCTCGGGTTGACCAGCGTGATGTGCCCTGTGCTGTCGAATTCCACATTGCCGTCGACATCGACGGTGCTGCTGTTGTTGCCGGTGACCAGATCGGCCACGGTCAACGACGCTTCATCGGAGATTAGCAGGTCCCCGCCGACATGGAGCGCGCTGCTGTAGTCAGTGGCGCCAGCGACCACCAGCGACGCCTTGTTCTGCACTTCGACATCACCTGCAACATCGGCAGGTGCGTGCGTGCTCGTGGTGCCCTCCGGATCCTTCGACTTCACTTCGACCTTGCCGTTCCTTATGGTGAGGTCTCCGTTGCCGTCGTAGTCCTCCTCGTCTTCCTTGGTGACGAAGAGGCCCTCGAGCGTGATGGTCGTGTCCTCGGTGCCATCGAAAACGAGCTCGCCTTGGACATCGATCGAATCGCCGGAATCGTTCGTGAACGAGTGCGTGCCGGTGGCGAGGATGGTAAATCCGGCTCCTAAGTTGCGCGCGATGATGCGAGAGATAGCCTCCTTCAGCAGCGTGAGCGTGTTGGTCTTCATGTCATAGGTGGCGAAGACCTCGCTGTGATCCGCCTTCGTTGTATTGAAGAAAACGACATCGTTGACGATGAGGGATTGAATGGGATTGCTCTGAGCGCTTGCATTCTTCTGCGCAGCGGAAACGGTTGCTTCTGCGGTGCCCAAGGTTTCGGGACCGGTGGTCGAGGGAGCTGTGCCGGTGGGTGTGTCCGCGTTGCCCGTAGTTGTGCCGGTGGGTGTGTCCGCGTTGCCGGGCGAAGGAGCATCGCCGGTTGCTGCGTCCGCGTCGCCGGGCGAAGGAGCATCGCCGGTTGCTGTGTCCGCGTCGCCGGTCGTTGAGACGTCGCTAATCGTAGTACCTTCAGTGGCCTTGCCAACAGTGTTGGTTGATGCATTTGCGTCTACCGTCGTCGGCTGTTCAGTCGTGGAGGTCGTAGCGGTATCGGCATCCGTGCCGATAGTCGATGCGGTGTCGCCAGTCGTGACCCCTTCGGCAACCTCCTCAACGGCACCAATCGAGGCACCCACACCAACCGTCGCTATCGCGCCGCCGTTGTCCCCCACCTTCAAGGCGTCCTCTGTTGTGACAGAGTTCGTGGAAGACAAGCTCACATCAGCACTTACACCAGCGCTCGCATCAGCAGCAATGGCATCTTGCTGATTGCCAGCGTATGCCGAAGATGGTAAAGAAATACAGCATGCCAGCATAAAGGCGAGAACCAACAGGAATCCCACTGGAAGCAGCGATTGGAAGCTTGAGCGGTTCCAATCAAACGATTCATGCACTCTATTCATGGACTCTCCTTCGGTTCATGGTGCTGTTTGGAATATCAGCGGCACGTGGGTTGTCGGCTTTGTCAGACTCCGATACGGTCGAGCGAGACCGTAAGCAATCCACTTGAAGAGGTAAAGGAATAGCTCAGGTGTGTCTGAGTATTCACGTTGCGGGCAACATAAGATACCGTGCCGACGACGTTGCTGTCGGCCTCAACTTTGGTGAACCCGGCATCCTTCAACTGCTGTAGATAGGTAGCGGAATCCTCCGAACTTATGCCTTTATAGGTGATGGCGGTAATGCCACCGCTGTCGAGGACGGAGGTGGATGATGCCGCGAAGGTGGGTCGGGGCACATTGGCGGTGTTAGCGTTGTCGGGCCATGAAGATGCTGTGCTTTGTGATGTGGAACTCGACGGCGAAGACGAACTTGTCGAATTTGTCGAGCTAGACGAACTAGACGAAGTGTTCTTCGTCGAACAACCGACGATAAGGACAAGGACACAGGCGAGGGAAAGCATGAGAGAGATTGCGATAAGCTTTTTCATTTTCATCCTAGGTACTCCTTCGTGTATATATGTCACAAATCGAGCGACTGAGGAAAGGAAACGAATCAAGTATTCTTAAGAAAATGATACAGGAAAGAAGGCTCGTAACGGAAGTGTCGAATCGGTGGGAATACGTATGCTTTCGGTGACGCAATCGAGAAGATTATGCATTTTGACATATTTCTAACTGTTCGCATATCCGAATAGTGCGTCGCACAAAGTCAGCGGCCACAGACGTGAGGCGCAAGCACGCTTTCGAAGTCGATACCCCGTTTTTGGAAGAAAAGTGCAGCATTAGGTAAATAAGTTAACTCATAGTGTGCATTGTCCACTACTCGAAATTCATCATCTGGAACTTGATTACATCGTCGCAGTTCAGCGGCGTGCATGAAAAAGGGCGTCAGCGAAATCGAGCGCACAAAAACCTAATGCTGCACTTTTCTTACAAAAACGGGGTATCGACCGGAAGATTTGCAAGAAGCTGCACTTTTTTGACATGTTTCCCCCTGCGGTGGAGGAAAGCCAGCTTTCCGGCGGCGAATCGCGACGAGAGCATGCTGACTTAACGCTCTGACTTAACGCTCTGACTTGACGCTCTGTCTTGACGCTCTGCCGCGATCAAACATGTATTACCGCCGCCCCATCTTCGGTTCTACGCTCAGTCCCAATGACTAGGCGGTGAGCTGATGAGGGCATCATAACGCACAGAGCCGAAAGCTCACCGATTGCGATGATGCGTTGATGTGTTGTCATGCAAAACAGATGATGAGCAGACGCGTTACAACGCAACCACCACGGCTGCCATGCGCGAGGCTGAAAACATCATTTCCGATAAAGAGCAGACGGAAGAACCCGCACTCGTTGGCAACATGCGTGCCGCATTGGCTTCGCACTCATGCATTTCCCCATTTAGAATCATTCTGCTTGGGAGAAATACTTGGCCAGATATTGCCTGAGCTTCGGATTGGCAACATATATATGAGTCCCATATATCCCACGAGTCAGAAGAACGTAATAGATATTTTTGATGTACTGCGTCAGCTCTTCAGGCGTTGCAGTATTTTTCCCGTTCTTGTCAAAATAATGCTGCTTGCTGGCTTTCAGCATTCCTGTATCGTCATCGATTTCAAGATCATCTCCGACAATCACGTATGCGTAGCTTAAATCGTAGCCCTGAATAGAGTGAATACAGCCAACTTCATGCGCAATGGCTTTATTATCAAGGCCTTTGCCTACCCAGTTTTCATATGTGCAATTCCATCGCAGTCCGATTCCATCGAACTCAATATCATACAAGTCGGGGTTGTCCTCGCCCTTTGATATCCATTTCCAAGCATATCCGGCAATCATCCTGCTCAGATTATGGTTGCAGTAATCCTGTTCAAAACTGTCGACGAAGTCTGCGAAGTCATCGTGCAGCACCAAATCATACCCTTCAAAGCTATGCGGCTTGGGATTCTTATCGGCGAGAATCGCAGCGACATAGTCCAGATACTTCTTACCGCCTTTGACTCTCATCTGACTATCAAGACTGATGGGGTCATCCAACGCCTTCCCCAAACTGTGCCGTATGCTATCCGGACTCAAACACGATGGACCCACCGTTTGCAAAGGGTCGTAGAAAAATACCGCTAGTTTCGATTGATCGATTACCCAATCCATCTGCGTAGCATCTGCGGGTAGTCCCAGTTTTTTATTCACCTTGTCAAAGTTCCCAAACTGGGTTCCCAGATTAACTCGTTGCTTTAGTCTGTGAGTCTCGTCAACTAATACGATATCGAAGCACTTTTTCTTGCCCTCGTCGTATCCATACTCTTCTTTAGCAAGGTCAGCTGGGGCTATGACATCCGTCGTCTTTAATCCCGAAACCCCTTTAAGCGATTTTTGCAGAGTCTTTCTCAATGACGTCACAGGCTCGATAATCCTGACATTCATATCGGCATATCGAGGATCATCCTTCAGCATCTTCAAAAGATAGATGGCTAGCACGGTCTTTCCAGTACCCGGCATCCCCTCAACTACGAGAGGCTTTGCATCAACGATTCCTGTTTCGATGGCCGCCATAATCTTGTCCAAAGCAACCCTTTGATCAGCGGTGAGACCTTTGTAAGGCGAATACTTGAATACTTCCGATTCCTCTATCTCGTCGATAGTGTGGACAGCAAGGTCAAGCCTCCTCAGCTCCGCCCAAAGATCCTCGAACATCTCTGAATACTGTGTTTTGGAAAAATAATTAGTGTCGGTCATGCCGTCGTTTTTGTTCGTGAGACTATAGCGACCGTCGCCATGCATGTAACCGATGAGCCGATGTTCATAGTCGGTTATAACCGACGTGTTGAATTCCTCGTTGTAAATGACGTTCACGGATGTGAAATCTCGTTTTTCCTCATTGGCCCCGTGCTGGGTCATCCTCGTAGCAACACTGGTGGTCTGTCCGACATAAGCCGAGGCATCATTCGCCAAAATATATACCATCGGCCAGTTGTAAACCTTGTCATCATCAAGGCTCAACACGGCAAGATCGATTGGCTGCCCGTAGTGGAAATCACATTGATCGATGACGAAAGGCGCCCCGGAAGGTTGCTTGGCTTCGGTTTTTGTCGGTATGACCTTCATAGTTCGGTATACTTTCGCTGGACGATAAGCACTTGCTTCAACGCTCGCTGCAAACACGATTCTATTATAGAGGGTTATTATCGCAAAAAGCTGCGGGTGCGAAATTCAGGGCTGACGTCCTAGTTTCCGGCACCACCCCCACAGCGGCAAATCCTGTTTCTGCTATCATGGAATTCAGCGTAATGCCATTGCGGCTGTGCGGAAGGACGAAAAACGAGCAAAATCGCGGAAAACCCGGAAGAGCCGAAAGCGAAGGAAGATTGTCACACGCAACATATGCGCACCGACATTGATTCCCCCAACTCCGAGCTACACTCCGCACCGTGCCCTGAACCGCACTCCCAACTTCCCTCCTCCTTTTCAAAGCGCACCGAGCAGACCAGTTCGCTTTCTCGTCGGCACTTGGCATTGCTCGTTTTAGCACTACTGAGCCTGCTGGGGTTGCTGTTATCCTTGGGTAAATACGTATCGATGCCGCCAGCATTCAGCGTTACGACGAGCAAAGTGTCGGAAGCAGTCCAAAGCGACGAGTGCGGCACTGTGGTGGACACTTCAGGCGAACGCGCGATAATCACTGATGGGCAAGGGCGCGTCACCACTGTTCTAGGCGGAAACCTTCTGACCTCCAAGGCGTCGAGCTTCGGCTGCGTTGCGACATGCGGGGACTCCGTTTACCTCGAGGTAATAGAATATGGCAGCAACTCAGACCTTATAGAACACGATAAGATAATCCGCTACTCTTCTGACGGTGAAGCACAGGAAACCGTGCTTGATTTTTCCTACGATACGAAAGCAAACCCCAAAACCGAGACGAGCATCGTGGGCATAGACATTGTGGACGGCCACGGATTGGCCATCGTCGCCGGAAATGATTTCGGGTCGGTATACACAACGTCGTTCCCCCTGACAACAAACAATAGCGGCGAAACCTATGACGCCGCAACCGCTGGCACCGCTGTTGGCAGCACAGTCGGCAACGACGGTCCCTTCACTCGCCTGGGCACCTTGCCCGACGGCGGCGATACATTCGATGCAGACCTCGATCCAACGACCGGCGACATCTACATACTCACGACCTTGGGCAACGCATATCGCCAAAGCGATACTGCCGAAGCGTTCGAACCGGTAGAAGCCGACGGGCGGGCAGCGGAAGGCTCGTCAATCGTGGCATCTGACAGCGAGAGCGTCACCATCATGCCGCAGCTTGACCAGGAAGGCGAAACCATACTGTTCACACCCGCCCTTACCGCGCGACAAGCGTGGTTCTGGGCTGGACTCGCAGTGCTCGCCACGATGCTTTTGGTGGTTTGCGTGCGCTCCGTTATGCGAGCGGTGCAGCGGCACGAATACCATCGACTGAAGATGGTAGCGTATGCCATATGCGTGCTTGTCGCAGCGTGCGCAATAGTGTCCACGTACGCAACAGAAATGAGCAAGCAGGCCGCGCAAGATCGGGAAGTGTCTTTGAAGACTGCGGTGATCCTTGCCTACGAAGGCAACGAAGGCGTGTATCAATCAGCCACAGACGAGTACTCCCAGACCGGCGGGATATCCTCGGATGCCTATCAGAGCACAGCGGGCAGCATGCAACGCACTTCAGAAGCTCTTGGCAAAAACGAATGCTCAGCGCTGTTCAACCTGTTCGCCATCAACGAAAAAGGGGCATTCATTCTCTCTGATTCCACCCGGTCGATGATAGCCAGCACTGAAACCAACGGAGTGACTGCGATTCTATCGGATATAAACGGATCTGAAGAGGATATAGTCACGGGCACGCACGACAATGTGTGGGGATCATATTCGTACGCAGCGCGAATAATGCGCAATGATGCCGGAGAGGTCACGGGCGCACTTGTGGCCACATCGGACGCGAACCTATTCACAGCGAACATGTATGCCAAACAGGTGGCGCTGCTGGCAGGGCTCCTAGCGGCCGCCATTGCCGCCGCGTTCCTTATATCCGAATTGCAGATGTGGAGCAAAGCAGGGCGTAAGTACCAGCGCATGCGCAGACATGCCGAGAGCTACCCTGAAGTCGCGCTCGCACGCCCGATGTACTTTCTGGCATGCGCGGGCGACGGAGTCGCGATGTCGCTGGCCGTGCTGATAGCGCTGGACATGCTTCAAGGCACGCCGCAGGCTGGAGATGCGCTTCTGCTTTCGCTGCCACTGGCGCTGAATGCCATCGGCTTGCTTGCGGGTGGCATCTTGTATTCCGCCCTCTCGAGGCACCTTTCGCAGCGCAAGGTGCTTACGATCACGCAATCGCTGGCATGTGCATCGTATGCTTCGATGGCCACCTCAGTTGCCCTGGGCAATTTCTATTCGTTCATGGCATTCATGTTCACCGCATCGCTGTTCGGGCAATCAGCGGTGGTCTACGCGTCTTCCCTGCCACTGAACTGGCCAGACGAGACCGCACGCAGCGACGCCAACGAATCCATGGCCACGGCCAGCATATCGCTGTCGACTCTGAGTACCTTGGCTGCCGGAGGCATATCGATGCTGTTGGGAAATGCGTTCGTGTTCGTGTTGGCAGCCATCTTCCCGTTTCTCGTGCTGGTGTTGATTCTGGCAACCGCGCCGAAACGCGCTCGAAGCCAACATGACGAGGTGGCGAAGATACCGCTTAAGAACCTGCTCCAACGTATGATGAATCCCCAACTTATCGTACTGATCATCTGCCTCATAGGCGTCATATCGATTGCAACAGGATACAAAAACTACCTGTTTCCCCTTATGCTTGCCGACAACGGGTTCACGAAAACCGACTTCGCCAACGTGCTGGTAATATGCAATGCCATTGCGTTCTTCACGTCGCCGATAGTCTCGCGCGCAGGTCTGCGCCTAGGACACAGGAAGCTGGCCATTATCTCGCTGTGCGTGCTGGCCGCTACATTCTTCGGGTTCATGCTGAACAACACGCTGATATGGGGCACCGTCGCCTTGGCTCTGATACTAATCTGCGACAAAGTGGGAACGCCTTGCTGGAAGACGCTCTGGCCCCGATCTGTTACAGATTCAAGCGTGCCGAAAAGAGACGGCTACGTGATGCTAGACAGCGTGGACAAGGGTTTCGATGCGGCAAAGGCGCCCATCTGGGCCGCACTGGCCCAAGTAGGCCAGCTGACTGCGTGTGCCATCTTCGCTCTGCTCAGCGCAGTTGCTGCTATCTTTTTCGCAGTAGCAACCCGCAACGGCCCCTTCCGCGATGATGGGGTTCCGGGGGAATAGAGGTTTGAGGCGCACGATCTGCACCTAATCGAGAAGCCTAGCACATCCCCCAACGTGATCCGCGATGAACCGCTCGGGCACGGGGATATCCGGCATCATGTCCCGCGCGTCAGGCCAACTTCACTCCCCCAATACGCAATCGGTGTAGACGGTGTCGCCTACGGTAAGGGTGACCCCTTCAGGGACGTTCACGCGCGCGCCGCTGGCGCGTGAGAGTGTCGAGATGGTCGAGGTGGACGTGACATTCCACACTGCGTCGTCGGTAAGCGAGACGTTGATGGCGTTGCTGCCGTTGTCGCAGATAAGATTGGCCACATGCCCCATGCTGAAATACTCGTTGATGGTAAAGCTGGTGTTCTGGTACTGGCCGGCGAATGCGCTGGCCGCATCAGCGTTGTCGAAGGCCTTGCAGCCGTTTTCCTTCAGCGCGGCGGAGCCGTCGTAGGTCACATGGATGGCCGACGTTTTGGCAACGGCACCGGTAAGCGTGGCACCAGACCCAAGCGTCACGTTCAACGTGGTGGCGCTCAGTCCGTCGGAACCCGACGCGTTGTAGATGTTTCCAGAATAGTCGCCATTCGTGAACGTGAAATCCTGCACGGTCGAATCAGTCGTAGCGGCACTCGTGTTGAAGCCCGCGTCCTCATCGTGGTGGTCGGTGAAGGCCATGGAAGACCCGCTCGAGCCCGAGCTGCCGCCAGCGCCGGAACCGCCACCAGCGCCTGCACCCGAGCTGCCACTTCCGCCTGAACCCGCGCCTCCGTCTGCGCTTGGTGGGCCACCGCCTGCGCCTCCGTCTGCGCCTGGGTCGCCGCCTGCGCCGGGATCACTGCCAGCAGATGCGCTTGCCCCGGCTGCACTCTGCGAGGCGCTGGAGCTGTCGCCGGTGGTGGCGTCGTCGTTGTCCATAACCTGTATCAAAACGCCGCCGTTCGTTAATTTCGCATCGTCGATTCTCGCGGCAATCGATTCGTTCGACGAGCCGCTCTTCACCAGAAACGTCGCGTATCCGCTGTTCACAGCCGTGCCTTCGTCGATAGTCAAGGTGTTCGCGCTCTGGTGCGCCATGAACCCGAAGGTATCCGAATTGACGGTAGTTGTCTTGCTTTCCGCAGCAGTGTATTCAGCTGTGGTCCGCCCCGCAGCATTGGCCAAAGCGTAGGTTTGCCCCTGCTCCAAAGCAGTGTAGCGCGCGGTACCGCCGGTGAAGATGGCCCCGTAGGTGCCCACGTTCAGCGTACTGCCCGCGAACAACTCAACCGCGTTACCGATTACGTAGCTTCCGTAACCCGATCCATTATCGGTGGTATAAGGGTTGTCCAGCGTTTCGGAAATCTGGCCGCCGTCGGCCTGCAGAGCGGCAGCCTGGTCTTCATGTGCGTTGTCCAAAGTCGCGGTGGTGCCCAGTACGTTCAAGTGCACGTCGGAACCCGAATCGGTGGAATAGATGCCCCACGATCCGGCATGAGCATCGGAATCGAGCACGTTTAGCGTGGATCCAGCGCCCATCAGGTTGGTCGTGCGCGCGGTGCCCATAATGCCCAGCACCCAGGGCGGTGCCACCATAAGAGGCTGGTCGGGCGTGTTCTGGTACGACGGGTACAAAGTGCCGCCTTGCGTTTTCAGGGTGCTGCCCTTCAGCGTGAGCGATGCGCCCGAATCGATGAACAGCCCCATGGTCGCCACGCCTTCGGTATCTATTTCGCTGTTGCTCACGGTCACATCCGCATTTTCCCCGAAGGCCGCGATAGCGGTGCCTTTGCCCGAAAAGTCACACGTGTCGGTGCCGTCGGCGTCAGTAATCATGTTGATGGTGGCGTTGGTGATGTTGTATGCGGCATCATTCACGATGATGCCGTTGTGGCCCGATGCCTGGTCGTTGATGATGATGTCGGCAGCCTGCGATGCGTCGTAAGAGCCGCCCTTGATACGCGAAGTATTCGAGGCGTCGTTTACTCCATTGGCCGTCACGTACAGGGCGGGCGTGTAGAAGTAGTCGTTGCCTGCGGTTGTGCTGGCATCCGTGCCGCCCCCGGTCCACGACCCTATGGGGCCCTCGAATCCGTTTTCGCTATCGGCAGCGGAGGTGGTGGCCGTGGAGGTTTCGGCGGCGTCGGATCCGGAGTTTTCGCTGGAAGCGACACCTTGACCGCTACTGCAGGCCGAAAGCCCTGACAGCGCAACACAAACTGCCAGCAATGCCAGAAGTGCGCCGAACTTGCTTAAATGCTTGCCACCCATGAGATCCCTCTCTGTTGGTGAAACGGCCGGAACCGGTGTCGCCCGTTGTGTTGGTTTCGGCACCGCAACCTTGGCCGTTACCTTGAAGCTCCACTGGTTCAGCATAGTCCAGACAGCCGCACATCGCAATTGCGCGCCCCGCCGCTTCCCCCAAGCCCACAGGAAGAATTTCTGATGTTTGACAATCAGTTCCGTCGCATATAGAGCATTAATCCTTGCAGAACGCAAGCCTTTTAATGACGTTTCGCCTGTTCGCACACTGCAGAGCCCCAGAAAGCCAGTGCATTCTGGTTACGCATCGCGCGAAGAGAATACTCGCAATCGTACATTCGCTGCTTTGCTCGTCGTTTCTCGATTTCAGAATCGTAAAATTCGTTTGAGCAATAAAGCAAGGCTTCGCGTCCCGCAAATTGGTGTATGGCTCCCGGCTGCGAGGCGCGGGACTCGGCGATACGGCGCTCTGCAGAGGAAAACATGTCAAAAAAGTGCAGCTTCTTGCAAATCTTCCGGTCGACCCCCCGTTTTTGGAAGAAAAGTGCAGTATTAGGTTTTTCCGCGCTTGATTTCACTGACGCCATTTTTCGTGCACGCCGCTGAACTGCGACGATGCAATCAAGCTCTAGGTGGTGCATTTCGAATACTGAACAATGCATACTACGAGTTAACTTATTTACCTAATGCTGCACTTTTCTTCCAAAAACGGGGAATCGACTCCGAAATCAGGGGAAACGGCCACCGCACTACACCGCGCCACCGCACTACACCGCGCCGCCGCACTACACCGCGCCACCGGACTCCGTACACCAACATTCGTGACGCTGTCAAGCAAGGTTTCGGGGAGCCGTAATAGCCTGCGACCTGAATATTCGCGCACGTTGGACGACACGGGAGATGCGCAGCTGATGCGAGTACCAGGGCACGGCATGCGCAGTTGATGCGAGTACCAGGGCACGGCACGCGCAGTTGATGCGAGTACCAGGGCACGGCACGCGCAGCTGATGCGAGTTTTGCAGAAGCGGAATTCGGCAGCTTGCTTATGAAAACGAACGAACCCCCTGCTCTATTGCGGGGGGTTCGCTTAATTTTTCGTGGTGGAGATGAAGGGGATCGAACCCTCGGCCTCAGCGTTGCGAACGCTGCGCTCTCCCAACTGAGCTACATCCCCACGAAATGCCTTTTACGGCAAGACGTTATTTTGACCTTAAGCCCGCGCAATGTCAAATGAAAAACCAAGAAAACAGAACCGCTCTCGCTTCATGCGCATTCACGAATAACCGTTCATGCTCCGCATGCGCCCAGGAACAGCCTCGACGCGAATCAGACCCTCTCGGCGGTTCGCCCGAGTACGAAATCCAAGGCAAAGCGAGCCATACGCAATAGTTCCGCATCCATTTGCGCAGGAATAGTCGCGAAATAGTCGAACGCTTGAGACGGAAGCAGCGTGATTTGACGCCGGAATGCGGCATCCTTTACCACCAGCAGGTGATAGTCGCTTATATGGGCATAGGCACGCTCGTCCACCCCGATTGTTTTATACCAACCGGGAAGGTCGTGCACCCCTTCATCGGCGAAGAATTCACGAATCTCGCCAGCCGGGTCCATGGGATATGACGGAATGTAATAGCCCTGCGAGCGCGCATAGGCCCAGATGTATTGGTCGGCATCGTAGAGCATGATGGTGTCATCACTCTCCCGCACAATCAGGCGCACCGCATCCGCTCCGTTCATCCACCAAGGAAGGTCATCCAATACGGAGCGGATGAACCAAAGTTGTTCGGTATTCTTTTCCAATGGAGTCTCCTTCCCCGAAATGAAAAACGCCGGGAACATGCCCGGCGTTCTTGTTGCATTTTCAATTCCGCGATGAGGCTATTCGTCGCTGTCATCCAAAACGGAGATTGCGGGCACTGCTACAGGCTCGCTTTCCGCTTCGATTTCCTCTATAAAGGGGCTGAATAACGACTCACCGTTCTGGCTGAGCTCCACCGTTCCCGTCAGCACGTCCACGTACTGATAAGACTGGCGAGCCTTGCGACCGCGCTTGCGATCCACTTCCATCACGAACAGCTGCGGGTGCACTTGCACCAGCACACCTTCGGATTCGACGATTTTCGAGCGACCCATATTCGCACGAACCGACAGACGCTGTCCGACGAAATCATCCAGCGTATCATGGATGTTGTCGACGATTTTTGCCTGCTTCTCTAATTCCATACTGCGTTCTTCTTCCTCGCAAAAGCGAACATACAAATATCGTTCGACATTTTACACTGCGCGTCAACCTTTGCAAAGTTAAATGGGGTTACTGTGGTACCTTTGCATATACTTCACATAATCTCATTCGTGAACAATCGCGGGAATCACACTACGAAAGCACAGACGTCCGAAGGGCAGCGCATCCCAAAGCGGTGAATTCCTGCACCGAGAGCGTTTCCCCACGTCTGCGCGCGTCGATGCCGGCTTCTTCCAAAATGTTGGGAAGGCTGGCCGCAACGCATTGAGCCTGCAGGGATGCGCATTGACGCGTACCGGAAAAATATGTCTTGCACGAGTTCGCGATAGTCTTGCGACGCGACGCGAACGCAGCATCGGCCATGGTCATAGTCGCTTGGCGCACCGCCTCCGCTTCCAAGTCGCTACCGCCCGCTTCTGCCACCACGTCTGCCCAATCATTGCGCCTGTTAAGGCGAATGACCGAACTGTTCACGCGTGGCGGTGGGAAGAAATTTCCCGGACTCACCGAAAAGCGTTTCGCAGGAAGCGCAAACAAATGCAGTTTCACCGTGTAGGCACCATAATCCTTCGTGCCCGGCTGGGCTGCCATCCTATCCGCCACTTCCGCCTGAACCATCACCGTGGCAGATTCTATCGTGTCGAAGCGCTCGAATGCATCCAACACCAGTGTGGCAGCTACCGCATAGGGCAGATTCGACACCAGCTTGTTCACAGCATACGGCAGATCGGCCGGACCCACTTCAAGCGCATCGCGGTTCATCAACGTGAACGTGCTTTCCCATGCAGCACAAGTGCTTCGCAGCACGGCGGGCAGGTCTGCATCACGCTCAATGGCCACCACGCGCCCAGCGCAGGCTAGCAGCGCTTGAGTAAGCGTCCCGATGCCCGGACCTATTTCCATCACAGAATCGTCAGCGTGCAGGTCAGACAAATCGCAAATACGGCGGACCACACCTTCATTTATCAGGAAGTGCTGGCCCAAGGCTTTTTTCGTCGACAAGCCAAATTCGTCGAGCACCTCGCGCGTAGACGCAACGCCCGCAAGCGGTGCAATTTTGGATTGCGCATTGGCCGCTGGCTGTTGCGCAGCCTGGTCGGGTTCGCAGCCCTTATCTCTCTCAATCATTGCAGCCCCATAGACTCGACCAGGTTTCGCGCAGCAACATCGGGGTTGCGGCCGATGCAACTAGACACCGTCTGCAACGAGAACCCTGCTACAGCCAATGCCGAACGGGTGCACACGACCAGCGGGTCGAATCCGTGCGGATCGCCGCCGTCGCCCACTGCCATCAGATGCGCCGGCCTTTTCGGAAGGGAGCGCGTACGCATCCAAAAATGAGGTTGCATACGGTCGAGCACGGCTTTAAGCTGAGCAGGAGGCCCGGCAAAGTACACCGGACTGACCACGATAAGCTCGTCGGCACCTGCAAGCAGGTCCATCATGTAGTCCATATCGTCATGCATAAAGCACTCGTGGGTTTCCCGACACCGCTCGCAACCTATGCAGGGCGCCACATCCGCATTATCGACGAAGAAAAGGTTTACCTTGCCATCAGGCACCCTATCGCGAAGCAACGCAGCCGTGAAAAGACTGATTCTCGCGCTCACGCCGTCTTTGCGCGGCGAACCGCAGATTATCGCGCGCTCTTTTGCCATGCCGTAGGCTCCCTGTCCAACAGGTCCAATGCATTTTTATACACCGTTTGCAGGAAACGCTCGCGCGGCTGCCCGGGCTCGCACCCGCGTACTTGCGCCAACATCGCTGCCGTGAAGATGGTATATTCCGGCCCGTTTTCCGTACCGCGCAGCGGTTCAGGGGTCATGTAGGGGCAATCCGTTTCTGTCAGCAGGCGATTTTCCGGCACCAGCTTCGCCGCTTCACGTACCTCGTCGGCCTTTTTGAACGTGACCGGACCGCCAAACGCGATATAGCAGTCCTCCTCCAGCCAAGGTGCGAGCTCATCGGGGCCCAAGTTGAAGCAGTGCAGGATAGTGCCTGCTGCCGGGAATCCCTCGTCCTTCATGATTTTCATGGCCTCGTCATGCGCCTCGCGCACGTGCAGTGCCAACGGCAGCCCCGTGCTGTGAGCTAAACGTATCTGACGGCGAAAAACCTCGCGCTGCATATCGCGCGGCGACAGGTCGTAGTGGTAGTCCAGCCCCACTTCGCCCAATATGCAGGTGCGCGGGTCGTGCAATTTGTCCAGTAGCGCTTCTTCCATAGCATCGTTGTATTCTTTGGCGTTATGAGGATGGCACCCGCATGCAAGACGCAGTCGGGGCGCAACAAGACCGCTTTGAGGAAACATCGAATCGATTTGCTTTGCGGCTTCATCGCGCCAGCCATCCAATTCGCTGTAGGCCCGGTCGGCCCCTTCGAACAGGTCGGTGATGTTGCAGATGAAATCTACGTGGTAAAACGCCGCGCGCGCCAACACCACGTCACGATGCGCCAACAGAGTCAGGTGCGCATGCGTGTCGGCGATAGGGCCTTCCAGAGCCGGTTCGGGTGCAGGTACTTCCTTGTACTTGTCATGCTTTTTACGAGCGCGAAATTTCTCGTCGTAGAACACGGGCACTTCGGCATCGTTTTTCTCTTCGACGAACATGCAATCCCGCCTTATTCCAAATGCAAGTCGATGGCATCAGCATCCAAGCGAGGGAACAGGGGGTCGCCCTTTTCCACGGCATTGCCCACTGGCAGGCCGCCCCATGCGCTCGCCGCCTCGATGTCGACCACAGCGGAAATATCGCCTAAGCTCAGCCTGTTGAACACTTCCGCAGACGTGTTCGGCATGAACGGAGCCATGTACAGCGCGATGATGCGACACGCTTCCAGCGAATTGTAGATGACCTCTGCCAGCTGATCATGGGTTTCTTCGCTTTTCGCCAAGTTCCATGGAGCCGATTCTTCCACGTACAGGTTCACACGGCTCGCCAGCTTCTGCACAGCAGCTGCTGCTCCAGTGAAATCAACCTGTTCCATGCAAGCGTCGTATTCGGCATAGAGCGCATCTGATATCTCGCGCAAGGGATTCTTTTGCGCAGAGGCAGGTGCTTGCGGCACCTTGCTTTCGAAGTATTTGCCCGTCATATTGAACACTCGGCTACACAGGTTGCCCCAGGTGTTGGCCAAATCCGCGTTATACACCTGCACCATGCGTTCAATCGAAATAGAGCCGTCATGGCCAAACTGCACGTCGCTCATGAAATAGTAACGATACGCATCCACGCCAAACACGCGCACAAGGTCGGCCGGCTTCACGGCGTTGCCTTTGCTCTTGGACATCTTCTCGCCCTTGGTAAGCAAAAAGCCATGTCCGAACACGGTATGGGTAATGGGCAGACCGGCTGCCATCAGCATAGCAGGCCAGATCACACAGTGGAAACGAATGATATCTTTGCCCACGAAATGGTATTGCATAGGCCAGCGCTCTTCGAATTCGCCAGGGCGGTCGGGGTCGCCATATCCGATGCCAGTCAGATACGCCAGTAGCGCATCAGCCCACACGTAGGCCACATGTCCTTCGTCAAACGGCAGAGGCACGCCCCAATCAAAGGTGGAGCGGCTGATGGACAGGTCCTTTAGGCCGCGACTCACAAAGCTCACAACTTCGTTGCGGCGCGTGACAGGTCGGATGAAATCGGGATTCTGGTCGTAGAAATCCAGCAGCTTGTCCTGAAAATCGGACATCTTGAAAAACCAGTTCTCTTCCCCACCGGCCTTTTGCACCGGACGCTTGCAGTCGGGACAGATGAATTCTCCGTCCTCGTTTTTCTCAAGATCGCTTTCCGCGTAATAGGTTTCCTCGTGCACGCAGTACCAGCCCTCGTAGCTGCCTTTGTACAGGTAGCCTTTGTCGTAGAGGTCTTCCCAGAATTTCTGTACGGTACGCGCGTGGCGCGGCTCGGTAGTACGCACGAAATCGGTATAGGTGATGTCGAGCATCTTCCACACATCGCGAAACGCCGGTTCCATGGAATCGCACCACGCCTGAGGCTCCATTCCCTTTGCCTGGGCGGTATCGGCCACTTTCTGGCCGTGCTCGTCCATGCCGGTCACGAACGCCACATCAAAGCCGTTCATGCGCTGATAGCGAGCCACCGTGTCGGCGGCGATGGTAGTGTAGGCCGTACCCAGATGCGGCGCGGCGTTCACGTAATAAATAGGGGTGGTGAAAGAATACGTTCCCTTAGACATGCTGTGTGCCCTCTTTCCGGCAACGCAGCCGATGATGCCGCGCACCTGTACGCATCGTGTGGCAGATGATGCCCTACGATGCCGTTTTCAATGTCGCGCCCGTAAGCGCAATTTTTTATTCTAGCAGAATTGGAAGGTGGAAAAGCTTGCGCTGCAATTTGCGGAAACGAAATGCGCAAAGTGCACTTCGAAATGCGAGAGCCTCATATCGGGTTCGAAAACCCGATGCGACATGACAACGCTAAATCGACTGCATCTGCGCGAGCGTATTGGTGTACCACATGGCATAGTTGGGCGGGCAGTACTTCTGCGCCGCACCCACAGTGATTGTGTAACCGTATCCGCGAGCCAGCCCCGCCACGTGCGCGCGGATGGCTTCTTCCCAGCTGCCCCAGCTTTCCTGTCCCCAGCCCCACGCGTTGTGCGGCAAAAAGCAGTGCAGTCCCTTCGAGCTTTCAGTGTTTGAAATGGCGGGCGACCAGCGCGGGTCGATGCCATAGTCCCACGCAGCCTGCGCGAACACCGCGCCCTGACCTGCGAGCGGCGAACCCGATAGATAGGCATCGATACGCGTGCCCCATTCAGCTATGAAAGCCTCGCGACCCACCGTCCAGTCTACGTTGTTGTCTATGACCCCTGCATCCGCCAACTCGGCGGCCTGCTCAGCTGCGGCTTTCGCAGCGCGGTCCTGCGCTTCCTGACGAGCGGTTTTCGCTGCTTCAAGCGCCTCGGATGCACGTGTCTTTTCCTCTTCGGCCTGCACCTGAGCACTCAGCAAATCCACCTGCGCCCGCTCGCCAGAAGATTTCATGTTCGCATATTCTTCGATTTCGGCAGCGCTTTGGCTCTGCACACGATCCAAGT
Source organism: Actinomycetes bacterium (assembly GCA_023394615.1). Lineage (GTDB taxonomy): Bacteria > Actinomycetota > Coriobacteriia > Coriobacteriales > Eggerthellaceae > JAEXAI01. The sequence continues at coordinate 207,203 of JAEXAI010000010.1, read as the reverse complement.
ACTCAGCGTTTTGCAGGAAATCATCGAGAGACTGGCTACTCAGCAACATATCGGTCAGGGAATAGCCCTCTTGCTGCATGATGTACATGCGCTTCATGGCCTTGCCGCATTTTTCCCGTTGATCGTCAAGCGTTTTGGAAACCTGATCGATAACGGCCTGGTTGTCGCGGATTTGAGTGTTTAGCTGGTCTACATGAGCCGATGCTTCGTTGTATTCCTTCGCACTGGATTCTACCTGCTGCTGCAGTTCGGAAATTTCAGCCTCGGTGGGCGCATTGTCGGCCGCTTTCGCTGTTGTGGGGTTTGCGAGAACGCATGCGAGCGCTACCAACACCATGACAATCGCCATGGTGGCCCCTCGCATATATATTCTCGATTCCTCTCCCAACAAACACCTACCGCACCCGGAATTCCGACGCGCGGGAACCCGAAACGTTCACTTAGATATTGTTCATTTGCGCGAGTACCGTATTATACCAGTGATTCGCGTTCGGCGGGCAGTACTTCAAAGCCGCTTCGTAAGTGAGGGTGGATCCATAGCCGCGCGCAAGGCCGGACACGTGCGAGTTGATGGCCTCATCCCAGCTGCCCCAGCTCGACGAACCCCAGCCCCATGCGTTGCATGGAAGGAAACAATACAGCCCACAGCTGCTTTCAGCATAGGAAATAGCCGGCGACCAGCGCGGGTCGACCCCATAGTCCCATGCCGCTTCAGCAAACGTGGAGCCGTGTCCAGTCATAGGGGATCCGTTCGAGGAAAGGTAGCTGTCAATGCGAGAGCCCCATTCCGAGACGAATGCTGATTTGTCTGTGGACCAGTTCACGTCACTAGATCCGACGGATTCGCTGACGGAGCCCGAATCGCCGGTAGCCACCTGCGACTGCCCGTTCAAGGAATCAGTGCCGGCAGCTTGGTTTGCCTGAGCTGCCGCAGCTTCGGCCATTGCTTGGGCCTGTGCGGCCTGTGCGGCTGCTTCAGCAGCAGCGCGCTGCTGCGCTTCCTCGCGAGCAACCTTCGCCTGTTCCATGGCACGAGAAGCACGGTCGGCTTCCTGAACAGCATCTTTTTCAGCTTTGTCTAGGTTGGCCTGGGTAGTCTCCAGGTCGTCTTTCATGCTATTGAGCTTGTTCAACTGTTCGGTATTGTGCTGCTGGATACGATCAACGTATTCCAGCCGCGTGAAGAAATCGTTGATGTTCTCGCTGCTGAGCACCGCGCTCAACAAACTAAAGCCTTCCTGTTGCAACAGATAGAGCGTCTTCACTGCTTCAGACGAGCGTTCCTGCTGTTGAGGCAGTTGCTCATTTATCTGGTCGATTCTTTCCTGATTCTGAGCTATCTGCTCATCGAGCTGGGCTTTTTGAGAAACGGCCGCATCGTAGTCCCTCGCCGTGGATTCAATCTGCGCTTGCAGCTGATCGAGTTCGGCATCATCGGCAAACGCCGAAGCGGGAGCGCAGCATAGCACCAAAGCCGCCACTATCATCGCAGCGATGATCAGCGAGCGGACGCATGGCTTGTTCTGCATTTGTCGTATCATGTACCACGCCTTTCAAAACAGGGATTACAGCGCGCATTCCCCGTCCGGTTTTCAAATCCTTGTATTCCGCAACAAAGTTTCTACGGAACCAACTGACGAAAAGTTCCCCTATTATACGCAAACACCACCCCGAATGCCCAACCGGGAAATTCCGACCCCCTCAAACAATGTATCATAAATGATTCTTTTCGCTTACCATCAGGCATTATGCAGGTGTTTGACTTGTGGAGAATGGTTGGTGAAACAATGAGCCAGACACGTCATATGACTTGCAGAGTCGCGGTTTGCGACGCATTTCAGAGCAGGGTGGTTCGTAAATCGAAGACACTAAAAGCTGCGTCCTAACCCTTCAGCAGCGCCTTGGCTTCGCGCCATGTGGGCAAAAACCCGTCTACCAGCGCCCAGAAGCGCGGGCCATGACCCGGCTCCAGCAGATGACAGAGCTCATGGACAACCACATATTCCAAGCATTGCGGAGGATAAGCAGCCAGTCGCACGTTGATGCAGATCCGTCCCGTTTTCGTCTGGCAACTGCCCCATCGGCTGGTCATGTTGCGATACGCCAGCTTGCCAACATGCACGCCCATCACCGGCTCCCATTTCTGCACCAGCAGCGGTACCATAGATTCCACCAGCGCTCGCCATTGAGCCACTTCCTCTTCGCTCGCGCATTCCACATCGTGCTCGCGCGATGACAGCGCTCTATCCTGCTGCTTGCGAATCCACGCGCTTTGGCTTTTCACGAAACGCTGAACTTGAGCCAACGGCATGCGATACGGAACGCTTGCCCGCACATGCCCATCAGTTGGCGCAATGCGAAGTCGCATGTTCTTCACTTGTTTACGCTCGACGTCCACGGCGATGCCGTCGATATACACACGCTGTACGCTCACGATGCGCCCGCTCGACTGCCGACGGCGCGCTGGCAACGCAAGCGGCTGTTGTTGAGCGCCCGCCTGCGCCCGGGCTTGTGCCGACTGACGCAGTGCTGCATGTCCGATACTCATCGGCCCATTGCCAAATCGTATGCCTGATTGCGGGAGATGTCGAATTCACGTTTCAAAGTTGCGGCGATATCCTTGTTCGAAAGCGTGCCTTCCACTCGCAGCTGACCAGCACGCACCCGCGCGGATTCCAGCGATGCCTCAGCATCAGCCTGCTGCTCTTCTTCTGCGGGAGCGTCGATGACCAGCACGATCTCGCCTTTTACGCCACCTTCAGCCTGCCTTCGCGCGAACTCTGCTGCAGCTTTGGGTGCACTGTCCACATAGATTTCCTCATGTAGCTTCGTAAGCTCGCGACACACGGCCACTTGTCGGCTCGGCATGTGCTGAGCCACTACCTCAAGCGCATCGTCGATACGGCGTGGGCTTTCATAGAACACCAGCACCGCATCGAGCGCCCGCAGGCCCTGTAGCGTTTGCTGGCGCTCCCCTGCCTTGCGCGGGAAAAAGCCGCCGAAGTAGAATCGCGGGCAGGTGAATCCGCTCGCCGCATAAGCCGTGGCCACAGCCGTAGGACCGGGCAGCACTTCCACCTGCGCACCCATCTCGCGCGCGACGACAATCAGGCGCTGGCCAGGATCGGATACGCCCGGCATGCCCGCATCGCTGCAGTACGCCACGTTCTCCCCCGCCAGCACACGCTCCACCACCGACGCTGCTCGTGCGGATATGCTCGCTTCATCCAAACGTTCCACAGGCACATGAATGTCAAAGGCAGCCAGCAGCTTGCCGGTAATGCGCGTGTCTTCAGCGCACACAACGTCGGCGCCGCGCAACGCTTCCAGCGCGCGCGGCGTCATGTCGCCTAAATTGCCCAACGGCGTCGGGCATATTACCAGTTTTCCCACGTAGTTTCGTTTCTCGTTTTCCACTTGTCGGTTTTTGCTCGTGCGGATGTTACCTAGGCCTCGGTTTGTGCGTGCAATTCGCGCAGTTGCTTCGACACCTGGTCGCGCAAATCGCTTAGGTACGCGTCATCCGGCGTCCACTGACGCACTAGGGTGCCCAGTGGCATTTCGTAACCGGCAATCTCGAATTCCTTCGCGGCATCTTTGGGACCGGCAGGTGCCCAGCCGTAGCTGCCAAACGGGATGCCGATACGCTTGGATTCCTTCATCGCACGCGGCGAAAGGCCCTTGAGATAGCAGAAGAACGCCGCCACCGTGGGCATCATATTGTTGTTCAATGTGGGCGAACCCACAGCCAAGTAACGGGCCGTCAGCACTTCGGTCATAATGTCGGAAATGTGGTTGCATTTCAAGTCCAGCAAACGCACGGGTATGCCGCACTCGGTGCATGCTTCCACGATGGATTCTGCCATCTGCTCGGTCGAATGCCACATGGAATCATATACCACAAGCGCGTATTCTTCCAATTCCTGGTAGCACCACTTGCGGTATTTTTTCAGGATGGCATCTACGTTACTGCGCCAAATCACCCCGTGGCTAGGTGCAATCATGGATATGTCGAGTCCTTCGACCGCTTTCAGCACGCCTTGCACCTGCTTGCTGTAAGGCATTACGATGTTCGCGTAGTACTTTTTCGCTTGAATCAGCACGTCGGGCAGATACATCTGGTCGTCAAAGCGCTGGCTGGAAGCCAAGTGCTGACCGAACGCATCGTTGCTGAATAGGATTTTATCAAATGCACTATACGTGACCATATTGTCGGGCCAGTGCACCATAGGCGTGTGCACGAACGTGAGCGTACGCTTGCCGATAGTGAGGGTATCGCCGCTTTTCACAGGCTGATAATCGTAGTCGTCGCCGTAGTGCGCAATCAGGCCTGCATGGCCTTTCGGGTCGCTGGTGATTACTTTCGCATTCGGCGCGAGCGCCATGATGTCGGGCAGCGAGCCTGAATGGTCGCGCTCGACATGGTTCGATACCACGATATCGATTTTGCTGGGGTCGACAATCTGCGAGATTCGTTGGATCATCTCGTTGCCGAAGCCGGGCTTCACCGTGTCGATGAGAGTGATCTTCTCATCCATGATTAAGTAAGCGTTGTACGTGGATCCGCGATCGGTCGTGTATCCGTGGAAATTGCGCTCGTTCCAATCAATCGCACCAACCCAGTAGACATCCGGCGCTACTTTAACTGCCTCATACATGCTCCGCTCCTATCATCGTTTCAAACAATGCGCTTGCTGAAAGGCCCCCTGGGACATGTTATCCTTCCCAAGCACGGATTAATGGGACAAGAATAGCGCCAAATGAGGAAATATGCATCATGACATAAAATAATTCATGAATATGTGACCTATTGTACCCGCATCCGCTCCATTCCGGCGAAGCGACGGGAGGATGCGTTGATGGTGCCGCGGACGGGTGCTCAGCGGACGGCGGATGCGGGTGGGTGCGGGTGAGGTGCGCAGCGGGCAACCTGGCGGGCGGGGGCGGATGGGGCAACCTGGCGGGGGGCCAGCTCTTTTCTGAGCACAAAGGAGCCTAGCCTTCAGAAGGTTGTAAAAAAAGTGCAGCTTCTTGCAAATCTTCCGGTCGACCCCCCGTTTTTGTAAGAAAAGTGCAGCATTAGGTTTTTCCGCACTCGATTTCACTGATACTATTTTTCATGCACGCCGCTGAACTGCGACGATGCAATTAGGCTTCCGATAATGCATTACAAGTTCAAAGATTTGCATACAATGAGTCATTTTATTTGCCAATTACTGCACTTTTTTTGCAAAAGTGGCCAACCGACTCGCCACATACCTAATACTGCACTTTTCTGACACTTTCCCTCGCTGTGAAGGCTGCTTCTCTCAATAAATTGAGGTTCTCGCATTCGCTCACGACAGGCCGGCGGTTGAGGTTCTCGCATACGGTCCAGACAGGCCGACGGTTGAGATTCTCGCATACGGTTCTGACAGGCCGGCTTCGAAGTCTAACCTCTCTAACCTTGCTCAACCTCGCCTGAACTTGCTTTATCGCGTCTTATCGCTCTCACACGATACACGCTGGAGCACTGGCGCCGCTAGAAGCAAGGCGAACGCCGCGATCGCACATACTAGAAGCGCATATACCGCAATTGACACTGTTGTGGAATCAGACGTGTCAGCCACAGTTTTAGACGCAGGTGCATTTGCTGTGTATGTCGCTTGCAAAGCTGAAGCGCTGCCCCCACCTGCACCATCGCCAGCAACATCAGCGGAATCGGGCGTGGGCGCGGGATTCGGATCGGGCACAGGCGTGGGGTCGGGGTCGGGCGTAGGCGTGGGCGTGGGGTCGGGGTCAACCGGCGCCGACGCGAGGCAGCGGAACACAAGCCCGTAGCCGTTTCCGATGTTTCCCGTGCCGTCATATCCCAACACGTAAAACTTCCCATTCAGGTACGCGCCGCCCGCATACGACACCTTTACTGGCGCGAGGATGCGCGCAGTCGTCGTCCAGGTTCTTGCCTGGGGGTCGAAGATATAGGTATCGGCGCTGTTCTTCCCCGAGCTGTTCACAAGCCCGCTTACCGCCAGGCAATCATGGGCGAGCTCGACCGTGGAGCCGTCCGCCGCCACAAAGCGGAAACCCGCTGGCAGCACAGAACCCGCCGCCGTAGAAAGTTGGCTGGCCAAGATACCATCTGGCATGGACGCAACCGCAGAGTACGCGCCATTCGCCAATATCTCCACGCTTGTGGCGGGCGTCTGTGCCGCCGTGCCGCCCGCTGCAGCGAAAAGCACCCCGTCGAGATAGCCCAAGACCGGCCATATCCTGCTGTGCGCAAGCGAGGTACCCAGAGATGCCGCGCCCGTGGAAAGATCGATGCTCAGCGTGGGCTGGTTGTGATCATATGCGCCGTTCACTAATTTGCGGGAACCGACCAGCGTCACAGTCAAACCGTCCGAAACCATCGAGGCATTCGTGTAGTCCACCCCAGAAAAAGCAGGATCGCTCGAGTAATGAGCCACCGTTGTGCGAACACCGGTTTCCGTATCAAAGCGGTAGAGGATATCCACACCCGCATCGTAGATATAGAGATTGTTCCCATATGCGCACATGAGCACATACGTCATCGCCACGTCGTCGAAAGCATCCATGTCAGTCCAGGTTCGCGCTTGGGGATCGTAGCTTAACAGGGCGATCGTATGCACCACCCCGCCGCCGGTTCTACCAGCCTTTCCCACGCCGCTGCTCACAGCGTATATTTTTCCCCCAGCCGACGCCATCTGCCAAGAAGTGATCTCACTTTGCGTCCGCGACAAGCCCAAAGATCCCAGATCAGGGGCGGGAAGCTCATCAAAGCAAGTTGAATCGGCTTCAGCCGTCCCCTTTAGGGCAACGAGCCTACGGCCGGTATCCGAATCGCTTGCGCGCGTAACGGTAACGTAGCGGTTCGCGGCCTGCAAGCCAGCGGGCAAGGCGAGCGTTATCTGACTGTCGCCCCACGACGTGATAGCTACTTGGCCGTCATCAACACCCTCAACTGAAACGCCGCCCACCGCATTGCCGAAAAATGAGCCGGAAACGGTGACAACGCGGGTGTCGGAAGCATCCTGTTCCACGGTGGACACCACCGGGTAGGGATTGTCGGTTCGCGAGAGGTCGAGCCTCCCATCAGATGTGCACGTGCCTGCAAGAGCATCGCTTCTTGTAACCGATCCGAGCAGGCGGTTCTTCAAAGTGGCGGGCGAATCGTCTGGGTAGGCGGCGGCAAGCAAAGCAATTGCGCCTGTCACCATAGGTGCCGCCAGAGAAGTGCCGTCATCGCTAAAATAGGGGTATGCCTCGCAAGCACCGTCAAAGGCGAGTCCCACATTATCGATTTGGTAGGTTATATCTTTACCTGCATCGAAATCTGTGAGTTTGCGCTCGATTTTTATGGTGGGCTTCTTCCAATCAATCTGGTCGCTTTGCTTGGCTGGGATAAAAAAGCAGTGAAAACCCCAGTTCATTCTTGTCGCGCCTGAGTCAAAACTCGACAATTCGACCCACTCGCCCGGCAAGGTGGAAGCCATGTAGACACGGGTGATTCGGACCGCCGCATCGTCTGCGTCATCGAACTGCCTTGAGTCGAACACTACGTCCGTGGGCTTGTTGACCGCTCCGCTCAAATCCACGTGAGATGTGAGCGTTATCGCATCGGATGCGCCCGATTGGGCATCCGTGACGCTGAATTCAATGCCCGCACCCGTGCCCGATGAACTGGAGTCTGCGTCGCTTGAGATCTTGAGCGTCCCACCCATATCCGGACTTCCGGCCCAAGCTGCTTCGAATGCATAGGGTGCAACGTTGTCGAAAGTCTCGTAAACTGCGAGCTTGCTTTTGTCGGCAAGCCCTATCACGAACCAGATTTTGCTCGAAGTCGATAGAATTGCCACACCGGGTGCCCCGATGTCGGTAGTCATGGCACCGTAATCCGAAAAGCTGGCGAGCTTGCCGACCTCATCGGTGGCGTTGACGCTTATGATGCCATCCGTTGGAAGGCTCGAAGGAAAGAAACCCACTGCATCGGTGTCGTACGAATCATTCCCTGATGCCGCTACCGAGATGGTTCCGTAGGTCTCATAAAGATCGTCCACCACCTCGACGAGCAGGCCATCCCCACCAATATCTCCCCATGAGTCGTTCACTGCCGCCACGTGCACGCCCGCCTGAGCAGCATCGGCCAAATAACTATAGGCCGCTATCGTGGCTGAAAGTGCGTTCATCCCCCTTGAATCCCCCGTACGAAGCGCCATGATGCGCGCATTCGGTGCTATGCCGGCCACACCCGTGCCATTGTTCACCGAAGCCGCCACGACGCCGGCAACCAGCGAGCCATGACCGTTTTTGTCCATGGGATCTGTATCATTACCGACGAAATCATAACCGTAAGTGCCAGACGCGATGCCCTTTGCAGCCAAGGCATCCCCACCCCTCCACATGACCCCTGCAAGATCCACATGGTCGTATTCCACGCCCGAGTCCATAACAGCAATGATGACTTGCTTGCTCTCCTCAACATTCGCACTGGTGGGCACCGAGTTCCACAGCTTGTCCCATAAAGCCCTCACGCTCGTTCCGGCCTCGCTGGCATCTTTCAAGCTGTAGAGCTCGTTGAAGAACATGTCGTTGGGAACAGAAGAGGCAAAGGTCGATGCGGCAGCATCCGACGATTGCGCTGAAGCGTCGTCGCCCAGAAGCATGCTTAGACTGCCCGATGCCAGCGCGGATGCAGCATCGTCAGACTGCGCGTTCTGGCTGCTTGCGGCATCGTCCGTCTGCGCGCTCTGGCTGCTTGCAGCCCCGTCATCCAAGGTGCGGATATAGTCTGGCTGGGCGGACACGACGCCCGCTGCGTTCACCAGGGATTCCAGCAACTCCTTGGTCGTAAGGGTATCGGACTGGATGAGGATGATGCGGTCGGGTGCATGAAACGAGAAAGCAGTTGCACCTTTGCCCGCGCTCGCGTCGCCGGTGCCCGTAGCGCCAGTGCCCGTAGAAGCACTCGCGACATCGCCTGCGGCGCTGGCATCAACCGAGCTTGACGAAAACGTGTACAGGTCGCTCACGGTGCTCGCTTGTTCGTCTGAGAACGTGGAGATGGGCGCATACTCATCACTCACGCGCGCGAGCACACGGCCTTCGACGTACTCGCCACCGTCTAGCAGCTGGCCGATGGTGCGAGCGCGCTCACCCGTGCCCACCACCTGCGATGCCGTGTCTGCAGGCGCGGCGAAAGCCGCAACGGAAAAACCGGCAGCGGCGCTCACAAGCAGAAGTATAATGAGCAGTAGCAGTGCCTCAGCAAAATGCTTTTCCCTATGTTGCCCCACGCGCTTCCCTTCAGATCGTTTCACGATTCCCTATCTTTCGCGCCGCGAGCCCTACGGCGAAACCCGCAAGAACAGCCAGCAGCAAAACGCCCGGTAAAAGAGAGAAACCATCAGCGGTATAAGGCGTCGCATACGGCACTGCGGCAGATGCGGAAGCAACGCCGTTTCCACCATCACCGTCATCTGTTTTGCCCGCATCATTCGCCCCGCCCGAATCCTTCGCCTTAACGACAAGACCGGTTTTGCTCTCGATGGTGCCGCCGTATTCCTCTACTCCCGTCGCTTTAACCGTGAGCGTTTTACCAACGTCGTCTTTCGTGGGAGTGTAGGTACTGGCGGTAGCACCGGAGATGGCAGTGTCATCGGCATACCATTGGTAGGTCGCCTTGGCTCCGGCAGGCTGTATCGAAGTGGTGAGCGCGGTGCCGACCACAGCTTGCGTCGCATCTATGGAAATGCTGGAGAGTTGGATGGGGTCGTTTTTCGTCAAGGTCAGGTTGAAGGACCCGACATCGTTTGCGGGCATGGCGAACGTGAAGGCCGTCGTTTCGGAAACTGCCTGCCCCGCCGGTAGGTATTTCGTGTCGCAAGAATCATCTATCCCAGTTTCGGCATTCGAATACATGAGATTGTAACTGGCTGCGTTCGAGGCGCTATCGGGCGCTCCCGAGAAGGTGATGGTGGCTGTCACCGACACATTGGGAAGAATAGTGTCGGTGGGAAGAATACTGCCCGCGCTGGTTGAGAAGACGAGCGTGGCAGTGATGCCGCCCGTAGTGACGCTTTGAGGCGTGCTGATGTCATGTCCCAAGTTGGTGGTGATAGTGCTCGCTATGACCTTATGCCCAGCCGCATTGGGGTGGAAGTCGAAGTTGAGAGGTTCCAAGCTCGCATTGCACAGCGAGGCACCCAGGTCTTGCACGCCTTCGCTATTGACGTTGGTCGCAAACGCGGCAGCGACATCCACTACTTGGTATTTGCTTCCGGCTCCGTTGTTCGAATCACTGATTATGGCATTCAGCTTGGGCACGCATGCGGCGAAAGCGTTGTAGACATAGGCGACGCTCCCAGCTTTGAATGCGACATAGGGGTTGTATTGCGTGTCGATAAACAGCACGGCATCGGGGTTTACGTCGTGTATATAATTGACAACTGCCTGAAGGTTGGTCTCGTAGTTTGCGAGGGCAGCCTTGAAATCGGCCGTATCAGCGAAAGAGCTTTGTGGATTGCTCAGGATAGCGCCCATCGCGAACAGGACCAGATATCTGCGACTGTCGCTTTCAGCGCCGATGATGGTCGTTACATCATCGGCAGTGATGTCGGGGGTGAAAATACTGTTGTAATATGCGGCGACTGCTCCATACAACGCATGCATGCAATCGTTTCCACCTGCAGTGATAGAGATGATATCCGCATTCTCGATGGCCTCGTCGCTGATGGCACCCGCAGACGTCTTGTCGGTGAGGGTCGTGGCCAAGTTCGCCATCGTGTTGCCGCTTACGGCAAGATTGTTCAGCTCAAGATTCTGGTCTGCGGCAAGAAGTGCTGGGAACGATTGCGTGGTGGGGTCGGAAAGCCCATAGCCAGCGGAGATGCTATCACCAAGGACAAGGTAATCCGCTTTGACCGTTGCGGCATAGCCGGTATCCGCACTGAAGAGCATCGCGCCCATAACAAGAAACGCCGCACAGACCGTCAAAGCGCGCATTCTCATATGATGATTCTCCCTGCTCCTAGCAATCTTTTAACAGAAACAGTATAGCGCCCCATTTGCGCCGCATCTGAATACAACTGTTTCGAAAACGAAAAACCAGCCGCCTTGAGATTCTCGGATTCAAAATCTCGAAAAGAATTCTTCTCTACTTCAGCAGGGCCTCAGTGATGGCTGCCCAATATGCAGCACCGCTAACCAGCGCGTTGGTGTTGAAATGATAATCTGGATGATGGTTCATGGGCGTATCACCTATCCCAATCATCACATAGAAACCGGGTATTCTCTGCGTGTAGTAGGCAAAATCCTCGCTGGCCATCTCGGCTTCACCGTTGAGTTCCACACCATCAGCGCCTAGTGCTTGCAGCGCGGCAGCACGGCATTGCGCACCTAGCTCAGCATCGTTTACCAATACAGCGCCCGCTCGCCCTTCGCGAATGTCGCAGGTCACGCCATAGGCACTTGCCACGCCGACGGTAATTTCGCGAATCCGATTCAGCACGATCTGCCGGGTTTCGGGGGAAGCCGTGCGCACGCACATCTTCAGCAGCGCGGTCTGGGGAATGATATTGTCAGTAGTTCCGGATTGAAACGAGCCCACCGTTACCACTGCGGTTTCTGTAGGGGAAACGTTGCGCGAAACGACCGTCTGCAGCGCCATCACCAGCGCAGAACCTGCCACGATAGGATCGATGCCCTTGTCCGGCATGGATCCGTGTACGCCTTTGCCTTCTAGCTCGATTTCCCATTTATCGGCCGCCGTCAACACGGGGCCGTCGTGCAAGTAGATTTTGCCCACATCCAAACCGGGTGAATTGTGCATGCCGAATATCGCATCGATAGGAAAGCGCTCAAGGAGGCCGTCGTCCATCATGGCAATCGATCCACCCATTGTCTCCTCAGCGGGTTGAAAGATCAACCGCAGCGTGCCGTTGAAATTCTTGGTCTTCGCAAGGTATTTTGCGGCCCCCAAAAGCATTGCGCAGTGGCCGTCGTGACCGCACATATGCGCCACCCCGGGAACCTCGCTACAAACGCGCGCGCTGCCGTCTGCTTGCATTGCGGCTTTTGCGCCGTTGCCTTCTTGCATGGGAAGCGCGTCCATTTCTGCACGCAGAGCGATTTTCCTGCCGCCTGCAGAGGCGGTGCTGACGCCGCCCACTGGATAGGATTCGCCGCCCGCAGAGGCGGTATCGGCCGACCAAGCGGCATTGTCTGCATGGGCATCATTGGCCCCCGCAACGTCGCCCGGATGGTTTTCCAACGTAGCCACCACGCCCGTGCCGCCGACGCCGCAAACCACGTCGTATCCCCAGCCTTTCAGCAGGTCGGCGATGTAGGCAGCGGTCTGGAATTCATGTAACCCCAGTTCAGGATGGCGATGCAGATGCTCGTAGTATCCGACCATTTCGGTTTGCTCAACCTGTAGGGCCTCGGTGATATCGCTCATGCTTGCATCCCTTTCGTTTGCGTCAGCCATCGACAGCGCTTGATGCGACCGTCGATGGCAGTGCTTGGTGCGAGTCGCATTCCCTTACTTTGTCGCCAGCAGCTCTTCCTCTATGTCAACGGTGCACGCGCAGTTTTGCGGTTGAGCCTGCGGCTTTTCGTAGCTGGCCGTACGAGCCGCCCGTGCCTCGCGCTCCTTTTCTTCCAAGTTGGCCTTGGCTACCGATATCATCAGTTTGATGCGATTCAGCTGATTCACCTCAGATGCGCCCGGGTCGTAGTCCACGGCCACTATATTGCTTTCGGGGTAGCGACGGCGCAATTCCTTGATGACCGACTTGCCCACTACGTGGTTCGGCAGGCACGCGAAAGGCTGTGCGCACACGATGTTGGGCGCGCCATGACGGATGAGCTCTACCATCTCAGCGGTCAGCAGCCATCCCTCGCCCATGCTGTTGCACAAACTCAAAATGTCCTCAGCGTACTTGGCCAATTCGAAAATGTCAGTAGGCTCTTCAAAACGGTTCGACTTGCGCAGCGCATCGTTTACAGGCTTGCGTGCCAAGTCCACCACCTTTAATATGGCCTTCGCACCTAAGGCTCCTTTGGCCGAGCGCGCCAGCGGATCTTTCTGGAAGATGCGTCCCGCGATGCCGAACAGGAAAAACTCTGCCAATCCGGGCACCACGACTTCGCAGCCTTCCGACTCGATTACGTCTACCACTTGGTTATTCGCCGTGGGATGGAACTTCACCAAAATCTCTCCGACCAAGCCCACGCGCGGTTTCGTACCTTCACCCGCCAAAGGAAGCGTGTCGAAATCATCAACGATGCTGCGAACCGTTTTGGCAAAGCGACCGCGGGTCTCTTTCTCCAAAATCTGAGCCTTGCACCTGTCCATCCAGTGTCTGTACAGATGAAACGCAGCACCCTCTTCCACTTCATAGGGACGTGTGCGATACAGACACGACATCAGCAAATCGCCGTAGAAGATGGCATAGACCGCTTGGTTCAACATGCTGCCAGTGACCTCAAAACCCGAATTCGATTCATCGAGGTTGCCTTGCAAAGCAAGCGAGACTACGGGGATGTGCCCCAGCCCAGCCGCACGCAGGGCTTTGCGAATAAGCGCGATATAGTTGGTTGCGCGACATCCGCCGCCGGTTTGCGTAATCATTACAGCCAGCTTGTCAGTGTCGTAGCGACCGCTGGTAACAGCTTCCATAATCTGGCCCGTCACCAGAATGGACGGGTAGCAAATGTCGTTGTTCACATAGCGCAAGCCCGCATCCACCGCTCCGTGGTCAACGGAAGGCAGCAGCTCAAGGTTGTATCCGGCGTTGTGGAACACCTCGGCCAACAACTCAAAATGAATCGGCGCCATCTGCGGAGCCAAAATGGTGTAGCCCGCATCGCGCATTTCCTTCGTGAATTCCACGCGCGGGAATTCCGTGGAAGCCGCTTCACGTTGCGCAATGTCAGCCTCAGCGTGGCCATGGGCCGCAGCGCCATCCGTATCGTGGTCGTGGGGTGCGGTGCCAGCTGCCACATGATCATAGGGTGCGGTCGCCTCACGTGGCGCAGCAGCTTCCTCTTGCTGCACGCTGGCCGCAACCTCGCGCGCCGCAGCAGCCTCACGCTTGCCGGTCTTCGCATCGATACGCGCTTCCACATCCGCCACGAGCGCATCGATTTTCAAGTCGCCCACTGGGCAACCAGTATGCACGGCGGCTTCTTCGGCCTCTTCATCGGCCTGATCTTTCAAGGCTGCCAATAGGCTGCGCACGCGAATACGCGCAGCGCCTAGGTTGGAAACCTCATCGATTTTCAGCACGGTATAAACCTTGCCCGAACCTTCCAGAATCTCTTGTACCTGGTCGGTGGTAAGCGCGTCTAAGCCGCAGCCGAAACTGTTCAGTTGTATCAAATCCAAATCGTTGCGCTCGGTGGCCACTTTGGCGGCGGCATACAGGCGCGTGTGGTACATCCACTGGTCTACCAAGCGAATAGGGCGCTCGAGCGTGCCCAAATGCGCGATGGAATCTTCCGTGAGCACAGCGAGCCCAAAGCTGGTCAGCAGTTCGGGAATGGCGTGGTTGATTTCCGGGTCGTTGTGGTAGGGACGTCCGGCCAACACGATGCCGTGGGTATGGGTGCGATCCATCCACGCCAGCGTTTCCTCGCCCTTCGCACGGATGTCGTCTTTGAAATGCTCGTCTTCGGTCCAAGCCGCATCTACGGCCTCGTCAATCTCACGCTGCGTGGGGGCTTTAGCATAGCGGCCCATCAGCTCGGGATGGTTTTCCACCAGTTCTACGAACAGGCGCTTCTTCAGCGGCTCCTTTTTGTCATAGGGCAAAAACGGGTTCAAGAATTGCACATCGCTTTCGCGCAACTCATCGATATTCAAACGCAGGCTTTCCGAATAGCTCATAACGATTGGGCAGTTGTAATGATTGCCCGCGCCCTCATCTTCGCCGCGCTCCCATTTACTGCAAGGCATCCAAATGAAATCAGGGTGCTTTTCCAGCAGATTCATCACATGTCCGTGCGAGAGCTTCGCCGGGTAGCATACGCTCTCAGACGGCATGGATTCGATACCCGCCTCATACGTCTTTTTCGTAGATGGATCGGAGAGTTCCACGCGAAAACCCAGATGAGTGAAGAACGTGAACCAGAATGGATAGTTCTCATACATGTTCAACGCTCGCGGAATACCCACTCGTCCGCGCGGGGCGTCCTCGCGCGAGAGAGGCTCATAGTCGAACAGGCGATGGCTCTTGTAGTCGAACAGGTTCGGCACGCTGTTTTTCTTGTCCACATGCCCCGCACCCTTTTCACAACGGTTGCCCGTGATGAAGCGCCGATGCTTGCCGGTGGATTCATCCACGCCGAAATCGTTCACGGTCAAAAGGCAATTGTTTTCGCAGCCTTTGCAGCGCAGCGTTTTGTGCGTGGGTTCCATATGTTCGAGCTGCTGGGGGTTCAGCAAGGTCGATACGCTACCATGGCCCTTCGTCTGCGGATCCAGCTTCGTGTGAGCCAGCGACTCCACGTAGCGGTCGCGCGCCAGCAAAGCCGCGCCATAGGCGCCCATGTTGCCGGCGATATCGGGACGCACCGCTTCCACATGCGCCAACTGCTCGAATGCGCGCAGCACGGCATCGTTTAAGAACGTGCCGCCCTGCACAATCACTTTTTTCCCCACGTCGCGCGGGTCGCGCAGCTTTATTACCTTGAACAGTGCGTTCTTTATCACGGAAATAGCCAGGCCGGCGGCGATATCCCCTACCGTAGCGCCTTCCTTTTGCGCTTGTTTCACGCGCGAGTTCATAAACACCGTGCAGCGACTGCCCAAATCGACCGGTCGCTTCGCACTGATGGCTGTATCGGCGAACTCATCGATACGCAAGTTCAAACCCGACGCAAAGCTCTCGATGAACGATCCGCAGCCGCTCGAGCATGCCTCGTTCAACATGATAGAATCGATGACGCCGTCTTTCACGCGCAGGCATTTCATATCTTGCCCGCCGATGTCCAGAATGAATTCCACGCCGGGAAGCATTTCCTGAGCACCGCGCAGATGCGCCACTGTCTCAATCTCGCCCGAATCCACGCGCAGCGCTTCCAGCAAAAGTCCTTCGCCGTAGCCGGTCACCGTGGCGTGACCGATAGTCACTGCGCTGGTGCCATCGGGGCGCTTGGGCAAGATGTTGTAGAGCTCGCCGATGCCATGTTTGGCGGCGCCTAGCACATCACCTTTATTGTTGGCATAGCATGTCCACAAAAGGCTGCCGTCCTCGCCTATCAGCGCGGTCTTGAACGTGGTCGACCCGGCGTCAATGCCCAGAAAAGCCGTACCCTCGTAGGTAGCAAGATCGCCGCGCTTCACGCATTCGTGAGCATGGCGATCTTTAAACTCGCGATATTCCGCATCGTCAGCGAACAGAGGTGGCAGGCGCACCACTTCGCTGCCCTGCACGTCTCCCAAGTGTTCCATACGGCTCACCACGTCGTTGAGCTTTTCGATCTTGGCCTCTTCCTTGCCCGCAATGGCACAACCGGCCGCCACGAATAAGTGGGCGTTTTCGGGCACGATGATGTGCTCTTCGTCTAGATTCAGCGTGATATAGAAGCGCTTGCGCAGCTCGGGCAGGTACTGCAGCGGGCCGCCCAGAAACGCGACATGCCCGCGGATAGGGCGTCCGCATGCAAGGCCGCTGATGGTTTGCGTGACCACAGCTTGAAAAATCGATGCAGCAACGTCTTCCTTTTTCGCGCCCTCGTTCAAAAGCGGCTGCACGTCGGTTTTGGCGAAAACGCCGCAGCGGCTCGCGATGGGATAGATGATCGTGTGTTTGGCCGCCAGATCGTTTAAGCCCTTCGCATCGGTGTTCAGAAGCGTGGCCATCTGATCGATGAATGCACCCGTGCCGCCAGCGCACGTGCCGTTCATGCGTTGCTCGATACCGTGGTCGAAATAGATAATCTTCGCGTCCTCGCCGCCCAGCTCGATAGCCACATCGGTTTGCGGAATGAAGGTCTCCACCGCCGTTTTGCTGGCGATAACCTCCTGTATAAACGTCACGTCTAGCCATTGGGCCAGCAGCAATCCGCCTGATCCCGTGATGGCGATAGACATTTCCTTGTCGCCGAAATCCTTTGCCGCGCCTTGCAGCACTTCCACGATAGTAGCGCGCACGTCAGCATGATGGCGCTGGTAGATGGAATATTTCACCTGGTTTTCGTCGTCGAGCACGGCCAGCTTCACGGTGGTCGACCCCACATCGATGCCGATATGAAGGTTGCTTTTTTGCTTGTCTTGCATATCTTCCATACCCTGTTGCTCCTCTTTTGCAGATTCTTGCAGATTGGTGTTCGTAATCATTTGCACCACTTCACAGTTCGATAGATTCGCCCGGCTTGATAAACAGCAACCGTTGCGATATAAGCGCCATCTCGCGCGATGATTCTTTCATACCCGTCTCTATCCAACGGGTGATAACCCCCAGATACGCTGACGCGAAAAACGCGACGTAATAGTCCACAAACGGCGTAGGGTTTTCGCGGTAGCGCTTATGCAAAATGCTTTGCACCATGTAAGCGCACACCGAATCGCGCAGGCACGGACCAAAGCCCACATCTCCACCGGGCCCCATCGCCGCGTGCAGGAAATCGCCCTCTTCGCGCAGATAGTCGAACAGGCTCACCAAAAACGGCAGCGGTTCGCGACGGGAGACGCACACCACGATGCTGGCAAGATCCAAGCTCGACATCGGAGATCGAAACGTATCCAAATTCTGCAGCACTTCGCCTTCGAACGAGGCCAGTGCATCGGGCAGATCTTTATAGTGGTTGTAGAACGTGCCCCGGTTGATATCAGCGTGCTCGCACAGATCGTTCACCGTGAAGGCACCGAAACCACGCTGTTCCATCAGGTCGATAAGCGCCGAACGTATGGCGCGCTTCGTGCGGACGATACGGCGATCGAGGCATGCAGACGCAGGCACGGCAGTTGAGGCCACGGCGGATTTCGAAGCTGCAGTAACCGCGGCGGTGGCAGCAGTCTCCGTCGGAGTTGCGGCGATTGCCGTCTGAGCGCTTTCCAAAATGACAGTGCCGCTGTTCATGTTCTTCAAAAATGATCCTTCCTTCAATAAATTGAACACTTCGGCCATTTTTGTACAAGTTGTTCATTATTTTCTCTGTCTGCATTTTATTTCCTTCGAAGGAAAAGAACAAGCGGATACGAGTCCCTTCACAAGATTCCTCATTTTCCCCTCAATCCGCTATGGTTTCCGAGCAGAGTGCGGGATTCCATCCGACAAAAGCAATCGCGTCCGATTGCCTCCCGAATCCTGACCACGATTCGAGTAAAAGGCCCTTGTAGTGGCGCGAAATGCGAGGTTAGGCTGTCTGTAGCATGCTACATATGCGCAATATGCACGATTTTCAGCCTGACCATTTGGAAAACCCCAGTTCAAAGCCTCGCCAAAAACGGGCTGTTTCTTTCAATCGCAAGATAGACGTTTCCGGACAGCATAACCTCGCATTTCGCGCCATCTGGAAGTCCTTCCGCTCGAATCGAGCGAAAAAATCGGGCGTGGGATGCAGCAGGCGAATCGGAGCAGCCATACCGCATACCCAAGCCATTTGCCGCATGACTTGTACACTTCCCCGCGCAGCCCTCGCATCGCATTCGCACGGACATCACATCGCATGCGGCAGGGCCAACCGCACCGTTAAACGCAGGACAGTCCCTCTATCACGGAAACGGTAATGGCGCTGCACAATGCCGGATTCCCCGTGCTCATCGATGACTTCGGCAGCGGTTATTCGTCGCTGAACACGCTGAAGAACCTGAAGTTCGACACCATAAAGCTCGACATGAACTTTCTGCAGGGCGCAGGGGAAACCAAGAAGCGCGATGCGATTATCGAGACGGTGATGGGTCTGGTGGATGCCATGGGAGCCACGGCGATCGTGGAAGGTGTGGAGACCGAAGAACAATTCGACTTGGTGACGAAATTCGGCCCGTGCCGCATACAGGGCTACTACTTTTACCGCCCCATGCTGATTGAGGATTTTGAAAAAGTTTTGGGTGAACGCTAAAGGTTGAATTGCAAAGTTTCGTTGCAAAGTCAGCTGAACGCTAAAGAAAACGAGCTCTTGCCTTTTTCGGGGAGCCTCGCGCACTTCGTGCGCGCTTGTATATAATAGGTTGGTTCAAAAGGCGCAACAGGCGGGCACGCCGCGCCGCAAAACCTCGAGCACGGGAGCAAACATGCAGATCACCCCTGAAGAAGTGGCCGAAACGCTGGCCATGGTCAGCAAACAGCACTTGGATATCAGAACTATCACTTTGGGTTTGAACCTGCGGGGCTGCACCGATTCAGATATCAAAACCATGTCGCGCAAAGTCTACGATCGCATGACCAGCGCCGCTGAGGCCCTCGTGCCCACGGCCGAGCAGCTGGAACGCGAATACGGCATTCCCATCGTGAACAAGCGCATTTCGGTGACTCCTATTTCTGAAATCTGTGCCGCCACCGACGCGACGGATTTCACCCCCATCGCCTTGGCGATGGACAAAGCAGCCGACGAAGTAGGCGTCGATTTTGTGGGCGGCTTCGGTGCGCTGGTGCAGAAAGGCGCTTCGAAATCAGACATCACGTTGATGAATTCCATTCCGCGCGCACTCTCTGAAACGAAATATGTGTGTTCCAGCGTGAACGTGGGATCCACGCGCGCTGGCATCAATATGGACGCTGCTTTCAAAATGGCGGGCATTGTAAAGGAAACTGCAGAAGCCACGGCCGACCAACAGTGCATCGGCGCAGGTAAATTAGTAATTTTCTGCAACGCCGTACAAGACAACCCCTTCATGGCCGGCGCTTTTCACGGCAGCGGAGAGGCTGACGCCGTGGTGAACGTGGGCGTGTCGGGCCCGGGCGTGGTTCGCAATGTGCTTGCAAACATGCCCAAAGATGCCGATATCACGCAAATCGCCGAAGCTATCAAGGCAACAGCATTCAAAATCACGCGCGCTGGCGAACTGATGGCTCGCGAGGCCAGCAGCCGTTTGGGCGTACAGAAGGGCATCCTCGATCTGAGCTTGGCCCCTACCCCGGCCGAGGGTGACAGCGTCGCCGAGATCTTGGAAGCCATCGGCGTGGGACAATGCGGCGGCCCCGGCACCACAGCCGCACTTGCCATGCTCAACGATGCCGTGAAAAAGGGCGGCGTGATGGCGTCGAGCAGCGTCGGCGGGCTTTCGGGCGCGTTCATTCCCGTATCCGAAGATGCCGGCATGATTCGCGCAGCCGAATCCGGCGCGCTCTGCCTTGAGAAATTAGAAGCTATGACCTGCGTATGCAGTGTCGGTTTGGATATGATAGCCGTACCCGGCGATACCAGCGTGGAAACGATTTTCGGTATCATCGCAGACGAATGTGCTATCGGAATGATCAACAACAAAACGACCGCCGTGCGCATCATTCCCGCAATCGGTAAAGATGTAGGTGACAAGCTTGATTTCGGCGGATTATTGGGCTACGCGCCAGTCATGCCTGTAAACACCCACGCGGGTACTGTGTTTGCCCATCGTGGTGGGCGTATGCCAGCCCCCATCAACTCGCTGAAGAACTAGAGACGAGGGCACGCGCACTCGAGAATAGCCAGGAGGCAAACGAAAACATGCGCGTCTGCCGACTGTCGCGCCACCCTGCAGCTATTGCGCGTAGCTGTCGAGTGGTGTTGAGCCGAGTGGTGTTGAGCCGAGTGGTCTTGAGCCAAGTGGTGTTGAGCCGAGTGGTGTTGAGGCCTCTGCCAACGCGTGTTGCGCATATACACCCTGCGGTGTAGCGCGCCCATCCTTGTGGGGCACACGTAACAAAAGCGTTTCAGCCGCATGATTTTCCGCATGGGCAACGATAAAACCTTTACGATGTTCATGCAAACTCGAAATGAGACGGGCCCGCACGGTGCGTTTGTAGCAACCGTGCGGGCCCGCGGCTGTAGGGGAAGGTGAGCGCATGGGCGCTATGATCGGCATTGATTTAGGAACGACAAATTCTTGTATGGCCGTGCTTGAGGGCGGAAAACCCACGGTAATCGTGAACAGCGATGGCGAGCGTACCACACCATCAGTCGTAGCGTTCACAAAAAATGGTGAGCGTTTGGTGGGAACTCCGGCACGCCGTCAGGCGGCCATCAACCCCGATCGCACCATCACATCAATCAAACGTGATATGGGATCTAGCCGCACGGTGAAAATCGATGGCAAAGCCTACACGCCCCAGGAGATCTCAGCCATCATACTGCTGAAGCTGAAACGCGATGCCGAGGCGTATCTGGGCACGCAGGTGACCGACGCCGTCATCACGGTGCCGGCATATTTCACCGACTCGCAGCGCCAAGCCACTAAAGACGCAGGCACAATCGCCGGGTTGAACGTGCAGCGCATTATAAACGAACCCACCAGTGCAGCTCTAGCCTACGGGGTCGACAAAGAAGAAGACCGTGCCGTCATGGTTTTCGATTTGGGCGGCGGCACATTCGACGTATCGGTGCTTTCCATTGCCTCCGGCTTTATCGAAGTGTTGGCTACCGCTGGTAACAATCATTTGGGTGGCGACGATTTTGACGCGCGTCTGTGCGATTGGGTACTGAAGGATTTCAAGAAAGCCCACCGTGTTGACTTGTCCAAAGACGAAAGCGCCATGCAGCGCGTGCGCGAAGCATGCGAAGCTGCCAAAAAGGAGCTTTCGAGTACCGAGCGTACCACCATCAACCTTCCCTTCATCGCCACAAAAGGCAACGAGCCATTGCATCTGGAAGTGGAAGTGACGCGCGCACAATTCGAAAAACTCACAAGTGATTTGGTGGCATCCACCATCGGGCCATGCAAACAGGCGCTTTCCGATGCAGGTGTTGCCGCGAACCAGATAGGCAAAGTACTGATGGTAGGCGGATCAAGCCGCATCCCCTGCGTACAGAAAGCTGTTCACGACCTGACCGGGCGCGATCCAGTACACAGCATCAACCCAGATGAGAGCGTGGCCATGGGTGCGTGCCTGCAAGCGGGCGTACTTTCAGGTTCTGTTGGCGGGTTGATCCTTTTAGATGTGACGCCCATGTCGCTCGGCGTGGAAGTAAAGGGCGACAAAATGAGCGTGCTGATTCCGCGCAACTCATCGATTCCCACACAGCACAGCGAAGTCTACACAACGGCTTCCCCGCTGCAGACGATGGTTGAAATCAACGTACTACAAGGCGAAAACGGACGCGCGAGCCAAAATAAATCGATTGGGCGTTTCCGGCTTTCGGGCATTAAGCGTGGATTGCAGCCGCAAATCGAAGTGACTTTCGAGCTGGACACTAACGGCATCGTGCATGTGACAGCAAAGGATTTGGGTAACGGTACCAGCGCCGATATCACCATCACCGGTTCGTCGAACATGTCGCGCAAACAGCTGGAAGCTGCCAAAGAAGAAATCCAGCGCTAACTGCCGACCCTTTGGCAATCTCCCACGTGTCAAAGGCGTGTCAAAGGGACGGGTCGTTTGACACGTTCACACGTGTCAAAGGGACGGGTCGTTTGACACGTCCACACACTGCCGACACGCCAAAAGAAAGAAGAAAAATATGTACGAAGGTTTCGAAGAACAGTTGGAAAAATATGCCGAGCTTGCGGTAAAAACAGGCTGCAACCTGCAAAAAGACCAAGAGCTCTTCGTTTCTGCCGACGTATCGCAAACGCCCTTGGTGCGCCTGATTGTCCGCTGCGCTTACGAGTCGGGCGCAAAAAACGTCACTGTGAACTTCAGCGACGAGAAAATCGGACGCATGAACTACGATTACAAGCCCGCCGAAGCGTTCAAAAGATTCCCCGAATGGCGTGCCGTGTTGCAAAACTCCATGGCGAACTGCGGCGCAGCGTTTCTGTTCATTGATAGCGACGACCCGCAGATTATGGCCGGGGTCGACCAGACCAAGCTGATGAACTGGGTCATCGCCAGCAACAAAGCATGCAAGGCGTGGCGCGACGGCATGGACTTTGGTCGCAACGTATGGTGCATCATCGGTGCCGCGAGCGCCGCATGGGCCACGCGCGTCTTTCCCGACAAAACGCCGGAAGAGGCCACCGAAACCCTGTGGCGCGCAATATTCCATACCGCACGCTGCGATGGAGCTGATCCCGCGAATGCATGGGCCGCACACAAGAGGAGCTTCGACGAACGCAAGAAATGGCTGAATGACCAGCATTTCGACGCACTTCACTACGAAAACTCCCTCGGAACAGACATCACTATCGGGCTACCGGCGAACCACATTTGGAACGGCGGCGGCGACACGACCGTTGGCGGCACTGATTTCTTCCCCAACATGCCCACCGAGGAAATTTTTACCACACCAGATCGCTTGCGCGCAGACGGTACCGTGGTGGCCAGCATGCCGCTGAATCATTCTGGCAGCTTGGTAGACGGGTTTCGCCTCACGTTCGCAGCGGGACGTGTGGTGGATTACAGCGCCGAGACAGGCGAAGACGTGCTTCGCCAGATTATCGAGACCGATGAGGGCTCGCATCATCTGGGAGAATGTGCGCTCATACCATCGAGCAGTCCCATCAAACAGACCGGTATCCTGTTTTTGAGCACGCTGTTCGACGAAAATGCGAGCTGCCATTTCGCCGTGGGCATGGGTTTTCCTGATTGCTATGATGGCGGACGCGACATGGAAAAAGACGACCTCGCTGCTGCAGGCGTGAATGATTCGGCCACACACGTAGATTTCATGCTCGGGACCGACAATTTGTCCATCGATGGCATCACCGCAGATGGCACATGTGTTCCCATATTTCGCAACGGTACTTGGGCTCAGTAGGATTTACCGCCTTATAACAGCAGTGCTCTGCCAACGAGCATGAGAGAAGGCCCAGCAGACATCCTTCAAAACCCCTACCGGAAAACGGCACGCACCAAATACTCGACGTTTTTCGCCTTGCGTCCGGTGATGGAAGACTCCACTACCCCACTCACCTGAAAACCGACATCTTCAAGCGCAGTCGTGACCTCGCGCACCGTGCGGGCGCGCACATCAGGATCCACGACCAGACCGCCTTCGGTTTCGTCGTGATGGCTTTCGAACTGCGGCTTCACCAGTCCCACAAACACACTGCCCTTATGCGACAGCTTGGCAAACACCCCTGCCAATTGGGCAAGTCCGATAAAGCTAAGATCAGCAACCAACACATCGAAGGGCGCACCGATTTGTTGCGGAACAACTGTTTTAATATTCGTGCGCTCAAAAACTTTGACGCGCGGATCCTGTCGAATCTTCCATGCCAGCTGGCCGTAGTTCACATCAACACATACCACACTGGCGGCACCGGCCTGCAAAAGACAATCGGAAAAACCGCCCGTCGACGACCCGATATCGATACAATGCTCACCCTGCACGCTCTGATCGAATGCGTCCAGGGCGCCTTGTAGTTTCCATCCCCCGCGCGAGACGAAACGGTTTTCACTCTTTACCTGCACATTCGCGTCTGCAGAAACCATCTGCGCCGCGCTGGTGGCATACGCGTCGCCCACTTTTACCTCGCGTGCTAGCACCGCGCGCAATGCAGCCTGCGCATCGGGGAAAAACCCTCCGTCAACAAGCAGCTTATCCAGTCTGGTCTTTTTCATCCGCACACCCTTGAAACCATCTGCACGCCTAGCGCGCAACGACACCGTCGGGTGCCTGGCCGGTTTCTAAAATACGGAGAAAAGCCGACTCGTCCGCTACAGGAACACCCATTGATACCGCTTTGTCGTATTTAGAACCAGCCGATTCACCTGCGATAACACAGCTCGTCTTTTTCGAAACGCTGCCTGACACCTTAGCGCCCATAGCTTTGAGCCGATTACCCGCCTCGTCTCGGGTCATACCGCTTTGCACCAAGCTACCGGTCAACACGAACGTCAGACCGGCGAGCGTTTGCGGTACTTCATTTTCGCTTTGCTGCGCCTGCATGGTCACACCAGCATTCGCCAAACGATCGATTACTGCAATATTGTCAGGTGTGCGCAAAAACAGATATATGCTGCGCGCGATGATGGAACCCACGCCCCCTATGGCCGCCAATTGCTCTTCTTCAGCTGCGCGAAGCGCATCCATACTGGGGAACACAGCTACAATGGCCTGAGCCGTCGTCTTGCCCACATGACGGATGCCCAGCCCGAACAAAACGCGGTCGAATCCACGCGTCTTGCTACCCTCGATTGCATCAATGAGCTTTTTTGCCACTACGCCGCCTAGATGAATTGGCTCGCCGTCCTTGTTCGTGCGGCCCATATCAAGCGTGGCCAAATCGTATTCGGTTAAACTATAATAGTCGGCCACGTCGCGCAAACGACCGGATTCTACCAGACGGCCAACCACCTCATCGCCCATGCCCTCTATGTCAAGCGCTCCCCTGCTGGCCCAATGCACCAAGCGCTCATGCGCCTGAGCAGGACAATCTATAGAAACGCATCGATATGCCGCTTCACCTTCTTCGCGCACCAGCGGGCTTGCACAACTTGGACAGCGCTCGGGCATACTCCAAGGCTCAGTGCCTTTAGGTCGCAGGCTCAGCACAGGGCCGAGTACCTCGGGAATCACATCGCCTGCTTTGCGTACGATAACCGTATCACCGATACGCACGTCTTTGCGACGCACCTCGTCTTCGTTGTGCAACGTAGCGCGGGCAACGGTTGAACCAGCTACCAGTATCGGGTCCAACTCGGCCACAGGCGTGACTGCGCCAGTACGACCCACCTGCACGGTAATGTCGCGCAGGTGGGTTGTCTTCTCTTCAGGCGGAAACTTATAGGCGATGGCCCAACGTGGAGCACGAGCGGTGAATCCCATCGAATCCTGCAACGCGAAATCATTCACCTTCACCACCACACCATCGATTTCGTAAGGAAGATCCTCGCGTCTCTTCAGCGCCGCACGGCAGAATTCCCGCACCTCATCACGGCTTTCGCACAGTTTTACATCGGGGTTCACATGAAAGCCCGCTGCGCGCATCCACTCCAAGAACTCAAACTGCCCTTGCATCTTTAGCGCATCATTTGATGCTGTGGCGTAGATGAACGTGGAAAGGTCGCGGTGCGCCGTGATGGTAGGATCTTTCTGGCGCAAGCTACCAGCTGCCGCATTGCGCGGATTCGCAAATCCCTGTTTACCTTCCGCTTCCGCAGCATCATTCAGCGTTTGGAAGCTAGCCTTGGGCATATAGGATTCTCCGCGCAACTCTATGGCCGCATCAGGATTCGCCAAACCTTGATCGCTTCCCGCACGCAGACGCAATGGTACATCTTTGATGGTCCGGATGTTGGCCGTCACGTCCTCACCTGTCGTACCATCGCCGCGCGTTGCCGCACGCACCAAACGTCCGTCTTCGTAGGTAAGCGCAATGCCGCTCCCGTCGATTTTCAACTCGCAGCACAACGGCACATCATGTCCAATCGCGTTGAACGTGCGGTCCATCCAATCATCCAGCTCGCCCAATCCCATAGCATCGTCAAGCGAATACATGCGCTGTGCATGGCGGATTGCCGCAAATTGCTCGCCCACGTAACCACCGACACGCTGGGTAGGTGAAGAGGGGTCGATGAGCTCGGGGTGCGCCGATTCCAGCTGACGCAGTTCGCGCATGAGCGAATCGAAAGCGCCGTCGCTGATGGCGGGCTTGTCTTCGGCATAATACAAGTATGAATTGTGCTCGATTTCACGTCGCAGCGCATCGATGCGTACCTTCGGATCAACCTCAACGCCAGGTACGTTTGCAGAAAGAGACGGTTGCACCTCGATGGATGCCCCCGCAGCGGGCGATATTCCAGCAGCTGTCGCACGCTCATCGAACAAGCGAGCGGTATCGTTTTTATTCCCTGATGTCACCATATTAGAATAGCCCTAGCTTTCTGCACGCCGCATTGCGTGCGCCCGCACATGCACTCAGTGTTTTTACTGATGAGTGCATGGTATCTTTTCATCTTGCAAGCACATGCCGCGCTAGCACGGCTCTTCATCGTCGTCATGTTTGTGTTTCGCGCTGTCGGCAATAGACATGATGGCTTTTGGCAGATAGGTAATCACGTCTTCGGCGCACACTGACACCGATGTCAAATCTTTCTCGGCAAGCCTCCCAGCACGCGCGTGAACCGTGGTTCCCAGCACGCATGCATCGATGGGACCCATGCCCTGCGCCAAAAACGCACCGATTGTGCCAGCCAACACATCACCGGTACCTGCTTTAGCCAAGGCAGCCGTGCCTTCCGACATGCAATGCACGTCCACACCATCGGAAATATAGGTGTCGGGGCCTTTTAACACGGTGATAGCGCCGTATGCTTGGGAAAGTTGCAGCGCGAAATCGCCCTGGTCCTGCGTGGTCAGCGCAAAGATTCTACCCATTTCTTTCGCCTCGCCGCCATGCGGAGTGACGATGGTGGGAAAGCCCATACGAAAACGTTGCTCGCACAAATCGTGAATCTTCTTCGCCGAAAGCAGCCGTAAAGCGCCGCCATCTACCAGCACAGGAGCCTGCGCATCATGCAACAGATGGCGCGTCAAGCCCGACACGTAAGGATCCTGCGCATCAAAACCGCTGCCGATTACGTAAGCGCACGGATGCGATTCGGTCGAGGCCTTCAACTGCGATGAATGCCAGCCACTCCAAGGATGTACCACCAAAGACGTGTGATACATCTGCAGAAGTGGCACAATGCCATCTTCCACATACACCTCGGTGTAGCCCGCACCAGCTCTTTGACTTGCCAAAGATGCCAAACCGGCGGCGCCGGGATATGTATGGCTACCCACAATCAGCGTCAGCTTGCCACGCGTGTACTTGTTCATGCCCGGCTTTGGATATGGAATCAGACCGGCAAGAGTGCGTTCATCGTAATGCTTCACGGTTAAGCGTCCTTCCCATCATCGCTTTCCACAGCAGGCTTGTCCATCTGATCCAACAGCGAACGAGCTTCCTTGAAGCGGCGGGAAAGCTCCTCCATCGGATCGACCCGCTCCTCCTCGGCACGCATCGAATCGTCGGTAATGACCATAGCGCACGCCACAGCATCGGTGTGAGTGAACGAAAGCGACAGGGGTATTTCGCGCACCCCCCTATCAGAAGCGATGCTCGCCGCTCTACGATGGAGCTTTACGGCCGGACGTCCCTTGGCGTTGCGCACCACTTCCACATCAGCAGGCGCGATACCTTCGGAAAATCCTGTGCCCAATGCTTTCAACACCGCTTCTTTGGCGGCGAAACGCGTGGCGAAATGCACGGCCGGCTGCGCGGTCGATTCACAGTAAGCGCGCTCTCCCTCCGTGTATACCCGGTGGACAAACGACGGGGTTCGAATCAAAATTGCCTTCACGCGCGCAATTTCCACGATGTCAACGCCGAGCCCGACGCCTTCAGAGGTAGCATCCTTCTCGCTTGGCAGCAGAGGGTTTTCGCTTGTCGCGTCGAACGTATCTTGCGGGATGGAATTCTTTTCTGTCGCGCCCTCGTTATTCAACGGTCACCGACTTCGCCAAGTTGCGCGGCTGGTCCACATCGCATCCGCGCGCAATCGCAATAGCGCGCGCGAACAGCTGCAGAGGCACCGAAGCCGTAATAGCGCTGAGCGCATCGCGTACCTTCGGGATGTACATCACGTAGTCAGCGTAGCGCTTTATATCCTCGTCGCCTTCGGTGGCGATGGCCACAACCATGGCCCCGCGCGCTTTGCTTTCTTGGATGTTGGAAATCACCTTGTCGTAAACGGGCGACTGAGTGGCCACGACGATAACGGGGAAACCTGGCTCCAACAAGGCAATAGGGCCATGCTTCATCTCACCGGCTGGATACGCTTCCGCATGCAGATAGCTGATTTCTTTCAGCTTCAGCGCGCCTTCGTAGCTGATAGCCGACCCCATGCCGCGCCCGATAAACAGCGCGTCGTGAGCGTCCTTGCATGCCTCGGCCGCTTTCTCGATGCAGGTAGTGTCCGCCAGAATGTACTCGATTTGCTCCGCCGTATCCGCAAGCTCCCGATAGAGCATGCGGCACTGCGCTGTGTTCAGTTTGCCTTTAGCCTGCGCGA
Source organism: Actinomycetes bacterium (assembly GCA_023394615.1). GTDB lineage: Bacteria > Actinomycetota > Coriobacteriia > Coriobacteriales > Eggerthellaceae > JAEXAI01. The sequence continues at coordinate 178,119 of JAEXAI010000010.1, read as the reverse complement.
GCAACATTGCCAAAAGCGTCAAGCTCACCACTTGGCCCAAAAAAGACTTCGTGGATGCCACAGCGATTTCTTTGTTGGCCTTGGTGTAGATGACGCCGTCGGCTTCGCGAGCTACGGGGCTGCCTACCACGTTGGTGATGCCGAAAACCTTTGCGCCCTTGATGCGCGCGTCGCGGATGGCAGCCAGTGTGTCTGCAGTCTCGCCTGATTGCGATACGGCTACCACCAAAGTCGACGGGGTGATAATGGGGTTGCGATAGCGGAATTCACTGGCAACTTCCACTTCGGTGGGAATGCGTGCCCATCCCTCTATCAGCTGTCGGGCAATCAGCCCGGCATGATAGCTGGTGCCACAGGCAATCACGTACACGCGATCAATCAGGTTCATCTCTTCGAGGGAAAGCCCCAGCTCATCGATGTTCAGCACGCCGTTTATCATACGCCCGGCCAGCGTGTCTCGCACCACGCGCGGCTGCTCGTGGATTTCCTTGAGCATGAAATCAGGATAGCCGCCTTTTTCGGCAACATCCATATCCCAATCCACGTGCATTACTTTCGGCTGCACGGTATTGCCCATGTTGTCTTTGTACTGGATGCCGTCGGGCTCCATGATGGCGAACTGATCATCACCGAGCACAGTCACGTCGCGCGAGGCCTCGATAACGGCGATGATGTCGCTTGCCACGAAGCTTCCCGCTTCGCCATGAGCCAGCACGATGGGCGAATCTTTACGGGTGACCACGATGCGTCCCGGTTCCTGCGCGCATACAACTGCAAGGCCGTATGTGCCAACAACTTGGGAGCACGCATCTCGAACAGCCTCATACAGATTACCCTGATAGGCCTCTTCCACCAGATGGGCCACGACCTCGGTATCGGTGTCGCTGGTGAAGGTATGCCCGCTGGCGATAAGGCGCTCGCGCAATTCCATGAAATTCTCGATGATGCCGTTGTGCACGACCGCGATGTCGCCTTTGCACGAGGTGTGCGGATGGGCGTTTCGCTGAGTAGGAGCACCGTGAGTAGCCCAACGCGTGTGACCGATACCGCACATACCGTCGTTGTCCATAAAGCGCACTGCATCAGCCAAGCCGCTGACCTTGCCTACTCTATGCACCACCGTTAGTTTGCCTTCGTTTTGCAGCGCAATGCCCGCAGAGTCGTACCCGCGGTATTCCAAACGCTGCAGCCCTTCGATCAAAATGTTCTTCGCGGGTTCAGAACCCGTATAGCCTACGATGCCGCACATAAGCACTCCTGTCGTATAGCGCCTGATAACGCCGTTATGCATTATGAATTCGGCTTATTTTAGTTCATTTGCAACCGCACGCGTGCACATGGGCCGCGAAGTCACAGAATATGCGCCCTGCAAGCACGCAGGCGAGTCAGATGATACACAACGGAAACAATGTCGGGTGTACGGCGCGGCGAGAGGCCAGGGTCTTACACCCGAGCCAACGCAACAACGCAACAACAATTATAGGGTTGCAACCCCACAAAATCCGATTTTCGGTTTTCAAAACAGAAAAATGGTGACCAAACGAAGTAAAGTACGACGCTGTCGCATATACGTCTCGATTAATCAGCGAAAACCGGGAAGGCGGAAAAATCAGCCCGGTATAACCGCAGGTCAGATGAAGCGCCCTTAGACGGGCGGAAATCAGAGTCGTACTTTACTTCGTTTACTTGGCGTTTTTCTGTTTTCAAATCGCAAAACACCACGAAACGAAGTGCGGCGCAAATCCTGTCTTGCCGCCTGGGAAGTCGAATAATCACGCCCGAAGCAGAACCTATCAACAACGCGAAACGGCCGCAGCAGAATCTCTCCGCTGCGGCCGTACTTATGCTTAGGCCTTCCTGATAACGCTGCCCATCAAGTCCGCCCACGGGAAGCCCGCAAAGGCAACCCGTAGAGGCGCGTTCTGCTTACCTTTGGCGCTCGTTCGCTTGCCTCTTTGTGCCTACTTGCCTTCGGCTCGCGCCTCCTGATATGCCTCCACCAGCTTCTTCGTCACCAATGCCGGTGCCTCCTCGTAGCCTTCCAGCTCAATGGAATACTCACCTGTGCCGCGACTGATACTGCGCAGGTCCTTGGTGTAGGAAATCACTTCAGCGTAGGGTACGCGCACCATGATGATGGTGTCGCCCTCATCGTTAGAATCAGTGCCGATAATGCGTCCGCGACGCGTGCTGATGTCGCTCATCACCGCGCCGGCAAATCCTTCGGGCACCTGCACGTTCAAGTTTGCCATAGGCTCGAGCAACACCGGATCGGCCTTTTCGCACGCCGCGCGAAACGCGATACGCGCTGCCGTCTTGAATGCCATTTCGTTTGAATCGACCGGATGATATGAGCCGTCGAAAACAGCGACCTTCACATCAACCATCGGATAACCTGCCAAAAAACCCTCTTCCATGGCCTCTTGGGCGCCCTTGTCAACTGCCGGTATGTAATTGCGCGGAATCCTGCCGCCCACTACTTCGTCCAAAAACTCATAACCGCCACCGGGGTTGGACTCTAGGCGCAACCAGCAATCGCCGAACTGGCCGGACCCGCCGGTCTGCTTTTTATGACGACCCTGCGCTTCAGCAGTCTTGCGAATGGTCTCGCGATACGGGATGCGCACTGCCATTACTTTGGCGGTCACGCCTGTCTGTGCGCTTAAGCGCGCGAGCAGCGTGTCGATTTGAGCCTCGCCCACCGCATGGATGACCGTTTGATGCGTTTCCTCGTTGCGCTCGATGTGCAGCGTGGGGTCGGTGTCGGCCGCGCGCGCTAAAAACGTACCTAGCTTGTCTTCGTCCTTCTTGTTTTCCGCCTCGATAGCCACCGGATAGAGCGCGGGCGGCATAGGCAGAGGGTCGATAGCTTCTTCACCGGAAGCCGAAAGCGTATCGCCCGTGCGGGCATCGGTCAGCTTCGGCACCACGATAATGTCGCCTGCTTTCGCGCTTTTTACATCTTCGGTGGTCTTGCCCATCATTACGTACAGATGCGCCAGACGATCCTTTTTGCCCGTACGCGCATTGATGAGTTCGATGCCGGGTTGCAGCACACCACCAAAGATCTTCACGAAGCTCAAGCGCCCCACATACGGGTCGGAAAGCGTCTTGAACACGAACGCTGCTGGCTCGGCTTCTTCGTCAACATAAGTCTCCTCGCCGTTGGCCAGGCGAAACGCGCCGTGGCTGCGCGGGTGAGGGAAGTAGGTGCAGATATCCTCCATCAGGTTTTGAATACCCTGTTCGATGATGGTGGAGCCCACGAACACGGGAATGAATATCTCTTGCGCGATCGCTTTGTCAAGCAGGCTTTCCAACTCTTCCTGAGTCAGTTGCTCTTGACCGTCCAGATATTTCATCATCAAATCATCGTCGGCTTCTGCCACCAAATCGCACAGCTTCTCACGCGCGACGTTCGCCGCATCGCTGTATTCTGGCGGAATCTCCTCGATACGCTCACCGCCGCCTTCGATGTAGCGGGCCTTCATGCGCAGGATGTCGATAACGCCTTTGAAATCTTTGTCCTCGCCCATGGGAATGGTGACCGCGCCCAAGCGGCTGCCGAAACGCGCATGCAGCGTGGCCATAGCGCCATCGAAATTCGCATGCTCGCGGTCGATGTGATTGATGAAAACCGCACGGCACAAACGCATGTATTCAGCTTCGTGCCACAACTTCGTAGTCATCACCTGCGGGCCGGCCACCGCATCGACCACGAACAGGGCCATTTCAGCCGCCTGCATGGTAGCGAGAGTGTCGCCTATGAAATCGGGCTGACCAGACGTATCAAGAAGATTGATCTTGTAATTTTTATACGGGATGGGCGCGATGGAGGTGCCCAGTGTGATTCTGCGGCGTATTTCTTCCGCATCGTAGTCCAGATAAGACTTGCCATCGTGGGTCGTGCCCATGCGAGGGGTTTTGCCGGAGATGTGAAGCATCGCCTCGGCCAAAGATGTCTTGCCGGCGCCATCTTGACCGACAAGCACAATGTTTCGCACGTGTTCTGTAGCAGGAGCTGCCATGAAAACCACCAACCTTTGCAGTGCGGTTCGCGTGCTTCCCGAAAAAGGACCCGAACCGACGTCGGACGGACAAAGAAAATCGCTGCTAACAGTGTAGCGCACTTCCGGCGGCTAGACCGCGTCATATCGGCAAGGTTGGACAGGCGCTTAAGTCCGGTCGCTCACACGTGCAGGTTGAAGGACAGGCATTTATCCCCTGTCGGCCCGCATACGTACCGACATGTCGATGGGCCTGGCCGTGAACAGCGCTGTTGTTGCCAGCCCATCCACGCCACACGCCGCATACTCAGCTGCATTTTTAGGATTGATACCACCTGCCGCAATAAGCGTGATACGCGGGTCAATCGCGCGCAGCTGCGATACCAAGCGCGACAAATCAGCAGCGGGCACCTTGTCCAGCTGTATGCCATCCACGCCAGCCTTCGCCAGAACCAGCGCTTGGGCGCCGTCAGCTTCCACAAATAGCTTCTTCTCAATGCAGCGACTGCGAATGTCAGGCAACTGGCGCACGAATTCGTCAAAGCCGCCCATGAATTCCGTGTGATGAGCGAACACCAACACCGTTTCGGAAAGGCCCAGCCTGTGCGGGAAGGCACCGCCGCACATAACGGCTTTCACCAGCAGGTCCTTCGACCCGGGAGCGGATTTGCGCGTAGTCAGCACTTCGCAACGAGGGTTTACGTTGTGCACGGCACGCACCATGCCGTCAGCCTTTGTTGCCACGGCCGAATAGTGATCCAGCAAGTTCAGGCACACCTTCCACGCCATATGCAAGTCTGCCGCATGCCCCCGCGCACGCAGAAACGTGTCACCCGCATGCAGACGCGTGCCACTGGGCAGCGATTCGAATACTTCCAGCCCCAGTTTGGCCGCGATGCGTTTTACTTCCTCAGTACAACACAGCACGCAATCCTCACGCGTGAAGTACTCAATCTCGCCGGTCGCATCTCCCATGCCTAACACTTCGCACGTCAGGTCCAAATAGGGCACATCTTCGGCAATCAGGTCGTCAAGGCGCGCGTCGGATATCCGTATGTTCATGTCGTTTCTCCCTTGGGGCGTTCGCGAGTGTTGAATGCTTTTACAGTGGCGATGGGCGTCATGAGACCGAAAGCCGACTAGGCACCCATCGGGCTGCAAACGGCATTATACATTATTGGGAATAATTAAGCGCTCAGGGCCTTATCTGGCTCAACGCATCAGCGGAATCAGAAACGCAAAGAGCGCTCATCCTTTTCGAATTGCATGTTGCCACGTGACACTTGTCGTTGCTTGATACACCCGGGACGCTGCCTACAATTCTGCAGCGATACGCGCAGTCGCAGTCGCAACTTCAGCCTTCGCACGCTCCACATCGATGGTGGGCCACTGCCCGTCGCGATAGCATACCGCGCCATCCACCATAGTCAGGCACACATCATCGCCGTGTCCCGCATACACCACATTCGCTACAGGATTGGTCATGGGCGACCAGCTAGGACCAGTTATGTCCAGCACGCACAAGTCGGCGCGCATACCCTGCGCTATCAGCCCGCAATCGTCGCGCCCTTGCGACAGAGCGCCGTTGCGCGTGGCGATACGCAACGTATCAGCAGGATCGATGCGCGTGGGATCGTTCGTCGTGCCCTTGGCCACCAAGGTCATCACATACATGTCTTGCATCATGTCTAGGTTGTTGTTGCTAGCCGTACCGTCAGTGCCCAATGCTACGTTTATACCGGCATCCAGCATGCGACCTACGTTCGCAAAACCGCTACCCAACTTGCAGTTCGACACGGGGTTGGTGGAAACGGTAACGCCACGGCGCGCCAGTATGTCGAAGTCGCCGTCTTCCAACCACACGCAATGCGCTGCATTGGTGGGCACGTCGAACAAGCCGATGCTTTCCAGATACTGCACGGGTGTCATGCCATCGTGGCGGCTCTTGCAATCCTGCACTTCAGATGCCGTTTCACTCACATGAACGGTCATGCGCACACCCGCACTTTTAGCGGCAGCAGCCAATCCGGCAGCAGTAATGGGATTGCTGGTGTATTCGGCATGCAAGCAGAAATCCACCAGCAGACGACCGTCATCGGCACCGTGGTATTCCTTCACTAGGCGCTCGTTCAAAGCGCAGATTGGGTATTCTTCGTAAGGTTTCGGCTCAAACGCTATCAGCGATTCGTCTAGGTTAATCTTCATACCCGCTTCGCGCACTGCGCGAAAACGAGCGTCGGCGTTATAGTACATATCAGTGAAGCTGACAGTACCGTATCGCAGCATTTCCGCACAGGCTAAAAGCGTGCCCCAATAGTTGTCCTCGGCCGTCATCTTGGCCTCAAAGGGGAAAATGCGGTCATTGAGCCAACTTTGCAGCGGCAGAGCCTCGCCCCAACCCCGCAGCAGCGTCATGGGAGAGTGGGCATGGGCGTTGTAGAAGCCAGGCATGAGCAGACGGCCAGCACCATTGTAAATCTCGCCGTAATCCGCAGCATTCGCCGGTGCGGCATCTCCGATGTAGTCGATGCGCGAGTCCTTCACGCCCACCCAACGATGTTGCGCGTACTCGAAGCTCTCATCCAAAATGCTAATATCGGAAAATAGCATGCTTGCTCCTGTTCGTTGTCCAAAACTTTTGCCCGTGATAGCGCCTGTCGCCCAAAAGAGAATCGCCCGATGCGATACTTGTTGCTCGCAACAGTCACCCAAAAAAACAGCGGGCGCCCACTCGGGACGCCCGACCATATCAATCGCTTAACCGCGAACCGTGATGTCCGCCTTGTCCAGAATGTCAATTCCAGCCTTCAGGCGCTGCGCCGTTTCTTCCACGGTAAACATATACCCAGAATCCTTCATGGATTCAAGTGCCTCTTTTTCCTGACCGGGAGCGATAGCATGGATAGCACGCTGGATATCGTGCTCATCTATCGCCATGCCCGCATGGCGGAAATACGCATCCAGGGTAAATCCCTGGCGCAGCATTTCTTTCGCTTGGTCTTTAATCTGATCGCGAAGCTGGTCGAGGGTGATGCCCTCTTCTTCAGCCATCTGCTGCAGCGTTTTCTGCTGCTGAGCCATCTGCTGGGAAAGCTCTTTCATCATGGAATCGGCCATAGCCTCCAAAATGTCTTGTGGCACTTCGGCCTCAAGGCGCTTCGCCATTTCGTCCACTGCCATGTTCAGCTTGTCCTGCTCGAACTGCGATGCCTTGTAGCGAAAGCCCGCCTCGCGCATATGCGTGCGCAGCTCTTCGACGGTGTTGCACTTGTCGTCGGAGATGTTTTTGGCGACCCATTCGTCGGTAATCTCGGGGATGACCGTTTTCGGCTCGGCGGTCATGATGTCCGTTTCCGTGGTAGCCATGCGCTCTGCCAAGGCGTTAATCTGCTCTTCCACCTCTTCATCAGTGACGGTGGGCTTGTCTATGACAATCGAGACCGGATCATAGCCAGAAAGCTCGAACTCGGGCTTCGCAACGATTGTCACATCAAAAGCAGTCGATTGAGCAGCTTCGGGAACCTCAGGATGCGAGAATTCAGGCGAGCAGACCGGTATGATTCCCGACTGTTCCACGGCACGAGGAACCAGATAATTGACGGCGAAGTCAAGCTTCGCGCCATCCATGTCGCCTTCCTCCCCGATAATCTGACGCAGCAGCGTATCGACCTCGGTGCCTTCCGGAGAGGGCGCGCCCACAGCGAGCAAAAACGCCTGTACGCCCTTATCGGTAGCCTCTTCGCGTTCCTCAGGAGTAATTTCCACGTGCAATTTCACTTTGTTGCCGTCAAGCGGCGTTTGTTCTATTTTCATTGGATTCCTTTCGTCCGACAGAGAAGTATACCGCAGCGCATGCGTGCAACGCCCCTGAAACCTTCCCTGTTTCTTCGTTGTTTACGAATGATGCACCGATAGAGCATCGATTACGTGAACAGCTGCGCGAACGGCTTCAAAACCGCTTAGTACAGCAGCTCGCCGCAGAGCGCAACCAGCACAATCGAGACAAGCAGTTCCCTTCCTGAGAAAAATGCGTTTCCGGCATATGCCCGCATCAAATCAGCGGCATTGTGCTAGTATTGCGCACAGACAAATCACCCTCCCGAAAGAAGGAAAACATGGCTGAAGAATGCTCCCATGAATGCGGCAGCTGCAACACGGCGGACTGCGGCGACCGGACAGCCACCGGCCCCACCGTTCTTCAAACGAACAAGCGCTCAAACGTGCGCCACGTTATCGGCGTCGTGTCGGGCAAAGGCGGCGTCGGCAAATCATTGGTAACGTCGCTTTTGGCTAGCGAGGCTCAAAAACGCGGCAAGAAAGTCGCCATTTTGGACGCCGACGTAACTGGCCCTTCTATCCCCAAAACTTTCGGCATTACCAATCCGCTGACAGCCGACCAAGACGGCATTCTGCCAGCGCAGACCCAAAGCGGCATCAAGATCATCTCGACGAATTTGATGCTTCCCGAAGAGGATACCCCCGTCGCTTGGCGTGGACCGGTGGTCTCAAACGCCGTGCGCCAATTCTTCAACGAGGTGAACTGGGGAGACATCGACTACATGTTCGTCGATATGCCTCCGGGAACCAGCGATGTGCTGCTGACCGTGTTCCAGAGCCTGCCCATCGACGGCATCGTTACGGTTTCGGCCCCGCAGGAACTGGTGGCCATGATTGTGGGCAAAGCGGTTCATCTTGCCGACGAGATGAACGTGCAAACGCTGGGCTTGGTGGAGAACATGGCGTACTACGTCTGCCCCGATTGCGGCACGAAGCACTATATTTTCGGCAAGCCGCAAGGCAAAGAAGTCGCCGAGAAATACAATATTCCCGCATACGCCACGCTGCCTATCGACCCAGAATTCGCCAGCAAATGCGACGGCGGCAAAGTGGAAGAATACGACGTGCATGGCGCGCTCGATCCCATCATCGAGCAGATTGCAGCCGTGCCTGATTCCGGTTCCGATTCCGAAAAAACCGCAGAATAGCAAGGCATTTGCTTTGACGGAGGATTCGCAGAATAGCAAAGCGACGACGCAGGCCAAAGTCGGCAGCAATTCAGACGTCGATGTTTGCGCTGATACGCACAAGCCTAGCGTAAGCGAACCTCAAACCAAAGAGAACGGGCTGCCTGCGCAGCCCGTTCGTGCCATCAACGAAGACGATGACGGATACGACCCGTATTCCGACCTGCACGATCATCCGAGTCCCGAGCCGCTGTTCGAACGCGATCCCTGGGACTAGCAACTCCTTCGGCTACGCATGCCTGCAAGATATAGCCGCCAGACCGGTTTCGAAGTCGAAACGAAACCAACGTCCCAACCTTCCCGTGAATCCCGAGTCGAGCCCGTGCTACCCTACCTGCATTTTCGCCGCTTGCCAGAGTTCTTCCAAGTCATTCGCATCGAAATCATCGATACGTCGCCCTTGTGCATGAGCTGCCTTCTCCATATGCTGCCAGCGCTTGCGAAACTTCCCGCACGTGCGTCGCAAACACGTCTCGGCATCCAAGTGCTCTTTACGCGCCACGTTCACCAACGCGAACAGCACATCGCCGAACTCCAACTCGGCTTCAGGCGATCGGGGCGGCGCGGCCTTGAATTCCGCGATTTCCTCGTATACCTTTTCCCACACCTCGTCGACCGTATCCCACTCAAAACCGCATGACACGGCCTTACGGGATATATCTTGGGCTTGCATAAGCGCAGGCTGTTCGCGTGAAACATCTTCCAGCAAACCGCGAGGCACATCAGAATCGACTCCAGCCGCGCGTAGCTCTTCTGCCCGCCGCGCATCGCGCATCGCCCGCTCGTGAGCTTTGATCGTATCCCATAAATCGGAAACGTCATCGGCATCGCTCACTGTGGCAGGGTCAAGTCCCGCCGCCTGAAAAGCCGCCTGCACACCGAACACATGTGGGTGGCGCCGCACGATTTTTGCATTCACATCATGGGCCACATCTTCCAAGGTAAACTCACCGGCGTCGGCCGCAATCTGCGCTTGCAACACCACTTCCAAAAGCACGTCACCCAGCTCTTCGCGCAGGTGAGCCGCATCGCCCTCTTCTATTGCGCCAACCGCCTCATAAGCTTCCTCAAGCATGTTTTTCGCAATTGATTCGTGCGTCTGTTTGGCATCCCACGGGCAACCGCCCGGTTCACGCAATGTGGCAATCGTCTGCACGAATGCGTTATACTCAGGATTCGTCGGCGCCGTTTGCGGTCGAGGAACCGGCTTCGAAGCTGACTGCGCAACCGCCTTCGGCAAATTCTCGCCAGCAGATGATTCGTTCATGCAATGACCTTTCATACGATTCTTCTCAATCGGCATTATAAAAGGCTTCGGCGTTCTGCGCGAACGAGAATCTCTCTTCTGCAAGCTTTATCGCCGAACAATTGCGAACCCGTAAAAATCCAGTGACCATTATCCTTGTTGAATCCATATGGGATTCTTGTTGGATTCTTGTTGGCGTATCAACCCGCCCGCACAGGTGTCATCGTGTTCGTTTTCGCTGTCTGCTGCCTTTTTGCGATTTCAAAACAGAAAAAAGCCAAGCAAACGAAGTAAAGTACGATGCTGTCGCATATAAGTCTCTCGAAATCGACGGCAACCGGGGAGAACGGAGAATCGCCCCCACATAACCGCAGGTCGCAGGAGATACCCCTGAATGAACGAAAATCGGGCTCGTACTTTACTTCGTTTAATCGCCGTTTTTCTGTTTCCAAATCGGAAAACTCCCTAAAACCGTGGCCGCGCCCCCGCGGAAGACATTCCGAAGTCTATGGGCACTGCCCTGAAGTCAGAACTATACATCGATTCACTCGATACGACCCGAATGGTCGAAGGAAGGGTCAATCGATTATCGGAAAAACTCTCGCAAGGTGTACAATCAGCTGCGGGAATGAAGCCTCCCTTGGATACACAACTCCGTGGATACACCAGAACCGCCTTTCGCTGATGGCTTCTGCAACATCGCCGTCACGAATGGAGAATGCACATGCATGAGCTTTTGATCAACTGTCTTTTCGTCGGATGCGGAGGCGCCATCGGATCGGCGCTTCGCTACCTGTTCGGGTTTATCCCACTGCCTGCAGTCAGCGGATTTCCCCTCACCACATTCCTAGTCAACTTGATTGGCTCGTTCGTTATCGGACTTATCGTGGGCTGCATTTCCTCGTACGGATCGATAGACCAGCATCTGCGCCTGTTTTTGCAGGTAGGCATATGCGGCGGCTTCACCACACTTTCCACGTTCTCGCTGGAAACGACGGGACTGCTTCAAAGCGGCTCGACGGCCATGGCGTTCGCCTATGTAGCCGCAACCGTCATCATCTGCGTCGCCGGAACCTTCGCCGCCCAAATGCTCGTCGGAAGGATTGCATCATGAACCACGTACTCATCCCCATCGATGGCAGCCCGCGTTCGGCGCAGTCGCTTCATGCGTATCGTTCCATTCTAGGATCATGCGGTTCCACTATTACGCTGATCACCGTCCGCGAGGATATCGACAGCCGCTCACCTGCCATCTTAGAGCAAATGCGCCAGGAATCTGAAATTATGCTGCGTCGTTTCGCTCATCTTCTGGAAGGTCGTACGGTGAAGCTGGTCGTACGGTTCGGGTTGCCCGGCGAGGAAATCCTGAACTACGCTCATGAACACCATATCGAGACCATCGTGATGACCACCCGCACGCACAGCATGCGCAATGCGCTGATGGGGTCGGTCGCCGTCTACCTGGTGAAACACTCGGACATCCCCATTTTGGTAGTGCCAGAGAAAGCATCGTTGGAATAAAACCCGTCAGCACAGTAGCAGACGAAAACGCACAAGAGCAGAAAGCAGATTGCCATGCGCATCGAAACCCAACGCCTGATTTTGCGACCCATCACGCTTGAAGACGCCGAAGACACTTACGAATATGCGAAGGACCCTGAGGTGGGACCCCGCGCCGGATGGGAACCGCATAAGAGCCTCGAAGACTCGCGTGCCATCATGCAAGAGGTCTTTATCGGACAGCCCGGCGTGTTTGGCATCATCTTGCCCGACACTCTCGGTAACAGCGGCACCTATTCGAAATCCGACGCACTCTGTGGCAGCAACAGCAAAGGTCATCAAGGACGCATGATTGGGTCTGTCGGCTTTCTCCCCGACCCCCATCGGCAAAATCCCGGCGTGCAGATGATTGGCTACGCGCTGGCACGCGATCAGTGGGGCAAAGGCTACATGACCGAAGCGGCTACAGCCGTTCTGGCATTCGGCTTCGATATTCTAGGTGCCGATGCCATTTCTTCCTACACATACCCGCAAAACAAAGCGTCCCAGCGCGTGTTGGAAAAGATTGGCATGCGATTCGAAACCACTTTGCATCTGGCGGAACGTCGTTTCGACGGAGCGGTCTTCGATAACACTTGCTATCTACTAACATGCGAAGAATGGGAAGCCCGCGAAGGCGACTGAGCAGTCGACACGACCGGGCAGCTTGGAGCGAGGTTAACAGCCGAGCAGTCGACACAGCCGGGCAGCTTGGAGCGAGGTTAACAGCTGAGCAGTCGACACGACCGTTCTAATTTTGCTGCGCGACGCTTTCGGGTTCGGCGAGAAGCTCAGCGAGCTTGCGATACGAAACCACAGCCAACACAGAGTTCAACAGGGACTTTATCACGTTAAACGGGATGAGGGCAGGCACCACCAAAGCAACGATTGCCTCATAGGTGGTCGACATGTACATAGGCGTGACCACGAAATTCAGGCATACCGCAACGCCCGTCGACACGACCACACCCACCGCGCAACCTATCACCGCGTTCTTCAGACAGGGTTTGCGCCGATATAGTGCGCTTACTACCAGCAGTAACATCAGTGTCGCCGTGATATTCATGAACGCACCCAACGGGTCGGTGACCATGTGCGGGATCCACGACACCACCGCTACAATCGTTCCCACCACCGGACCGTAGAGCAACGTAGTCAGAATGGAAATGACGCCGGAGAAATCGTATTCAAGCCATTCAGTTGAGGGAATGAGAGGAAACTCAACGAAGCTGAGCACCATCGCCATCAATATGAGGATGACGATAGCAGCCATTTGCTTCGGCGATTTTTGTTTCCAGCCAACGGGCAGCTTATCCATGGACATCCTCCTATCAGGGTCATTATACGCGAATCGGGCCGGACGATTTGAACGACCGGCCCGATTCTCCACAAGGGAAGGGTAAGGAATACCTGCTGCAGACCGCTATGCCAATTTGGCGGCGGCCACTGCGGCTTTCACGTAGTTGGCCGTATCGACCAATGTGGCACCAGAGACCGCGTCGGGTCCATCGATGCTGATAGATGATATCTTCTGCCCAGCAATAGCCTGCTCAATAGCGGTCATGGAGGAGAGCCATGGCGTGGTAGCGTTTGCCTTGCTCTTCATCATCTCGCTGTAGATGCCACTGTTGACCGACTTGGACGCCAGCGCGACGCCACTTGCGTAGTTCTGGCCAAACTTTTTGTCGGAATTCGGAACGGGACTCAGACCCGCAGTGGTGGAATCGAAGAACTGGAAACCATCGATACTTGTCGCAATCAAGGTATCACCGTTCTGCACAAGCGAGATGGCGTCGCAGAATTCTTTCGTGCCGTGGGCAGTGGTGTTCGTGCGCCCAAGCTTCAAGTCGGATCCATTGCCCGAATAGCTGCCTTCCGCCACGATGTCGTTGTTCTGCGCTATCTTGGAGACGAGCTTCAAATAGTTCGGCGTGTCGGTAAGCGTTGCGCCGGACACCGCATCCAGCGAAGCATCCGTCAAATCGGTTGCTTTCTTGCCAACGCAGTACGCCTCGACGGCTTTCATGGAAGTCAGCCACGATTGCGTGGGCTGGGCCTTCGCCTTCATCATGTCGGAATATCCGGTGTCGTTGTCAGACTTTGACATCAAGATCATGCCCTCGGCGTAGCCTTGTGCGAAATCCGAATCGGAATTGGGAACGGCTGTTATACCCGCAGAACCCTTGGCAACGAACTGATAATCGTCGATGCTGGCTGCATAGATGGTACCGTCTTCAGCAGTAGCCACGACCACCTGCGTGAAACAGGATTCGCCGTGAGCCGCACCGTAACCGCGATGCAGCGTGACTTTGCCGCCATCCGATGATGCAGTGGTAGCTGCGCTCGATTGCGTGCCACTGTCTACTGTCTTTGCTTTGGGGGAGCATCCGCTAAGCGCATAGGCACCTGCTGCGCCCATTGCCAAAACTACGCTTCCCTTCATGAAATCCCTGCGACTAAATGATGTATCCATGGTAGTCTCCTTTTCTCCCTGTCAATGGGGCCACCATAGAATCAATTCGATAGGCTGGCTATCATCAAAGAGGGGGAACTCTTCGAATATCGCGCGAAAACAGCATCTAAACGAAAAGGGTGAGAAGACGTTTTCGCAGTTCTATCGGCTGTTCTGGTCAAGCAGATCGAAAAGTTCCTCGCGAGAGGATATCCCCAGTTTGCGATATATGTTCTTGCGATGGCTGCGCACCGTCGACTCCGCAACCACCAATTCATCGGCAACGTATACCGAAGAATGCCCCCGCCCTACATATGCGAGTATCTCAGTCTCGCGCGGGGTCAGGTGAAAGCGCTGGGCCAGATCATCGCAGCGCCGCAGATAGTCATCGGTCGTGTCACTCACCCGAGATTCCGCATCATCTATGCCTTCAAGCACCACGCGCCACAGGTGCGAACTAGGAACAATCATGAAGGCCACAGCCGACGCCGTGAACAACGCCAAAAGAGACGGATATTGGAAAACCGCAAGGCTGCCCGCCTCAATCTGCGAATACGAAAGCAAGCATATCAGGCATGCGGCGATAATCATGATGCCCGCAGCCGGCAAGGCCAGTGAGCGCATGCGACCAGCCATCGTCAGAAGCATAGCTGCCATGATTGCGGCATATGCCACGCAAAAGGTCAGCACGCCAACGAGAACCACCGCATGCTGCAAACTCGCATCCACAAAAGCCACAGCGGCAAATACCGCAAACGCTACTATCGGCAAAAAGAAACGCAATGAAAAGTTCATCAGTGCTTGATCGGTCTTGAATCGTGCGAGCGGCAGAAGCGCAACGGCTGCAATAGCGCAGGCCAGGGCGGTTGGGGAAATCAGCATGGTAAAATCCGCAGGCATCGTGCGAACGAATAGAAACAGCAGCAGCATAGCCAGCGGCAGCACCACAAACAGCAGCGCACGGGCAAGTGGACGTGCGAAGTCGCTTGCGCCCTCCACGAGCGAAACGTCCAATCGGCCGAACACATCCCACCAATTCGCGCCCGCCTGCGCACCTGCAACCTCAGTTACACCCGCCTTTTTGAAAAGCCTCAAAGCGCCCAAGGCCGAAAGGCATGCCGCCAACGCAAGCAGCGTTGCCACAACACGAGCATCAACGAGCGAAAGCGTAAGAACGAGCAGTGCTATTGCAGCCAACAGCGCAAGCACCACGATAAACGCTTGACGAAATCGCTTGACCTGTAAACGTCGAATCCAAAACATTGCGAGAATCGCAGAGCCGAATCCCAGCAGCACGCCCGCAAGGCTCAAAGCCGCTGAACTGGTTACCACACCCCATCCCATCAGGCACAACAAAATGCTTCCGACAACATAGGAGAGAGATGCCACCCTCAGCAGACGCAAACCGATGCGCGCATAGGCCGTCTTCAGCAAACAGATGAACAAAAATGCGAGGGCGGTGAACATGGCCGCCAGAGACATCGTGGCAAGAAAAGGAGCCGCTTCCTCCTGCATACCCATAGTACTTTGAACCGCCGGACTCAAAACGCTGCGCCACAATTCCAAAACAGGCAATGCTAAAGGCACGCTGACAAAAAAGCAGACAAACGAGATTTTTCCGAAAGCATCGAAATTCGGCAGCAATGACTTCTGTTTTGACGCCATCAACTGCCCCTCCCTCGAATGTATCGGTTTTTCACAAGTATACTGTTTTGTAAGAACAAAGAAAAACGCGCAAGGAAAGAACACTAATGCATCTGTGGGGGTATCATTGGTCGAAATGGCATGAATGCGGAAGGACAGTTCATGAATGAAATGATCGCACGAGAGTTTTTCCTGTTCAACACAGTGAATACCATAAACGCTTCGACAAGCGACCCTTCCGTGCTCGACGATGCCGTGGCATTGTGCGAACGCTACGAGCACCTGTTTTCATGCTACGACCCGCAAAGCGAGCTGTATCAACTGAACCAATCGGGTGCAGGAGCCGTCACGGTCGACCCCGAGTTAGCCGCCTTCATCGACACATCTTTGGACTACTGCCGCGAGACAGAAGGACTCTTCGATATCACCATGGGCGCGATTACCAAGCTGTGGGATTTCAAGAATCAAGTTGTACCATCACCCGACAGCATCAGTGCCGCGCTTTCGCATGTGGATTACAGGCACGTATGCGTGAGCGGCTCGACCGTTCGCCTCGATGACCCCGACGCGAGTTTGGATGTGGGCGGCATCGCAAAAGGGTATATCGCAGATGGCATCTTGGCACTGCTGCGAAAGCATGATATAGACTGCGCAATGGTGAACTTAGGCGGCAACGTAGCCGTGATGGGCGGCAAACCAGATGGTTCGCCGTGGAATATAGGCATTCGAAACCCTGTGCCATCTTCTGCAGTCGCGATGCTGGAATCATTTGCCAGCGTGTCATTGCACGATGGATCGGTGGTAACCAGCGGCATCTATGAGCGCGCCTTCGAATCTGATGACACGTTCTACCATCACATACTCGACCCGCGTACTGGATACCCAGCGAAAACCGATATATTGGGTGCGACCGTGGTGTCGGATACGTCATTGGACGGCGATGGACTCACGACCGCGCTGGTAATCATGGGCGCAGACAAAGCGCTGCAATTCGCCGAAGCGCGCCCGGGCATCGACATGCTCCTGATTACAGAAGACGGCGACGTACTGGGCACATCGGGCATCGGAGAAAAGATACCTTTCAAGCTGCTGAAATAAGCTTCAACAGCTTGAATCCCTACCTTTTTAGGTAACGATTGGGCCTTGACGCAGCTTTTGCGCATTTTCGCCCACCATCAGCGCGTATAATAATCGTCTGAAACAAAACGAGGCGCAACGAAAAAACTCGACTGTCTTTCGGGATTCCAGGTTTGATCGACACGCTGACATCCAGGAGTTCCTATGCTTGCAAGATTCTCTGCCAAAAAGCCCTTCTATATTTTAGCGGCCGCCATCGTCGTGCTATTGTTGGGTGGCTTTTCCCTGTCGTATATGAAAACCGACCTGTTGCCCCAGATGGACATACCCTATCTGGCCGTCATCACCACCGATATCGGCGCAAGCCCCGAAGAGGTGGAATCAGACGTAACGAATGTGCTTGAATCGAAGCTTTCCACCGTCTCGGGCGTGAAGAACGTCTACAGCTCCAGCGCCGAAGGGTATTCTATCGTCTACATGGAATTCGTAGACGATACCAATATGGATTCGGCATTGGTGAAAGTAAGCGGCGCGGTGAACCAAGTGGCCGATGCGCTGCCCGATTCTGCTGGAACGCCATCATATATGCAGATAAACATGGATTCCGTAGCCTCTCTGTATTTGGGCGTCGCAGATGACAACATGGATGCCGCCGAGCTTTCGACTTTTGTGGATGACACGCTTATCCCCAGTCTGGAGCGCCAGAACGGTGTGGCCACCGTATCAGCCACGGGTCTGGTCACCGACACGGTCAACGTCGAGCTCTCCCAAAGCAAGATTGACGACGTGAACAACCGCCTTCTTTCTAGCACCAACGACAAACTTGCAGACAGCAAAACGCAGCTGGATGACGCGCAGGCCCAGATAGACAGCGCGAACGCCACGCTGGACTCGCAACAGTCACAACTCGATGAAAGCAAATCGCAAACTGAAAGTCAGCTTTCCAGCGCCACGAAAAGCCTGAACGAGGTCCTTTCCTCGAAAAGCGCCTATCAGGCGCAACTGACCACGCAGAAGGCGACGAAAACCGCCTACGAGGCGCAGTATCAGGCTGCTCTCACAGCGGGCAACACTGCCCTAGCTGCCCAATTGAAAACGCAGATTACCTCATTGGAAGCCGAAATCGTCATAACCCAAGCCATCGTCGACAAGTTCAACGAGCAGGCCGGATCGGCTCTGGACAGCTACACGTCGGTTGAAACCGGCAAGATGGAAGCGTCGTCGTCGTTCGCAACCGCGCAAAGCCAGATTACTTCAGCCAAGCAAAGCCTCAGCCAAAGCCAGTCCCAACTCGACCAGAGCAGAACCTCGTATGAGGATGCGCGCCAGCAAGCCATCGACAGCTCAAACATAAACACGCTTCTCGACGTCGATACACTCTCGCAAATGGTGACCGCCCAGAACTTCAGCATGCCGGCCGGATACATCGAAAACGGCTCAGGCGACCAATGGCTGCTGAAGGTGGGCGAAGGCTATCAATCGGTCGACGAGCTCCAAAATACAGTGCTGACCTCAATTGACGGTGTGGGCGATATTCGACTTTCTGACGTATCCGATATTACCGTTGTAAACGACGCCGGGCAGAACTACGCAAAGCTGAACGGCGAAAACGGCATCATATTAGCCGTATCAAAGAATTCCACATCCAGCGCCAGCGACGTTTCCAAAGCGGTGAACACGGAACTGACAACTTTGCAGCAGAAGTACCCGTCCCTGCATGTGATGAGCCTGAGCGATCAAGGCACATACATCAGCCTCTACATCAACACCATCTTGCAAAGCTTGCTCATCGGCGCGCTTTTAGCCATCGTGGTTTTAGCGCTGTTCTTGAAAAACGTGCGACCGACGCTGGTCGTAGCGTTCTCCATCCCATTCAGTCTTTTGTTCGCGCTGGTAATCATGTACTTTGCGGGCATCACCATCAATATCATGTCGCTTGGTGCACTCTCGCTTGCCGTAGGCATGCTGGTAGACAACTCGGTTGTGGTGATGGAGAACATCTATCGATTGCGAGCCCGAGGCTACAGTGCCGCTCGCGCTGCCGCCCAAGGCGCCATGCAGGTAACGGGCGCCATCGTGGCCTCCACCATCACCACCATCTGCGTATTTTTGCCCTTCGTGTTCACCACGGGAACCGTGCGCCAGTTGATGGTGCCCTTTGCGCTCACGATATCATTCACGCTGCTGGCTTCGCTCATTGTGGCGCTGACCGTGGTTCCGGCGATGGGGTCGAAACTGTTCCAAAAAAGCGAGCCGAAGGAGTCTCGCTGGTTCGAAAAACTCAAAGAATCCTACGGGCGCGCGCTTGCCGTTTGTCTGAACCGCAAGGCACCTGTGCTTGTCGTAGCGGTTGTGCTTTTGGCCGTCTGCACGTACGCCGTGCTGCAGATGGGCATCGTGATGATTCCTGATATGCAGTCGAATCAGATTTCCATAACCGCGAAAATGCCTGATGATATGAGCAAAGATGACGCCTATGCCGTTGCAGACCAAGCAGTCGAGCGCATGCAAGGCGTAAGCGGCGTGAAGGATATCGGCGCAGCCGACAGCACCACCACAACCAGCATGATGATGGGATCAACCGGGGCATCAACATCTACCGCGGGTGCGGATACCTATTCTGGCACCTTTTTGTTCTACATCATCCCCGATTCCTCGGTGAATACCGAAGGACAGATAACACAGTTGAAAAACGACGTACAGGACGCCACGTCTGATTTGAACTGCGAAATATCCACTGACAGCAGTGCCACCATGACCAGCGAACTGACCGGTTCGAGCCTGCAAATCGATATCACCGGCAAAGACAATGCTGTGCTGCTGGACCTAAGCAACCAAGTCATGGATGCGGCGGGACAGGTCGAAGGGTACACTGAAATCAAAAACGGTCAGGAAGATGCCGACCCCACCATACAGCTGGCGTTCGACAAGAACAAAGTGGCGCAGATGGGCACGACCGTCGCGCAGATATACCAGAGTATATCAAGCAAGCTAAACAGTTCGACACAGTCCATTTCCGTGCCCAACAACGGCAAGGACGTCACCGTGGAAATCAAGAATAACCGCAACCAGATGACCACGGCAAACCTGATGAACACCACTTTCAGCGTATCGAAAACCAATAGCGACGGCACAAAGACCACCGAAGAGCATGCATTGTGGGAAGTAGCCACCCAAACCACCCAGCCCGGATACAAAACTATCCAAAAGGAAAACGGCTCGCATCTGATGAGCGTGTCGGCGAAAGTTGATAAAGATTACAACACCACACTGTTGATGCGCGAGTTGCAGCCGAAACTGGATCAGATTGACGTTCCCGAAGGGTATTCGGTCACTGTTTCGGGCACAAACCAGCAGATTCAAGACATGATTAACCAGATGATCCAGCTGATGATATTGGGTGCTATCCTGATTTACTTGGTGATGCTGGCACAGTTCCAAAGCTTCTCGGCGCCATTCATCGTAATACTTTCAGTACCTCTGGCCTTCACCGGCGGCATGCTGGCACTTCTGGCTGCCGGCGAGCAACTTTCGCTGATGTCGCTTTTGGGATTTGTGGTGTTGATGGGCACTATCGTGAACAACGCCATTGTATTCGTAGACTATGCGAACCAGATGCGCCGAGGCGGACTCGAAAAGCACGATGCGCTGATACTTACGGGCAAGACCCGTATGCGTCCCATCCTGATGACGGCATTGACCACCATCTTGGCCATGTGCTCGATGATATTCAGCCAGTCCATCGGAGCGAGCATGGAGCGAGGTATGGCATTGGTCGTGGCCGGCGGACTGCTCTACGGCACGTTCATGACCTTGTTCGTGATACCTATAGTCTATGATATTATCTGCCGCAAGCCCCTTGTCACCATAGACATCGGTTCTGAAATAGACAATGCCGAAGATGATGCAGCCGCGTTCTTGGAAGCGAAAAGGAAACAAGAAGAACACGATGACGAAACTGAAAACAAAAGCGGTTTTGTTCCCTTATCAGGCCCCGATAAGCACCGCGAAGGCAACTGATACGACGCCGACTACCGCCAATGGGACCGCTCCGTCTATAAACGATGCGAGCGGTCCTAAATTGAAGTACAGCACATAACACACCATGCTGGCCGCAAAGAGCACCGCCACCAAAACCAGCAGTGCGATAGCCGACCCAGCCGAAAGAACGCCTGCACCGAACAGCGTG
This sequence comes from Actinomycetes bacterium, assembly GCA_023394615.1. Lineage (GTDB taxonomy): Bacteria > Actinomycetota > Coriobacteriia > Coriobacteriales > Eggerthellaceae > JAEXAI01. The sequence continues at coordinate 156,941 of JAEXAI010000010.1, read as the reverse complement.
TTCAACACATTCAGTTCAAGGGCTGCCCATCCTACGATAAGCAGCAGCTCAGTTGTAACCGGGCGATCGAAAACCTTCTTTGTCAGCAGCATCAGCGCGATATACGCAATGACTGCGCCAACGTTGATAAGCCAACCCGATACTGCACCGCAGCTTCCGTAAGCCGACAGCGAAACGCATATCATCCCTATCGCCGCTATACCGAACAAGGCCGCAACGACGATAACGGCTGCTCCGCCATAAAAGGCGGCCCCTTCCAGCTTCGGTGCGTCGGGCCTGAAGAAAATCCACCACCACAAAAGGTAGAACACTGCGCACACAGCAAGGAACACATGGCCATAAACCATATACGATGATTGGATCTGCGCTCCTGCATCCATGATGACGCGCCCCTTTCATGTTTCGCCTGTAAACGGTTTCCGCATCAGCATACACCCAAACCATCGGCGTCGAAACTGCGGTGACCTTTGCGGAGTTTAAGAAGTTTGAAATCGCCCCTTGACCAAAGGAGCGGTTCTGATAGTATTAAGCACGCACTTTTTGGGGCTTTAGCTCAGCTGGGAGAGCGCATGGCTGGCAGCCATGAGGTCAGGGGTTCGATCCCCCTAAGCTCCACCACATTTACGCAGGTCAGACGCTCGTCTGGCCTGCTTCTTTTTTATTTGCAACAATCTCGCAACTTTTCTGCAACTATCTGTCACGGTTTCTGACGTTTCCTGCCATCGGTCGCCGCAGAACCAGAACAGTAGCACGATGACAGCTATGCGCCCGCTTTCATACAGCAACTATCACTATTAAATCCGTGCAAAATCCGATTTCCGGATTTCAAAACAGAAAAACGGCGATTAAACGAAGCATTGTGAGAGACTGTAACTTATAGTATATATTTCGAAAGTGCAAGCTCTTAAAAATCTGAGGACACACTGCATAACCGCAGGTCGCGAAAAATCTTTGCAGGAGATAGGGACCGGCGCGTCACAATGCTTCGATTAATCGCCATAATCCTGTTTTGAAATCGCAAAATGCCCTGAAACCCTGTCTGTGGCTGGAGTGACTATCCTGCAACCAACGCAATACAGCAACTCAAAGCATTCATTGGGACGGCTATCGCCATGGCTGGGATGACTATCTTGCAGTCGAGGTGATATACCGGCTTTCGGCGTGCAATCGCGCGCCCGCAACGTGGCGTTTCCCACCTTTGCAGCTTTACTCTTCGGGGTCTTGGAACGCCGCAACACTACGCCGCCCATCAAGCAGTTCCTCGAATTCGCTTTGAGGCAGCGGATGAGAGAAGTAATAACCCTGCATCTTGGTGCAGCCGATGCTATCCAGAAAATCCGCCTGCTCTTTTCGCTCCACGCCCTCCGCTAAAACAGCAAGCCGCAGGGTGTGCGACATACTGACAACGTATTCCAGAACCTGGGCGCTGCGCCCCTTATCCGTGCCGCTATCCAAGAATTTCAAGTCAAGCTTCACCACATCCGCAGGCATCTTTGCCAGCGTATTCAAGCTGGAATACCCACTACCGAAATCGTCTATTTCCACCTGCAAGCCCCCGGCACGCAAAGCATCGACTGTTTCTATCAGCTGCGCGTCATTTCCCGAATAGGCCGATTCGGTAATCTCCACATGAATCAAAGACGGATCCAAATCGTATGTGCGAATAAGCCCGAAAATGAAATCACTTACTTTGATGTTGTAAATATCGCGTCGCGAAATGTTCACCGACACTGGCACTATCTGGAGCCCGGCCGCTTTGCGCTGCGACAGAAACCGGCATGCATGTTCCCATATATATTGATCAAGCTGCGTAATCAGGCCGTTTTCCTCGAAAAGGGGGATGAATGCCCCCGGAGCAAGCAAGCCTTTCGTAGGATGGTTCCAACGCACCAAGGCCTCCGCACTGGTGATGCTCTTGCCTTCGTAGTCCACCTGGGGTTGGTAATATAGCACGAACTGCTCGTTTTCTAACCCGAAAGGCATCTGGCTTGTCATCTGACGATTCTGTACGATGCGCTCGCGCAGATCATTGTCGAAATAAGCCACATGCTTAGTCATGCTCGATTTCACGGATTTCAACGCCACTAAAGCGCGATCACACATGATACTGACATCGATGGTGGAATCTTCGATGTCATAAACGCCCACATGCACACCCACACGGTACGCTGGCGAATAGGCAGCCAGTCCATCCTCAACGTTCTTGAACAGGTGGTTCACATATACTTTGTCAGCCTTATGCAAGATAACGAAATGGTCTGACTGCAGGCGCGCAAAAACACCATCGTGACTATCGCTCTCGCGCAAAATGCGACCTATTTGGCGAAGCAGCTTGTCACCTGCTGTAATACCCATCACTTCGTTCACGGTTTTGAAGCTGTCAATGTCGAAGCGGATCAGATAAAAAGATTCCTCTGCGCTGTTGCGCAGGCGGTCGCGTGCTTGGCGATAGAATCCCTGTTTGTTCAAAATCCCTGTTAAGTCATCGTATTCGGCCGTTTTTAGCAAGCTTGCCTGTTGCTGGAATCGCAGTTCGAAAGCCCTGTTGCGCTCCGCTTCCTCAGCAGCTTCCTTGCGACCGATGATGTTTCGGACACGCGCTGAAAGCGTGTCGGCCACAAAGGGCTTGCGCACCACATCTGATGCGCCCAAACGAAGCGCTTTCACCTCACTTGAGGCCGTGCTATCTGCCGTGATGACGACGACCGGCGTATCGGCTAGCATGTTTTTCAGACGCATCTCGCCGAGAACCTCCCAGCCGTTTTTGCGAGGCATTTGGATGTCGCATAAAAAGAGCGAGTAGGCACGTTCGTGCAGCAGACGTAGAGCCTCTTCCCCGTCTTCCGCCTCGTCGACTAGGTAGTCATCTTTCAAAAAAGCATACAGCAGGAGCCGCGATGCTTTACTGTCATCGGCAATCAAAATGCGCCTTTTATCCTGAGATGTCGCAGAACTGAGGGATTTCGGTAAAAGGGCGAGCTTGCCTGGCTCGGAATACTCGGTTGCGGCAACGCCAGGTCGGTCTTTGCTGATATGGCTGGCGATAGTGGCACGGCGCAGCATCTCATGCAGAGTCACGTTCTTCTGCGTAACCAAAACATAGCCAAACGAGATGTCCATATCCACATCAAGATCGAACTGTTCGAGCCCTCTCTTCAGATGCTCTTTGAAATGATCCACCAATCTGCGTACCGATTCTCTCGAATCGAAATCGGTGGAGAATATAACGAATCGCGCCTCGTCGATGCGCGAAGCCGATCCGTCGCCCTCGATGAAGGCACGACACAGACGGCCTATACTGAAAAGCAGCCTGCGAACGACATCGGAGTCGCTTTTCGCTTTGAACCGCTTGAAATCCACAAGCTCGAACACGGCCAAACCGCATTTCTTCCCTTCCTCCATCCGGTCGAGGGCTATGGGATACAATCGCGTCAGGGTATCTTTGTCATAGAGCAGCGTTTCCGGATCGTATCCGACGGGCTCATCGAGCATCTTCTCGTATTTTATGAAACGATCGACATCCCTTAAGTAGCAGAAAGCATATCGTTCCATCGTGCGAGGATGCTGCAGGATGTTGGTCTCCAAGCTTACGCATCGAATGCGTCCGTCCGGATAGTTCAACCAGAATCTCGCTACCTTCCACGTTTGGCCGGGCTCGAACTCGCCCGTGGAAAGAACAGCTGCAAGATCACACTCGAATACCTTGCGATCTCCCTCGTTTAAAAAAGAGGCGAAAGCCGTCTGTAAGTCATCCAAACTGGTATCGGCCGTCGTCGTCCCCGCGCTTATCAGCGCATCAAGGGTCTTCGTGCTCAGATTGATACGCGCGACGCCTATCATCGTCGGCGCCGCAGAATCTGCGAAACATACCTCCGACTCGAATTCCTGCAGATTGCCACCCGTTTTCGCCACTTCTTTCAGAACGCCCACAGACCTGATAGGTTTGCCCTCCTCGTTGCGAATCAGGCGAAACGATGCATTCAGCCACATGTAGCCCTCATGCGCCCTGCGCGTAAGTATGGCGTAATCCTTACCTTCGATACCATCAAACAAATCGGTGAACATGCGCTTGAAGTCGGGAATCGATGCGGGATGGATGCTGTCGATTTTCAGTATCCCTTCGGGAACGTTGTGAATCACCGTGGCGGTATGTCCGATAACATGTGATACCTCCAGAGATTGGTACAACGTGCGCGTGGTGATATCCACTTCCCACACCATTGCGCCGGAAAGTTCCGCCGCAATGCGGTAACGCTCATCTTCCATGCGCAGTTTGGCTTCCGATTGTTTCAACTCGGTCGCATCGGAGAGCAGCGCAATAACAGCCGCCGTGCCGTCTGCGTGCCTGGAAAGCGGAGCAATGCGCAGATGACTCCAACGATTCTCATCGTAGGCCATACGATACGTGCAATCGGTAACCTGCCCGGTTTGCGCAGTCTGACGAATCGCCGCTTCCGCACTCGGCCTGTCCTCTGCAAGAATCGATTCCATCGACAGCTTCTCGTCCGCGGCTCGACCGGAAATCCTGAGCGTCTTGGCGACACTGGGGCTTTCGTATGCAGTCTCTATCGTATCGCCCACTTGAATAATCAGCACACCACCATCCATATGGTCTAGGATTGATTTGTACTGCACCACAGCAGACGATTCCCCAGCTGTGCCTTCGGGCTTGTACTCGCAGCACTCGGAGTCGACCATACGATACTGAGCCTTACCGGCGTTTTTCGCTTGATAAAGCGCCGTGTCTGCGGCAGCATAGAGATTCTCGAACATCGCATCGGAATCATCGACGACAGCGACGCCGATGCTGACGGTCACATTCAGTTCCTCCACCGAGAACTGCAGCGCATTCAAAAGCGAGCTCGTCTTCGTTTCTATGAGTTGTTCGGAGAGATTGCCTACCATGAATGCCATGAATTCGTCGCCACCTATGCGACCGACGATATCACCCTTGCGAAATGCGCTCGCCAAAGAGTTTGCCATCGTGCACAAAAGCCTGTCGCCTGCCTGATGCCCCTTGCGGTCATTCACTTGCTTGAAATCATCCAAGTCGACCATGAAAAGCGCACCGAGATTGCCCGGCCTCATGTTCTTGAGCGCTTCCTCTATGGCTTTCTCGGTGGCTTGATGGGTCAGCAATCCCGTCATCGCATCGCGATCGGCCAACTCTTTCAAGCGGATGCGCTCGGAATACTCCTCGCTTACATCTATAACACTCGCGAAGAGCATCAAGTGATCGCTTTCGGGATCTCGTACCAGCTTGAAGAACACGCGGTTCCATAAAACATTTCCGTCGAAGGTTGCTTGATAGTCCATTCGATCACTTGTGATGCCCTTCGAAAACAGCGTCGAGAGGCGATCAGGATCCAACAGTTCGACCATCTGCGCAAGGTTTTCATCATCAAGATGTACGCGGGCCGCTTCCTTCATGGCCTTTTGAAAAGGCGCTCCATCAAAGTAGTATTCCGCCTTCCCCTGATAAACATCCGCGTGTTTGACTACATCGTCAGTGATATCTGCTTCCACATAAAGCAGGCTGCGTCTGTCGGAGAGTCCGAATTCATGCTTCATCTTCTGGAAGTCGAGCTCTTGCTTGTGATGTTGCGTGCAATCGGCAAGCGAAATGACGCTGCGAGTACTCGCGCCGCTATCGGGCTTAACCAGCGAGTAATCCACGGCTATCCATGCCCGCCGCGATGATTTCTCGCTCGCCTCCACAATGCAGGATCCCGTTGGCACGCCCGCCGACATGGACACGAATAGCACACGCAGCTCGTCAAGGCTTTCCGGTGCGATAACGCCGCTTTGGTACAGGCTTTCGGGAAAATCGGTCATGTGTGTTGGCAAGCCGCATATCTGGACAAGATTCCCAGTCAGGAAAGCCTCGTCTTTCTGCATGTCGAAACGGATGATGCTCTTGCCGCTTTGATCCAACACGATACGATCTTCTTTGCTGCGTGCGCGCAATTCAGCTTCCGCGTCTTTCTGCGCACTAATATCCACGATGACCACGTAGAACCACGCCTGGCCATCTTCATCGTGGACCAAATGCCCTACGTTGTGCACCCACATAAGCGATCCGTCGCTTTTCTGAATGCGGTATTCACAGGTAGTATAGCGGTCCTCGATTATCTGCTTTTCAATCTCGGATTTCACGCGATTGAGATCTTCGTGCCATACCATATTGTAGAAGCAATTACCGAACTTTTTCTCGAACTCAGCGGATGTGTATCCCAGCCATGTAAGCATCCCATCGCTTACAAAAGAAAAACGAGCTTGGTCATCGGCAGAATAGCGGAAAACTCCTCCCGGCGTGGATTTTACCAAGGCATCCAACTCGTCGGTTTTCTTGCGCAAGCTCGAATCGATTTCACGCAAAAGGCTGGTCGCCTTTCTGTCCGCAAGGTAAATGTAGAGGATTATGCAAGCAGCAGCCAAAATGACGCAACCCGCTACAATGCCAAAAGGCCCCGAGCCACTATCGAGCCAGCCGAACTGCACAACCATGATGGAGCACCCAGCAATCACTGCTATTGTCGACACCAACAGAATAATTACTGCAGGCGATCCATGTTTTGCAGGGCGGCCCATCATTCACCTGCCTTCAGCGTGCGCGTTGCGTACCATCATTGCGAAGCGAACAGGTGCATGGTCCATGCCCGCTTTGGCATTTGGGTCAAGTATAGCCTAAGAAAGGGCTCCCATCGCGTGGTTTCATACCTTCTCGGCGAGGTTTCGCTTTTGGAACATCTGGGGTATTCCATGCATAGCGCAACATGGACGTGTATGATTGGTGCGTACCTTCAAAAGGAGCAGGTGATAACATGGAAACACTGACCGACATGCAGAAAAAGATAGGCGAGGCCTTGATAGATTGGGCCTTGAGCCATGAAGGCGGCGAGGCGGCCGATTTATTAATCGACGAGCAACAACTGGCCAAAGAAATCGGCGAGAAATCATGGAGGCGCTCTCATGTCGATGATTTGGATACGCTCATCAGCTATTGCGACCGCAAGGGATTCCCGCTCGTTTCTCTGCTGGTAGTGATCCCTGGGTTCGGCAAACCCGAAAAAACCGTGATGATTCACGCATTCAAAGCGACGCTGCCCACGGCCGAGGCCGACAAGCGTTGGAAAGCCGAGCTGCAGGCAATCACGAAAACAAAGCCTGCGGTATGGGAAGAGTTCAAAGAAAGCCTACACATCGTCGACTAATAATGTATCAAAGGGTCGAGGCTTTTGACACGTTTTCAAAGAACTCACCAGCTATGCGTGCGGCTTCGGCAGCATCTTTTCCGTAGTAGTCGGCACCCACCATCTGCGCGTATTCTGGCGTCAGGACAGCACCGCCTACCATCACACGGCAGTCGGGTGCCTGTTCGCGCAGCAAGCGGATGGTTTCTTCCATCGACTTCACCGTTGTGGTCATCAAGGCTGAAAGGCCTGCTAATCGCACGCCGTTTTTCAGTACGGCGTCCACCACTGCCTGGGGGTTTACATCGCGCCCGAGGTCAATCACTTCGTAGCCATAGTTTTCCAGAAGCATCTTCACGATGTTTTTGCCGATGTCATGAACATCGCCTTTCACCGTGGCCAGCACAATCGTGCCTTTGTCGGCCGTTTTCGCAGCAGGGGCTTGCAGTTTCACCTCTTCGAAGCCAGCAGATGCAGCTTCCGATGAAGACATCAGCTGCGGCAAGAAAAATTCGCCCGTCTCGAAGCGCCTTCCTACTTCGTCAAGCGCAGGAATAAAGCACCCGTCGATTGCCTGCAAGGGCGTGCATGTTTTCAATAGATCACGTGTTGCCTGCGGCATCTGCGCTCGACGCCCAGTCAATATCAGGTATCGAAGCGTGGATGCGGGGTCATCCGCCAATGGTGCCCCATCTCGCCCCGAAGCGTTGACAGGACATGATTGCGCAGACGAATCCCCAGATTTTTGCGAATCCACAGCAGCGCTACCATCGGCACTGCCAGCCGTAGCTCCACCCGGCTGCAGCAACCCCTTTTTCGCCACCTCATAAGGATCTATGACATTGGCGTAGTCTTCAATGAAGCGCCGCGCGCGCTCGTCTTGGCCTACGAGCACGCGATACGCCGCAATCGTGTCGCGGTAGCGCGCGCCCATCGGATTGATGATCGGCAAATCCAAACCCACGCCCAGTGCGTTAGCTAAAAACACTGCGTTCACCAAGGGACGCTGGGGCAGACCAAAGCTGATATTGGAGACCCCCAACGTGGTCTTCACGCCCAACTCGCTCTTCACCTGGCTGATAGCTTGCAGAATCTGAGTAACCTGCGTCTGGTCGGTGGAAGCAGCCATGGCCAGACAATCGATAACCACATCTTCTTTCGGAATACCCAGAGCAACAGCCGCATCCACGATGCGCCGCGCCAAGAGCAAGCGCGTCTGCGCCGTTTTCGGAATTCCGTCTTCGTCTAGCGTCAAGCCCACCACAGCACACCCGTATTTCTTCACCAGCGGCAATATCTGCTGCAGGCTTTCCGCAGTTGCGTTTACGGAATTTACCAGGGGTTTTCCCGCATAACGGCGGATGGCGCGCTCGAGTGCGACCGGATCGCTGGAATCAATCTGCAACGGAAGCGGGCAGATTCCTTGCACCATATCCACTGCCTGCGAAAGCACGGTCGGCTCATCTATTTCAGGCAGACCTACGTTCACATCCAGTATGTCAGCCCCAGCTTCCTGCTGATCGAGCGCCTCGGTAATCACCCGATCGAGATTGCCTTGACGCAGAGCCTGTTTCAGCTTCGGTTTGCCCGTAGGATTGATGCGCTCTCCCACTACCACTGCATCGCGGCTTTCTGGCTCGAGAACTACCGATTTCTGAGCGCTGCACACGGCGAAGCGCGGCTTGAATGCACGCGCAACAGGAGTGCGCCCTTCGAGAGTGCGCGCCAGGTACTCGATGTAGCGAGGGTCGGTGCCGCAGCAGCCACCCACGATGGTTGCGCCTGCATCCAGCAAATCCCCTACATGATGAGCATATTCTTCAGGATCGATATCATAGACGGTCGCACCGTCTTTCACCTGCGGCAAACCTGCGTTGGCCTGCACCATCAGCGGCACACTCGAAAACGGAGCCATGCGTCGCAAAAGCGGCACGAGGTCGGCCGGACCAAGCGAACAGTTGATGCCTAATGCTTGCACACCGAGCGCGGAAAGCGTGATAGCCGCTGCTTCAGGGCTCGCGCCCAAAAACGTACGACCATCTTCTCCGAAGGTCATGGTGGCGAATATGGGCAGATCGCAGTTTTCTTTGGCCGCAATAACAGCAGCCTTCATTTCCAGCAAATCGCCCATAGTCTCGATGAGAATGATGTCGGCACCTGCCATATCAGCGGCAAGCACCTGCTGGGCGAACAGGTCACATGCTTCTTCGAAATCCATGGTACCCAATGGCTTCAGCAACGCGCCTGTCGGCCCGATGTCACCCACCACATAACGCGCGCCCGACGCACGCACACAGCCGCAAGCCGATTCGTAGGCTTGCTCAACCGATAACGCATCGCCCATTTTTTGCGCATTCGCACCGAACGTGTTGGTGGTCACCGCCTGCGCGCCTGCTTGCACATAAGCCGCATGTATGCCGCCCACCGTTTCGGGATGCTCTACGTTCAACGATTCAGGCACCTCGCCCGCCTCGAGACCGGATCGCTGCAGCATGGTGCCCATGGCACCGTCGAACAGCAGGAACTCTCTGCCTTCCAACACTGCCTGCAGATATGCGTCTTTGACCTTCATCGATTCTCCGATTCTATCCTCGTGCGCCGCTCGCCGCCATTGGCAACTACCTCATAGCAGCGCGTGCCCGCCCTGCGAAACATACAGCTACCAGCACATTCACATTGCCCGCAACCGGCTCGTCGCGCAGTTGGCACCGTTTCATACATTCCCACCACAGCAGTCGTGCTTTTCGTGGGAATCATCAGAAAGTCTTTCGTGAGCGTTATGCCCAAACGTTCATGAGCGCGCAATACGTCTAGAAATGCCGGTTGTATCGCCAGGCTGAAATCGCCATAACCCGGGCTGAAACGCGACGAAGTGTAGAGGTCAAGCGATGTGGCCTCAGCCACAATAGCAGCCTCTTCGGCATTGGCAGCCTGCTCCACCAAGTCGGTGCATGCGGCACCGAATATCAAAGCATCCAGCGGATTCGTTTTCGACAGCCGTTGAAGCTGTCGCTCGCTTTCCATACCCAACGTGCACACCATAAGCGCGCATTTCACGGCACCATCCAAGTGCGTTGTGATATCGTGGCCCGCGAAGATCAAAGGCGTGCCCACGATGCGCAGCTCTGTCGGCCCGCCAGAGCTTGCATCGGCATTCGGCCCCGCATCGGCGTGCGCACCCGTGCTTGCATCGGCATTCGGTCCCGCATCGGCGTGCGCACCCGCACTTGCGTCCGCTGCTGCTTTCGCTTTCGCATCAACGCTTTTCACCGCTACCAAATCGAACACTTGATGGTAGCACTTCGGATGAATCGTGCGCTCGCAGGTCTCCATACCGCACTCAATGCGCTCTTCCAATTCCGCTGTCATCTGCTGACCGGAATAGCCCAGATAACGCAGCATCTCATCTTTGCGAATTATATTGCTCATAGTCGCAGTGCGCTCATCGCCGCCTGCGCGATATCGGGCTTGTTCATCGTATAGACGTGCAGACCGTCAGCACCTTGATGCGAAAGGTCTTCCAACTGTTTGCATGCATAATCGATGCCGGCCGCGCGCAAGGATGCCGGATCGTCTTCGTACTTGCTTATAAGGTCCGTCAGCGCTGGGGGAATCGCAGCCCCACAGGGCTCAGCCATGCGAACCACCTGTTTTTTGCTTAAAAGAGGCATAATGCCGCAGCTGATGGGAACCTCGATGCCCGTACAGTCGCACGCCTCCCGGAAGCGGTAGAAAAACTCGTTGTCGAAAAACAATTGCGTAATGAAAAACGATGCGCCGGCTTCCTGTTTCTGCTTCAGGTATTCAATCCCCGCTTCATAGTTGTCGCAGTCAACGTGTCCTTCGGGATACGCCGCTGCGCCCACACAGAAACCGGCATCCACCAATGCAGGAATGATGTCTTTGGCATAAGCGAAATCGCCCACCGGGGCGCCAGCACACGGATCGCCGCGCAATGCCAGCACGTTTTGAATGCCGACTGATTGCATCTGCTTAATCCTGTCATGCAAGCCTTGCTCCGTCAAACCCGTGCACGTGAGGTGCGCCAGCGACGATGTATCGAGCTCGCTTTGAATCATCGCAGCGATATCGCTGGTGGAACGTGTATTCCCGCTTCCGCCCGCTGAATACGTGACGCTGATGAAGCTCGGGTGCAGCTTCGAGAGCTCACCTGCCACGCCGCGTGCGGCCTCAAGCGATAAATCGCCTTTCGGCGGAAACACCTCAAACGACACAGGCTGGGCCTGGGTGGTGTAGAGCTCTTCGATTCTCATACGCTCACCTTTCTGCGTCAAAACGTGTCAAAGGGACGGGTCGTTTGACACGTCCCCTGCATGTTCCCGAAAAACGTGTCAAACGACCCGTCCCTTTGTCACGTTTTTATTACCTGTTGTCCGAATCTGAGCCTTCCGACTCGTAAAAAGTCGCCTGATTAAAAACTTGTGATATCGTCTTACCGTCCACAAAAGGAAGTGCCAAAAACTGCTCTACAGTATTCACCAATTCGCTGCAATCCACATAGTGGCCCTTGTCGTTGAGCGCATTTGTATCCTGGGCGCGCCACGCGTGAGAATTAACGTCGGTCAGATAGTAGGTAACCTCTCCCACCTGCATATAGACCGAGTGATGTACATGCAAATACGTATCCAGCTGATCGTAGTCCAAATCCAGAGATTCCATAGAGCGTTTTCCCATAGCATCGTCCTTTCGCCGCAAACGGCCCCGGCGCGATCAGGAGCACGACCGCTCCGAGCTTATTGACCTGTCCAGCACAACCTGTTTTGCAATCATAACAAGAAAGCACGGTTGGGGGCACAAAATGTCACCCAATTGCGACGAACGCACAGGAGCGCGCGCGAACGTCTAAATCTAGGTCCAAAACTTGAGAAAACCTACTTGGCGCGAATGCAAAAAGGGTGCTCTCATGATACCATTCGCCTGTACTCATGCACCACCTTGGTCTAATGGGTGGCCAACGCCTGCTTCCAAAGCAATACTTCCAGAATGGAGACCCTATGCTCTGCTGGTTCAAAAGCCTGATCACACGCATTCCATTGCCGTTCGTGCCTACGATGCTTGGCATCTGCACTCTGTCCGCTTTCTACGAAGGTATGGGATACCCGCTTATCCGGTGGATAGCAGTAATCTGCGGATGCGTGACTGCCGTTTTGTATGTATCAAAAATCGCATTCTTCTTTAAAGGCGCCATCAAGCAGGAGTATTCCAACCCTATGCTTGCTGCGCTCTATCCCACCATTGCCATGTTGATTGAAGTGCTGTGCGCATTTTTCGCACCATTTGCCTGGTGGCCATGCGCTATCATCTTTTTCACAGCATTTGCCTTGCAGTGGGTACACATCGTGGCCTCAGCCATACGTTTTTTTATAAAGCGCTTTAGTTGGGAAACGTTTCTCCCTAGTTGGTACGTAACCACACACGGCGTGATGATTTCAACAGTGGCGGGCATGATGTTCATGCCCGATTGGCTCGCCCAATTCGTTGTGATTTGGGGTATTGTGCTCTACGTTGCCATGACCCCGCCCATCATCCATCGTATGCGCTGCTGCGAGGTGAAAGCCGACATGTACCATTCTCAGGCTATCATTTTAGGACCGTGCAGCTTGTGCGCCGTCTCGCTTGTAAACGTGTATGCCGATCCGAATCTGATTGTTTTGGGCCTGTTGTACGCATGCGTGCTGGCATCGCTGGTATGGGTGTTCTCTCATCTGCCGAAATTCTTCTCGTTCGGTTTCAAACCCGGATACGCCGGAATGACCTTCCCTATGGTCGTAGCCCTGATGGCCACACAGAAGGTCACCGGGCTCCTGAGCGCTGCAGGACTTGATACTTGGGCATTCTGGGCAACTCAACTGGCAGGTGTACAGCTGGTTGTGACTACCGTCGTTATCGGAGTCGTCGCATCCTATTTCCTGCATTACTTTATCGCTGGCGTGAAAAAGGACGCCGAAGACATCAGACGCTCGTGCACGATACAACCGACGGTCGAAGAAGCAACGTGCTGCGATATGGAAAACCAAGGATAAATAGAATCGCCGAGCTCTGCAAGTACGCATGGAGAAACCAAAAGCCCAAGGAGGAAGAGCACGTATACAACAAGGACGAGAGCCAGAACCTACGAGAACTCAGGAGCACTGGCGTCGTGGCGAATGCGCAGAATATCGTGCGGATGCAGCGGAACCGTCGTCTGGAAAGTATAACGCTCCATGGCTGAACTCGCCGCGAGCACTCCATAGGGCGGATGGCCGTCCTTTGGCGCGAACACCAGATACGATATGGATAACGTTTGCACGGGGCGCCCGGGCGAGAGCACTTCCAACTCACTTCCCTGCCAGAACCTATTGCGGCAGAGTACGCTTACCTTGTAGTGACCCTCACCGATGGGATTGCATTCCAGCACCTCCGCTGCCCAATCGTAGGCACGAACGTAAGCATCAGATTCCGTGGTCTGATGGGCTGGGCCATAGAAAAACCCCGTGTTGTAGGGCCTATGCGACATGGTTTCCAGCTCGCTTTGGAACTGAACAGGGTCGGCGCCGTCAAGCACCTGTCTATAGGCATTCACCACTGTAGCCACATAGAATGCCTTTTTGTTGCGACCCTCAATCTTAATTGAATCTACGCCCGCTCGCACCAAATCGTCTAGATGCGCCAGCATGCACATGTCCTTCGCGTTCAAAATGAAGCTGCCGCCATCGTTGTTTTCTTCAATGGGGAAATACTGCCCCGGACGCTTTTCTTCCATCAAAGCATAGCGCCACCGGCACGGCTGCGTACAATTTCCGCTGATGGCACTGCGTCCGGTCAAGTAATCGCTGATCAGACAGCGTCCCGAAATGGCCATGCACATGGCGCCGTGCACGAACACCTCTATTTCCATATCGTCGGGAATCTGGCGCTTCATCTGGGCAATTTCTTCTAAGCTCATCTCTCGCGCGCACACGATGCGTCGGGCACCCAAATCGTACCAGGTCAGCGCCGATTGCACGTTTGAAACCGAGGCTTGCGTGCTCACATGCAGCGCCACGTGCGGGGCATAACGCCGCGCAAGGCGCAGCACGCCCAAATCGCTTACCAATATTGCGTCCACTCCGGCAGCATCGAAGGCCTCCATGTAGCGCGGCATATCGATCAGGTCGTCATCGTGCATCTGCGCATTGCAGGTCACATGCACAGCCACCCCACGCTCGTGGGCATATGCCACGACTTCGGGAATTTCATCGAGGGAGAAATTGCTGGCGCGCTGGCGCAAGCCGAAACGATCGGTAGCCAGATATACTGCGTCGGCACCGAAACGAATCGCGTATTCAAGCTGCTCCCAACCGCCCGCAGGAGCTAAAAGCTCCGGGAGGCGCCGTTTTGCCATAGCGCACTCACCGGCCTTTCAAAACCGCAGGCAAATCGCTTGGGGCAGCGCATTCCAAACAAGGGTTCTGCTCTCGCAGCGCACCCATAGGATGCTGGCCCCATGCAACAGCCACCGTCATGCTCCCCGCCGCGTTACCTGCTTGCATATCGTAGGGGCTGTCCCCCACATAGAAGCATTCGTGCGGCTGCAGGTCCAGCGCATGTGCGCCCACAACGATTGGTTCAGCATCAGGTTTGGGCCTGCGCACGTCATCAGCGCCCACGATGCAGTCGAAAAAACTGTTCAGGCCAAATATATCCAAGTTGCGAGAGGCTGGCTCATGCAACTTCGACGTAACCACGCCCATCAGCCAGCCCGCCTGCTGCAATTGGGCAAGCGCATCATAGATTCCGGGGAATTCGCGAATCGATTCGCGCTCGATGAGCTGGTTATATGCGCGGTAACTGGCCAGCAGCCGCTCCACCACACGCGAATCATCGGAGTATTCGCTCATCTGCTGTGCCAAGGGACGCCCGATGGTCGCATCGAAACGCTCCATCGACTCATCATGGCCCAATACGTCTTGCACAGCATGGTGAAACGAGCGTACGAGCAGCTTGTAGGTATCAAGAAGCGTGCCGTCCAAATCGAACAGCACGCCTTTCATTTCATTCGAATCGCACATCATAGAGTACTAGCCCAGCTTGCTTCCTTGCATCATTTTCCAGTCAGTCGCCTGACGCAAAAACTCATGCACAGGACGCCGTGTGCGCTTGGCAAAGGCCAGCGCCTCGGCATACGCGGTGAACCCGATATTTTTCTTCTCGCCGGTCATACGGTTTTTGAACTCGTATTCTTTGTTCTCGATGCCGCGCTTGCCGATGATTATCTGTACGGGCCATCCGATTAGGTCGGCCTCGGCAAATTTCACGCCCGGGCGCTCTGGCCTGTCGTCGATAACCACTTCAGCACCCAGTTCTGCCAGCTCGCGCGCCAAGCGCTCTGCGGCCGGCTGCACCAAAGCATCGCCCACCGTCAACGGCAGGATACACACATGCGCAGGCGCCACAGAAAGCGGCCACTTGATGCCGTATTCGTCGTTGTACTGTTCGACGATGGCTGCCATGCTGCGGCTGATGCCGACACCGTAGCAACCCATTTGGAAAGGCTTGTCGACACCGTTCTCGTCGCTGAACGTAGCACCCATCTGAGCGCTGTATTTGTCGCCGAGCTGAAACACCTGCGCCACTTCAATGCCGCGCGTCGACACCAGCCCACGCCCGCATTTCGGACAGGTATCGCCTTCGCGCGCCGTGCTTATGTCTTCCCAGAAATCTACCGTGAAGTCGCGACCCTGCTTGGCACCCACGTAATGGAAGCCATGCTCATTGGCACCGACCACCCAATGCATGATGCCCTTCAAGCTGTTATCGGCACCGATACGCACATTCTCGGGCAGCCCGACGCTGCCGATAGAGCCCTTCGGCAAACCCGATTCGCGAATCTCCTCGTCGTTCATCAGATGGAACCCGTTCACTGAGCGCTCGGCCTTCAGCTCGTTGAGCTCGTGGTCGCCCGGCAAAAACAGCACGATCACATTGCCATCTGCATCTTTGCCAGCCATGGCTTTCACCGTGGAAGATTCCTCGCACTTCAAGAATTTCGCCAAATCAGCAATGGTCGCCACGCCGGGCGTTTCCACCTTTCGAAGCTCAGTCTCGCCATATTCGGTGGGATGCGCGATGCACTCGGCAACCTCGGCGTTAGCTGCCCAACCGCATTCACAGCTGACCAGTTCGGCCTCGCCCGATTCAGCTAGAGCATGGTATTCACAGGTGACACTGCCACCGATCTGACCCGGATCAGCCTCCACGGGACGAAAATCCAGACCCAAGCGCGTGCAGATGCGGTCGTATGCTTCCATCATCTGATCGTATGTTTCCTGCAGCGATTCCGCATCGGCATTGAAGCTGTAGGCGTCCTTCATGATGAACTCTCGACTGCGCAAAAGACCGAAGCGCGGACGGATTTCGTCGCGGAATTTCGACTGTATCTGATAAAGCGACACCGGCAGCTGCTTGTAGGAGCGCAGCTCATTGCGCACCAGCGCGGTGATCAGCTCTTCATGTGTGGGCCCTAGGCAGAAACCGTGCTCATGGCGATCGTTTAAACGCATCAGTTCGGGGCCGTAGTCGTTCCATCGCCCGCTCTCATGCCAAAGCTCGGCTGGTTGCAGAGCCGGCATCAGCACTTCCTGCGCGCCAATGGCGTCCATTTCCTCGCGCACGATGCGCTCGACTTTTGCCAACACGCGTTTGCCCAGCGGCAGATACGTGTACACACCCGAAGCCGTTTTACGAATCATACCAGCCCGCAAAAGCAGACGGGCACTGGCGATATCGGCATCAACCGGATCTTCCTTCAACGTGGGAACGTAAAGCTGGCTCATACGCAGAATTTGTGTCATAGTTTTCCTATCTCTTCCATAAGGGCATCGACAATATCGCTTTCGGGGACTTTGCGCAAGGTCTCGCCGTTTTTGAATATCACACCCGAACCTTTGCCGCATGCCACGCCTATGTCGGCATCAGCAGCCTCGCCCGGACCGTTCACCACACACCCCATCACGGCGACCTTGATGGGATTTCTGACCTGCTGCAGTCGTGCATCTACCTGCTCGGCCAAATCTATCAGATTCACTTGGCAGCGTCCGCATGTGGGACAACTGACGATTTCAGGGTTGCGGCGTCGCAGGCCAAGCGCCGAGAGCAGGGTCCATGCGGCGCGCACTTCCTGCACGGGATCGTCGGTTAGACTGATACGCATGGTATCGCCGATACCCGCCTCCAATAAAACGCCGAGGCCTGATGCTGACTTTATAAGCCCTTGGAACAACGTGCCCGCTTCGGTGACGCCAATGTGCAGAGGCACCTGCGGCAGACGCTGCGAAAGCAGTCGATACGCATCGATGGTGGTGGGCACATCCGACGCCTTCGTCGAAAGCACGATGTCCTCGAAGCCGCGTGATTCGAAATACGCCGCATAATCGGCAGCGGACTCGGCCAGCTTTTCAGGCATGCTCAAATCGCTGCGAGCTTTCAACTCATCGTCTAGCGATCCGGCATTCACGCCGATGCGTATGGGAATATGCGCCTGACGCGCTGCGTCTATCACTTGGTCGGTGGCAGCCAGACCCCCAATGTTGCCGGGGTTTATACGAAGCTTCGCCGCACCGCGCAATGCAGCCTGCACAGCTACCTGCGCGTCGAAATGGATGTCCGCAACTACCGGCAAAGGCGACTGGGCGCATACCTGTTCAAAGGCGTCCAAACAGTCGCGCCGCGGAATGGCCATGCGCACAATCTCGCATCCAGCGCAGGCAAGCTCATCGATTTGGCGCAAATTCGCATCCACATCGTCTGCCTTCACGTTCAACATGGATTGCACCGCGCACGGCGCTCCGGCACCCATGGGTACCTGCCCCACCATCACACGGCGGGTCATCTGGTTGGGTCTCACAGAACCATCCCCTTCATTGCCATCAGCCCCAATTCCCAAAAACGAATCGCTGCACATCTTGGTTCAGCATGAAGAAGAAAAACAGCGTGAAAAATGCGATGCCCAGAAACGAAAGTGCGTTAAGCGCTTGAATGCTGATGCTTTTACGCCTGATGCGCTGATATATCTCCACCACGAACCGACCTCCGTCAAGCGGTGGAATCGGCAGCATGTTCATCAATCCCAACGACACCGATATCATGGCTATGAACATCGAAAACACAACCGGCCCCTGGTCGGCGGCGTCCTTCGAAAGCACGGCTACACCCACGATAGAAGTGGAATTCGAAACCGTTTCGGCTGCGGTCTGCGGATTGAACAGCTGCAAAATCGCCATGAATACCATACCGATGTAGTTGAAACCAATAGCGATAGATTTCAGCGGATCCACCGTCACATGTACCATCTCACCGGTCGACTGGCTCTGCACGTCCACACCCACCAGCGAGAACACGATTAAAAACACCAATATGGCTAAAATCAGATTCATGAGCGGACCAGCAATGAGTATCATCGTGCGCTTCCAAAACGGCAGCGATCGATACTGCTTTGAGCGCTCGGATTCATAGAACGCTTGCGGGTCGCCCACCGGTCGCGCCTGACCTTCTCCTGATGCATCAACATTTTTCGATGCCGACACCTGCGGGGTGCGATAGGTATTGTAGGCGTCTTTTTTGCGTGGGCCGATGATGCTTCCCCACTCAACCAGCTCTTCAAGCGCTTCGTAAGCCTGATCATCAGTTATGCCCACTTCAAGGGCGACATCTTCCATATTCAACGTACCGCGGCCGTACACGCTTGCCAGCACGTCACGAATATAGGGGCTCTCCTCGCCCGGTTCCATGCCGCACACACGAGCATAGCCGCCCAAAGGCACAGCCGTAAGACCGAACTTCGTACCATGCCAACGAAAGCCAATATTGGGTCCAGGCAGACCGATCATGAATTCGCTCACCCTGATCCCGAAAGCTCGGGCAACAAAATAATGCCCGGCTTCGTGCACGACTACCAGCAAACCCAGTAGAAACGTGCAATATATGATCATGAGAAGAATGTCCATGCGGGCCTTTCAAAACGAGTTCGCCCGCATGGACGGCTCGCCTAAATCTATAAACTATTCGTGCGCCTTCAAGTATTTTGATGCCGCGATGCGCGCACGTCGGTCTGTATCGAGCAACTGTTCCAAGCTCGTAACCTTTTCTCCAACATGGGCATCCATCACGGCCTCCACCGCATCGGCAATTCCCAGATAAGAACACGAGCCCGCAAGGAATGCCGCCACCGCCACTTCGTTGGCGGCATTCATGGCACAGGGAAGCGTGCCGCCGGCCGAGCCAGCCGCACGGGCAAGCGCCAAGCAACGAAACGTTTCGGTGTCAGGCGGATAGAAATCCAAATGCCCCAGTGTACAGAAGTCAAGCGGCTCCACCGGCGCGGCCCAACGATCCGGGTAGCTCAGCGCGAACTGTATGGGGATACGCATATCGGTTGTACCCAAATGCGCCTTTACGCTGCCATCGGAAAACTCGACCATGGAATGAATGGCACTTTGTGGCTGCACCACAACGTTTATACGATCGTAGCTCATGTTGAACAGATGATGTGCCTCGATAACTTCTAGGCCCTTGTTCATGAGCGTGGAAGAATCGATAGTGATCTTCGGACCCATTTTCCATGTGGGATGCGCGAGGGCCTGTGCGGGAGTCACTTGCGCCAAACGCTCGCGCGTCCAACCGCGAAACGGACCGCCCGATGCAGTGACCCATAACCGCGATACTTCCGATGCGCGCTCACCCAAAAGGCACTGATAGATGGCGCCGTGCTCAGAATCGATGGGCAAAAGCGTATCGTGAGTGGCCATGGGCATAATCAAGTCCCCGCCCACTACCAGCGATTCTTTATTTGCCAGCGCAAGCACCTTGCCCGCACGCAGCGTTTCCAAGCTAGCGCGCAGCCCCGCAGCCCCCACCAGAGAATTCACTACCAGATCAGCTTCGGGAAGCCGACACAAATCGACCACAGCATCAGGTCCGAAAGCGATGTCGATACCCAAAGGCACGGATTCCGGGCGCGGCGCATCGGCGGCTCCCATAGCAACTGCCGCAACGCCAATACTCACAGCTTGCTTGAGCACTTCATCGGTATGCGTGCCGGCCGCAAGGCCTACAATCTGCAGTTTGTCGGGGTGCTGCTGTGCCACATTGAGCGTCTGAGTGCCGATAGACCCAGTTGATCCCAAAACAACGATGCGCTTTCGCGCGCTCGTATCCTCACTATGCAAATCCTCGCCCTGCGCTTTCACGGCACCTAGATCTTTACCACACATACGGAATGCACCCCCCACCTATCAGCAAGATAGTCGCGGTTACCGACGCTATGAACAGCGAATCGCAGCGATCGAGCAGACCGCCGTGACCAGGCATAATCGTGCCGGAATCTTTCACGCCCACGTTTCGTTTTATGCGGCTTTCAGCCAAATCGCCAATCACGCCCATTGCGCCGCAGATGATGCCGAACACAATCGCTTGCGGAATCGGCATGGTGATGCCGGGGATAAAGGAGATGAAGCACCAGAACAAGGCAGAAGTGAGCAAACCAGCGATAAAGCCTTCCCAGCTTTTCTTCGGCGATGTTCGCGGTGCCAGCTTGTGCTTTCCAATCTTGCTGCCGACAATATAGGCCATGGCGTCGTTGAACCACACGCTCATGAATAGCACCAGCAAAAGCACGCCGCCCCAGGGTTGGGGAAGCGCCTGGCGTAAAAGAATAATCCCTGAAAGCATGAGACCGGTGTAGGCCGCCCCGAAAAAGCTGATGCCCACATCGGGAATGCGCGCACGCATCCAATACACGTACCATACTATCAGCGCCAGTATCAACGCGATCGTCACCAGCATCGCACCTGTCATACCACCCAGCCACACGCTGATTGGATAGGCAATGGCAGCGACGATGCCGATGGTCTCATTGGGAAGCTTCGCGTCCGAGCGCATCATGTAATAGAACTCACCTGCGCAAATGGCGGATACCAGCGAGAGATACAGCACGGTAGTCAAATCGTTTATGAGCACGCATACCACTGACACCGCCACATACACGAAACCCGTGCGGAAACGTACCTGGAAGTTGGTTGGATTCTTCAGCTTTTCAGGGGTCTTATCGTGCGCCACCTGCTTGGCATGGTCTTTCGTTTTCCTGGCCGAGTCGCGCTTTTTCGCAGCGGCTTTACGCGCACGCTCGCGTCGCGTCGCCTCGTCAGCTGTTTCTTCTGACCGCTCGGCCGGTTCTTCCTGTTCGCTCATTACTTCTGCACGCCCCCGAAACGCCTGTCGCGACTCTGGTAATCAAGTACTGCGCGCAGCAGTTCGTAGCGGTCGAAATCAGGCCATAAAACGTTTGAACAGTAGAACTCCGCATAGGCCATCTGCCATAGCAGGAAGTTCGAGATACGCATTTCCCCGCTGGTGCGCACTACCAAGTCGGGGTCGGGAATATCGGCCGTATACAGGTGCGATGAGATTGCATCCTCATCCACCGACAAGGGAGCCGATCCCACAGCCGCTCGCGCGCGGTCCTCTCGAATGAGCGCATTCACCGCATCCACGATCTCCATGCGGCCGCCGTAATTCACGGCCACCACCAGCGTCATGCCGTCGTTGTCGCGCGTCTGTTGCCAGGCGCGATCAAAAGCTTCACGGGTTGCACGAGGCAGCGCATCGACACGTCCGATAGTGCGCACGCGCACGCCTTCTTCATCAAGGCCGTCCACTTCGGCCAGCATCGTTTTCGCGAACAGATCCATCAGACCCGTCACCTCGTCTTGCGGGCGCTTCCAATTCTCGCTTGAGAATGAGTAGATTGTCAGGTACCGCACGCCGATATCCGATGCGCACCGTATTATCTCGCGCACGGCACCTATGCCTGCGCGATGCCCGGAAAGGCGATTCTTTCCACGTTGTTTTGCCCAGCGCCCGTTACCATCCATGATAACGGCCACATGCCCAGGCACGCGGTTCTCGTCCATCGCGAACGGATCAAGGTCGCTCGGCGTATTCGGAAATATTGCCTCTAATGGCTTATGATACGGCATCTCGACCCCTCCGTTCGCCTTACCGTCTTTAGTCAATCACGGCCGTTTAGATGGCCATGACCTCCGTTTCCTTTTTCTTGAAATCCTCATCTACCTGTGCAACGTACTTGTCGGTGAGTTTCTGCACCTCGGCTTCGGCGCGACGCTGCTCATCTTCGGAGAGCCCGTCGTTCTTCACGGCTTTCTCCACGTCCGCGTTTGCTTCGCGACGCGCATTGCGAATGGCCACGCGAGCTTCTTCGGCGTAGTTTTTGCACTGCTTCACTAAATCGCGACGACGCTCTTCAGTGAGCTGGGGGAAAGGCAAGCGAATAACGTTGCCGTCGTTGTTGGGATTCACACCCAAGTCGCTGCTCATCAGGGCGTGTTCGATGGCTCCGAGGCTTGACTTGTCCCACGGTTCGATTACCAACATATGGGCGTCGGGTGTTTTCACAGCCGCCATCTGGTTTATGGGCGTGGGCACTCCATAGTAATCAACGCGAATGCGATCTAATATCATGGCATTCGCACGACCGGTCCGCACGCCGGAAAAAGCCTCGCCTAAAGACTCGAGCGCCTTGTCCATGCGTTCTTCGGCCTCGAGCATGATTTCGTCTACCATCGTCATCCCTTTCACAAGACCGCCTGATGGCGGCATGTTCGAATTCCTTTTACTGGAACTTATCCATTGTACACGCGTCGTCGCGTGGGCGCCAGCATGCACAGATGCACAGGCTCTGCCGCGCGCACTGCCGGCCGAGCCGAACTAGCTTACGACCGTGCCTACGTCGTGGCCTTTCAGCGCGCGAGATATGTTGCCGGGCACCGTCAGGTCGAATACCAACATGGGCAAATGGTTATCCATGCACAGCGACGTGGCGGTAGAGTCCATCACGTGCAGCTCCTTGGAAAGCACGTCCAGATAGCTTATCCGGTCGAAGCGCTTCGCGTTCGGGTTCTTTACCGGGTCGCTGTCGTAAATGCCATCCACCTTCGTGGCCTTCATCAAACATTCGGCATCTATTTCCAAAGCGCGCAGTGCAGCTGTTGTGTCGGTGGTGAAATAAGGGTTGCCGGTACCTGCCGCGAAAATGACCACACGGTTCTTTTCCAAATGGCGGATAGCGCGGCGGCGGATGTAGGGCTCGGCCACCTGACGCATCTCGATGGCGCTCATCACGCGTGTGGGAATGCCCGCGCGCTCGAAGGCATCTTGTAGGGCTAGAGCGTTCATGCAGGTGGCAAGCATGCCGATGTAATCTGCCTGCGAGCGGTCCATGCCCTCGGCCGATCCGGCCATGCCGCGAAAGATGTTTCCGCCGCCCACCGTTACCGCCAGTTCGATGCCGTCATCGACAATCTGCTTGATCTGCTCAGCTAGATCCTCCACCACTTTCGGGTCGATTCCGTAGCCCGCATCGCCCATCAACGCTTCGCCGGACAGTTTCAGCAGAACGCGTTTGTATTTGTAGTCGGCAGTCATTCCATCACCTTTCGAGCGTTTTTTTTCATCTTAACCGAAAGAGAGGAAAAGGCCGCGACGGGCGCGACCTTTTCGTTGCATTTCATGGAATGAGCAAAGCGGAAAACCTCTTCGCTCACGCGCCGAATCGCAGAGAGAGCTTTATGCTGCAGCGTGAATCCTATGCCGCATTGTTCGATGAGCTCGAACTGTTGCTGTTCCCGCCGTAGTTGAAACTAAAGCCGTTATTCCCGCTTGAACCGCTCGATCCCGACGATGATGAAGACGACTTGGATGAGGAGCTGTTCTCATCAGAGCCCAGTACCACGCTGGCTGTTTCCGTGCTGCCGTCGCGGTTGTACTCCACACTCACCGTGTCGCCGATGTTGCATGAGCGCACCGCCGCAATCAGGTCGGTGGCCGACTCCACCGTTGTGTTGTTCACCTTTGTAATGATGTCCCCCTGCTTCAGACCGGCATTTTCGGCACCGCTGCCACTGTAGACGGTTGAGATGTAGGCACCTTTGTCGGCGGAGAGCCCATAACGCTGCGCGATGGAACTATCGATGGTCGTGGCGGACACGCCCAGCTGCGCATGCGTGGGAGTCTTGCCTGCGATAATCTGCTGCGCAATGTTTACGGCATAGTCCACAGGGATAGCGAACCCAACGCCGGAATAGTTGCCTGAGTACGATTCGATAACGGCATTTATGCCGATGAGCGCACCGTTTTGGTTAACCAAAG
Organism: Actinomycetes bacterium; assembly: GCA_023394615.1. Classification (GTDB taxonomy): domain Bacteria; phylum Actinomycetota; class Coriobacteriia; order Coriobacteriales; family Eggerthellaceae; genus JAEXAI01. Next base: position 132,546 of record JAEXAI010000010.1, on the reverse strand, counting down.
CACCCCCGGAATTACCGGGGTTGATGGCTGCGTCGGTTTGAATCATGTTCGAGTACACCGACGACGAAGACGAGCTGGAGTTGGAATAGCTCGACGAGCTGGAGCTGACCACGACGGTGCGGCTGGTTGCGGAGATAATACCGGTTGCAACCGATTGCTCAAGGCCGAAGGGACTGCCAGCCGTCATGACCCACTGTCCCGCCTTCAAATCTGAGGAACTGCCGATTTCGATGGGCGTCAGACCAGTCGCATCTATCTTGATGACCGCCAAGTCACTGGTCTCGTCAGTGCCTACCACCGTTGCCTCGTAGTCTTGGCCATCCGCAGTCACAATCAGCTGGGCGGCACCCTCGATAACATGGTAGTTCGTTAAAATGTAGCCGTCAGTGGAAAGGATGACGCCGCTGCCCAACGACGACTCGGTTAGTTGGCCGGAATTACTCGATGATCCACCGAACAAGTTGTAATAGCTGCTCGTGGAGTTCGTGTACACAGCGATGCCCACAACGGAAGGCAGCACTTTATCTGCCACTGCTTCAGCGCGATCCTCGCCCGCTTCATCGGCATTGATAGTGGTCGTCTCGCCCGACCCCAGCACTACCGACCCCGTAGCGGATTTGCCCGTGGTGGCATTAAAGCCGATAAAGCACACGATTGCGATAATGCATGCCGCAGCAGCTCCTGCAAATGCAATCCAAAATGTTTTCATCGTGCCAGATTTCTTGTGTTGCATCGGCGCAGGCTGCTGTGGCACAAAGCCCGCCTGTTGGTTTTGCTGGTCGCTCCCAGCATATGGCTGCTGGACCGCCTGTTGGTAGTCCGTACCTCGCTGGAAACTATCCTGTCGGCCCGGGGGAATCGGTGCACCCGAACGCGGGTTCTGTTGGTCATTGCTCATGGTTCATGCTCCTTGCACTGAAGAATGCTTTTCACGAATCGACCTGACTTTACCACTCTTTAGCACCCCTCGCGGTTTCTTGAAGGAAGCCGTAAACAATGTGCAATCGATTTACACCAGAAGGTGTAGGGGCTCTTTCCTATGCAGGTCCATTCCTTATGCACTATAATATGTTCCGTTCGACGCATGCGACGCACATGCGTCGATGATGAATATGCGACCGTCGACTTTCCGCATTCTCACACCTCGATGGCACCGCATCTTCCACCTACAAAAGGAAGGACGAACTATGATCGAACCCTTTCCATCCTCCGCAGGCACTCCAGCGGCACCGGGCACGTGCACATCGGCAGCTCTGATGCCGCAGCTTGCACGCCCTGCCACAATCGAGCGCGCAGACCCGTTTCCCGAGCTTTATGTCCGCACAATGCTTGGGCTTTTGCCCGCACTCATGGCCGTAGGCACTCTCGTTTCGGGCAACCTGAAGCAAGAAACCAACTATCTACCCGACGATTTCAGCTTTGCGTTGACCGTGCAGGGAACCGATTTGCGCTGCGCATGCCGCAAAGATGCCCAAGGGCATTGGCACTACTTACCCAAAGACGATGCGACCATCCGCTCATGTACCTACACTATCTCGTTTCGCGACATCGATTACGCGTTTTTGCTGTTTGCGGGTGGCGCCACGTTGAAAGACGCGCTTGCTGGACATTATTTTTCCACACAGGGGCCCAATAACACGGGTGTTGCGCTGACCTACATGTTTGACATCATCCTGCGCACCTTCTTTTTCTGGCGTGCCGCTTATCGAAAGGAAGTCCAATGAAAACCTTCGAATTCGCCTGCCCCACCAAAATCCTGTGCGGAGCCGAATCGCTTTTGAAATTGCCCGATGAGGTTGCAGAACTGCACATGACTCATCCCATGCTGGTCACCGACGCAAATTTGGTGAGCTTGGGAATAGCCGATCACGTGATGGACCCGCTGAACAAAGAATTCGTGCCCTACGAACTGTTCGATTCCGTCCCACCCGATTCGTCTCTTGACGTGGTAAACCAGCTTGCCCGCTTGTACGCCGACCGCGGATGCGACGGATTCATCGCACTGGGCGGCGGCAGCGTTATCGACACCACGAAGGGTGCGGCGGCCTCCATTTCCGTGGGCGGGGAGGATTTCACGGAACTGCAAGGATCTGAGATTTTGCCCAACGACTTGCCACCGTTTATCGCTATACCCACGACATCGGGCACAGGAAGCGAAGTGACGCTGGTAGCTGTGGTGGCCGACACTCATGCCCATGCCAAACTTTCCTTCACTTCCTACAAATTGCTACCGGATTGCGCCATTCTCGATCCGGTGCTCACACTCTCTCTGCCGCCGCGTCTGACCGTGACAACAGCCATCGATGCGATGACGCATGCTATCGAAGCTTATACGTCCATTCAAAAAAATCCCATCAGCGACGCTTTGGCCGCTGACGCGATTCGCATACTGGTTTCCAATATTGATGCAGCCTGCACGAACCCGGGCGACGTGGATGCTCGTACCAACCTGGCACTCGATAGCTGCATGGCAGGTGCCGCGTTCAGTAATGCGATGGTGGGCATCGTGCACGCCATCGGTCATTCGCTGGGCGGTCTGGCACATGTGCCCCACGGACAAGCGATGATGATACTTCTGCCCCACTGCGTACGCTACAACAACGACCACGGCTACCATGCCGGACTCTACGGACAGCTGCTTCCCTCCTTAATGCCGGGTGCGGCCTTGACAGCAAACCCCACTATGGCGGATAGGGCTTTTGAACAGGCACTGTTCGACCTGAATGCGCGCATGCATGTTGAGTTCGACGTTCCCACGCGCCTTTCCGAGGTGGGCGTGTCTGACATCGATTTGCCCGCAGTTGCGCATCAGGCACGATATGATGGTGCGGCTTTGTACAATCAGCAAGAAATTAGCGAAGATGTGGCACTCGAGATTTTGGAGGCGGCGTTCTGATGAACGAGACGAATGCAACGGGCGCAAGCAGCACCCAAAAGAACACTTCAGCGACGCGCGGATTGGCGGAAATCGAATCGCTCGCCGACGTACAGGCGATAGTGGAGCGCATGCGGGCCTACCAGACATCGGGCGGCATCCGCCCAATCGAGGTGCGCAAACGCGTTCTTCGTCAGCTGCGAGCCTATTTGGAGGCAAACGAAGCGCCACTGTATGCTGCGCTTAAAACCGACTTGGGCAAAAGCGAGTTCGAAAGCTACGCCACCGAACTCGGTCTGGTCTATGACGAGATCCGCACTCAGCTGGCGCACGTTGACGCATGGTCGCGCCCTAAGCGCGTGCCTACTCCTCTGGCGCATTTTCCTTCCGTATCGTGCGTATACGCCCAGCCCAAAGGCGTAGTCTGCATTATGAGTCCGTGGAACTATCCCATCCAATTGGCGCTCGTTCCACTGGTGGACGCTATTGCGGCAGGCAATTGCGTGGCGCTGAAGCCCTCACGCACATCGTCTGCCACCGGCAGATTCCTCAAGGCGCTCTGCGATGCTATCTTCACTCCCGAGCTGGTATATTGTTTCCCCGGAAGTTCGCAGATGAACGATTGGCTTTTAGCCACGCCTTTCGACAAGCTGTTCTTCACGGGCAGCCCGCGCGTGGGCCACATCGTAATGGAGGCAGCAGCGAAAAACCTCTCCGACGTAACACTGGAGTTGGGTGGAAAAAGCCCCTGTATCGTGGATTCGGCTGCCAATGTGAAACGCGCGGCGCAGCGTATCGCTTGGGGCAAGTGCATAAATACCGGCCAAACCTGCGTGGCACCCGACTATTTTTTGGTGCATGAATCGATAGCGCTTGACCTTGTGGCACTGCTCGATGTGTACCTGCATCAATACTACGGCGATGACATTTTGGCCAACGAGGATTATCCACGCATGATTAACCGCCATCATTTCGATCGCGTATGTGGGCTGATAGACAACCACAATCCCGATGCCATGGTGGTAGTAGGCGGCGGGCGCGACGCTGAGACGCTCAAGATTGAGCCGACGGTGATGATGGGCGTAACGTTGGACGACCCGGTGATGAACGAAGAGATTTTCGGGCCAATCATCCCTATCATTACGTATCGATTCCTCGATGAGGCATTCGAGATTGTGCGCCACTTCCCCAGCCCGTTGGCCTGCTATATCTTCAGCGACGACCGCGCTGTGCAGCAGCGTGTGATCGACGAACTGCCCTTCGGCGGCGGTTGTATCAACGACACCGTCATCCATCTGGCTAATAACAATATGGGCTTCGGCGGATTCGGCAACAGCGGATTGGGCAGCTATCACGGCAAGTGCGGCTTCGACTGCTTCACTCACTACAAGAGTACGCTTTCCAAGAGCACTTTGGTCGAGTTGCCAGTGCGCAACTTCCCAGCCAACGAAGTGAAACTGGCGATTATCCGCATGCTTGTACGCTAGCGCACAGAACTACTCATCGCACTAGCACAGCAGTACTGCAGCACCAACAGACACATGGGTTTTCGCAGGGTGGTGACGCACGATACGTCGCCACCCTGTTTTGCTCCTGCCATACGATGCCACCCCACGTGCCTTTTGACGATTCACGTGGGTGGATTGTCGATAGAATCATAGACAGCCAGACTCTCCCTTGTAGAAGAAGGTCGATTCTTGCCCTCTCCAACACGTGCAACGTAGGCTCCCTTCGACCATAAGGCCGTCTGTTACTCGGCCGTTCTGCGCTAGGCTCGCAGGTCGTCTGCTACTCGGCCGTTCTGCGCGGGGCTCGCTGGTCGTCTGTTACTCGGCCGTTCTGCGCGGGGCTCGCAGGTCGTCTGCTACTCGGCCGCTCGGCGCGGAGCGCGCAGCCACGAGCGCATGAAATAGATAACGTGGCCATTCTTATAATCGACCTTTGCGAACACGTCATATCCGTTTTTCAAGAAGAACACCTTCGCCTGAAAGTCGAAGGTTTCAAGGTAAGAGAACGTGGCGCCTTTCGCAATCGCACGTTCCTGCAGGTTGTGCAGCAGTTCGGTTCCCATTCCCGAACGGCGATAATCCTCGCAGACCCAAAATGCCTTCACGTGCAATACGGAATTCAATTCCACATCGCCGCAGATGCCACCGAACATAGTGCCATCAGCACCCTTTGCACATTCGGTCATCTCGTCGAACATATCGGTTTTCGAGCACCCCAGCCGATCGCAGTTGAAGGCGACAAGGTTGTGCCTTATCAGCTCTGCTTCCTGCTTCTCTCCACTGCAGTACGTTACCTGTTCCATTTCGATCTCCCTTTAAGACCTATTCCAGGCGGCCCCTAACCGCCAAGCCACATACAATACGCCGCTCTTTGCCAACTTGCAATACTGTTCTTTAAGGACTTTTCAGGGGATGCTACATAGGTGGTAACAAGAGTTTGCAAGGGGTGCATCGATGCCATATCGCCGACTACAAAATAAAATGTCGTCGGCTTGCATACTCTTGATGTATGCATCGATGAGTTTCCATCATCGCTCCATACGTTTTCGCAAAAGTTTGAGTAGAATGTCGCTAACACAATGAAAGGACTCGCCCATGGACACAATGGACACCATCAAATCTATTCTGCATGACAATTTGGATATCGCGCCAGAAACGGTCGACGCAGACTCCACCTTCGAATCGTTGAACATTGATTCGTTGGATATGGTAGAGCTTATCTGCGATTTGGAAGAGCGCTGCGATATCGACTTGGGCGAACCCGAGAACCTGAACACGATGGGTGATTTGGTCACGTATATCGACGACCTGAAATAATAGATTATTAGCCGCAGCCCGCTAGGAATCTATACGCGATACCTCGTTCGCGAATCGGAAATCAAAGCCGACCTACATGATTGCAGGTCGGCTTTTTCATGATGCAAGCGAAAGGCGGGGCGAGCAAAGACGAGGCTGGTGTGCGGAAAGCCGGTGGGTTGCGCGCTGGTTTGTGTTGGTGGATCGGCTCAGCCGCTGGGCAGTTGCCCCGAGCGCAGGCGAGGGTTTCAGAGCATTTTGCGATTCTGAAACAGAAAAATGGCGACCAATCGAAGCATTGTAACGCACCGGCTTCCGTCCCCCGCAAAAGTTTTTCGTGACCTGCGGTTATGCGACGCAGTCCAATCTTCTTGAGCGTTCATGCTTCCTGTATATATACTATAAGTCACATTTTCTCACAATGCTTCGATTGGTCGCCATTTTTCTGTTTCGAAATCCGGAAATCAGGTTTTACGGCGAAATCCGGCGTATCAAAGCGGTCGCACACGTGCTGTCACCCATCATCAGCCGACCGCCATCCGCCGTTCGCCCCCGCCATCCGCCACCCGAAACAATCGCTACACTATACGTCTTATCAACACTATTTGATACTTTATTACTATCATTTTATAATGTCGCTGTGAAAATGTACGGCCATCGGCTCAATAGTGGACAGCAGTTTGCCGGATTGTCGAATGGCATCTAGCCGAACAGCAGTCAATCAGAAACCAACCGACCGAATGCCACTTTGCCAAAACAAAAGGAGGCTGCAATGAACAGGGAAATCGAAAAACAGGTTAAAGGCTTTCAAACACAAGACGGTGCCGGGGTGCACCTCGTACGAGTGCTCGGTTCGCAGACAACGCGTGCTTTCGACCCTATACTGATGCTCGACTCATTCGATAGTGACAACCCCGACGACTACACGGCCGGGTTTCCCATGCACCCCCATCGAGGTATCGAGACTATTAGCTACGTATATCATGGCGGCATGGTGCATCGCGACAGCCTAGGAAACGAAGATGCCATTGGTGATGGCGAGGTGCAGTGGATGTGTGCCGGCTCAGGCATCTACCACGAGGAGAAAATTCCGGCGGCACCGCGCATGCTGGGCGTGCAGCTATGGCTGAACCTTCCGGCTGCGGAAAAGATGTCAGCGCCAACCTATCACAGCATCAAAAACGATGCTATCGAGGAAATACCTTTTACAGGCGGCTACATCCGTCTGCTTGCGGGCACATACAAAGGCCGCGATGAATCCACTGCGCATCAGGGATACAAAGGGGAGCACCTTGCGATGGATTATTACGACATCCATCTTTACCCGCATGCGACTATCGAACTGAACACCGAGCCCGACCGTTCTGTGATGGTGTTCACCTTGAAGGGGGATGCACTGGTCGCTGACGAGATTGTGGAAGAAAAAACCGCTGTAAAACTGTCCTCGGGCAATACCGTGAGTCTACAGGCAACAGACGAAGCAGCTCAAATCCTGTTCATGAGCTCGAAGGCACTCGATGAGCCTGTTGCATGGCACGGCCCTATCGTGATGAATACCGACGCAGAGCTGCGTGAGGCCTTTGAAGACATGGAAAAAGGAACCTTCTTGCGCCAAGACATGAATTACGAGGAATAGTCAGTGTGACTCGTATCCCATAATCAAAACAGGACCGGTTTCGGGAATCTCCCGGAACCGGTCCGCTCATTCACGGACGCGCGCGTGTCCGCTCGCAACTTCAGTTAAGTGCCTTACGCTCGCCCGCCTGCGTATTCGAGTTTACCGACAACAATCCTGCGCGTCTGTTCGCGATCAGCGCGCATCAGATGCCTATACCGAATACAGCAGCGTTTGCGCCACCAACATGGTTCCGCCAAAGATAAGCGTGAACAGCATCATCGGCCATACGAACTTCAGCCAATGCGAATACTTCATGTTCAACATCTGCAACGTTGCCATGACCAGGCCCGTAGGTGCAATGTAGAGCATCGCATACTGGCCCCATTGATATGCACACACGACGATCCAACGAGGAATACCCACGGTGTCAGCCAAGGGTGCCAGAATAGGCATGGATAGCACGGCGAGGCCGCTCGATGAAGGAACCACGAATCCTAGGAAGAAGAACACGATCATCATCATAATAATGAACAGCGGACCACTCATACCTGCAACCAGGTTCGATGCGTTGTACAGCAACGTGTCGCTGATCAGACCTTGATTCATCACATAGTTCACGCCACGCGCCAAGCCGATGATCAATGCCACGGCGACCAAACTAGAAGCACCTTGGGAGAACGCATCCACACATGCTTTCTCGCCGATACCGTCTTGGCCCCACCCTGCAAGGAACATGCAGATGATGGCGATTGCCAAGAACGACGCTGCCATAGCCGGGAACCACCAGCCCAGATTCATAACGCCGTATACCATTATCACAAACGCCGATACGAACAGTATCAAAATGATCTTCTTGCGAATCGTGAATGCCTGGGGAACCTGCGCAGTCGTCCCGTCGAGCTCCCACATTGCCTCGAATTCCTTGCGGCCATCGTAGGAATAGCTGAACTTGGGGTCGGCTTTGACCTTTTTGCAGTACCAGTGCAAGTACAGCACGATAACAATGCAGCCTACGATGCAACCGAACACACGCCATTCGATGCCTTCGGTGAATACCACGCCTGCCGCATTCGATGCGATAACCGAACTGAAGGGGTTGATAGTGGAAAACGTAGTGCCGATGGAACCGGCCATGAAAATCGCGCCGACCGTGACGATGGAGTCATAGCCGAGCGCGATGAATATTGGCGCCAGAATCGGATAGAAAGCAACTGCTTCCTCCTCCAGGCCGCACAACGTGCCTCCCAGCACCATTAAAACTGCCACCATGAATACCAGCATGAACTCATGGCCCTTCGTCTTTTTTGTCAGGGCAGACAAGCCCGACTCAAATGCGCCGCTGGCTTTCACCACGCCGATCAAACCGCCCAGCACTAAAATGAACACGATGATGTCGACACCTTCGATGGTGCCCTGCACCATACTGATGGTCACATCAGATATGCCCATGGGGTTCTGGGGCAAACCCATATAAGTCCCCGGAATGGAAACGGCCTTCGTGATGGATCCGTTCAAGAATTCTTCGATATTGATCTTCACACCCAGAGTGTCAAGCTCGTCCTGGGTCGCCTCCACTTCGCTGACTTCACCCTGCGGCGTCGTCACCTGCAGCATGGATGAGCTGGCATCGAACTTCAGTTTCGAATACGAACCGGCCGGCACCACCCACGTGGCCATGACGGCCAGAATCGTGATGATGAACAAGATGGTAAAAGCCGATGGAAAACTGAGCTTCCTCTTTTTCTTTGGTTCGGTCGGCACCGTCGAGGTTGCCGGCCCTGCCCCCGACGGGGCGGTTGCTGTTGCTGTTGCCACTGTTTTCTCCCTCCTTGCGGGATTGATGTGATAGCAGAATCGAGTGGTATGGGCGCTCTCATCTAAGGGCACCTTATGGTGAGAAGCGAGCAGCGAAAAGCATTAAGGGGTGTTTAGCGCGAGTTGTATTTCGGAACTAATCCCGGGCGCGTGCCTTCTACACCCTTCGTAAACCATGCGTTTATCTGGGCTTTTAAAATTTCTCGTATCATCCAATACTGGGCGTGCTAAAAAATGGAACTTGCACGTGCGTCTTGAGACCGATACTATTTCAGTAAGGACAAAGCACCCGAAATAGAGGTTCAAGAAAAAAGCTCTCGTAAAAGAAGCACCTACTGATGGGAAAAGAAGGCATCCGATGTACACGTTGCTGTTCTACTACACGCTCACTATCCTGCTTATGTGCGTGCTTGCAGCCTCGGTGAGCCTTTCGGCTTATTTCGTGTCAAGACGACGTGCCGACCTGTATACCACGATTGGCTTTCTGATTTATTTCTTCGATGTGGCGCTGGTGTTCAAAGACGAATACCTCTATCAGGATGTATCCTTGCGCGCTGAGTCGTTTTGGGATATCGGAAACCTCTACCCTTCCGTGGTAACCGGTGCCGGGTTCATACTGTTCTTTTGGCTGGCCATCTGCGACTATGTGGACGAACAGCGGAAGGTCGTGCGCTATGGTCCGGCAATCGTGTTCACGGTGCTCAGCTTGATTATGCCGATAGTGGAACAGGCACCGCGCTGGCACGAGTTTTCGTTTTACAGCATGCGCGAACTGGTGTTTTTCTGGATGTTCGCGTATTTGGCCATCCGCTACATTACCAGCAAAGACGAAGTTGAGCGCATGCGCATGCACAGCCATCGTCTCGCCTATTACATCGCTCTTTTCATGACGGTAGGGATTCTTGCCGAGAACATCTACTTTCAGTTGATATTCGATCCAGCCATCCTTGAGGAATACAATATATGGTTCTTCGCTGAGCGCAGTTTCTTCGAAAACGGGCTGATGATGTGTTTAGCTGCGGTCACCATTCATGCCTCGTCGAAAACGTTGGCGATTCGGTTCGAGAAAGCGCCGTCGCGTGAGAACAACACGGTTGTTCAATCCATCGATGACCTGCTACCGCTATATTGCAAACGCAACGGTTTGTCTGATCGCGAGGGCGAAGTGCTGCGACTGGTGCTTTTGGGCATGGACAACCAGAATATCGCAAGCTCCATGACGTTAGCGCTGAGCACGGTAAAGGTGCATGTGCACAATATTTTGAAGAAGACGCAAACCGCCAACAGGCAAGACCTTACGCGCGATTTTTGGAAAGGATAGAGCTCTGGGTCGATACCCGCTGATGAACCGCCATCAGAGCATCACCTCATCTTTTAGCGCGTCGTTGTGCTGCAATACAAGAAAAGCGTAGCTCGATGTGAGAATTCAAGAGCGAGAGTGCAGCTTCTTGCACTTTCACGACTCGCTTTTCTCGTTTAGCAAAAAGCGCACGAGGCAAAAATCACGAAGGGCAAGCACTCGGCCTGCCCTTCGCTTACAATCTTTCTTCTATTTTGCCAATCTTCGCACGCGGTTCCAAAAACGTGACACTTGACACGTCCCGCTGTCACAAACAACCCGTCCTACTGACACGTGCTAGAGGATGCGCAGGTTCACGTCTTTCAGCTGGCGTGTGGTCACTTCGCTGGGGGAGGCGGTCATGGGGTCAGACGCGCTGCTGGTCTTCGGGAATGCAATAACATCGCGAATGGAGTCCTTACCTGCTAGCAACATAATCAAGCGGTCTAAGCCAAGCGCGATACCACCATGGGGCGGTGCGCCCAATTCCAGTGCATGGATCAGATGTCCGAAGCGCTCTTCGATATCCTCATCGGTGCAGCCCACCTGGTGCAGCACGCGTTTTTGCAACTCGGCATCGTGGATACGAATCGTGCCGCCACCAGCTTCGAAACCGTCCATTACCAGGTCATAGCTGTAGCTACCGCATTCCAGCGGTGCCGCTTCAATCTTGTCCCAATCGTCTTCGGGAATCATCGTGAACGGATGATGCTCGGCAGCATATTTCTTCTCGTCCTCGTCATAGCGAAACATCGGGAAGTTCACCACCCATAAAAGCGCATGACCTTCGCGCGGGATGCCCAGCGCATCGGCCATATGCAGGCGCAACGCAGCCAAGACGGCATTAGCGGTGTCGAAGGTGTCAGCAGCGAACAGCAGCAAATCGCCCGGTTCCACATTCATGGCCTGTTTGATGGCAGCGAATTCCTCGTCGCTGAAAAACTTGATGATAGGGCTTTTTTCCTTGCCATCAGAGGTAAAAGCAATCCAAGCCATGCCCTTCGCGCCGTTGGCGGCAGCGATGTCGGCCAGCTTTTCTACCTCTCCACGGCTCCAGTCGCCAGCACCCTTGGCGTTGATAGCTTTCACGATACCGCCGGATTTCGCAACGCTCGAAAACACCTTGAAGCCACAATCGCGCACGATGTCGGTCAGGTTGACCAGCTCCATGCCGAAACGCACATCGGGACGGTCGCAACCGAAACGGTCCATAGCTTCTTTCCACTGCATGCGCTGCAAAGGGAATTCATGCTGTACGCCCACAGCAGCCAACGTCTCCTGCATCACGCCTTCCATCATGTCCATAACCTCGTCGTTTTCGACGAAGCTCATTTCCACGTCCACCTGCGTGAACTCGGGCTGACGGTCGGCACGCAGATCCTCATCGCGGAAGCAACGCGCAATCTGGTAGTAGCGCTCGATGCCGCCCACCATCAGCATCTGTTTGAACTGCTGGGGGCTTTGCGGCAATGCGTAAAATTTCCCGGGGTTCGGACGCGATGGCACGATGTAGTCACGTGCGCCTTCAGGCGTGCTGTTGGCAAGGATAGGCGTTTCCACTTCCAAAAACCCGCGCTTGTTCAGCGCCGTGCGCATAGCTTGGGCCACCGTATGGCGCAGTTTCAATGCTTGGTACATTTCGGGACGACGAAGGTCCATGTAGCGCCATTTCATGCGCGTGGTCTCGTCAGTCTCGATACCGTCTTCAATGGAAAACGGCGGCGTTTCGGAAGTGTTCAGCACTACCAGAGAATTTGCGAGAATCTCGATTTCTCCGGTGGCCATGTTCGGGTTGATGCTTTCCGCTCCACGATTGCGCACTTTGCCGGTCACCTTGATGACGTATTCGCGACCCAGATGCTCGGCGGCATGGAACTCATCGGCCGTGATGCAATCGGGGTCGAATATGCATTGCGTATAGCCCTCACGGTCGCGCAGGTCCACGAAAATCAGTCCGCCATGGTCGCGGTTGTGCCATACCCAGCCCGTCAGCGTTACTTCCTTGCCTTCATCGGCTGCGCGCAACTGCCCGCAGGTGCTGGTATGCATGCAGTATTCGTTCAGATAATCGGTCATCTTGCTGCTCTGCTCCTTCTTCTTAGCGAAGATCGAAAGCGCTTATCGCGCCAAAAACGTATCTATATTCACATCTGCTGCGTCGGCGTGGGCGCGCAGATATTCGATTGTATCATTCCAGTTCAAATCTCGCTCGTCATGCTGCGACATATCGCGCAATTTCACGACTCCACTTGCCAGTTCGTCAGGACCCAAAATCAACGCAGCACGCACATTGGCTTTGTTCGCCTGCTTCAACTGGCTTTTCAGGCTGCGACCCTGATGATCCACATCCGCATGCACACCTGCATCGCGCAACGCCTGCAACAATTGAAACGCATGAGGGCGCATTGATTCCTCCACGCATGCTATATATATATCCATCTGGCGCGCCGGCGCGAATTCGAACCCTGCCGCTTGCAGCGCCAAAAGGCAGCGCTCGTATCCCAGCGCGAACCCGAAACCAGCACACGGTTTGCCGCCAATCTCTTCCATCAGCTTGTCATAACGACCACCGCCGCCGATGGCGTTCTGCGACCCCATGCCATCGGTCACCTGCACTTCAAACACCGTGCGCGTGTAATAATCCAACCCGCGCACCAGCGTGGGATCTTCTACGTAATTTACGCCCGCCGCGTCCAAATACGCCTTCACAGCGCCATAGTGCTCGCGGCAATCATCGCACAGCGCATCGGTTATCTTGGGCGCGTTTGCCATCACCCTACTGCAACCCTCTTCTTTGCAATCGAACGCACGCAGCGGGTTTATCTGAGCTCGACGTAGGCAGTCTTCGCACATCTCATCGCTGTGCTCGAAAATATATGCGGCCACCGCATCGCGATAAGCCGGTCGGCATGCTTCGCATCCCATGGAATTCACCAGCAGGCGCAGATTTTCCTGCGGAATGCCGATAGCTTGATAAAAACGCATGAGCATGATGATACCCTCAGCATCGATTGAGGGCGCATCGGCTCCTAAGCACTCGATGCCCACCTGGTTGAACTGGCGCTGACGTCCCTTTTGCGGACGCTCTGCTCGAAACATCGGACCTGCATACATCAGCTTTACCGGAGCACCACCGGGTTCTACCAAACCATGTTCGGACACCGCGCGCACAACTCCTGCCGTGCCTTCGGGACGAAGAGACAGGCGACTTTTGCTGCGCAACACCTCACCGGCCTTCAGCTTTTCCATGTTTGCACCGGACACTGCCAGAAACATTTCCTTCGATACCACATCTGTGGCCTCGCCGATGCCGCGCACGAACAGATCGGTCTGCTCGAACACCGGAGTTTCCACCGGCGCATATCCGTAGCGTGCGAACACGTCGAACGCTGTTTGTTTGAACAAGTTCCAGAAGGCCGCCTCTTCGGGCAGCAGGTCTTCGGTTCCCTCAGGTTTTTTAATTGCCATGTGCTTCTTTCCGATCTAGTTTTCGTCGCGCAGGGCACAAGCGATGATGTCGCCCATGCGCGCGCACCCGACGATTCTATCATCTGAGGTACCCTCGTCGGCCAAATCACACGTGCGCCAGCCGTTTTCCAACACCGAATCCACAGCCGTCTCGATTGCGGCGGCAGCTTCCGGCATATGAAGGCTGTATTGCAGCATCAGCGCCACGGAAAGAATCTGCGCAAGCGGGTTTGCTTCGTCGCGTCCTGCAATATCTGGCGCACTGCCGTGCGTAGGTTCGAACAGCCCCGTGCCCGCGCCCAAAGATGCGCTTGCCAGCATACCGAGCGATCCGGTCAACTGCGCGGCTTCGTCAGAGAGTATATCGCCAAACGTGTTCTCGGTCACGATTACGTCGAATTGGCGTGGGTCTCGAATGAGCTGCATGGCAGCGTTGTCCACCAGCATATCTGAAAGCTGCACATCCGGGTAATCCTGCGCCACATTGTGCACAACCTCGCGCCACATGCGACTTGACTCCAGCACGTTGGCTTTGTCTACCGAGCACACCCGGCAATTTCGCCTACGCGCCATGTCGAAAGCGGTCCGCGCGATGCGATCGACTTCGAACTCGCGATAGTCCATGGTGTCAAAGGCACGCTGGCCGAGCGCGCCGCCCACACCGCAATCTGGCTGGTCATACATGCGCTCACGGCGACCAAAATAAAGCCCACCCGTCAGCTCACGCACGATAACCAAATCGACACCTTCGATGACTTGCTGCTTCAGTGTGGAGGCATCGCCGAGGGACGCGTGCCCGCGCACAGGGCGCACGTTGGCATACAGGCCCAGTTCTTTGCGGATGCCCAAAAGACCTTGCTCGGGACGGGGGGCGTCTGCATCGGTGGTGTCCCACTTCGGGCCGCCCACCGCTGCCAGCAAAACAGCATCTGCCGCACGGGCTGCTTCCAGCGTAGCCGCCGGAAACGCCGTATTGCACTTATCAATGGCGATGCCGCCCAAAAGCTGCTCTTCCATATTGAAACGCACATCATAGCACTGCGACACCACGTCCAAAATCTTTTTTGCTTGGTCCATAATCTCTGGCCCGATGCCGTCACCAGGCAGAAGGCATATGTTATAGGTTGCGCTCATGAGCGAGTGCCTTCCCCGATTTTTGCACTTTCACTGCTTGCAGCCCCTTCCTTGTCTGCGGCGCCTTCCTTGTCTGCGGCGCCTTCCTTGTCTGCGGTGCCTTCCTTGTCTGCGGTGCCTTCCTTGTTTGCGGTGCCTTCCTTGTTTGCGGCCAGTTGATTGCGCGTGTGCGCCACCAACCCGCCATCTTCGATGATATCCCTGATAAACGGCGGAAACGGTTGGGCCTGAAACGTCGCGTTGGTTGTCAGGTCCAAAATTCGACCGCTCTCAGCCTCTACGACCACACGGTCTCCGTCAGCTATTTTACCAACCGCCTCGGGGCACTCCATAATGGCAAGTCCCGTGTTAATGGCATTGCGGTAGAAAATGCGCGCAAAACTGGCGGCGATAACGCAGTCGATACCCGCAGCGGAAAGAGCGATGGGCGCATGCTCGCGCGATGAGCCGCAACCGAAATTCTCGCCCGCCACAATGATGTCGCCCGCACCCACCTTTTGCAAAAACTCCCCGTCTAGGTCTTCCAAACAATGACGCCCCAGCTCAATTGGGTCGCTTGTGGTTAGATAGCGCGCAGGAATGATAACGTCGGTGTCGATATCCCGCCCATAACAATGGGCGTTTCCTTCGAATCGCATGAAGCGCTCCTTTTTCAGTTCTGTCCTTCGGTAAACGCAAATCTCACTTAGCAGGGGACTGCTGAATGCAGACTCCTATTATAGGTCTTCGGAGACGTGTAGCGCTCCCTGCCATTTTGCCGTTTGCCACATAGTCAGAGATCTTCAGGCAGGGCAATGTGTCCCGCAACCGCGCTTGCCGCCGCCACAGCGGGTGAAGCGAGGTACACTTCGCTTGTCGGGTCACCCATGCGACCCACGAAGTTGCGGTTCGTGGTGGATACCGCACGCTCGCCCGCCGCAAGCACCCCCATGTGTCCACCCAAACACGGCCCGCATGTGGGGGTGGAAAGCGCACAATGCGCATCGATAAACACATCGGCTAGGCCCTCGGCAACGCACTGTTTATACACGGCCTGCGTAGCGGGAATGACGATGCAGCGCACGTTCTGAGCCACCACTCGCCCACGCAACACATCGGCTGCCGCGCGCATATCTTCGATGCGCCCGTTGGTGCACGACCCAATCACTGCCTGGTCGATAGTTACATCGCGGGCCTGTTTGGCAGGATGCACATTCGACGGCAAATGCGGATATGCCACCATGGGCTCGATATCGCCCACGTCGATGTCTATCTCATGCTCGTAGATTGCATCCGCATCGGGCTCGAACACCGTATAAGGGCGTTCCGTACGCACATCCATATAAGCACAGGTCGCAACATCCACAGGAAAAAGCCCCGCTTTCGCGCCCGCTTCTATTGCCATGTTCGCCATAGTAAAGCGACCATCCATGGAAAGAGATCGCACAGCCGAGCCGTGAAACTCCAGTGAACGGTACAAAGCGCCGTCCACTCCCAGCTTGCCAATCAGATACAGTATCGCATCCTTACCGGTAACACCCGCACGCCAAATGCCGTTCATATTTACCTTGATGGTTTCGGGGACCTTGAACCACGCACGCCCGGTAGCAAAAGCACAGGCTGCATCCGTGGATCCCACGCCTGTAGCAAAAGCTCCCAGCGCACCGTAGGTGCATGTGTGGCTGTCGGCACCGATGACCACATCGCCCGCGCCCACCACGCCCTGTTCAGGCAAAAGAGCATGCTCGATGCCCATGCAACCAACTTCGTAGTAATGATTGATGCCCTGCTCATGGGCAAAATCGCGAATCAAGCGAGCTTGTTCAGCTGCTCGAATATCTTTGTTGGGTGCATAGTGGTCAGGCACGAGCACAATTTTATGCGAGTCGAACACACGCCCCGCGCCCAAGCGCTCGAACTCCTTTATAGCGATGGGGGCGGTGATATCGTTTACCAACACGATATCGACGTCACACTCCACCAACTGGCCGGGTATTATCTCCTGCTTGCGCGCATGCGCCGCCAGTATCTTTTCCGCCATGGTCATGGGACGGTTTTTTACTTGAGGCGTTTCTGTGCCTCGGTTTATATGCTCCGCATCACGCGCGGCCACTAAAATGCGCTGCCCTGCGATTGGGTGGACGACGAGCCAGTCGTAGCACTCGTGTCGGTACCCGACGTGGCGAACAGAGAGCTGAAGTCACCGCCTATGGACAGGAACACAATAATATAGACAACGAAGGTAATCGCGATACCCACAAGCGACCATTTAATAGCTTGGTTACGCAAAACCGGTCCACGATTCGAATACACGATGAATGCCAAAGGAAGACTGAATATTCCCAAGAGGAATCCCATCGCAGCCCAAGCCGCTTTCATGCCGCCGCCGAACCCAGGGATTGCAGCACCGGGTCGTCTGTTCGGCTCGTAGGTGGGTGGAACCGGGCCGTTCGGATTATTGGTATTGTTCGGATTATTGGTATTGCTTGGATTGTTCGAGTTGTTCTGCTGCTGAGGCTGAGATGGCTGCTGCGCGGGTTGCTGAGTACCCGGTTGCTGCGCCGGTTGCTGAGCCGGTTGCTGCGCAGGTTGCTGCGCAGGTTGCTGAGTTCCCGGCTGCTGAGCCGGTTGCTGTTGTTGTGGTTGTGCTGGCTGACTATACGCTGCTTGCGGTTGTGCGGACTCCTGATCCACAGGCGTCTGCCCCGCGGAGCCAATTTGCTGCGCCGAATCATAAGGTCCGGGCTGTTGCGGACGCACGTCGCCGTCATTTTGGTTCTGGTTGTTCGTATCGCTCATTGCAACTCACTTCTTCGGCCTTCTCAGGCACGAACCGATTTTCGTGTTGATTGCATTGTAGCAGTCGCAAAACTCTGCTGGCGAAACCCCACCCAACGTTAACAGATTGTGTAAATTCGTCTTTCAAAAAATTTCAAATTTGCGACCTCGCACCCAACGCCACCGGTAAGCGCTTTATGCGGTAATGATAAATTCACCTAGATCGTTTTTCAACAGCCAGGTGCGCTCGGCCTCGTCAACGGCGTTGGTTTTCCAGAACAGGAAACCGAATATACCCGTGCTCGCATAATCGAATCGGTCGAGCGCCAGAGGATGGCCCACCTGTGCCCACAGCGCATCGTAGTCAAACTGCGCGTCATGCGGCGTATTCGCGGGAGGATTCAGCACCGACATGCAAAATAGGTCGTCGTCGGTGGCGTCTGGTCTGGCTGCAGCAGCGGCGGCAGTTTCAGCAGCAGCGCCGTCGTCGCCCTCACCCGCGCCCAACAAACGCTCCCAGTCAGGGACTTCGTCGCGCAGATACATATCGAACGTGAAAAACCCGTATGCGAAACGGCTCACTTCCGTGCCGCCCAATCCCGCGAAACGAAGCGGGTTGAACTCGATGGGAAAAATCATATCGCCCGTGTCGCGCACTTCCACATGCACAGGAAAGGCCCGCATATGCATGGAGCGGTTCGCCGAATCCAAGAAGTCCTGCATGCGATTCATCTGCGCACGCATCACGGACACACCAGTATAATACAGCCGGTCGCCAGTATCGTGCGGGTCGGCGAAATCATGGCGCAGCACATTGAGCACGCGGGCATGCCCGTCATCGTCGAAATAGGCATCAATGGCGTATTCCGTACCTTCTACCAGCGATTCCATGATGAAATGCGACGGCGCGATTACGCTATCGTCGTACCATTTCGCCCATTCTTCCTTATTGCGACGTATGTCTAGCAAAGCCGCATCCCAGTCATCGCGGCTGCGCACGGTATACACCCCAACACTCAAAAAACCCACAGACGGTTTCAGCACGAACGGTAGAGCGGCTTTAGGAAAGTCCATACTCAACAATTCGTCGATATCGCATGCCTGGAAAAAGCAGTCAGGATAGAGAGGCTGCAGTGCAATTCGCATGCTTTCCTTGTCCTTGCAGATACGGATGGCATCACACAAACTGTCGTTATTGATGTGGGAAAGCACCCAGTCCAAATGGCTTTCAGACATGGCGTACAGACGCTCCCCCGCCTCGATGCGCGAAACGGCTTCGTCTTCGGCAACGATGTTCAATCGGCATCCGCCATCGGCAATCGTCCGAGCCATGGCCGTGTCGAGCACGGGTTGGCCAGATTGCTGCAGGTAGTCGCTCATTCGGTCGGAAACATGGGAATCATCCAGAATAATCATTCAGCTTGCTCGTTTTTCGTATTCGATGGAGGTACAGATGCTTGTTCAGAATCGGCGGGTACCGTATCCGCCGGTACAGACGTTGATTCGGAATCGGTGGGTACGACTTCGCCGGAATCAGCAACAGGAGCTTCCTCACTGACGACAGGCACCTGCTGCATTGCTGAGGCATTTACTTTCCTGCGCCCAAAATGGGGCGGCCAAGCAATCTGTTGGTCGAAGGCGCCGCGTTTCCAAAACAGCCATATGGCCAGCGCGACACAGGCAATGCCCACGGTGATGGTCTCGTAAAACAAAAATTCCAACCCAGCCACTAAAACCAAGAGAAACGTGGTGATGGCCCACACCGTTCGATAGCGCTTGATGAGACCTATTGCCATTATCACCAGCAAAAGCCCAAATAAAGCCAGCGTGGGCCCAGCGAACAGGTCGCCGAAATTGATCCAATCTA
The DNA here is from genome assembly GCA_023394615.1 of Actinomycetes bacterium. Taxonomy (GTDB): domain Bacteria; phylum Actinomycetota; class Coriobacteriia; order Coriobacteriales; family Eggerthellaceae; genus JAEXAI01. The sequence continues at coordinate 112,869 of JAEXAI010000010.1, read as the reverse complement.
CCAACGCGTTATAAGGCGCGAAGAACGACGGGACCAGATTCAGCCCCATGTTCACCAAACCCACGATACCCACCAAAGTACCGGATATCCATCCTATGTCCTTGTCGTGCTGTTCTTGGGTGGGATCTTTTTTGGCATGGAAGAATCCCGATTGGGAAAGCAGCACTGCCCCGATGCAGAACGGCAGCCAAAACATGATGCCACGGTATACCAGCGCGATAGCCGTGGCTGTGGCAAGAGAGCAACCATAAGCAGTGAGCACTGCGGCAATGGCCGCTTCCACCACGCCGATACCTTGCGGAGTCGGGCTGAGTATTACCGAGATGGCAGCCAATGCGAAAGCCGCCACAAGAGCCGCTACATTCTCGAAGCCGAATGCATACCCGATAGCCACGAGGCACATCATGTTCAAAATAGCGGAAAACGATGCCCACGCAATACTGATTACGGTTCCAGAGGGGTTGTGTCCCATCACGCGAGCCGATTTTATGAATGAATCAGCCGTGTCCTTGCCCCACGTGCCCGCCACTTCCTTTTTCAGCTTACGGGTAATCGCACGCACGGGCTTTTCTATCCAGCCGAACAGCTTGTAGAGCCAACGAGGACGATAGAATCCGATCACAAACAAACTCGACAGGATGAGCAGGGTACCGGCCAGAAGCAGCGCGCCGACCACGAACAGCATGTTGATGGAATCCGACAAGATCATGGTAATGAAGCCGATGATGGATATCACCAAAACCGCTGCAAAGTAACCGATTTGCGAAAGTATGGCACCGCTCGTGGATTTGCCCAGATCAGCGCCTTTTCGATGCGCGTCATCCACAATGAAAGCCACACCGGTGGCACCCGAGAACATGCAGAACGTGTTTATGAACACCAGACTGAATATGAGCACGATGTAGTTCCACACCCCAGGGCCTTTGAAGCCGACGGCTTCGAAAGAGGCTTTGTACGATATAGCCTGCGTCACATGACGCGCAACCATGACGACACACGCCAAGATAAGCGGAATGGTCGCTCCGGATTGGGTCGCATTGTAAATGTCACTGATGGTATCGGCATTACCAAGGATAAAGCAGCACGCGACGACCGCGAGCACAAGAAACAGTGCTTTTTTCATCGCCGCTCCTTTCTATCTGCAATCCGGCATTATACCATCACAGCGACGTTTCAGCTCATGAATAGCCAACAGCTACATTACGCAACGTTGACACATCGGTCTTGCGCATCAAAAATTCACGTCCAACCCGTATAGTGCAGGGCATGAAAAAATCTGAAGCCTTAAAAATTCTCGGTTTATCCGACGGCACCAGCGATGAGGATATCAAAAAAGCCCATCGTCAAAAAGTCCGCGAAAACCATCCCGACCAGTTTGCCGACCCAGAAAAAAAGAAAACAGCCGAAGAGAAAACCAAGCTGATAAATGAAGCGCGCGATGTACTGCTCTCGCGTAAATGGGACCCGGAAAGCGGTCCTCGCACCGGCGGCTACGGAAACCCCTATGCGAACCCCTATACCTCGTATCGACCTAACCAAAGCGGATATCAACAAGGTGGTAGCGGTACCGGTCAAGGAAATTCCAACAACCCCTACGGGGAAGACCCATTCGCTGGTTGGCCGTTCGACTTCGTATGGACATCGTGGGACGATATCGGAACCGACCAGAACCGAGGCGCACACGCCAATGGCGCCAACCCTTTCGACCCGTTTTCGTCCACCTACACGCAAGCCCCTACGAAGACCCCCGCCGAAGAAGCAGCCGAAGCACAGCACGACAGGCGCACGACATTGACGGCGATTGCTCTGAAAGCGGGCGTCTTGGCCCTTTGCGCCGCCGTAGGCGCATTGGCCATCGGCATATTTTTATATATCGTCATCACACTGCTGATGGCAGTGTTCAGAGAAATCGACGGCTGCAGCGGCTTTTTAATCCTGCCTGCTGTGATAGTGCTGGGACCCTCGCTTGCCATGTTTATGCCCTCAGTGGGTTCATCAGTGAGCATGGGCGCGCTGATATTTTTGGGGATAGCCGTGGCCTACGACATAGGTGCGGTTCGCAAGGCGTCAGATCGCTACAACACCGCTAAAGAGCGCGCGAAAGTCGCGCAATAACAAGCGCAATCAAAAGCACGTACATGCAGTACAGCTTCACAATAGAACAGCAAAGGGGCATCCGGCCGAAACCCGATGCCCCTTTTTTCTAAACGAATGCTCTTTTCATCAAGCGCGCTCTCTCATGCGCACTTTTTAAAAAACCCTTCGTGTAGTCTAGTGCCTAAAGTGGCGATGCCCGGTGAACACCATCGCGATGCCTTGCTCATTGGCCGCATCGATTACCTCTTGGTCACGAATGGAACCGCCCGGCTGTATGACAGCCACCACACCAGCCTGCGCCAACGTATCGAATCCGTCGCGGAACGGGAAGAACGCATCGCTTGCCGCAACGGCACCTTGCGCCTTGTCGCCCGCCTGCTCGACGGCGATACGGGCGGAATTCACGCGATTGGGCTGTCCGCCGCCCACACCTACCGTCGCATAGTCTTTCGCAATCAAAATAGCGTTGCTCTTCACGCTCTTGCATGCCTTCCACGCGAAAGCCAGCTGCTTCATCTGATCTTCAGTGGGCACTGTCTTGGTAGCCACGGTGAATGCGGCCGGGTCTTCTAATACTGCATCGCTTTCTTGGCACAGAAGCCCGCCTTCTACTGAGCGGTATTCCACTTCCCCGCCGGCAGGATTCACGCCGCCGGTCTCAAGCAGGCGCGCATTCTTTTTGGCCGTGTACATTTCAGCAGCCTTCGCGGAAAACGACGGCGCGATAATAACTTCCACAAACTGTTTGCGCTCGAAGATCTCAGCTACTACGTCTTCGGTCAGCGGGCGGTTGAATGCCAACACGCCACCATAAGCCGAAACAGGGTCGCAGTCATGAGCACGTTTGTAGGCGTCCAGCAAATCATCGCTTTCGCAAATACCGCACGGAGTCAGATGCTTCACGATCACGCAAGCCGGTCTCTGGTACTCGCGCACGGCAGTCCAAGCTGCGTCAGAATCCAGGTAATTGTTGTAGGAGAGCTCTTTGCCTTGCAGCTGCTTGGCATTGGCTAACGCATGGGTAGCATAGCCGTAGTCGTCGCGCGTGTAGAACGCGGCCTTCTGATGCGGGTTCTCGCCGTAGCGCAGGTCCTGCTTCTTGGTCAGCGGAACGTCTGCTTTCGCAGGGAACTCGGCTGCTGCGGCATCGTCGCCGGCCAGCTGCCTGCCCATCCATGCCGCGATAGCGCTATCATAAGCACCGGTGGTCTGAAACACCCGCAGGGCCATCTTTGCGCGCGTATCCCGCAAGGTAGCACCGTCGTTTGCACGCATTTCTTCCAGCACGTCGTCGTAAGTAGCCGGATCGGTCACCACGGCTACGCTCTCGAAATTCTTCGCAGCGCTGCGCAGCATAGAAGGTCCGCCGATATCGATGTTTTCGATGCACGTAGCGAAATCAGCACCCGATTCTACCGTCTTGGTGAACGCGTAGAGGTTCACCACCACCATATCGATCATCTGGATGTCGTGCTCGGCAGCTTGGGCCATGTGATCGGGGTTGTCGCGCTTGGCCAAAAGACCGCCATGCACTTTCGGGTGCAACGTCTTCACGCGTCCATCCATCATCTCGGGAAAGCCGGTCACTTCCTCGATGGGAATCACATCAACGCCCGCCTCTTTCAACGCGCGCGCCGTGCCTCCCGTGGATATGATGGTCGCCCCGAATTCGCTGGACAGTGCCTGTGCGAAATCGGCAACTCCCGATTTGTCGGTCACGGAAATCAGTACTCTTTTGACCTTTGGATTCTCCACGCTCTTTACCTCCCTAAATCGGTTTCGTGCCTTTCCTGCGCCTCTATGCTGTAACGCTGTTTATAGCGTACATCAACCAGTTCTCCGACGATGGCTATTGCCAGTTCGGCCGGCGTTTTCGCGCCGAATTTCAGCCCTATGGGCCTCTTTATCGCATCCCATTGCGCCTCGGTCATACCGTGCTCTTCGCATAGTACCTGCACGGTGGAATTTTTGCCCGCACACCCCATCATACCTACGTAATGCACCTTGTGCGCAACAGCCCACAAACACGATTGCGGGTCAAACATGTGACCGCGCGTCAGCACGCATACGTAATCTTCGGGCTCGGCATGCAGATCGCTCATATCATCGAAGCTGTCTATAAGGATGCGCTCGGCATACGGAAAGCGCTCCTCGTTCAAATACTGCGCATCGTAGTCCACCGCAGTCACCGCAAAGCGCACATGATGGGCCAATGCCGCCACTTCGCTGGCAGCATCGCTTGCTCCCAAAAGCCATACGCGTACCTGGTCGAACAGAGGCACGGCGCACCAAGTGAGTCCGTCGAACTGCTCGTTGTGCATAGCCGGTCCTCGCGTGACATCCTTCATCTGAAACGTATCGCGGGGACTACGTGGACGAGCGGTCACAATCTGGCCCGCGTCGTTGCAGAAAAACACCGTATCTTGCCCATCTGCCGAACCGGTCTGCCCGTATTTGCCGGTTACATCATTGTCCACGTTTTGCACGGCTGCATCGGCATCGAAAACCACTTTGAAACCAATCCATGCAACATCACCATCTTCCAAAGCCTCGATGGCTCGTTTGAACGTGGGTATGTCCGCGGCAGTCAAACCAGCTGCAATGCGCTGGGCCGTGTCGGGACCGATATGTGGGTTGCCCGATGTCGAAATCTGTGAAAAACAGGGGAAATCGACGACATCGAGCACGGGCGAGCGCCCGCCTTCCAAATCATCGATAATAGTCTGGATTACCTGTCTGCGCGAGGGGCTCATCTGATTACTCATCGGCGATATGCACCTTCCGGTCCTGTCCAATAGATACTCGACCATCAGCAATCATGCCGATTACCTGGGGATAAAGCTGATGCTCCACCTCATGTATGCCCTCTTCCAATGTCTGCGCCGTATCATCTTCACGCACTGGCACGGCGCGCTGGGCGATGATAGGACCCTTATCGTATTCGGCATTGGCGAAATGCACCGTCACGCCAGTCAGTTTTACCCCAGCATCAAATGCTTCCGTTATGGCATGCGCGCCCTTAAACGATGGCAGCAGCGCCGGATGCAAGTTAATCACGTGATCCGGAAACGTATCAAGCACCTCTTCGCCGAGCTTTCGCATGTAGCCAGCCATCACGAGGTATTCGGCACCGGCATGCATAAACTCTGTGGCTATGACCTCGTTGGCTACGGAAGGATCGGCGTATATCTCCTTGTTCAGCGACACGGTGGGAATGCCCGCCGCAGCCGCACGGCGCAGCCCATAGGCGTCAGGGCGCGACGAGAGCACTAAAACCACTTTAGCGTTTAGCCGCCCAGCCTCTATCTCGTCGATGATGGACTGCAGGTTCGTACCGCTGCCGCTGATGAGCACTCCGATTTTCAGAGGTTCCCAATCAGCCATACCTACTCCTGGTCCTGATCGTCTTCGTAGAATACGTCGCGCTCCTTCACGCGCTCGCCCGATTCGGGCACAGGCGCGTCTGCCGCTGCAGTATCAGATGCCAATTCAGGAAAAAGAGGGGCTTGGTGCTCATAGCGCACTTTGCCTTCGCCTGCCACGATAGATCCAATCCGGAAGACCTTCTCATCTGCATCTTCGAGCGTAGCGATGACTGCATCAGCGTCTTCAGGGGACACGATAAGCACCATGCCGATACCCATATTGAACGTTTTCAGCGCTTCGATCTCGTCGAGATGAGCCGCTTGGCATACGAAAGGAATGATAGGCTGCATGGTCCAAGTGCCTATATGTACCAAGGCATCCACATTGTCAGGAAGCGCACGGTCCAAATTTTCCGTGATACCGCCGCCCGTTATATGTGCCAGCGCATGCACGCTGCCGGGATTTTCCGAAAGCACACGGCGCACTGGTTTCACGTAGATGCGGGTAGGCTCCAACAGCGCATCCTGCACACTACGACCGCCAAGCGACGTACGATCGAGTCGCAACTCGTAGTGAGTGCGACCCTCCACGCACACCTTGCGCGCCAGCGAATAGCCATTGGAATGAAGTCCGCTTGACGCCAGTCCCAGCAGCACGTCGCCTTCACGCACGTTTGCCGGGTCAAGCATGCTCTTTCGATCCACTACACCCACGCAAAAACCGCTCAAATCATAATCGTCGGGATCCATCACGCCAGGATGCTCGGCCATCTCGCCGCCCACCAGCGCACAACCCGCCTGACAACATCCTTGTGCGATGCCGCCCACTATTTCTGCCACCGCATCGCTTTTCAGCTTGCCAATGGCCACGTAATCCAAAAAGAACAACGGCTCAGCACCCGTCGCCAGAATATCGTTTGCGCACATGGCCACCAAGTCGATACCCACTGTGTCATGCTTTTCAGCCAACCGCGCCACCTGCAGTTTCGTACCGACGCCGTCAGTTCCCGAAACCAGCAGCGGATCTTCCATATCTTTCGCTGCCGCGATAGAGAACAAGCCGCCGAAGCCGCCGATGTCCCCCACTACCTCGTTTCGATACGTGGAATGCACCGCATCTTTAATGGCGGACACGGCACGCGCGCCTTCCGCAGTGTCGACGCCAGCTTGGGCGTATGTGACCGCATCTTCGGCCACCCAGCTGGGAAGCGTCGGCGCATCTTCGCTCGATGCCGCGCTTACCGTTATTCTGTCCGTCATAGCTTTCGTCTCCTTTTAAATGCGTTTCTTGCCTTGCGCAAGAGCTCGCAATCACCCGGTCATCCATACGACCGATTGCCTGTTTAGTTCGTGCGTCCCTCGCCTGTCGCGCGATTCATCATTTCCGATCGGTTTTGCGGCAAAAAGCCTTTTTTCTGCAACCGATCAGGAATGTCCACCACATATTCACCCGAGAAGCATGCATCGCAGAATCCTTGATGGTTCGCTGAAATCGAAGCGCGCAACCCTTCGTTGGTGATGAACGCCAGCGAGTCGCATCCGATGAAATCGCACATCTGCCGATTATCCATGTTGGCCGCGATTAGCTGGTCTTGGGTATCGGTGTCGATGCCATAGAAGCACGGCCACATCACCTCGGGTGACACGATGCGCAAATGCACTTCCGCAGCACCAGCCTGCTTCAGCATCTCAACAAGCTTTTTGCTGGTGTTGCCACGCACGATGCTATCATCAATCACCACCAAGCGCTTGCCCGCGATAACCGAGGGCAATGGGTTCAGCTTGATACGGATACCGATTTGACGCATGGCCTGAGTCGGCTGGATAAACGTACGACCTACGTAGCGGTTTTTCACGATACCGTCGGCGTACGGGATGCCGCTTTCGAAAGCATATCCCATCGCAGGCGGCACGCCCGAGTCGGGAACGCCGAGTACCAAATCGGCGTCGGCAGGGGCTTCCTGCGCAAGAATGCGTCCCATGTTGCGACGCGCTTCATAGACGCTCTGGCCATCAATCACGGAATCGGGGCGCGCAAAATACACGTACTCGAATATGCATGATGCACGTGTACCAGCTGGAACACCCTGCTCACTGGTCATGCCCTCGTCAGAAAAACGAACGATCTCACCTGGTTCCACATCACGCACATACGACGCACCCACGATGTCGAGCCCGCACGTTTCGCTGGAAACCACCCAGCCGCCGCTTGGCAACTGGCCTATGCACAGCGGGCGAATGCCATTGGGATCTCGAAAAGCGTAGAGTGAATCGGGGCTGATCAGCACCATGGCGTAGGCGCCTTCCACTTCTCGCATCATGGCGCGAATGCCATCACGCAGATGGTGTGTGTTTTGCGTTTCACAGCCAATCACTTTCGCCGCCACCTCGCTATCGCTGGTGGATCGCAGCTGCACCCCCGAAGCAATCAGGCTCGCTCGGATGCGCGTGGTGTTTACCAACGTGCCGTTGTGCGCGAGCGCAATCAGCACGTCATCGATAGCCGATATGTGAGGCTGAGCTGCTTCCCACGAAGCCGCCACGCCGCTGGTGGAATAGCGCGCATGACCCACAGCCACGTATCCCGTCAGTGCCGCGAGCGAACTCTCGTCGAACACTTGGGTCACCAGCCCCAGGTCTTTGTGGGCCATGACGGTGTCGCCGTCGCCCACCGCAATCCCCGCGCTCTCCTGCCCGCGGTGCTGCAGTGCCTGCAAACCAAAACAAGTGAGGCGCGCAACGTCCTCGCCTTTAGCGAACACGCCGAAAACAGCGCATTCTTCCTCAGGCCTATCAGGGCGCTCACCGGGAAAAACACTCGTACTCATGCAGCCTCCTTTGCCGCAGATTCTACTTGTGCGACATCGCTGGGATCCACCATGGCGGAATTCATGGAATTCGGAATGGCGCTGTTCACCATGCGTGTAAACATCACGGCCCTTCCGTTGTCTCTTGTATAGTCGCAGGTAGAAAGCGTGAACATCTTCGTCACGCTGCTCGCGACGGGCATGCCTTCGCTGGGCTGGACCACACTGCGGTCTTCTTTGTCCTGCACGTATGCAGTGCGAGATGCATCATTTGCAAACGTGGTTTCCACAATCGCATCGTAGCCGTCTGTCAGAACCAGCGAGAAGGATTGGCATTCGTAGTTCATGCGCGGCGTCAACACATACACAGTTCTGTGAGCGTTGAATTCCGTTTGATCGGTCATTTGCGTGGACAGGCACGCGAACATGCTGCCGTCGTTCATATGATGGCCGTACATGACGTTGTTGGTGTCAGCGAACTGCGCGCTGTCGTTCATGTCAAGGAAAATGGTACCGCTGCGGGCAGAAAGGCCACTATCGCCGTTGAAGTCGGTGTTCAGGTACTTCTCGTTGTTGGTGGTTTGCACCACCGGATAGTTCACGTTCGTGCCCGGAATGTAGATCCATGCCACGATATCGGGGTTCACCGATTTCAAATAGTCCCAATCAACCGTCATATCGGCCAGCGATGTGGTCGTTTCTTCTTCAACCGGAAATGCTTGATCGGCGATTTTATTATATGTGTTGCTGGCAGCCCAATACGACCAAAAGATTACCCCTAGCGCAACCACCGAAGCGATGCACACTGCCAAGGCCACCCAGAACACGACACGCCATACATTCGGCTTGCCGCCGCCTTTTTTGCCGCCACCGCCGTTGTTGGAAGCCCTGCCGTTGCCTCGCGTTTGGCCCGCAGGCACATAACCGCTATTGCTGCCGTACGCCTGAGCGACGTTGCCGCGGGATGCTTGGTAGGCGCCTCTCGGCGGTTGACCGACGTTGCTGCGGGGCATCTGACTCGCATTGCTGCGACTCTGCGCATTGCCGTAATTTGCGCGGCTGTAAGGGGTTTCGCCATTACTGCTGCGATGCTGCGAGCTGCCGCCAGCACCATGGCTTGCCCTGTGAGCGCCAGCACCGTTTCCAATCGAAGCACCCTCAACAGGTCGAGCGTATGGCGATGCAGGCGCGTGCGCTTGTTGCGAACCCGCTTGCGAGCGACCATGCCGTCCCGGCATGTCGTCCATTTCAGAACCCGCTTGCGAGCGACTGTGCTTTCCCGACATATCGTCCTTTCAGAAAACTCCCGTGTCGAATCCTTGGGAATCAAAGAGCTATGACCCTATAATAAACAAAGCGCCCCGCAATGGGAGCGCGTTGCTCTATTCTTTCGCAATATCTACGATGGGCGGCGCAAAAGCTCGCACGTTTTCAAGCGATTGCGCGATGCCCCAAGCATCGCAGAAGCTATTTCTTCATCTCATCGCGGAACCCTTTTGCGATTCCCACGATGATGATAACAACGATTATGGCAACGAGTACCCAAATAATCCAAAGGGGCATCTCTATCCCGAAAAGTGAAATCATGTTCGCATCTCCTTTATAATCGGCCCGAATCGCTGCATAAAGCGCAATCCATGAACCGTCCTCTCGCTTTTTCTCGAATGCTCATGGTAACGCGATGGGAGTAACGATGCAAGCAAGAAGAACCTTCCGTTGCCTGCATGATACCGGGATATTCAGCCGGGAATTTCAGCTCGTTTTATCGGTCGGGATGCAACCTGCTCTCTAATGCGTTGTTGATTATGCGCAGCGCCTTCACGCGCGCATAGCGCTTGTCGTTGCTTTCCAGAATGGTCCACGGCGCAAACTCAGTGGATGTCAAGCGGAACATATCTTCTACCGCTTCACGATACTGCGGATACTTGTCGCGATTGCGCCAGTCCTCATCGGTTATTTTCCACTGCTTTGCCGGATCGTCCGCACGGGCGTTGAAGCGATTGAGCTGCTCTTCTCGGTCGATCTCAACCCAGAATTTCAAAATGATGGCACCCCAATTTGTCAGGTCGTTCTCAAACTCGTTTATCTCGTCGTAGGCACGCGCCCATTCCGCAGGTGATGCAAACCCTTCCACTCGCTCCACCAGCACGCGACCATACCAGCTGCGGTCGTATATGCCCACATGTCCCGCTTTCGGCAGCCGTGTCCAGTAACGCCATAGATGCGGATGCATCAATTCGGGCTTGGTTGGCGCCGGGCTGGGGAAAATCGTGTAGCTGCGAGCATCGAGCGCCTGCGCGACGCGTTTGATGTTGCCGCCCTTGCCAGCAGCGTCCCCTCCTTCGTACACGATAATCAGCGGCAGACGCCTGCGATACATTTCCATTTCAAGGTTGTACAGGCGCTTCTGCTCTTTTTTCAGATCACGGCGATAGTCTTGCGGGTCAAGTCGTAGATGGTAATCAACACCGCGCAAAGTGGGGTGATCGGCCACAATAAGGAACTCCGATTTATGCGGCGCGCACGATGCCTGTTTGGCTGCTGCCTGCTCATTTCGCGTGCGCTCGGCCTCCTGTTGCTCGGGGGTGCGGGTGCGCTCATCACTGTCGGACTGTTCGCCAATACCCGCCGAATTCGCCTTCGCTTTCGCGGCAGCGGCCTCAGCTTCCTTGTCGGGTGCTTGGTTCACCGCCTCGTCTAGCGCGTTGACCAACGTGCGCAAGATGCCCAGATTGGCTCGACGTTTATCTTCTGCATTCAATACCACCCATGGAGCAAACGAGTAATTCGTGCGCGGCATCATCTCTTCGATGAATTTGTAGCTTTTCTTGTAGTCGTCGAGGTGTTTGAGTGCTTCAGATTCCACACGCCATGCGGTAGCTGGATTGCCCGCGAGTTTCTTCAGACGCTGCTTCTGCACCTTTTCGGATATATGCAGGAAGAATTTGACTACTATGTAGCCATCGTCCACCAGTTGTTTTTCGAAGTCTTCGATGGAAGTCAAGCATTCTTCCACTTGTTGCTCGCGTGGCTTTTCCACCATTTCCAAATCGTTTGGATCGCCCTCACCTACCGCGGCGTACAACGCGCGCTGGATAGCCTGAGCATACCAGCCGCGATCGTAGAAGGTGATATCGCCGCGTGGGCCGAGCGCTTTCCAAAAACGCTGCATCATCGGGTGATAGTCTTCGGCCTCATAGTCTTCCTTGCGAAATTTTTTCGCGTTCTTCACGTCGTAATTCTCAGTAACATACACCGAAGCCGCGCGCGCGTCCAAATAATACAGAATGTCGGAAATACGCCCGCCTTTGCCCGCACCGTTCCAGCCTTCGAACAATACGACCAGCCCGATGCCCTTTTCGTGGGCCTTCTGCTGCAACGCGACAAGCTTGTCGACCAAATCGTCGTGGACTGGCTTGTATTCCTTCTTCGAGATGGGAGCAACATCGAAATCTACTTTATCGAGCATAAGGCACTCTCGCTTCCCTCTTTCGCTTTGTCTGTCGCTTATGCATTTTGCGCTTGTGCAAAACCCTTGTCAAACTTCTTCTATACGCCGGTACACCACGTATGTGCCGCGTTAGAATAATGTGCAGAACACTATCGGCGAAAGGCATGGACAAATGGCAAATTACGGCATCATCGATTGCGGGTCGAACACCGTGAGATTGTGCATCTATCGGGTAGAGGAAAAGAAAAAACGCTACCGCAAGCGCGATATTCGCTCTCTTTTGAATCACAAAAAGATGGTCGGTTTGTCGGCGCATGTGGAAAATGGCGTCATGACGCAGCGTGGAATCGAGCGGGCGTGCGAAGTGATCAACGACCACCTCGCGCGCGCTGAGTACTTCAAGTGCAAGCAACTCGACGTGTTCGCCACTGCGTTTTTGCGCAATTGCGACAATTCTGAAGAAGCGCTTGGGGCAATCCAGCAGGGCACGGGGACAGCCGTGAACCTGCTTTCCGCCCATGACGAGGCCCATCTTGGATTCATCGGCGCATCGTGTGCTGAAGAGGGCATGGACGATGGCGTGCTGATTGATATCGGTGGCGGCTCCACCGAGCTGACGCGTCTGCGCACGCAAGGTGATTTCGACAACATCAGCATCGCGCAAGGATCGCTTTCCTCATTTGCCCAGCACGTAGCGCTGATGCTTCCCACGCAAGCCGAGATGACAGCAATTACCGACGAATTCCAAGGACACGTTCTGGGGAATTCCCTTTACAAAGGCGTGCAGTGCGATACGGTCTACGGGATAGGCGGCAGCGCACGCGGCATCGCGAAAATATACGGCGAAATGTTCTGCAACGGCAAACAGCCTCAAGAGGTCACGCTCGGCCAGATAGAACAGGTGCTCGACTGTTGCCGAAACGACCCGGGCTTTTTCATCCATTGCGCATTGAAAGCCGCCCCCGATCGCATTCACACCGCCGTTCCCGGGTGTCTGATAGCGACCGAGGTGATGAGGGACTTCCACGCGAAACGGCTAAAGATATGCAAATGCGGCGTGCGTGAAGGCTATCTCATCGACCGCATGCTTCCTTGAAGCCTTTTGCACCCGGAAATTCCCGGAAACACACTCTGATTCAAGGTGAAATAACACCTAATAGCTCCCAAATGGGAAGCACAAGACGTCCGGTTTGCCGGAAAAAGGCCGAATAGCACTGCGAACATACCGAAAATGCAAGGTCATTGTACAAAATATGCAAAGGAGCGCTAAACTAGGAATGTAGGACAATGATTCGCGCAACGGGTGATACAACGTAGGAGCGCGTTACCTGACAGTTTGAGGGGGGATTCATGGATACAGCACCCATCGACGCCCAGAAGCAGACCGGCGAGGGCAGTCCATCAACTGACAACGGCAATCCAAACGCAGGAGCGAAATCAGACGCGCCATCAGATGCGGATGCAAAACCTGACGTTGTCACGCCATTGAACACGAACACAGAATCGAATGCACAACCAGAACCGGAGGCCGAGATGAAATCCCAATCAGATGCCGATGAGAAGAAACAAGGGCAAAGTCCTTACATGCAGAATCGCGAGCTATCTTGGCTCACATTCAACGAGCGTGTGTTGGATCAAGGCTCTGACGCAAGCGTGCCTTTGCTAGAGCGGTTGCAATTCGTTTCCATCTTCTGGAGTAACCTGCAGGAATTCTTCATGGTGCGCGTGGGCAGTCTGACCGACCTTGCCTTGCTGAAAAAAGAAGTCATCGACAACAAGTCGAACATGACGCCCATCCAGCAACTTGACGCCATATATGCACGCTGTCACGAGCTCTACCCCGTTCAAGAAAAGATTTACCAGGACTTGCGTCTGGAGCTAGACGAAGCGGGCCTGCATCGCCTGACCCACAACGACCTCAACGATGATCAGAAATCATATTTGAGTGATTACCTCAATGCTAACGTGCTGCCGTTTTTAAGCCCGCAGATTATCAATGCACGCCATCCTTTCCCCCATTTGGAAAACGGTGCTCTCTACATCATGGTGCGCTTGATCGAAGAGGAACCGAAAAAGAAATCGGAGATGAACAAGGAAGAGCGCGAAGCGGCGAAGGAAGCGCGCAAGAAGGCCAAGAACTTGGGTGCCGAAGGCGTGACGCTGGGCATCATTCCCCTGCCCAAGCAGGCGCAACGCCTTATCAAACTACCCGGTAAGGGCTTCAATTTCATCTTGTTGGAAGACGCGCTGATGGCAGCTGTCGACCAAGTGTATTCCATGTATGCCGTAAAACACACCAATGTCATCTGCGTCACGCGCAACGCCGACTTGGACGCCACTGAAGGTGCCGACGAGCGCGAAGACGACTACCGCGAGCACATGAAGAAGATTCTGAAAAAGCGCGCTCGCTTGGCCCCGGTCCGACTGGAGAGCCGCAACAAGCTTTCTTCCACCGTCAGCGAGTTTTTGCTTGAGAGACTGAATCTGAAACCGCATCAGGTGTTTACTACCAGTGTGCCGTTGGATATGGGTTTTGCATTTGCGCTGCCCGGTATGGTTGACGAAGAGACGCGCACGAAACTTACCAGCACACCGTTCACCCCAGCATGGCCCGGATGCCTGCAGCACGGTCGCCGCATCATGGACCAAGTGCAGGAGAAAGAGGTGCTGCTTTCATATCCCTACGAGAGCATGGATCCTTTCGTGCAGCTTCTGCGCGAAGCCGCCGTGGACCCGTCGGTCGTGTGCATCAAGATAACCTTGTACCGCCTCGCGAGCCAATCACATTTGGCCGAAGCGCTTATCAATGCAGCCGAGTCGGGCAAGGAAGTGACCGCGCTGTTCGAGCTGCGCGCCCGTTTCGACGAAAGCAACAACATCCAATGGTCTCAGCGTTTCGAGGAAGCCGGCGCAAACGTAATCTACGGTTTCCACGATTACAAAGTCCACAGCAAAATCTGTTGCATCACACGCCAAACTCCCGACGGTTTGCAGTACATCACCCAGTTGGGCACTGGCAACTACAACGAAAAGACCGCGAAACTCTATACCGACTTCAGCTTCATCACCACCGATAATGCCATCGGCCACGACGCCGTCGAGTTCTTCCGCAACATGGGCCTTGAAAGCGCATCGCGTAACTACAAGACGCTTTGGGTGGCCCCGCTGCAGATAAAGCAGAACATCATGGCAGGCATTGACGAGCAGATACGGGCCGCTCAAGCAGGTGAGGCGTGCGGGCTGTTCTTCAAAACCAATTCCGTGACCGACAAGGAGATCATCGAAAAGCTCTCCGAAGCTTCGTGCGCGGGTGTGCCCACCACGTTGCTGGTACGCGGAATCAGCTGCCTGATTCCCGGCGTGCCGGACTACACGCAAAACATCCGCATCGTATCGATTGTGGGCAGGTTGCTGGAACACAGCAGAATCTACGGGTTCGGGCCGCATGAGGACATGAAGCTCTATCTATCGAGCGCCGACCTGATGACACGCAACATGGACAAGCGCGTTGAAATCGCTTGGCCGGTACACAACCCTGAACTGCACCAAGAAGTGATGGACCACATCGATGCGTGCCTGAGGGATACGGCAAAGTTGCGCGAGCTGCAGTCTGATTCCACATACACGGCCCTTCGCGCGTTTGCCCATGATGAAAACGGCAATCCCGTCGAGCCTTTCAACGCGCAGGAATGCCTGATTGCAGAAGCAGCAAAGCGTTCGGAGGAAGCCTATGAAGCAGAGCTTTCCGAGAAAACCGCTTTCGAAAAGCTGAGCATGCAGACGTCGGCGGCACGCCGCGCAGAAGTGGCGCATCGTTCTGCCGCATCCGATTTGGAAGCAACGTATCGCGAAGCCTTGAAGCACGAGGTTCCCGCCGCAGACGACGAGGCGCTCGCACCCTTCGTGAAGGCCGCCGCAAAAGCATTTGCGCAGGTTGAAGCTACACTGCCGCTGGAAGACTTGTCGGCGAAGACCGCTGCTGAGGCCACTGCTGAGGCCACTGCTGAGGCCACTGCTGAGGCCAACATCCCTGTTGCCGCCGAGGCCGAACCAATCGCTGAAGCCACGCCAGCTGCCACCGAAGTTAAGGCCGATGAAACAGTTGCGGAGGCTGTTGCCGCAATGGAGTCTGCCGTCAAAGAGGCTGGACCCATAGCTGAAACGAAAACTGCACCTGTCGAGAAAAAAACAACGGACGCACCAATTTCCGAGGCAAAAACCGATTCTGCCGAGGAAAAGCAAACGAGCGCCCCGGATACTAAACCAGAGGCAAAGTCAGAAACTAAACCAGAGGCAAAACCGGAAACTAAACCAGAGGCACCAGCCGAAAAGCACGGGTTCTTTTGGCGCCTGTTCCATAAAGGCAAATAGCAAGTCTATATACATCTATATCGTTTAAATGCACGTGGCGAGCCGATGATTTGGCCCGCCACTTCTTTTGAATTCGAGTAAACAAGAGCAAAATTGGTTCCTAATCACCGATTTGCGTTGTTTTGGAAGCCATAGCCAAAACTTGTTCGCAACATTGTAAAACAGCACCGCTGTGAGCTGCAACGATACCAATAGCTTTCTTGGTTAGGCATTCGACTCGATTGAAAAGAACGCAAATCGATGCTTGCGCTCCATCCACGACCCTCTTTACTCGAACATGTAGCATATATGCTACATTATACAGCGAAAATTCACTCCGACCTATTTCAAGGCCACATGCAATTCTAAAAGACAATCTTGGGAAGATAGGAGCCTACAACTCGTTTCCAACCGGTAGGCCCAGATCACGACGCAATCTCAGTTTCCGGGCGTGATAATCTTGCAGCTTCGTGCGATTGCGCTTCTTAAGCTCTTTTCCAATTGATGCGATGATTGCCTCGGTCGTTGAAAAACTGTTCAACTCTTCATCGGTGATGCAATGCACGAAATACCCCATCTCTTTCAGGGCATTGCTTCTGCGCGAATCGCTGATACGGCTTTCGTTACCGTTATGGTGCAGAAAACTCTGATACTCAACGTCTATTTTCTGACGCTCCCAACACAAATCACAGACGAGAGTACGCCTATTGCAGATAACATAGGCGGCTGGCGTCGTTGGTACCGCATAATTCATGCGCGGGATGCCCAAGCCAGCTCCGCCGTATCGAGTCGGTAGACCCAAGGTCAGCGCCAACTGCGTCTCGCGCGGCGAGGCCGAGTTATCGGCAGTATAGCGAAGCGCCTGCAGGGCGGCCTTGCTGCCGCCTATGCCCGAGTTTCGAAGAACGTACCTGCTTATCGCGTCAACAGAAACAAGAGGTTTGATTTGGTATTCTTCCGGCAGAGCGCAGAAGCCACTTTGATAGGTTCCGCATATCTCCCAACCCAGCCTGAGCCGATCTATGAAATTCCGTCGCGTGCATTCCTGCATGAATGCTAAAGGTGGGGCCGCAACGTAGATACCTTTTGCCAAGCAGCAAATCGATGAGCCGGGTAGAGACAACGTACAAGAATAACCATGTTGAAAATCAGATGCATGCTGTCGAGAGCCACCATCGACAAGATATCGAAGAGGATAGGAGATTTGAATTCCCGGATAGAGTTCTTCCAACTGCTTGACAGCTTCCATAAGCTGCGATTTCACTGGCGTCTTCGAAGGGGCGCGCCGTGAATGGCGAACGAGGCAGCTTGCGACATCCGCATGCGACGATCGAAGAATCTGCAAAGCAGTTTCGAATCCGAACAAGATATCTTCAGACATAATATCCCATCCAATCGTCCGTCTTGAAGGGGGTCCAGCAAGCTTGAGCGGAAAATGCGTCGACAACGTTTCCGCCAACGGAACGCGAGACTTCCGCCAACGGAACGCGAGGTTTCCGCCGACAGGACGCAGATAAACAGCAATTCCACTGGCCCCATCAGTTCGCGCCAGTGTATCACGGAAGACCCAGGACGCGAAAATTCGAATTCTCCCCTATGCAATTTTTTCCTTTCATTCATAGATTCGCACTATTAGTCTTGCATTTTTCGCACCGTTTTCTCATTCGCGCACATTGCCCCCGAGCAACGTGCAAGCATCAGAGCTTCTTTTGATCCCATTTGCCACATTAATCCAACCGTTTCCGAATCATGAATAACCGCTCGCATATTCGTTGGAGAAAATCGGGGACGGACGGACGACTTCGGCGGTATTCTTCTCTTGTAAACAACAGGTTCACCTATTCGAAAAGAGGAACTATGGGAATCTACGTAGTCACTGGCGCTTCAAGCGGCATCGGCGCAGAAACCGCCAAAATCATCCGCGAGGCCGGTAATGAAGTCGTGAACATCGACGTGAAAGACGGCGACATCGATGCCAACTTGGCCACTCCCGAAGGTCGCCAGGCCTGCATCGACGAAGTACACAAGCGCTATCCCGACGGCCTTGACGGAGTCGTATGCAACGCAGGCGTATCCGGCGGTAGGGTCCCCAATACGCTGATTTTGCAATTGAACTACTTCGGTGCCGTGGCAATCGCCGAAGGCTTGTTTGACCTTCTAGAGAAAAAAGGCGGTGCCTGCGTCGTCACAGCATCAAACACCATCGCCCAAGGCAATATTCCCATGGACGTCGTGGATATGCTGACCAACGTTGGCGACGAGCAGCGCATTTGCGAGCTGTACAAAGACACCGACCCCGTTACCATGGGCCATATGTTCTACACTGCCACGAAATTCGCACTCGCCCGTTGGATGCGCCGCACAAGCGCAGAGTGGGCAGCCCGTGGCGTGCGCCTGAACGCTATCGCCCCTGGCAATGTGCGCACCGCTATGACGGCAGGCCTGTCCCCCGAGCAGCGTGCAGCCATGGAAGCTATTCCCGTTCCCACGCATTATGGCGAAGAACCGTTGATGGATCCTGAAGAAATTGGCAATGTGACCGCATTCTTGCTTTCGAAAAAGGCAAGCGGCATCAACGGAGTCGTTATTTTCGCTGATGGCGGCACGGACGCGCTGACCCATCCCGGGAAAGTCTTTTAGACCCCAGCCCACGACTGCACACTCAATCACTCATTCAGGAGGATAACTATGACTATCGATTCGTTCGTAAGCGCCTTGCAGGGCAAAGACCCCAAAGCGCTGGCCGCATGCTTCGGCGAGGATTGCCACATCATCGATTACTGCCCCACGCTGGTAGGTCAGCCGACCAATTATGCCAAAGGACCTCACGGTATCGAAATGTTCTATCGCAATCGCTTCCCGTTCGGCGGCTTCTCGATTCAGAATGCCCAAATCGTCGACGAGAACACGGCCGATTTCTACGCCACCTACTATGGCAAGACCGTTTTCGCCCAGGCAACCGCAACGCCCGGCGCTGATGGCAGCTTCAAAGAAGTCGTCATTCGCCCAGCATAGCGAAGTACTTGTTGCAGACTGGCCATCCCCGAGGGTTGACAAGTCTCGAAGCAACTAAACGTCAGCTGCAATTAAAATCCCCCCGCCGATTTATTTCGACGGGGGGATTCTTGATTCGGAAACCAGTTCCGGCCAAAGGATCAGTATTGGCTCGAAACCTGTTTTGACAGCATGCCCTAGCGGGGCAGCAGCAACTGAGCAATCTGCACGGCGTTCAATGCGGCACCTTTGCGAATCTGATCGGCCACAACCCAGAAGGACAGGCCGGACGCCACTGATTCGTCAGCGCGCAAACGACCGATATAGGTGGGGTCGGTACCGGCCAACATGCCAGGCATGGGGTACAAATCTCGTTTCGGGTTGTCCATCATCTCGATACCGGGAGCGCCGTCCAATGCACGACGAGCCTCGTCAACAGAAACCGGTCCAGCGAATTCAACGTTCACCGATTCACCGTGGCAGCGCACCACCGGCACGCGCACACAAGTAGCGTTTACGGCCAGGTCAGGATTGCCCATGATTTTCTGCGTTTCCACGACCATCTTCCACTCCTCTTTCGTGGAGCCGTCGTCCATGAAAGAATCGATGCGCGGAATGCAGTTGAAGGCCAGCTGATAAGGGAATTCCTTCACCGTAGGCTCAACGCTGTCCAGATACTGACGCGTCTGGTCGTACAGCTCGATCATCGCGGGAAGCCCCGCGCCGCTGGCTGCTTGATATGTAGATACCACAACACGCTTGATTGGTGCAATATCGTTTAAGGGCTTGAGCGCCACGACCATCATGATTGTCGAGCAATTCGGGTTCGCGATAACGCCGGAGTGCGTGAGCGCCTCTTGCGGATTCACTTCAGGAACCACCAATGGGACATCGTCTTCCATGCGAAAAGCACTCGAGTTGTCAATCATCACGGCACCAGCCGAAGTCACAGCATCGCGGTATTTCTTCGACACGTCGG
Organism: Actinomycetes bacterium; assembly: GCA_023394615.1. Taxonomy (GTDB): domain Bacteria; phylum Actinomycetota; class Coriobacteriia; order Coriobacteriales; family Eggerthellaceae; genus JAEXAI01. Next base: position 92,826 of record JAEXAI010000010.1, on the reverse strand, counting down.
AGCCGGCCGAAAACAAAGCGATATCGACGCCCTCGAAGCTGCTCTTCTTCATTTCCTGCACGGTCAGCTTACCGGCTTTCGCTTGGCCGCAACCGCTGAAAGGAATCTTCATTCCGGCAGAACGCTTCGACGCGAAGGCACGTACTTCTTTTGCAGGAAAGTTCAGATCATTCAGGACTTTGATGAACTCGCGCCCAACCGCTCCCGTCGCTCCGCAGACCGCTACGACCGGGTTTGCCGGCATTTCCTTTGTCCAAGCCATGTTTCTTCAGCACCTTCCCTTGTTTTTCTTTGCAGCCAGTTCGTCGGCTGAAAGCATTTTCTCTTCGAATACGCTATCTGAATCGAGCCCGAAAGCCGTATGCAGGCAACGCACAGCCTGCTCGACTTGGTTCGCCTTCACCACTACGGAAAGACGAATGGGGCTGGTAGATATTAAAAGTATGTTCACTCCGTTATCGCCAAGCGCGGTGAACGCTTTAGCCGCTACACCTGGGCTGGACTTCATGCCTGTACCCACCAAGGAAACCTTCGCGATGCTCTCGTCGACCGCGTACTCGCGACCCCCGATCTTGGGCAGAATGGTTTCCACCACGTCACGCGCACGAGCGAGATCGCTTTCCGGACAGGTGAACGTCATGTCGGTTTTGCCGTCTTCGGAAATATTCTGGATGATCATGTCCACATTCACGTTACCCGCCGCAAGAGCGGAGAACACACGTGCCGCAATGCCCGACTGGTCGGTCACATCCCTGATGGTAACCTTCACCTCGGACGTATCGTGGGCGATACCCGATATTACTGCCTGTTCCATGGAAGAATCGGCCTCCTTGATTAATGTGCCGGGGGCGTCGGAGAACGCCGAACGCGAATGGATGACAACGTGATACTTGCGCGCGAATTCTACTGCACGGCTTTGCAGCACGCCCGCGCCCGCGCTCGATAGTTCCAGCATGTCCTCGTAACTGATAGCGTCAAGCTTGCGCGCTCTGGGCGCCACGCGGGGATCGGCCGTGTAAATGCCGTCCACGTCGGAATATATCTCGCACACATCCGCATCGATGCCCCATGCCACGGCCACGGCCGTAGTGTCGGAACCACCGCGACCCAGTGTGGTGATGTCGCCGCGCTTGTCGATGCCTTGGAATCCAGCGACTACGGGAATGATGCCCGAAGCCACCGCATTCTTTATGCGGTCGGCATGCACGAGCGTAATTTTTGCCTTCGCATGCTCAGTGTCAGTTTCAATGCCCGCCTGACGGCCCGTGAAGCTCATCGCGCGATAGCCGCGAGCTTCAATAGCCATAGCCAAAAGCGTCATGGACACCTGTTCGCCAGTTGACAGCAGCCTGTCCATCTCGCGCGCTGGCGGATGTTTTGACAATGCAGCGGCCAAGCCGACAAGCTCATCGGTTGTTTTTCCCATCGCGGACACTACCGCGACCACGTCGTTTCCCGCCTGTTTGATGGAAATCAGGCGTTTCGCGACCATTTGTATTCGTTCGGGAGACGCAACCGACGTTCCCCCGAATTTCGCCACTATTAAAGCCATTGAAATCTTCCTACTCGCGTGGATTTTCCCATGATAACAAAATCGGGGGGAAGTGGTGCCACAAGCGCACGTCATTCGCCGCAAGCGCACAAAACAAATCGCTGGCGGGAGGATAAGACGGTGGGCGGCAACGCAGGGAGGGGCCCGAAATACCATTGACACGAGATACTCGCCATTCAACGACGTTTAAAACGGAAATGCTACGGAACTCCCCACGAGCTGCTTGCAAGAGTATTTCCAATGTATATGATGGTCTGGAAATAAGAAATGCCGCGACGAACAGGATGATCGCTATGCCGGCTCTGATGGTTCATGATTTTTTCGGCCAAGACGTTTTGGCCGCCAACCCCGATATCATTGGCAACACCTACGAAGAAAAAGAAGCGTTCCTGCTGGGATGCCAAGGACCCGACCCATTTTTCTTCTTGGTTTTCGACCCGCTGCGCGTAAACTCGATTTCTTGGGGATCAATGCTGCACGACATGCTGCCAGCAGAACAGTTGATGGCATTTAAAGCATCAACCCAGATTCTGGGAGCCGAAGAGCGCGGCGTTGGGAAAGCCTACGCGTATGGCTACCTCTGCCATTTCTTGCTTGATTCAGGGTCCCATCCGTTGGTCTATTCCATGGAATACCGCATATGCGACGCTGGTGTGGAAGGCTTGACACGCAACGACAAAACAGCCGTGCATCACCTGATTGAACGCGAGTTGGACGAAGAGGTGCTCTACCGCAAGCGCGGTTGCACCGTCGCCGATTACTCCCCCCATGAAAATATCCTGATCGCTGATGAGAGCACTCTGCTCACCATTGCGAAGATGTATTCCTATGTGGCGCTGAGCGTTTTCAGCACTACCATGGACCCAGCAGCTTTCCCCGCTGCCGTTCATTGCTACAGCATCTCCCAAAAAGTGCTGATGGATTCCCCCACCGGCTTGAAACGCGCGATTCTATCGGGTATCGAAGAAATAGTACGACCTTATTCTCTGCTGCGCTGCATGGCGCCGCGTGCTGTGGGTCGCAAACCCACTTGGTTCGACAACGCCAAACGCAAGACCTGGGAAAATCCTTTTACAGGAGAAAGCTCGTCATTGTCGTTTTGGGACATATACGATAATGCCCTGTCGCAATCCGAATCGGCTATCGCCCTGTTCTCGGGCCGCGATTACCTCGACGCAGACACCGCTCGCAGTATAACCAATGATGTCAACTTTTTGGGTGACCCTGTGGAAGCACGACTCACCGTGCAGCAGAGCACGCCTGCCGACACGAGCGCCTGATATGCTAGAAGTAGTATTGACCATACCGTTCTGGTTCGAACTAGTGGCCACCCTGACCGGTGCTGTTTCCGGATCGATGAGCGCTTCGCGAGCCCAGTACGACATTTTCGGTACCATGGTAATTGCCACGATTGTCGGCCTGTTCGGCGGCGTGATGCGTGATGTGTTGTTGCAGAATTACGGCATATATGCATTTCAGAAGCCCGAGCTTATCATAGGCTGTGTCATCATGGCATTCATCGTATTCTATTTCGGACGCTTGATTACCTATCTGGACAAGGTCATCGACTTAATCGACGGTCTATCGGTGGGCCTTTGGGCGGTCATCAGCGTGGGCAAGGCCCTTTCCGCTGGACTGACCATCGTACCCGCCGTCATCTTGGGGACCATTACCGCCGTGGGTGGAGGTATCATCCGCGACGTTGTCATGAACAAGCCAGTTGCAGCATTCAAGCCAGGGTCGCTCTACGGCACTGCAGCGCTCATCGGTTCTATCGTGTTCGCCCTGATGAAAACATATCATATACTGGATATCTGGTCGGCCGTGATGTGTGTCGCCCTTATCGTGATTATACGGTTCGGCACCCAAGCGCTGGGCTGGCATACCAAACCGGCACGAGACCTGACAACGCCCATCACAGAAGCCATGATCAAGCCGGTGAACACGATAACGAAACGCCACCACGAACCCAATCGCGTGTTGGGCAACTCAGTCGAAGAAGCGCAGAAGGCCAAACAAGAATTCGCGAAACGTACGTATAGCAATGTGAGGCACCACAAGTACCACTAAGCGCTCAAGCGCACGCGGCATGTGGGACAGGATGTGATAAGCCCTACGAGTTCTTCAGCATCACGCCGCCGATTAAATCGGCCACATGCTCACACGCGTCATCGCAAGCTTCCATTTTGCTGAAGATGCGGCTCCACACCAATACGTACATGGGATCGTCTTTGTGATTGACGTGCAAATCCCTCATAAGATTCGCGAACAGAACGTCCGCTTCCTCTTCGTAGGTATTCACGTCCACAATCGCCTGCCGTGATGCCGCAGATTTTTTGAAGTCGGGGAATTCCACGGTCACCTGCATCAGGGCCTCGCAATTCTCCTTGATCAGCGTAGCCATCTGCGAGGTGTCCTTGTGCATGCCCTGCACGTCCATGGTGTAGAACAGCTGGATAACATCTTCGATATCATCAGTTACATCATCAAGAGCCTGAGACAGCTCGATGATGTCGTCACGATCGATAGGAGTGATAAAGTCAACTGCAATAGCAGTAAACGTTTCGTGTGTAATCTGATCGCCTTCGTGCTCGAGCTCATGGGCCCGCGTCATGACCTCATGCAAATCTTCGACCGTCGTAAAATAGTCAATCGCCTCTATGAGCAGGTCAACTGCTTGCATAGCGATTCCTATTTGCTTTTCGAAAGCCTTAAAATAATCGTACTTCGGCTTGTGCGCCATCTGGTCTCCTTTGTAAACGCCCGAACCGTCATAGTACTTATGCCGATTGTATATTTTACCCCATTTCGACAATTCGCAAACGAGCGAATAACGTCGTTTTAGAGGGACGGCATCCCACTGCACACACGATAAATACTCCTAAAACGGGCAGGTGCCCCCTCATCGCAAACCGTCGGATACCGGCGGTTTCGAGGGAACCCTACGAACGCAGATACTGATCGAACACGCGTGAGCGTTCAGCGCCTATCGTGGTAGTCATATTGTGCCCAGGCAAAACAATCGTGTTGTCAGGAAGCTTCTCGAGCCGTGCAAGCGAGCGACGCATATCGCTTTGGCTGCCACCCTCAAAATCAGTACGGCCGATACTGGCATAAAACAGCGTATCACCCGAAAGCAGCACGGGCGCGCCCTGTGGGTTCGGGGATGTGGCCGGGTCTGCGTAATAGCAGATACCCCCTTTGGTGTGGCCGGGCGTGACCATAACCTTCCAGGTGGTCTTGGCGATTTTCACCGTGTCACCATCCGAGAGTCGCTTGTCTACCGGACACGGTGGTGCAGTCATTTTATTGGAGCCGGATTTCGGACGCTCAATCAAAGGAGCATCAATTGCCGAAGCGTATACTTCGACCTTCTGAGAATTTCGCAAATCCGCAAGCGCTCCTACGTGATCGAAGTGTCCATGTGTCACGAACAGCGCTGATATGGGACGACCTGCCGCAGCAGCCAAAATAGCCTCGGGTTTTGTGGAAGGGTCGACCACGATGACGCCGCCTTCGCCATCATCCACGAGATAGGTATTGTTCTCGATCATTCCCAAAACGATAAAACCGGCACTGACGCACCCGCCTTCTACCGTATGCATTTGATCGCCTTTGCTAAAGCTAAATCCCATTCGGCTTTCCTTTCCATTTCTCATTCAAACATCGCAGCGGCGCAAACGTTTGCCGCTCGATGCACTATCTAAGCTTGCACATATACTGCAATGCAGCATTGCATGGGCGCGTTTGCCGCATAGTGCTAATGCTTCTTGTGAGCCGTGTCCCCCGGCAGCATGCGATGAGCATCGAACACGCCTTCAACGGTCAACAGCTTCTTTAGGATCTTATCGATGGAGGCAACGTCGCTCACCTGGAACAAAAAGCGCATTTCAACCATGCTGTCGCGATGCGATACCGTAGTGGAAGAGAGCACGTTCGCCCCCGCCTCAGACAAAATCACGGCCACATCTCGCAGTAGGTTCATGCGGTCGAGCGCCTCGATGAACACTTCCACCTTGTATGACGTATCGCTTGTCTGTGTGTTTTCCCACGACACATCGATGATGCGCTCGGGGTGCTCCATCAAGCTCTGAGCGTTGGGGCAGTCGCGCCTGTGCACGGAAACGCCGCGCCCGCGCGTGACAAAGCCCACGATGTCGTCGCCCGGCACGGGGTTGCAGCAACGCGAAAGCCTCACCAGCACGCCATCGACGCCCTTCACTACCACGCCGTTGCTAGCGTGCGCCTCATGCTTTTTCGGACGCCTGACAGAGGTGATCATCGGTGGAAGCACACCGGTTGAGGAATCTGATTCACCCAGTTCAGGCTCGCGATCTGCCTCGGTACCACGATCCACCAGCACCTTCAGCATACGATTTGACACATGCTGGGCGCTTTCCTTGTTCGTACCGATATTGACCAACATGTCATCGACATCGTTGTATCCCAAATGCTCGGAGACCAGTCGAAGCGCACGCAAGCTCTGCGCACTCGAGATACCCAAGCCGTGCTTGCGCATCTCGCGCGTTAGTTTGTCGCGGCCAGCCTGCAAATCATCGCTGCGCGAGGCTTTGCTGAAGTATGCACGTATCTTGCTGCGCGCACTGGGAGTTTTCACCATACCAATCCAGTCGCGGCTGGGCACAGCGCTCTTCTGCGTCAGCACTTCCACGCGATCGCCCATCTGCAGCGTGTAAGACAGGGGCACAATTGAGCCGTTTACTTTGGCTCCAACACAGTGGTTTCCCACCTCGGTGTGGATGGCATAGGCGAAATCGACAGGGGTCGATCCAGCACGCAGGCTCATGACCTCACCTTTCGGTGTGAACACGAACACTTCACTAGGAGCAAGATCCACTTTCAGCGATTTCAGGAATTCACGCGAGTCCTGCGTTTCGTCCTGCCAGTCGACCATCTGGCGAAGCCACGCCAACTGACGATCGAAGGCGGCATCGTCTTTGGAATTCTTTTCTTTGTATCGCCAATGTGCCGCCACACCGTACTCGCTCATGCGATGCATTTCCTCGGTGCGAATCTGTACTTCCAAAGGCCTCGCCGCCGGCCCGATTACAGTGGTGTGCAAACTTTGGTACATGTTGTATTTCGGCATGGCGATATAGTCTTTAAAACGCCCGGGCATAGGATGCCACAGCGTATGTACCGCGCCCAGTGCCGAATAGCAGTCTTTCACCGTATCGACGATGATGCGCACAGCAATCAGGTCGTATATTTCCGAAAAACCCTTACCGCGCGTAGTCATCTTTTGGTAAATGGAATACAGATGCTTCGGCCGCCCCATAATCTGAGCTTCAATGCCTGTACGGTTCATTTCAGCTCGAAGGACATCTATGACTTTCTCTAAGTATGCCTCACGCTCCACGCGACTTTCGGCCACCATGCGCGACACCTGTTTGAACTTGTTTGGTTCCAAGTAGAAAAAAGCCAGATCCTCAAGCTCCCACTTGATGGAGCTTATACCCAAACGATGCGCAATCGGGGCATAGATTTCCATGGTCTCGCGGGCTTTGAATATACGACGGTCTTCCTTTAAAGCCGAAAGCGTGCGCATATTATGCAGGCGGTCGGCCAGTTTGATGACAATGACGCGGATGTCCTTGTTCATGGCCACGAGCATTTTGCGGATGGTCTGGGCCTGCTCGTCGGAAAACGTCTCAACCTCGATGCGCGTGATCTTCGTCACGCCGTCAACCAGCTGCGATACATTCTCGTTGAAGTTGTCAGACACCTGCTCAAGCGTGACACTGGAATCTTCCACGGTGTCGTGCAAAAGCGCGGCGCACAACGTTTCCACGTCCATCTTCAAATCGGCGAGGATCAGCGCCACTTCCACCGGATGCACGATAAAAGGCTCACCGCTTTTGCGGCACTGCCCCTCATGCGCCTTGCGAGCGAATAAAAATGCTCGTTTCAGCATCAGCTGATCTTCTTTGGATAGATAGCTCGATGTCATTTCTTGCAGGTCGGCAAAACGCTCTTCAGGAGTCCTTTCGCGCGTGACCTTCGCCGGGTCGGCAGCAGGAGCGTTGATGAAACTCACCTCAGCAGAATGAGGGCGCCCCAACAGCTCGTCTGACCCGTCGCTAAAACGCGCGGGACCGCCATTTGGCTCTATGGCCTGACCTATTAAATCATCCTGGGGCATCCTCACGGCTGCCGGTTTTTTCGTCGTGCTGACAGCATCCGCAACCTGATTCGCGCGAGCCTCTCTCGCATCTTTTTTCTTCGATGTGCCAGAATTAATCTTTTCAGCCATCGCTACCCCTCTTCTTTCTGGTCAGGCAGAATGGGTCTCGATATCCTGAACTGGAGATTGTCTGCTGAAGCGTTCATCACCCAATCGCGAAACTCGTGGAATATTTCAGTTTCATCAAGCCCTTCGCGATAGCGCGCGCTATCGGTAAGTTCGACTTTGCTGCCGGTATTCCTCAGGTGCACACGCCGCTCGACGGAAGCGTCGCCCTCGTCGGTGCGAAGCTCTATGAGTCCTAGTTCGCGGAAAACCGCCACTGCACAACGTACGCCATCAGCTGTGATGGGTATGCCCAGCACACGCTTGGCGCAGGCCTCTACCAAGTCGTTCACCGTCACGATGAACCAACCGTCTCCCGCCTTCTGCTGCATAGCGCGCAGTTCGCGATAGACCTGTCCCATCGTATCATGGTCGGGCGTGGCCTCTTCCAGCAGACGCTCGTTTATACTCACGTCTTCCGCACCGAACAAAAGATGCACGACCGCTGGCTGACCGTCGCGCCCTGCTCTGCCGCTCATCTGGTTGAACTCCACCTCGTTGAAAGGCATATGGAAGAGCACGACATGACGTATGTTGGGAATATTCACGCCCTCGCCGAAGGCAGAGGTGGAAACGAGCACGCACAGCGCATCTTGGCGGAAAAGCTCTTCGACGCGGTTGCGCTCATTGCGGGAAAGCCCGGCGTTGTAGAAACCGATAAGGGATGCCATCTGCGGCAACTGCTTGCGCAGCATACGAGCTAAAGCGACTGATTGCTGGCGGGAATTCACGTATATGACAATCTTTTCACCCGATGCTGCCAGATTCGCCAAATATTGCTCTTTGCGCTTCAGGTTGCGTTGGTCATCCAAACCCATGTTATCGCGCTGCGCTTTATCGAGCACGTGTCGTTGTATATGCAGTTCACTGTCTATTTCTGCAGCAATACGCGGACTGGCGGTAGCCGTGAGAGCCAGCACTGTAGGCGACCCGAGCTTCTCAATCGCAGAGCCCACACGCGCATATGCCGTGCGCTTTCCGCCTCGCGCCGTGCCGATGTGATGAGCCTCATCCATTACCACGAACCCGATACGGCCCGTCTTGCAGAAGTCTGCGATGTGGAACTCCAAAAACTCAGGAGTCGTCAAGACAATGTCGACCGAGCCATCAGAAAGCCCCTGGAAAACGTTTCTGCGTTCTTCGGGAGTGGATGCACCGGTCAAGGTTTCGGCAACGATGCCGAACGAAGTCAAAGCTTCGTTTATATGGAAAGCCTGATCGGAGATGAGTGCGCGCAATGGGTAGACAAACAAGCTTGCCTGACCGTCAGCTAAGGCCTGCTTTGCAGCATGCATTTGGAAAACGAGCGATTTGCCGCGCCCAGTAGCCATTACAGCCAGCACCGATTGATGCTCTTCAAGGGCATCAATCACCTGTTTTTGGGAATCGAAGAGAGTGCCATCACCGATGAACGCACGCACGATAGCTTGGTTCAACCCGTCTGGATCAGTCTTCGCAGCTTCCTCCCACTGCGCGCGGTTCTTCTCGCGCTCGGCATCGATTGCCGCCAGATCTTCGTCACATTCGGGACAATCTTGGCATAACTGATCGTCGCTTGTAGCATACAAGTCTCGCACAAAACTGACGTGTGCGGGATCAAGACAAGCCTGCAAGGCCCCGCAGGGTCTGACGGGCGCAAGTGATTTCAGCAGCGCCTTCACCGATTTGCGACCGCGCCATTCATCAATCTGCACTTCAAAGGCCGCATTCACCACGCTACAGCATTGCATGAGCATCTCGATATCGGAGCAATGAAACATTATGCCCGCCACCGAGTCCTTGCCGTCGGTGAGCGTACAGCTGAAATGGTTTCTGTCAGCACCCACGGCTCGGCACTTTATCAGCAGCACATCACGGGCCAGATAACGCGGCGGACGGTTTTCCTGTCCGAAAGGTGCTAGCATTTCCAGCTTCGAGACATTTTCCATGGTCATCTCGCCCAAATCGACGCACGCGTCAATATCAAGGCGCGGATGAAAGCAATCTTCGGGAAGAGAATCCATGTACTCGCACAAACGTTTCGTGAATTCAGTCAGCTTCGATACGGGAAGGGTCACGCCCACCGCCGCCTCATGACCGCCGAAACGAGTCAGCAGGTCAGAGCAGCTTTCCACTGCTTTAAACAAGTTCACCTGCCCAACGCTGCGCCCCGATCCGCGCGCCTCGCCGTTCTCGTCGACCGTGAACAAAATCACAGGCACACCGTACGTACGCACCAAACGGCTGGCGACAATGCCTTTCACGCCTTCATGCCATCCGTCACCGTACACCACCAACGCACGCTGACCGTTGTAGACCTCTTCAGCCTGCAACGATGCTATTTCGGCAAGTTCAGCTTCGATGGCACGGCGCTGAACGTTTACGGATTCCAGTTCGGCGGCTTTTTCCTGGGCCTCTTCGAACTCGTCGGTCAAAAGCATATCCAGCGCCAATTGCGCATCGCCCATGCGACCAGCTGCATTCAAACGCGGGATGATTGAAAACGAAAGAGACGTAGCCGCCACTGGTTTGTCCGCCGCACCCGAGCTTTGCAGCAGCGCAGCTATGCAGGGCCGCGGCGAATTGTTCATGCGGGCCACACCGTCAGCCACAAGCGCGCGATTGCCCGCTCGCATAGGCATCAAATCGGCCACTGTGCCCAAAGTTGCGAAATCGGTGTATTCGCGCCACAGATGCGGCTGACCGAAACGAGCGCCGAGCGCCTGCACCACTTTCAGCGCCACTCCCACACCCGCCAAAATCGACGAGGGTGAATCCGCGTCCAGTTTTGGATCGCATACTGGTACATCGGTAGGCACCAAATCGGCTGGTTCATGATGATCGGTCACGAACACTTCCACGCCATGGTGCTGCAGCACCTTTACCTCTTCGCGACACGCGATACCACAGTCAACCGTTATCACCACGTCAGGGGCCAGCTCCAAAAGGCGCTCGATAGCCGCAACGGTCAATCCGTAGCCCTCTTCATTGCGCAGCGGCACAAACGGCACCGCTTCGGCGCCCAACGTACGCAACGCACGGGTAAGCGTCGTGGTAGCCGATATGCCATCTAAGTCGAAGTCGCCAAACACCAGTATGCGCTTGCCGTCTTTGACTGCAGCTTCCAAGCCGTCAACGACGTCTTGCATACCGGGTATCTCATAGGGATTGCGCCAGTCGCGCTCTAGCGAAGGTGACAAAAACTCATTTGCAGCCTGCGGGGTATCGATACCGCGCGCAACCATAGTGGCCGCAATGAATCGCGGTATGCCCAATGCTCGCTGTAAAGCGACAACGGCAGCCGAATCGGCTTGCTTGATATTGAATCTGGCAGACATGGTAAAAGCCTCACACGCTTGTATTTTCTCGTATCCCATTGTCTCACAAGCAAGCGTTGCTGTCAGTTGAATTCCTGTTGTGCTTCACACCGTTCGCTGAATTCCCAAATGAATCATACGTCGAAGCGCTTTTCAAACCTTAGTTGAATTCCTGTTGGGTTTTTTCCAAGCCGTTGCCTATCAGATACGACACCGCACAAGAGGCGCTGTCACATCCGGCTGCAAAGTCATCTGCGGCATCTTTTTTTGGCTGCGAGAGCACGAAATCAGAAACGCTCATGCGTCCCGGCGGACGACCGATGCCGATGCGCACGCGATACCAGTCGCGCGTTTGCAGTTTGTCGCAAATGGAACGAAGCCCATTGTGCCCCGCATGCCCACCACCCATTTTCACGCGGATGGAGCCGGGATCTATATCCAAGTCATCGTGAATCACAATCAGGTGATCAGGTGAAACACCATATGCACTGCATAGTTGCTTCACCGGACCACCGGAGGTGTTCATGAAACTCTGGGGTTTTGCCAACACCACATCCTGATCGCAAATCACACCTTTGGCAGTCAAAGCTCCGCACTCGCTTTTCCAATAGCGCACGCCAGCTTTATCAGCGACCGCATCCACGGTATCGAAGCCGGCGTTATGCCGCGTGTGCTCGTACTCTTCCCCGGGATTACCCAAGCCTACGATGAGATACATCTTGGTTGCCAGCCCGCCTGTCTACAGCGCGAAATCGGGATCGAACAGCTCTGAAACGCTACCGTTGTTGTACACATTCGCGATGGCGCGGGCGAACAGAGGTGCAACGGAAATGACCTTGATTTTGCCAGTCTGGCGGTCAAGCGGAACGGGAATCGTGTTGCAAACCACCACTTCTTCCACGTCGGCGTTTTCCAAGCGGTCGTATGCCGGTCCGCTGAACACTGGGTGCGTAGCGCAAACGTAGACCTTGTCGGCACCGTTTGCCTTCAGAGTGGAAACAGCAGCAACGACCGATCCGGCCGTGTCGATCATGTCGTCGTTCAAAATGCAGGTTTTGCCCTTTACATCACCGATAAGAGCCGTGATTTCAGCCTGATTGTGTTTCGGGCGGCCTTTGTGCATGATGGCCAAATCAGCGCCCATGATATCGGAGAGTTTTTTGGCGGCTTTCGCACGACCCAAGTCGGGGCTGACTATGCACAAGTTCGACGCATCGAGGTTTTTCGCCTTGAAGTAATCGGCCAACAGGTTCAGCGCGGTCAGATGGTTTACGGGCGTATCGAAAAAGCCTTGGATCTGACCCTGATGCAAGTCGATGGTGATGGTGCGGTCGATGCCAGCCGCAGTCATCAGATCAGCGACCAATTTGGCAGTGATAGGCTCACGAGCAGCTGCTTTGCGATCTTGGCGCGAATAGCCGTAGTGGCTGACCACGGCGGTGACCGTCAAGGCAGACGCCCGTTTCGCAGCATCGGCCATAATCAGAAGCTCCATCAGGGCATCATTGACGTGCGCACCGGAAAAGGATTGAATGATGAATACGTCGGCACCGCGCACGCTTTCAAGATAGCGCGCATAAATCTCACCGTTGGCGAACGTTTCCAATTTCACGTTACCCAGCGAGATGTTCATCTCGTCGGCGATCTGATCTGCAAGTTCGGAATTGTACGACCCCGCGAAAACGGCCATACTCTTCTTCATCTCGGTTGTGGATGCCATGTGATTCCCTTCATCGTAATCGCTTCTGTGTATGAATACGCATCGCTATTCGCTGCGATCGCGCTTGTTCCTATCCGGCTTTACTACTTGACGCGCACGTCCGAATGCCAGCGCATCCGCCGGGACGTCATCGGTGATCACCGACCCGGCAGCTACCAAGGCACGATCGCCTATGTTTACCGGAGCCACCATCATCGTGTCACTGCCCACGAACACGTCCTCGCCAATCGTGGTGGGCCATTTGCGTTTTCCATCGTAATTGCAGGTGATAGACCCAGCGCCGATATTCACACCCGGACCCATCGTGGTGTCGCCGATGTAGCTAAGGTGCGGCACTTTCGAACCAGGTCCGATGGTGGATTTCTTTATCTCCACATGAGTGCCGGCTTTCGCGCCTTTGCACAGATGCGCACCTGGTCGCAAATACGCGCGCGGGCCGCACGTGCAGTCATCTTCGATCACGGCTTCAATAGACACTGTCTCATCCACGATGCAGCCATGGCCTACCGAGGTGTCGGTCAATCGCGTGTTGGGGCCCACCACGCTGTCCGACGCTATGGACGTGGTGCCCATCAACATGGTCTGGGGAAGTAGCTCCACATCAGGTTCTATGGAAACATCAGGGCCGATCCACACGGAATCGGGGTCGGTCATAGTGACGCCGGACAGCATACAGGCGCGATTGATGCGACCTTGCATGATCTTGGTTGCTTGCGCCAACTGCACACGCGTATTCACACCCAGGCATTCATCCGGGTCGTCTGCACGCACACCCACCACAGCACGGCCGTCGCCGCGCGCTATTTGGATGACGTCGGTCAGGTAGAATTCGCCTTGCGCATTGGAGTCGGACACACGTCCGAGCGCGTTGAACAGAGCATCAGCGTCAAAACAGTAAAAGCCTGAATTGCATTCGGTGATGATAGCTTGATCAGGCGTGCAGTCTTTTTGTTCCACGATACGCTCGACTTCGCCCTGCGCATCACGCACAATGCGTCCGTAGCCGAACGGATCAGGCACATCCATCGTCAACACAGCCACGGCAGCATGCGCGCGCTCACGAGCCTGCACCAAAGCAGCGATGGTATCGGATGTAATCAAAGGGCAGTCGCCCGACAGCACCAGCAGCGACCCGTGCGCGCCCTTGCATGCGTCCTCACACGACATCACGGCATCGGCTGTTCCGCGCTGCTGCGATTGCACGACGATTTCGGTATCATTTTGGACCAGCGGCTCGATTACATTACGCCCATGTCCCAACACTGTGACTACGCGAGTGACACCTGCACCACGCGCTGCGTCGACAACCCATCTGATAAGCGGTTTGCCCAAAAGAGCGTGGGCTACCTTCGGTCGCTTCGATTTCATACGAGTCCCCTCGCCAGCGGCGAGCACTATCGCTGATGCTTCCATGGTTTCCTTTCCGTGGTGGCAAAATGAAGACGAAACGGATGCGGCATCGGTTGTGCGCACCTATTCGCTGGAAAGCGCGGCGCACAAAGCGTCGAGCAAAGTAATCGCATAATGCTGGGCTGATCTGCCCTCACCCGCATCTTCCCACTGCTGACCGGGAAGCGCGATGGATATGCGGCGCGGCTGCTGGACAGCAACGGCAATACCCGCACGCAGGCGCAGCACCAACGTCGACTCGTCCTCGAAAGTGACGAATGGAACGTTTTCGTTGGCCTCGTGCTGGTCAAGCACGATATGCACCATCAGCATGCCCTCATCGGGGCGCACCAACAGCGAATCGGCACTCATGATTTTTGAAGCAGGATTTGTGGCCAAGGCCAGATTCGACATGCGTGCGGCAACCGATCGAGTGAATTCGTCGGTGCCAAACAAGCACAGCGCATTCTGCTCAAGTACGTCGGCAGCACGCGCAAAACCCAGATGTATGGCGTTTTGCGGGCCGGGCTTACCTTCCCACGAATGGTGCAAGTTGTTAATCGATCGGTAAGTGAACGCGCCTGCAATACCGTCAGTGGGCAGACCCATGTTCATTTGGAATTTACGTAGCGCCAGTTCGGTGTATGCGCCGAAAATGCTATCTTCAGTACCGCAGGCAAATCCCAAGGCAGCCAGCGCCTGCTGCAATTGCAGCACATCATTTCCGTGGAAGTAGGGCATGCGCAAATACAGCGTGCGATCGCCCATCTCAAACGTGGCATCCAACAGTGCGGACCAGACTTTTTCGTCCACCTGCTCGGCTTCGGCCAAGCCTTGGTCTTTACAGAAGGCCTTTACGGCAGTTGCGGTTTTCTCGCCGAAATCGCCATCGACGAGTGATGCGTCCAAAAAGCCCAAATCCGACAGCTTATGCTGCACGTCTTCGACCGCGGCTCCTGAATCGTGTTTTTGTATCATCTTCATGTCAACCATTGTAACTCACGAGAAAGCCGTTGCCAGCCTTAGTGGGCGGCTTCACCAAATCATGCTATTTCAAACGATTGACAAACCAGTCGGCCATAGAGAGCAGAAGTGTACGGGCTTGCGAGGGTTCAATCATGTCAACCAACCGGTTCTTCGCGATGCTGGTCAGATTCTCGGCATAATTACGCGCGTAATCGATGCTGCCCGATCCCTGCATGATATCCACCGCTTCGGCCAAAATAGCCGGATCCTTTTCCTTCGAAGAGAGGATTTGGATCAGCCGGTCGCGTTTGTCGGAATTCTGCAGCGCATGCACCACCACCAGCGTACGTTTGCCTTCGGTGATATCGTTGCGGAAGTCCTTGTCCTTTGACTCTTCGGTGCCGATTAGATTCAGTAGGTCGTCTTGTATCTGGAATGCAAGACCTGTGTCCAAACCGTAGTTTCGCAAGGCCTCTATCTGGGTTTCCGTACCGCCGCCGATAATTGCCCCAATGGCCAAAGGGACCGCGCCGGAGTAATGGGCCGTCTTGTGCGTGGCCATGATGAGGTAATCCTCAGGCGTGATATCGTAGCGCCCGTCGCGCGCCCAACCGATATCGAGCGCTTGGCCTTCGATGGTATGCTGGGTCATTTTCACCAGTTCGGTCACTACACGCACTTTGGTGGCATCATCGAGACTTTCATCGTTCATAACCGTGCCGTTTACCATGGTCAAACCCAAGTCGCCAGCGTTTATAGCCAGCCCGATGCCCTCGGTCAGATGCAGGCATGGCTTGCTGCGGCGCAGCTCGGCCTCATCGGCGATGTCATCATGAATAAGTGCCGCCGTGTGAAAATGCTCGATTGCCGCCGCAGCAGACATGGCCTTGTCCACATTGCCGCCTACTGCCTGGCATGCCGCAAAACAGATGAGGGGTCGATGGCGTTTGCCGCCGTTGCGACTGTATTCCAACAGGGGATCATAGAGATATTTGTCCATGTCGGGGTGGGAACCACGGGGGATGTAGCTGTTCACCAGCTCGCCTACTTGCGATGCGAAACTGTTCAGGTATTCTTCGAAGCTTTCAGGAGGATTTGTCGCCGATGAGAGAATCTTGCTGATATTGGTGGCGGTTGTCGCTTCAGTCACAGTACAAGCACTCTTTTCCCAGTCCGTCCGATTAGGACGGCCGACGTCTCATCAATCGTATAGCGCGAAGTACGCATCATGCAGTTGGTAGGAGCGGTGGGACTCGAACCCACATACCCGAAGGCGGCGGATTTTAAGTCCGCTGCGTCTGCCAATTCCGCCACGCTCCCCTATTGCATTCGGGTGCGCACGTTCGCCGAACGCGTTTTATAATAACAAAACCGCACGTGAACTTGAACGAAGTTCTTCTTCGATATCATCTCAACACACGAACGGCAGGTAAACGGATGCAAAAAACGACTCTATCGTCAGTTCTGTTGCGCAGCATCCATGATCATGCCCTGCAAGATGTCCGATTCGCTCACCGTGAACGAATCTAGTTTCGCCAGCTGCAAAAGATCGTCAAGTATGTACATACCCGCCACGATAACAGGGGCACGTCCAGGTTGCAGGCCCACTACGACTCTGCGCTGCTCAACGCTCAGGGCCTCAAGCCGCCCCGTCACACGCTGCAGAGCCTCGCGCGTTACCACAGACCCGTGCACACGAGCTGAATCGTAGACTTCCATTTCCTTGTCGATAGACACCACACTTGTAGCAGTACCCGCTACGGCCACCATACAATCAATGGTGAACCCACGTTGTGAAAGCTCATCGAAATATGTTTTGAACTGGGGCTTCGCCCATTCGTGGGCACTTTTTATCTGGGCTGGAGTTGCAGGGTCGCCCACCAAGAAGCGCTCGGTCACACGTCGGCATCCGATATCGAATGAGTGTATTTGCAAAGGCGCGCGCCCACCCATCCCGGCAATCAGTTCGGTGGAACCGCCGCCCACATCTGCCACGAGGATCTGTTTCCCAGCAAAATCCGCCGACGCACCCAAAAACGACAGCTGCGCCTCCCGCTGCCCAGAGATAACTGCCAACTGAACGCCTAAACGTGCAAGTTTTTCCGCGAACACTGCCGAATTTTTCGCATCGCGGCTTGCCGATGTGGCTGACGCGATAATACGCACGCCGGCATTTGGCAACGTGTATTTTGAAACCACCTGCATATATTGTGCCACTTGCGCGCTGGTGCGTTCTATGGCTGCCTCCGATAGCTCACCTGTGGCATCTACGCCCTCGCCCAGATTCGTGATGGCCGCATGGCGATACAACTCTCGAAGCCCGGTATCGTCTACGTCCGCCACGAGCAGCCGACAGGTCACAGTTCCGATATCGATAGCCGCAAAACGCTTTGCTTGCATAAATCCTCCTCGTTCAGGGCCGCCACAGTCGAGCGCTTCAGCAGCCCGGCGGGCGCCTCATCATCAATATGGGTAATCAAAAACTACGTCAAGGATTCCCGAGTACCATGTTTCCGGAGCGGTAACGTTGTTATGAGCGGTAACGGAAGTAACTTGCGAATCGTTCGAAGTGTTGCCCAATCCCGTCACTACGACAGCGTTCTCGCCTTCATTCACCCAACCGTACTGCTCTCGCGCGCGGTCTTCGATGCCCTCGTTGGTTGAAAGGTGGTCAACGTTTGACTGCAGTAGTGATGTCTGTTGCTCCACAATATCGTATTCGGCCTGCGCGCGCGCCTGATCTCGCACTGCCGTATAGTAGTCTTTAGCCGTGGGATAGAGGAAGGCAAGACTCAGCACCAAACAAGCAGCAACGATTCCCACAATGCGCACGGTCGTGCGCCTGCTTTGATAGCGACCTTCATCGCCACGAACCTTTTGCGAGCGTGCACTCTGCGCACTGGCGTTGCGTTGCATGCCAGATGATCGCTTCTGCGTGCGCCCCATCTGGCCTTTATATAATGCCGCACGCGGCCCTTCTTCGGATGACTGACTGCTCGTGTCTTCTTTGAAATGCTTGTCAAATTCACGATCCGCGCGTTTTTTGCGCGCCTCGCGTTGCTTGCGCGCCGCGGCATCGCCGATGTTTCTGAAGCCAGAATTCGCCTGTTCATCACGATTTCGCGTCGATTCGCGGGGGGCGTTGCCATCTTGGCCTGCATGACGGTTGCGCGTCGATTCGCGGGGGGCGTTGCCACCTTGGTCTGCATGACGATTGCGCATGCTGCGCGATGATTGCGATGCAAGCCTGTCTGGTTCCGAAGCGCCGGATATCGAACCAGCCGAGGATGCCTTTGAGTTTCTCTTGCTTGCTTGCGCTGCACGGTTGGCATTTTGCTTCGAATGGGCACCTCTGACCTGCGAGGTTTCATGACCAGCGCGTATGGAAGACTTCGAACTACCAGACGAAGTACTTCTGGCTCCTGAACGGCTGTAAGATGATTGAGCGCTGCCGGAAGATGAACGGTTTGACGAGGAGCGGCTATTCGATTTGACATGAGCGGTAGACGTACGCTCCGATGTGGAGCGCGCCTTAGATGACGTGGACTTCACGTGTTCAAAATCGACGATTTTCGCCTGTTTAGCCATTGGCAGCCGGCCCCTTGTTAGCATCTTGGTTCGTGTATTGTGTGTTTAATGCTTCAATGCCCTTATGATAGCATCCCCTAACGCTCGCAAACTGGTGCGCACGCAAAACGCATCGGGATTCTTCAATTGTGCGGACACGTGCGAGCACCTGCGGGCACTGTGCGGGCACTGTGCGGACACCGTGCGGGCACTGTACGGACACGTGCGAGCACCGTGCGGGCACGCAGGGTGAAAGCGATGCCGTTGGCTTCCTCGGGCGTCGGTAATGGCGCAGGACAATCGTCATGGATGTATGAGCGGGGCCACGGGCATCGCCAAGACCACGCGAAGTGAGCGACATGAAAACATGGTCAAACCGTCGCCCTTCCCTTTATAGCGAAGCAGAGAGAAAGGTTGAAAGGGATGACAGCGTCTCGAATGCCGGTGCATGGATTCCAGCCGCAAGGCGCGGGACTCGGCGGCGCACCGGCGACGCAGTGTGATGCGGTGCGACATAGGGGGCGTTTCCACCGATTTCGAAGTCGATTCCCCGTTTTTGGAAGAAAAGTGCAGCTTTAGGTAAATAAGTTAACTCATAGTATGCATTGTTCCGTATTCGAAATGCACCAACTAGAACTAGATTGCATCGTCGCAGTTCAGCGGCGTGCATGAAAAAAGGCGTCAGTGAAATCAAGTGCGGAAAAACCTAATGCTGCACTTTTCTTCCAAAAACGGGGGGTCGACCAGGAAATTTGCAAGAAGCTGCACTTTTTTGACATGATTTCCTCTGCGACGCACAAAATCGCTGAGTCCCTCCCTGACACGGCTGGGCGCTTTCCCATCACATTCCTCTCCGATACGGTTGGGCAATTTTCACTACGGTCCCTTTCCGACTTGATGCGAAATCCCGCGCAAAGCAAGGCTCGGCAATCTGCTGCGCAAGAGAACAGCGGCATTCAAAACATGCATGTTATACTTGGCAGCGTGAAATGGCGGGCATAATGCCCGGTGCCGCGCAGATAACCACCTGGTGCGGCACGGCACGCAGCCGATAACGGATACGCGCGCGAGCAGGCAATACACGCAAAGAAGGTTTTCATGTCAGACACTGAGCGCATTCGCTTAACGAAAATGACCGACAAGGGCGGTTGAGCGGCAAAGTGGAGTCCGGGAGACCTCCAAACCATACTGAAACAAATAGCACCTACGGCCGATCCAGAAGTGATGTTGGGATTCGACACATCTGATGACGCGGCAGTCTATCGTCTCAACGACGACATGGCAGCTGTGCTAACGCTGGATTTCTTCACGCCTGTGGTCGACGATCCCTATGAATTCGGCGCGATTGCAGCCGCCAATGCTCTTTCAGATGTGTTTGCCATGGGGGCCACACCTGTGTGCGCCCTGAACATTTTGGCATTCCCCTGCAGTTTGGGCACCGACGTGGTAGCCCAGGTGATTCATGGCGGTGCTGACAAAGTGGCTGAAGCCGGCGCGTTCGTGGTGGGCGGGCATTCCATCGATGATGATGAGCCCAAATATGGCCTGTCGGTATTCGGCACCGTGGCACCTGATCGCATTATCAGAAACGAGGGCGCTCGCGCGGGCGATGTACTCTTCTACACCAAGACCATCGGATCAGGCATTATGAACTCAGCGTTTCGCGCGGAGCTGGCAAGCGATGAAGACATGCGCCCCATCATCGATTCCATGATGGAGCTAAACAAG
Organism: Actinomycetes bacterium; assembly: GCA_023394615.1. Taxonomy (GTDB): domain Bacteria; phylum Actinomycetota; class Coriobacteriia; order Coriobacteriales; family Eggerthellaceae; genus JAEXAI01. Next base: position 72,298 of record JAEXAI010000010.1, on the reverse strand, counting down.
GCCGCCGCCGATGCCATGCGCATCGTGGCACCGCACGCCGCAACTGACGTGACCGGGTTCGGGCTGGCCGGGCATTTACACGAGATGCTGGAAGCATCTGGCGTGGCGGGTGTGCTGGACTGGAATGCCATCCCACTGTTCAAGGGCGTCTACGGTTATTCATGCGATTACTGCCGACCAGCCAAGAGCTTTTCCATCATCGACTGGGCAAGCGATTTCGTGGAACAGGGAAACTTAGATGACGAAACCTTCGACAACCGCATGGGCGTGTTGTGCGACCCACAGACCAGCGGTGGCATGCTGGTTGCCGTGGCGCCGGAAGATGCCCATGGGTTCGCATGCGCTTTCGAGCAGACATCGGGCCGTCCTCCTGCACGTATAGGATTCGTGCGCGCAGGTGCAGCAGGTACCATTTCCGTGCGCTAGATAAGGCGGGCGGGCGGATATCATCATCGTGCGCTAGATAAGGCTGGCAGGTGGACACCATCGCCTTGCGCTAGATAAGGCTGGCAGGGCACCATCGCCTTGCGCTAGATTTTGCGCGCACGCCGCCTCAAAAGCTGCGCCAGTGCCCCCATCCCGCGTTTCATGGGCTTGTAGGGTTTGCCATGCAGGTAGAGATTTTGCGCATGCAAGCCTTCCAAAGCAGCAGGCGCGCAGGTAAGCAAATCGCAATCGATGGTAAAGAAGCTTGCCTCAAAACCGGGGCGCAGCACGCCTTTCTTTTCGCCTAGCATCAGGCCGCCGTTTACCGTATAGGTTGAGAGCGCTTGGAAAGCCGAGAGCGACTCTTCTTCCACGTAGAATTCTCTCATCCCTCTCATCTGCAGAAACGGGTCCACAGTTTGTACCGGCGAGTCGCTCGACCCGCAGAGAGGCACGCCAGCCTCAGCTAAGGTGCGCAGAGGCACCTGGTGGGTGCGCACAGAATCATCTAGATAGCACTCATACCCATGCATGTAGCGCTTATCCATCCAAGAGTATCCGGGCTGCACCGTCACGAACGGCTTCAGCCGACAGATTGCTTCCACAGCCGTATCCGTTGGGAACTCGCAATGATCGATCCGATGACGACCTTGCATCGTTTCGTATATGCCAACAAGCTGGTCGATGGCCACATCTCCGATTGCATGGGCTGTGACCAGAAAACCCTGCTTATCGAAGCGCTCGATCGTGTCGCTCAGGAATTCATCGGAATAGTACAGCTCCCCTTGACCGCCGTCTTTGAAAGGCTGCGAAAATGCCGCCGTGTGCGAGCCAACCGATCCATCCAACTGCCATTTCATGCAACCGCCCACACGTTTTTTCGCCATATAGGGCAGCATGCGCGAAAGCTTCTTTTCATCCATGTACTGGGGGAACTCACGCACATCGATTTGGAATCGCCTCGCAAGCCGCGCCATCATCAGCGCAAGCGAGTCCTTTTGTGAATCGTCGGTGCCATCCAGCGCGCAGATGCACCCGATACCATACGATGCGCAGAGGTTGCTGAAATCTGCGATGCCCGACCCTAAAATCGCCGGCGTAATGCACGAGGCGATATGACCCGTCAGGTTTCCCATGTTCGCGTCGTGCACCATACCGGTTAGGATGCCATCCGGCGCCTGCTCTTCCAAATTGAGTGCTTGCAGCAATGCCGACGAACACGAGCTGGAGTGTCCATCGATGCTGAGTACCCACACCTGTTTGCCTGCGGACCACGCATCCAGCTCGCGACGATTCGGCAGACGCCCTTCGCGAATCCCGGATGCGATATAGTTGTTGCACGCGATTATGGGAACGTCATCGCGAGCTGCATAATCGCGGATGAGTTTTTCGACTCCGGCCAGCTCATGCGGCTCGATGAGTCCGCCTTCCACGCTGCAGAGCTGATGGCTGATGCCCGAAAGACCCACCGTATCCAACAGATGAAGATGCGCGTCGATAAGCGCCGGAAACACGTGCTCGCCGCCTAAATCGACCGTTTTGCCACCCGTAGGCACATCGTCGAAGCCCAAGATAACACCGTTTTCCACCGTCATGCTGCGATGCGCATCATGCTCGTTTTCCATCGTGTGGAAAACACCGTTCACATACGTGATGGCATGGGCGCCCGCAGGCTTGACAGCGGCATCGGCGATGGCTTTTTCCTCGTGCATGCTCAAATGCTCACCAAGCTTCCGACGGCCATCAGGATGAACGCGCACAGCACGATAGCCTGCATGGGGGTGGACCCCAGGGCCTCAGGCAGCAACAGCGCTCCTTTTTCCCTGCGGCATCTGCGATACGCAGGCACAACCAAAACGGCGATGAGTATGGCAATCAGCCCACCGGCCGTTCGCATAAAACTAAGAAAGCTGGCCAGCCCCAGCAGCACTAGGATAAATGAAGGCAGTGTGGCGATAAGCCAACACAAACGCCGATTCCATTTCAGCTGCTCTTCTATGATGTCGGAGAGCGCCAGAGAAAGCGACCAGTACGTGGTAAGCATCGCCAAGATGGTGAACACCGAGCCCAGCACCTGCGCCCAAAGCCCGATGCCCTCCGACCATCCTAAAATGGCAATTTCCGTAATCGTGGCCGAGCTCGCCAGAGAGCACACTGCAATCACCACAATGAAAACGAGGTTCATACCTAGCCCCAGAAGTATTGCACTGCGAATCTTGGCAGGATCGCCTTCTAGGCCTTCCACTGCTTGCGGCACGCTGAAAAACGCAACGAAGGAAAACATGGCCATACCGAAGAAAGCCAAGATCTCGGGAGCGCTACCGCTCGGATACATAATGGAGTTGTTCCAGTTGAACAGCGATGCTGCGGCCAAGACCGCAATGATAATCACGATGGCAATAATCGTAAACGTCTCGCTGATGCCCAACACTTTCAGCCCGAAGAACACAACCGCGGCCGCTACCACGTAGAAGACAAGCTTCGCCACAAGCGGGGAAAGACCAGCTGCTTCCAGCACCTCAGCCCCTCCGGCAATGTAGGCGGCAAGATTCGTGATGAGCACCAACGCAGTCAGCACGAATAGGGCCATCACGAATATGTTGCCGTGTTTGCCCCGAAACAGAAACGTACGGAACACCGATACAACCTGCACGCCCTGCCCACTGCCCATAGCAAGCTCGGCCAGCATCATATGCATGCAGTAGCTAAAGAAAAATGCCGCCGCCAGAATAACGAAAGACCAGATGGTTCCCGCACGCGTGATAAGATAGGGCAGCGTCATGATGCCGCTACCCACGCCGTAGCCGGTGATGATGCATGCCGCTTGGAATACCGTCAGTTTCTTATCCACGACGCTTCCCCTCGAGTCTGGTCTAATTCAGTCCGCAGCGGCTATTCGCGGTTTGCAATCCGCAACCTACGTGCTGCGCTTCACGCCGAATTCTACCGCAAAAAGCATAGGCATAAAGGCAGGCTGGTGCCAAGCATCAGATTGCGGAGAGAATAGCCGCTCCTATCGCGCCGGCGTATCGCGCGCTCGGCTCGGTCCTCACTGGCGCGCCCAGGCGCTCCCCCAAGCGCTCGACCACGTAATCGTTCTCGCACAGGCCGCCGGTGAGGAAGTAGTTCTGAGCGCTCATCTGAGATGCGAGCGTGCACACCTTCGATATCACCGATTCCACGACTCCATTGGCAATGTTTTCCAACGGCTCGCCTTTGCCGATAAGCGATATCACTTCCGATTCAGCGAACACGGTACACATACTGGAAATGGTAGTGGGGCGACCATCGCGCGCCAGCTGCGAGAGGCGCTCTTGTGACACGCCCATGCGATTGGCCATGATTTCGAGGAATTTCCCCGTGCCAGCCGAGCATTTGTCATTCATGACGAACTTGCGCACGCGCCCCGCACGCAGGTCTATTACTTTCGTATCCTGGCCGCCCACGTCGACGACGATGCCATCATCGTTGAAAATGTAATGGGCGCCACGTCCATGACAGGTGATTTCGGTGATGGTCTTGGTGGCAAAGGGAACGGCCACGCGCCCGTAGCCCGTCGCGCCGATTGCACATTCTTCGGCGGGATATCCCAGCTTAGCCAATTGTTCTGCCACGCGCGATGAAGCGTCAACGCTGCTGAATCCCGTGGGCACCACAAACGCTTCCGCCATTTGGCCGTTTTTCATCACAACGGCTTTTGTGGCTGTTGAGCCGATATCGATGCCGATGCTGTAATCCTTTGATGCAGCGCCCGGCGCACTCGAGGTTTTTGCAATCGGATTGTCCACAGTGATTTCCATCTAATACATCTCCACTTCGAATACGCCTTCGAATGCCAACGAGTGTGCGCGAAGCGCATTCAGCAGCTCTTGGCGCTGCGACATATCCGCACACCAAGCAAGCCCGCAACCTGCCGATATCTGCGACGGCACCGGGATAATCCTGCCGGGGATGCCTGTTTTGGCAGCAGTCGATTCCATATGCATAGCATCGGCCGTGCTGGCGAACGTCAGGACCGTTTTCATCGTTTTGCGTCGCATGAATCTTCCTTTCCGCAGGGTTTTCCGGTATTCCGATTACACGCTTTCACATTATTCCGAGCGCACATCTTCAGCGATGGCCCGCATGGCATCGATACCCGCATCTATTTCCGCAGCCGTGTTGAAATGGCTGAAGCTGAATCGCACCGCACCTTGGCGGTCGGTGCCCAATGCCTCGTGCATAAGCGGTGCGCAGTGCGCTCCGGCTCGCGTACAGATGCCGAATTCGTTGGACAGAACATCTGCCACTTCCGCAGAATCCACGTCGCCCACGTTCAGGACCACAATACCCGTACGAGATATGCCAGCATGCCCACCGTACAGGCGCACGTCTGGCAAATCCCGCACACCGACTTCGAACCTGTTGGTCAACGCATCGGTTTCGGCCTTGATGACGTCGATTCCTGTATCTTGGATGTAGCGCATGCCCGCCAGCAGACCCGCTATGCCGTGCGCGTTCATCGTACCGGCCTCCAGACTTTCGGGCATGCGATTGGGATGTCTGCGATCGTAGCTGTGAAAGCCCGTGCCGCCCACCTTAAACGGCGAAATCTCCAGACCTTCGCGCACGCATAAGCCACCAGTGCCCTGCGGCCCGAACAGGCTTTTGTGGCCGGTGAAACACAGCACATCAATACCGCTGGTCGCCATATTGATGGGATACGCACCCGCCGTTTGCGCAGCATCCACCACCAGCAGAGCATCATGTTCATGGCATATGCGCGCCATGCGGGCGATATCATACACATCTCCCGTCAAATTCGACGCATGGGTAATCACAACCACCTTTGTGTTTGGGCGAAACAGTTCATCGAAAGCAACATAATCGATGGACGCATCAGACGCTACAGGCAGAATCGACAGTTCGACACCCTCTTCATCCTGTTTGCGATACAGCGGGCGTAGGACCGAATTATGCGAGGCCGCCGTGGTAATCGCATGGTCGCCCGCATGCAGAAGGCCAGCAATGACGATGTTTAAGGACTCGGTGACATTGCAGGTAAACGACACGCGCGAAGGCGAGGGCGCACCGAAAAGCTCGGCTGCCGTGGTGCGAGCGTGGTATACCGTCATCCCAGCATCCAGCGATGCCTCATGCACACCTCGGCCCACACCGCCGAAGTCGCCTATTGCATCCGCCACGGCACGAGCCACCTGCGCTGGCTTCATGCGCGTCGTCGCCGCATTATCGAAATAAATCATAGGTTGGTCCTTTTTCTTGCTGAAACGATTGGGTGCACGAAAGGTAGCACGGGAGCGCTGACTCGAATCCGTCATCGCGCGCCACAAGAGCGCTGACACGAATCCGTCATCGCGCGCCACAGGAGAGTTGACACGAATCCGTCATCGCGCGCGCCATCTCTCACGCCGAGGCACTTACGGTCGTACAACCACACTGGCTTGCAGCTGGGTTTCCGCAATCACGTACATATTGGTGACTTCACCCACAGCCAGTTTTTCGGTCAGACCATAGAAATTCAGACAGGTTCCGCAGCTCATGATGGAAACTCCAGTGCTCTGCAACGCACGTAAGTCGGCTAGCGCAGGCGAGCCTTCGCACGAAAGATGCACGCCACCGTTATACAGAAGAACGGTCTTGGGCAGCACGTCTTGTTGGGTCAGAGCGAAGATGAAACCTTTCATCAGCGTTGCGCCGAGCTCATCGCTTCCTTCACCCATAGTCGCAGATGATATGACCACAACGGCGTTTTCGCCATCGCCGCCGTTTACTGCAGGACATACGTCATCAACCGGCACCACATCGGCCTGCACAGCGATTTTCGTGAAATGCACGGCATACTCGTTTTCAGCTGACTGTTCATGCGACACATCGCATTTCAGCTTTTCGGCCAGCTTTTCCAAGTTGTGCACAGCGGTTTCGTTGTCCACCAACACGTCCAACGTGCCTTCATCGATTTCATTTAACGCGCGCTTGGCCTTTACCACAGGTAACGGGCAAGCATCCCCGCGTGCATCTACTTGCTTTTCCATAATCTTCCTTCTTTCTGTATCAGCAGCACTTCCATCGAAAGCACCCAATCGCGCAGCAACGCAATTCCATAGATTTGAGTTACCCCACAATACCACGCGGTCGCATCAGCAATACTTGTCGCGCAGTGGGTCTATCTGGCGCGGCAGCTCCACGATGCCGTCAAGCTTCACACCGATCTTTAGCGCCAACCCTGCGGCGCGCTCTTGCATATCACAGGGTATCAGCAGCGCCACTCCGCACGATGCTCGCGCAGCACGCGGGGTAGGTGAGACGCGCGCGGCAACATTCGCCGCGCGCAAGGCCTCGAGCAAAGCGAGCGCATCGGTGTGGCTCGAGAACAGCACGTAGCAATCGGTTGGATTTGTTTCCAAGCCAGCCATGTCGCGCTTCGCCGCCCTTCCTACTCGTTCAACATTTCAACAAACGCGCCAATACGGGTGCGCAGTTGCTCCACATCGTTATCGGTGTAGTCCGTTTCGATGTCGAGCACGGGAAATCCTGCCTCTTCTAGCGCTTCTTCCAAAGCAGGTGCCTCCACTTTGTACGTGGTGCAGAATTTCAAGTTTGTGTTGATAATGCCGTCCACGTCGTATTCGCGCGCGAGGCGAATCACATCGTCTATACGTGCAGTGTTCGGGGTAAAACATGCGCAGTTATTCTTCATGTAGCGATCGGAAAGCGCCTTGAACTGACCGTCTAGCGTCGTCTGCGTCTCATCGACCAGGTTTTCGAAATAGCGCGTGCCCGTGCACATTTCCTCGCAGACGACAGCCGCCCCGCTGGTCTCGATAACATGATGCAATTTCCAGTTCGGCACCGCTAAAGGCGTGCCCGTTAAAAGCAGGCGCTTGGTGCCCGCCGGAAACACGCTCACGCCGTCGGCCACACGTTTTTCCAGCTCATCAGCAAGACCGTTCGCCTTTTCCGCACAGCGCTCGGGGTCGTCGAAGAATGCAATCTGCATCATCAGCAGCGTATCAGCACCGCTGATAGGCACAACGTCCGTCGCCTTGCGGGCTTCGTATACGCGGGACAGGGCGCAACGTTTGTCATTCACGATGCGAATGGCCTTTGCCAGGGCTTCAGGTGTCAGCTGCACGCCGGTGAACTCCTCGGTTTTCTTCGCGAATTCTGCGATTTCTGACGTCCAGGCGTCATAGTCCTTGTCGCGTTTCATCTGCGGTATGTCCATCACATACATGGGCACATCTTCGGCCAGTATCTCATAGGCCTTCTTTTTGCCATCGCACGTGGTCTCGCCCACATACATGTCAGCGATGCGGAAATACGGACATGTACGACCCAAACGCGCGCCCACGGATGCTTTAATAAGCGGACACACATCGGTAGGTAAGGCCTTTTCGCCTTCGGGTACCCAGAATTGCGATCCACCACATAAGCCCGTGACGATGCCATTGCAAGCGATAACCACCTCGTCGGGCACGTATACGCAAAACGTCCCGAATACCTTGCGGCCCAACTTTTGCTGTTCTACCAGTTCAGCGGGGCGGATTCCGTGAATATCAGCGGCGATGGCATCCCAGTACACCATCGCATCCGGCCTGTTCTGCTGCGATAGGAACACGTCGCCGAAAGCTGCCGGCAGCGCGGCGCACAGATTGTCATGCGCTTCCAGATTCATTCCCAAGCTGTTCCATAACTCGTGTCGATCGGTCATGTTTGCCCTCCCAAGGCTTTGCGATTGCATACTCGTGCGCAACGATCTCGCTAAAACGGCGAGATCGGCATAGATATAAACTGCGCACATACGCAATCTATTCGTTAGTTTATGCAGAAAGGACAGGAAAGAGGGCGGCACGCAGGCCGACCCTTACGCGAGATGCGCGATTCGCGAACGTTGGCAGAAACACTCGCTTGCGCTTACGGCTTGCGGTTTCGCACTCTCCTGCAGAATGGAAAATGCACCGTGCCGTTTTTCTCTACCAGCATCCTATCGCCTCAAACAATCGTACGCAAGCTTCTAGGCTCCTTATGCGGCGAAAATCCTGATTCTGTTGCTGATTGTTGATTGCGATTCGAGCTGCCTTCCCAAGACCGATGCCTCAGCACGGGAACGAGGCAGTCATCTCGGCTGCGGGGCAGTCATCCCAACCGCGGGGCAGTCATCTCGGTCCCAGAGCAGTCATCCCATCCGCGGGGCAGTCATCTCGGTTGCGGGGCAGGGTTTCAGCACATTTTGCGATTCTGAAACAGAAAAGTGGCGACCAATCGAAGCATTGTGACGCACCGCTCCTCATCTCCCGCTAAGATTTTTTGTGACCTGCGGTTATGCAGTGGCGCTTAGTCTTCTCAAGCGTTCGTGGTTTTCTAAATTTGACTATAAGTCACATTTTTTCACAATGCTTCGATTGGTCGCCGTTTTTTAGTTTTGAAATCCGGAAATCATATTTTGCGGTAAAAATCGGTGCATAGGAGCGGCGCGAAGACGCCGTCATGCTGCTATTCTGGTTCTGCATAGAAAGACGTAGTGCGCTCCTAAGTGAGCGCAGCGAAAATCCTTTTGGTGAAATTCGATCGTGCGATTCCGTAGGCACCGTGCAGCGGAAGAGCACAAATCGCCCACACGATTTTAAGCTTGCTTTCAGAATGATATGTTTCAATACATGCTGACCGAAAGAAGAAACGGAGCAGACAATTATGTCGCAAACGCCCCTCTTTCATGCAAATGGCAGAAACGATCGCATGAAACGCACCATTCGCCAACAGAATCGTCGGCAAGAGGAAAACTCCTGCCGTGACTTCGACTATTCTCGCCAAGACGCCCGTCTGGCCGCCATAGCTGATGAAACAAGAGCAAACACATCAGAGCGAAACACCGCAGAGCACCAGATGTCAGGTTCAAGGGCAAGCATTGACAGGAGATATGCCAACAAGCCTCGCAACGACTACCAAAATACCTCTGGAAAAATGCACAGCCATGCGCGCAAACGCACGAACGGTTTCGCCAACAGCGCTGCATCCATGAGCAGCGCCGCATCCAACGTTATATCCTCGTTGTTCGCAACGGCGTTCAGGCGACGGCTCACCTTGGTCGTGCTGGCAATGACGGTCGCGTTTAGCATAATCGCGCTCGCAAACGAAAACGGCAGCATCGAAGATATCACCGACGAGATTGCCGATGACGCAGGCGTGGCGCTCGCATCCACATCCGCCCCTACCAGCGCATCTGACCTCGATGTCACTTGGATTGATCAGGAACCGGATTTGCCTACCGGCTGCGAGATCACAGCCGCTACGATAATGCTCGATTACTACGGCTTCAGCGCCAGCAACGTCGACTTAAACGAATACTTGGCGCAAACCGACACCATCGATTTGTACTATGAAAACGGCACACAATACGGGCCGGACCCTAACGAATTCTTTATCGGCGATACCGCAAGCGAAAGCGGATGGTTCTGCAATACGACCCCAGTCGTGAACGCGCTGAACGAATACCTGACAACCAACAACAGCACGCTGCAGGCGGTTGATTTGACCGGCATCTCGACCGGCGAGCTATACCAACATGTGGCAGACGGTGATCCGGTGACCGTCTGGGTCACTATCGCAATGAAGTCGCGCAGTGTGTCAGATGAATGGTTCACCGAAGACGGCGACCTTATCCAAGCATCCACCAATGACCACGCCATGACGATTATCGGCTACAACTCCAAAACCGTGACCATGGCCGATCCGCTTGAAGGCATCGTCACCTATTCGCGCAAAGCGTTCGAACGCGCCTTCAGCACAAGAGGAAACATGGCGGTCATGCTGACGCAGACTGCTCAAACGACACAGACAGCATAGGTGGCAACGCAAACCGCACTCGTTGCGCTGACAACAGCGCGACGGCCGAGTCCTCGCTCCCTCACTCATGATTCAGCCGAACCGCGAAACACGGACCCGCGTCCACGGATGAGCGTCGTTTTCGGCTTATCAGCGGGATAGACGGATGCGCTCGGGATGCGCGTAGATGGTGAAGCGATCCTGTCGGCAGAATGCGCACAGGGTCACATTGGCCTCGTCGGCAAACTCGATAACCGCGCTGGTGGGCGCCGACACCGTTGCTACCAGCCCCACTCCGTAACGAGCCAGCTTGTTCACCAGCTCCAACGCGCAGCGGCTGGAAAGGAAAACGAATCCGCTCGATGGATCGATGTCATTGCGCAATAACCAACCAACCAGTTTATCCACGGCAACATGCCTGCCGATATCTTCGCTGATATGCAGAAATTCACCATCACGCCCTACGAAGGACGCCGCGTGGGTGGCCCCGGTATGGCGATGCATGCCTTGCTGATTCAGCAGGCTCTCTGATGCACGGTATATGGCTTGCGGGGCGATAGATTCGAATGTTGAAAGATGCACCATGTGTGCAGGGTAATACGCAGGCAGCTGCGCTATGCGGGTGGAATGCAGCGCGCCAGCCACAGAAGACGCTCCCGATGGGGTTGAGAGGTTCTGCGCTGCTGGCATGCGCAATCCATCACGCAAGGTCATATCTATGTCGTAATTCGAGCCATCGCAACGGACCTCCACCGATTGCACATCTTCAGCTTTCGCTATGACCCCATGCGCAAACGCCACTCCGAAAGCAGCGTCCTCAAAATCGCTGGGAGTACAGGAAAGCACTTCGGCATACACTCCGTTATAGCTGATGGGCACGGGTACTTCGAGCGCGACGTTCTCGGTACACAATTCCGCTTTCCCCTGTTGAACGCGTATGCAGTTTTCCACGCATTCGTAGCCTTCGGGGCGATGCTCTTCCTTTTCGACCATCGGGGCAATCCAATCTCTTATCTCGTCTGCTCCATAGTATCTTTTCTTCGCTCAATCTTCTGGACATTCTGGCAAACGCACCAATCGAGTATTACAATCGTGTCTCAAGGGGAAACGAAGGAGGGCCCATGAGCAAAGATGCTATATTGCATGTGCGTATCGACCCAGAAGATAAGGCGGCGGCTGAAAAGCTCTATTCCGACATGGGAACGAGCCTTTCGGAGGCCACACGCGTGTTCGTGCGCGAAAGCCTGCGCAAGAATTCGTGCCCGTTTCGCCCCACCACATCTATCGGCAAGGGCCGCATGAAAGCACAAGGGCTTCTGCGTGTGTATGCCCATCAGGAAATGCGCGAAGCGGAACGTGAAGCCTGGATCAGATCGCTGAGCAATAAATATGAAACTTTTAATCGATGAAACGGTAATCCTCCGCTATATCTTGGAGGATTCGAAGAAGAATTTCAAAGAAGCTTGCACGGTCATAGCCGCAGGCGAAGCTTATACCTATCCGGAAATTTTCGCACGTGTGGCCGTCACTCTACGCGATGTGTACCGTGTCCCCCGCACGCAGATAGGATACACATTGGTCGAACTGCTCGATGACATATATGTTGTAGACGAAGACGTGGTGCGCTACGCATCGCGCCTATTCGGATCAAGCATGCTCGATTATGTGGACTGCCTGCTGGTCGCCCGAAACGTCCTGCACGACGAACAGATCATGTCGTTTGACAAACCATTGCTGAAACGTACCTTGATGTTGTAGGAATCTGCCGGGCGCTGCGTGCACCCGGCAGATTCCTGGATCGCTCCTGCAAACCCGTTTCGGTTGTCGCGCCTTGGGAATGCGGGAGAATTCGACCGTCGCAGCGGTCACTTCAACGTGACTACTGCGACGGACATGTTGCTACTTCAAAGTGGCAGCAACTTGAGCGGCAGCCTTCACCGCAGCCTTCGGCTTTTCTGCAGAAGCATTGCTCGATACAGTCTTCTTTTTGTGATATGCCAGCCAATACATCAAGCCGATAAGAACAGCACCACCCACCATGTTGCCTATTGTGGCAGCGGAAATGTTATAGAACACGCCAGCAGGGGTAAGGGCGGCCTGAATCGAAGCCAGCTTCGTCGGATCGATATCACCGGTGTAACCTACGGTGTTCAACGCAACCACGCCCATGGGCAAGAAGAACATGTTGGCCACACAGTGCTCAAATCCCATGGCGACGAATGCCGCAACCGGAATGATACTGGTGAAAATCTTATCGATGACGGTACGACCGGAAAATGCCATCCACACGGCCAAGCACACCAGCACGTTGCACATGATGCCGCGAAAGAAAATAACCGACCAATCCAGATTGATCTTGCCGTATGCCACATTAATCATAGCGTTGCCAACAGCGCCGTTGTTCATGGACCAGCACGCACACATCACGATGATGCCCACTAACAAAAGCGAACCGACGAAGTTGCCAATCCATACGATGATCCAGTTCTTGACCAAAGCACCCCAGCTGATCTTGCCGCTGCATGCGCCGCATACCATCAGCGAATTGCCTGTGAACAATTCGGCACCTGCCACGATAACGCTGATCAGACCTAACGAGAAGCATACGCCGCCCAATACCTTCTGCACCGAGAACGAGAGCGTTGAGTCAGAATTCACGAACGTCATGAACAGCGCGCCCATACCGATAAACATGCCGGCCAGTATCGCCAAAACAAAACAGCGACCATTGGACGTAGCGGTCTTCCCTGCCGCAACCGTCTCTGCTTTCTGCTCAATGGCAGCAGGCGCGAGGCAATCGGGTTTGACCACTGTCGCGTCTTCGGATTTCACACCCATGATGAACTACCTTTCCTTGCAATATCCTTCACTTGAATCCCCTTGGATTCCCCTTTTCACCGCAATGAATCAGCCGACACCTCAAGCACAAGGCGCATCGTCTTCTTCGCTGCTTTCTCCCTCGTCGTCCTCCTTATCATCCTCACGACCAGCGCCGACGCTGGCGGCATCGCCTAAGGGGACAACGACACCGCCTAAGCTCGCGCCTCTTGAAAGGAAGTCGTAGATTTTTTGAACGGCATCGTGCACTGCCGGGGTCAATGCCCCGTAAAAGTCCATGTGTGCCGGCTGTATGCCTAGAAACACGACGGTTCCGCAGCTTTTCCTCAAATCCTGCAGCAGAAACGAGATAGGCAGGGAATGCGTCGTAACCAGAAAATCAGTTGCCACGTCCTCTTCGGTCAGCGAGCGAATCTCACCTGGCTCCAAATTCATTTGGGCAGCATCTACCAGCAGAAGCACATCGGGCTGCATACGACGGATCACAGAAAGATAATCCTCGGGCATTTGCCCGCCATCGACCACATCCCATCCTTCTATGGGGTCGATCTCCATCATCTTGGCCAGCATAGGGCCTGCGGCATCGTCGCCACGTAAAACGGCTCCAACCGTGAAGACTACTTTTCCGCTCATGCGTCGCGCTCCCTTCCCATCAGATATACGACCGGATCGCGCTTGATTGCGTCGAGAGCCGCATCGAAACCTTGCAACCATGCCAGCTCTTGCGCTTGCAGCGTGCTATCGTCGCCATCCTCTACGGATACACCCGATTCGTGCAAAGCATCTATAGCGGCTCGCACGGGCTCATCCAGCTTTTCCACGTGCGTCTTGTCCACCTGAATCTCACCGCTGCGCAGAATACCCTCCAGTTTGTAGCGGGCATCCCCTGCGGGCAGAAGCTTGCATACCCCTTCATACACGGCCATCGGGCAGCGCAGAACTTCTTCGAAACAGTCGATCACGCCGGTGTGATGCCCCACGGCAAGCGTGTAGTACAGCACGTCTGCCGACTCTTCGGGAATCTCGCGGGCATCGTCGACGAACTTTCTGCCCAACTGGTAGAAGACCGCTTGTTTGTCCATCTTCTGAACACCCCCGTCCTAGTGCGTGCCGAGCGGATGCGCAGATGCAGAAGATGCAGGCATAGGTGCGAACGGATTCTGCGCAGCAGCTGCCTGCGCTGCGGAATTCTGACCCAGCGCCACAGCAGCGGCCCTTTGCGCTTCGTTGCTGGCAACCACCAGTTCGAGTGCATCTTTTAAGTACTTGTCCTGCTGTTCGGGTCCGACGACCATTTCCTGCAGACAACGGCTCAGTGCTTCGTACACTTCTTTTTTGCGAGGGTCGGCCTCGGAAGCAATAAGGCTGTTCACGCCCGATTGGGAATTCACGCCCCCCGCTTCGAGCGCCGCCAAAAAGCCATCCGACAAATCGCGCCCCTGGCGATACCCACTCATCAAGCGCGCCTCGCGCTCTATCGCCACACGCACCTTGTAGGGCACGTCTTCAAAACGAATAGGCGCATGCTCATCGACCGCCTCCACCGTTTCGCTGTGATGCAGTTTCTGGCCCAGCAGGCCCAGCGCGATAGCAAAACCATAGATGGTCTGCGCAGGCGATGGCGGACACCCTGGAATGTAGACGTCCACCGGGAAGAACTTGTCGGTACCGCCCCATACGCAATAATTGTCGTGGAAAATGCCTCCTGTGCAGCCACATGCGCCATACGAAACAACGAGCTTGGGGTCGGGGGCGCCCTCATAGGCTCGAATAGCCGGCATACGCATAGCGCGAGTAACCGCACCGGTGTACACCAGTATGTCCGCATGGCGTGGGCTCGGAGTGTTTTTAATCCCAAAACGCTCGGCATCAAATACCGGGGTAATGGTGGAGAATATCTCAATCTCGCACCCGTTGCATCCACCGCAGTCGATACGGTAGATATACACTGAGCGCTTGATCTGATTCAGCAGGGCCATCTTGGCCTTTACGACCTGCTCGTCCAATTCCTTTTTGTCCGGCTTGTACTGCAGGCGATCAGGCACGTTGTGATTGACAATCATTTTTGTCCTCCCATCAAATCCGCGCGGCTCTTCGCTCGGTATGCATCCGCCTTCTGTTTGCAGGCGGGACACACATGCGTGAGCTGAGCTGCCTGTTCGGCCTCCTCGTCAGATTCGAATTGCGAAAGCAAACGAGCCGCATAATCCACTTCTTTGGCCGTGGCGAAATACTCACCGCATTCCGAACATGCCTGCAGTTTGTACGTACTGGTCTCTTCCAGATCGTCCTTGCACATCACGGCCAATTCGAATTCCTTCGAGAGCTCTATAGCGCGCGTGGGGCACACTTCCTCACAGCGGCCGCAGAACACGCAGCGACCGTAATTGATGGACCACATCTGTGTGCCGGCGCGCAAATCGCACACCATCTGGATAGCGTTGGGCGGACAGGCCACGGCGCACGCGCCGCAGCCGATGCAGGCCACCGAATCGTGCTCGGGTTTACCGCGTGCGTATTCCGGCCGCTCAAGCGGTTTGGCAGGATACGACGTGGTCGCATTGCCTGTACGTAGAATCTCTTTAAACGTTTTCAGCATTCGAGCGCCCTCCTTACATATCCAATGGGCTGTGCTTGCGGCTGCGACAATAGCTTTCCAGCTCGTTTTTCGTCACAACCTGCGATTTCTTCTTCTTCACATCGACGATGGTCACGCGCTCGGTGCACGAATAGCACGGATCCAAGCTACCCACAATCAGCGCAGCATCGGAAATGGTGTTGCCGCGGAACATATAGCGCAGCACAGGCCAATTGCTGTAGGTAGATGCCTTCGCACGCCAGCGATACACCTTCTGATTGTCGCCAATCATCGACCAATGCACATCCTCACCGCGCGGGGCTTCCGTTACAGCCAGCGCAAATTTGTGCGGCTCATAGGTCCAGTTGTCGTTCAAGACCGGGCCCGAGGGAAGGTCAATGGAAAGCAACTCCTCGATAATGTTCATGCTGTCGAGTACTTCGCCCACGCGAACCAGCGTGCGACCCTTCACATCGCAGGTATCCTGCGTGATGGGCGCATGCTTATCGGCGATGAGCTTATAGCCGTCAAACGGATGGTTCCAGCGTGCATCGCGGGCGAACCCGCTGCCGCGTACCAAAGGCCCCACGGGGCTGTAATCGCGCGCAACCTGTTTGTCCAGTATGCCGATTCCCGCCGTGCGGCTGATGAAATTCGGCGTACTCAACAACTCTTCTACCAGCAGGTTCACTTCTTTGCGCATCTCTTCTATGTACTTCAGCGTCTCAATTTTCTGGTCGGCTAAAATGTCACGACGAATGCCGCCGATCAGGTTCAAGCCGTAGGTCTTGCGAGCACCGGTCAGCATTTCGGCTAAGTCCATCGACTTTTCGCGTGCGCGGAAAAAATGCTGAAAGCCGGTGTCGAAGCCGCAGTAGTGGCACACCAGCCCCAAGTTCAACAAGTGCGAATGCAGGCGCTCGGTTTCCAAAACGATTGAACGGATTACCTGTGCGCGCAGAGGCACTTCGATGCCTTGAGCGTTTTCTATGGTCTCGGCATAGGCCACCGAATGGGCGAACCCGCAGATGCCGCATATACGCTCAGCTAGAAACGGCACAGAATCGTAGTTCATACGCGATTCGGCGCACTTTTCCATGCCGCGATGCACGAAGAACATGCGATAGTCGGCATCGATAATGTTCTCGCCTTCCACATATAGGCGGAAATGACCGGGTTCGTCGGAGGTAATATGCAAAGGCCCCATGGGAATGGTCGTGGTCTCGTGCTCGCCGGTATCCTTTAAAAACTCGTAGTTTTCCACGTTACTGGTAGGTTCGGGGCGAAAACGATAGTCCATCGTATCCTTGCGCAGCGGGTAGACCCCCTGCGGCCAATCATCGGGCAGTACTAGGTTGCGGTTATCGATGATGCCCGAAGCATGCAGCCCGAACATATCCTGCACCTCGCGCTCGCTCCACACAGCTGCGGGCACTTTGGGGGTCACGGAATAGAACTCGTTGGTGGCAGGAGAAACCTCGACGCGCACCATCACAAAACCGGGATCGTCACCTTCCATGGAGAGCAGATAGTACAGGGCGTAGGCACCTGCCAATTGGCGCTCATCGTTGCCCACCATCACGGGCATCCAACCATCGCGCTCGTAATACAGATACTCGATCACACCGGGAGCAGAATCTCCCGACACGGTTATGCACACTTGGTCCTCGTGCACCCACTCCACGTTCTGCACCGCACCAGGGTAGCGCTGCTTGACCGCCTCAACGTGGCTTTCGCACACACGTTTTTCTTTACTCTTCCTTTTCACGACACGCCTCCTAACGTATATCCGAGCCTGCGGCCGAATCGGTCGCGGCGAACAAGTCCTTGAACAACGGCGCCTGATGCAGAACGTCGGTATCCTGCTGCAGCACGATGGCCGTCGCAGATTCCACGCCGTTTAGCACCGGCTGGGGAATGGCCACGCCAAACCAGATGATCACCACGACCATCGCGATTTCAGGGACCAACGCAAGCGGTCCCACATCGCCTTTCGCAACGGTTTTGGGTGCGTCTCCCATAACCGCACTGGCAATAACGCGCACGAACGCCGCAATCACAATGGTCAGCGCGATGCCGAACAGCACCACAATCCAAATCTGGCCTTCCACGATGCCGGAAATGAACGCCGTGGTCTCAGAGAGGAACATGGCGAACGGCGGGAAACCGGCAAGTGCCAGAAAACCAATACCCATCAGTACGCCGGTTACAGGCGCCACGCGCAGGATGCCGCTGATTTTCTTTAGATCGCGCGTGCCGTACTTCATCAACACGTTGCCTGATATGCAGAACAAAAGCGCTTTGGTAAAGCCGTGCGCGATGCAATGCAGGAGCGCCGCAGCCACACCCAAAGGCCCGCCGAAGCCCAAGCACAGGGCCACGATGCCGATGTTCTCACACGATGAATAGGCCAGTTTGCGTTTCAGATCGTCCTGACTGAAGACAGCCAGAGCAGCTACGCACACAGACACGATGCCGATAATCAACATCAACATCTGCGGGAACTCAGGCCCGTTGACCTGTATGGCCAGAATGTAGAAACGAATGATGATTAACATGGCGCATTTCAGCAAAACGCCGGAAAGCAGGGCCGACACCGGGCTGGGCGCTTCGGAATGAGCATCGGGCAGCCAGGTGTGCATGGGAAACAGCCCCGCCTTCGTGCCGAAGCCGATAACGGCGAACACGAATGCAATTTGGATCAAGAAACCGTCGAACTGGTTCGCGTAAGGCAAAAGCGAGGTCCAGAACGCCGCTTGGTGCGCATCAGCCATCACGCTGGCCGCATTGGCATACACCAACACCGTGCCATAGAGGCCGAAAGCTACGCCAGCGGTACACACGATCACGTACTTCCATGCCGCCTCAAGCGACAGCTTCGTATTGTATGATCCCACCAAAAACACGGTGGAAAGCGTAGTCAGTTCGATGGCCGCCCACATCAAAATGATGTTGTTGGAAAGCGTGGCCAAAAGCATCGAAAAGATGAATAGGCTGAAAAACGCGTAATACTGCTTCACCTGGGCATTGCCCATGTTTCCGGCTTCCACATCATGGCGAATATAGGCCAAGGAATAGATGCCGGTCAGAAGTCCGATCACGCCGATAAGCGCTACGAACACCGCACCGAGCGCATCCAGATGAAACCACAATCCCAACGCGTTTAGAGATTCTCCCGATGCCATAACGGTTACTACCAAGAACAACCCCAACCCACACACCGCGCATACGCACAGTGCGTGAATGGTCTCATATGCCATTGCGGGCAATGACTTCGAAGGAAGCAGAGCCTGCAAAACGGCAGAACACAGCGGGATGAGCATGAGCGCTATCAATAAAGTCGAATAATCCATGTCATCCCCTAACCTTTCAATTCCATAAGGTCATTGGTGTCAAGCGTATGCGCGGTGCGATATACGCGTACAACCATGATGGCCATGATGATGACGGCGAATATGGCATCAGTTGCAATGCCAATCTCAACAATCTCGGGTGCCGTAGGCGCAAGCAGCGCCAGCGTCAGGTGCGACCCGTTTTCCATCAAGCAGTAACCGAAGACTTGCTTGACGATATTGCGCTGCGTGACGATGCAGGTAAGTCCGATGAAGAAATGCGCGAGCGATATAGCAAGCGCAGGCTTGACTTCAATGGCGGTGGGAAGCGTGATGCCGCCCACGATGAAGTAACAGACAAGCACTTCGGCAGCCACCAGCAATACCGACACCATGGGGCTCACCACTGGCGGAAGATCGTCTGTAGGATTGTTCATCTTTTTCAGCGCCATCAATATGATGACTGGCACCAAAACCACTTTCGTCACGAAAGCAGTACCCGACCACACAAACAATTGGGTCGAGCCGGTTATCGTGCCCAACGATATGAACACGGACACTAATACCAGCGATTGAACTGCATAGATATAGGCCGCTTTCTTCGGCGTTTTCGAAAGCACAATCAGAAGCGATGTGATGATCAGAAGGCTTCCTAAAACATTGACTACAATATAAGGATCCATTGTGCGCCCCCTAACCTATCCAAGCCGCAGCGATGAAGCTGGACACGAATGTCATAACGATCAATACTACGATGACTCCCGACATCGACTTCGGCAGCGGGCTGGCGTCCGCTACTTCAGGCGAGGGCTCTCCAGGAAGAACCTGGCCCATCCACTTCAAGAACCACGCAAAGCACCCGACCGTCTCAATCAAGGCCACTATCACGATGAAGGTGAGAATCGGATTGCCTGCCGCAGCC
Source organism: Actinomycetes bacterium (assembly GCA_023394615.1). Lineage (GTDB taxonomy): Bacteria > Actinomycetota > Coriobacteriia > Coriobacteriales > Eggerthellaceae > JAEXAI01. Next base: position 52,380 of record JAEXAI010000010.1, on the reverse strand, counting down.
TGGAAGCTGCCGGCGAAAATGGCGAACTTGCTGAAGAAGCCGTTCATGGGCGGGCAACCGGCAATAGCCAGAGCGGCCACGCCGAATGCGATACCCAATACGGGCTGCTTTTTCAGCACGCCGCGCAATTTGGGCAACATGCGCGTGCCGAGCGTGAAGCTGAAGGCACCAGCCGTTAAGAAGAACAAGGTCTTGGCGAACGCATGGTTGAACATGTGCATAACGCCGCCCTGCAGGGCCAGATTGCTGCCGAAGATGTAGAACGCGAAGCCCAAGAATATATAGGACAGCTGCGATATGGTGGAAAACGCCAGCAGCTTTTTCATATCTTCCTGAGGCAGGTACATAAAGAAACTGAAGATTAATGTGATGATGGCACCGATAACGCTTACCCATCCCACCACTTCGGGAATAGCACCGGCGCTCACCAGTGCACGTGCGAAAATCGCAACGCCCACTTTCACCATCGAAGCACCGTGCAGATATGCCGACACTGGGGTGGGTGCACACATAGCGGATGGCAGCCACATATAAAACGGCAGCTGTGCCGACTTGCCCCAAGCTGCAATCAGTATGCAGATAAGCACGACGGCTTTCCAGTATTCAGACAGTCCCGCGATGGCGCTGGTGGAAAATGTGTCGGTTTGCAGATACAACAGACCAGCAGCGAAGTAGAGCCCCAACGATGCGATATGGGTGAGAATCAGAGCTTTCATTGCAGCGCGCTTCGCCTCGTCGGTGTTGTAGTAACCGATAAGCCCCCATGAGCACAAGCCAGTGACCTCGAAAAATACCAGTTGACCCACAACGGTGGAACTGTAAACCAAGCCCGCCATCGCGCCGATGAACAGCGTGAAGAATGCATAGAAGCGCCTTGACGGGCAATCAGGATGCTCGCGATTCTTCGAGCTCATGTAACCCAGTGAATAAATCGAGATCAAAAAGCCGATGGACACAAAGCATGTTGCGAGCATGACGCTCATCTTGTCCAGCACGAGGCCCATTACCTCACACCCGCCGATTCCAGCGACCACGAAGTTTACCGTATCGCCACCGGATGAGGCCAAGCCTACCCATACTGCTATGGTCAAAATCGTCGACAGACCACCGGACAGCAAGCAAATCTTTTGATCCATCTTCTGCGGGCAGAGGATTATCAGCAGAGCGCCGATGAAGGGAATAGCGATGGCGGACAGTGCCATTACTGTTAAAGTCATAATGTCGTTCACCACCCTCTACATTCCCAGCAAGCACAGCAGGAACGCAAAGGCGGAAATGCCCACGACGGTCCAGGTCTGCTTGCCCATTAATTTGTAACGAACGCGACACACGGCGTTTTCCACCAGTGCGCACACGAAGAAGATAAACGCCACTTTCAGCACATAGAACAGCGCGCCCATCGCAACGGCACCGATTGACATGTCCGCAGCTGCACCGAACGGCAGAAAGATCGCCACGAACATGCTGGCCACGATAATTTGCTTCATGGTCATGGACATTTTCGCCATGGCAAGCGAAGGCCCGGAGTATTCAGCCAAGGGGCCTTCCTGCAGTTCCTGCTCGGCTTCGGCCACATCGTAGGGCAGCTTGCCCATCTCGATGTAGCAAGCCAGCGCGAACGCGATTCCTGCCACGATTACCGCAACGGGGTTCGTTGCACTGCCGGATGCGATAGCGGTGCCCATAAGACCGATATTGGTGGTTCCCGTGGCAATCGCAGCCACGAACAGGGCAATCATCATAGCGGGCTCTACCAACACGCCTACCAGCAGTTCGCGGATGCCGCCGATGCCGGCATAGGCATCGCCTGTGTCGACGGCGGAAAGAGCGAAGAAGAAGCGAGGCAGTGCCAGCATGTAGATAATCAAGATGACATCACCCAAAACCGGGATGGGGCATGCCAGCGTGAACGCTGGGATTCCCATCGCCAGAATGAGCATCGTGCCGAAATACAAAGGCGGCATGAGGCGATGGACAAAGCTGGAATCAGACGTGTGGACATCTTGGCGCTTGAACAGCTTTGCGATGTCGTAATAGTCCTGCAGGATAGACGGCCCGCGACGCGTATGCATCTTGGCGCGCATCCATCGTGCGGTTCCCGAAACGAGCGGGGCGAGTAGCACCAGCAGAAATGCTTGAACGATTGCAAGTACGATAGTATTCATCAGACACCTCCTACCTCATGAAAACGGCCAGCGCAAGGCATGCGACCAATGCGACGACGATATAGATAATGTACAAACGGAAATTGCCGGATTCGATCTTTTGGGAAAGGCCGCTCAGCCATTCCACGAAGACCGTCACCGGATGCACCACGTAGTCATCTCCCACATGCTGCGCCTTGTCCGCACCGCGCACCGTACCTTGGAAAAGCTGCACGAATTTCACCGACTGAGCGGCCAGCGAATCACGCATCTGGTAGAGCGGATGCAGGAACATGTCCACTTCTGAAGCGAACGTAGTAGCCACCGGCGGCATGCTGGCGTCGGGAAGATAGCCGCAGGCCCAAGGCTCGCGATCCGACGCTACGCCACCTTTGGCGAAGCCTTTCGCGACCAAGAACGACAGCCCGATTAAAGCGATCATCAACACGGCGAGCAGCGGAGTCGACACGATGCTGCCCAAAATGGGATTCACGGTCTCGATGCCCGATGCGACCGTAATCGTTCCCGCAGACAGAATCGACTGCGCGATTCCCTCCATTGCAGGAGCTACCCAGGGCGCGAACACGCCCAAGCACACACATATGACAGCCAGCACAATCATGCCAAACTTCATAGAAGCAGGAACCTCGTGCGCTTTCTCGGCCGAGTCTGATCTAGCCGACCCTAAAAACGTGACGCCGTACGCCTTTACGAAACAGGTAACAGCCAGAGCACCGGTAATCGCCAGCGACACAGCACCGAATCCCGCGAAGAATTTGATGAGCGCATCTCCCGTGAATGCCGCGCTAAACATCGCCTGATAGGTGAACCATTCAGACATGAAGCCGTTGAGCGGCGGAATAGCAGAGATGGCCAGCGACCCGATAAGGAAGCACATTGCCGTAACCGGCATGGCACGTACCAGACCGCCCATAATCTCCATGTTGCGCGATCCTGTGCTATAGAGCACAGATCCTGCGCCCAAGAACAACAGTCCTTTGAACATGGCGTGGTTAATCAGGTGATACAGACCAGCCATCAGGCCTAGCACCGCAAGCACCGTGTTGCCCGTACCCAGACCGATAAACCCTATGCCCACGCCCAAAAGTATGATGCCGATGTTCTCGACCGAGTGATAGGCCAATAGCTTTTTAATGTCATGCTCGTTTAGGGCATAAGTCACGCCCAGCACTGACGATATGGCACCGATAATCAGCACCACGATACCCCACCAGGTCTGGCAACCCGATGTCGAGAGCAGATCCAAGCCCACCTTCACGATGCCGAAGATGCCAATCTTGATCATGCCGCCCGACATAAGCGCCGAGACGTTGGACGGCGCGGCCGGATGGGCCTGTGGCAGCCAGGAATGAAACGGAATCATGCCCGCTTTGCAACCGAAACCCATAAAGGCCAAAAGGAATATGACCGATGCCGTAGTGGGATCAAACGCTGCCGTGCGAAACGCCTGAAATTCGAAGCTGCCCGTTTGAGCCGCCATGATGAAGTATGAAATCATAATCATCAGAAATCCCACATGAGCCATAATCAGGTACATAAAGCCGCCGCGCATCGCCTGTTTCGTCTGATCGACAATCACCAGGAAATACGATGAAAGCGACATCATCTCGAAGAAGACCAAGAACCAAAACGCGTTGTCTGACGTAATCACAAAGTTCATGGACACCACGAACAGGTTCATGAACATGCCGATGGAGCCCAATCCCTTGCCCTTGTATTCGTTGAAATAGGCCAAGCCGTATATCCAAGCCACAAAGGCCAGCAGGTTTATCACCACCAACAACAACCCGGAGAGCGGATTGAGCAAAAGCGAAAAGTCCGCGAACGCAAACGGTGTCTTGTAGCTTGCCAGCACGGCAGGCTGGAACAGAGCCATCGCACCAGATGTGAGCGCAAACAACGATGCAACGGCACCGATAGAGCACGCCAGCACCTTTGCCAGATTTTCCTTTTTCATCGCGGCAATCGAAGCTGCCGCTCCCACGCATGAAAGAACAGCCGATATGAGGAGCATGTCCATATTTATTCCCCTCCTTCATCGTTGAAGTCTTCCAGCATGGTGAGGCTCGCTTGCGCGGCCTTCACGCGTTTCTGGTTCAATTCGTCACCGTCGCCAGTGGTTTCCACCAAACGCAGCGCATTGGTGATGCACGCATCTACGCAATGCGGATGACAGTTGTCGTATGCGCACAAGTCGCATTTCACCGCGCATGCGTACACGCCCACCTCCCACTGAAGAATCGGGCTGAGCGTTGCGGAAAACGTAGGCGTAGCGTAGGAAACGCCGCCCACACCCGATATCGGCGTGCCGCTCATGTGCACCGCACCGAACGGGCAAGCTACCGCGCACAGCTTGCATCCCACACAGCGTTTCTCGTCCACGCGTATGCAACCATCTTCATCACGTCGTATGGCGTTCACCGGACATACCTTCAAGCACGGCGCTCCCTCGCAGTGGTGGCACGTCAAAGACGCGACCACATTGCGGCTTTCATACAGTGCCAGCCGAGGTTCTGACTGCAATCCGGCTCTTTTATGGCCTTCGCTACATTCGGCTCGACAGGTTCCGCACGCCACGCATCTGCTGGGATCTATTGCTATAAAGCGATTCATTTTCACCCCTTGTTTGTAATCGATAGTTACGGTGGCGGAAATACCCTCCGGATCCCCGCCCCGCCTGTTTTTCTATTCGATCGTCTCTTCGTCTTGAGCGGATGCCGTCTTTGACAAGCGCTCCTTGATCCCCATGTATATTTCTTGGCAGTGCTGCTCGGCCCACACCTGGTCGTCTATGCGCTCGACTTGGCAGGCGCAGTACTTGTCCTCGGGCGTATGCGACTTGGTGTCCACATGATGCAGCGTCAGGTCGTTGCATTTGCCGACCCACCATTGATACGTCATATAGATGGCACCGTCGTTGGTGCGATCATCCACAAACGCGCGAGTAATAATCTTTCCACGACGTGAATACGCCCAGATCAGTTCGTTGTTCTTTATGCCTCGATCCGCTGCATCTTTCGGCGATATATGGGCGAAGCCGGGCTCGTCGGCCAGATCGGTCAGCTGCTTGCAGTTGCCCGTCATAGATCGGCAAGAATAATGCCCTACCTCGCGCACCGTGCATAGCACCAGCGGGTAGTCATCGTCGGGCATTTCGGTGGGATATTCGAAATCGTGCGCCATCAGGCGCGCCTTGCCGTCCGGCGTGGAGAATTTCCCGCCCAAAAACAAGTCGGGGCTGCCCGGATGCTCCAACGTTGGGATGGGCCATTGGGCATAACCCAGTCCTGCCATCTTCTCGTAGGTGGCACCGTAAGCGGCCGGCCACACGGCACGGCATTCCTCATCCCAAATTTGCTTCGTATCCTCGTAGTGCATGGGATGTCCCATACGCGTGGACAAATCGGCAATGATCGCCCAGTCGTGGCGACACTCGCCTTTCGGTGGCACCGCTGCGCTGAAGTACTGGAATGTGCGGTCGCAAGCTGTAAACACACCTTCGTGCTCGCCCCAGCTAGTAGCAGGAAGAACCACGTCTGCCACGGCACATGACTGGGTCATGAAAATGTCCTGGCAGATGAACAAGTCCAGTTTTGCCAGCTGCTTTGCCAAATGGATAGTATCCGGCTCGGTTTGCAGCGGATCTTCGCCCATATTGTAGAAAGCATGCACTTTACCGTCATCAATCAGATGTCCCACATCAGAAACCTTGTATCCCACGTGGTCGGAAAGCGATTCCACAGGAATGTTCCAAGCCTGCGCGAATTTCTCTTTTATAACCGGATCGGTTACTTTCTGATAACCCGGGAAGAAATTCGGCAGCGCCCCCATGTCACAGGCACCCTGCACATTGTTCTGTCCGCGCACCGGAGCCACTCCGGAATTCGGCTTGCCTATCTGATGCGTTATGCAGGCGATAGCCGCGCAGGTGTGCACTGCTTCCACGTTCTGGCGATGTTGGCACACGCCCATGCCCCAGCCGATAACGGCCGACGGTTTGGCAGTGGCGTACATCTTCGCTGCTTCACGCATCATCGCGGGCTCAATGCCCGTAATGTCTTTTGTGTTCTCGGGCGTATAGCGCTCGATAATCTTCCACCACTCATCGAAACCGGTGGTATGTTCGCGAACGAATTCTTCGTCCATCAGGCCTTCGTTGACGATAACGTTGGCAAAGGCATTCAAAAACGCGATATTAGAGCCGTTCTTGAGCGGCATGTAGATGTCGGCGATACGCGACGTTTCAATGAATCGCGGATCGGCAACGATTATCTTGCATCCTTTTTCCTTCGCCCGCACCACACGGCGCGCCACGATGGGATGGGATGTGTTTGGATTGTATCCGAAAAGGAACAGGCAGCCCGCATCCTCCATACCTGGGACGCCGCAACTCATAGAACCTGCTCCAACTGTGTCCATCAGACCGACGACTGTTGGGCCGTGTCAAGTTCGAGCGCAGTTGTCGATATTGTTCGTTCCTAGGCACGCACGCGCAAAACGTTGCATGGCCAAGTTCGATTCATTACCGGTACCGCGCGACGAACCCGTGGTCATAATGGCATCTGGTCCGTATTTTTCCTTGATTTGTGTCAACTTCTCGGCCACAAAATTCAGTGCCGTGTCCCACGTCACACGCTCAAGCGGTTCGTCTTTCGACTTGCGCATCAACGGATGACGCAGGCGGGGGGTCAGCGTCTTCGTGTCGTTGATGAAATCGAAGCCATCATAGCCTTTCAGGCATAGCTCGCCTTGATTCGTCAAACCCATCAACGGTTCAGCGCCAACCACCAAGTCGTTTTCGACTAGCAGGTTGAACTTGCATCCCGAACCGCAATATGGGCACACGACCATGTGCTTTTCCAATACGATCTCCTCCTCGTCTCGTCCTCAAGCGTCCGATACTTCGAGCGCTTATACGGTTATTTCCTCTTTCAAAGCCTTCTCGCGCTTCGCCTTCTGCTCATCGATGATGTCTTGGTCTACTACGCTCAGCGCAAACGACGTACACGCTTCCACGCATGCTGGGCCACCGGGACGATCGGCGCACCGATCGCATTTCACAACCATTGCGCGAGGCGAAGCACCGACTGTCAGATCTCCTAGCTTTTCTGCGTCGTAGCGCTCCACCACATCCACCGCACCGAACGGGCATGCAATCACGCAGCTCCTGCATCCGATGCAACGCTCGAGGCGCACGGCAACACGATCGCCGTCCTGATACAACGCGCCTGTGGGGCACGATGCGGCGCAGGGCGCGTTCTCGCAGTGATGGCACACGATCGGCGCGGTCATCCCGTCCCCCAGCTGCACGACGTTCAGTCGCGCGATAGGCACATCGCCGGGTACGAAATGTTTGACCAAACATGCAGCCATGCATGCCTTGCAGCCAACGCATTTCCGTGGATCGGCAATGACGAATTTGCTCCCCATGAAAGTCCTCCTCCTTTTGTCTTGGAACTGCCCAAAAGACATTTCATATGAGGAAGCGCCGACGAAGATCTTTCGGATGATCTTTGGGCGGACTATCCAGGTCCTGAACAGCATTTACCCAGATAAACGGCAATCCATCACATGAAATTCATGTTTCAGACTATGTCTTTTTATGAGGATAAAGTCAAATTATCGTGCAATTACGATTTTTGATGATTTATGTTTTACCTGTTCAATAAGGGTTTTTGAGAATTTTATCTAGCGTTTGTGCAGGTGATTTTACCTATTTGCATTCTAACTACGATATTTTTTGTATCACGTTTGTGATATTTCTTCAAAATTGCTCGATATCCCTCTTCATGAAGGAGACTACGTTTGTGATACATTTTGTTAACTTTTACGAATAAACACTATTTGAAATTGCTGTATTACAAATTTTAAGGCCCTTTTTTGGCCGGTTTTGCACCCAGTTTTCTTCGCATCTGTAACACTGTTTATATATATTTTAATATTTTTTTTCTCCATAATAAAAGCACCTACCTGTCTTTCACAGGTAGGTGCCTCTTGTTTCAGAAATGCTCTGCCGACTGCACTCATTCGCCTATACGTCACATTTTCCGAAGCTGTTGCTGTCGCTTATACATCTCGTTTTCCAGGAAGATGCATATCGCTTATCCGTTACATCATTGTCTGTCTTACACCTCGACGCGCTCGAAGGCGTCTTTGCCCGCTCCGCAAAGTGGACAGGCGTAGTCATCGGGAAGCTCATCGGCATATTCCATGTAACCACAAATGGTGCAGCGCCATGCATATTTCTTGTCAGCCCCAGCTTCCTGCGATGCGGCGTCGCCCGCAGAAGAATCGCTCGCTTCGGTGCTGGCGGTATCCGGTGCCTTCGTCGCCTTTATGGGAGCATCTTTGTAAATCCTCTTGAATTCCCTCAGCGCTTGCATGTCGCTCAAATACGTATCCGCATCAATCATGATTACTGACGCCTTACCGTTTTGATTGATGTAGACGGGCTCTTTCGAGGCGATTGCATCTTCTATAACCACCTGCGTCCGAGCCTGCAGATCTTCTTTCGAATATATTCTAGCCATACTGTCACCTCCTTATCGGTTACGGACAATATAGCACATTATATCGCCTGATGAAACGCTATTTTTGACTTTTTAGAATCCGCTTGCAGAGGGCATCCCAAGACAGTTTCGAAGACAGGTTTCGCACGTTTTCCAAAGTCGTCTGCGCCGCTGCGCACGTCATTATCGCCTGCGCCAGATTTCTCTCGAAGCTCGGAAGATCGCTCGCTTCTGGCACATCGGTATCGATCATCCTCGGCGGCTGCACGTAGTAAATCGCAGCACCCGGCGCATTTGCTTCCAACCATGGGCGTATGCCCGGCAAGTCGCTTACCACCACTTTGCATCCACACGCCAACGCCTCCACTACCACCAAAGGCAGCCCTTCGAAAAAAGATGGCAGCACGAATATGTCGGAGGCATTGTATATGCGCGCCAAATCTTCTTGAGGCAGCTTCCCCAAGAAAGTCACAGGATAGCGACACTCACCCGCCTGCGCGACGATGCTTTCGTATTCATCCTGCGTCCCATGACCACCCGCCAACCGCAACGTGAATCCATCTTGTGGGAAGTCCAGCAAATCGAGCGCGCTGAGCAAGCTGCGTACCCCTTTCTTCCCCCAGATTTTCCCCGCGAACACCGCATTGCACACATCTGCCTGGCGCAAGCCTTCCACCTGTTTGAACACTTGATTGTTGAATCCTGTACCGATAACCTTGATGCGACTTTGCGCTACTCCGTATACCTGGGTTATTGTGAGAGCCTGCTGGTCATGCAATGCGAAGATGCGATTAAGCTTTGCGATGCCCGCACGTATGTAGTCGCGCTGCAGATCAATCTTGCTAATCTGGCGAATGTCGGTACTGTGGCTGATAGCGGTAATGGGACATGCGAAGTCTCGCCGCGCAACAAGGGCCGTCAGTAGATACAGATGATGGCAGATAACGATATCAGGCGAAAATTCCGCTTGCACATCATCAAGTGCATTCGAGAACGCCGCTTTAAACGCATCCACCATCTCAGGCGTCATATCGCGATAGCGAGTAGATTGATACGGCATCTCATCGGACATCCCTACTACGGGAAAAGGCAGCTGTTCAGTCTCGAAACGCACCGGCCGAAAACGCACTCCTTCGGGAAATATCGGGGCATCTTCAGGCCCTATGCCGGCAATGACCCATTGATTATGGCCTTGCGCTGCATAAGCCTTCACCATCTCAGACACGAACACGCCGCTTCCTGTGCTATCCGGTTTCTGGGCGATGATATGGAGTATATTCATAACGGCCTTCGCAATCGTTTCAGGCTTTCACGTGATTCCAAGCTTTCACGCGATTCCGGACTTCTTATCAATACGTATTTTACAACTTGTACGCTTTTAATTATGAGCGAAGCGCCTCATCCAATGCGGCAAAACCAGCCTGCAGACGCTCTTCTGTATGCTGGATATGCGAGCCGGGGCCAACTACGTGGCGCACGTTCACCCCACGACTCTCCAACAGCTGAGCGCAAAGACGTGTGTTTTCTTCCACTTTATGCAGACGAAGCGGCGCGGCTCTTTTTTCTTTCGAGCCTATGGACAGGAAGGCAAAACGACCTCGACCGTCAATGGCAGCATCATCTAGGTAGTCAAGCCAATCATCGTACCAGACAGAGCCAGACATGCTGGCAACTGCGGAAAATTCCGCACGCTTGGTGAAAGCATACAGAGCGAACAGGCCGCCAAGCGAATACCCCGCTATGGCTCGTTTTGTTGGCGTTATCTCCTGCTGTTTTTCGATGCTCGGAATGACGCGATCTAGAATGTCTGCGATGGTGGCATCTGCCTGCCCGCCGAAATCGTCATTACCTTTGTAGAGTCCAGGTGCAGCCCAAGGTGTTAGAGCATCGTCCCAGTTGTGCACAGGAAGCGTTATAAGCGAACAGAACAGCTCCGATGCAGCGACCGACACATTGAAGGGGTGCTCGGGCAGGTCGATGAAGTAGATACAGGGCGCATCCGCTCCTCCACGACCCGGATAGAACTCGTAGTCTTTAGATTGCTTATCGCTCATAGTTTATCCCTCCACGCAAAATGTGCCAGCAGGCTACGCTTTTACAAGCGTATCAAATAAACGCATATGCCATCAATCCGTTTACTCAAAAGTTCCTATACCAGTACCGCTATAATAAGCAAGCATGCAAAGCTGGCGCACTCCCCTAAAGGAAAGAGCATCAATGGCGAACAAACCCGATACGACTCAGCTGAAAAACCTTCCGCAAATTGAAGAAGTGCTCAAACAGCCCATTTTGGCATCACTACAAGACACGCTCCCCCAAAAACAACTGACTGAGGCAGCGCGCGCAGCAGTCGATACTCTGCGAAAGCGCATATTGGCTGGTGAGAGCGTTACCATAGATATCGCAGACATCGCCCAAGCTGCGTACAACCGCACACTGTCACTGACGCAACCCTCGCTGCGGCGCGTGATCAACGCCTCCGGCGTTATCATACACACAAATCTTGGCCGAAGCGTATTAGCACCCGAGGCGGTCAGCGCCGTTAATCAGGTAATCGCAGGATACTCGACACTAGAATACAGCGTACAGAACATGGCACGCGGTAGCCGCCATAACCATTGTGAGAAGCTAATCTGCGCGCTCACCGGTGCCGAAGCTGCCATCGCCGTGAACAACAACGCAGCTGCCGTGATGATGGTGCTCAGCGAATTCGCCGCCGGACATGAAGCAGTGGTCTCCCGCGGCGAGCTCGTGGAAATCGGCGGATCATTTCGCATACCCGACATCATGAGCCTATCACATGCTCAAATGGTGGAAGTCGGCACTACGAACAAGACCCATCCGATAGACTACGAACGCGCAATCACGAACAATACCGCCATGCTGCTGAAGGTTCATCCTTCGAACTATCGTATGATTGGTTTTACTGAAAGCGTGGGCATACACGAGTTGCGCACAATCGCCGATGCGGCAAACCACGCGCGAGGTGCCAACGCGACCGCTGCGGCAACCTGCACTCAATCAGACACCATAGCCAATAGAGCACAGTGCCCGCATATGCTGGTATACGAAGACCAAGGCTCGGGTGCTTTCATGCATATGGATTTCTTCGGCGAATACGCCGAACCCACGGTAGCCGAATCGATTGCCGCTGGTGCCGACCTCGTATCTTTTTCAGGGGACAAGCTTTTGGGCGGCCCGCAGGCAGGTATTATCGTGGGGTCAAAAGCGCTGATAGACCGCCTGAAAGCAAACCCGCTTGCCCGCGCGTTGCGCTTGGATAAAATGACTTTAGCCGCCCTGGAAGCCACCCTGCGCCTGTATTTGCAACCCGAAACGGCTGCAGAGCGCATCCCCACCGTGCGCATGCTCAGCGAAACGCCCGATTCCGTGCGCACACGCGCGGTGAAGCTAGAGAACCGATTGGCAACTTTACTGCCTGCGGGCGATGCGAAACTGGCCGTGGTACCCGAGATATCGCGAGCCGGGGGCGGTGCACTGCCCATGTGTGACATAGATACCTATGCCGTGGAAATAACGTTTTCCAAGGGCTCGGCGCAAGCATGCGATGAATACCTGGTGCGCCAGTGCCCCGTGCCCATCATTGCCCGCATCAAGCAAGATGCGCTTTTGTGCGACATGAGATGCGTGCTTTCAACCGATGAGATAGAAGAGATAGCACAAGGCATCAGCGCCTACTTTTTCACATTCCACGACAAAGCTAAGGGGGATGCATGAGCGCAAAATCTGGAAAGCCCGATCTGATACTGGGCACCGCCGGGCATATCGACCATGGCAAATCGTCTTTAATCATGGCGCTGACCGGCACCGACCCAGATTGGTTGCAGGAAGAGAAAAAACGCGGCATCACCATCCAGCTGGGATTCGCGCAGTTGGAATTGCCTGATGGACGCACGATGGGCGTCGTCGATGTGCCGGGACATGAGAAATTCATCCGTCAGATGATAGCGGGATCGACCGGCATAGACGTGGCGCTTCTCACTGTGGCTGCCGATGACGGCATCATGCCACAGACCATCGAGCATATCGCCGTGCTGCAAACGCTGGCCGTACCCGCATGCGTGGTCGCGTTGACGAAAACTGATTTGGTCGATACCGAATGGGTCGGATTCATGCAAGAAGAAATACGTACGTATTTATCGAATACCGCTTACGCCGACGCTGCCATCGTGGCTGTATCCAGCAGAACAGGCGCAGGGCTCACCGAATTGAAACAAGCTATCCAAGATGCCTGCACAGGCGTTTCACATTTGAACCGCGGCAATACTTTGCGCCTGCCCGTGGACCGCTCTTTTTCCGTGAAGGGATCGGGTACCGTGGTAACGGGCACGCTGTGGAGCGGAACCGCGCACGTTGACGACGTGGTGCAGGTGTTCCCATCCGGCATCACCTGCCGCATCCGCGCAGTGCAAGAGCACGGCGAATCGCTTGATGCTGCGCGCGCCGGCAACCGCGTGGCGCTGAACCTGAACGGGGTGTCAACCAACCAAGTGCGCCCTGGCGACTTCATCGCCGCAGAGGCTACATTGCATCCCAGCGATCATTTCGATGTCTACCTGACATATATGGATACGGCAAACAGCGGAAAGTCAATTGAATCCGGATCACGCATGCACGTCGCACACGGTACCCGCGAGGCATTGGGCCGCGTGCTTTTATTCAATGGAGCACCCGCATTGGCCCCGGGGCAAAGCGCCTATGCACAGATACGCATGGAAGAGCCGCTGCCTGTGAGCTTCGGCGACAGGTTCGTTCTGCGCACGTATTCCCCTGTGCAAGTGGTCGGCGGTGGTCAAATTGTGCTTGCCCATCCGCGGCGTCGCACAACTCCAAACGATACGGAAATGCAACTGCTAGAAGCACTGCGCGCAGGCGATTCGCAAACGGCCGTCGAGCGGGCGCTGGCGCTGGAAGCCGAACCTGTCACATTGGATGAGCTAACAGAAGCAATAGGCTTGCAAAAACACGATGTGACCGACTGCCTTTCCAAAGCCGTTGCCGCAAAGCACGCCATCACTATCGGCAGCGCGCCTTACTACACCACACAGCCCACCCGTCAGAAACTCATCGCTCAAATAGGGCGCGCGCTGATAGATTTTCATGCGAAAAACCCGGACGCAACAGGCATATCCAAAGAAGCACTGCGGCGTATCTGCTGCAAACGAGCCACGCCTGCCTGCTTCGATGCTTTGCTTGATGAGGCCGTTCGTGCCGGACAGGCCGTGGTGAACGGAGGGGAAGTCGGACATCCCAGCGCGCATGGCGCAGCCAAACAAGCCGAGGCACAGGCCGCTTCAGCCATATTGGCTGTTTTAAAAGATACGGGAAGCGCTCCTCCCCTTGTCAGCGATTTAGCCAAACAGGTGGGTGTTTCTACGTCTGTGGCGCGCAAAGCGCTTGCCACGCTCGATGCCGACGGCAAAGCGTGCCGCATCACCAGTGAGCTTTTCTTCGACCGTGCCGTCATCGACAGATGCAAGGAATCGCTCGGTGCTCACCTGTCCAAAGGCGCAGACGGCACCGTCGCCACTTTGAAGGGCGTCTTGGGTATGAGCAGGAAATATGCCGTCCCAGTACTGGAACATTTCGACGGTCTTGGATTTACTGAGCGCGATGGCGACAATCGCGTTTTGAAACATCATTGATGCTGTATACTAATTGCTGATCGAAAGCTCGATCAATCTTCACGGAGACGGATGATTCCCTGGTGGGGTCCACGGCCTTCAAAGCCGCTGTGGGGCGCGCAGAACGTCTCGGGTGTGTTCGATTCGCACACGTCTCCGCCATTTGAAGATAAGGACTGCTATCAGTTCTCGTATTTGTGCAAGAATGCTTTCGTGCGATTATGCTGCGGGTTGTTTATGACGTCGGACGCCTTGCCCTCTTCCACGATAACGCCATCGTCCATGAACACGATGCGATCGGCCACGTCGCGAGCAAACATCATCTCGTGCGTCACGATAACCATGGTCATATGCTGCATTGCCAAATCACGGATAACCTTCAGCACTTCTTGGGTCAACTCAGGATCCAGCGCGCTGGTAGGCTCGTCGAAAAACAGAATCTCGGGGTTCAGGCACAATGCGCGAGCAATAGCCACTCGCTGCTGCTGACCGCCTGATAGTTCGCAAGGCACCAAATCTTCTTTGCCCACAAGCCCCATCTGTTCGATGAGTTTGCGTGCTTGGATCTCCACTTCGTCACGCGGACGCTTCTGCACCAGCAACGGTGCCTCCATCACGTTTCTCAGCACACTGTGATGCGGAAAGAGGTTGAAGTTTTGAAACACCAAACCGAATTTTGCCTTGGCACGCTGCTGCACCAGCTTGGCAGCATATACTGCGCGACCATCCGCATTGTTTTCCGCGACGACTAGTTCATCGTAGACGAGTTTGCCAGCTTCAAACGTTTCCAGCAAAGTCGCGCAACGCAGAAGCGTCGATTTGCCGCTGCCTGAAGGGCCGATAATACCCACGACCTCGCCTTTATCAACGCTGACGCTGATATCTTTCAAAACGACGCTCTCGCCAAATCGCTTTTCGATATGATTCATTGATACGATACTCATAGCTGTCCTCGCTCGGTTCCTTCAAAACGCCCGAATGGCTGCACGATCAAACGGCGCTGTGCGTCGCTAGTCGTGGTAATAGGCCATCTTCTTTTCCACACGGTTCATGATGAACGCAAGCAGCAGGTTGGCCACGTAGTATATGATGCCCGCTGCTACGAATGCCGCCATGGTGCGCTGGCTTGCAGCAATGGATTTTGCCACCGTGAACATCTCTACGAAACCGATGGCAAATGCCAACGAGGTATCTTTCACCAGCGTGATAATCTCATTGGTCATGGGCGGCAGTATCCTTTTGATCATCTGCGGGAAGATAATCCTAAAGAAGCGCTGAGCACGCGAATAGCCCAGCACGTCGGCCGCCTCGTATTGTCCGCGCGGGATGCTCTCGATGCCGCTGCGGTAGATTTCCGCGAAATACGCGGCGTAATTCAAAATGAAGGCGACGATGGTCGCAGTAAAGCGCGAAGTATCAGTCAGCTGTTGGCCGAACAAGTAGTACGGCCCGAAATAGATGACCAGCAATTGCAGCATCAAAGGAGTGCCACGCATGATAGAAATGTAGAACTGCACGATAAGCGAAATGGGGCGAATGCGATTTTTGCCTACTTTGAAACCGAGGCGATTCATGCGCAGAAACGCGATGACAAGGCCCAATGGCAATGCCCCCAGCAACGTGAGGAAGAAAATCTGCAACGTCGCAATGAAGCCGTTGCCGAGCATGCCCATCATCGTCGAGAATTCCATAACGCCCTTTCCGCGCAAAGCGCTTTTCAACATATCGGCCCGCGAACCGTACGTCCGCGGGCCGGTGGTTCAACGTTTGAACGCTTGTCTATGCGGCGGGCAGAATCCACTGCTCGTAGCTGATACCCTGATCGGCATATTTCTCGCAAAGTTTCTTCACAGTGCCGTCTGCGGTCATTTCCTTCAAGGTCTTTTCAACCTGGTCGCGCAGCTCGGTGTTGCCCTTCAGGAATCCAACGCCATAGTGCTCGGAAGAAAGCTGCTCGCTCAAGATAGTGTAGGTGCCTTCCTTGCCTGAAGTCTGGAACTTCGCAACAGGGCTGTCGATGGCCACTGCGTCAACAGCGCCGCTTTCCAGCTCCATGAATGCGGTGTTATAGTCAGGCGTGGTCTGCAGTTGTTTGAACGTGGCGGCAAGCGCTTCCTGATCGCCGCCTGCAATGAGCAAGTTATATGCGGCGCTATCAGCCTGTGCCAGCACGGTCTTGCCGGACAAATCCGCCAAAGACGTGATGCCGGAATCGTTGCGAACCACGACTACCTGGGTGTTGTCCATGTAGGGATCGGTAAACGTGTACCCATCTTCACGTCCTTCGATGGTGAATCCGTTCCAAATGCAATCAATGGAACCGCTGGAAAGCTCAAGGTCTTTCGCATCCCAATTGATAGGCTTGTACTCGATTTCCCAACCGTTGCGATTGGCCACTTCAGCAGCCAAATCAAGGTCGAAGCCGGTGAATTTACCGTCATCACCCACATAGCCGTATGGCGGGAAATCCTGGTCGAAACCAACGGTGAGTTTCGTGCGAGTGGCATTGTCGCTAGACGACTGCTCGCTTGACTGCTTGCTTGATGATGAACTGGATGACGAGCATCCAGCTAGCACGATCACGCTCATGCACAAGGCAAGCGCGCATGCGAATACGATGGCGAACTTTTTCTTCATAGTGTAATAATCCTTCCCCCAAGAGGTGATTCTGCGCAAGTGCCCTTCGATGGGCTTGCTGTTTGCATTGCCGTTTGCGCCCTTGCTCCCAATTGCTCCACTGCTCTATAACTCTAGCGCGCTAAAGCAAGCGCAAGTATACCACAGGGGGCATCTATCGCCGACAGGCTTCACGGGAACCGCAGACGCCGTTGTCACATCATGCTGCACACATCTGGCGAACGGCGCAATGGGCTGCAGGCACTCCGATGATCAAGGGTGCAGGTACGCAGTGCGATGGGCTGTAAGCGTGCGGCAAAGCCTTAGAAAAAGCCCTTCTTTTTTCCCTGTTGTGCGACGATTTCGAACACGCGCGGCTCGAAATCGAACAATTCCTCGGTACTCACATGCGATGACACGTGTAGACATTCCTTGAAACACGAGTCTGCGCACAAATGGCACTGCACGCATTCGGAGCTGTCGAACTCCATAATCAACTCAAGGCCTTGCTGCTTTCGCTCTTCTTCATCGCCTTTGCGAAGCGCTCCGGTCGGGCAAAACACCGTGCACATAGCACATCCATTGCATACATCTGTATCTATTTCCACGCGACCCCACAACCGCGTGTCGATGTTTTCCTCGCTCGGCTCTCCCATTTTATCCAAGGCGTCCAGCACATTCATACGCCTTGCAGCATTGAACTGGGGCATCTTGCCTGCGCCCACCATCAAACGATCACGCAGCGTGGGCTCGTCTTGTTTGGTGTTCAGTTCTTTCAGCACGGTTTTAACCAGAGCATCCTTTGCGGTATGGCCTGCATCCCCGAAAAAGCTACGTCTGGCTTGGCCGTAGAGCCCTCGCTCATCTTCGAGCGCGCAGTGCGCGGGAAACGTGCTGCTACGCACCACCTGCGCATGCGATCCCCACACGCTCAGTAAATTGTTGGCTGAGTCAATCACAGCGTCTGCTGTGGCGCGCGTTGAGCGCAGCTTGCATGTGGCACAATCACCATCCACCAACACTATTTTGTGTATGCCATGCGCGGCAAGTCCTACCAGCAGACTTTCTTCCACTCGGCACATACAGGGCACAGCCGTGTACTTGCGCGGATCGGCCTCGTGTTTCGCATCGATTCGAGCACACGCGATCACAGCTTGGCCATCATCGGTTTTCAAACAGGCGAGAGTGACATGGTTCGCAAGATCGGCATCCATAGGCTCGAGCGGCACCAACGCTTCAGTCGGGCATACCGCCGTACAGGCTCCGCATGACAAACACGTATCGAAATCGATTGATATCTCATTATGACCGATGGTGATGGCATCTTTCACAGGACATGCCTCGATGCACTTTCGACACCGCGCATTGCGGTTTCGCACCGTCACGCACTTATCACCCAGTACCAAAACTGATTTCGTCTGCAGTTCTTGGGCGATTTCGATGATGTCGTTAACCGATGGCATACTACCCCTCCAAAAACTTTTTCTCTATCGCCTCAAGTTCTTCAGGCGTGTTCACGTTCACAAAGCAACCGCCCATTGGCTCCACTTCCAAAACCTTCGCTTGGGGAAATTCGCAGATGCGAATGTCGGGGAAAATAGCCTGAGCTCGCTTGTCTCCCTCGTCCAGCTTTTTCTGCACCGCCGAAATGCAGGTGCTTTTTCGATACAGCGCGTGAAACGGCTCATATCCATGCTTGTTCACGGGCACCACCGCATCGGCGCCGGTACGGCTCATTTCCTGGCATTCGGCGGCAACGAGTGCCGCGGATGCGAACACCATGTCACATGCAACGATTGCCACATATTCGTTTGAAGCCGACTCAAGCGCCGTGAACAAACCCGGCAGCGCACCTCGGTAGTCAAAGGCGTCACGTACCAAGCGTATGCGGTTGTCGGGAAACTCATCGTGTAAAAAGGCCAGATTCTCGGGTTCGTTCGTGGTGATGATAAGCTCGTCGGCCACCGGTGCCAACCGTTCGACCAAACGGGTTATCAGCGGATGCCCAGCCAAAGGAACGGTCGCCTTGCTGCGCCCCATGCGTCGGCTTTCGCCTCCTGCCTGTATCACCACGCTCACGCGTTGCCGCACGTATTCAGTTTGCACGAAGTCGGCAATCGTCGCAATTGCATTCACGTCAAACGAGGGAATGCCATAGCGATCGGCTGCTTCCCGAGCAAGAGGGATATCGCTTACAATGGCCACCGTAGCAGCCGTGGGCATCTTGTTCGAAATGTCACCACGATTGGGCGCGCCATCTAAGCCACTGGCAGAATCGGCGCGATTGTCCCTGCGGGCCTCTTGCACGTTGTCCGCTCCCAAAGAAACTCCCGCAAGCGAGGCCTGAGAAAACGCATGGGCCACTTTCGCGTCAGCATCGTTTTCCGCGCGCATGATTTCAATGGTGGGAAGCCCGCTTTTGCGATATCCCTCCACAACCACGATATCGTGTCCGGGCATGCTCGCCACGATATCCGCGCATTCAACCTCTCCCTCGATGCTCTTCACCCGAGCAATCTGGCCCGGTGCCGCGATGACCGATTCGGTCGCACCGGCCGCACGGTGGCGATAGGAATCCTTGCCAGGAATATCGAAGTCGAAACCCACATGGCTATGATGCTTCACACTGCCCACATTGAGCCCTCGCCGAGTCAACTCGGCAATCAGTCCCTCTATCAACGTAGTCTTCCCCGAATTATGACGTCCGACGATTGCTATCGCCGGGGACGGCATCAAAACCTTCATCGCGTTTCCCCTTCGCTCAAATCGATAAGCTCTTGGCGGCTATGAACTCCCGCTTTCATATATATGCGGCGCAAATGCGTGTCAGCGGTACTTTTCGAAATGGAAAGTCCCTGCGCAATGCGCTCGCTGGTGCGCCCCTTCAGTGCCAACGGCAATATTTCAGCCTCGCGTTTCGAGAGTTTGAAACGCTTGCACATAGCCTCGCACACCTGGTCGAAAGAATCCACCGATGTCACGATTTCCGACAAATCACCGAAATCCTGCTCGGTGAATAAGAATACATACGAGAACAATACCAGCGCGCCCGCCATCACAGCGATTTCGAAAGACAGGTCCGCTCCGGCCGCATCGAACAGGTTCGCGCACACCAGCCCGATGGCCTCGCCTCCGAACAAGGCGATGAAACCGTGCGTGAACGATCGAGCCGTATCGATGCCGTTTATGCGGGCCAGTACCAAAAACAGCGATATCAGCACAGCTTCCAAACCCAGATACCCCGCAAGCGATACCGCCTCACCTGGCAGCCACGACGATGCGCCGGGGGCGAATATCAGCAGAATACCGAACAGCATGACGAATATGGCAAGACGATAGGATTTATTCAGCGCCGCGCCTTTACCGAAACCGTCCGACAACAATAAAGAAAGCGCCCCTAGCAGAAACGCGCAGAAGAACAGCATGCTCAACGGATACTGCGTCATCGAAGGAGATCCAGGAGCGGTGGCATAAGCTTTCATCAGGCCAGCCGCCGTGCCGAACATGAGCGTGCCGGTGATAATTTTTAGCGACAGCATATTCGCCGTGTTCTCATTGTGACCAAGCGACGGAGCAGAAGGCGCTTTCGCACTTGCCTCGGGCACATCCAACAATGCCACGCTGGCCAGCGGCAGAACGCATAAAACATTTTGCAGCGCGTTATCGGGGAAAAGCGATATAAACAGGCAAAGAAATGCGGCGGCAAGACTGCCTAAAAACACCTCAGGCACGGAATGATCCGTATCTACCCGACCAAACGAGCGCCCCCATGCAGCCAACAGGCACGCTGCGGGAACACCCACCAAAACGCTTTCAGCCAGTAGCCCTTCGGGAAAACCAACACCCCCTAAAAACAAAGGCGAGCCGACTACCATGCAAAGCGCGTAGACAATCAGAAAGGGACGCGACAGCAAAAAAGCCCGCTGACGCTCGGAAATATCTTTTATGATGGCCAAACCCACAACCATGAAAAAGAGCATGCCGAATAAATCGGCCCGCTCAAAGAGAAAACCCCCGATATCG
The DNA here is from genome assembly GCA_023394615.1 of Actinomycetes bacterium. Classification (GTDB taxonomy): domain Bacteria; phylum Actinomycetota; class Coriobacteriia; order Coriobacteriales; family Eggerthellaceae; genus JAEXAI01. The sequence goes on along the minus strand of JAEXAI010000010.1, from coordinate 31,422 downwards.
TAGGAAACGTTTCCCCCCATGTAGAACAGGAAGAACACGAACCCCTGATTGAAGGCGAATCCGAGCACTCGGCGCAGGGAAACCTCCGAGATGATACGTTTCGATTGCGCCACGTTCGCCTTCCTTCCTTTCGATACGATGATACCAGATTATCGCCTAAGAATACTGATGCGCAGCACCCCTGCTCTGCACTATATAAGTCGGGGCGCACCTGTGGCATTTCGCCAGTAGATGCGCCCCGACTCAAGGGAGGGATAATCACTCGCTTTTAAAGCGAGCTGGAACTATCTGTATTATGCGGTTTCCGCGACGGGTTCTTTCGCCTGCGCCTTTTTACGGCTTGCTTTCTTCGCCTTCGGGCGTTCTTCCTCTTCGGCTTCCACAACTTCGCCGTCGATCTCGTCGCTCTCCTCGACCATCTCGGTTTCCTGCTTTGCGCCAGACATGCCATCACGCAGGTTCTTCACGGTCTTGCCTAAAGCACTGCCCAGCTTCGGAAGGTTCTTGGGCCCGAATATAAGCAGGCACACAACAAGAATAATCACGAGCTCGGGTACGCCGATTCCACCGAATTTCATAAAAGCCTCCTGGGATTCATGCACGGCAAAGCTTTTTTCCTTGTCATGCAAGCTTGTTTTCGGTCCATTGGCAATGAACCCTGAATACAAGATGTATTATGCTCGCGAACTGCGGCAATGGCTATCCTGAAAACTGATGATTTCTTGTCATGCAGTATGATTATTTGTCATGCAAACTAAGTAATCCATCCATTTGAGCCATCCTTTTCGTATGAGTGAAGGGGTGAGTTGGGCGAGCCACCCACATAATGGCGCCCGCCCGTCCCTGGAATCAGGAGACGGGCGGGCGTACAGAATAATCAAATGTATTGGCTGTCAGAAACCTCTGTAGATAGTACCTTTAAGCGTGCACAACCACCGCATTACCAACCGATATCAAGCCGTACAGTGCGGACGCGGCATCGTAGGACAGGTTTACGCAACCATGCGATCCGTAGCCACTCGAGTAGCGCGAACCACCAAAGGACGATTGCCACGTTGCATCATGTAAGCCGCAACCGGAATAGGTGAACGCCATCCAGTAAGCCACTTTGGTCTCGTATTCGGGCTGGCCGGTCGATTGTTGAATATCGCCCTTCAGCGTAGAAGGACTTTCCTTGTTGAACAGACGCCACACACCTGTGGGCGTGTCATGTTCGCCATCGGGAATGCCGGTCACCACATCGGTTTCCCATTGCAGCGTTCCGGAAGCATCATAGAATCGCGCATGCTGTTCGGATATGCTCACGTCAACGTAAGCGCCCCAATCCTGCAAACCAGCGCCGCTCCACTTGGCACCTTCGTAAACCGTGGGAATTGTCAACGTCTCGGTAGAACCGGCCGCAACTGCCGTCTGGACTTGGCTCACCAACGTGTCGGTGTCAATTTCCCATCCGTATGTACCGCCACTTACCGTGAACGTCGCACCATCGGGACGCGTATAGGTACGCGACGTGCCAACCGTGTTGAAGCTGCCAGCCAATTGGTTCAGCCACGTATTCATGGCATCTTGGTCAAATGTCACGTTCATATCAGCATCAAACGTTACCCATTGGGAAATCTGGTCACCCGAGATTGAACCAGCAGGGGTCGCGGTATCGCCCAACACCAACGTGATGTTCGCTTTCACGTAGGAATTCGCCGTTGCGCTGGCCGTTGCAAGGCGTGCATCATCTGAGAGAATGGTCGGTTGAATCAAAGAGCTTGAAGTCAACGTGACCTTTGATCCCAAGTCGACGAGCGCGTCATCTACCGCCTTCAGCACTTTGTCAACATCGAGCTTCGTGCCAGCCTGTTCCGCTTGCACCGTATACGATTTCGAAGCCGCCACATACACTACGGTCGCATTGACCGGGTCGGCCTTGTCTTGGTTGAACGTCTGCACTTCCTTTTTCACCGCAGTTTCCAACCCATTGGAGTTGTATTCGCTCACAAGATATTGCGTCTCGTCATGCGACTTGAATAGCTCGATAGGCCACGCAAACGCATTGTTGGCCGCAAGCGCGCTCGATGCCACATCGCTGCCTTTTACCGTTAGGTTAGCCTCTGCCGCCGTGATGGTGAAGTTCGCTCCGTCACCGGTGACTGAAATGCTGTAATTGTTGCTGAGGGACTCTGCCATCGTGGCCACTTCGCTCGATGACTTCATCGAGATGTCTTTGCCACCCAACGTTGAACCCGGATAAAAGCGGCCCATGAACACGAATGCACCAACAAGGTATACCGCCAACAAGATCGCAATGATGATACCAACAATCTTAATGGTCTTTTTCGGGTCGCGCTCACGCCTAGCTGAATCGTCCGTCCAGCCCATAGGCTCTCCCACACTGCCCGCTGCTGCTCCCATGGTGGCCGGTCGCATCTGCGAATAACTTGCTTGCTGCTGGTTTGCCGGTCTGTAGCCATGGGGTGTGTTCGTTTGGGGCTGGTTCTGCACAGGTTCGCGTGACTGAGCACTATGTTTGCCGATTGGTTCGTTTTTATTGGCCATGCTTCTTTGCTTTCTCCGTTTTCGGTCTTCTGAATTGTAGCAATGAAAGATGGGTATGCCCAACCCTTTCGCAGCTTTTATATACGCTTTTTCTCTGAAACGACGTATTTGTTACCTCATCGGTATTAGATTTTCAGCTCCATCAAACGCTGTATCGCAATAATGTAGATTTTCAAAGCTTCTTTCAGGTCGCCTTCATATGCACCTTCATCGGCCTCGTGCATGTCCCCAACCCATGCCGGCTTGTCTTCGCCATTGCGCTGCATGCCAAAAGATGCTGCCATCGTTTCGAATTCTCGCGCATACGTTGCTCCGCCACTGGTCAAAGGCTCCTGCATATCACCAGTCACGTCGCGATAGCTGCTGAGCAGAGCCTGTATGAAAGGCCCCTCTACATCCATGAGAAACGGCGGCATCATCGTATCCACATGCACGCTCGCCCCGATAAGAGCAACAGCTGATGCCACTTTTTCCTCGACTTGTTCAGCAGAGGTCTGCGTAGTGAAGCGTATGTCGAGCGTTTGTGTGAAACGATCTTCTTCTTTGCGGGCTTTGCCGCACGTCATAGTCAGCGGCCCGAAGTCTTTATCGCTGCTCGCAAGACCGACGAAAGCGCCATCTGTAGACGCAACCATATGCTGCAAGAAATCCAACCATTCCATCTCATCGCGCGAGCACACGCCACTTTTCAGCAAATAGCCCACCAGCAAGCCGATGGCATTCAGTCCGCGTTGCGGATAGGCAGCATGAGCCTGAATGCCCATGGCTTCCACAAGCACGCGTCCATCGCCTTTATCCGTCGTGGTTATTCCCCCACCGGGCAATGGCAGATCGCGCATCTGCGCGCGCAAAACGGCATGGGCCTGACCGGCGACTGCATTCGATGCCGTACCGCCGCTGAACTCCTCTATTGCTCCGTCGGTGATGGATTTGCTGGTAATAGTCGCTTGGAAAACACCCTTTTCCCCATACCCCACGGGAAACTGATGGTCGGGCGTGAACAGGATATCGGGATCGTCGAAACGCTCGCGGTAATACGCAAGATCATGCATGCCGGTTTCTTCGTTCGCTCCGAATATCATACGAAACGTATACGGGAAGCGCTCGATGCGGTCACGCCAGAAAGCCAGTGCATGCAGGGCAACGATAAGCGGTCCTTTGTCATCTGCAACACCTCTCCCAATCAGATAGCCCTTATCGCGCGTGACTTGGAAAGGCGGGTAATTCCAGCCCGGTCCAGCAGGTACCACGTCCGTATGGCAGATAGAGGCTATCTGCTTTTCCGACTCACCTGGCCAATCCGCATATCCAATGTAGCCCTCGCAATTATGCGGTTCGAAACCGTATTTTTCCGCCAAATCAAGTGCGCACTGCAGCGATGCTTTGGGGCCTGGTCCGTACGGGGCGCCGGGTTGGGATTTCGATAAATCCTCAGTGCTTTCTATACTTACCAAGGAATCAAGGTCTTTGATGACTTGTTCCCAGTTCTGCTGTATATAGCTGTCAATCTGCCCCGCCAATTCTTCGTCAACCATGTCACACCTTTCTTTGTGTCAACCTGCCCTGCTCGCCCGTCTCAAACGCATTTTTACCGAGAGTTGCATGTTTTTTTATTCTACTCTTGGCGAGCGCGCATGCATCAGCTATAATCACAAATCGCGCCCGAGTGGCGGAATGGCAGACGCGGCGGTCTCAAAAACCGTTGTCTCACGACGTGCGAGTTCGACTCTCGCCTCGGGCACCATCCGCATTGTACAAGAACCCCTCGATATGTCGACCGCATATGGAGGGGTTCTTCTTTTACTGCTGCATTGCGTATCTTGCAGCCACATCGTATAGTGCATCCTCGCATTGCGCATCCCCCATTGCGCCCTCGCATAGCGCATCCCCCATTGCGCCGCAACTACATCCCTCCCATTACAAAAAACGAGCCGCCCTTTTGGACGGCCCGCTCCTCTAGTTCTTGTTTGAATTGATGCCCTACAGCGTGAATGTCGCCTTGCCGTTGAACACGTCTAGCGCGTCGTCCACTTCGTAGTCGCCCAAAGTGATAGCGCTGATAGCGTTCGTCAGGCGCACGGCCTCATCAAGCGAGCGCATATGGATGTTGCGGCCGGTTGCGTTGCCGCATGCACCGCCGATATGAATCTGATCATAGAGATGGCTCAGGAATTCCTTCGCATCTGCTTTTGAACCGCCTGCGCACACCAAACCAGTGCGACCAGCAGCACGGCTGGCGATAGCCAGATTCTCCGGAGAGGTCTTGCCATCGGATTCTTTCGGCGGATTCACCTTCACGAAGTCTGCGCCCAGGCACAGGGCTACTCCAGCAGCACCAGCGATGGTGTTTGCAGCCTTTTCGTCAGCAACGGCCTTGCCGCGAGGGTATATCCACAGCACAACGAGCAGACCGTTTGCATGAGCCTCGGCCACCAGCTCGCCAGCTTCCGCCAGCATAGTCGATTCGTACTCGCTGCCCAAGTAAATAGTGTAGCCAATGCCTACGATGTTCACGCCAGCTTCGCGCATGGCGATAATGGCTTCCAAATCGTAGAGCTGCGGTGAATAGGGATCATCCTGCGTGGTCTTCACCAAATTGGTCTTCGAATTCATCTTGACCAAGTAGTTGATTTCGGGATAATCGGGCGCATAGCGAGCGATGAGTCCACGCTGACCGGCTAGGATTCCGCACGTTCCCTGCGAACCAATCTGGAACAGGTGCTCGGGATCGCCGTCGGACGGATCGATGCCCTCGCCATAGAAATCGCCATTCAGGTGTTCAATTTTCTGATCGCACGCGAAAAGCATCAAGCGACCGGTTCCGCGCGTCGCCTTCATGTAGTTGTCGATATAGGCTTCACGGACCTCAGGCAAAACGTCGGCGGGAACCTTCACTTCATCACGGGTAATACTGGGCATAGAATTTCCTCCTTTGGAGATTTTCATTTCACTATCGCTACCCTTCGACCATATTTTAGCCGATAGGGAAAATCAGCCGCGCTCTTTCATGAAAAAAGTCCCCCAGGCGGTTAATGTGGGGGATTACTGGAAGGCTTTAGAACCATTCCTGCGTGTTGTAGACGTATTCGCGGTCAAATTCGGTCTGACTTTTCGATAGGTATATGATGCCCTCGATAATTGCAATCACCGTCATAACGGCACCCGCCATGCCGAAACTTAAAAGCGAACCTAAAATGGTCACGGCCAGCATAACGAACCCAGCCGTGTTGTAGCCTAGATAAAATTTATGGATGCCGAACGCTCCGAGGAATATTGCCAGCAACCCTGCGGCCACATGGTCTTTCGTTTCCACGTAGGGCTGGGCGACATAGGGCTGCTGGTAAGACTGCGACTGCTGCTGGCCTTGCGTATACGATTGCTGCTGCGAGCCATAGAATTGACTGCTATTTTCTCTGCGTGCAGAAGAGTAAGGGCCCGATGTGGGTGCGGATGCGGAGGCAGATGCGGATGCGGATGCAGCGTTTGTCGAATGCGCAGCGTCTGTCGCATGCTTGTTCGCGGCACCGAAAGGATCATCGACGCTGCCGGGCATCGGCTGTGCGCCACGCCAATACGACTGCGCGCTTTCCTTGCGTGCGCTTGCAGTTCCGCCGTTTTCCCGCCTGTTCGTCATCATCCGCCTTTCAATCAAGTGCTGCTTGCAGCATACAGGCAAGGTGACGTACTGGCAGTTTTTGTTACAACAACGTAAACGCGCGTTCATGCTTTTGTATGATTCAACATCCCGCGCGGCAATTCCAACCGTTCGGAAAACGAACGCTGCGAAATCACGCCTTGGAAGCAGGTGCATCAACCTGCCCGCACAAGTGCCGTCGCGCCCGTTTTCACTTCTTGAAACTCTTTTTGGGATTTCAAAACAGAAAAAAGCCGAGTAAACGAAGTAAAGTACGACTTAGTAGCATATATGTCTCGCAAAATTGGCCAAAATCAGGAAAACAAAGAATCTGTCCAGCATAACCGCAGTTCACAGGGGACCCCCTCAAACGGACGGAAATCGGGCTCGTACTTTACTTCGCTTGCTCGCCATTTTCCTGTTTCCAAATCGGAAAATGCCCCAAGACGGCAGTCGCGCAGCCCATAGATAGTGTCTCGAAGCCCACAGGACGCATCTCGAAAGCAGATGGTTGCAGCAATTTCCGTACTTGCTTTATTTGCGGTCGAAGAGGGCCATTAGCTTGTCTTTGAACAGCACAGCCACGCCTGCGACAATGGCCACCACCACAAAGATGACAATGCTTTCGGTCACGCTGCCGTTTAGCAGTCCAGATGCGGCGTACGTGGACATCAGCACGCCGGGAATGCGCGCGACGGTGGTGATAATCAAGTAGGTCTTCATCGGCATTTCCGTCAATGGCACCAAATAGGTGAACGTGTCTTTGGGCATGCCGGGAATAAGGAACAGTATGAAGACTATGGAGTTGAGCTTTCCGCTCTGCTCGAAAGCATGGAATTTATCCAGATACTTCGTGGGCACCATTGCCGACACGAAAGGCTGACCCAAACTGTGCACTATCTTGTAGATAAACGAGCTTGAGATCACACAACCGATGAGAATGAGCAGCGTACCCAACCATGGCCCATACAGAATGCCGGCAGCCATCTGCACCACTTCGCCAGAAATAAATGCGACTACCACCTGCAAAAACTGCAGGCCCAGAAGCACCGCGACTCCCCATGGGCCCGCATCGCGTATCTGTTGGATAACGCGATCAACACCCCCTTCGCTAAACACTTGGCTGAGCATCGGCCAGAGGGCCACGCATATGACAATCGTGATGACCATAAACGCGATAAGGCCCACGAGCTTGAAAACATTGGCTTTCGGCATCTCGTGGCCGCTGACGATTATCTCGCCTTTGGGCAAATTGTCGTCGCCGTGGTCTATGGGCGCGTCTTTAACATCACGGCCAGACTCTTCAGCTTCGAGCTTTTTTTCTTGATCGGGTTTATCGGTCATGTTACTTTTTCTTCTTTGCGGGCACCAAGGGCGCGTCATCATCTGTGACGGCCTTGTCGTACTCTTCTTTGAATGCGCTAAACATCCCTTTGCTCTTCGCAATCTGACGCCCGGTCGCATACGCGCCTTTATTGATAGCGTCTCCTGTCGCCTTTGTGGCCTTGTGCACCTTCGGTGCCGCTTTTTCTTTTGCCACTTGCGCTTTATTCTGGATGACCGCCGTTTCACGCCCGGCTTTTTCGGCCAAACCGCCCTCGGTTTGCATCTCGAGCACATCGTCGGCTACCAGAATAGCACCCCGCACGATATCCTCGTCTTCCTGCGCGCCTTCTTCACCCATGGTGGCGATGACGGCACCAATTCCGGTTTTGAAACCCTTGATGGAGTTCGCTGGAATCTCCATCTGCCCCAGCAGTGCCTTAGCAGTCGTTCCACGATTGGCCGTGATGGATTTCACGTCGCCCGTGCCCAAACTGAAGGTCACATTGCCGACAACGCCGAATTCCTGTCCGCCCACAGTCATGATGGGCATGCCTTCCCACAAAACGCACGAATCGTAATCGATGCCCAAACGCTTGCACGCGCCCTCATCGTAAGCTGTAGCGTCCTTGTAAGGCAAAACAACCTGACCGTCTTCGATATCGATTCCGTCAAGGGGAACGAAACGATCTTTGCGATGAAACATCAGTAACAGGTCTGGCCGCTTCACAATGAAACCGACTACGCGTTTTTCACTCGGATGAAAGACAAATCGGCGAATTTTGCCGATTCGCTTCGTAGCCTTTTTACCCCCGACCACGCGGGTGCCGGAAAACTCTTTGGTAGTGGTCATCTTCGGTTTGGTCATAGTCTCAACCGCCCTCGTCCCCATACAAAAAGGCATCCCTTCTCATAACGAAGGGATGCCATACGTTCAAATGCCGATTTAGTTCTCTTCCGGCTTTTCTCCGAGTTTCTCAGCCGCTTCGTTAATCTTTTCTTCGATGGTGTCGTTGTTCTCTTCGGCATCACCGGCAATCTTCTGAGCTGCAACATCCACGGCATCATGCACCTGAGCAGCAGCATCCACTGCGGCATCGGCCACGACGGGAATCTTCTCATTCATAACGTCATGCGCCGCTTCTGCATTCTTCGCTACTTGAGAAGCAATGCGCTGACGAGCAGCTTCGATCTTGTCGCGCAGTTCGTCGTTCTTTTCAGTGAAAGTTGGCTTCACATTGTCGTACGTACTCTGCACACGGGAAGAAGCCGCATTGAAGGCGTCTTGAGCATTCGCCGCTGCGCTCCCGCATACGGTCTGGCCCTTCGCAGAAAAATCGCTGCATACCTGACGCCCGCGCTCTTGCGCCTGCGTGCCATATTCGCGCGCCTGCGACCATGTTTCATTTGCCTTGTCGGCAACCATTGCACGCGCCTCATCACCGGTTCGCGGTGCGAACATCAATGCGATCAGGGCACCAACTGCGCCACCTGCTAAAAATGCTTCGATCTTACCGCTCATGATTGCCTCCTATCGGCTGAATCCCAGCCTCGATTCACTGCAATTCCGATTGCGATCAGCCGCAGCGCTTGCCCGTCCGACCGCGATACAAATCATTATAAACATAGCCTTGCCGCGCGCGCCCAACAAGTTACCAAGATGTTAGAGTAATCGCAGCACAATCACATTCCGCAAAACACAAGCACGATGCGAAACAATTACTCGTACTGTTTCACCAGCTGGTCAAATACGGCCGGAAGCGAAAGACCCGAAGCCGCACATGCCGCTGGGAACAGCGAGCGCTCGGTCATTCCCGGCGAGATGTCTATTTCCAGAACACGTGCTTGAGCGCCATCCCACACCATGTCCACGCGACCCAAATCACGAACACCATAGGCTCGATACACTTCCAATGCCACCCGCTCAACTTCCGCGCGAATCGCCTGAGCTTCGTCTTCTTTGTTCGAAAGCGATTGCAGACGCACCGGCGTGTAAAATTCGACTGCTCCGTCTGTCATGCGAGCCGATGTGTCATAGAGACCGTCTCGTGTCACAATCTCAACCGGCGGCAGCGCATGCGCATCCCAGCCCTGCCCCAATATGGACACGGCCAGCTCCACACCGTCAATCCATTGCTCAATCAGCACTTCCTTGTCGTAGGTGAGTGCATCCAAGATAGCGCGACCCAGTTCGTCTTGGGATTCCACCTTGTGCACGCCCAGCGCGGACCCGCCACAAGCGGGCTTCACGCACAGCGGATACCCACCGGAAATACGCTTTTCCACCAAGTCGAGCGCAGTCGCGGCGCCCATGTCTTTGAATGCATCGCGGGCGATGCAAATGCCTTGGGGCCACGAGGCTGAAAGATCGTCGTCGATTAAATTGGCGTAGCCTTCCATCACGAACGGCAACGTGGCTTTGTTCCACGTATTGCGGCATACCGCAGCTCCCGCCCCAACAAAGGGGATTTCCAAAAACTCCAACAGGCTTTGGATAGTGCCATCCTCACCATGCTTGCCATGCAGCGCCGAATACGCCACGTCGGGGCGCTCGCTGCGCAGCGTCGGCACGAGGTCTTTCGTCGTATCCAGCGCAACCACGCGATGCCCCGCTTCTTCCAAAGCGTCACACACCCGCTTGCCACTGGCCAAACTGAATTCACGTTCGAACGAGCTTCCGCCCATCAATACCGCTATCTTCACGATTCCACTCCTTTTCGCATTGCGGAAAACGCCTAAAGCGCATCTGCTTCCAAAAACGCTCGGTACAGTTCCAATTGCTCCTCGATTACCAAAGAAAGGCGGCGAATCGCCTCGCGAAGGTTCTCGGGGCTTTCATAGCAGAAAGCCAGTCGCATACTGTTTCGACCGCGCTGGCCATCTGGATAGAAGCCGTCGCCCGGCGTGTAAGTTACGCCCGATTCCAAAGCCACGCCCAGCATGGTGTCGGTGTCCACGTAATCGGGCAAGGTGGCCCATACGAAGAAACCGCCTTCTGGATGTGTCCAAGTGGCTTCGGGCGGGAAAAACTCGTCAAGCGCTTCCAACATCGCGTCGCGTCGCTCATGATAGGTAGCCACAAACTTCTGCAGCGTCTTTTCCCAAGGGGTATCAGTGAAGTAGTGCTCCACCACCACCTGGTCAAACGAGCTACCGCACAAGTCGGTGCCCTGCTTTACCAGATTGATTTTCGCCAGAATACTGCGCGGTGCGGCAATCCAGCCAGTGCGCAAACCAGGTGCAAATATCTTGCTGATTGTGCCCAGATACACCACGTCGCTGGAAAGTGCCTTCAGCGGAATCACATGACCGCCGTCGTAGCGAAGCCGACCGTATGGGTCGTCTTCCACCACCAAAAAGCCGTACTCTTCGGAAAGCTCAAGCAAGCGTTTGCGCCGCTCGGGCACCATGGTCACGCCGCCGGGATTTTGAAAGTTGGGGATGGTGTAGAGGAATTTCGCCTTGCCCGGCCCAATCTTTTTTAAATCGGCTTCAAGTAAGTCCATGCGCATGCCCTGATTATCGAAGGGGATGCAGTGTATATCGGGCTCGTAGGCCGAAAACGCTTGCAGCGCGCCCAAATAAGTAGGGCCCTCGGTAAAGATGATGTCGCCGGGATTGATGAAGGTTTTCGCAATCAAGTCGAGCGCTTCCTGAGCGCCCGTGGTGATAAGCACCTCATCTGGCTTGCAGCGCACGCCGATGTCGCGCATCAGCTCGCAGAATACCTGCCTAGTCTCGAGTCGACCGTTCGTCGACCCGTATTGCAGCGACGCCGCGCGTTGCGTGGTGCAGGCTGCCTTCACTGCCTGCTCGATAGCAGACGTAGGCAGAAGGCGCACGTCGGGCATGCCGCCCGACAGCGATATGATATCCGGTCTGGATGCCGCCGCGAACAAATCGCGAACTGCCGACGACCGCATCTTTTTCACGCGGTTCGCCACCATATCGTTTGTTGAGTCGAATGTTATATGTGCTGATGACATGGCTTTACTGTATCACCTCTTCGTTGATGAACGAAACGGCGTCTCGAAAAGCTCTGAGAACTGCTAAATCGTCGGTCATCGAGACCTCGACTCTCGCACACCCCGAACGCTCGTCCGTCCATTCAGTCGTTCCAACGAACACCGTTTCATCGTCGGTGCTCTTTTGTACAAGCATATCTATCACGACGTGTTCAAGCAAGTGCGGCAACGATGTGCGGGCAATAACCGCGCCGAACGTCGTGCCTTTGCTATTCACGCAAGCGTGGCGAACCAGATTCGGAAAGCGGGAAATCGCACGCTGAGCCATGGCGTCGTTCGTGTAGCGAACGAGCTCATCATCCACCAGCACATCGCAGCGCACGCGATCGGGCAAAACCCCGATACGTTGGATTGAAAGCGCCGCCGTCACGTGAGCCGCATCTGCTTGAAGCTCCGTCATGACGCACTGCCGTCAAGCACAGCACCTGCAGCATCTGCGGCGGCCGTGCTGTTGTTCGCAAGCGATTGGGGCTGGGCCGTCGTGTTGCCCGACACCCGCACAAGCACCGTAGTACCCGTCGGAGTCTCTCCACCCTCTATGACCGGATCCTTTTTCAAATGTAGAGCAACCAGCCATTCGGTACCAGCGTTTTCCTGAATCACCAGAACCGATCTATCATCGCTGAAACGATAGGACGCATGCCCGCTAGACGAGCCAAACGAGTAATCAATCGTTTTCGCCAGGGTATCTATGGTGTAAGCATACGACACGTCGCTCGTGAGCTTTATAACGCTGCCGTCGATGACCGTAGTGCTCTGCGCACCCGACACCTTCCACACTCCTTGGATATCGGCGGTATCATCGTAGCGAAACCAACGGTCCCACGAAAACGCCCCTATCGCCGCCACTATCACCACTACTACGCAGACAATCAGCACAAGCGGCCATCTGCGTTTTTTCGGCGCAGAGTCCTTTGCGCGAGGCATCGCGCGCGCGTCGCCAGCGGGCTTGCGTCCCGCATTGCTGGCGCGCCGTGGCGTCGGCGATGCGGGTTTGCTTTCGGCCCTACCACCAGTTTTACCACTGGTAGTCTTGCCGCCTGATCTGGTGTTGGCCATACTAGTCTTCTGGCTCAATCACTTTCACGCCGCCCATATAAGGAACCAGCACTTCGGGAACCGTGATAGTGCCATCGGCGTTCTGGTAGTTTTCCATCACAGCAGCCATCGTGCGACCCACCGCAAGACCGGAACCGTTCAAGGTATGCACATAGCGCGTGCCCTTGAACTTGGCCGGATCGCGATACTTGATATTCGCGCGTCGCGCCTGGAAATCGGTGCAGCACGAGCACGAGCTTATTTCCTTGTACGCATCGTAGCTGGGCAGCCATACTTCTAGGTCATAGGTTTTTGCAGCGGAAAAGCCCAAATCACCAGTGCACAGGCTAATCACGCGATATGGCAACTCCAGCATCTGCAGGATGCTTTCAGCTTCGGCCGTCATGCTTTCCAACTCGTCGAAGCTCTCCTCGGGTTTGGAGAACTTCACCATTTCCACCTTGTCGAACTGATGCACGCGGATAAGACCTCGGGTGTCGCGCCCGGCGCTGCCCGCTTCTTCACGAAAGCAATCGGTGTAGGACGTATACTTCAGTGGCAGCTTGTCGCCTTCCAGCACGTCGCCGGCGTGAATGTTTGTCAGCGGCACTTCGGCTGTCGGAATCAAATACAGGCTCTCGTCCTTCGTTTTGAACAGGTCCTCTTCGAACTTGGGCAGCTGACCTGTGCCTGTCATAGTTTCTTTGTTCACCAGAACGGGGCACCACCATTCCTTAAAGCCACGGCTGGTGTGCGTGTCGGCCATAAAGTTAATCAGCGAGCGCTCCAGACGAGCGCCCAAACCGCCCAGCAATATAAAGCGGCTGCCGGAGAGCTTCGTGGCGCGCTCGAAGTCGATCATGCCCAAATCAGTACCCAAATCCCAATGCGCTTTGAAGTCGAAATCGAAATCTCGCGGCGTTCCCCACCTGCGCACTTCGGGATTCTCGGTTTCGTCTTTGCCCACCGGTGTGGATGCGTCGGCTAGGTTCGGCACGCTCATGAGCAGGTCTTTTAGCTGATCTTCGGCTTCGCCGTGCGCTTGGGACGCGCTGGCCAACCGTCCGTTGATATCGCGTACCTTTTGCTTCGCTGCTTCGGCCTCTTCTTTTTTACCTGCGCCCATCAACGCGCCGATTTCCTTTGAAAGCGCGTTGCGGTCGGCCTGCATCGCCTCTTCTTCGGTAATAGCGGCTCGCCTCTGCTCGTCCAGCTTTGCGAAACGCTCGGCATCCCATGGATAGTTTCGATTCTTCATCGCTTGGGCGACCGCTTCTTGGTTTTCGCGGACATAGCGCGCATCCAGCATGATATCCTCCTGCATTAGTTTATCGATGAATCCTGTAAAACCCAGACGTTTGCGCTGGGATATTGCACGCGAATAGTATACTCTACTGAAAAGTCGTTCGAAGAAATCTACGTGAGAGGCACTTATGGACGCGGACCAGTTGTATCACTTCCTATTCGAAACCTTCCCGGGAATAGGAGTTTTATTCGGGATAACGTTGGTACTCTGCTTAATTGCCTGCGTACTAATGGAGCATCGTACGCGCAAAAAGTACAAGAACCATGAAAAGACGGAAGATGACTGGAGTTTCTTCGACGATGACGAAGACGAAGATGAAGAAGAGGATGACTAGCAAATGAACGAACCGCTCTACGAACGTCAAGGACAATATATCCCCCGCATTGCCGCCGTACATGATTTGTGCGGTTACGGAAAATGCTCGCTGGGCGTGGCGATTCCCGTCCTGTCAGCCGCTGGGTGCGATGTTTGCCCCGTTCCAACCGGGCTTTTCAGCAGCCACACCGCTTTTTCCACCTGGTATATGCATGACACCACCGAAATGCTGGCCGATTACCTGGATGCGTGGAAAAAGGTCGGCATCGACATCGACGCTGTGTATTCCGGGTTTTTAGGCGCGCCCGAGCAGGTTGACCGCATCAAAGATATCTATGCAACCTACCCCAAAGCACTGCGCGTGGTCGATCCGGTTATGGCCGATCATGGCAAAGTGTATCCCACGTACACGCCTGAGCTGTGCGATGCCATGGCCGACTTGGCGTGCCAGGCCGATATTTTGACCCCCAACCTCACCGAAGCCTCTATTATCTTGGGCATCGACTGGCCGGGGCAGGACATCGACGACGACACGGTGCATAAAATGCTTGACGCTCTGCTTGAGCGCGGTGCGAAAAATGTGGTGCTGAAGGGCATCGATCGCGGCGACGGCACCATCCACAACTTTGTGGAAGGTGAATCCTGCGACTTCGCCGAAACGGGCAATGAGCTTTTGCCCTACATGCTACATGGCACCGGCGACTTGTTCGCAAGCTGCCTTTTGGCCGCTATCATGGCCGGGAAAGACTTGCTAGCCGCAACGCGCTTTGCCAGCGATTTCGTGGTAGACGCCATGAAGGTGACCGCCCAGCAGCCTGATTTCGAAAACCGTGGCGTCAGCTTTGAGCCGCTTCTGGGAAAGATTGCGGCGCTGCTGTTCTAACAGACTGGCGCATATCTAACAGACTGACGCGCATTCGGCAAACAAGCCGTAGAAGGCCTGCAACCCCTGAACAGGGCTGCGGGCCTTTATCGTTTTCTATCGCCTAATGCGGCTGCACGATCCTCTTCCCGCACCGGTACACCCCAAAGCGCAAGAGCTGCCATAACCACTATGGGAATCACGGTCATCACCAGCGTCATCACATCAGGCATGAAGCTTCCCGTGGAGCTTGTCAACCACGCATCCGCCACGATTCCGCCGATTAACGCCGCACCTGCAAGCACAACACCCGCAAATGCCAGCCCGCGCGCTTGCCTTGAGCAGCACAACGCCAACACCACCGCCGACACCAACCAGCTGACTAGTATCGCCCATGTACCCGGCTGCTGCAGCACCAGCAAAATCGTCTGCTCATAGCTCAGCGCCATATGATTCCAATACACGTTTGGGCCCCAATTCATCACAGAAAGAGACCCCATTGCGGCTAGGAATACTGCAACCATCCCCGAGAACAGGGCGTTTGAGGCTGCTTGCCGTGTATTCAGCAAAAACCCGCACAGCAAAGGTGAAAGTTGCGCACACCCGATAGAGCCCAACAAAGCCGGAGATATCGCCGTGTCAGCTTGAGCCATGCCTCGTCTACCAACGGAAAACCACCATGCACACGACGCCAACACCAAAACAACCGCCGCGATATAGGCCTGATGCGACACCATGGCCGCACCTAATGCGAACATCGCCAACAGCGCCCCGAGGTGCGGGACAAAGCCCGCCGCTATCATGAGCAACGCGAAAAATCCCCACAGGACCAAATCTGACGTGCCTCCCAGCCATGCCACATTTGAAAGCGAGACCATTCCCAATACGCCGCAGTTCGCCAAGCTCCATATGCGCAGAAACGCGTTTCGCCGACCGGGACGCACCCTATCGAAACGAGATACGCGCGAAAGCGGCTCGGTACCCTCTTCTAAATCCTCGCATGCGTCCCCCACCAGTTCAGCCAAGCGTTTGCGCCCGGCTGCCGGGTCCCCCAAACACGGCTGCATTTCCTCTGCGAAATCCATTATGGTGTCGTAGCGCTCAAAGCGATCGGGGTCCAATGCGTAAAACAGCACATCGTCTGCACGAGCATCCAGCCCTTCCATGCACAGCGAGGGAAGCACCAGCTCGGCATCTTCGATGGCCTTTTGAGCATGCTGAATATCCCGTGCCAGAAAAGGGTTTGCGCCCGATATCATCTCGTAGGTCATCGCAGCGAGCGCCCACTCATCACAGCGCGCATCCAAGGGCTCTTGGCGCATCTGCTCAAGCGGCATATAACCGATTGTGCCGCCGCCGGCATGCGAGAATCCTGACACGCCGGAAAGCTTCGACAATCCAAAATCCGTTACCTTGACTTGTCCCTGGCGATTGATGAGCACATTATCAGGCTTTACGTCCAAATGCAGCACCTGGTTCTCGTGGGCGATTTCAAGTGCATGCGCCACGCCATCGAAGATGGCACCCAGCACATCGAGCGAAAGAGAATCACCATAGGTGTCCAACAACTGGGTCAGCGTCATCCCGTCTACGTATTCCATAATCAGATAGGCGGTGTCGGCCTGCACTTCGAAATCTAGCACGCCCACGATGTTGGGATCGGAGAGCATCGCTGCCGTGCGCGCTTCTTCTAGGCCCGGCACGGTCGCGGCATCGTATGCCGGGATACGACCGTCGTCCATATCGCGGTTCAAACCGTCCATCGCATCAGAGAGATCATCGGCAATGGCCGCTTGGTCAAGTTTCATGCATTTGATAGCCACTCGCCGCTGTATGCGCGTATCCCACGCCACCTGCACCGTGCCGAACCCGCCGGATCCCGCTTCGGAAATGGGGCGGTATCTGTTCAGAATCAACCTGTCCTGCACTCTGGACCTTTCTTGCACTCCGAGTTTCCAACCGCCCCTTTGGACGAATCAACCGCCCTTGCAGGCATTTCGGTCCGCCCCTTGAGGGAGTTTTATACAATTGTCAATAATAACGGTATTTTCCTTCTTGCCAAGATGGGCATTGTGCGATAACATTCTTGCTTGCCTGTTCACGCACAAGCGCGAACAAAGCCCATGCGGGCGTGGCGGAATTGGCAGACGCGCAGGCTTCAGGTGCCTGTGGGCTTCGGCCCGTGAAGGTTCAAGTCCTTTCGCCCGCACCAGTTTAAAGCGAAGACCGGAGACATCGTTTCCGGTCTTTTTCTTTACGATGAACCGCCAAGCCGTTATTGGCGGCTGCAGCGCTGCGAAGCCGCAAAGCGCAAGACCTCAAGATGAAGCACTCAAGGGATGCGAGGATCAAAATGGCTGATTCCAACATAAAAACGATACGACCCGCCTGCGATTCCGACTTCGATCGAATCATGGAAATCTACGCGCACGCACGCGCCTTCATGGCAGAGCATGGAAACCCAACCCAATGGGGGCCTACAAACTGGCCACCGACACAACTGATACACGATGACATTTCCGCAGGCAAATGCTATGTGTGCATTGAGGGCGGGCGCATCGTGGGCGTTTTCTATTTCAACTGCGGAAAAGATATTGAACCCGCCTACAACAGCATTGAAGAGGGCACATGGTTGGATGATTCTCCCTACGGCGTGATTCATCGGATAGCAAGCGACGGCACAACCTCAGGCGTGGGTAATTGCTGCATACAGTGGGCGCTGCGGCAATGCGAGCATATGCGCATGGATACGCACGGCGACAACATCATCATGATTGGCTTGCTGAAAAAGATAGGTTTTCGGCGCTGCGGCATCATCCATGTGGAAGAAGACGATTACCCGCGATTCGCCTACGAAATCCTCTCCCCTTCTGGGGTGAAACGGCCTTCCTAGGATTCTAGAACTTTAGCGCTTTAGCGCATTCGCGCACTACCATTCTCTCCCCACACGAGGAGCGCTCTGTCTCGTACGAGAAGTGCTCTGTCCCGTACGAGAAGCGCCCCGCCCCAGCAGCATCCGCTCGACCCTTCAGCGCACTTGCGCGCCAAAGGGCAGCAGCGAGAGCTTTGCCATTTTGAAAAGCTGCAGCCCGAATGGAATGCCGACAATGGTAATGCAGAAAATGGCACCAGTTACCACATAGGCGGCGGCTTCCCAAATTCCTATCAGCACAACCCAGAAGATATTAGCCACAACCGAAGGCGCTCCCCCGCCGTAGACAATCTCCTTGCCAAACGGCGTCAGCGTCAGAGAGGCCATCTTGAATGCCTGACGGCCCAGCGGAATCCCGACGATAGTGATATAGAACACGATTCCCGCAATAGCCCAGCCCAAAGCAGTGATAATACCACCGAGGAGTATCCAAATGATGTTCCCTATCGTCTGCATCGGGCCCCCTCTCCTGCTTCGCGCCCTATCGTCGGCATCGTCGCCAATCGCTTGGATCGTTATCTGTCGCCGACATCGCTATCTATCATCTGCATCGTTATCTATCGCCGGCATTCGCCAGGACGTCTATTTTCCGAATATTACGCAATAGAGGTTTTCGGACAGATTGAAGCTTTCCAGCACCTGATACCCCTGTTCACGGCCGAATGCTTCAAGGTCGCTTTGACTTATACGGATGTCTTGAACGGGTCCGAAACCTTCCACTCCCGCACAGAATTCAATCACTGCCAGCCTGCCGCCATCGGCCAATGTCCGCTTGATTTCCTGGAATGCGTGCACGCGCGCATCTGAATCTATTTCGTGCAACACGCAAGAAACCAACGCTAGATCCACTGTGCCGTCTTCGACATCATAGGGTCCCGCATCGATTTTGATTGCATCTACGTTGGGCAAATGCGCTTCGCGGGCCTTGCGGCACACCACATCTAAAGCCGCATCGTCAACATCCAGCGCATGCACCATTTTTGCAGGCAGTTCAGCAGCGGGAATTGCGAACACGCCAGTGCCCGCTCCCACGTCCAGCATCACCATACCCGGGTCGAAACCAATCCGGGTCAGCGTGCTTACAGGCTTCAATTCCCTTAAACGCGAAGGGGTTTCCAATTTTGCTAGGCTCATAGCAACCTCCCAAAACAGACGTCTCCATCGAAAGCGCTTTTGAAAGAGTATAGGCTATTGCGTCCCAAAACGGGAGATGGGTATGCAAGATGACAACTACTTGGATGTTCTGCTCGGCGTAGGATTTTGGCTCAGCAGGGAAACCTGGTCAACTTAGAATCCCCATTCGCTGTCGAATCATCATTCGCTGTCGAATCATCATTCGTTCAGGAATCACTTTCCTGCTGGAATCTCATTCAGCGCGGGCCTTTCGAGGTCAAATGCCAACCACCGCAATAATCGCATTTATAACACCGAAGGCCTGCTCTACCATGTTCGGCGCACAGCGCAATGGCTTCGCGTGCTTCTGCCTGTGTCTCGTAGCGGTTCTTTGACTCGCAGGCTTTGTTGCGAAGCGCGTCCGCCTTGTCCAAAGCAGCTCTCTCTCGCCGCTGCTCTTCACTTGAGAAGATATCGTCCATCCCACCCAGCTGCGCCTCGAATTCGGCAACCTTTTTCGCACGAGACGAACGTTTTTTGCTGGTCATGGTAGTGATTCCCCTTCATTCGACATCGCGAAGCGCCTCCCGGCCAGTCTTTCGGGCCGCGTGGTTTACGAAACGCGTCGTAGTCGAATTTACCTGCGCGTTCCTTTGAAATGTATCACAATTTCAGCTTCGTAGAAACCAGAGACTCGAGTCATGGCCGCCAAATAGGCCGAGTAAAACGCGGTTTGCGTCTTTTTGGAACGTTTTGGAAGAACGTGGAAGCGAAGCTCTTTTTGCTGCAGCTCCGTGAACAGGCATTTCTTAAAACCGCCGAAATATGGCAGGGATCAATGAGGGTTAAAAAGACGCAAACCGCGCTCTTCTAGGCCTTTTTGCACGTCCCTACTCGAGAGCCGGGTTGAGTCACGGTGGGTTGAGTCACGTTGGGTTGTCAGGCTGGATTGTCATGCTGATGCCTTTCACGCCCGAAGATTGCGCCCCCGAAAGTTGGCGCATCGACCCACACGCAGGAGCCGTCGTGCCGGTTTTTAGCTTCTCAAGGCCTTTTTGGGATTTCAAAACAGAAAAACGCCAAGTGAACGAAGTAAAGTACGATGCTGTCGCATATAAGTCTCTCGGAATCAGCTGAAACCGGGAAAGACGGGAAATCAGCCCCACATAACCGCAGGTCGCAGAAGACACCCTTGGAAGGACGAAAATCGGGCTCGTACTTTACTTCGCTTAATCGCCGTTTTCCTGTTTTCAAATCGGAAAACGCCCTGAAACCGTCGAGCGGTACAATGGAGAAACTTCGCAGCCTACGAAAAGCGCCCCAGCCAAAGGGAGGCGCCGCAGCCCACGGAAAACGACGCGGCCAACGGGAGGCGCC
The DNA here is from genome assembly GCA_023394615.1 of Actinomycetes bacterium. GTDB lineage: Bacteria > Actinomycetota > Coriobacteriia > Coriobacteriales > Eggerthellaceae > JAEXAI01. The sequence continues at coordinate 10,950 of JAEXAI010000010.1, read as the reverse complement.
GTGGCCCACGGGAGGCGCCTCGAAGCCCGCGATAGGCTCCCTACAGCTACCGGGAGGCGCTTGGATCCCCACGAGAAGCGCCTCCTAACCAGATTGATGCACCGACGTTGATAACGGTTATTGGTCAGCCAATGCACTCGTATCCCCATTGCAGCTCGCCTAATTCTGCGCACTCTTCTTCAGTGACATGATCAGCAGAATCAGCCCTACGCCAATCATGATGTGCGCCAGTCCCGCAATGCCGGATATGGCCCCATTGGCACCAGCGGCAAGCGTGATGCCCAGCACCTGCGGAATACCGCGAACCAGCAACATCACTGCCATCAATGGCAAACCGATGTTGTAAACGATCATGAACCAGTGAAATTCCTTTTGCTCGGCAAGCTTGCCGCGCTGTGCGAACAGGGCTACCAGCAGGAACACGACCATGCCCAGCAAAAATAGATGCACATGCACTTTGCCCAGCGCGGTCACGCCGGAAAAGCCGTTCCACTTGGTGAATTCACGGAAAAACACCCCGCCCACCATCGCAGCGACAGCGTATATCAATGCTATGTTCAGATACTTTTTCATATGATGCTCCATTCGTTTCTTGCTTGAGCCGGTCAAAGCGAGCTCGATATTCATTGTTTTCAGCCTGATCCGCATGCGACCTTGGGCTTTACCTGCGCTTGCGGTGTCCTGACACTGCGCCGCCCCGGCGACGCAATGCACTGGTGCTCGACGGACCCTGACACTGCGCCGCCTTAGTGCAGATGCCTGCGCCGCTTCAAGTTCGCCGTTATGCAGAACGCCACGCCTAAACAAAACACGAGTGTGAGAGCCGCCGTCGAGGCGACCTGGTCGCTCACTGCGAACATGGGCACGCCCAGCAGGATTCCCACAGCGTAGGGAATAAGCCAGAACAGCCACACCACGATGCTCAGACGATGAAAGCTTGCACGCAAACGCTCATCGTTGCGCACGATTACTACTGTTGCCCACACGGCATGAAACAGCATGAGGGCGATTGCCACGCCACCGGATACCGCATGCAGCGATGACGAGGCGCCGTCCATCGACTGGGCCATCGACGTCATAATGGTTGTTCCTGTCATGTCGCAAGCCAACCCGCACCAGAACAGCACCACGTGCCTTTTTTGAAGGGTGCCACTTCGGCGCTCACCGAAAACTCCGAACGAATACAGCACAAGCGCTGCGGTAATGGTAACGATGGCAGCTATAAGAATCGGACTCATTGAGATGCCTCCTTGCTTACAATTCAAGTTTCTTGTTATAAAGCGCGCTCTCAAGCAGGGAAAACAGTGTCTCCCTGTTCTGCGCATGACGAGGCACGCTTACTACGTCCAATACAAAGGTAGAGAGCTTTTCGGCTCCGGCTTGCCCACCGAAATCAACGGTTACCGCCGGATCGTCCAACAGCACATGGGAAAGCTGCTCGGTCATATGCTGCATTACTTGCGCCTCGCGCACACGCGAGGCCTCACGTTCGGATGATGGCAAGGATTCAATCTGCACCAACCAATCTGAGCGGAATTCCTGCAGCGTTTCATCGATTCTCTGCGCAAGGCGCCTGCAAAAATCGACGTATCCTTCGTGATGACCGGGAACGCAGAAATCTTTCTGGAACGCGCTTTGAAAGAATCGATCTATCACGGCCGCGACCAAATCACCCTTCGAGGGAAAATAGGTGTATACGGTTCCCACCGAAACGTCGCAAGCGCTTGCAACTTTACGTATGGAAAGCGAGTTGAGCCCTTCGTCTTCGGCTATGCGATACGCCTCACCCAAAAGCGCTTCGGGATCTGTCGTTTGCTTGGCCATGCTTTTCCTCCTATATTGAACACTGTTCACTGAACAATGTTCAATATAGTTCTGGAATACGACATTGTCAAGGTCTCATTAAAGATTTTTGCTTTTGCAGAAAATCGGCCATGCGGGCATGGGGAAGTACGCCGCCACTTTCGAAATCGACCAAAAGTCGGCTGAGATCACAAGGCGTGTCAAGATCATCGGCAGCTTGACCAAAAGTTACATCCATCCCCTGCTCACGGCATGTTTCTAGCGCTTCATCCCAGACACGAGAAGTTCCCATATGCGCACCTTTGAAGAGCTGGGGAAAGGGCCTTTTCAAACCAACTGCCCAATAGCCACCATCCCCGCTCGGTGCCAGCAAAACATCGGCATCACCCCATGCCGAAAGTGTTTCAGCGATGATTGCACTCGTTATTCGTGGAAGATCGCTGCCCATAACAACACAGCGCTCGGCCCCATCCGCAAGCTCATCGCGGACGGCAGAAGATATACGCTCCCCCAGTTCGAGACCCCTTTGCTGCTTAACGACGACACGCACGCCGCATGCTTCGCCTGTGCGTTTGATGTCTTCTTCAAAACACTCGCGAATGCGCTGGCCATGCTCGCTGTATTTCCAATCATCAGAGCAATAAACGACCGGATTTACCCCGGGAACAGTACAGGCTTGCTCGATAGTATCCAGCGCCAATGCGCGCTGCAACGCCGCGCACTCATCAGCAGAAAGCATATCCTGCATGCGCGTTTTCACCAGACCCGGTACAGGCGTGCGCGTCAACACCACCAACGCTGTCGTAGAGCTGCCGCAATCCCTTCCGCGATTCCCCTCCCGAACTTGCGGGTACTGCGCCGCAAGCCGATCCGCAGGCACACCACGTCGAAACAAATACCTCAGCTTCCGCATTTCCCACGCCGTTCGTAGCGCCCCTGCCTTCTCAAAGCGGCGCGCCGACGTCTCTATAACATCAGGAAGTCGCACAGGCCGACCGGCGGCTTTCCGCGCGCGGCGCGAGAACTCATAGTCTTCCATCAGCGCAATATCGGGAAACCCCCCAATGCGCTCATAGAATTCCCGCGTTGCGAATATCCCCTGATCACCAAAGGGTATTCCTGTTGCGACAACGCGCAGGTTCGACATGCCCGCACCAATGCGATAGGTCGCACTCGCTTCGTCGAAATGCATGCGCAAGCATCCCCACAAAGCGCCATCAGCCACCGCTTGCTCGATATGCTCAAGCACACCAGGCCTGATAATCGAGTCGACATGCAAGAACAAAAAGATATCGCCCGTTGCCGCTTCTGCACCCCGGCGCAACTGCGCTCCGCGCCCGGCCGATCCCGAAACCACGTTCTGCCCGGTCAAAAGCGCAAGCGTGGCATCTGTGCTTCCCCCATCGCTGAATATCAGTTCGAATGAACCTTCCCAACGCGCTGCGTTTTCAAGGAACACGGGCAGGGCCTGCTGTTCGTTCAAAACGGGCACGACAACGGAGATCATGAACAAGCCTTTCACCGATAGGACAATCTTTTATACGACAAGAAAACAGCGAGCGCGCAGACCTACGCAGTCGCGCCGCTTCAACTCGAACCAACACCAGCCGTACATGCATAGCACCAGTTGCGAAACGCAATTCTGCGCCTTTCCGGCATAGTGTCCGCCCAATCGAAAATCGTGTCTTTACCAATAAGAGGCACACCCATCGCTTGGTTGAAGTCGCAATCGTAGAGCTTGCCTTGCCAATCCACGCTCACCTGATTGCGGCACATCATAGATGCGGTAGTGGCAGGATTGAAAGCACCCGCAAGTTTTGCTATGTATGCATCCAAAGCGCCCTGCGCTTCAAGGTGTTTGGCAAATCGCCCGCCGGGAATGTTCGTGATGGCAATGAGGTTCGTAAATTCCACACCGAAATCCTGCAGCAACTTGGCCTTATACACGCGTTCTAGCTCCCCCTGATTGGGCGGAAGCTCAGCCCCTACGGGGTTGAAGACCAGCGTGATATCATGGGCACCCGTGCCATAACCTACATCGTTTAACCTGCGCAACGCCTTTATACTCGCGTCAAAGACGCCCCGACCTCGCACTTCATCACAATCATCGGGTCCGCAGCTTGGCAGCGACGCGTAAAGTGTCACGTCGCAACGCGCATAGTCATCGATGAAATGAGAATACGCCGGATCAAGCAGAATACACAGATTCGTGCGCACAATCGTCGGCGCACCCATAGCGTGAGCTTCATCCAATAACCAGCCGAGATCCTGATTCATCTCCGGCGCGCCGCCCGTAATGTCCAAACCTGTGAAACCACCTGCTCGGTAGACTTCCAAACACACACGCATGGTTTCTCGGTTCATTTCCTCGGTGCGCTTTGGCGAACACGAAAGATGACAGTGTTTGCAAGCCAAATTGCATCGATATCCGATGTTCATCTGCAGCGTATGCAGCGGATTGGTCGTCCAACGCACCTCCTCTGGAATGCGCGCAGCGAAAGGAGGTAGCGACTCGAGCGCCTTTTCAACCGATTCTTCTTCACTACATCCCAGCCTCGCCATGATGTCTCCTGTCCGCTAGCGTTTACGTTATGCGAGCAAGGCTTGACCGTTGTCGTAGAACATATGACGTTTCTGCTCGTCGCTTAAGTAATCGCAGTCCGCGATGCTCTGCGCCAGATAGGCAACCCCGGACATCGCAGTGAAAGGATAATCGGATCCGTAGACGAAATGGTCTTCAGGCACATAGCCAAGCAATATCTTGAGCTGGGAAGGCATCGAATTGCCCGCCAAATCATAGTAGAGCTTGCTCGCAGTTCGGTACACATCGAAGTCGCCGGGAATCTGCCCCTGCTCCTTCAATGTGGATGCGTACAAGGCCATCCTGTCGAAGACGACGGGCAAGGCCGCGCCGCAATGAGGCACCACGAATTTGATATTCGGATACCTTTCCACATAGCCTTTCAGAATCAGGTCGGCAACAAGGCGCGTGGTGTCGAAGAAGAACTCGATGATGGGCTCAGGTAGCTTCTGCCCCACGCCCGTCGGCACGGATCCCGGTCGGTTCGGATGAAACACCACCATAGTCGCACGCTCGTCGAGCACCTCGAAAAGCGGTTCCAGCGAAGGGTCGCTCATGTAGATGCCCTTGGAATTCGTGGGCAGGGTGATACCGACGGCGCGCAGGGCATCCAAACTGTATACGGCCTCGTCGATGGCATCTTCCACATAAGGCACGGAAAGCGACGCCAAGAAACTCAACCTGCCGGGATGATCGTGTGCCAAAAGCGCCATTTCCTCGTTGCAGGCACGCGCAATCTTCTTGTTCACGGCCGGGGAGTCCATGTTGATGTGCGGAGAGGAAAGACCTATGACTTGGCGCGCTATATTCATTTCATCGAGGAATTCCAGCGTCTTCTGCTCGCTGGAATCAGGCATCGGAAAACGGTCGGGGTTCTTCCCGCCCAGATAAACATCGAAAGCCTCCTTGTAAGCCTGCGGAATAAAATGCGCGTGCATATCGACCTTCGCGAAATCATTCTGGCTTTTATGGCTCTCATTGCTCATGAGCTGCCCCTTTCATCGGCTTTCGTCACCACAGCACATTATAACCTCGCCAATCAGCAGGAGGGCTAGGATGCGCAAGTCGTATCCTCCGGGAACAGCGCAGTGGACAGATAGCGCTCGCCGGTGTCGGGCAAAAGCACGACGATGCTTTTCTTGGCCGCTTCAGGTCGTTTGGCAACCTGAAGCGCCGCCCACACGGCCGCGCCCGACGAGATACCCACAAGCACGCCATCGTTATGCGCGATTGCGCGAGCTGTTGTGAATGCCTCATCGTTTCCGACTGCGATAATCTCGTCGAAAACGCTCGTGTCGAGCACATCAGGCAAAAAGCCGGCACCAATACCCTGAATCTTGTGACTTCCAGCTTTCCCCGTAGAAAGCACCGCTGAGGTAGCTGGCTCGACGGCGATAACGTGGATATCCGGATTCTTCGATTTCAGATACTCGCCCACACCGGTAAGCGTGCCGCCGGTGCCGACGCCGGCGATGAAGTAATCGACAGCTCCGTCGGTGTCTTCCCATATCTCGGGACCGGTCGTTGCTCGATGGGCGGCAGGATTGGCTGGGTTCACGAACTGACCGGGAATAATGCTGTCGGGTATCTGTCTATGCAGTTCATCAGCTCGCTCGATGGCGCCTTTCATGCCCTTTGCACCGTCAGTCAGCACGAGCTCAGCTCCATAACCCCTCATAAGTTTACGCCGCTCGATGCTCATGGTCTCAGGCATTACGATGATAATCTTGTAGCCACGTGCTGCCGCAATCGCGCAGAGCCCGATGCCGGTGTTGCCCGATGTTGGCTCAATGATGGTTGTGGTCGGCTTGAGAATGCCTTTTTCTTGCGCATCATCGAGCATCGCTTTCGCAATGCGGTCCTTTACCGATCCAGATGGATTGAAGTATTCGAGTTTTGCCAGAATTTTCGCATCAGCCGACTCTTCCTTTTCGAGATTCGAAAGTTCAAGAAGAGGGGTATGTCCAATAAGCTGATCGATAGACGTGTAGATGCGGGACATGCGGGCACTCCTTTGGTTGTGCTGTTTTCTATTTCCTACTATTTTCATAGGATTTTAGCTACCTTAACATATATTCCTCTCAAGTCAATGGGTTTTACCGCAAGACGAACTCGACCGAGCCCCTCCAGATGATGTCGATCCTTTCATGCAGCGCACAACAACTTTTTGTGGAAATACCAGCTGAAGTGCCATTTTTCTCGTATTTCTCGCTAGGTGTCCGGTTTGCTGGACACCTGATTATCGCGATGCTGCAATAATGCTGTTGCTGCACCTGATGGGGGCCTGATTATTCCATTCGCTCACGTCATGCGCGCAGCAAAACGGAAGAGGCATAAAGCATATCGTCGTCAATCAACATCCCCAGGGCACGCAACAGGCGAAGCACCCCCGTTTCGTCTGTTGCGCTGCCAATGCATGTATCAGCCGACACGAAGTAGCAATAATCCAAATCAAAGACTACTATGGAAACGAGCGGAAACCACGACACCGAAACGAGGCGGGCACCGTGACCACCAGCAACGCCCAAAAACTCAAGCTTCTCTACCTGATGGACTTCCTGCAAAAAGAAACCGACCCCGATCATGGCCTCACCATGACCCAGCTTATCGAAAAGCTGGGCGAACGCGGCATATCTGCTGAACGAAAAAGCCTGTACAAGGATATCGAGGCTTTAATCAGCTTCGGAATGGACATCCGAAAATACCAACGCCAACCGGTAGAATACGCATTGGCAGAACGGGATTTCGAACTTTCCGAACTAATGCTTTTAGTGGATGCAGTACAGTCGAGCAGATTCCTCTCTGATGGCAAATCGAAAGCTTTAGTAAGAAGCATTCGCGCAATGGCGTCTACCAAAGAACGCAGCGCGCTGAATAAGCAGGTGCACGTACACGGCCGACCACGCGTGCAAACCGAATCGGATTTCAACACGGTCGACAAAATACAAGAAACCATGGCATGCAAGCGCAAGATAAGCTTCCAATACTTCATGTACGGCACTGCCAAGCAGAAGATTGCACGTAAAGCAGGTGCCGCACACGTCGGAACGCCCATCAGCCTAACCTACTCGGACGGCAATTACTATCTGGTGGCATACAGTGATGCCGATCAAGAGATTCGCCGCTATCGTGTGGACAGAATGGACAAGGTGCAAACGCTGGATGAAAAGGCTGAGCGCAACGAAATAATCAGGGCATACGATGCCGATGACGTGGGTAAATGTGCATTCGGCATGTACGATGGCGAGCGCACTCAAGTGACCTTGCATGTGCAAGAGAACGTGATGAACGTTATCATTGACCGCTTCGGTCGCGACGTGGCTTCCAAACCAACAGACGATGGAGCCGCAGCCATCGTGACTGCACACGTGATGGTAAGCCCCGTGTTCTTCGGCTGGCTTGTACAGATGGGACCCAGCGTGCGCATAGATGCACCTGCAAGCACGCGGGAACAATACCTCGCTTTCCTTGACAGCATCAAGCAGACCTACGAAGACTAGTTCTAGTCACTTGCAACACTACGGCATCGGGCGATATTTGCAGACTCAATCCAGCATCCAACTGCAAGTGGAGCGATTCTACATTGTCGCCGTGTGCGACAACGATTGATTCGACACGCGCACCGATAAGGCTGCGAAGGACACTGTACTGTCGCCATTCCAAACAACAAAGTGAGGACGCCTGTAGATTTGCTGCCGCAGGCAAAAACGCTTCGAGCCCTTCACTGGAATACGCATCAATTGGCTCCGTGCTCATTCGCAGGTGGTGTTCATCTTCCCACCAGAAAGTGATATCGCCATATTCCAAGCGCAGGACAAACGGCGCGCACTGCAGCCAATCTTGCCTATCGCAATTCCAAATGCAGAGCACATCTGCAATAAAGCGATTGTCACCCATCTGCTCAAGGCAGGCGTTAAGTTGAGTTGCGATGTTTTCGAGAGCGCTTTCATTGCTGTTCACTCCTACCTCCTTATAATCGAATGCACTACGAACAACTGTCATTCGAACGGTTGTTCGCCTTAGGGCAGGATACTACAGCCAGCGCTGCTAGGTTGTCCGTCGTTTGGGACAGTCAAAAAAGTTTACTCGCGCGCTGCCGAATGAGATATGAAGGTGTATTCATATCTCATTCGGTCAAATTTGACATTAAATATTTCCTGCTGTTAAATACCTACTGCTTGCACGGAGGGTTGACCGTCCGAATGAGACGGTAAGCTGGATAAGGCACAGGCTGAAACGCCTGCATCTTATCCAGCTTTTTTTACGCCTGACGCCGCTGGTGTCGGGTTTGACGTCCGATGCCAAAGGCACACGGTCACAGCCCCGCAGCGTGCCCTTGACAAAGAGAAGTAGGATTGAACATGGGATTGACAAAACAACAGATAACAATGGTGGTTATTTTGATGGCCGGCGCGCTTTTGGTCGTTTTGAATCAGACCCTGCTCACCCCCGCCCTCCCTACCATCATGAGTCACTTGGACGTAAACGCCACCACCGTGCAGTGGCTGACCAGCGGGTATTCTTTGGTAGAAGCGGTCATTATCCCGCTGAACGCGTTTCTGTTGGGACGTTTCTCCACCCGGAAACTCTTTATCGGCGGCTTAAGCTTGTTTACTATCGGTTCGGTTCTGTGCGCCTGCGCGCCCAGTTTTGCATTCCTTATGCTAGGACGCATTTGCCAAGCGAGCGCCACCGGCGTGGCTATGCCTACCGTCTTCGCGTTGATTCTGCTGATTTTCCCGAAAGAAAAACGCGGCGCGGCTATGGGCATTATCGGTCTGGTCATCAGCTTCGCGCCTGCCGTAGGTCCGTCAATTTCAGGTGTGCTGGTAGATTCCATCGGCTGGCGTGCACTGTTCGTGCTCGTGGCTTTTCTGGCCGTGTGCGTGGTAATCGCCAGCTGCCTGTTCCTGAAGAACTTCGAGGGATTCGACCCCACAACGCTCGACGTGCCTTCTATCGTGCTTCTGGCCGTGGGCATGATCAGCCTGCTGTACGGAATCTCGGTTTCCACGTCAAGCGAGAACCTAATCGTTCCTGTATCACTGATAGTAATAGGGCTTGTGGTGATGGGGCTTTTCGTGCGCAGACAGCTGCGACTGGAAACCCCCATCCTGAGCGTTCGCGTGTTGCAACATCGCGAATTCCGCGTAGCTTCGGTGGTCATCGTGCTGCTTGAAGCCATTCTGATCGGCTCGAGCGTGATGCTTCCCCTCTACATTCAAAACGCCTTGGGCCAAACAGCCACTGTTTCAGGGCTGCTCATGTTGCCCGGGTCGATTTGCGGTGCCCTCTGCGGACTTTTAGCCGGAAACCTGTTCGACCGTTTCGGCATTCGTGGGGTATCGCTGACAGGCGTATGCATCCTGATTGCAGGCGTAGCGGGCTATTTCGCATTCACTCTGGAATCGTCGTTGCTGATGGTAGGCATTTTCTATGCTGTCGCATCCATCGGTATACAAAGTCTCATCACGCCTGTGAACACGTGGGGCATAAACTCGCTTCCCAACCGGTCGCTTCCCCACGGCAACGCCATCGTGTCTACCTTGGAGCAGGTGGGCGCTTCTTTGGGCACGGCTTTCACCGTGAGCTTGACTGCACTCTCTTCCCTAGCAGTAGCCGCTGACGCCCCCGCAACCGCACAGTCCATTGCAGGCGATCACTTCGCTTTCGCCGGGCTTTTAGGACTGGCAGTGGCCATCGGGCTCGTGATTCTATTTTTCATGCGCGACAAGAAACCGGCCAAGCGGGCGGCAGGCGAAGGTGTGCCAGCAGGCGTGCCGGGCGTCGACCGCGAATGGTTGGTCTACGACTTCATGAATGCCGCATCCGATGCGCTCAGCAATCAATCCACGGTCAAGGACGCTGTCGTTATCATGCAGAGAACTGAAACCGGCGGGCTCCCTATCGTGAATGCCGCAGGTGCGGTCGTCGGGTTCGTGTCGGACGGCGATATCCTGAAACGCATCTCACGTCGTGACACATGGCGCGACGACAAAGGTGCTTATCGCCTGCTATTCGAATCGGAAGAACTTCAGAAACGACTTGAAAACGTGTTGGACATGCAAGTAATGGACATAGCCACGAAAAACGTAGTAACGGTGAACGCTGATGACGATGCGGAAAAATCGTTCAAGATGCTGGCAGAAAAGCACATCGATAAAGTTCCCGTGCTGGCGGATGGTGCATACGTCGCGACCCTAAGCAGACGCAACGTGATAAATGCGCTACCGATTGGCTAATCTATCGAGCACTGCTGGATGGAGTGCACTTGGTCGGCCGGGTGGGTCGGCCGGGTAAACAGGCCTGACAGAGTCGCAGCAACCCCGGTTTCGAGGCCGGATCCTCCCGATCTCGCAAGTCGATTCCCCAGTTTTGTCAAAAAAGTGCAGCTTTAGGCAAATAAGTTAACTTTTTGTATTCATTATCATTTACCTAAGCTTCTTTTTACTGAAGTCAAAAAAGCCCACTCACATAACTGCAGTTCAGAGCGATGTTCGGAAAAACCCTATTCCCAGCAGGGTTTAACGAAAACCAAGTATTGCACTTTTTTTGCAAAACTGGGG
>JAEXAI010000008.1 GCA_023394615.1 Actinomycetes bacterium | reverse complement strand
AAGTGAGATCTTGGTCTTTTACGTCTCGCGCCGCTTCCCCTTCAAGTGGGGGCGTACGCGTAAGACGAGGTTACATCTAGCTTCATTCTTCATTCGCAGTATCCGGTTTTCAAGGTTCTCCGCGGCCTGTCAGGGCCGCTCGCCCGCTTGCTGTCCGGCAAGCGCGCAAGGAAGTACTTTACTCTTGCTGTTGGCTGCTGTCAAGAACTTTTTTCATCTTTCCGAAAAAATATTTCGGAGAGCGGTTCTTGGAGCATCCGAATCCGCGAAGAGGCGGTGCTTCCTTCCCTCATCTCTCAACAAGAGGGACTTAGTATATTAACCTTACGGATAGCTCTGCGCAAGACCCAATTTTCAGAAATTTTCATCTTCGCAAAGTGTTCAAAACTAGAGTTGATTGCCAAAGTGAGTGCAGGTTTATCGTGGCGCGTGAAGCTCAATTGCGATTTGCGTTGCCACTCCCGTTACCAAAGCCCGCACTCGAAGTGCTGCCACTCCCGTTGCCAGAGCCCGCACTCGAAGCGCTGCCACTCCCGTTGCCGGAGCCCGCACTCGAAGCGTTAGCGCCGCCGGAACCAGAACCAGCACCGCTGCCCAACCCAGAGCCAGATTCGGCGCCACTTCCCTTCCCCGTACCCGAGCCTAATCCTGATATGGACCCGCTCCCATATCCATTACCTTGCCCGTTGCCGTTTTGCGTGTTGCTCAGATCGGTTTGGCCACCGAGCGATTCAATAGCAACTTGCAACTGCCTCATGGTCATCTGCTGACAGTCCTCGATACTGACGGAGAAATCGAGCTGCATAAGCTGCAGCGCCGCTTCATATTTGCGCACGCCCATGCCATATAGCTGCGCCTCCGAGCGCACTTCACTGTCCACCTGTGTGCACGTACCTTCGCACGGAAGGTTTGCTAGAGAGTCATCGGTTATCTCCTGCACTCTTTGGCTTTGTGATTCATCAAAGCTCATCACCCCTACGCTTACAAGGGAGTCTTCGTGCAAATACCCGGACTCTTGCATGCCCTGCGCAAGCGTATCGAACGCTTCTTGATAGGATTTCCCGCGCACATCTATAGTATCGAGGAGGATTTCACCATCATCGTTTAACGCTTTGGCGCTCACGACCGTATTCATACGATTCAGGCCCAACTCAATCGAAGGGTTCACGTCTATATCCACAAACGCACTCTGCACTCCGAGTAGCTGATACCCTCCGAAACACACAAGAACCAAAGCCAGACAAGCAGCAATGGCCAGCCGCACACGCGGTTTGCGCCGTTTTGCAGCGGCAGCCGCAGAGGTATTGTTGAGCTGAGACGCGCTATCTATGGCGGCGAGAGTAGATTGTTTCAAAGCGCTAGGCATATGAATAGCATCAAAGGTTTCATCGATTCTTTTATCGATCTCATTCACGACAAAGCCTCCTTCAGCAGTTTTCGTCCGCGAGACACATGGGAATAGACCGTGTTCTCGGGCATTGAGAGCATGTGGGAAATCTCAGGGGCGGAGTAGCCTTCGTAAAGCGATAGGTAAACGGGGCTTCGCGGAGGATCGTCAAGCGCACGAATAGCATCGAGGACTTCGCGCTCCCGTGATTGCGACCCGAAGCCGCTCGAATCTGCCCGATCGAGCATTTGGGGATCTTGATCGGCAGAGACCGTCTGGCGCGATGCGGATTTCAACATGTCCTTACACGTGTTTTTCGCTACTACTATAATCCATGCCTTGCGATGTTCTAGGTCAGCAAAGTCCTTGTTGCTTAAAGAGTACTTTAGAAACGTTTCCTGGAAAGCGTCTTGAGCATCCGCGGACTCCTTGAAAAAGAGGACGCAAACGCGCCATACAGTATCACCGAGTTGATCGATGGCTGATTCTATATCCGCGTGCGTCCTCATTGCTTGTGCTTTATGCCTTTCGAGAGCATCCGCTAAGCGGATGCTCGACCGCCTTTATAACCGCTGCCGTTGCCTTGAGCGTTGCCGTTGCCTTGACCGCCGCCTTGGCCTATGCCGGCGTTGTCGCAGACTCCGTTGCCGTCGGCATCAACATAACCTGCACCGTTGCCTTGGCCTCGAGCAGAATCGGCGTTGTCGCAAACACCGTCGCCGTTAGCGTCCACATAGCCTTGATTGTTGCCGTTGCTCTGTGCGTTGCCGTTGCCCTGACCGCTGCCTTGGCCTATGCCGACGTTGTCGCAGACTCCGTTGCCGTCGGCGTCCACATATGCTGCCCCCTGCGTGCCAGTCGCGTTGCTGTTGCCGCCATGCCAAGGCAGAGCAAACGCAGCAGCTGGTATCGAGAGCGCCAATGTCGCCGTAGCGATTCCTGCAACGATTTTCTTCTTCTTGTCCATTTTGTTCCTCCTTCATCGAGTTCCTTATACCTTAAACACGATTCAGAAGGGGCAATCCTTGCACTAATTTTGAAAATATTTTCCGTCGCGTAAAACTCGATTCATCCATAAGCGCTTGAGAAGTGGATGTGTTGCTGTGCCGCGAAAAAGAGAACCGCCGCATCAATTCATGTCGATGCGGCGGATTAATCATACTCGGATGGTCACTTTGACAGACAGGCTAGACAAGTTTGACGAACTTGAGTTTGCCGACACGCAGAACAGCCCCCTGCAAAACGCCCGGATCGATGTTGTAGGACTTCGGAGCCACAGCATCTCCGTTCACTTTCACGCCACCGCCGTCGATGAGACGACGCGCCTCACCAGTGCTGTTCGCCAGCCCGGCATCCACGATAAGCTTGGCGAGATACACTTTGCCTTCATCATTGGGGGTCAAATCGGCACTGTATTCGGGTATGTCATCGGGCACGTCGTGCTCTTTGAAAACCCGGTCGAATTCTTCCTCAGCATAGTGGGCTGCAGCATCGTCATAATAAGCAGCAACAATATTGCGTGCGAGGGCGCGCTTCACTTTGTTCGGATGCAGCGTATCATCAGCAAGTCCCGCTTCGATACGGTCTATCTCGTCTACCGACTCCGTCGATGCCAGACGGTAGTATTTCACCATCAATTCATCGGGAATGCTCATGACTTTACCGAACATGTCGGGCGCCTCGTCGGTCAAACCGATATAGTTGCCATAGCTCTTCGACATCTTGCGCACACCATCAGTACCTTCTAGCAGCGGAAGGGTCAGACAAACCTGTGGCTCCATATCCATTTTTTCCATAAGCTCACGCCCGGCAAGCAAATTGAAAAGCTGATCGGTGCCGCCCAATTCCACATCGGTCTTGATGACCACTGAATCGTATGCCTGCATGATGGGATAGAGAAACTCATGCACGCTGATAGGCAGGTTGCTCGTGTAACGGTTGTGGAAATCATCGCGCTCAAGTATGCGCGCCACTGTGAAATTGGAAGCCAAGGCCAAGATGCCCTCTAAATCGAGCGGCATGAGCCACTCGGAATTATGCCGCAAGGTGGTCTTCTCGGGATCGAGAATCTTGAAAGCCTGATCCACATACGTCTGCGCATTCGCTTCAATCTGATCCGCTTTCAATTGCGGGCGCGTAGCATTTCGTCCTGAAGGGTCGCCGATCAGCGCCGTTCCATCACCGATAATCAACGTTACCTGATGGCCCAAATCCTGAAACGTGCGCAATTTGCGCAGGGGCACTGCATGACCCAAGTGAATATCGGGAGCGGTTGGATCGACGCCGAGTTTAATGTTGAGCGGCTTTCCCCTCTTGAGCTTTTCAAGCAGCAGATCTTCAGGAATGATCTGCGACGTACCTGATTTGATGATTCGGAGTTGTTCTTCTGCTGGTAACATCGTCTACCTTTCATATGTATACGGCTCAGCATTCTAACATAGCTTGCACCCGTGCGGGCACACGACACGATTGGCTTTGCAGGTCGATTTACGAGACGCCGCGAAACACATGTCCGGTCGTAGTGCCCTCTGCTTTCGAAACTGCATTTCCATCGCGCTGCGCGATATCACGGGCGCGAACGGCTCTTGAAACAGCTTCCGTGGTTTCCCCAACGTTCATAAGTGTCGTGTTCACCATGAAAGCATCAACGCCAGCTTCTAGCAGCTGCGGAACAAGATGTGCTATATCCAGCAAAACAGCGTTGTAGATATGACTACGACCGCAGCAATCGGTTATGACCGGCATCTCATAATCTTTGCGATCGAGCAGATAATGCGGGCTTTTCCTACGCGCGCATGTGGAGCAATCCCTCTTGCAAGGGCCTTGGCTCATAAGCAGGCAATGCTCGGTGACCATCAGCTCCTCATGCCCGATGATGGTAAGGCCCAAAGACACCGGAGATGCTTGGCCGAGTTCTTCTATCTGGGTCAGCGACAGCTCCGGTGAAAGCCACACGCGAGATGCCCCTGCTTGCGCCATAGCATCAAGCGACAGGCGGTTCAACACGGGAATATGCGAGCCGACTTCCATTTCGCAGCCCATATTCGCGCCACGAATGAGCTCTCCGGTGTTTTCCGCCATCACGACCTTACCGCTTTTGGCGTATTTCCATGCATCGAAATCATATTTTTGCTCTCGCGATGCGCAGCAGGGATCATGGTCTATTACCGGCAATACGATGCGCGCTTGCTTAGGGTATCCCGTCTGTTCCACCGTGTCGGAGAGCTGACCCGCCACAGTAGCCATGCCGCGACCGTAATTTATAGCAGGCACATAGATGACGTCTGCACCGGCTCGTTTCGCCGCACGCGCACATGCAGCGTTCGACGCCCATGCCGCAACGATGCTGGCACCGCGGTGCGCCGCCGGTAAAGACGTTGCACGTTCGGTTCTTTGAAGAACACGAGCGTGATATGGCGCGAGCATATGCTCCTGCAATTGTTCTGCAGCCTGAGAGCGAATCTTGTGCAGCTGGGAAAAACCGATGCCCGCATCTTTATCGATGGTGGCTTTGAAATCGCCTAGGCAAAACGGGGTCGAACCAAAACGGTCAACGTGCTCACGCGCCTCTTCAACGGTGACCGCCTTCGTACGCGCCGCTTCGACAACCGGTCCTTCCACTGTCGCATCGATTCCACTTGAAGTACGCAGCGTCAGACGCAATGGCTGACCCTTAATAATCTCAAGTTCAGCTGCCACAGGCACTTTCGGCTCGTTTTCTATATCCGTGTACGCCGCGGCCGCACTGCGCACGCGGAATACGCGATCGCCTTTCCCGACTTTTTTCGTCACAGCCAAGCGGATGCCGTCACGCGCCGCTTTTATGTCCTTCACGGGTACCGCAAAATGTCCTCGACCCGTCCAAAACTCGATGACATCGCCTTCTTCGAGCTTCTGCTCGCAGTCAATGGTAACGAATCCTCTCGACACATCGGCGACACGACCAACGAACACTCCGCGATTGTTCGGTCTGGCGTAGCTCATCATGTCAAAGCCGTCATCACCAGTCAGGTATGCGGTGGTAAAACCTCTGCTAAAAGCCTCGGCAAGCACCTGCTTCTGTTTTTCGGTAGGAGCGCTCATGCGATCGAGTACATCCCGATAAACTCCCACAACCGATGAAACGTATTCAGGAGACTTCATACGACCCTCGATTTTCAAAGAGGACACGCCCGTTTCGGCCAATTGAGGCAGAATATCTATCGTGCAGAGATCCTTCGGCGACAAAAGATGCTCACCTGGTGAAGGGAGATCTTTATGCAGAGCTTTGTTGTGCAGCGAATAGGGCAGCCTGCACGCTTGTGCGCACATGCCCCTGTTTGCCGACCTACCGCCAATCAAAGATGACATCAGGCATTGCCCCGAATAGCATACGCATAGAGCACCGTGTGCGAACACCTCTGTTTGGATACCCATATCCGCTGCAATCTGGCTGAGCCGGGTCACTTCTTCTAAGTCGAGTTCGCGAGCGAAGGTAATTCGTTTGGCACCTAAAAGCGCTGCCGCCTCGATACCAGCAGCATTATGCACGTTCATCTGCGTGGATATATGCAACCGGGCCTCGGGCAACGTCCGCTTCATTTCAGAGGCAATACCGATATCCTGCACGATGAATGCATCGACGCCCCGGCGATAGGCTTGGCGGATAAGCTCCATCGCGCGCTTTTCCTCTTCGGGAAGCACAGCAATGTTCACGGTAAGATACACGGATACGCCCCTTAGATGAGCGTAGTCGCAAGCCTGCGCCAACGTATCGAGCGTGAAATTGTCAGCTCCACGTCTCGCGTTGAAGTCTTCCGTGCCCAAATACACCGCATCGGCACCTGCACGCACAGCCGCATGCAGACAGGTGGGGTTTCCCGCCGGGGCGAGCAGTTCGATTCCGTTGGTGGTCATCTTTTCAGTTCCTTTCAAGCCGACAAGCGGCCGTGAATAAAAGAGGCGGCTTGGCACCGTAGTGCTGGCCGCCTCGCATCATGTAGCAAAATCTCTTGTAACTATTCTTCAGCGATTTTCCGAACCGCTTCATCTGCGGATTTCAACTTGGCGATACCATTGTCATAAGATGTTTGCACCTGCGTCAGTCGTTGCTGGTACGTCGCATCATCAACTGCACCGTTGCTGACGTCAGTATAAAGCGTCACATAGGCATTCAGGGAATCCTGCAGGGTGCATAGCCCGTCGACGTAGCCGTCTTTCACGGTTTGCAACCTTTCGGTGCAATCGGTGTTCTTCACATCGTCAAGCGTTTTTGAAATATTCGCCACTTGGGCTTTCATGCTCACGGTGTCTTTTTGGGCAACGGCTTTCTGAAAGCTGTCAAGTGTCGTCTGCAAATCATCCATCTGCTGATTCAACAGAGCCATGTACTGCCTGTTCTGGCTTGCCTCATCATCGGTGCTGGTCGTTTGCGTGCTTGCGCACCCCGAAAGCACGAAAGCGAGCATTGCCGCACACGCGCCTACAACGATGAAACGTACTGTCTTCTTCAAATTCATAATCACCTTTCAGATGCAAGGGCATTATAGCTTTTGCCCGTTACCTTAAATCTTCATGAGCTGTTAGCCCGTAGTTGCGCCTCCAGTGGTACTGCCACCGGTCGTGCCGCCTCCGGTAGTACCGCCCCCGGTCGTGCCGCCTCCGGTGGTGCTGCCGCCGGTGCTACCTCCCCCGGTCGTGCCGCCTCCGGTAGTGCTGCCGCTGTCAGTCGTGCCTCCGGTGCCAGTGCTTCCGGTATCGGTAGTGCCTGTATCAGTCGTACCAGTATATGTCGACGAATTGTTATACGTTGTCGATCCTGAAGATGACGAGCTCGAAGACGATGAAGACGACGAAGACGAAGACGATCCCGATGCGCCCAAAATAACCTGCTCGGCCGAAGTAAGCGTGCGATACGTAGGTGCTGCAGCATTTGCCATGGGGAAATCAACGAGCGGTTCACCCGCAAGCAGCGTATTCAAGAACGAGCTGAACACGCTTGTTGCCGTATAATACGAGCTCATGGTGCGTTGATTCCTGCAGCCAAGCCAGATAGCCACTGAATACTGCGGGGTTATGCCGGTGAAGTAGCTATCGTAGAAATTCTCGGAAGTTCCGGTTTTGCCAGCAGCAACCTGACCGGAAGAAAGTTTCGCCGCCGTGCCCGTGCCGTTGTTGATAACGCCTTCCATCACCGTTTCAGCCGCATGTGCCACTTCTTCGCTTATGACGCGCTTGCCGGTTGTGTCAGGTTGGAAAATCACATTGCCGTTAGCATCGACAATCTTCTGAATAACCTGGGTATTGCGCTGAATACCTCCTGAAGCGATGGTGGAATAACCAGCCGCCATATCGCGCACGGTGACGTTGTCGCCGCCCAACGTGATTGCCGGCACTTCGTCGAGTTCGGTTTGGATGCCGCATTTCGTGGCCATAGCAGCCACTTTATCGGGACCGAGCAACGTGACTAAACGCGCGAAACCGGTATTAGACGATACGGCGAACGCACTTGCAATGGTTCTGGTGCCGTAGTTCGCTTTGTCGTAGTTCTCAACTTCCCAATTGTCAATCTTCACCGTCGATGAACAGTTCAAATACGTGCTATTGGGATTGATGCCATTTTCGATGGCGGTCAGCAACGTGTATGTCTTAAACGATGAGCCCGGCGACCTGACGGCCTGCGTAGCCAAGTTGTATTGGTCGGTATAGTAATCCTTGCCGCCTACAAGCGCTCGGATGAAACCCGTCGACGGATCGACCGCCACCAAGGCCACTTCCAAGTCGTCGTCGACCGAGGCCTCCTTTTCGCGAGCAGCCGCTTCGGCTGCGTTTTGGGCGTTCACATCCAACGTGGTCGTGACGGTAAGACCGCCTTTGAAGACTTCGGATTCGCTGTAGCTGTTCAGCAACTGATCGCGGACGTAGCTGGTGAAATACGGGTAGGCCAAGATGCCGTCGTTGGTGGTTTCAGCCGCGACGTTTAGACCAAGCGGTTGCGCCACGGCGCTATCATAGTCGGTTTGCGAGATATAGCCGTTCGAGAGCATGCGACTCAGAACCAAGTTGCGCCTCTCAAGACAATTCTCAGGATTGTCGATTGGGTTGTTGTTTGTCGGCGATTGGGGAATACCCACGAGCGTTGCTGCTTCTGCCAAAGTGAGGTTCTTGCAATCTTTCGAGAAATACTTCTGCGATGCAGCCTGTATGCCGTACGTGCCCGAACCGTAGTTGATTGTGTTCAGGTACATCAGCAGAATATCGTCTTTGGAATAGACCTCTTCCAATTTGATGGAGATATAGGCCTCACGTACTTTTCGTTTGATGGTCTGCTCGGACATCTCGCCCGAAAGCACCGTGTTCCTGACAAACTGCTGAGTGATTGTGGATGCGCCCTCGGTTTCGCCGCCGACTAGGTTCACGACGAGAGCACGTGCGATACCGAGCAAGTCGACACCGTTGTGCTCATAGAAACGCACGTCCTCAGTGGCGACAGTGCCCTGCGTGACGTACTGGCTGATATCGCTCAGACCGCTGACCGGCTCGCGGTCCTCAAGATAAAACTCGGCGAGCAACGTGGTGTTATCAGATGCGTAGACTTTCGTCTTCTGAGCCAGATTGTATGCTGAAGCATCCTTGTAATCAGGAAGGTCTTCCAACCATGACTGGCCCAAAGAATAAAGTGAGCAATATGCAGCCACCGCCAAGGCGGCCAGTATAACGAGAACATAGAGAACAGGCAGATACCGTCGCTTGTTCCTCGTTCCCGGGCGCTTTTTCATGGCACGTGAACCCATATAACCTCCTGGCAAATTTCGGCTTATTCTATCATCTTGCTAGGCAAGCAGGGGAAAGTCCACAAGTTTGTTGAAAAAGCGCATCCTGGAAATGCGGCAGCCCTTAAGAGGTGCCGCATTATCCATGCGGGAAAATACAGCCCTGGAACCGCCTCGCCCCGTCCGTTCAACAAGAGCGATTTTAGGCCAATTTCGCCTGATCTGCTTGAAGTGCGGCGTGCACCGCTTTGAGCTGCTCTGCCACAGCGGCATTTCCCGTGCCCCCCTGCGTAGTGCGCGCTGCCACAATAGTCGGTAAATCAAGCGCACCGGTAATGTCCGCTTCGAACAAGGGACTTTCAGCTTTAAAGTCCTGCAGCGTCAAATCTTCCAAATCACATCCGCGCTTCTCGCATTCCAACACGAGATGTCCTACTACCTCATGCGCCTGGCGAAATGGCATTCCCTTTTTCGCCAAGTAGTCAGCCACGTCGGTCGCGGCCATATAGCCCTTCTTCGCACAGGCAGCCATGGCATCGGGATGAATGGTGGCTGTCGAGACCATGCCCGTTGCGCATACCATGCAATCATGCAGCGTACAGGCGGCGTCGATGCAGCCTTCCTTGTCTTCTTGCATATCTTTGTCGTAGGCCAAAGGAAGGCCTTTCATGGTCACTAGCAGCGCAACCAAATCCCCTACGACGCGACCTGTTTTCCCGCGGATGAGCTCGGCGAAATCAGGGTTCTTTTTCTGCGGCATGATTGAAGAACCGGTGGAATAGGCATCGGAGAGGGTGATGAAGCCGAATTCAGAAGTGGACCACAGTATTATTTCTTCGCACAGACGGGACAGATGCATCATCGAAACACTGCAGGCATAATCCAAGTCCAATTGGAAATCATGGTCGGATACCGCATCCAAAGAATTGGGGCATACATCTGAAAATCCCAGTTCAGCAGCGGTCATTTGCCTATCGAGCGGGTAGGTGGTTCCCGCAAGAGCTGCCGATCCGAGCGGATTGGAGTCAGCCGCATCGAAAGCATGGCACAAGCGTGCGAAATCGCGTGTGAACATCCAGAAGTAAGCGAGCATATGATGTGAGTATAAAACGGGTTGGGCATGCTGCATATGCGTGTATCCGGGCATGATGACATCCGGGTTTTCTTCAGCGGCCTGCACCAAAGCGCTACGCAAATCCACGTTCGCCGACATAAGAGACGCGCACAGGTGCTTGGCATACAGACGCGAATCAGTAATCGACTGGTCGTTGCGGCTGCGACCCGTATGCAGGCGTGCCCCCGCATCACCGATGCGCTCAGTCAACTCGCGCTCGATAGCCATATGGATGTCCTCGTCGTTGATGTCGAAGACGAAATCGCCCGAGTCTATTTGGCTTTTTATCTGCGCAAGGCCTTCATCAATCGCTTGCGCATCCGCCTCGCTTATGACTCCTTGAGCCGCTAACATCTTCGCGTGAGCGCGCGACCCGGCGATATCTTGTGCATACATTTGCTTATCGACGGGCAGCGACGCACCGAATCGCTGGGTGAAATCGCTGACGCCCTCTTCGAATCTGCCTGACCACAGTGCCATGTGTTCTCCTTCGTGACGATGCGTGAACGCAACGCACGCGCATGGAATGAACCCGTGCGCGTGCTCATCTTTGATAATACGAGTTATTCAACCTTGGAGCCCGCACCAGAGAGGGGCGAGTCTTCCTTGAATGGGCTTGCGGCATGGAAGGCGTCGGAAAGGTTCGTCTTCTCGCCATACTTCGCCCGGTTCGCGGCCCATGTTTTCGCGGAGAGCCCATAGAGCTCGATGAAACCTGCAGCCGCTTTGTGGTTGAAGTCATCCCCCGTGTCGTAAGTTGCCAGACCATAGTCGTAGAGCGAGAATGGACTCTTGGAACCGACGACCGTGCATGTGCCCTTGTAGAATTTCAGCCTGACCGTGCCCATAAGGCACTTCTGCGTGGAGTCCATGAAGGCATCGAGAGCCTCTTTCAAAGGACCGAACCACTGGCCATAGTAAACGGCCTCCGCCCATTTCTGCTCAAGCGCAAGCTTGTAGTGCAGGACTTCACGCTCGAGACACAGATCCTCAAGCGCTTTATGGGCTACGATGATGGAAAGCGCGGCGGGGGTCTCATAGCATTCCCTGCTCTTCACGCCCACAAGCCTGTTTTCAACCATGTCGATACGCCCGTAGCCATTCGCGCCGGCAATCTCGTTCATGGTAGTAACGACATCGACCAAGCCCATCTTTTTGCCGTTTATAGCAACCGGAATACCACGATCGAACTCGATTTCGGTGTATTCGGGTGTATCAGGAGCCTTTTCAGGATCGACCGTTATCTTCCAGATCTCGGCGGGCGGCTCATTCCAAGGATCTTCCAACACGCCGCACTCAATGGCACGACCGAAAAGGTTGTCATCGATGGAGTACGGGGATGCCTTCGTAGCGGGCACAGGCACGTCGTGCGCGGCAGCCCACTCCATTTCCTGGGGCCTCGTGTTGAATTTCCAGTCCCTCACCGGTGCCAATATGGTGAGTTCAGGATCAAGCATCTTTATGCTGGTTTCAAATCTCACCTGGTCGTTGCCCTTGCCAGTACAGCCGTGAGCAATGTATTTCGCACCGTACTTGTGCGCTGCATCTACCAGATACTTCGAAATCGCCGGCCGTGATAATGCGCTCATCAGGGGGTATTTGTTCTCATACATTGCGTTTGCGGCAATTGCATGCGTCAGATAGTTGTTGGCGTAGTCTTCCCGCATATCCACGATGATGCAGTCAAGCGCGCCCATGTTCAGGGCCTTCTGCTTCACTTTCTCAAGTCCGTCATGCTCCTGCCCCACTTCGCCGATAACCGCAATGACGTCGAGATCCTTTTCCAATTGCAGCCATTTGATGCAGCACGAAGTGTCCAAACCGCCGGAGTATGCCAGTACGACTTTTTCTTTTTGGGCCATGATAATCAGTGCCTTTCCTGCAGGTGCGACCTGCCTAGATTCTTGTTTTGAAGGGATCGAGCCGACATGGGGCTCTTATAGGTACAGTCGCGCCACGTATGCCTATTTCAGCACAAGACAAGACTATACAGGATGAGGGTTGGGCATCTTTCAGCCCGTTGCTATAAGACGACTAACGTCGTCGCAGACCGTTGAGGGAGACTTCGATAGAGCCTGCGTCCTCTGGGGTCTTGGCAGCAATCATGATGGTGTTATCGCCAGCAACCGTGCCCAGCGATCCAACTAATCCTGCCTTGTCGATTGCTCCGGCAACGCCGGCAGCTCCACCGGGAAATGTCTTTACGATGACCATGTTCCCGGCAACATAGACTTCCTCCACGAGTTCGCTGACCATGCGCTGCAAGCGCATGTCTTCGGGAAGAACGTAAAAACCTTCTTTGGATTTCAGAAGACCCATATCGGTGATGTCCCGCGAGATAGTGGCCTGGGTGCATTCGTGCCCTTCAGCCTGAAGCCTGTCAGCTAAGTCGCGCTGCGTGCGGATATCATACTGGCGAACGATATCGCGTATGACGTCATGCCTTTGAGTGCGCTTCTTCATAACTGGCTAAATATACTTTCTCGCGTTTTTTCTGATAGCAACCGCATATTTATACATATGAATGCATAAATATGCGTGCTTTATTATCCAACATGCATGTATTCTAGCGGAATATGAGCAGAATTGCGAGAAAACTACAAAATGGTGACGAGTTTTTCCATAAGCGCATCAATATCGGCTATTGAGCAGATAAGCGGCGGCAGGAAACGCAAGGTATGAGGACCGGTCGCATTCAACAACAGGCCACATTTCAAACCCTGCAGTACCACGCCAGGCGCGTCGATTCCCGAGCGCAGGTCGCATGCAACCATCAAACCGAAACCACGCACGTCGCAAACCTCGTCGAGTTGCGCAAGCTTCTCACGCAGATATGCACCTGAAGCCTGAACGTTTTCCTGGATGTTTTGAGCTTCAAGCGTCTGAAGCGTAGCCAGCGCCGCAGCGACGGCCAGATTGCTGCCGCCGAACGTGGTTCCGTGATCGCCCGGTTCAAACGCATTGGCAACATGGGCGGGTGCGGCGCACATGCCCATAGGGAAACCCGAAGCGATTCCCTTTGCGATGGATACGATATCGGGGGTGATTCCGAAATTTTGGAAACCGAACGGCTTACCGGTACGATAGATGCCCGACTGAACCTCGTCGCAGATGACCAACGCGCCGTTTTCATGCGCGACGGCAACGACATCTTGCAAGAACTCAGACGTGCAAGGATGCACCCCGCTCTCACCTTGCACGCATTCCACCATGACGGCGCAAATGCCGCCTTTGTTCTGTGAGAATACCTGCTTCAGTGCCTCGCTGTCATTGCGTGGGATATGCAAAAAACCCTGCGGTAGCGGCTGGAACGCCTCTTGCTTGGCCGGTTGGGCCGTAGCGGCCAAAGTTTCCATGGTGCGCCCGTGAAAACTACCGTCCAAAGTGAGGATGATGTTGGCAGTGCTTCCCTGTTTGCGGCTGTACAGTCGCGCAAGCTTCATAGCGCACTCATTGGCCTCGGCACCTGAATTGGCAAAGAAGCTCTTCCATGCTTCCGGGTGCTCTGCTTCGACTTCGCTATTCAATAGAGTAGACACTTGACGAGCGACTTCGCCGCGATGCTCGATGTAGTAATAGTTGCTCACATGAATCAGCTGTTTAGCCTGCTCGGTGATAGCCGACACCACAGCTGGATGGCAATGGCCCAAACTACAGACACCGATACCCGCAATAAAGTCAAGGTAATCTTCGCCCTTATCGTCGGTCACATGCATGCCCGAACCTTCAACCAAACACACAGGCTTGCGACCGAAAGTGGGCATGATGTATTCGTTTTCGAGCTCTTCTTCTTTTTCCAGTGACATATTCTCTTCCGTTCCGTGTATTAATATGCGTTCGTGGGCTGATATTCGTCCGGTTGCTTTTGGGCTTCTGCCTGCTTTTTCTCTTTCGCCTTTTGAATCTGCTGCTTGCGCGTTTCCCTGTTTTCGACCAATTTACTAGCAAATTTGCCTAAAGGATGCGAATCATTTCGATATCCCTCTTCGGTGCGATGGATGGTCGTGCCGACGCCGGTGTCGGTCAACAGTTCCAGCAAAAGCGCGTGGGGCGTTGTGCCGTTGATAATATGAGCGCGAAACACGCCCGCGTCCAACGCCGATGCGCAGCTTTTCAGCTTCGGAATCATGCCTGTGGATACACGAGCATTATCAATCATGAACTTCACTTCATCGCACGTCATATTCGATATGAGCGTGTCTTTGTCCTCGAAGTCCTCGTACAGGCCGTCCACGTCCGTCAAGAAAATCACTTTGTGTGCGCCCACAGCTGCGGCTATCTCTCCCGCTACCGTGTCAGCGTTTATGTTGAAGTACCCTCCATCTTCACCCATGCCCACACTAGCCACAACAGGAATATAAGCATCGTTGATGATGTCTTCTAGATAAGCTGTATTTACAGCCGTCACGCGCCCAACTCGACCCAGATCAGGGTCAATCTGCTCGGCCATGACGGTGCCCGCGTCGCTTCCCGATACACCTACGGCCAAGTTTCCGTGCACGTTGATGTCACGCACCAGGTCTTGGTTTACCTCTCCCACGAGCACCATCTTCACGATGTTCATAGCCTCATCGGTGGTCACGCGCAAACCGTCTTTGAATTCTACCGGTACCTCGAATTGCTTCATAGCGCGGGAAATAGCAGCGCCGCCGCCATGTACGATAATGGGATTGAGCCCGATAATCTTCAGCAAAACGATGTCGCTCATAACGGCGCTTCGCAGCTGTTCGTCGACCATAGCCGACCCGCCGTATTTGATGACGACCGTTTTACCGGTCACTGCCTTAATCCATGGCAGAGCCTCAGCTAGAACGCCGGCCTTCTGGAAGGAATCGGTTTCGGAACGCGTGTCCTTTGCGTATTTCATGAGCGGTAATCTCCATTGATCGAAACGTACTCGTGCGAGAAATCGCACGTCCATATAGTAGTCGAAGCATCGCCCGCGCCCAAATCGGCATCGATGACGATTTCGGGTTGCTCGAAGCGCGCAAGCGCTTCGTCTTCGCTGAAGGCAACAGTCAGGCCGCCTTCACACACAGGCATACCCATGATGGCGATAGAGACGTTTTCCTGAGCGAATGCCGCACCGCTTTTGCCAAGTGCCATGGCGATTCTGCCCCAATTGGCGTCGTGTCCAAATATGGCAGTTTTCACCAAGGGGGAGTTCGCGATGGAGCGCGCCGCCGCATCCGCGTCTTCATCGGATGCCGCACCCGTCACATTTACCGTAATCAGGCGCGTTGCGCCTTCGCCGTCTGCCGCTATCATTCGGGCCAAGTCGCTGCATACCGCGCAAAGCGCTTGGCAGAACATATCGTATCCCGGGTCATCCAGCTGCATGGGCGCCGACTGGGCGGGCAAGGCCTTGCCGCTCGCCAGCAGCAGGCATGTGTCATTGGTGGACGTATCGGAATCAACCGTCACTTTGTTGAAGCTCTGAGCTACTGCGGTTTGCAGTGCGGCATGTGCCGCTTGAGGCGTCAGAGCTGCATCGGTGGTGATGACGGCTATCATCGTGGCCATGTTTGGCATAATCATACCCGAGCCCTTCACCATGCCCCCCACGGTGATATGAGCACTTTCCCCATCATTTCCCTGTTGGGTATAGGTGACAGCGCATTCTTTGGGCACCGTATCGGTGGTCATGATAGCATGCGCGGCATCGTGGCCACTTTGGGCATCTGAGCCGATTTTCGCATGCAGCTTCGGCGACGCATCTTCAAAGGGCCTCATATCCAGATGCACGCCGATAACACCGGTAGAGGCTACCAGCACATCTTCGGCAGCGCACCCCACAGACTGCGCCACTATACGTGCGGACTTGCGCGCGTTTTCCAAACCTATGGAGCCGGTTGCCGCATTCGCGTTGCCGGAATTCACGACGATGGCACGCGCAAGACCAGAACCAGTGCCGCCCAAGTTCTCCCGGCTGATAATAACCGGAGCCGCGCAGAACACGTTTTGTGTGAAAACGCCCGCAGCACAGCACAACTCATCAGCCTCTATGAGCGCCATATCCAAACGTTCGGGATTCCGCCTGAATCCGGCGTGTATGCCACCGGCTTTGAAGCCCAGAGCGCTGGTCACGCATCCGTTTTCAAGCTTTTCCCATAAAACTTCTTGTTTCATGCAGAGATCCTTCCCTTATCCCTCGCGTCTAGACCGGCAGCGACATCGACTGCAGCCCAGCATCTTCTGCAAGGCCGAAGACGATGTTGGCACACTGCACAGCTTGGCTGGCCGCCCCTTTGCACAGATTGTCGATGGCGCATACTGCAATCAGGCTGGCCGTGGTCTCATGGTAAGCAAGCCCTATATGCGCACGATTCGTGCCGACCACGCTTGACGTTTTCGGCATCTGGCCTTCCGGCAGCACCGATACGAACAAGCTGCCACGATAAAAATCCTCGTAGAGAGCCTGCGCACGGGCGACTGAAAAATCCTGCACTGCAGAGCGATTGATCGTCATGGTGACCGTGGAAAGCAGACCGCGATTCAAAGGCGCCAGATGCGGCACGAACAACACTTGGCCCGGCAAGCCCAGTATCTGCTCGATTTCCGGTGTATGGCGATGTTTCCCCACGCCGTAGGCTTCCACGCTCTCGTTCGCGTGGCAGAAATGGGTGCGCTCGGTAGGCTTTTTGCCCGCACCGGTCACACCTGATATAGCCTGTACATTCACGACACCTTGCGTTATGCCCGCATGCACAGCGGGATAGGCCGCGAGGGATGTGGCAGTGGGATAACATCCCGCACATGCGACAAGCACCGGCTTGCCCGCCACATGATCTGCTGCAGCCTGCTCAATCTCGTCACGCGCGAGTTCGGGCAGCCCGAAAGCTGTTTTCTTCAAAAGCTCGGGTGAGGTGTGCTTCGTCTGATACCACTGCTCGTAGATGGCCGGGTCTTTCAGTCGGTAGTCAGCAGAAAGATCGAATACATTTATGCCACGCTCAAGCAGTCCGGGCACCTGCGTCAAGGCAGCGGTATGCGGCACGGCCAGAAACACCGCTTCGCATTCGTCAAGTGCGGGTGTGTCGTGCGGAGAGAAGACAAGATTGGACATACCCAAAAACGCCGGATAAGCCTCAGCAAGCGCTTGACCCGCATCGGCATCGCTGGTTATGACACGCAAATCAAACGCAGGATGCTCAATCAGGCGGCGCACGAGCTCGATACCCGCATAACCCGCAGCCCCGACTATGCCAGCTTTGATAGCCATGACTCTGTCTCCTTCATCACGTTATACAACTTCACTGATATATCTAAACAGGATACTTCTTCCAAAGTATCCTCATGACAGCATACGCTTGTTTTTCGATGCATTATGGGTTGCGCGCTGTATTAACGTAGGAAAACAACGGCCCAAGGCGCAATAACCCGCATGCCGACATGATAAACCCTTGTGGAGCATCCGTCAGCAATAATTTTGTGCACTTGCACAATTTTTATCATTTTCTCAAATATTATGCATCCTAGACGTATTTTAGATGCGCTCCGAACTCTTCAGTATTCGCCGATGACGCTGCTAGTTGTCAGCGTTGGGAGTGTAGGTGTATGTGGGCACTGCCTCTTCTAAAATGCGTATCGCCCGCTCGTCAGTGCCCCCTATGGCATCATCGAGCTCGTCAAGTTTCGCAGCCACCTGCTCGTAACTGATGCCTTGACCCTTCGATATCATGATGGACTTGTTCGCAGTGGGCACGGTGCTCTCCTCGTCCATCAACAATTCCTCATACATTTTCTCACCCGGTCGCAGCCCGGTGAACACGATTTTGATGTCGGAATCAGGTTTCAGACCGGAAAGCTGGATAAGGCTTTTCGCCAAGTCGACTATTTTCACCGGCTGGCCCATATCCAGAATAAAAATCTCTCCACCCGTCGCCATGCCGCCCGCTTGGATGACGAGCCGAGATGCTTCTGGTATGGTCATGAAGAAACGCTCTATGTTCGGATCGGTGACAGTAACGGGACCACCTTCGGCAATCTGTCGCTTGAACAGGGGGATAACGCTGCCGCTTGAGCCGAGCACATTGCCGAAACGCACAGCCGTAAATATAGTCTTGCTGGTTTTGGCATAGTATTGCATGATCATCTCACCCATGCGCTTGGTGGCACCCATCACAGATGTCGGGTTGACCGCTTTGTCGGTGGAAATGAATATGAAGCGCTTGACCCCATGTCCATCTGCCACGCGCACCGTATTCAATGTGCCGAACACGTTGTTGCGCAAAGCCTCGCGCGGGCATATCTCCATCAACGGCACATGCTTGTGGGCCGCCGCATGGAACACGACGTTGGGATTGTATTTATCGAATAGTTCCTCGAGGCGCTCCCTGTCGGTGATGCTGCCTATCTCGACGACGATGTCGATGTCGTCGTAATTGCGCAAAAGGTCGTTGCGCAACATGTATGCTTCGTTTTCGTACATATCGAATATAACGATGCGCGCCGGTGCCACAGCACATATCTGGCGGCACAGCTCCGAGCCAATGGTGCCTCCGCCGCCGGTTACCAAAACGGTCTCGCCGGAAATATAGCCCGATACCGAACGCGTATTCAACACCACTTCGTCGCGACCCAAAAGGTCAGCTACGTCAACGTCGCGCAAAGCGACGTCCCCCAGCTCATCGATGCGCAGCTCGCGCACGTTGGGCAATGTGCGCAGACGGCAGTTCGACTTTGTGCATATCTCATAAATGCGTCGACGCTCATCAAGCGTGGCCGATGGTATGGCCACAACAATCTGTTGGATGCCATATTCTTCCACCAAATCGAGTATGTCGTCGCTTCCGCCCTCCACCTTTACGCCATGGATGCGCTGCTTGCGCTTGGCCGGGTTGTCATCGGTGGCCACGATGGGCTCACCGGGCATAAGGGGGTCTTTGGTGGCCATACGGTCGATGACCAGAGAACCCGTCTCACCCGCACCTACAACCAGCGTGCGAGGGCGTTCGCTGGCGGTGATTTTGCGATGCTTTCGCCTTGTGAAGCGAAACATTCCGCGTATGCCACCGCAGAAGAATATCAGGAGGAACCATGCAACGAAGTAGACCCTGATGGGCAACCAAACATCGAGCACCCAGAGAAAGACCGCGCCGGCGATAGTGGAAAGACCCACCGCAATGACTATCTGCAGTGCCTCATCGACTGAGGCATATTCCCAAAGGTTGTTGTAAAGATGGAACAAGGCCAGCACAGCGATGTTGATAATGGCCAGTACGCCCAACATGAAATAAATCTCGTGTGTGGCAAAGACCTCGCCGTATAAATCGGTAAGCAGAGATGCAAAAAGATACGCGAAATATGTTGCGAAGATATCCCACGCAAGGAGCAGAGCGGTTCGTTTCGTTATATGCACTGTTATACGACCTATCGACAAGTTAGCAAAGCAAAAGCGGTGCGTTGCGCCACGGAAAAGCACACCTTGCAAGTGTCATTTTGCTGACAAGAGCATTTATCGGCACACCATTTTACACAAATAGGCTAACATGGACGGGTTCTTTCATCTTTTCAAGAGAGGCTTACATGAATAAAACAGCGGGCAACGACGTGGCAGCATCAATCGATACGCACGCGGACCAGCCTTGTCGGCAAAAGAATATAGAGGTTCTAACCGGCTATTATCGCAGCACAATCTCTCAGCAGTGCGACAAAACCGGCATCGAGCTGGAGCATTTCATCGTACACGTAGACGATGGGACTCCCGTTTCCTATTCGGAAGAACACGGAATCCATTGGCTTTTACATCAGCTCTCACACGATTACCCCGACACCACCTTCGACGTCGAAAACGATCTGATCGGAGTGGGGCGCAATCATAAAGGCGTGCGGGAGAATGTGACGCTGGAACCGGCCGCCCAGCTTGAGCTTTCGGCTGGACCGTTCGAATCATTGGAAAATGCCCTTGAGTGCTATACCGATTTCGACGAGCGTATCACCAAGCTCATCGAGCCTTGGGGACAGAGAATCGTACTTGTGGGCTACCAGCCCTACGCCAAAGCTCTCGACACCGAGTTGATCCCGAAGCGCCGTTACCGTTATATGGACCGTTATCTGAGCGCTATCGGGCCGTGGGGACCGCGAATGATGCGCGGGACCGCTTCCACGCAGATATCCATCGACTACGACAGCGAGCAGGATGGCTTGCGCAAGCTGCGTTTGGCCAGTTTGTGCACTCCCCTGTTCTCGCTGATGTGCGACAACTCTCCCGTATTCGAAGGCAAGCCGCGCCCACATCAAATGATGCGCACTGAGGTGTGGCTGGGATGCGACCCCGATCGATGCGGCGTCATACCGGGAGCCGCTGACCCCGGTTTTACGCTGGAAGACTGCGCTGCACGTGTGCTGGACACTCCGGCTATCGTGATACCCGATGGAAATAACGAATGGGCATACGACACGCGCACGTTCGGTGAGATATATGCCGAGCATCCCATGACGCAAGCCGATGCAATCCATGCCGTTTCCATGACGTTTCACGATGTGAGACTGAAAACCTACGTTGAGATTCGTCCGGCCGATGCCCTTCCCATCGAATACGTGATAGCCTACGCTGCACTGGTAAAGGGCCTGTTTGCAGACGATGAGCGCATGTCGCAGATGGAATCGTTGTTCGGCGATGCCGGAGACGACCAGATCCTAGAGGCAAAAGAATCGCTGATGCGCAACGGATACTCAGGTGAGGCCTACGGAGCGCCTGCCTGGAAACTGGCCGAGCGCCTCTGCATGATAGCGAAGCTGGGGTTGCCGAAATCGGAACGCGAGCTTTTGGAACCGCTCATGATGCTGGTGATGAACCGCACCACCCCGGCTGACTTGACCGTTATAGACTGAAAGCTGAGAAAACTATGCCGAATGCAAACACAAGCTGTGACAATAGCGACAAAATGGTGACGATATCCTACCGAGGCTACTTCGACGATGGTTCGGTTTTCATAGAGGCCCCCGAAAGCGCGCCCATTCATTTCCCCTGCACAACTGGCTGGATGCCGCCAGCCTTCGTCGACACCGTAAGAACTATGAGAGTCGGGGAAACCAGATGTGCCCGCGTTGATGCCGACCAAGCCTACGAGGAAGATACCGACGAGCGTGTGGTTGTGGTGGAGCGCGAGACGATTCCCGAGGGCACTAAACTCGAAGTAGGCAAGATGGTAAATTTAGAATCACCTGACGGACAGACCTATCCTGCAAAGCTCACCGCGCTTACCGACACGCAGGCCACATTTGATATGAACCATAGCGCCATATGCAAAGCGCTCAATTTCGAAATCACATTGATGAAAGTGGAGAACATCCGCTAAGAGACAAGCGACGACAAACACCCAGTGAATCGATGCTTTCATTCTCCAGCCGAAAGTGGAGAGCATGCGCTGACCTTCTTCCACACGCAGAAAGCACGCTGAAAGTACGATACACTGTGCGACGTCATTTCACAGCAGGCCCAACGCCTGCAGAAGAAAGGAGCCCGACATGGGCATCAACAGCGGTAAAAAGGTGAAAGTCCACTACGTTGGCACGTTCGATGACGGCACCGTGTTCGACTCTTCGGTCGCACGCGACGAGCCAATCGAATTCGTATGCATGGCAGGCCAGATGATTCCGGGATTCGACAAAGCGGTAGACGAGATGGCCGTTGAAGAAACCCGCAACGTGCATATTCCTGCAGCCGACGCCTACGGCGAACGCCACGATGAACTCATCCAGAAAGTAGCCGTCGACAGCATCCCCAATGGCGAGAATCTACCCGTGGGCCAGCAGATCTACCTGCAGGGACCCGGGGGCCAGCCCATCGCCTGCACCGTCACCGAAATCACCGATGGCGTGGCCACGTTCGATATGAATCATGAGATGGCCGGCAAAGACCTGAACTTCGAAATCACCTTGATAGAAGTAACCGACGCAGAAGAATAGACGCACGAAAACAGTCGGAATCTCATGAAGAGAGATCCAGACTGCCTCATGAGCTTCGAATTGGTTTATTGAAACGGGCGGATATGCTGATTGGCATGTCCGCCCGTTTTCAGTCAGCAATTAGCTGGCATACATCGCCGCGTACGGACGGCTGCTTTCAGGACGCAGCTTCCAGAACCCCTCACCTGTAGCATCGATTGGCGATGGCAAGTCAGCCATAAAACACTCGTTGTATTCGCCGAGAAGCTTTTGCAGAACTCTGCGATCGGTATCGTCGACCTTTTCCTGCACTAAACCGCCAAGGACATCATCGTCATCGAGTTTATGAGCCAGATAAATCACACCGCCATGCATGCCGCTCGCAAGGTATTCACCAGCACGACCGAGCAAAACGATGATCCCACCTGCCAAATACTCACCCAAAAAGTTACCGGCATCCCCGCCAATGACGACGACGGGACATTTCTCCTGGTACTGCTTCATATGAATGCCCACGCGCCATCCGCAGTCATCGCGGATGAATATCTGACCACCACGCATGGCGTATCCAGCCGCATCTCCACACCGTCCGTGGATGACGATGCGACCATCGTTCATGGTATTGCCCACCTGATCTTGCGCATTGCCCAGCACTTCGATGGAACCGCCGTCCATATAGCTTGCCATGTCGTTTCCCGGCGTACCATTGATGATGAGTTTTTTGCCTGCAGGCATAGCGCAGCCCAAGTAGCGCTGGGCGTACACATCATGCAATTCCACCGTATCTGCGCTGTCGAGCGCTTCGCGGACCTGCTCGTTGGCTTCTTTGAAATGAAGCGTGCCCAAAGACAGGCAAGCCGTGTCGGCCCCCGCCTCAGTTGTGGCCACATCAGCTGCCCCAACTTGCGCCGCACTTGTATTCTGCCGCAAAGAATCAGTCATCATGCACGCTCCTTTACACCCAGACGGTTCAAATCGGCGGGGTAGAATCTGTGCAACCTGTCCCACCGAGCCTGCTGGGAAAAACCGATATTGCTAGGATCTTGCGCGAAAAAATCATCGGCAAGCGACGACAAGGGAGTGCCATCGTTGATAAGCGCAGTGTATATACCCGCATTGTCGGGGCCATTCAGCAGAATATAGCCGAACAGCTTATCATCTCGCATGACAAGTTTCGTATACGATACGCTGTCACAGAATGTTTTCACCGTGTATCCGCCATCAGGAGCAGGGTTGATGACCCCGCTGGTCAAAAGCGAAATATCGAAAAAATCGACCGCATTCACTGCAAAGGCACCATCGAAAGCAGGCGCATCGGGCGCATCGGCCATGCAAGCACCAGCCACCTTGCCTTGCGCAACCGCATTAGGCCACAGGGCCAGCGGACGCTTCGCACCATCCAGCACGTCAGTGGTCTGCGTAACATCCCCAGCTGCGTATACGTCTGCAAGAGATGTGCGCATGGAGCTATCGCACACAATACCCCGCTCGCTTTTAGCACCGGCCGTATCCAGTATGGCGCTGTTTGGACGCACGCCCACGGCGGCAACCACCATATCGCATGCAACCTCAGTGCCATCGGTCAGGTGCGCGCCGCTTATGCGATCGCCTGCACCCAAAAGCTCGTCTGCAGTGATGCCGGGCATGCACGTTATGCCTCTGTCGGCAAGCTGCTCTCGAAGCAGACTAGCGCCCTCTTCATCCAGAACAGCCGGCAATATGCGCGGTGCCATTTCAAGCACGAGGACCTCATCTATATGCGGGAGCAGTGCCTCGGCGGCCTTCAAGCCGATAAGGCCGGCGCCTATGACGATGGCACGGCTAGAACGTCCTTTCACGTGAGCTGCCGCTGTGGCAGCCAGCGCTTCGTTTTGCACACCTCGTGCATCGTCTAAAGACAAAAACGCATAGACGTTGTTGCGTCCTTCGATGCCTTTAATAGGCGGCACAAACGGCACGCTGCCCGTCGAAAACAGCACTTTGCCGTATTCGATAGTCTCACCGTTTTCAAGCTGTACTTGATGCTTTGCGGCGTCCAATGAAACTGCAGCGCAACCAGAACCGAAGCGCGTTTCAATGCGGGACAACTTATAGAAATCAGATGGCCGATACGCCATATGGGCATCATCGGTTTTCCCCTCTATCAAATACGAGATAAGAGGCCGACCGTAGGCCGCATAGGGCTCGGGCGAGATCATGGTGATGCTGCCCTGTCTATCGCTCGCGCGAATCTTCTCGACAGCAGCAATGGCAGCTGCCGAGTTACCAACAATCAAGTAGTCAACCTTGCTCTTTGCGCATCCCTGCGTCGTGAGGTCGTCGTGAGTGTTCGCGATCATTGCCTCTCCTCGCTTTCAACGTAGATAAGCGCCCTGTTCGGACAAGCCGAAACGCATGCGGGATCGCCCGGCTGCCCTTGACCGTCGCCGCACAAATCGCATTTCAGCGCAACGGTCTCGATTTGCACGCAGCCGAAGGGGCAGACCGCCTCGCACGTGCGGCACCCGACGCATTTTTCAGGATCGCTGGTGACCACACCCGTTTCAAGATCCTTTGTCATCGCGCCCGAAATGCATGCATCCACGCATTTCGGATCAGGGCAATGGCGACAGTTCACGGCGAGCGAAAGCTGCAGGTCACCTTCCACATGGATGCGCGCTGAGGGCGCATCCTCGCATTTGTATGCCTTGACGATATCTTGACTTTTCGAATGGAAGGTCTTGCAAGCAACCTCGCAGCGCTTACAGTCGATACACCAACCTTCTATCGCATAGACTCTTTTCATTGCAGCATCACTCCCCTGCGTACTTGACGCCGAGTATTTCCAGTTCTTTTTCGTTCAAGCTCACCCCGCGCAGCATCAAGCGATTGCCGCGCAACGAGTCAATGGAGTTTATGCCCATGCCGCCGATCATTTCCTGAATCTCGTGGCTCCATGCGCGAATCAGGTTCACAACGCGCTCGGCGCCGATTTCCGGGTTCAAGCGGCGCGCAAGATCATCGCGCTGCGTGGCAATGCCCCAATTACACTTACCGCTGCCGCAATCTTGGCATTGATGACACCCCAGCGCGATAAGCGCAGCACTTGCAACGTAGACGGCGTCAGCACCCAAAGCGATGGCGCGCACGATATCGGCCGACGAGCGAATGGAACCCGATGCGACCAAAGACACGGTTGAACGGATGCCCTCGTCGCGCAAGCGTTGGTCCACAGCCGCCAAGGCAAGCTCGATAGGGAGTCCCACGTTGTCGCGTATACGCACTGGCGCGGCGCCTGTGCCGCCACGAAAACCATCGACCACGATGATGTCGGCACCGGCGCGCGCCACACCGCTGGCGATGGCCGCCACGTTATGCACTGATGCGATTTTCACAGCAACTGGCTTGGTATAGCGTGTCGCCTCTTTCAAACTGTAGATGAGCTGGCGCAAATCCTCGATGGAATAGATGTCGTGATGTGGTGCCGGGCTGATGGCGTCGGTTCCTTCGGGAATCATACGCGTGCGGCTGACCTCGGCATTCACCTTCTCACCAGGCAGATGCCCACCGATGCCGGGCTTCGCGCCCTGACCTATCTTTATCTCGATGGCAGCGCCTGCGTTCAGATAGTGCGGGTCGACGCCGAAACGGCCAGATGCCACCTGCACGATGGTATGCTCGCCGTAACACTCGAGGTCCTTGTGCAGACCGCCTTCGCCCGTGTTGAAGAAGGTTCCCAGCTCAACCGCAGCCATCGCAAGCGATTTCTGCGCGTTCAAGCTGATGGCGCCGAAGCTCATGGCGCCAAACATCACCGGCACGTCCAGCCTCAATTGCGGAGGCATCTTCGTTTCAACGGAGTGCGTACGCTCGTTTACTTTCAACACGTTGGGACGTGCACCTAAAAAGACGCGCGTTTCCATAGGCTCGCGCAAAGGATCGATAGATGGATTCGTCACCTGGCTGGCGTTCAGCAGCAGATGGTCCCAGTAGATGGGATAGGGTTTTGGGTTGCCCATGGAAGAGAGCAGCACGGCACCGGTCTGCGCCTGTTTCGCAATGTCTTGCATAACCGGAAGCGTCCAATTGTTCGAGCCGTTTCCCACCTGAGGCCATTTCGTGATAGCCAGAGCCTGGGTCGGGCACATCACTACGCAGCGCTGGCAATTCACGCACTTCATATGGTCAGCGGTGACACATCCCAAATCCTCATCAACCTTGTGTACTTCGTTGGCGCATGATCGCTCGCACACCCCGCACTGCACGCACAAATCTTTATCCCGCAGCACTTTATAGCGGGGAAGCATATAGTCCAACATGCTAGACTCCTCTCTGATGCGTGCGTGTGGGCGCGGCGGTAGTCAGCTGCGCCTTCGGTATTTCACGCAAGGGTTCGTTCACATCGGCCTCTTTGGCCTTGCGGCGAGCCACCTCGTCGAGCTGCACCACGAAGGGAACCCCTCCGTCAAGCGAGCGCATGTTTTGCGCATCCGAGCATACGATTTCGATGGCCGCTTGCTCGCTGGCAAGATAGACCATGGAGCCTTTTTCGGCCGTCATCAGCGAGCGCAGTTTCAAGCGGTCGTTCAACGCCAACAGGCCCTCTTCGGAACCCACCAGAATCGAAAACGGACCATTTACCAACGCTGAGCTGTACACGATACGCAAATCGGTCAGGTATTTCGCCTCATCAGGCGGCAAGCGATCTATATCGTCCCAACTGGTTGCAGTCATGATGTTCGCCGCCATTTCCTGACTGAAGCCATGCCTGCGACAAAGCAGGTCAAACAAATAGGTGATAACCTCGGTATCGGTCTGCAATGTGCAGTCGTATCCGTACTGCTCGACGTAACGACGGTTCGCGTCGTAACTAGATATCTCGCCATTGTGCACGATTGACCAATTCAGCAGTGTGAACGGGTGGGCACCTCCCCACCATCCAGGGGTGTTGGTGGGAAAGCGCCCATGTGCTGTCCACAACCAGGCCCGATAGTCCTGGATGCGGTAGAACTCGCCGATTTCCTCTGGGTAGCCGACGCCTTTGAAAGCCCCCATGTTCTTGCCAGACGATGCGACGAATGCGCCATCGATGCGCGAATTGATGTGAAACACGCACTGCATGGTGTATTCCGCTTCGTCCAATTCGCTTTCGGCGAGCTTTGTCGGGTTCGGCTGAAGAAAATAACGCCAGATATTCGGCGGGTTCTGAATGGTTTTCACCTTGTCGGTGGGAATGCGCTCTTGCATCTCGCACAAAAATTCATCATTGATGAACTGCTCGGTTTCCAAGCGTGCCTCGCGCGATTCGAAAAAGATATGGAATGCGTAGAGGTCTTGGTAATCTGGATAGATGCCGTATGCGGCGAAACCGCCGCCCAGACCGTTGCTGCGATCGTGCATCAACGCGATAGACTTCAGAATGTCAGTGCCGTCATGTCGGCCGCCGCTTCTGTCCATGATGCCCGATATTGCGCAGCCGGATGGTATCCTGACCTCGCCTTCACGTTTTATCATGCAACACACCTCGTCTTTCACCTATGCCGAATGCCGTGGAATCGATAGGGGTAGGTGGTCGCGCGGTCTGCAGACAACACGGTTTTCCGACGTCTGCAACTGAGCGCACGTGCGAAACCCCTGGATGTTCCGCTCGACGAATCAGCGATTGTTTGGGGCGCATGCGCCCTTTTTGATCGCAATCAGTATAGGTGGCAAAAGTTTCGCGAATATAACGCGCATGTTTCAAACGTGTTAACTATCGCAGGGTAAAGCAACGTGGCATCTACCCCGACAATTACTCCTCTCACTACGCAGCAGTTTTCCCGATTGAGCCGCTGAACTGCCCTCTTGATGCTTTTGAATCACCAACGAGGGATACTCAGGTCGGCGTTTTGATGCCTGCGATATGTGCTATAGTGACCATGTTTCCGACCGTTTGAGGGCATGTCGTAAAATGCGTTTTGCACGCGATTGCGGCGAAGGGGGCATAGACGATGCATGTTGACAGCGAGGCCGTCTGTAGTGGGGGTACCTTTCACGAGGATGCTTGCGACAAGAAGGCTTTGGACTTGAGCGAGAGTTTCTGGAATGATGTCGCGCTGCCGTCTCTTCAGACGGCTTTTCCCGAAGATTGGATGCGAATAGGTGCCGGATTGGTGGGCAACGGATCGGACTGTTTCGGATACGACGACGAAATCTCGCGCGACCACGACTGGGGCATCGAATTCCTTTTGTGGTTGGAAAACAGCGATTACGAACGCCTGGCCGAAAGGCTCGGTGTATGGAAACAGCACCTGCGCGAGGAAAATCCCACTGTGCCCTTCCGCGTGATCAGCGCGTACGGTTTGCGCGAGAGCATTCTGACACCGGATAGATTCTACGCATCGCTTATCGGTTTTCCCCAGGGTCCGCAAAGCATAACCGATTGGCGCCGTGTGCCAGAGGCAAACCTTGCCCTGGCCGTGAACGGACGCGTTTTCACCGACCCCGTGGGGCGCTTTTCTGCAACAAGGCAGCATGTGCTGGATTACTATCCCGAAGACTTGCGACGCAAAAAGATTGCCGCGCGCTGTTTGGAAATGGCGCAAACCGGTCAGTACAACTTCCTTCGCTGCGCACAGCGCAAAGATACGGTAGCCAAGGAAATCTCGCTTTCCAAATTCGCACAGTCAACGATATCGATGACGTTTCTGCTCAATCGCCGTTTTATGCCATATTACAAATGGTCGTTTCATGCCATGCGTGAACTGCCTGTGCTAGCCGATGAAATCGTAGATGATTTGGAGCGGCTCTGGTCAGGTGAGGTGGTAAAAGGCGACTTGGATGCAGGGACGGTGCTGCTGCGCCCGATAAGCGCGCTTGACAAAGGCCGCGCCGTGTTGGTGGAGCAAATTTGCGGACACATTGTCGATGAGCTTCGACATCAAGGTTTAAGTGATGTGGACGATACTTTTCTGGTCGCGCACGGCGAGCGAGTGCAATCGCTTATACAGGACCCGGATTTAGCACGGATACCCACGCAATACGAATAGTGCTCAGCTGAGAGGATGGTTGCGCCATGGAAGATGAAAAGAGCTTCGAGCGAGACGAGTTGATTGAGGGGATAGTTAATCGCGAATGGGACTTCTTTTCCCAAGTGAACAACGTAGGCGGACCCGCCAGCTGCCAGAATTCGCCTGACACTTTCTCGATTATGCGCCATGCCTGGTTATCTATTTGGCCAAAAAGCGCACTTGAAAGCTATGCGGGCGACCTTGATGCGGCGCAGGCTCAAGGGCGCAATCCTCTCACTGAAAAGTACGCCTACATGATGGCAGACACCCACCCTGATGAGTATGCGCACATCAAAGGGCAGCTGCCTTTCATATCCCAGGAAAAGGCAGAAGCCGTTGAAAAGGTGCTTGCAATCGAGATGGTATGGGCCGAAGAAATGGCCATTCGTTATCCGCGATTCATGGCGCACGGTCGTCCGGTGCATATATCGGATGCCACACCGGGCGAAACTTCAGTGGAGACGTATTCGAGAGGGGAATTAAAGACCCTTTCAACAAAGACGTTAGAGCAGCTTGCAACATGTTTCGAAGACGCGGCGTCAGAAGGCCGAAATCTTCAGGAGGTCTCTGACAATGCGCAGGTGCAAGCGCAGGGATGGAAGAATCTGGATGCCGTGGAGGAAGCACTGGCCCGCTAAGTATTGCCAACCGAACAGTCGCCACACGAGGCGCACGAAGAAGGGGTAACGAATCATGCAAGATCTGATTGCGCACATCGATGAGGCATGGGGGCGTCTGAGACACGACCCGGATGCACTTGAGGCCTACCTTGTAAACCTGCTCGACGATGTGGAACGAGAGTATGGAGAGGCCTCCCCGCAGTTCGTAAGCGTTGCAAACGAGTTGGGTTCCTTCTATCGCATCGTCGCCCGCTACGAAAAAGGAGAAGCCACCTTTGCGCGAGCCTTGGCAAGCATCGAGCAGCTTGCGGGACGCGGCGACGCCTATGCGACCTGCCTTGACAACCTGGCCGAGCTCTATCGCCTCGAGGGCGACAATGATAAGGCCGAAAAAACCCTCGGACAGGCCGAAGAGTATTTTTCCGATAAACACTCCATGGAGTATGCCGCCTGCCTGAATTACAAGGGGCATGTCGCCTCCGCAAAAGGTGAGTTTTCCCAGGCTAAGGAATTCTACGCAAGCGGTCTTGCCATCGCAAGGACCTACCCCGAACGCGATTTCGAAATCGAAGCCGCATACGGAAACATCGCGAGCGCCTGTGAAGCATTAGGACAACTTGATGAGGCGAACGACCTGCTTTCGCGCGCTCGGGAGCTCTATGAAAACGGGACGCTGAGCAAGGGCGCCCATTTCGTCGCGCTTCTCAATACGATGGCTCAGCTTGCAGAAAGGTTGGAAGATTTTGAGGCAGCAAAGGCCCTCTACGAAGAAGAGCTCGACGCCTTAGGCAGCATCCCTACAAGCCCAGTGGATGCTGCAGTGTCCCTGGCCAATGCCGGAGACTTTTTCTTCGCGCAAAATGACCTGGCATCAGCAGAGCAGATAGCGCAGCGTATACGCAAAATCGCCGATATAGCGCAGCTGGCGAAAGACCCCATAGTCGCCCGCGCGCTGGCCCGCTCGCGCACGTGGACGAACGCGGGCTGATTGACCAGCAATCCGCAGAGGGCCGCTTGACAAAACGTGGCAAAGTTTCCTTTGCCACGTTCGATTAAGGTGTCAAACGGCCCGTCCCGCTGACACGTTTTATGAGCGGACTTCGGCACCTGTAGCTGAGCAGACTTTCTTTACCAGACGCGCATGTGCCTTATCGGCCTCTTCGCCGGTCATCGTGCGATCAGCCGCTCGGTATTCAAGCGCATAAGCCATCGATTTTTTGCCTGTACCCAAACGCTCGTTGTCGCGATACACGTCGAACAGATGCGCCTGTGCCAACTGCTTGCCACCTGCCGAGTGCATGCATTGCATGAGCTTCTCGTCGGTCACACTCTCATCAACCACGAACGCCACGTCCATCTGCACAGGCGGGAATTCCGGGATATCGACGTAATCGCGCGCGAATCGCGCCGCCTTTTCCAGTGTCTCCACATCAAGTTCGAAAGCTACTACCGGGCCTGCGGCATCAAAGGCGGCCACCGACAGCGGATGCAGCTCGCCTACCCAGCCGACAACGGAGCCGCCCGTGATCAGCTGCGCTGCGCGGCCTGGCTGCAAAAACGGAGCCGCATCGGCATCGAGGGCTTTGAAGCGCGCTTTGGGCAGAGCCAATTCGCGTACGATACTTTCCAGTACGCCCTTGCCGTCGAAGAAATCGAACGGCGCAGGCTCCACGTTCCAAGCCACCTGTCCCATCGCGCCTGCCAGCACGCCGGCGACTTTCTGACGCTCTTTGGGCAACTTGCGCCCTTCGTGAATGGTGAACACATTACCGATTTCGTAGAGCTGTATGTTGGGCACGCCATGGTTTTGGTTGTAGGCCACGCTGCGCAAAAGCCCGGGAATGACACTGCGACGCATGTCGGACTGGTCGGCGTTGATAGGGTTGATTAACTCGACGGCCTCCCCTTCCACGCACTCTTCCATGCGCAGCTGACGCAGCTCATCGGGGCTGGCAAACGAATACGTCATCGTTTCGTTCAGACCGCTTGCGCGCAAGGTATCGTGCAGTTTGGCAACGATGCGCTCGTTGCGGCTGATATGCCCGATACGCC
This sequence comes from Actinomycetes bacterium, assembly GCA_023394615.1. Classification (GTDB taxonomy): domain Bacteria; phylum Actinomycetota; class Coriobacteriia; order Coriobacteriales; family Eggerthellaceae; genus JAEXAI01. The sequence goes on along the minus strand of JAEXAI010000008.1, from coordinate 40,957 downwards.
CGCGACCGCCGGGAAGCGTCGGAGCGATTTTCTCCATGCCGTACAAGCGCAGCACTTCTTCGTATAAGTCAATCTCTCGTCCAAGGTCGGGGCGGAAAGACGGCGCTGTCACGTCCAGTACGCCCTCGCCCGCATCTGAGACTTGGCAGCCCAAACGAGTCAGGATATCCACGGTTTCCGTCTGCGATATATCGGCGCCCATCATGGCGCAGAAGCGCTGCATGCGGAATTGCGAGCGTGCGGGCTCTTCGCGCACAGGCCATTGATCCACCAAACCCTTGCATACCACACCACCGGTCAGCTGCGCAATAAGGGCGGCGGCGAAATCGGCATTGCGCTGTATGCGCTCAGCGTCCACCTTGCGCTCATAGCGCATGGAGCTTTCGCTGATCAGTCCCAAGTTGCGGCTGGTGCGGCTGGTGTGTGACGGGCTGAACGTGGCGGTTTCAAGCAGGATGTCGGTGGTGTCGTCGGTCACTTCCGAATCGAGCCCACCCATAACGCCAGCCAGTGCCACCGCCCGCTCAGGCGTGGCAATCACGGTCATGTCCGCGCTCAGCTCGCGCTCTTCCTTGTCAAGCGTTGTGAACTTCTCGCCTTCCGCCGCAGCGCGCACGATGATGCGAGCGTGCCCGTCCGTATCGGTGACCTTGTTCAAGTCGAATGCATGCAGGGGCTGTCCCAGCAGGAACAGCACGTAGTTCGTGGCATCCACCACGTTGTTGATAGGCCGCGCTCCCGCAGCGCTGATGCGCTCGGCCAGCCACGCGGGACTCGGCGCTATTTTCACGTTGCGGATAACGCGGGCGGTATAGCGCGGGCAGAGGTCAGCATCGGCAATTTCCACATCCACCAAGTCTGCGGCAGCCGGGCCTTCTTCGACAAGCGTTACGCCCTCGCGCACATCGGCCACATCCTCGCGATACATCGCGCCCACCTCGCGCGCCATGCCTTCCACAGAGAGGCAATCAGGGCGGTTTGGCGTGATCTCAAGATCGAGCACAGTGTCCGACATACCCATGTACTGCGCAAACGGCATGCCCACCGGCGCATCTTGCGGCAGTATCAACAGCCCATCCACGTCTTCGCCTAGGTCAAGCTCGCGAGATGAGCAGTTCATGCCATAGCTTACCTGACCTCGCAACTTGCTCTTTTTGATTTTCACATCGCCGGGCAACACCGCGCCTATCATGGCCACGGGAATTTTGTCACCCTCGTTGAAGTTCTGCGCGCCGCATACGATTTGCAGCGGTTCGGGCTTGCCGTCGTCGTCCGTGTTCGCCTCACCCACATCGATAAGCGTACAGAACATATGATCAGAATCGGGATGCGGTCGCTTCTCGGCCACGCGACCTACCACCACATGATCAAGGCTGGCACCCACGGTCTCGCTACCTTCTACACCCGTGCCCGTCAAATCGAGTTTGTCACAGAATGCTTTCAAATCATCAGGCACGTTCACGTATTCCTTCAGCCATTTTAAAGATATTCTCATGATGTCCCCTTCCTAAAACTGACGCAAGAAACGCATGTCGCCTTCCAGCAGCATACGCAAATCGGGGACGTTATATTTCAGACAAGCGATACGCTCGACCCCCATGCCAAAGGCGAATCCAGAATACACTTCGGGGTCGATATCGGCATAACCGAACACGTTGGGATCCACCAAGCCACAGCCCAGCACTTCCACCCAACCGGTGCCCTTGCAGAAACGACAACCTTCACCATGGCAGATGCCACACGATACATCAGCCTCAGCTGAAGGTTCCGTGAATGGGAAGTAATGCGGGCGCAGACGGGTTTCCCTGTCTTCGCCGAACATCTGCTTGCAGAAATAATCGATGGTGCCTTTCAGGTCACCGAACGTGATGCCCTTGTCCACCACCAGGCCTTCCACCTGATTGAACTGGGGCAGGTGACTGGGGTCGGCCACGTCGCGGCGATAGACTTTGCCAGGCGCAACGATATAGATGGGCGGCTCCTGCTGCTCCATCGTGTGCGCCTGTACGCCGGAAGTCTGCGTGCGCAAAAGCACATCGGACTCGCCACGCACGGCCGCCACATCACCCGAGCGGTCCACCACGTAAAACGTATCTTGCATACCGCGCGCCGGATGATCAGCGGGTGTGTTCAGGGCTTCGAAATTGTAGTAATCGTTTTCCACTTCCGTGCCAGAGGCCACGGAATAGCCGATGCCGTGGAATATCTCGCAAATCTCATCAGTGATGCGGCTGATGAGATGGCGCGTGCCCACCTGCTGTGCTCGACCCGGCAACGTGACATCTACAGCACCCGCAGCCATTTTCTGCGCGAGTTCGGCCTGGCCCAAATCTTTCTTGCGACCTTCCAACGCAGTCTCCACAGCGTTGCGCACTAGGTTCGCGGTCTTGCCCACTTCGGCGCGCTCCTCTTTGGGAAGCTGCCCCATACTGCGCAGATAAGCGGTCAACGTGCCGGATTTGCCCAGCACTCCTACGCGCACCTGCTCCAAGTCGCCCGTGTTGCCCGCAGCAGCAATAGCCGCCAGGGTGTCGGTTTGCAGCGCTTGCAGTTCGTCTACTTTCGACATGTACCTTTCCTTTCGCGATATAAAAAGCCCCTCTGTCCTTTATCCAAGGACGAGAGGGGCTCTCGCGGTACCACCCTGGTTGACGAAGCATCCGCACCCGCAATCGCAACCGATTGCATGCGGAAGACCTCGCCCGCTTGCTCGCTCTGTAACGGGAGCACCCGATGCCGCCTACTTAACCCAGCGCCCGAGAGGGTGCGTGCGTTCAACAGCATAGCTGATAAAGGGAATCGTCGCGGATGTACCTGTGGATTCTTCCAGCCTAGGAACCCTTCTCTGGCAGGTGCATATATGCGCGGCGTTGTCTTCGTCATCGCCTTAAATTATGCTTTTGTGCCCAAGCAGTATAGCGCATTTTCGACGCATACGATTGCACGATACGCCCGACTTCTACAAACTCCCTCAACTCAAAATATCTCAACGATTGAAGCTTCACTCTCGTCCCAGCTCCCACCCCATAAAGAAAATACACCTGTGTGAGCACTTGATACCCGCAAACAAAGTGTGATAATCGATAGTGAGAGAAACCGCCAATCGGAACCAACCGATCCGGCGCAGAATTCGCGTGTTCTGGACATGCGAATCATCGAAGAAAGAGACAAGCGCGTGGAAAAATCGAAGAAGGGCAAACGGGCAGGCGAATCCATCTGGTCGCTCACGTTTATCACGCTCTTCGTTGTGAATCTGTTCCAAATAACCGCCCAAATGATGATGAACACCATCATCCCCATTTACGCGCGAGATATGGGAGCGGCATCGGGCATCATCGGATTCGTGACCGGTTCGTTCGCCATCACCGCCCTGCTGATAAAACCCGTCGCCAGTCCGGCGTTCGACAGCTTTTCTAAAAAGAAGATTCTCTTCAGCGCCCAAGTGCTGATTGTCATCTGCTCGTTTCTCTACGGCTTTGCCGACAACATTGCCCTGCTCATCGGCGTTCGCATGCTGCATGGCGTGGCCATGGGCTGCACGGGCCCACTGTCTCTTTCCCTCGTGACCGAAACGCTTCCCTTAAACCACCTAAGTTCAGGGATAAGCACATTTTCGCTGGGCCAGGCCCTCGCCCAAGCAATCGGACCAGCACTCGGTCTGGCCTTGGTGGACGCCGTCGACTTTCAATGGACGTTTCGCATCGCCGGTATCTCCATGTTCATGGCGGCATGTTTGATCTTGACCATCAAGGAGCCTTTGCGAACCGAGAGGCCGAAATACCGGTTCGCCCTGAACAGATGCTTCGCAAAAAATGCTGTTCCCCCTGCTATATTGACGTTCATTTTTGCCGGTGCGAACACATCCATTATGTCGTTTCTTGCAATATACGGCGGCCTGATGGACATCACCCAAATCGGCCTGTATTTCACGCTTCATTCTATCGTGCTTCTCATCACGCGCCCGCTCTTCGGCAGAATGGCGGAACGCCACGGTTACACAAAAGTGATTATTCCTGGATTGATCGCCTATGTGGTGGCATTCATCCTCATCAGCCAATCATCGACACTGTGGATGTTTCTTTTGGCTTCAGTCGTTGCAGCATGCGGCTTCGGCACTTGCTCCCCTCTGTTCCAAGCTATTTCCATGGAAAGCGTGCCGCGCAATCGCAGCGGCGCAGCCAGCAGCACCAGCTTCATCGGAATGGATTTCGCGCAGCTCATCGCGCCTTCGTTTTTCGGTATAGTGGCCGAGCGGTCTTATGCGGCAACCGGCAGTGAGGTCATGGGGTATTCGCAAATGTATCTGGTCGTGGCACTCGTCGTGTTTTTGGGTATCTTCGTGTATCTGGCGCTGCGCAAAAGGATGGAGCGCAATATCGCGCAAGCAGCCGTTGAAAACAGGAAGAACGAAACGTCACAAAACTAATTGCGACGCAGGATGAAGACTGCCATGAGCCAACTCAGTCATCAGCTACCTGCAAGCTTTCGAATCGTCCCTAGACCAACTCACCCGAAAAGATGCTCATGGCAAATACGCAAACCAGCAACAAAAACCCGATGAAACACGCCAGCAGCAGCACACCTTTGCAAAACGTCCGCAAAAGATCGAAAAAGCCGACGATGGCACTCGCCTGCGGGTTTTCCGCCTTGAATACCACAGGTGGAACGGTTTGGGTCGGTCGTTGTGCGTATGTGGTCTGTGTTTGTTTCATTGCGTTCCTTTCGCGAGCAGTCGATGGGTTTTTATCATTCAAGCAATCGGTGTCGCTGGATAATCCTTGCGTGCGGCATTGCGCCTTTTCGATAAACCCCAAAAGCTGTCGGTTCTTCGACGGCCACCGCACAACGCATACGATAGCGCTTGCATTGCTGGTCGGGAGCGCGCAGAAGGTCTTGGCATGCAAGCGCCACAGAAGATGGCGGCATGTACCGCAACAGGGTTAAGCGCGCTGAAATCGCACTGAAAGCCAGCTGAAACTTGCTGTATGCAAACGGCGTGCTACTGCCCGCGAAACTCGTCTATGCACGCAAGGAACTGATCGCCATAGCGCTCAGCTTTCACTTGGCCTACACCCGAAACCTCTAAGAACTCATCGATATTTGCAGGCATAAGCCGACACATGTCATGCAGCGTGTGATTGGAAAAGACCACGTATACCGGAACTTCAGCCTCGTTGGCCAACTGCGCTCGAAGGTCTTTCAATGCGGCGAACAGCATGGAATTCGGCGTCGCCTCAGTACGCAGCGACTCGAGCGTTTTCTTCGGTTTTGGCACTTTCACCGAAAACGTACGTCTCTCTTTCAAGAAGGAAGCGCTCGCCACATTCACGCACACGACAGGGTATTCCCCTGACGAGGCTTCCAGCAGCCCGGATTCTATCAAGCGGTCCAGAATAAACCGCACCTGCTGGGTGGAATCGTCGGCCATGATGCCGTAGGTGGAAAGGGTCGTGAACCCTCCGTCAACGATACGCGCGGCTTTGGACCCACGCAGGATGTCGACGATGGCGGCACGTCCTAATTGACGGTCTCGCTCTCGTAAACGATAGACGCAGCTGATAATCTTCTGTGCTTCGACAGTAGCGTCTTGATCGATGAAATCACGGTCGCAATTGCTACAGTTCCCGCAAAACGATGGTGCCTTCTCGTCAAAATAGGCGAGAAGAAACGCGCGCAAACAATCCGAAGTAGTGCAGTAGAACGTCATCTGTCGAAGGCGCTCCAAACTGCGCGCAAGCAGCCTAGAGCGCAGGGCGGGATCTACATCCTGCGCATCGTCGGAGCTTCGACGTATCAGAAAATCACAGGTGTGCACATCTTTTGGAGCGTACAAAAGCACGCAATCGGCCGGTTCCCCATCGCGCCCGGCTCGACCTGCTTCCTGATAATAGCTTTCCACATCCAGAGGCATATTGTAATGCACGACGAAGCCGACGTTGCTCTTGTCGATGCCCATGCCGAATGCGTTGGTTGCCACCATGATAGGCGCGCGATCGAACACGAAATCATCTTGGTTCGCCCGACGCTCCTCGCCGGTAAGCCCTGCATGGTAGCGTGTGGCCGCAAAACCCTCGTCTTGCAGGTATTCGCATACTTCTTCAACGGTCTTTCGCGCTGTGCAGTACACGATGCCGCTTTGCCCCGCATGCGCCCGGCAAAGCGACAGCAGCGCCGCTTTTTTGCTTTTTGGTTGTTTCACTGAAAAATGCAGGTTCGGGCGATCGAAGCTCGCCTGCACCACAAGTGGATCCCTCAGGGAGAGAGACGAGAGGATGTCATCGCGCACGGCATGAGTGGCCGTGGCTGTGAACGCACAGACTACTGGCCTGCTTGGCAGCTGATCCAAAAACTCGTTAATCTTCGTGTAGCTGGGTCTGAAATCCTGACCCCACTGGGATATGCAGTGAGCCTCGTCAATGGCGATGATGGCAGGCGGATTGCTCGCACAGGTTTGCAGGAAGCGCGGATCCATCATGCGCTCCGGTGCCACGTAGAGCAAGCGGACAAGACCATCGGCCGCATCGTGGAGCACACGCGCCTGCGCACTTGACGAAAGCGAGCTGTTCACGCATGCCGCAGGAACGCCAATTTGAGACAGGCTGTTCACCTGGTCTTTCATAAGTGAGATAAGCGGGCTGACCACGATGGTCAAGCCACCCTGCGCAATGGCCGGTACCTGATAGCAAATTGATTTGCCCGCGCCTGTGGGCATCACAGCCAGTACGTCGCGGCCGCCTAGAATCGCCTCGACAATGCTCTTTTGATTCGGTCGAAAGGCATCGTAGCCGAAATAGCGCTTGAGAATGGTTTCGGAAGGAACAGACGAAAGCGATGTGGGCGCTGCGAGAAGGGCGCTCGATTCCCGCGATAAGTCGATGCGCTCTCCGCGTGCGGACTCGCTCACTCCCCAGCCTCGTCGCAATCAAGCGAACGGTAGAAGCACGTGCGATTGCCTGTGTGGCATGCCGGACCCGCCGGATGCACCAGCGCCAACAGTGTGTCGCCATCACAGTCGTAGCGCAGCTCCACCAGCTGTTGCACGTTGCCGCTTTCCTCACCCTTGTGCCACAGTTTGCCGCGGCTGCGTGACCAGAACCATGTGGTGCGCTGCTGCACGGTCAAGCGCAGCGATTCTTGGTTCATCCATGCCATCATCAGCACATCTTTAGTGTAGACGTCCTGTACGATACACGGAATCAGCCCGGCATCGTTAAATGTCATATGGTCGCAGTCGAGCGCGCCGTACGTAAGATCATCATAGGTGAGTTCTTCGCTCAAAGGCTCGTTATATGAGGGGTTATGTTCTTCCATGTCCGCATTATAGCGCAAGGCGTGGCGATGAGGCGCCCAGATAGCGCGAAGCTAAACGTCAAAGGAGGGACACTGCCTCTGGCAAGACATACCAAAGGGCAGATTTATGCAATTTCACAGTTCGTTCCATAGCCGAATCCAGAAAAAGCGCTACCATGGAAAACTGCAAAATCCAGTAAATCGGAAGGTGAAACGTGCGCATCCTCATCGTAAACGGAACAACCCATGAAAGCTCGGGTTATCATGCGGCCCATGCAGCAGCGGAAGCGTTCATGAAAGATGGCGACACCTTAGACGAGATGTTTTGCCCCATCGACGGTCTGCATTTCTGCGAGTACACCGAATGTGGCGCACGTTGCGTGGGCGAATCGGAAGGGCTCTGCCCCGATGCCGCAGCTATGGCACCGGTACTCGAGCGCATGGATGCGGCCGATGTGCTCGTTTTTACCACGCCCACGTATTGCTATCACGTATCGTCCCAGCTAAAAGTATTGCTGGAGCATGTGTGTTGGCGTTGGATGCGCCATCGCCCCAACCCGGCATGGTTCAAAAAGCAGGCACTGGTCATAGCCACGGCTGCAGGTGCCGGAGCGAAAAAGCCAGCAGCGGACATCGTCGACAGTTTAAACTGGCTGGGCGTCGGACGTGTATGCGTGGTACAGCAATCGATGGGCGCCATGGATTGGAATCTGGCAACCGAGTCGAAGCAGACGAGCCTTTTGAATGCCGCGCGTAAAGCTGGCGGCGCACTTGTCCATGACCCGACCCAAGTGAAACCCTCCATCGGCGTGCATGGACGCTTCTTCCTCATGCGCATGCTGCAGAAGAAATTTCCCACAGGCGATGCCGACCAAGCATTTTGGATAGAAAACGGTTGGCTGGAAGGCCACGGGCTTCCTGAAGCGACCTTAAAAGACTAGCGCGTATTACAACGCAATCGGCCAAACCTCGCCAAACATTATCTTTTGGCGTGCATATCCGGCCAAATCACGCCTGTGGATACCCTAGAACCTGTTATAAGCCTAACCTCTCTACAGCCGAACCGGAATGCCTTGGCTTGCCATGTACTCCTTCACCTGGCGAATGGTATAGGTACCGAAATGAAACACGCTTGCGGCCAACACGGCATCGGCTTCACCCTCGATAATGCCCTCCGCAAAGTGTTCCAGTTTTCCCACGCCGCCACTGGCGATAACGGGAATATCGACCGCTCGCGATACCGCACGCGTGAGAGGTATATCGAACCCATCTTTACTGCCATCGCGATCCATGCTGGTGAGAAGTATTTCCCCGGCTCCGCGTCGCGCGGCCTCCGCAGCCCATGCAACCGCATCGATACCGGTAGGTTTGCGCCCTCCATGCACGTAGACTTCCCATTTGTTGGCGTTACCCGCCACCTGCTTGGCATCGATAGCGCACAGTATTGCCTGAGAGCCGAAAGCCGTTGCAGCCTGCGTGATGATAGTCGGGTCATCGATGGCGGCTGAGTTGATAGACACTTTGTCTGCACCTGCCGCGATCATCGTGCGGATATCGGACACCGATCGAAATCCCCCGCCCACACAATAGGGTAGATGCAGTTCTTCACTCGCGCGGCTGGCCATATCTACGGTGGTCTTGCGGCCTTCGTGGGTGGCAGTGATATCTAGGAATATCACTTCGTCGGCGCGCTGCTCGTCATATTTCTGCGCCAACTCGATGGGGTCACCCGCATCGCGCAGATTCACGAAATTCACGCCCTTCACGACACGACCGTCTTTCACGTCCATGCACGGGATTACTCGTTTGGTCAGCATGCTTTCATCCTATCCGTTATTCGAATTCGAATCGACGAACGCCCCTGCAGCATCTTTGGCAGCTCTTGTCGCCGTGCGGCAAAAATCGAGCGCTTCCGACACATCCAGCGTGTGCTCATATACGGCGCGCCCAGTGATAACGCCTTCTATGGAATCGGCTACTGCGCTCAGTTTGCGCAAATCGTCCATAGTCGACACCCCGCCGCTAGCGATAACGGGATGCGCGAACACCTCTGCCATGCGCTTATACGCATCGGCGTCGATACCCGTCTGCATGCCGTCGCGCGCGATATCGGTGTACACCAGATGCCGAAATCCTAAAGCAGACACTTCGCGAACCAATTCTTCCGCAGGTACGCCTGCGCCTTCGCGCCATCCTTGTATGGCTACTTCCCCGCCTTTGGCGTCGATACCTGCACAGAGCAGATTGCCATAATGCGAAATCGCCTGGTGAGCGAATTCCTTATCCGCCACCAAGCTGGTTCCTAAAACCACGCGGGATACCCCCGCTTGCGCAAAGCGTTGGATAGTCTGCATGGAGCGGATGCCGCCGCCTGTTTCCACGCGCAAACCGGTCGTAGCTATAATGCGCTCGATGATGTCGATGTTTTCCGGCACGCCTGATTTCGCACCGTTCAAATCAACCACATGAATCCAGATGGCCCCTTGATCTTTGAAGCGCTGGGCCTGATCGACCGGGTCTTCGTTGTAGACCGTCACGCGAGCATAGTCGCCCTTCGCCAAGCGCACCGCGCGCCCATCCAATATATCGATCGCCGGAAGCAGGTCCATACCCGTCCGCCTTTCTCTTAAGCAATCTATCGTCAACATGCCCCGTCCACAATGGACAGGAAGTTTTTCAGCACATGCAGACCGGCATCCGAGCTTTTCTCGGGATGGAACTGCACGCCAAAGGCAGTGTGGTTATAATCCACCACGCTGGGAAACGCAATCGAGTGCGTAGTCGTCGCCTGCGTGGCCGAGTTTTCCGGCGCGATATAGCTATGGGTGAAATAGAAGAACTCGCCATCATCGATACCGTCGAGCAAAGGAGTGTCGCACTCGGGCGTCCGCTCGATGGAATTCCATCCCACATGAGGCACCTTATAGTGGCGTCCCAGCTCATCGTGAGAAGGCATGCGCCCCGCCACACCTGGCAGAATCGCCAGACCGGGCGCGTTGTGCGTAGAGACGTCGTCATCTTCCTCAGGCGAGCCTTCCGTGCCCTCTTCGAACATCAGATGCAGCCCCAAGCAGATGCCCAAAAACGGCACACCGCGCTCCACCGCATCGCGCACCGCCTGCATTTGACCTGCTCGCATCATCGAATCAGACGCATCGGCGAAGGCCCCCACGCCCGGAAGCACGATAGCTGAAGCTTCTGCGATGCGAGCCGGATCATCAACGATACGCGCATCGCCGCCAACGCTGCGAAGCCCGCGCTCAACGCTTTTCAGATTTCCTTTGCAGTAGTCGACAACGGCTATCACAGCACGCCTTTCGTCGTGGGCAGCTGTTCGGCGATGCGCGGATTCACACGCGTCGCTTGGCACAGCGCTCGTCCCGCCGCTTTGAATTCGGCTTCTAGTATATGATGCACGTTCTCACCTGCGATTTTGCGCACATGCAACGTGATGCCCGCATTCGCCGCAAGAGCAATGAAAAACTCGCGGGCCAGCGATACGTCAAACGTGCCTAGCACCAAAGCGGGCAGCTCGATGTTGCCGTGCAGCTGACCGCGACCCGATATGTCGCAAGCAGCCAGCACCAACGCCTCGTCCATCACCATGGTCGTGTCGCCGAAGCGCACGATACCGCGCTTGTCGCCTAATGCCTGCGCAATCGCTTGGCCAATCACTATGCCCGTATCTTCTACCGTGTGATGCGCATCGATGCTGATATCTCCCACCGCGCGCACGGTCAAATCGAACAGCCCATGACGTCCGAACGCATTGAGCATATGGTCAAAAAACGGCACACCCGTTTCCACATCCACCGCACCGGTGCCGTCTAAATCCAACGTCACACGTATATCGGTTTCCTTCGTTTTGCGCGATACGTTCGCACGGCGCTGCCCATCAGGTGCCGCCTTCACATCCCGTTGCATCGCGTTTGCATCCTGCCGCATTACTCAGCCCTCCATTATCTGTCGAAGCGCTTCCAGAAAACGTGCGTTGTCCTCGGGCGATTCCACGCTTACGCGCAGGCAGTTTTCGGTAAGAGGCCCATCGCTGAAGTCGCGAATCAAAATCCCCTGCGCATAGAGCTGTCGCCATACATCCGACGCATCTACGCCCTTGACCCGAAACAAGATATAGTTTGAATCCGATGGGAAAACCTGCACGCCCTCTATACCTGCAAGCTCGCGCAGCATCACGCCACGCTGCTCGATAATGCGCTTTATGCCCGGCTCGAAACGTTCGCGATGCTTATAGACCTCAAGCGCGATGGTCTGCGACACCGCATCCACCGAGTAGGGTTGGCGTACTTTGATGAATTGCGTGATGATCTCGTGGTTCGCCAAAATGTAGCCCATACGCACCCCGGCAAGCGAAAATGCCTTAGAAAACGTGCGTAAAAGCACCAAGTTCTTGTGCTGGGCTAGATACGGACGCATGGTCGTGCGGCTGAACTCGAAGTACGCCTCATCCACCATCACCAACGCATCGGTGGAAGAGAGCAACTTCAACAAAAATGCCTCATCAGCAAGCAGTCCCGTGGGGTTGTTCGGGCTCGCGATGATAATGTAGTCGATGTCGCCTTCTGCTACGCGTGCAAGTACTGCCTCCTCGTCTATCGAGAAATCTTCCTTTCGCGCAATGTTCACGATGTTCGTACCGGTGATGCGCGCGTTGTTCTCATATACCGAAAACGTGGGCGGCAAGTTCAAAAACGTGCGATTGTGCCCGCCCCAAGCCAGTGCGATGTCGAAAAGCAGCTCATCGCCCCCATTACCCATCAACACGCATTCGCGGTCCAAACCGTTCGCATCGGCTATTGCTTGTCGCAATTCGTTCGCGAGCGGGTCGGGGTAACGGTTCAAAAGGAGGCTCTTCATCGCGCGCGTGATATCATGGCGCACCTCTTCCGGCACATCTGCCGGATTCTCGTTGGCAGACATCATCGCTTGAGCCGGCAAATACTTCGGATTATAGGGAACCAGATCGGCTATGCAGGGGTTGACTGCGCAAACCTTATTCATCGCGAGGTTCCGCATCTTCTATCTTCACTGAAGAATCGATGCGGCCCATACGCAACTTCACGCTTTGGGCGTGTGCCCACAGACCCTCGTGCTCGGCGATAAGCTCGATAGACGATGCATCGTTTTTCAATGCCGCGGGCGTGTACTGGATGACGCTTGATTTCTTCACGAACTCATCGACTGAAAGCGGGCTGGAAAAACGCGCTGTACCGCCGGTGGGAAGCGTGTGGTTCGGCCCAGCCACATAATCACCTACAGCCTCTGGCGTCCATTCGCCCATGAAGATGGCACCGGCGTTGCGGATGGATCCCAAAAGGTCCATCGCGCCGCGCACGTGCATTTCCAAGTGCTCGGGAGCGATAACGTTCACAGTACCCAGTGCGGTGGGCATATCGGGACAGATGACAACGAGCCCTTGATCGGCCAAAGATGCCGTAGTGATCTCGGCGCGCGTAGATGACTTCATGTGCACAGCGATAGCGGCTTCCACGTCGTCGGCGTACTCTTCACTGAAAGTAACCAGATAGCAGCTGGCCAACGGATCGTGTTCAGCCTGCGCCATCAAGTCGATAGCCACAAGCGATGGATCGGCGGATTCGTCAGCCACCACGCATACCTCTGATGGCCCCGCTATCATGTCGATGCCCACATCGCCGGATACGATTTTCTTCGCGGCAGCCACATATGCGTTGCCAGGACCGGTAATCTTCGAAACCGGCTTGATGCTCTCGGTACCGTAAGCCAAAGCGGCGATAGCCTGCGCGCCGCCGATGGAATAGATTTCAGACACGCCGGATATGCGGCATGCTTCCAATATGGCAGGATCAAGCGAGCCGTCTTTGGTGGGGGGCGTGGTGCACACGATGCGACGCACGCCTGCAACAGCCGCAGGCAGAGCGTTCATCAGCACCGAAGAGGGATACAGAGCGCGTCCGCCCGGCACGTAGATGCCCACGGCTTCGATAGGCTCCACTTTCGAGCCCACCAGCGCACCGTCGGCGCGTACCGAAAACCAGCTTTGCTCGCGCTGACGCTCGTGGAAGTCGCGTATCTGATCGGCAGCATGCTGCAAGGCATCGGATACCCGTGGGTCCACCTGTGCGATGGCCGCATCAATTGCCTCTTGGCTTACTCTGAATTGCTCCAGTTCAACGCCATCGAGCTTCTTGGTGTATTCGCGTAGCGATACGTCCCCGCGGGTGCGCACGTCCTCGACGATTTCCGTGGCCGCGACCAACGCCTTTGAATTGAACGCGCCTGTGCGCCTTAGGTGACCCTCGTTAAAGGCCTCGCCTTTTTTCAGAATAACTCGTCTCATGAAAGCTCCTTCGCTTGTTCCTGCAATGCCTGAGCCAGCGCCGCCACGCGAGCGTCCATACGAAACGCGCACGTGTTGGCGAAAAACCGCGCCGTCGATGCCAGAACATCGTCGACCACGGTCAAGTTGTTTTCCCGCAATGTGGTGCCGGTGGCGGTGATGTCCACTATACGCTCAGCCATCCCCGTCAACGGTGCCAGTTCTATGTTGCCATGCAGTTTCACGATTTCAACCTGCATGCCGATTTCATCATAATACGCCTTGGTGATGCGCGGATACTTCGTGGCCACGCGTATGGAGCCGAGCTTGCGATAATGTTCTTGCACCGCAGGCGATGCCCCATTCGGCTCAGCCACCACGAAACGACATCCGCCGAACTTCAAGTCAACCAATTCCACAACGTCCGGATCGGCCTCAAGCAGGCTGTCCTTGCCGCAGATGCCGCAATCGGCAGCGCCGAGCGCCACAAACACCGGCGCGTCGGTGGGACGCACGATAATGTAGTCGACACCAGGATTGCTGATGATAAGCTGACGACCCGTGTCTTCCAACCCCGTTGTATCCAACCCAGCACGAGTCAGGCTCTCGATAGTACCCGCGTTCAGGGACCCCTTAGGGACCGCAATCCGCAGCGGCCGGTCCTGCGGGTTGCCCGCGCACGCCATGGCTGCCATCACCTGTTCCAAGCAGAATGCGAAACCCGCTGCCGGACGCGGGGTGCCCTCATAAGATGCCAACATCGTATCGTATCGACCGCCCGACCCTAACGGCTCGCCCAACTCTGGTGCGTAGGCCTCAAGCACGACACCGGTGTAGTATTCAAACGAGCTCATGATGCTAAAATCCACCAGCAGCACGTCTTCCAGACCCGCATCGCAAAGCTTGCCGACCGTCTCGTCCAGATCGTCTAGGCCCTCAGCGCAGCCGAGCGGAGCCGCCAGATCACGAGCGCGGGCGATGGCTTCCCTTCCCCCGCGAATGCGCGGCAGCTGGGCGATGGCGGAAGCGAAAGCGGTGGGTACGCCATCTTGAGCGGTCAAACGATCGAGCTCTACGAAATTCGATTCATGGTAGGCCGAAAGAACTTGGTTCTTCCATTCCCCATCGATAGGGCACGTTTGCAGAAGGGCACGCAGTACGCCGACCGTGCCGATGGCTATCTTGAAATCGTTCAAACCGCATAGCTTCAGCGCGTCGGCGAAAAGCCCAATGAGTTCCGCGTCGGTACTCGCTCCAGCCTCGCCGATATTCTCAAGACCGATTTGCGTGACCTCGCGCGATGCTGCCCGGCTTTCCTCTTCACGAAACACGCGCTGCGTATAACGGAATTTAAAGGGGCCGCTTTGGTCTCGCAAACGCGTGGCGCACATGCGCGCCACCTGCATGGTCACGTCTGGACGCAGCGCCAGAAGGTCGCCTGCGGAATCAAAGAGCCTAAATGAGGGCGAGGGAATCCGCCCGGCAGCACGCACCACATCCATGCGCTCGAGCGTAGGCGTTTCGATAGGGGCGTAACCAAGCTGCGCAAAACGGGCTTGCACGCGCGTGGTGATGCTCTCCCGCTGCTGGGCCTCTTCGGGCATAATGTCGCGAAATCCTGCTGGTGTCACGTAATTCATCGGGCCGACTTTCTATCGTTTCTTTTGTGCCGTATTCAAATACAGGCATCATACCTGCACGTCGTTCATTTTGTACCCTGTTGCCTCGAAGCTATCTCTTCGTGCACATGGCCTCTGTCCGGTACTTTATCACAGTAGAGTAATAAAGTCTTAGTCCATACGTACCTTCACCATCTCTTCAAAAGCCGACGGCCACATACGTCATGTGTCGTTTATGCCGATATGTTGATACATTGTCATACCTACCCGAAGATAACTGACACAGCTATCTCAATCAAGGGCACAGGTGAGCGCAATCGCCGAAAGAGCAATGGAATCGGCACAGGAAGGAGCCACGAAAAGGACTCTGGGAAAGGCTGTCAAAAAGGATTCAGGGACGGAATAGCACAGAGAGCTACGCTTCTTCCGAGGGCTTATCCAAAACGCGCATATCAAGGCGCAGGGTCTGGGCAACGACTTTCATAAGCGCCTCGTCGCTGATAAGCGGGTTGATTTTCACGAGGCCCACCAGACCGAATATGGCCACACAGAACATTTCGTAGACTAAATCTATTTCTATTTGAT
Organism: Actinomycetes bacterium; assembly: GCA_023394615.1. Classification (GTDB taxonomy): domain Bacteria; phylum Actinomycetota; class Coriobacteriia; order Coriobacteriales; family Eggerthellaceae; genus JAEXAI01. The sequence continues at coordinate 25,147 of JAEXAI010000008.1, read as the reverse complement.
GATAGAGGGCGTATTCGGCAACCACCTCTGAATTGATACAGTCCACCGTTTCGCGGACCGCGCGCACCTGGAATTCGTCACGCACTCCCAGCTCTTCAAGTACGCCAATCATAGGACGGGGGCCATGGGTGTCGTAGAGGGCACGCCTGAATGTGCTGATGCATTTCTGCAGTTCGGCTGGCGTATTGCCGAACTCGCGCAGTTCGTTCCACACCACGACGCTTTCCACCAAATCCTCCACGTAGTCATCGAGCACAGCGGCAGTAATCGCATCTTTATTCTCGAAGTAATAATAGACAAGTTCGCGTGTGACCTGCGCTTCAGATGCAATGGCTGTGATGGTGGTGGCGTGTACGCCATTTTCTTCGTAGAGCTTGCGCGCCGCCTGCATAACGTCGCCCGGTACGCCCCCAAGGCGTTCGCGCACCTTCGAGGTGCCGCAATCGCTTGATATGGGAGCGTACCGGGTCTGGTAACCGCCGAGCCTCATGTGAACCTCCGCTGCATTGAGCCGCCGTTTGGGGGATGTCGTTGCATCCATGAGGTTTCATTCTAGCGTATAGAGGCGCTACTCGTTCTCTTCAAGCACCGAAGCGTACGACTTCGTGTCGGAATATATCTCGTCTTTCAAAGGGTTCAGAGACTTCGCACGAATCTTGCGGAACTGATAAATCGCCACAGCCACGTTGGCCGCCAAAGCGATAGCGCTCACGATGAAGAACGCCGTGGGGTTGTGCGTGGTGGGAATCGGTGCCAATCTGTCGGCGAACTGAGGCACCGTCATCACGAACATAATCCACAACGCAAGGGTTTGGGCTCGATGCTGAAGCCACGCGCCGCGCTTAATGAAAAACGTGGGGATGGTGCAGGCCAGCAGCAGCGCCAAACCACAATAAGCCGAGTGATCCGATATGCAGTTATAGGTATAGGCAAAATTCCAGAAATCGTAAGCCAAGATCCACATCCACAGCATGTCAGGCCAGATCATATCGCGGCTTTTATCCTTCGATATGATGATGCCGAGCCATCCGCAGATGGTGAGAATGTTCAATATGCCAGCGATACCGTTCATGATGTTCCATGGCCCTGATATAGTCCACAGGTTGTTGATTATCTGCCCATCCCAAGCGCCATAGCTGAATACCTGAAAATCACGCATCACTGCTTCGCAGATGTTCAGCGCCAGAATAAGGGGCGGAAAGCAGAGCGCCCACTTCTTTTCGTAGAGGTGGTGTCGCACGCCGTCTTTGCCGTTCCATGAGATGAACCGAAGCGCCATGAAACCCAAACACCCGGCCAACGCCGAATAAGTCTTCACCCAGTTGAACCAGTTGCCCGTACCGTATTCGTTGCCAGGTGCCGCCGTAGTGGGCCACACGAAAATAGTAAGCGCAATGGGCAGCACCGCGAAAAGCGCGACACCCGCCCAAACCGATGTGCGCCCCAGTTCGTTGAACGCCATAAGGGCGAATAGTATGAGCAACCATATGGCCCAAAACATCGGGTCGGCCGCCTGATAAAGAATCCCCATTGAAACCTCCTCTGTCCAATGCTTTGCCAAGCGTTATGCGCAACGTCCGCATGTATTGCGCCCGGCTGGTGTTGGTGCAGAGTATAGATTGGTTGAAAATGGAAGTCTTTACAGTTAGACATATGAATGTAAAACCGCTGCTCGTGTCGAATTTGTTCCGCAAACGGTTCTGCGCGCGCACGAGTGGTAGAATCTGCTTGCTTAACGAGAATGAAACAATTGCGCGCGAATGCGCGTCGGCGCTTTCGCTGACCTCACTCGATGCGCACCGGCAACGCCGCCGGCATATTCCTTGGAGGATTCATGCTATACGACAATGTGCTCGACGCCATGGGCAACACCCCGCTTATCAGGCTGAACCATATTCCTGATGCAGACGGTGCCGAAATATTGGTGAAGTTCGAAGCCGTGAACGTGGGCGGATCGGTAAAGACGCGCACCGCCTACAACATGATCGCCGAAGCGGAAAAACGCGGCGACATAAACGAGAACACCATCATCGTCGAACCGACTTCCGGAAACCAAGGCATCGGGCTTTCCCTCGTCGGGGCCGTAAAAGGACTGAAGACCCGTATCATCATGCCCGATTCGGTCAGTGAAGAGCGCCGGAAGCTCTGCCGGGCGTACGGCGCTGAAGTAGTGCTGGTGCATGATGACGGCGACATCGGCGCGTGCATCGAAGAGTGCCTGCAAACCGCGCTGCGCATGGCAAGCGACGATCAAAACGTCTACATCCCCCAGCAGTTCACCAACAAAGACAACCCGTTGGTTCAACGAAACGCCACAGCTCAGGAAATCCTGCACGATGCGGGCGGTCGCATCGACGGTTTCTGCAGCGGAGTGGGTACGGGCGGCACGATTACCGGCATAGGGCATGCGCTCATCGAGGCCAATCCCGATGTGGTGATCTGGGCCGTCGAACCCGAGCATGCCGCAATCCTATCGGGTGGCAGCATCGGCACCCACTTGCAGATGGGAATCGGCGACGGACTCATTCCCGAGATTCTAGACTGCAAAGTTTACAGCGACATCAGCATCGTCACCGACGATGAGGCTCTTGACATGACGCGTCGTTTGGCTCGCGAAGAGGGACTTATGTGCGGCATATCCAGCGGAAGCAACGTCGTGGCCGCCGTGCGATTGGCACGCAAACTCGGACACGGCAAACGCGTGGTCACGATTCTGCCCGACACCGGCGAGCGATACTTCAGCACGGTGCTCTTCGAAGATTAGCGAGTCGCCTTTCGCGCGATACCGAAACTGAAGAGTGGCGCGAGGTGCGCACACCGGGGATGCGTGCGCACCCAGGTCGCGCTATCCCGCGTCGAACCGCGCAAAAGCGCGGCGGATGATTCGGCCACGGGCCACCGCATTCCAACATTTTCAGGCCGAAGAATAGACTGCGCCGCGCTTTATGCGCGCGGTTCTTGGGCGGGGCGCTCCAATGGGCGCGCCCGCATCCCCGGTGTGCGGCCTCGCGCAGTTGCATGTTGGATAGCGCGTAAAGCAAGGCAGATGCCCTTTCGGACACCTGCCTTGCAAAACTACGAACGAGATAATCTACTCAGCTTTCTTGCCTGCATCGTCGGCAGGTTTTTCGGCCTCGGCGGGCTTTTCCGCTTCGATAGTAGGTGCGGCTGATTCAGCAGATGCTGCCGGTGTGCTCTCTGCAGCAGGTACCGTTTCGGCGGAAACCACTTGCGCATCGATTACTTCGTCATTGGCCTCTATCTTGCGACCGCATGTCATGCAGAACGTATCACCTTTCTTGATGCGAGCACCGCAGTGGGGGCAGATGAGCGTATTGTCGATTTCCGCATCGATAGCGGCTTTTTCGGCAGCAGCAGCTTCTGCAGCTGCCTTTGCCTCGGCTTTGATGTCTGCGACGGGCTTACCGCATCCACTGCAGAATGTATCGGTGTCGCGTACAGTCGTACCGCATTTCTGACATACGTAGGTATGGGCGGCCTCGGCCTCTGCGGCTGCTTCGGCTTCAATGCGGGCTATCTCGGCTTGCAGCTGTTCACGTTGCGAGTCGCAATCCGCTATGCCGGTATAGAGTTCTTCTCGGCCCTCTCGAAACTTGGCATCATCCTTAGTCGCATCGTAGAGGCTCGCACCCAACTGAGCGGCCAGCGTCTGGCGCTGTTTGTTCACATCCGATATCTGGCTCTTCAGTTTCAGCGTGTTCGCTCCACGCGAAGTCGCATTCACTCCGCGGTTGAAAGTGGCTGAAACGTCATCGAAAAATCCCATGGTGGTCCTTTCTCGCACAATTCGTGTCTGTGCAGATTCTAACGCGTGCGGAATGCTTTATCGATATGCATTCCGCATCGTGTGTACAGGTCGTTACTTTCAGGAGAGTTTCTGGGCAAGCATCTGGTTGATGAGTTTCGGGTTGCCCTGGCCTTGCATTTCCTTCATGCACTGACCCACGAAAAAGCCAATCAAGCCGGTCTTGCCACCTTTATACGCTTCCACCTTGTCGGGGTTCGCTGCCAGCACGGCATCGACGACCTCTTCGATGGCGCCGGTGTCGCTCACTTGCTTCATGCCGCGCGCCTCGATAATCTGCGCTGGGTCCTGGTCCTGCTCCAGCACAGCGGCCAACACTTCTTTACCCTGCTTCGATGATATAGAATCATCGGCCATGAAGCCGACCAGCTGTACCATGCGCTCAGGTGTAAGCGGCGAAGACGCCAAATCGAATCCTTCGTGAGCGTTCAAGTAGGCCGACACGTCGTTGATGATAAGGTTTGCAATCGGTTTTGCCAGTTTTTGATCAGCTGCGCTCATGCATGCCTCAAATAAATTCGATGTCGCACGATGCTCTACCAAGTGGCGCGTATCGTAGGCAGAAAGATCGTAGTCATCGGCGAAGCGTTTTGCCTTCTGATCGGGCAGTTCGGGGAGTTTTGCGCGCACACGTTCAATGAACTCATCGGTCAGGTCATAGGGCGCCAAGTCCGGATCGGGGAACATACGGTAGTCGTCTGCAGTTTCCTTCGTACGCATGACGATAGTGCGTTTGGTCGAAGGATCCCAATGCCTGGTTTCTTGGTAAATCTGCCCGCCTTCTTCCAGCACTTGGGCTTGACGACATATCTCATAGACCAGCCCGTCATGCAGGCTCTTGAAGCTGTTGATATTCTTCAGCTCGGTCTTCGTGCCCAAACCAGTCGCACCGCGACGTCGCAGGCTGATATTGCCGTCGGCTCGCAGGCTGCCTTCTTCCATGCTGCAATCGGAAATGCCCAGCGCTAGATATATCTGGCGCAGCTTCTGCATGAACAAGCGCGCTTCTTCGGGCGTGCGCAAGTCAGGCTCGGTGACCAACTCGATGAGCGGAGTGCCAGCTCGGTTGTAATCAACCAGCGAATGGGTGGCGCCCTCGATGCGCCCTTCCCCACCGCCGATATGAATCATCTTGCCAGCGTCTTCTTCCATGTGGATGCGCGTGATGCCGATATGCGCGGTGTAAGCACCGTCTTTTCCCTGTGCTTCAGGAACATCGATGCGCTCTTTGGCGCCCGGTCCATCAACATCCAAGTCGACGTTGCCGCGCATGCAGAACGCCACCGGCCCTTGCGTAGTCTGGAAATTCTTCGCCATGTCGGGATACATATAGCTTTTTCGATAAAACATCGAGTGCTTTTCAATCTCGCAATTCGTGGACAAACCGGCCAATACGATGGATTCGATAGCCGCTTTATTGGGCACCGGCAGCGCGCCGGGCAACCCTAGGCAAACCGGGCAGGTATGCGTGTTTGGTTCAGCGCCGAATTCCAGCTTGCAACCGCAGAACATCTTCGTCTCTAACGTGGTCAGCTCGCAATGCACTTCCAAGCCGATGACTGCTTCCCAATCCTGTAGGGCCTCTTCGAGCTTCTTCATTTTGCCTCACCGACCTTCCCGCAAGCGAAATCCGGCGCGACAGGAGCAGCTCCGTACTCGCGCTCCAACGCTGCCGCCACGCGCAGCATATTTTGGTCTTTGAAAGCCGGGCTTATCAGCTGCGCGCCAACCGGCATACCGGTATCAGCGCCTAGGCCCAAGGGCATATTCATGCCACCGTTGCCGGCGATATTGATGGAGATTGTAAACATATCGGACAGATACATGCTGGTAGGATCTGATATCTCGCCAAACTTAAATGCGGTGCGCGGGGAAACCGGCGCCAAGATACAATCGACCTTTTCATACGCACGAGCGTAATCCTGCGTAATCAGCGTGCGTACCTGCTGGGCCGGATAATAGTATTTGTCGTAGACACCGGCAGAGAGCAAGTAGCTGCCCAAAAGGATGCGACGACGAGCTTCAGGCCCAAAGCCCTTCGCACGGCTGGCTTCATACTGGCTGCCTAAATCCTTATGGCCCGGGTCACAATAACCGTAGCGCACCGAGTCGAAACGAGATAGGTTCGAAAACGCCTCGCATGGCCCCAAAACGTAATAGGCACTCATTGCTGCTTGCGCGTTGGGAAGCTCGATATCCACAAGCTGTGCCCCCAAACTCTCCAGTTTGGATGCGGCCCCAGCCACCGCTGCTTTCATCTCAGGCTCCAAGCCTTTGGCCTCCATGAACGCGGGCACGATGCCAATGCGCATGCCCTTTACTCCCTGATCTAGGTTCGCGGTGAAATCCACGCTCGACGCCTGGCTGGTGCAATCAAGCGGGTCATGCCCGGCAATGGCATTCAGCGTGATGGCAGCATCTTCTACCGTGCGGGCGAACGGACCTACCTGATCAAGAGAGCTACCGAATGCAACCACACCGTATCGGCTGACCACGCCGTAAGTGGGCTTTAGCGCCACTACGCCACAAAAGCACCCCGGTTGGCGAATAGAGCCACCGGTATCGCTTCCCAACGTCACGCATGCCATGCCCGAAGCCACCGACGCCGCGCTACCACCCGAACTGCCGCCGGGCACGCGCGTCGTATCCCAAGGGTTCAACGTGTTGCCGAAAGCACTCGTCTCAGTGGAAGAACCGAATGCGAACTCGTCCATATTCAGCTTGCCCAAAGGAATGCCGCCCGCATCAATCACACGTTGCACGCATGTGGCCGTATAGGGCGACACGTAGTCTTCGAGCATACGGGAAGAACACGTGGTGTGCGTACCTTGCAGGTTCATGTTGTCTTTGAATGCCACAGGGATACCGGCGAGCGGACCTGCTCCTTCAAGATTGCCCGAGGCGATGGCTGCATCCACGGCATCGGCCGCAGCTAATGCCGCATCGGGGGTCTTTTCTAGGAAAGCATGGATATCTCCATCCACGGCCTCAATACGGGAAAGCGAGGAAATTGCCACCTCATGGGCGCTGAACTGCTTGTCACGCAGACCGTTTTGAAGCTCGGAAATGCTCATGCAACCGAATTCCATTATTGATCGCCCCCGCCCAAAATGGAGGGTATCAAGAAACTGCCAGCCTGCTGGCGCGGCGCGTTCTCAAGCGCCTCTTCTTGCGTGAAGCTGGTCTTCGCCTCGTCCTCACGCATGACGTTGCTCAGATCGCCGATAGGGTGAAATGTAGGCTCCACGCCTTCAAGGTCGTATTCGGTGATGGGCTTCAGGCTTTCGATGATGCTGTTCAAATCCTCGGTCATTTGAGGAATTTCCTGATCTGAAAGCCCAACGCGGGCATATTCCGCGAGTCCGCGCACATCCCGTTCAGTCACATGTTGTGTCATGATGTTCCTTCGCTGCGGTCACGCAAACGCTTCTTTGCGTCTGCGCGTACCTTTTGTTGACTCCGATGCGCCCGCTTGTCGCGGACGACCCTACCATGATAGCAAAGCGAGCCGCACCCTCGCCCGGGAAGTGCGTTCGTCACGAAGTTTTAACGGCTTGGCGGTAGCGAGCAGCGCAAGTACAGGGGGCAAATCGCGTCTTCAACGACCTGTTCGAGCATCCCGCTTGCGTGATTTGGCACCGCGTGCGCGCATAGTCACATAGACGAGAGCCGCCCCGAGCGCCGCACCACACGTATCCGTCAGCCAATCCGCCGGGTCACAGGCACGCTCCGGCACAAAGAGCTGGTGGAACTCGTCAGTGATCCCGTAGGCGCTCGCGCATGCAATGGCTATCAGACAGGCGCGCGATGGCGACATATGATGGCGCAGAGCATTCGCTAAAAGCACGCCGAACACCGTGTATTCCAAAAAGTGTCCGAGCGGGGACACTGGGTCGTCATGGTATCCGAACGCTGCGTTCAACACGTTTGCCAAGAACTGCTTCAGCTGCCCTAAAATCCCCGTGTCCATCTGGTTTCCCGTATGGGCGGACATGAAAAAAATGAAGCATGCCCAAAGCACCACCAGCACCCAGCTGACCACTGCCCTTCGCTTCACTTTCCCGCCCTTTCATTGATTTCTTATGGGATTTTAGCAGGGACGCGCACTGTTCCCCACGCCGAACACATCATGACCACTTTTCGCTTTTAGAATAACGACATGGGCGATTACCAGCACATACACCATAATTTCGACCCCGTATTCGATTCACGCTCGCACGTGCTCGTATTGGGATCGTTTCCATCGGTTCTGTCGCGTCAAAACAGCTTTTATTACGGCAATCCCCGCAACCGCTTCTGGCAGGTAATTGCAGCTTGCACGCATAGCCCCGTTCCCCCAAATTTTCCCGAAGTCGAATCCATCGCCGCAAAAGAACGATTGCTTTTGGAAAACGGCATCGCATTGTGGGATGTCATCGAAAGCTGCGATATCAAGGGCTCTGCCGATAGCAGTATCAAAAATGTTGCGCCCTCGCATATTGAACGCATCACCGATGCCGCTAGCATCCAGCTGATTATCGCCAACGGACGAACTGCATACAACCTGTACAACCGCTATATCAAGCCGCGCATCTATCGCGATGCCGTCTGTCTGCCATCCACCAGCCCCGCCAATGCGGCCTACACCCTTGAACGACTGGTGCAACATTGGGGACCCGTGTTGCAAAGCGAATTGCCATTGGAATAGAGAACAAAGGGTTGGTGGTATGTTTACCTATACCGCTCCCAGCTCTGCGCAAAACCGATGGGCAACGAGAACTCGTCGCCCATCGGTTAATTCGCTACCACCACGCCCATAAGACCCGCCAGTTGAGCCGCCTGAAACATGTTCACGACCACGCCCGCTAGCTCTGCAGGAGGCTTTGAAACCAAGGGTGCTTCGAATACGCACTCGGAAAAATCGATTCCCGCCAAGGGCGTTTTAAAGAAATCATTGGCCACAAAACGGCTGTCATGGGCCGTGAAACGCTTCACTTTCATAGACGAGAATGAGGCTTCGGCGCAGTCGGTGGATATGATATCCACACCGTCCATCCTCGCCTCATCGAAATACGCGCCTGTGAAACGCGAATCCACCACTTTCACGCCACGCCATATCGCATGCGTAAACTTCGCACCGAGCGCTTTGCTCTGCTCGATGCAACAATCCTTGAAATACGCTTCCGAGAAATCGCAGTTCGAAAAGTCGCAACCGACGAATTTCACCTCGGTAAAACTCGAACGTGCGAACGCACACGAATCGAAGACGCAGTTCCGAAAGACGCTGCGCGCTATTTCAAGACGTTCGTAGACATGACTCTCTTCCCTCACGCCATCGAAAAGTTTGCGGGAAAGCGCAGCCTCGGCATTGCGAGCCCAAAGGGTCTGTGCGTCAAAATCTTCGACGACATTCAAGGCAGATTCATCCATTGTGACTTGGCTATTTCCCCTCTTTGTCGAACTCGTCGACGAAATAAGCGATGATTGCTGCCGATGTAGGAGTGCACAGCTCGCCTTCCAAGCGCTTTTCGCACACGGGTACTTTGTGTGCACGCAGTATTTCTGACGTTGCTGGAGTGGGGATATCCAGCAGACCATGTGCGGTTTGCACTTGTCCGCTGCCCAATTGAACAGGCGTAGCTGTAATTGTCTGAAGGGCAAGCACCCTAAATGAGATGCATATTTCCAGCGTCATGTTCACGGATTCGGCACTGCCCACTTCATGGAAATGCACCTCGTCCTTCGAGCATCCGTGCACACGTCCCTCGGCTTCTGCCAGAATACGGTAGACGCCCAGCATGTCTCCCTTTGCCCGGGAGGTTACTCCATCGAGATTGTCGATAGCTTCCGAGATGTCGGCAAGCGTAGAGTACTGATAATGGTCAGGCAAGTCGGCATTGTTCGCGATGGCCTCAACGTCGGCGACTTCTTCACCAAGAGCATCCTTGAGTTGTTTCAAAATACTATCGCGCGTCGCGTCGGTTGTTAAATCCAAATGCAAAACGTACATGATCATTCTCCTTTTTCCTGTGCGACAACACGCACATGATCGATTAAAGCCGCCTGATAGCCGGCCCCAAACCCATTGTCTATGTTCACCACGGAAACCCCGCTCGCGCAGGTATTCAGCATACCCAAAAGCGCTGCGACGCCACCGAACGATGCCCCATAACCCACGCTGGTGGGTACTGCGATAACAGGACAGCTCGCCATCCCCGCAACAACACTGGGAAGAGCGCCTTCCATGCCGGCGACCGCAACTATCACCTGAGCTGCTGCTATATCCTCTGCATGAGAAAGCAGGCGGTGAATCCCCGCTACACCTACATCGAATAGGCGATTTGTGCGACTGCCCAGCATCTGAGCCGTCAGCGCCGCTTCTTCGGCTACAGGCAAATCGCTGGTGCCCGCTGCGGCGATAAGCACATGCCCGATACCGTCTGGCTCGGGCAGTCCGCCCACAATGCCAACGCGCGCCTGTTCATGATAGTCAAGCGGCAATTTCGCGCCAAGCGCACCTGCCTTTTCCGCATCAAGGCGCGTGATGAGGATACGGCTTTGCCCCGCTTGTTGCATGGCGTTGCATATTCCCGCAATTTGGGTGGCCGTCTTTCCCTGTCCGTATATAATTTCCGAGACGCCTTGCCTGATGCCGCGTTCGTTGTCCACTTTGGCATAACCCAAATCAGTGTAAGGCGCAACGCTCATCTTCAGCAGCGCATCATCAATACTCGTGGCGCCATCGGCCACTGATTGCAGAAGACTCCTCGTTTCTTTCCGATCCATACAATCCCGTTCTCTTCCTCGGGTTCATGCTGACAATTCTACCGCTTAAATAATTCTGTGCGCACTGACATCCAACGACTGCGTTCTTCTTTTGATTGCGCTGCCGCAGCCGCGAGTGAGCGCGCCGTTATACGCTCTCCTGCAGGAACCGCCGTAGCATAACAAGAGAAGCTAGGCTTATCGGCCGTCGGTACGCCAAGAGTCCTCGCGGCAGCGCGAACATCATCTTTCGTCATACCCGCTTGGCGCAAGGGCGATACCACGCCGAATTCAGCAAGCGCGCGAAACCCCGGACGGCGCGCCGGATCATCGGATGCGTTCGTGCCGTCAATCAGCACGCTACATCCATCTGCCAACATGCGCTGTTCTATCGCAGTGAAAATCCGCTTTTTGCAAAGATAGCAACGGTCAGGAGGATTCGCGCATACGTCATCTGCAGAGAGCATGTCCACATCGATTGTCTGCCAACAGGCACCGAGCGTTTGGGCGACCAAGCGTGCATCTTCCAATTCGAAATCTTCCTGGAAAACCGTGCGCACGGTATACGCCCGTACATCCATGCCGCATGCTATAAGTGCAGCCAGCAGATAGGATGAATCGCTGCCACCGGAAAACGCCAAGGCATAATGTGCGTGCGAATCGAAAACCGCACGTAGAGGTTTTGGAACTTTATCTATCATGCATGCTCGAATCGCTCGGCTGCGGTTTTCAGGTAATCTGTAATCTTGATATGCTGAGGACAAGCTTGCTCGCACTGTTTGCATTCGATGCAGTTGCTCGCTGGGTGCTCGGATGCGTTCCAATCGTAGTGTTCCTGCGCCCGCTGCCCATCATCGTAGAGTGTGAAGAAATTCAACGCTTCGAGCACAGCTGGGATGGCTATGCGCTCCGGGCAGCCTTCCATGCAATACCGGCAATCGGTGCAGGGTATGATGGGCAGCTTTTCCATCTGATGGCGCGCGGCGACAATGGCCTCTTCCTCTTGCGGCGAAAGTGGCTGGAAGTCTTTCATGGTCTGTATATTCTGGTGCATCTGTTCGATGCTCGACATGCCGGAAAGCACCGTGATCACCCCGGGTAGCGATGCGGCGAAGCGCAGACTCCAAGACGCGATGGATGCGTCAGGGTCCACTGCGCGCAACGGAGCCGAGATCGAATCACCTATATGCGTGATTGAGCCTCCTTTGATGGGCTCCATGACCACGATGGGAAGATCGTATTTTCGAGCAACCTCATAGCATTTGCGCGACTGGACGGTCTCGCTTTCCCAATCTGCCCAGTTCAGTTGAAGCTGCACAAAGTCGATGTAATCGCGATGGGCGTCTATCACGCGTTCTAAAACATCGGCATTGTCATGGAACGAGAACCCTAAATGCTTGATTAAGCCTTCGTTTTTCTTGTCTTGAGCAAAATCCCAAATACCCCAGTCGTCATAGCAGGCGATACGCTCTCCCCCTAGGTTATGAAGCAGGTAAAAGTCAAAATATCCCGCATTCGTACGCTCGAGCGATTTGGCGAATTGGGTTTTTGAATGCTCAGCATCGTCGACGGCCCATGCAGACATCTTCGTTGCCAGCTGGAAGCTCTCACGAGGATAGCGATCGACCAACGCCGCGCGCGCTGCACGCTCCGAGCCACCCTTGTCGTAGACGAAAGCAGTGTCGAAATAGATGAAACCGGCGGCCATGAACTCATCGACCATGAGCTTTACTTGATTGATATCGGTTTTTCCACCTTCGCCCTTACGGGTGCCAGGCAGGCGCATCAAACCGAATCCGAGCTTCTTGATGGCAAGCAACTTTTCGTTTTCATTCATAAGCATCCGCCTATTCTCTTGTTCCCGCTTTACCTACCGGACTATTGATTAACCGAGTTCACTCTTGCGCCTCATCGCTTGGTCGGCTTATCGACCAAGCGGGATCTTCACAACGACCTTCTTCACGTGCGTTGTGTCACTGACAGTATCAAGCACGCCTGGTTTGTGGGGCTCTCCAGGCCAAACGAGAGCGAAGTCGCCCGCAGCCAAACGTTTCACAACAGGGCTGTCGATCATTTTAATCATGCAACAATCCTGCCCCTCATCGCTCACGCTCGATTGGTCGATTTGACCGATGAAGATAAACTCGCTGCCCCCAACCACATATTGCAAATCGATGTAATCGAAATGGTTCTCGTAGTCTTTTTGGTCACCTGGCACAGTCTCATATTCCATCACGTTGGCGAAAACGGGCAACTGCACCTCCCCGGATGCGGCAGGGTTGGCCTCGTCCTTCGTGTGACGAGCCTCACATGCGATTTCGTGACGGCCGAGTTCGAGCCCATCCAAATCGGTGTTCAGCAAAAAATCGAAAGCCGCCGCAAACGCCGGTGACAAATCTCTGTAACGGTTCGCGTTTTCCAACTTGTCAATAATCATGGCATGTACCTCATTCGCTTATGAAACCGGATTGGATAGTATGCTGAAACGCGAAGGGAATTGGCTTCTCGCCAATGACCGAAGCGTTGGAGAGCCGAGGCACCCGCCACCCTTAGGCTGACGCTTGTGACGGAGTGAATCGACCCGAAACGCGCAGGGAATTGGCTCCCGCCAATGACCGTAGCGTTGGAGGGCTGAGGCACCCGCCACCGGCAAGCCGTCTAGGTGTTGTGGCGGAGTAGATAGCCCTGAAATGCGAAGGGAATTGGCTTCTCGCCAATGACCGAAGCGTTGGAGGGGCTAGATACCCGCCACCCTTAGGCTGACGCTTGTGACGGAGTGAATCGACCCGAAACGCGCAGGGAATTGGCTCCCGCCAATGACCGTAGCGTTGGAGGGCCGAGGCACCCGCCACAAGCGTCAGACATTGAACTTGAAGTGCATAATGTCTCCATCCTGCACCACGTAATCCTTGCCTTCTTGCCTGAGTTTACCGGCGGCGCGACAACCTGCTTCTCCATCGAGGTCACTGTAGTCTTGAAAGCTGGCTGTTTCGGCTTTGATGAAACCGCGCTCGAAATCGGAGTGGATGACTCCGGCGGCTTGGGGGGCTTTGGCGCCGATGGGCACGGTCCAGGCACGCGACTCGGTTTCGCCGCTGGTGAAAAACGATTGCAGACCTAAAAGTTTGTAGGCTTCGCGCACCAGGCGTGCAAGACCGCTTTCTTCTAGGCCGAGCGCTTCCAGATACTCTTTGGCCTCAGCTGGATCGAGCTCAGCTAGGTCGGCTTCGACTTTCGCGCTGATGGGTACAGGGGCTGTGCCATCTATTTCGGGAAGGTCGGCATCGAGTGCGTCCTCATCGATATTGGCAATGTAGAGCACGGGCTTCATGGTCAGAAGGTGCAGATCGTGAATGCTTTCGGCCTCATCTTCGGAGAGGCCCAAGGTCAACGCGCGATGGCCTTCGTTTAAGCCAGCATCGACCTTTTTGGCGGTCTCGAAACGCAGGACGAGACTTTTGTCGCGCTTCGCTTCTTTTTCCAAGCGACCTATGGCTTTTTCAATTGTGGCCAAGTCAGCCAGAATTAGTTCGGTTTTGATAGTGTCCACATCGCTTTGCGGATTCACTGCTCCGGCCACGTGAACCACGTCGGGATCACTGAAGAAGCGCACGACTTCACAAATGGCATCGGTCTCGCGGATGTTGGCGAGAAACTGGTTGCCCAGCCCTTCGCCTTGGGAGGCACCAGCCACCAAACCGGCAATGTCAACAAATTCTACCGTGGCAGGCACGATGCGCGCAGGGTGGTCTATCTCTGCCAAACGATCCAAACGAGCATCGGGAACAGGCACGATACCTACATTGGGCTCGATAGTTGCAAAGGGATAGTTCGCGGCAAGACCGCCTTTGTTGGTGAGTGCGGTGAACAACGTTGATTTGCCGACGTTGGGCAAGCCGACGATGCCGATTGAAAGCGACATAGTCATCTCCTGTTAAGCGTATACAATAAAACGCCTCTGCGACCCCGTGTGAGGAACCGCAGAGGCAACATCAATATGATAGCAGAGCTTGTGCCCCACCGCGACGAAGCGCTAGAGTTTCACGATTCCGATTGTATCGAGCACGTAGAAAACCAGAATCAGCACGACGAACACCGGAGCGATGTATTTGATCATCACGGTGAACAATTTTTCGGCCTTGAATTTCGAAGATTGCTTTATCTCCTCGATCAGCACCTTGGGCTTGATGATATAACCCACGAAAATGCAGGTAAGCAATGCCACGATAGGCATCAAAATCGTGTTTGACACGAAGTCGAAGAAATCGAGCAACTGGTGATCCTGATACGCACCGATACCGAACAGCGAGTACATCGGGTCCCAACCAAGCAACACGTTATAACCCATATTCACGAATATGGCCACAGCTGTGATAACCACCGCCGTAATGAGCAGCGAGGTCTTGCGCGTTATGCTGAAGCCGTCGGCCACAATGGACACGCAGGTCTCAAACAGACTGATAGCACTGGTGAGCGCTGCGAAGAACACGAGCGCGAAGAACACGAAGCCTAAAACATTTCCCGCGACGCCCAGGTTTTGAAACACCGTGGGCAGCACGCCGAACATCAGGCCGGGACCGGCCTTTGCCGAAACCGCATCGGCGCTGCCGGTAACCGCGAACGCAGCCGGTATGATCATGAAACCGGCCAAAATGGCGATGCCCGTGTCGAAAACCTCGATTTGACGCACCGACTGTTCCAAGTCATGGTTCTTTTGGAAATACGAACCGTAAGTAATCATGATACCCATGGCCAAAGACAGGCTGAAAAACATCTGGCCCATGGCCGCGACAACCATCTCAACCGAGAATTTCGAGAAGTCGGGAATCAAATAGTAGGCCAGACCGTCCAGGGCACCCGGCAGGGTAGCCGAGTAGATGGAAATGCCCAGCGACATCACGATGAGCGCAGCCATGAGCACCTTGTTCACGCGCTCGATGCCCTTTTGCACGCCCAGCGCGCACACCAGCACAGTGACTAGCAAGAAAATGACCAGCCACAAATAGGTGGTCGAATTGCTCACGACGAATGCGGAAAAATACGTGGATTCGCCGATAATGGACGCCGGTTCCGTCACATATGAAACCATGTACTTCGCAACCCAACCGCCGATGATGCAGTAGTACGGAGTGATGATGAAAGGCACCAAGCTGGCAAGAATGCCGATGATCTTGTACTTCTTACCGAAGCTGGAAAATGCGCCGATCGCGCTTTGCCCGGTTTTGCGGCCTAAGGCCGTTTCGGCCATCATCAGTGCGAAACCGAACGTCACAACCAGAATAATATAGACGACCAAAAACGCACCGCCGCCATACTTCGCAGCCAGATACGGAAAGCGCCATAGGTTTCCCAAACCAACCGCGCTTGCCGATGCCGCGAGGATGAAGCCCCATTTACCCGACCAAGACGATCGGGTTGCGGGCTTTTCCTGTGTAACCATGAAAAAACCTCCTTGAATAGTGTAACTGCAAAATTATAACGGTTCTTCAACAGATGAGAGCGAAAAACTGGCAGAGACACAAGCTCTGTTGCGTAAAACGTGACAAACTGTACGTCCCGCTGTCACCTGCGTCCTACTGTCTAAAACGTGACAAACTGTACGTCCCACTGTCACCTGCTCGCAAGCTGTGCGGTTTTGCGTGAGTTCACCTACCCGTAACAGGGAATTCAATATGCTGCGTTATCATATCGGGCGTTGCAGTCGTTTGATGCAAAACAGTCATTTGAAGGAGCGAACCACCTATGTGCGGTATCTGCGGTTTCACGGGCGCGACTAATTCCGATGCGCCAATTTTGAAAAGCATGTGCGACATTATGGCCCATCGCGGGCCCGACGGCGAAGGCCAGTATATCGCAGACGGCATCGCCTTGGGGCACCGTCGCCTATCGCTGATTGACCTGGAGAACGGCAACCAGCCTATGATTCGCGAGACGGGCGAACAGACATCACGTATCAGCAGCCCAGCAGCCAAAGGCGGTAGCCAGTTTTCCGTTGGCGACTACGCTATCGTATTCAATGGTGAAATCTACAATTACAAAGATCTGGCCGCACAATTACGCGCTGAGGGCTGGGAATTCAAAACCGGTTCCGACACCGAAGTGCTGTTGGTATCCTATCTTGCTTGGGGCGAAGAGCTGCTACAGCACGTGCGTGGAATGTTCGCGTTCGCTATCTGGGACCACAAGAAAAAAGAGCTCTTTTGCGCACGCGATTTCTTCGGCATCAAGCCTTTCTACTACACCTGCCAAAACGGGCAGTTCATATTCGCATCGGAAATCAAGTGCATCCTCGAGCACCCCGCATACACTCGCGAGTTAAATGAAGAAGCGCTTGACCAGTACCTCTGCTTCCAATTCAGCGCACTGCCAGAAACGTTTTTCAAGGGCATCTTCAAACTTGCTCCCGCTCACAGCTTAACCGTGCATGCGGACGGCTCCATCGAAACGAAGCGCTTTTGGAAGCCCACCTACGATCTTGATGAGAACCGCAGTTTCAAGGACACGGTAGACGCTATCGATGATGTGATGCAGGATTCCGTGAAATACCACATGGTGGCCGATGTGGAAGTCGGGTCGTTTCTCTCAAGCGGCATCGATTCCAGTTACCTGACTGCCAGCCTGAACAAACAAAGCGACAAAATCAAAACGTTTACCGTTGGATTCTCCGAGTACTCAGGAGAGCGCGACGAGATTAGCTGGGCAAAAGAGCTTTCCAATGAGCTGCACATACAAAACAGTTCAAGGGTTATAAACGAAGATGATTTCTGGCAGAGTCTGGCCCGTGTGCAATGGCATATGGACGAGCCCTCGGCAGACCCCAGCGCTGTCGCCTTGTATTTCGTAGATGCTGAAGCCGCCAAAAAAGTGAAAGCGGTGCTTTCCGGAGAGGGTGCCGACGAGTTTTTTGGCGGATACCGAATCTACCAAACGCCTTTCGCCAACCAGAAGCTTGCCTGGTGTCCTAATCCCTTGCTGCACGGCGCTTCAAGCGCCCTGCGCGCATTGCACCTGCGCGGCGCGAACTATTTGGAGCGCGCAAGCGAAACCGTGGAAGACTGGTACTATACCAACGCCAACGGTGTGGCCTTCACGGCAGATGAACGGGCCCGTCTGCTGCGCCACCAAGCGACGAACACGACCCCACAGCAATTGTGCGCTCCGGTATACGCCGATGTGGCCGATTTGGACGAGACTACCCGCATGCAATACCTTGACCTGCACTTTTGGCTCATTGGCGACATCCTTTTAAAAACGGACAAGATGTCGATGGCCCATTCGCTTGAAAGCCGCGTACCGTTTTTGGACAAAGAGGTATGGAACGTGGCACGCACCATTCCCACACCGTTCAAGGCCAATGAAGAGCAGACGAAAATAGCCCTGCGTGAAAGCGCGATGCGCTACATTCCGAAAGATTGGGCCGAGAAAGAGAAATTGGGCTTCCCTGTGCCACTGAAGCTGTGGCTGTGCGAAGACGAGTATTACGCAAAAGTGAAAGGCTGGTTAACCGACGACGTGGCGGCGCAGTTCTTCGACACCGACATGCTGGCCCAACTGCTCGATCAGCATAAAGCCGGCGAGAGGGACAATTCACGTAAGATATGGATTGTCGCAATGTTTTTGCTGTGGTACCGCATTTACTTCATAGACCGTACGGTTCCGGAAAAACCCGCTCTCTAAAATACGCGTAAAACGAAACCTGCCAAAGGGACGTGTCATTTGGCAGGTTTTTAGCACAATCGAGCACGCTATCATATGAGCGCAAGCTCATATGTCAAACGACACGTCCTAATGACACGTCCTACGCGAACCTTGAGGAATCCACTGCGGTGATATGACCATCTCCGTCTTCGAATAGGGCTAAACCGCCGTCGCGGGAATTATATATGTTCTTGAATCGTCCAAAATCGCTTTTGGTCAAGTTTCCTTTGGGCTTTACTTCTGTTTTGCTGCTCTTATTGAAAAACCCGCCAAATCCTTTAAACGAGCCAGCGGTCTCCTCGCCCGCATGCCGTCCGTTTTCTGAAGATGGAGTCGTTTGGCTCATTGATGCATTTCCTTTCGTTTTGACCTTTGCAGGACGATCTTCCTCAAAAAAGTCTTCTGCGAATGTATCGTCGTAATCGACTTTACGGGAACCTCTGCTTTTGCCTTCAACCTCATCGATATCGTCATCGGCTTCTAGGTCTTTTTTATCTGGGTGCTTTTCACCCTGATCATTTTTGCCATGCTTATGCTTATGCTTATGTTTGTGCTTCTTCTTTTTACTCTCGGAAACGTCCGCCTCATGCTTGCCGCGTTTTTCCTTCTTCGCTTCGACGGAATCGATAGACGCAACGTCCTCTGACGGTGCACTGATCTCGGATGGCTCGGACAACTCAACCTTCCCGTCCAATTCAGTAGACTCGTCAGATTCATCGTTGGTCGATTCCTCGAAGATATCGCCTTCAGTAGCATCATCGGCATTTGCGCTGGTTGGTGAACCAGCATCAGAGGAATCGGGCTTCGTTTTAGTCGCCGTGCCTTCTTGCGCATCACCTGACAGTTCCGCTGCCTGATCCACCGCCGGTGCCACTGGCTCGCTTGCCTTTTGTACGTCGCCTACATCCGATTCGGACTCTTCGCCCGTGCTCATCGCGCAGGAAAACACATCTTTGTGTTCATCTTGCACCAACTCGAGCTTCTTTTCCCATGTTTCATCAATGCTCTTGATGTTTTGACCGGCATGCTTCCCCCGCGGAATTATGACGTTCTTCGCACGATCATCTGCCTCGGGCGCTTCGAAGAACGCCTCTAGCTCCTCATCGATTGTATTGCTGACAGCCCAATCGGGAAGCTTGTCGACTTGATGCACGGACGCATCCAAACTGTCGACAAGAGCAACCGACCCAGTTGCTTTATCGTAGAGTGCCGACTCTATCTCTGGGTCGCTTGGCGTTTCCGCATTTTGCGATGCTGGCGAATTTTTCGGCGTATCAATACTTGCCGTCTCCGCAGTCGCTGTGTCGGCAATCGCGGGTTCGGCAGCATTCGTAACCGCAGCATTATCACCCACATCAACAGGCGCAGCATCGAATGCCGTGGCGCTATCGATTGTCGGAAGCGGAGCAGTGGAATCACTGTCGATTGCCGCTTTTGGTGTAGAGCTGAAAAGCGCCTCAAAAGCTCGCGTGATTTGATCGCTTAATTCTGAAGCTTCAGCACTCGATGCTTCGGTTGCGGTATCGGTTGCAACATCAGTTTCAACCAAAAGCTCCGATACGTTTTTCGAACTGGCGTCAGGTTTCGCCGACAAATCCTCCGGCACCTCGGCTCTAAGCTCTTCTTTTCTCCCAGCGTTTTGCTCAGTTACCGCTTCGGCGGAAGCCCCTGCAATCAATTCTGTAATCGCTGCTAGGTCGATCTGCGGTTTTGCCTCATCAGTTGTTTCAGGCTCGGTAGTTGCTTCAGACCTATCGGCTGTTTCAGGTTCATCGGTTGGTTCAGGCTCGGTGGTTATTTCAGGTTCGGCGGTTGATTCGGACTCGCTGATTGGCTCAGCTTCGTCGATCGACTCAGGTTGATCGACCGCGTCAGCCTTCGCATCGCGAGCGGTGTCCGCTTTGCCGATCGCATCGACGGCAGCAACCGCCTCTGCAACATCCTCCCCCAGCTCACGCATAGCATCCATTGCCTCCGTGGGGTGCTGCGGCGAAACGGGTTGCGCAAAAGGGAGAGGGCTCGATGCGGTGGGTTCTTGAAACAGAGAAGCCTGGCGATACAGCTCTTGGATTTTGTCGCCTTCTATTCCCAGCTTCGATTCAAGGGATTTGTTCGCCTGAGCGATGGTCAACAGCTCGCGAGCCATATCTTTACACTGGTCAGACGTTGGCTGTTCTTGTCTTAAAGCATCGGCAATCTGCTCAACACGCGTCCACGAAAGCGCATCGAAATTTTCCTTCGCCGACACAATTCTGTCAGCTTCACGAATAATCTGCCGTTCGGTTTTGCTCTTCTTTTGCATACGTCTCGCTTCAATCAAATTCTCAAGAAGGTCATTGTAGCCCTTCGTAGTCCACATGCCAAAAAATCAAACCGCACGCCGGTGCTTTTTCGCCAGCCGCTCCTCTGTCGCATGCCTCAAGCGCAGTTTTCACCCATTCAGGATCGCGCTTGTGCGCGCCCACCGCCACTAGGGTGCCCGCAACCGTGCGTACCATAGAGTGCAGAAACGAGCTTGCCGCTATCGTGATTTGCACAAAGGACTCCCCCACGACTTCCACTTCATCCACTTCCAACTGCATAACGTTTCGACACGTTGGTTTGCCGATGGATGATTCGGCCACGCAGAAGCTTTTGAAGTCATGCTCGCCAAGCAAATACGACGCACCCTCGTTCATGGCTGCAATATCCAACTCGCCCGCACGGTGCCACGAGAACTCTCGCATGACCAAAGGTGCAGCCGATTCGGTATAAATGAAATAGCGGTACTCGCGAGATTTCGCATTGAAACGTGCGGAAAAACCGTCGGGCGCAAAAGCAACTTTGCGCACCGAGATATCATCGTGCGTCAGCGCATTGAGCGATCGCGCCCAAGCGCGAATTGTGCGGGCACGGGCTTCCTCATCGCTTACTTGAAAGCTCACTACCTGGCCCAGCGCGTGCACACCGGCATCAGTACGCCCCGCGCATTCGGTTTCCACTGGACGTCGGCATAAAAGACTGAGCGCCCGCTCCAACTCGTCTTGAACAGTCAGGATTGAGCCGGACTGACGAGCAAACCCGGAAAAAGGCGCCCCATTGTAGGCCACGGTAAGAACAATCGTAGGCATTTTAAGACGCAGCGCTCCAAACACGTCGTCCGAACAACTGCTGCAATTCGGTAAGCAGGTTCTTGTTGCGGGCATCCACTGTCGTCGGCAACTCGGCACGAAACTTGCGTCCGTCCGTCTGGCTGATGTAGAGCACCACGCCATCTCGTCCAGGATAGCGTTTCAGTATCTGCGTTAGAAATCCCATAGCGTCCTGGCTGAAATCGGATTGATTGATGCGAATCTCCAACGTTGTCGGTGCCGCATCTTCCTTTTCGTCGTCAAGCTCTATGCGTTCGACCTCAAATGCCATCATCTGGTTACCGCGGTCGTTGACCTCGTATTTTCCCTTTATCTTCACGATGGCATCTTCTACGATTGACTCGCGATAATCCTCGTACTTGAAGCAGATGCACTCCACATGCCCCGTAGTATCCTCCAGCGTGAACGTGGCCATGCGCGTGCCCTTTTTTGTGAGTTTGGTTGCCACATTTGACACCATGCCCACGAACGTAGCGTTCTTGATATCGCGCTCTCGCTCGGCCAAATCGCCCAAGCGGAATTTCGACATACGCGCCAGCAGTCCTTCGTATGGACGTAGCGGATGATCCGAGACGTAAATCTTCAGGATCTCTTTTTCGAAGGCCAGCTTTGTGCGTTTATCCCATTCAATACCATCAGGCGGCGGTACTTCCTCGGAAAACGTGGAATCCTCGCTATCGGCGAACATGTCAAACATGCTAATTTGCCCGGAATCCCTGTCTTTCTGACGCTTTGCAGCACCTTCCAAAAGCGGCGTTTCGTCCACGAAGTACATGAGCTGCTTGCGCGTGTACCCTGTGGAATCAAACGCGCCTGCCTTTATGAGCGCTTCGAGCGTTTTGCGGTTGTAGCATTTCGAGTCGAGCCTGTTCACAAAATCGTGCAGGCTGGAATACGGCCCGTTTTCGCGTCGCTCGTCTATGATGGCCTCCACCACTTTTTCGCCCACGCCGCGCACACCGGCCAAACCGAAACGGATACCGTCTTCGGTGGGGGTGAATTCCAAGTTCGAACTGTTAATGTCAGGCGGCAGCACTTGGATGCCCGAGCTGTTGCAGCTGGAAATATAGTGGATTAGCTTGTCGTTGCTGCCCATGTAGCTAGAAAGCACAGCAGCCATGAAATCGTTGGGGTAATGCGCCTTCAAATACGCCGTGCGCATCACGATGACTGCATAGCAAGCCGAATGCGATTTGTTGAACGCATACTGCGCGAACTTTTCAGCATCCGACCAAATCTTCTTCGCCACTTCCAGCGAATAGCCGTTATCGACTGCCCCTTGGTTCCAATCGCCTTCTAGGCCCTTCATTACCTCGAGCTTCTTTTTGCCCATGGCTTTACGCAGCTTGTCGGCTTTGCCAGCCGAAAAGCCGCTCATCAGCATGGATATCTGCATCAATTGCTCTTGGTAGACGATGGTGCCGTAGGTCTCTTCCAAAATAGGGCGCAACCGATCATCGTAGTAGACGACAGGTTTCTTGCCTGATATGCGGTCCACGTAGTCATCAACGAAGCCGTTTTGCAGAGGGCCCGGACGGTTCAGAGCGATGGATGCCACGATGTCGCTGAACTGATGCGGGTGCATACGGTTGAACAACTGCACATACAGGGCACTTTCCACCTGGAAAAGGCCATCCATATTGCCGCCGCCACCCATCAGCTCGAAAGCTTTTTCGTCATCGAGGGGAATTTGCGCCGGATCGATATCGATGTCGAAGCGCTCTTTTATGTTGGCACAGGCACGGCTGATCACACCAAGGGTGCGCAGCCCCAAAAAGTCCATCTTCAGCAAGCCCAAATCGGGGGTGTAGTGCCCGTCGAACTGCGTGATGATGCCGCCGCCTTTGGTGTCGCGTTTCACTGGCACATGGTCGGAAAGCGGGTCGCGGCAGATGATGGTGGCGCACGCATGCACGCCTTCGCCGCGAACGTGTCCCTCGATGGACTTCGCAGCATCGATAACGGCCTTCGAATCGGGCTCACCGTCGTATGCTGCCTTCAGGTCGGGGTTGGTATCGAGCGCCTGCTGGATGGTTATCCCCAGTTCATCACCCACCAGCTTGCACAGCCGGTCGCCTGTGTTGTAAGGATATCCCAGCACGCGCGCAGAGTCGCGAATGGCATTTTTCGCCTGCAGCTTGCCAAATGTAATCACGCCGCTGATATGATCTTCGCCATATACGTCGCGCACATGGTCGATGACGTCTTGGCGATGCTGATCGTCGAAGTCGACGTCGATATCGGGCATTTCCACGCGCTCTTCCGAAAGGAAGCGCTCGAACAGCAAGCCATTGGGCAGCGGGTCCAAGTCGGTGATGCCGAGCGCATAGGCCACGATGGATCCAGCCGCACTACCGCGCCCTGGCCCCACGCCGATGCCGTTGTCTTTAGCCCACTGTATGTATTCTTGCACAATCAAGAAATATGCGGGGAAACCCTGCTTTATGATGACCCCGGCTTCATGCTCATAGCGGTCAACTACTTCTTGCGAAAGCGTTTCGCCGTATCGGTTGTGCAGTCCCTCATCACAACGTTTCCTAAAATAACTGGTCTCGGTTTCACCTTCAGGCAAGGGGAAACGCGGCAAAATGGAATCACGTTCCAAAACGACGTTGCACTTCTCGGCAACCTCCACCGTGTTATCGCATGCTTCGGGAAACTCGGCTAAGGCCTGGCGCATTTCCTCTTCGGTCTTCATGTAGAACTGGTCGCTTGAAAAGCGCATGCGGTTCGGGTCGTCCATATTCGAGCCGGTGCCGATGCACAGCATGATGTCTTGGGAGCGGGCATCTTCGTTCGTCAGGTAATGGAAGTCGTTGGTGGCGATAGTTTTCAGGCCCACCTGTTTCGCAATCTGCGCTAATTGGTGGTTCAACTCGTTTTGCGTGTGGCCCGCATCGGTCACCACGCCCTGATCTTGCAGCTCGATGTAGAAATCGCCCGGTTCGAACACACCCGCCAACTTGCGCGCCCATGCTACCGCATCGTCAAACTGCATGTTGTCGAGCAGACGCGGGATGATGCCCGCGATGCAGGCGCTCGTGCCGATTAAACCCTCGCTGTAGCGTTGCAGCATGCTGAAAGTGGTGCGCGGCTTGTAGTAGAAGTTGTCCACATGCGATTCGCTGACTAACCTGACCAGATTGTGATAACCCTCGTTGGTCTTCGCCAGAAGCACCATATGGTACAGACGCGGCTTGCCCTCACGTTTCAATTCCTCGTCGGTGGTGAAATACACCTCGCAACCGAATATGGGTTTCACCTTCACACCGGTGCTCTGCTCGACCGAAGTGCAGGCATCCTCCAGCTCGGGGATGCCGCTCATGACACCGTGGTCGGTAAGAGCTACGGCAGGCATGCCCAGCTCAGCGGCGCGCTTCACCATGTCTTTCACATGCGTCGCGCCGTCTAGCAGGGAATACTCGCTATGATTGTGCAGATGCACGAATGCCATATACTGTGCCTTCTCATCCTGTGTGCTCGCTTATCTTGTGTCTAGACCATCATAGCAGCCGCACTTGTTGGTTTGCAGGTTCAAAGCATGGAGTTTTCGCGGTATTGGCAGCATTGCCCGAAACCGAACGAGCCGCCGCCCGGTTTGCATAGGGCGACGGCTCATCTTTTGAGACTCGAATCTAAGAATAGTGCCTTACTGCGTTCTAGCTCGCTAGAATCTCGTCGATTTTGTCGGTGTAGGCTTCGTCTTCCTTTTTGCCCGCCAGTTTGCCTACAAACTCGCCGTCGTCAA
>JAEXAI010000012.1 GCA_023394615.1 Actinomycetes bacterium | reverse complement strand
TGCTTTGATAGCCGAATTGCTGTTTGGGCCGAGCGGCGCGAACATGCGATACGACGGCGCTGAAGGTGGCCCCAAGATGTGCGACGCATCCTGATTTGGTTCTCATGGCTGCCAAGATTGCTATAATGGCACTGTGGAAATCGGCGGCGGGTTTCGCCGCTTTGGAAAAAACCTCTTTTGAAGGAGATAGGCCATGCAAATCGTCGATACTTTCAAGTGCCCGAATTGCGGTGCCGTGCTAAACGAGACGCCATCTCATGGCTATATCGTCTGTCCCTACTGCGATTCACGGCTGAAGGTTGCCGGTGTTGACAAGGAACAAGAAGTCGACACGCAGCCTGATCAGGAGGTATTCAACAGCATAGAGGATCTGGTCAAGTCGTGTTGCCTCAGCTTGCAACCGATTGCCGATGAAGATGACTGTGACCTTCTATTCGTTGATGAGGATGTTTCGAATCAGAGGGTATACCCGAAAGCCGTGAAGAACTTAGGCATTCCCAAAAACGAGACCTGCTATCTTGTCTACGACAACACGGTAATGTCATCGTGCAAGGTGGGGTATGCAGTAACCACTGGGGGTATTTATTACAACTACAACGGCAAGACCGGTCGCGGACACATGGATTGGCCGAGCTTCGTGAGCAACAAAATGACGAGGTATCGCAAAGACGATTGTTCTCTTTACTTCAGCGACGGTGCAACCTTCAGCATGACGTGCGGCGATTACACCAAGCCTGTTTATGACATGCTTTCCAAGATGCAGGAGCAGATGACTGAACAATTTTTCTCGAAATAGAAATATGCCGATTCCATTTTCAAATCGCTTGCCTTTGAGGTGGGTATCGTCGGGTGCGGCTGAGAGCGATTACGAGTTGATGAAGGAGGTCATATGAGTCAAATCGCCAGCATGCTGGCCCCGAGTTTCACGACTATATGCCTTGCTGTCGGTTTCGCTATCGTCGTGACCACCAATCGCAACCTTGATGACCACACGAACAGATGCTTCTTGCTGTTCGCGGTGGTCGTGATTGTTTTGGTTTTCGTCGATACCGTAGATAACTATCTTGCCGACTCTGCGACGCCGAACGTGCTGCGCTACCTTACGTCGGCAATGGGCTATACGCTGCGACCGGCGGCATTGGTGATATTTATCGATATTCTGATGCGCAGAAGGAAATCAAACCTGGTGCTATGGGGACTGGTCGTTGTAGTGGGTATCGTGGCTTTTACGAGTTATTTCACGCATGCTATGTTCTGGTTCAATGACCTGGGCACATTCATGCGTGGCCCTCTATCCTATCTGTCCCATATCGTGAGCGGCATCTACCTGATACTCTTGGTCACTCTTATGATAAAGATGCATCGCTACATTACCCCGGGAGAGATTTTCATCGTGCTCTTCCTTGCCTTCATATGCATTCTGGCTACTGCTTTGGAAAGCCTTTCTGTGCAAAAGTTCCTTTTGACGGGCGCGATGATGACATCATGCGTGCTGTACTACATCGTACTCTACATCGATACGTACAAACGCGATCCACTGACGGGTCTGTTGAACAGGCGAAGCTTCTTTACGGATGCCAAAAGGATGCACGAGAAAGCCTTGGCGGTCATCTCGCTGGATATGAATGGCCTCAAAGAGCTGAACGACTCGCATGGGCACAATGCGGGCGATAAAGCGCTGCAAAACATAGCAGCTGCCATGCTGGTGAAAAGCGGGAATCCCTTCATTGCGTACCGCGTGGGCGGCGATGAGTTCATGGCTCTCGGGGAAGGAATTGCGACCGAAGCCGTTGAAACGTATATAGACGATATGCGGGCGGACCTGAGAGCAAAAGACCTGATGGCCTCTTTCGGATACGCATTCTACTATCCAGGCGACAATTTCGAAGATGTTTGCAATCAAGCCGACAGTCGTATGTACGAGGACAAAAGACGCTTCAAGCATCGGGGATAAGAAGGCCTGTTTGTCTCGCACGCTCTAGGCTGTATGCAACTGTGTTTTCCATCGGCTGATTCGCGCCCGCTTGCGCATATGCCATTCTGCGTGAGCCCAATCGAGGCTAAAATGGATAACGCATAAGCACACATTCCACAAGGAGAACGGTTATGGAATCAATGGAAACGCGTTATCTGGAGCTTCTTTCCCGATTGTTCCCGACTGCGGCCAAGGCATCGGCCGAGATCATAAACCTCAATGCGATTCTGAACCTTCCCAAGGGCACGGAATTCTACGCTTCCGATATCCACGGCGAATACGAGGCCTTTTCCCATATTCTGCGAAACGCCTCTGGTTCTATCCGCCTGAAAATCGACGATGTGTTCGCTGAGAGTTTGAGCGAGGCGGAGAAGCGCACGCTGGCAACGTTGATTTACTACCCGCATGAGAAGATGGAATTGATTCTATCGCAAACAGATGACGCTGATGCGTGGTGTGCGGCCACCGTTTTACAGCTTGTGGCGGTGTGCAAGCGTTGTGCGAGAAAGTACACGCGATCGCGCGTGCGCAGGGCTCTGCCGAGTGATTTTGCCTACATCATCGAAGAGCTGATGACCGAAGATCGCAACGAGGCTGACAAAGAGGCCTATTATGCTGCTATCATCGACGCCGCTATACGCACTGATCGCGTGAAGCCCTTGATAGAAGAGCTGTGCCTGTTGATACAGCGTTTGTCTATCGATCGGCTGCATATCGTGGGCGACGTTTATGATCGCGGCCCGTATCCCCACATCATTATGGACACACTCATGGATTACCACGCTATCGACATACAGTGGGGCAACCATGATATCGTGTGGATGGGCGCTTCGCTGGGCCAGCGCGGCTGTATTGCGCATGTGGTGCGCAACTGCGCACGCTACGGCAACCTGTCTATTTTGGAAGACGCTTACGGCATAAACATTTTACCGTTGGCGACGTTTGCCCAAGACGCTTACGCCGACGACCCGTGCGTCGGGTTCGCATTGAAGGGCAACCCCGATTTGCCCGCGCAGGAACTGGAACTGAACGTGAAGATTCAGAAGGCCATGGCAATCATCCAGTTCAAGGTGGAAGGCAAGCTCATTGACGAGAATCCGGATTTCGGTCTGGAAGATCGTAAGCTTTTGCACCATATTGACTACACGCGAGGTACGGTTGACTTAGACGGGACCGAATACGAGCTTACCGACAAGGTGTTTCCCACGGTGGATCCGGCCGACCCATACCGGTTGACCCCGCAGGAAGAAGATGTGATGAGCCGCTTGGAGCAGGCATTTATCGGTTGTGAGAAACTGCAGCGCCATATGCAGTTCTTCTTGAAGGCGGGTAGCTTGTACAAGATTCACAATTCCATTCTGATGTTCCACGCCAGTGTGCCCTTGAATGACGACGGATCCCTTCGTGAAATGGATGTTTTCGGCAAGAAATATAAGGGGCGCGCGCTCTACGACGTGCTTGAGCGCTATGTTCGCGCGGCTTTCTACAGCTGCGATGAGGCCGAGCGCAAACGCGGCCGTGACCTGTTGTGGTATCTATGGCTAGGACCAGATTCACCCTTGTTCGCGAAAAGCAAGATGGCTACGTTCGAGCTGTACCTCATTGCGGACAAGGCAGCACGCAAGGAAGTGAAGAACCCGTTTTACACGTTGCAAAACGACGAGACCGCGATGAACGGTATCTTTGAGGATTTCGGGCTTGACCCCGAAACATCGCGCATCGTGTGTGGTCATGTGCCTGTGAAAGTGAAAGACGGCGAGGACCCAGTGAAATGCGATGGCAGGGTGCTCACCATTGATGGTGGTTTCTCGAAAGCCTATCAACCCACCACGGGTATTGCAGGCTACACGCTCATCTCGAACTCGCACGGGTTCGTGCTGGCAGCACATGAGCCTTTGGAATCGGTCCATGCCGCCGTCGTGAACGAACTGGACATCCATTCGACGAGGCGGGTGCTCGAGCGCACGCAGAAGCGCACGCTTATCGCCGATACTGATACCGGTGCGAAGCTGAAAGCACAGATTGCCGATTTGGAACGTTTGGTGGATGCCTATCGCTGCGGTGCGATTGTCGAGAACCCGGAATAGCTCGTAGACTCGCTGCTTATTGGCCGTTTTCAGCCGGTTCGCATTCGGCGGTCTGCGGGGTGCGCATGTGTTTGTCCGGCACGATGAAGATGAAGATGAGAGAGCTTATCAGCAGCAAAAACGGATAGAACAGATACGCCATGATATCGAATGCCGATAGGGCGTATCCCAGTTCCGCAACAGCTGATAGCGCCACGAGCATCTGTGCGCCGTAGGGAATCACTCCTTGGGATATGCACGAGAATGTATCAAGCAACGAAGCAGTTTTGCGCTTTGATATGCCGTAGGTTTTCGCCATGTCGGCTGCAATGGGGTTGGAAACCACGATTGCTACCGTGTTGTTCGCTGTGGCGATGTCCATGGCGCCTACAAGTAGCCCCATGCCCAGCTGTCCGCCTTTCCTGCTTTTGAAAAGGCGCTGTATGCCGTTCATAAGCGAAACGAAACCGCCGTATTCGCGAATGAGCGCGCAGATGGCGCTTACCAGTATGGCAACCATGGTAGTTTCAA
This sequence comes from Actinomycetes bacterium, assembly GCA_023394615.1. Lineage (GTDB taxonomy): Bacteria > Actinomycetota > Coriobacteriia > Coriobacteriales > Eggerthellaceae > JAEXAI01. Next base: position 188,875 of record JAEXAI010000012.1, on the reverse strand, counting down.
ACATTCCGGCCGCGCCGGTGCCCATGTGCGTCAGCAATTCGAACGGAGTGGTCATGCCCGTGGCAACCACTATCACTGCACCGGATGCTATTCCAAGTATCAGCACGACAAATACGTTGGTGCCGATGATGCCTCCGAAAAGCACGATGAGGTAAGGGATGAGCGTCGAGACATTGTATTCATGGTCCACGGTTCCCTTGATATCAGAACCTAGCGACAGTACCAGTATGACGATGAGTGTCGCAAGAGCGGCGGGGAGGGCTATTTTGAAATTCTCCAGGAACTTGTCTTTCATCTTGCAGCCTTGCCCCTGGCAAGCAGCGATGGTGGTATCGGATATGAATGAAAGGTTGTCGCCGAACATAGCGCCGCCGATAACGCTGGCCACGCACAGCGGCATACTAAATCCCGATGCGACCGATACAGCCACGGCGATGGGTGTAATCAACGTGATCGTTCCCACCGACGTGCCCATGGAAAGCGACACGATACAGCTGACCACGAATATCACAGCAACGGAGTACTCTGCGGGAATAACCGACAACAGCAGATATGCTACGCTTTCGGCACTGTCGCGTCCGACGGTACCCACGAACACGCCTGCGGCCATGAATATCAGTACCATGGTCACGATGGTTTTCTCTCCGATACCGCGTCCCATAACCACGAGCTTATCGTCGAATGAAAGCGATTTGTTCTGGAAACATGCTACGCAAAGCGCAATGAGGAACACGACTACGATGGGCACATTGTAAAAGCCCATAGGTATGCTCATCACATATTCGAATACGATGCCCGAACCTAAGTACAGAACTAAAAATACGCCGATGGGTATCAGCGCGCGCACATTTCCTTTTTCCATCAATATCGCCTTTCAATGCAGAAACAGCCTGTCTATTGTACAGTAGTCTGCGAAAGTTTCGCGCAAAAGCTTTTTGAAGCCAAAAGATATATAAATGTTATGTGCAAACTATCAATAAGTTGACGAACGACAGAGTGCAGAGTATCTTCCTAACTGTAACAAATATAAATACAGTTAACAAACGCGAATGAAAGGGGGGATGAAGAGCCTATGAACAGCGATTTTAACGTAGCGGTGCACGCCTTGGTTTATCTGCAGCACAAGGCCTGCACGCTTTCCAGCGAGGAATTAGCGGAAAACATATGCACCAATGCGGCACGGGTGCGCAAAGTGATGTCGAAGCTGAGGCGCGCTGGCATGGTGAAAAGCGCGGAGGGGGCCGTTGGGGGTTATGCGTTGGAGCAGCCCACCAACACAATCACGCTTGCAGCGATTGCCGACGCTATCGACTGCAGCTTCGTGGGCTCTTCGTGGCAAAGCGGCGATACGGAAATGGAGTGTCTCGTGTCTTCGGGCATGGGGGATATCATGGACGGTATCTACCGCGATCTGGATCAACTGTGCCGCAAGCGACTTCGCGGCATCACTATTGACGATATTCATTGGGAAATATTCGGAAAGAAGGAAAAATGAGCAGCAGCGAAAACAGCGTTGAAAACAATTACGATGCGGTTATCATCGGTTTTGGAAAAGCGGGCAAGACTCTAGGAGGCGCTCTGGCCGCTGCTGGGCGTTCCGTCGCGCTCATTGAAGAGTCGCCAAAAATGTATGGTGGCACCTGCATAAACGTCGCTTGCATTCCTACGAAAGCGCTCGTCCATCGAGCGAAGCTCTCCGCAATCGCAGGCGGCAGCTTTCAAGAAAAGGCCGACCGTTACGCCAAGGCAGTGCAGCGCAAAGATGAGCTGACCGACAAGCTGCGCCAGAAAAATTACGGCAAGCTCGCCGATGCGCCGGGGGCCGTGGTTATCGACGGTCGTGGGTCGTTTGTGGACGCGCATCATGTGGCTGTGGAAAAAGACGGTGAGCGCAGCGTGCTTTGCGCGACCCAGATTTTCATCAACACGGGATCTCGTCCCTTCGTGCCGCCAATCGATGGTTTGCAGCTAGGCGGGCATGTGTATGTAAGCGAGACCATGCTGGATATGAGCGAGTTGCCGGCGCGCTTGACCATTATTGGCGGAGGCTACATAGGCGTAGAGTTCGCCAGTATGTATGCGAATTTTGGATCAAAGGTTACCATCATCCAAGACGGTGCACAGTTCATTCCGCGCGAGGATGAGCAAGTGGCGCAGAAGGTGCTTGAAAGCTTAGAAGGACGCGGTATTGAGGTAATCCGCTCGGCACAGGTTCAGCATGTAAGCGATGGGACCGATTTTGCGAGCGTGCAGATCGACATAGATGGCACCCAAAAAACGATTGATGCTGAGGCGGTTTTAGTAGCCACAGGCAGGCGCCCCAATGTGGAGGGCTTGAACCTGCAAGCGGCAGGAGTCGAGTTGACCGATCGCGGCGCGGTAAAGGTAGATGAGCACCTGCGCACTTCGCAGCCGAACATCTTTGCGATGGGAGATGTGGTCGGAGGCTTGCAGTTCACCTACATCTCGCTTGATGATTTTCGTATCGTGAAATCGTTGCTCTTAGGTGATGGTTCGCGCACAATCGCCAATCGGGGAGCCGTGCCGTATTGCGTGTTTGTCGATCCGCCGTTCTCTCGTGTTGGGCTGACCGAGCAAGAGGCACGCGACCAAGGATATGATGTGATGGTAGGCTCGCTTGCGGCAGCTGCCATTCCCAAAGCCAACGTGGTCGAGCAGCCCGAAGGCCTGTTGAAAGCTGTTGTCGATGCGAAAACGGGCCAGATTCTGGGTGCTCATTTGTTCTGCGAGGAATCGCATGAGATTGTGAACCTGTTGAAAGTGGCTATCGATGCGCAGGTACCCTATACCGCGCTGCGGGATGCGATTTTCGCGCATCCTACTATGAGCGAAGCATTGAACGACCTGTTTGCGTCTGTGAAATAATTTGTTGAGCGCAAAGGGACGGAACTCGTCCCTTTGCGACACTGTGCAGAAAACAGGTTTTGTCAATCAGACCCGCTATGTGCGATTTTCACCGGCAAATCCAGGTTTTTTCGCAATGCCGGAAGGCGATGCTCTGCGTTTGCGCAGGTGGCGAAATTCCATCAGAGAATGGCCCGTCCTCAAATCGCACATAGCGGGTCTGATTGACAAAACGTGAATCTCCGCTTTATGCGCTCGCGTTGCTCGTTTTCGGGTTAGTCTGCCGCTTTATGCGCTCGCGTTTTCCGCTTCTTCTAGATGCTCTCGGCTCTTACGCTGTTTTTCTTGTTCGATGCAGGCTTTGATGGTTGCTTCCGCTTCGTCGGCATCGACGAGCGGCGTGTCATCGAACACAGTATTGGCGACAACCCATTGATCCATACGTATATGCACGGCAAACGAATAGAACCCGATGGTGACAACGCTCAGAAGCCACCAGGTAATCCAGTGCTTGAACAGTTCTTTCGGATCGCCGATGAATTTCATGCGCCGACCGCAGATGACCTTATGATGGGCTGTGGCCTGGTATTTCAGGCAAAGCGCCCAAGGATATGCGATGCCCAGTGAGAATATGGTGATGAGCGCGCTTTTGATATGCACCTTCATTGATGCTTTCACGGTCTCATCGCAATAGGAGTTGTATCGAATCTTGTTCACCAAAATGGTGGAGTAGTGGTGCTCGTGTTTTTTGCCCGCCGCTTGCTTTCCGGCTTCGCGCGTGTCGGCTTCGATGGCTGCGCTCAGCTCGCCCCCCAATTTCGCATCCAGCTCTTTTGCAAGCTCATCTATGTTTTGATCAGCAAGCCTTGCAGAAGGTGAGGTTTCTGCTGAATCTATCGTTTCGCATGCATTATCAATGCTGCTGTTTTCAACGTTGCTTCTGGAGTCTTTGCCCATGGTGGCACGCTTTTCCTGTTGTGGTGGGTCAGTACGTATAAAATGCTATAACGCCTTTCGCGAAAGTCAATGAAAATGGTTCGCAAATTCGAAGAGTTGGCATATTGCACCTTGCATACGTCCGCTGCATACCCCATGATGCGATGCACTATAAACTGCTGAATCTTTTGAAAGCTTTATGGTTATAGCTATTCGAGCGTGTCAATTTTCGTATATTTCTTTTCAGTAAAGTGGAAAACACGTTTATTATAGTGAGGGTCTAATCCGTAGCAGGCAACTTGCCGCATGCGAGAGCGGCCATTGCATAATTACGCTCGAAACAAGATAGGCGGTTGTTGCCGGGCACATGTATGTTGTTTACTACATTGAAACAAACCTTATTTGCATTATTGTCATGCTACTGTTCAATGCACAGCTGCGAAAGGGAAAGGATCGCCTTTCCGAAAACGAAGCAGTCTTTGATATTTTAATGTGGGCCACTGTTGCGCTTTGCGCGACAGATCTGATAGCGGGTATCGCGAATGGGTGGGATATTCCTGCGAACGGTTTGGTTTCTGAAATCAGCAATCTGTTTTTCTTCGAGCTGCTGGTGGTAATCGGTTTTATTTGGACGGTGTTCGTAGAAAGGAAGCTCGGGCTATCGAACAGCTCGAACAAGCGGCGCATTTTCGTGCTAGCTGCGCCCTTGCTCATTTTCACTGTTGTGGCCTTGGTCGACCCATTCACCCATTTCCTTTTCACCGTAGATGAGCATGGCGACTACTCGCGCGCCGATGGCATCTATTTCCATTGGGCAATCATGTGGCTTTATATGATCTACCCATTGGTGCGCACTGCGTGGGCGATTTCCCACGAGAAGAACAAGCTGCGGCGGCAGGAATTGATGCCGCTTCTGTACTTTATCATCGCGCCTTTTGTGGGCAGCATGGTGCAGATGCTGTTTTACGGTGTCACGTCCACTCAGGTGGGCATAACCATTTCCGTCGTGCTCATTTATCTTAACGAGATGGAAAATCAGATTATCACGGACGCTTTGACGGGATTAAACAATCGACGAGGTCTGGACAACTTTATTGCGGAATTGCTTGAAGATGAGCAAGCCGTAACGTTTACTGTCATTATGCTGGATTTGAACAATTTCAAGCTGCTCAACGACAATTATGGACACCAAGTGGGCGACCGTGCTTTGGTGGATTCCGCAACTGCATTGAAACGGGCATGCACTGCCATATCAGGAAGGCCGTTTTTATGCCGCTACGGCGGAGATGAGTTCTTGATTGTGGGCATCGATTTCACTCAAAAGGATATCGAAGAGGTGCAATATGCAATCCGCAAAGAACTGGGCAGCAAAGATTCATTTGCCGATTGTCCTTTTTCCTTGCAGGCGGGCATAGGTATCGCAATTGGCACCTGCAAAGACGACGATGACGTTAGTCGCCTTCTCGAACAGGCAGATGAGGCGATGTATGCTGACAAAGTGCAGATGAAATCCGTGCAGGCATAAAGAAAAGCAGTCTGGTGGACGAAAGGGTCGCGTGTGGGTGCGCTGATAGTTTTGCGCGGCAAATCAGCGCTCGGCACCGCGCCTACTGCTCGTATATGAAGTCATAGAGCACTTGGAACATCTGATCGGGCTCGATGGGCTTTGACAAATGTGCGTTCATGCCAGCTATCTTCGATTTTTCCGCGTCTTCTTCAAATGCGTTTGCTGTCATAGCGATGATGGGCACGGTTTTCGCATCGGCTTTGGTTAAATGACGAATGGAGCTTGCTGCCTGCAGCCCGTCCATTTGCGGCATGCGTATGTCCATGAGCACTGCATCGTAGTAACCGACGGGCGTCGTTGTGAACATCTCAAGTGCACGCAGGCCGTTTTGAGCGACTTCCACCTGAAAGCCGTGGCTTTCCAGCAGTTTTTCGGCAACTTCGATATTGAGTGGATGATCTTCAGCCAGAAGCACACGTTTACCCTCGAAGCTGAAATCATCGTCAATCAGGGTGGCTTTCTCCTCCTGTTTGCCCAAGGCCTTCTCGAACGCGGAGATGAGCGTAGATTTGAAGAGCGGTTTGCTGACCAGTAGGTTTGCGCCTGCGCTTTTCGCATCATGCTCGATGTTGGCCCAGTCGTAGGCGGTTACGATAATGATAGTGGTATCTGGACCGACAATCTTGCGTATATGCCGCGTGGTCTCGATGCCGTTCATGTCGGGCATCTTCCAATCAATCAGAATCATGTCGAAGGGCAGGGCCCTCGCACATTCCTGCTCAACGCGCTCTATGGCCGCCATGCCGCTGTTCACCCATTCGGCGCTCACGCCGATTTCTTTCAGCGTAATCATAGCGTTTTGGCACACGACTGCGTCATCGTCTACCACCAGCGTTTTCAAATCGTCGAACTCGGAAAACGACAGATTCAGATAGCGGGTGCGGGCATCCTCGGATGCGCCCAGTTTCACATCTACGCTAAATTCCGTGCCTGAGCCTATGATGCTGCGTACGTTTATGCTGCCGTCCATCATATCTACCAGATTCTTGCAGATGGCAAGCCCTAATCCGGTGCCGCCGTAAGGCATCGTGCTGTCCGTGCGCTCTTGGGCGAACGCCTCGAACAAGTGCGGCATGAACTCTTCGGAAATACCGCAACCCGTATCGTTTACGACGAAGCGCAGCGTTGCTGTCGAAGCATCTCTTTTCGCCTGTCGTGCGCTGAAAACGACCCTGCCGCCTGGGTCAGTGAATTTCACGGCATTCGCCACGATGTTCACCAAAACTTGCTGCAATTTCATCGCGTCGCCCATGTAGTAGTCCTCGATGCTGGGGTCTATGACGCTTTCATAATCGATACCCTTCGCCTCGGCTTGCGTGTAGCATATAGAATTGATGCCATTGATGAATTCCTCGAAAGGAATCTTCTCATTGGCGAGCAGCATCTTGCCGCTTTCGATGCGGCTCATATCCAAGATGTCGTTAATCAGCGAAAGCAGGTAGCGCGATGAGATGCCAATCTTTGATATGCAGTCTTCCACTTTGCTGTCGTCGCCAATGGAGCTAGCGGCGATTGCCGACATGCCAATAATGGCGTTCATGGGCGTGCGAATCTCGTGGCTCATGCGCGAGAGAAAGTTGCTTTTCGCGCTGCTTGCCTGTTCGGCTGCCAACAGCGCTGCTTCCAATACGTCCTGCTGTTGTTTTTGCTGCATCAGCAAATCGGTTACATCGGTGCGCGTGAGCAGTACCTGTTCGCTTTCCTTGTCCAGATAGGCATACTGAATTCTTTTTTGACGAAACGCACCGAAGTCGTCGCGCACGGAATACAAGGTTGTGAATGTGCTTCGATTGCGAAGGTTTTGCCGGATGCCCTCCGGCGACATTTCCCGGATAGAACGCTCCAAGTCCTTCTCGGCTACGATGGCGCGGTTTACCTGAGGTACTGATTCCGAGTAATTGTCAAGTTGCTCCGGTACCAGCACTCCGATGTGGTTGTTTCGCTGGAATATCTTGTATCGATCGCTTTTTAGATCAATATATGACATGTAGTCGAATTCAAGTGTGGTGACTGCTTCGATGATAGCGTCCTTGATTCTTCGATCGTTGATATCATAGGTGTAAATAAACGCCATCACGTCATCGGTATCGGTGCTCTGATACATTTTGATGATGGTGTTCACCCAAAATGCACTGCCATTTTGCGCCTTGCGACGGTATTCGATGCTGGTCGTGTTTCGCCCGTCTATGAACGCCTTTAGCATGTGGGTCCCGCCCATGTTCTTTTGGATAATCAATCGATCGTTGTCGTTGAACCCGTGTGCTGCCAAGGTATTGATGCTTTCTTCATAGGGCATGCCTGCAAATGCGATGTCGAAGGGCTCTTTCGCCGAATAACTTACGACGGTATTAGCCGTCACATCGACTTGGGCCTTCACCAGCAGATTACTCTGGGATGCATCGGCAAATACCTCTTTAGTTCGATAGCGTTTCTCCGCGTTTTTCTGCGCGGTCACGTCTTTGCCTACTGCATAAGCGCGCACGGGATGACCGTCGTCGTCGAAAACATTGGTGTAGTAGATATGCTCGCACCACCAGCCGTCGCCATCGCGCTTTTTAAACCAAATGTCCGCCGATGCGGTCTCAGCACCTGATTTCAGGTCTTCATAGAGCTTGCGAAATGAATCAATGGAATCTTTTCTTACCGCACCTGATTCGATGATGGAATCCGGTACGTTTTCCAAGAGTTCTTCGTTTTTGCGGCATAAATTGGAAGAAGCGGAGTTGGTGATCCTTCCATCTGTGTATTCGTATGTCCAGAAGGAGATGTCGGAGTTTTCGATAGCGATGCGAAAACGCTCCTCGCTTTCGCGCAGCGCATCGAGCGCACGGCTTTCAGGGTTGTCTTGGCGAGGGGAGTCCGCATCGGTTACTGAGAGGTTACACCCGTTTTTGCCCGAGAGGTCGTGGGGACGGTGCTGAGTATCATGCGAGTTCATGGTTTCTGCTCCTTTGCACAGGATGCGCCTTTTAGAAGCCTTGCAAGATAATTGTGGTCTTTGCACTACCCATTATAAGTCTCGTGGGTGGGATTTGTCGGCTTTATACGTCGGAAATGCTCATATTTTAATCCGTTCATGACAAACAGGATATTGTGGGTTGGTCGCAGTGATACATTGATGGAAAACCATACACGCTAGCACAGCGATGTATAATAGCTTTTTCATTTTCGACGTTGACGGGACCATCAGGAAGAGTCGTCGACGCTGAATCATATCGAGGGTCCTTTATCCGGACCATCGCGAGGAAACATATAGGAGCATAATGGCCGAGCTATCCATAGCGCCGGCGAGCAGCGCCGATGCGCAGCTTGCCAACGTTTCGCAACGATTCGAACGTCGGGTGCGCACCATGCCGCCGGGCATCTGCCCGTTGGCGGCGGAGCTGTCTCTTTTGCAGGCAGCTGCCGCGCAAACGTGCGGAAAGTGCGTTCCCTGCGCCCAGGGTCTCCCTCAGATGGTGGCGCTGTTGCAGAAAATCGTGCATTGCGAAGCCGACGATTCCGACTACTTGCGTTTAAGCGAACTTGCGGAAATGGTGCGAGCCACATCTGATTGTGCTATTGGCTATGAAGCAGCCAATGCCCTGCTTCAAGGAATGGATGTGTTTGCCGACGAATACGACAGCCATGTGCACAAGGGCGGATGCGCATCGGGTATAGGCCAGCTGTTGCCATGTGAGGCGGCATGCCCCGCGCATGTAGATGTGCCCGCCTATATCGAACGGGTGGCGCGCGGCGAATACGATCAGGCCGTGAATACGGTGCGCCAAGACAATCCGTTCCCTACTGCGTGCGCTTTTGTGTGCGAGCATCCCTGTGAGTCGCCGTGCCGACGTACGCTTTTGGACGCGCCTGTGAATATTCGTGGCATCAAGAAATATGCCGTGGACCAAGTGAGCGCCGACAGAGCACTGCCGCTTCCGCGCAATGTGGAAACAGGCCATCGTGTTGCGGTCGTGGGGGGTGGGCCCAGCGGCCTGACCTGCGCATATTATTTAGCACTCATGGGGCATTCCGTGGTGGTATTCGAAGATAAGGCTCAGCTGGGCGGCATGCTCAGATACGGTATTCCGGCCTATCGATTTCCACGGCAGCGCCTTGATCAGGATATTGAGGGCATACTGGCTGCAGGCGGTATAAGCGTCCTTTTGAATCACACCGTGCGAGAGACATCAATGCGCGAGATTATGCAGTCCTTTGATGCGGCATACGTGGCCATCGGGGCGCAGAAGGGCAAGATGCTGCGTATAGCGGGCACCGAAGCCACGGGCGTGGTATCGGCTGTGGATATGCTGCGACGCATTGGAGACGGCGACTACCCGGATTTCACCGGTAAACGAGTGGCGGTTGTGGGCGGTGGCAACGTGGCCATGGACTGCGCCCGTACGGCCGTGCGCGCGCATGCCGAGCAGGTAAATATTGTGTATCGGCGCAGAAAAGAAGACATGACGGCGTTGGATGCGGAGATAGAGAGCGCTGCGGCCGAAGGTGTGGAGATGATGACGCTGCAGTCGCCTTTTCGTATAGAGATGGACGATGCGGGCAATTGCAAAGCGCTGGTGACCCAACCGCAGATGATCGGTCCTGTGAAGGGTGGCCGTCCGTCTCCCGTGGATGCGAATAAACCGCATATGCACATACCGGCCGACGTGGTTTTGATAGCGGCAGGGCAGAGCGTGGATTCGGCAGCATTCGAGGCATTTGGCATGCAGATAGAATGGGGTCGTGTGAAAGCCGACGACCACTTGAACGTGCCGGGTTTTGACGGCGTGTTCGCAGGAGGCGATTGCCAGACGGGTCCATCTACGGTTATCCGTGCCATCGCGGCGGGGAAAGTGGCTGCGCGCAATATTGACGAATACCTGGGCCACCACCATAAATTGCCCAGACCTTATCCGGCCCCCGAGGCCCATGCCAATGATCGCGTTCCGAAGGGGCGTGTGGACTTGGTCGAGAGACCTGCTCGCGAACGCAAGACTGACTTCGAATGCGTCGAGGGGCATATGAGTGAGGAAGAGGTGCTCCAGGAATGTGCGCGCTGTTTGCGCTGCGATCATTTCGGTTGCGGTGTGCTTGAAGGAGGCAGGGATCGCTATGTTTGATATAACCATTGACGGCATTGCCGTGCAGGTTGATGAGAGATCGACAATTCTGGATGCCGCTGAGGCGGCCGGGGTCAAAATCCCGACTTTGTGCTATCTGAAAAACTGTAGCGATATCGCATCGTGCCGTTTGTGCGTGGTGGACGTGAAGGGCAGTGCTTACCCGCAGCCTGCTTGTGCCACATTGGTGCAAAACGACATGGTCGTGCGTACGCAATCCGAAACGCTTCGTGCATACCGATGCTGCGCGCTGGATTTGATACTTTCCCAACATGGTATTGACACGTTGGACGATTGCGCAGATTGCGTGCAAAACGGTGCCTGCGAGCTGCAAAATCTGTGCGCTGAGTACGGCGTGCGCACAGGCACGTTTGCGAAGACGCAATCGGTCAAGACTCCTATCGTGGAGGGCAACCCGTTCATCGAGTTCGATGCGAATCTGTGCATCGGATGCCAGCGTTGCACAGGCGCTTGCAACCAAGTAGCAGGCAACCACTCGCTGCAGGCTGGCAAGCAAGGCGTGGACACCGTTATCCAAGCGCCGTTCGGTCCTGACTGGAAACAGACGACGTGCGAATCATGCGGTAATTGCGTGCAAGCGTGTCCCACAGGCGCGCTGACTATGCGCCGCCATAGCGCCTATCGCGAAGATGAAGTGGAGCGCGTGCGTACCACTTGCCCCCATTGCGGGGTGGGCTGCCAGTTGGATTTGGTGGTGCATGATGGCCGGATAGTGGATACGCAAGGTGGTGACGGACCTGCCAACAAAGGGCTTTTGTGTGTAAAAGGACGTTCAGGCAGTTTCGATTTCGTCGATTCTCCCCAGCGTCTCCGTACGCCGCTTGTGCGGAATCGCGAAACCGGCGAGCTCGAAGAAGCTTCTTGGGATGAGGCCTTAAACCTCGTGGCCGAGCGCTTTACTGATTTGCGCGAAGAATACGGTGGCAAATCCATCGCGGCGTTCGCGTGTTCGCGCTCGACCAACGAAGACGTGTATCTGTTCCAAAAGATGGCGCGGGTGGCTTTTAGAACCAGTAACATCGACAACTGTGCCCGTGTTTGACACGCTCCAACGGTTGCCGGTCTGGCAATAACTCTAGGTTCCGGGGCGATGACGAACACCATCGCCGACGCAACGCAGAAATCCGATGTCATCATGTTGGTTGGATCGAATCCCGAAGAGGCTCATCCCGTATTGGGTATGCAAATCCGCCAAGCAGTGGCACGCGGCACACGGCTGATTGTGGTGGACCCGCGCGATATCGGCCTTACGGCATCAGCAGACGTGCATCTGAAGATAAAGCCCGGCACCAACGTGGCGTTGGTAAACGGCATGATACACGTCATTATTGAAGAGGGCTTGTCTGACGGGGAGTTCGTGAAGTCGCGCACCGAGGGCTTCGACGAGATGGTCAAAGCGGTACAAGAATACACCCCGCAGCACGTGGCTGAGATTTGCGGCATCAAGTCGTGCGAAGTGGTCGAGGCTGCAAAAACATATGCAACGGCTGAGCGAGCCTCTATCATGTACTGTCTGGGTGTGACCGAGCATACTACTGGCACCGACGGCGTGATGGCGCTTTCGAATCTGGCTATGGTATGCGGCAACCTGGGTCGTGCTGGTTGCGGTGTGAACCCTTTGCGCGGGCAGAACAATGTGCAGGGTGCATGTGATATGGGCGCGATGCCCTCCGATTTCACAGGTTATCAGCGTTTGGCCGATCCGGCAGCCGTGCGCAAGTTCGAAGATGCGTGGGGTGTGAAGCTGCGTGCAAAACCGGGCTTGCGTGCTACCGAGTGCTTTCAGGCGATGGAAGAAGGCGACATCAGGGGCCTGTTCTTGTTCGGTGAGGATCCTATGCGCACCGATGCGGATGTGACGCACGTGAAGCATGCGTTGGAATGCCTAGACTTCCTCGTGGTCGATGATCTGTTTTTAACTGAGACCGCCAAAATGGCCGACGTGGTGTTGCCTGGACGTAGTTTTGCGGAAAAAGAGGGAACCTTCACAAATACTGAGCGACGCGTGCAGCGTGTGCGCAAGGCGGTGCAGATAAAAGGCGACACAAAGCTCGATACTGATATATTCGCTGCGATTATGATTCGTATGGGGTACCCGCAAAAGCATCTATCTGCTGCTCAGATAATGGATGAGATTGCAAGCCTCACGCCCAACTATGGTGGAATATCGCATGAAAGATTGGACAGTGATGAGCTCGCAGGACGTGGTTTGCAATGGCCATGTTTGACACCCGATCACCCTGGTACGCCCATTTTGCACAAAAGCCGCTTCACGCGAGGGGTGGGGAAGTTCTCCACGCTGGCCTTTCGGCCTTCCGCAGAGCAGCCCGATGAATTCTATCCGTTCATCATGATGACTGGACGCGTGCTTTCGCAGTACAACGCGAGGGCCATGACCGATAAGACGGAAGGTCTGTCGGCCATGGAAGATACGTCATTCATCGAGGTAAACGCCTCTGATGCCCAGCGTTTGGGCATAGCCGATGGCGATAAAGTATCGGTGTCATCGAGGCGCGGGACGATTGCATCTGTGGCGCGCGTTTCCGAAAAGACGAATCCGGGTCAGGTATGGATGCCGTTTCATTTCGAAGATGGCAACAGCAATGTGCTGACGCATGCGGCACTCGATCCTTTGGTGAGTGTGCCGGAATTGAAAGTTTGTGCGGTCAGCGTACATAAAGCGTGAGTATAATAGATGCCGGAAAAACGGCAATGGAAGGTTAAAAACAATGAATATCGTATGCCTTGACATGGAGGGCGTGCTCGTCCCTGAAATCTGGATTGCTTTTTCGAAGGCGAGCGGTATTCCCGAGCTTTGCCGTACTACGCGCGATGAGCCTGATTACAACAAGCTCATGAATTGGCGCCTAGGCGTGCTTGCTGAGAACGGTTTGGGCCTCGCGGAGATCCAACAGACAATCGCCGCTGTCGATCCGATACCTGGTGCGAAAGAGTTTTTGGATAAACTGCGCTCCGAGACGCAAGTGATTATAATCAGCGACACCTTCCAGCAATTCGCCGGTCCTTTGATTGAAAAGCTGGGACGTCCGACGATTTTCTGCAACACTTTGGAAGCGGCTGATGATGGGCATATCGAAGGCTTCACCATGCGCACGCCCGAAAGCAAGCTTTCCACAGTACGCGCGCTGCAGTCCATCGGTTTTGATACCATTGCCGCGGGCGACAGCTTCAACGACTTGGGCATGATTCGTGCCAGCAAGGCCGGCTTTCTTTTCAAGAGCACCCCGTCTATTATTGCGGACAATCCCGATATTCCCGCGTTCCAGGAATTCGACGAGCTTCTAGCCGCCATCGAAGGCGCACTCGACGACTAATGAGTTTTAACGTCTTGGGTTTAAGGGGAATCGGATTCCAGAGCAACCCAGGAAAGCGCATCACGCAATCTGGTGCATATGTCTGATGGGTCCAGTGCTTCGCCTTCCACCAAAAATCAAAAATGAATGGATAAGCATGTTTTATTCGCGGGGGTGCATGAAGCACCCCCGCCGCACATTTACGGCGCTCTGAAAGCCCCTGTTTTGAATCCCCCTGCAACTTTATGCATAAAACTGAATATTGACAAAAGAAACTATAAGTGCAGGTGAATTCAAAATGAATTAAGTGTTGAAGAAAGGCCAGATAAATAGCCAAAAATGGCTTATGCAAAAATATGCAGAAATTTAGAAAAAATGAAAATAGAACTACCGTTCACAGTAAAATAACAACCGTTTACCAATAAATTATTTAATATTGGAAAAAATATTACCCGGAATATTGCTTTTGGAATTCTCCCGTGCAATGGTGGGTTCAGCAAAGGTGGTCGATGATAAGGGTTCGACCAATCGAGAATTTGCATAAAACGATTCCGAGAAAAGGAGGGCTCGATGACTGGAGTAAACGTCAAGAGCGAAATAGGTCCTTTAAAGAAGGTGATCCTACATCGTCCGGGTAAGGAGCTTTTGAACCTGACCCCTGACACGCTGGAGCGCTTGCTGTTCGACGACATTCCGTTTTTGAAGGTCGCTCAGCAGGAACATGACGCGTTCGCGCAAGCATTGCGCGACAACGGCGTTCAGGTAATGTATCTGGAAGACCTGATGGCTGATGTGCTGCGCGAAAACGAAGGTCTGAAAGACAAGTTCGTGCGTCAGTGGCTGACCGAGGCCGGTATCCATACTGATTACTACACCGAGGTTATCACCAACTTCCTGCTAGAAAACTACAACGATCCCAAAGACCTAGTCATGAAGACTATGGAGGGCATCAATCTGCAGGAGCTGCACAACGACAAGACAAAGTCGCTGGTTGATTTGGTGTCGAGCCCCTCTTCGATGGTCATCGATCCCATGCCCAACCTGTACTTCACCCGCGACCCGTTCGCGATGATTGGCAACGGCGTATCGCTGAACCGTATGTATTCGGTCACCCGCAACCGCGAGACTATCTACGGCGAGTACATCTTCGCGAAGCATCCTGATTTCGTGGGAACCCCGCTTTACTATAGCCGTTATAATTCCTTCTCCATCGAAGGCGGCGACATCCTCAACATCAATGAGACTACGCTGGCTGTGGGTATCTCGCAGCGCACCGAGCCTGATGCAATCGACTCTCTGGCGCACAACGTGTTCTCAGATGAGACTTCCAAGATTGACACGATTTTGGCTTTCGATATCCCATCCACTCGTGCTTTCATGCACTTGGACACCGTGTTCACCCAGATCGACGTGGACAAGTTCACCGTGCATCCGGGCATCCTCGGCCCTCTGACCGTGTTTGAGATTACTCCTAAGGGCAATGGAGAGATTGACGTGCGCGAAAGCGATACGTCGCTCGAAGACATCCTGTCGAAGTATCTGGGCAGGAAAGTGGAGCTGATTCTGTGCGGAGGCGGCGACCGTATCGCAGCCGAGCGAGAGCAGTGGAACGACGGATCGAACACCCTGTGCATCGCTCCGGGCAAAATCGTCGTCTACGATCGCAACGATGTGACGAACCGCGTGCTGCGCGATAAGGGCCTGGAATTGGTTCAGATTCCCTCATCCGAGCTTTCCCGCGGCCGTGGCGGCCCACGCTGCATGAGCATGCCGGTG
Organism: Actinomycetes bacterium; assembly: GCA_023394615.1. Taxonomy (GTDB): domain Bacteria; phylum Actinomycetota; class Coriobacteriia; order Coriobacteriales; family Eggerthellaceae; genus JAEXAI01. The sequence goes on along the minus strand of JAEXAI010000012.1, from coordinate 173,294 downwards.
TGGCGCGAGGACATCTAGCGCTCATTTGCGTATGCACTTCACGCGCTTTGTTTTGTTCTTCCCGGCTCTTCGTTATCGCGAGATGGGGAGCCGTGAAGGGCAAGTTGTGAAAATGACTTGCCTTATAGATTATTTAAGAGGCTACAAGAAATTATAAATGATTGAAAGGAAAAGAAATGCCTACTAGCTTAAGCGGACGCAGCTTCCTGAAACTGCTCGATTACACCCCCGAGGAAATCAACTATCTGCTCGATCTTTCCCGCAACTTCAAGAACCTGAAGATGACCGGTACCCAGCATCGTTATCTCGAAGGCAAAAACATCGTTTTGCTGTTCCAGAAGACCTCCACTCGTACCCGTTGCGCGTTCGAAGTGGGCGCCATGGACTTGGGCATGGGCGTGACCTACCTCGATCCCGGCAGCTCGCAAATGGGCAAGAAGGAATCCATTGAAGATACCGCTCGCGTGCTCGGCCGCTTCTATGACGGCATCGAATTCCGCGGATTTGCTCAGGACGACGTTGAGTGCCTCGCTGCAAACGCTGGCGTGCCGGTTTGGAACGGTCTGACCACCGAATGGCATCCTACTCAGATGCTCGCCGACATCCTGACCATGCAGGAGAACTTCAATTACGACATCAAGGGCAAGAAATTCGTGTTCATGGGCGATGCTGCCAACAACGTTGCTCGTTCGCTGATGGTTGTTTGCGCCAAGTTGGGTGTGAATTTCGTGGCTTGCGGACCCGAGTCCAACATGCCGGATCCCGAACTGGTCAAGACCTGCCAGGCTATCGCTGCCGAGCACGGCTCGACGATCCAGACCACCCAGGACGTGACGAAAGCCGCCGTGGGCGCGCATGTTATCTACGCCGACGTGTGGGTATCGATGGGCGAGCCCGACGAGGTTTGGGAGCCCCGCATCAATGCTCTCACCCCGTATCGCGTGACCGCTGAAGTCATGGCTATGGCCGATCCTGACTGCATCTTCGAGCACTGCCTGCCCAGCTTCCATGACACCAACACGGTCATCGGTGCTGACGTTGCCAAAAAGTTCGGCGTCACCGAGATGGAAGTCACCGACGAGGTGTTCGAGTCCAAGCAGTCCGTGGTCTTCCAAGAGGCCGAAAACCGTATGCACACCATCAAGGCCGTCATGTACGCAACCTTGAGCTAATAAAAAGGGGAAAGAGATGACCTACCAGAAAGGAAATGGCAAATCCGTCGTAATCGCACTCGGCGGAAATGCTCTGGGCAACACGCCTCAAGAGCAGTTGGAGCTGGTTCAAGGAACCGCCGGCCATATCGTCGACATGATTGCGGAAGGTATCAACGTTGTGGTATCCCACGGCAATGGCCCGCAAGTCGGCATGATCAACAATGCGTTTTCATATGCCAGCGCTCATCAGGACAAGATTCCTGAAATGCCTTTCCCTGAGTGTGGCGCAATGAGTCAGGCTTATATCGGCTATCAGCTCTCACAGGCTATCCTGGGCCAGTTGAAGGATCGCGGCATCATGCGTTCTACGGCCTGTGTTGTGACGCAGACTGTGGTCGACGAAGACGACCCGGCGTTCCAGAACCCGACGAAGCCGGTCGGCCCGTTCATGACCGAAGAAGAAGCCAAGGCTAAAGCGGCCGAAGGTGGCTTCACGGTGAAGGAAGATGCCGGTCGTGGTTGGAGACGTGTGGTAGCTTCTCCTATCCCGCAGCGTATCGTTGAATTCGACGCTATCAAAGACCTGATGGATGACGGCTACATCGTTGTCTCCACCGGTGGCGGCGGCATCCCTGTGTTCGAGCGCGGCAATCACTACGAAGGTGTGCCTGCCGTAATCGACAAGGATCGCTCCAGCGCTCGCCTGGCTGCTGATTTCCAGGCAGACATGCTGGTCATCCTGACCGCTGTTGAGAAGGTTTGCGTGAACTTCGGCAAGCCTGAGCAGGCCGAGATCACCACGATGACCGTGGCAGAGGCTGAAGAGTACATCGCCCAGGGCCAGTTCGCCCCCGGCTCGATGTTGCCGAAGGTTGAAGCTTGCATCGGCTACGTGAAGGCTCATCCGCAAGGACGCGCGCTCATCACAAGCTTGGAATGCGCAGCTGCCGGTCTTCGCGGCGAGACGGGTACCGTCATCACCGCTTAGGTCTAGATGTTTTATCGGGTCGTGCAACCGCCACCCGTAGTTTAACAGTATCTTTTGAAGGGCCTCGGATCCTCCTCCGGGGCCCTTCGCATTGTCGTGGTGAAATACGTGCGATGAGCGTGCGTTTCGCTCGAATGGCCGCTTGCCCTGAGCGATTTGCCAGCATCTGAGCGTGCCTTACGTGTGCGTCGTTCATATTAAACCCTATATAAACCCGCCTGTTGCCCGAGTTGATGGTAAAATACCTCCCTATACGACGGACAACTCTATGAAATGGAAGATTCTCTATGCAGATTCGCGAAAACCTGGAAACGCTTGTCAACGACGCCCTGAAGGCAGCTATCGATGATTCGACGCTGGCTTTGTCCGAGATTCCCGAAGCTGGGTTGGAGCGACCACGAGACTTGGCAAACGGGGACTGGGCATCCACTGTGGCGATGCGTTGCGCGAAGCAGGCGAAGAAAAATCCGCGCGAGATAGCGCAGATTATCGTGGATCATCTGCCGGAAAATGATCATATCGAATCCGTTCAGATAGCGGGTCCGGGCTTCATTAATATCACGCTTACTCCGACGGCTTTCCAAGGCGTGGTGGCCGATGTGCGTGCTGAGGGCCTTGACTACGGGCGTGGTAGCGTGCCCGAGGGCAAGCGCAAAGTGAATATCGAATACGTTTCTGCGAACCCGACCGGTCCCATGCATGTGGGTCATGGTCGTTGGGCCGCGCTCGGCGATGCCACTGCACGCGTTATGAGCCATGCGGGTTATGACATGTATGAAGAGTTCTATATCAATGACCACGGCACCCAGATGGACAACTTCGGCAATTCCGTATCAGTGCGCTATCAGCAGCTTTTTGGCCGCGATGTGGAAATGCCCGAGCAGTGCTATGCCGGTGCCTACGTGAAAGACATTGCGCAAAACATCATCGATAACGATGGCGACAAGTGGCTTGACGTTCCCGATGACGAGCGCATGAGGGAGTTTCGCGAGAGGGCTTATCGCTTCGAGCTCGATGAGCAGAAGCGCGTCACGAAGCGCTTCGGTACCACATTTGACTGCTGGTTTAGCGAGCGCTCGCTCTACGAAGTGGGGCCGGATGGCACCAGTGCAGTAGATCGCAGCATCAAGGCCATGCGCGACAAGGGCTATATCTACGAAAAAGACGACGCAATGTGGTTTAAAAGCAGCGCCTTCGGCGATGAGAAGGATCGCGTGCTGCAGAAAACGAATGGCGAGTACACCTACTTCATGAGTGATGTGGCCTACCACTACAACAAACTGGAGCGCGGCTTCGATCACCTGATCGATATCTGGGGCGCCGACCATCACGGATATATCGCGCGCTGCCAGGCCATGGTAGCAGCATGGGGTCGTCCAGGTACGCTCGAAGTAATGCTGGGGCAGCTGGTGAACCTGTTTCGCGATGGTAAGCCCGTGCGCATGAGCAAGCGCACAGGTGAAATGGTTACCTTCGAAGAACTAATCGATGAGGTGGGCGTGGATTCGACGCGTTGGTTGATGCTGTCGCGCAGCGCCGATCAGACTATCGATTTCGACATCGAAGCTGCCAAAAAGAAGGACGCATCGAACCCGGTGTATTACGTGCAATACGCGCACGCTCGCATCTGCTCAATCTTGCGCAATGCGGCCGATGACGATATGGCGCAAAAGGCCAGCATCGGCGAGGTTTCCATGGATGATTTGGTGGCAAGCATCATTCCTGCGAAAGTGGATTTGTCGGTGTTGACCGACGCGAGTGAGATAGACCTCGCTCGACGTATGGACGACTTCGGCGAACTGGTGCAAGAGGCTGCCCGTGACCGTGCGGCGTTCCGCCTCACCCATTACTGTCAGGATGTGGCGCGCTTGTTCCATGCTTTCTACACCAACTGTCATGTGCTTGGCGATGATGAGCAGCTGCAAAACGCCCGATTGGCCCTGTGCGATTCGGCTCGTATCGTGCTGTCGCTATCGCTGAGCCTGCTGGGCATCTCAGCACCGGTGAAAATGTAGGCTCAGCAAATCTCATCTCGTGCTTTTGCGGATGTTCTCATGGGCTGCCTTATCAGGTGGCCCTTTTTCGTTATATGAGCGGGTAGGTTATATGTGAGCGTCTAGATCAACCAACATCAGGTATACGTTGTCGCGCATGCTTTTTGCCGTGCTGCGATCGATTAAATCGTTTTCGTACGCTTCGCCGATTTCATCGAGTTCGATATTGTAAGCCGCCCGTTCGATGTCGCTTGTGCTGTCAATGGTGTGCGCATATTGCGTGATGCCGGGGCGTGAGGAGTCCAGCGCACGTAGTGAGGATTGGTAGGACAGCAGCACTTCGGCTATTACCTCAGCAGGGTATTCTGACGACTCTGAGTTCAGCAGCTCCTGCAAGTAGTCAATCGCGTGCGTCTCTGACGCTCTCTGAATATCGATAAGGGTGCTTGATGGTCCTTCGCCGCGCAGGCGTGATCCCAAGTGCAAAAGCGAGCGCATCGCTATACGCACGAAAGTGATTTTGTGATGTCGAAACCTGCCTTGCGATATCCAGAACCTGCTTTTTACATGCATCAGATGGTTTCGCGCTTGCACCAAACGCTTGAGGTAATCGTATCCGTCACATTCGTCAATTTGGGCGGATTCGATTGCGCCAAGCACGTAATCGTACTGTACCTTCGCTGCTTCTATACGAAGTTTCGTCGTTGATTCGGATTCGATGTCGGCACTGGTGCGAATGCGCTCGATGCGCTTGTTATATGACTTGATAACGACGTCAACTGTACGGGCGCATTCTTCGCTGCGCAGAGCGGAAAGCCTTTCAATCACGTGCCTCATAATGTCGATTTTCGCCTGTGCTACCTGCTCGAACTCATCGGTTGTCGCCACGTGGCGCGGAGCCAGCACAGGCAGCAGGAAATTCGCGAGAAGAAGCGTGCACAAGATTACGCCCGATGTTAAAAACAGTATGAGGTCGCGCTCGGGAAAGGCCAGCCCGGTATCAGTGAGATATGGAATCGAGAAAATCACCGATAAAGTGACAGCACCTTTTGGCCCGCCGATTGTGGAAACCAAAGCCGATCGAATGCGCTCGGCTTTCGGAGCATAGGGCCCACCTGTTTCGGGATCCTTCGCAAACGTTTCGAGCATCAAAATCCAGAAGAAGCGAACGCCCACGATGATTACTGTGATAACGAGTACCAAGACGATAAGTGCGAAATCCTGTCCGATTCCATCACCCCAGGTGCTGCGCAGCGAAATTGGGAGTTCTATTCCAAGCATCACAAACACGATGCCGTTCAATGCGAAGGCCAGCACGCTCCAGGCGCTTGATGAGACGATACTCAAACGCGACGAGGCAGGACCTATCACGCGGTCGGTGTAGGCGCTCATCAAGATGCCGGCGGCGACTACGGCCAAGATGCCACTGACTCCCAAAAGCTCTGAAAGCAGATAGATGATGAACGGCAGCGTAATGTCGAACATCACATGAAATGTCGTGGAATCAACGCCCAATTTGCCGATATTCACCTGTATCAGGTGCGCGATCCAGCCGATGACAAGGCCGAAGAGGATACCGCCGAAAAACGACAGTGCAAATGTGGCAGAGGCATCTAGAAGCGAGAAAGATCCGGTAACGGCGGCGGCGATAGCGAATTGGAAAGACACGACGCCTGAAGCATCGTTTAACAGCGATTCACCCGATAGCAGAGCATTTTCTTTGCGTGAGAGCTTTGTGGTCTCCTTCAAAGATGATACAGCCACCGCATCGGTAGGACCGAGCGCGGCGCCCATGGCGAATGCGGCAGCAAGGGGAATGCTGGGGATGAGCAGATGTAGCGTAAAACCCACTACCAAGACAATGGCCAACACCAATCCGACCGCCAAGGATAAGATGTTGTGTCGGTTTTTCCATAGTCCCAGCTTGTCGGCGTTTTTCGCATCGTTGAAAAGCAAGGGCGCAATGAACACCAACAAGAAAAACTCCGGACTGAACGTTATCTCTACATCGCTTATCAGAAGCGCAATCAGCACGCCTAAGGCTATCTGGATAAGCGGAAGCGATACTTTGGGGACGACCTGTTCCAGCACCGCCGATAAAAGCACGGCAGCAGAAAGCAGTAATATGAGTTCGAAAGCCTCCAAACGATTATGCCCGCCTGACTGCCTCGGCCATTAATGCTTCCTGTTTGACATGTTTTTCGCGCTCGAGTGCTTCTTGGCGACCACGATGATGGTAATGGCTATTGCCAAGATAACGATAATGGCGATGACCAGCGGCAAGATGTAATCCCCTGTACAGGCAAGCATTGAACCTGCTTTAATACCCATTGTGCATTTCCTTTCTCGTTTTCGACGATGTTCTCCCATTATAAATGCAATGTCTTGCTTTTTTGCAATTGTGCTACGAAAGTCGGTATATCGTTGTCATCTCAGCTTTGGCGCGTAACTTGCTGCGAGGGATATGGGCGGGATGTTTACAGTTTCATTCCTTTGTTTGACTGGAGAAGCGTCGAATGCCAAACTATGCGCTTTCTGGTAGCTCGTAACTGCTAGAATAGAAACAGAAATGCTCCACGGAGCCGCAAATTGCCCGCGAACGTGACTGCGCTTTTGTAGTATGTGCGCACAATTGCCAATCCGTTCCTTGAGAAGCGTTTCGCGGTCAAGCGTTAGGACAGATGGAAATGGACAGTCGCCAACCGAAACAGTCCATCGTGCGCAAAGGCGTGATTGTCTTTTGCGTTGTGCTGTCTTTGCTGCTTGCCATCGGGGTGTATTTCTTTCAGGAAAACAGTAATCAGCACGATATCGAGAATATTCAAACTATCTACAGCGTGCGCATCGAATCGCTGCTGAATCGCGTATTTCATCAAACGGACGTGCTGAAAACCCTTGTGGAAATAGAGGGCGGCAACATCACCGAAGAGCAGTTCGAGACGGCTGCGCAGAGCATCTATGAGCAGAACATAGGGGTGCGTGCGGTGCAATGCCTGCCGGGCGGTACCGTGCTCTATTGCTATCCCACCGAGGGAAATGAGCCGACATTCGGTAATAACGTTTTCAACAACCCCAATCGTGCGCAGGATGCTTGGCTTGCTGTGGATACGCACAGTATCGCGCTTTCCGGTCCCTATGAGCTGACTCAAGGCGGAATCGGATGTGTTGCCCGCAATCCTATTTTCCTGACCAACGAAGAAGGGCAAGAGTATTTCTGGGGTTTTTCCGTCATCGTGCTCGATTTGGAAAAGACGATGGATGCGGAAGGCATCAATCAGTTGGGTAGTCAAGGTTATGACTTCCAGCTTCGCACCGTAACTGATAACGGGGATACGGTGATTGTGGCTGGCGACGCTTCTATGGATCTGGGCGGTGCAGTTGAAAGCGACATCCAAGTTCCCCATCATGTATGGACGTTGGCCTTAAAATCTAACACACCGTACAAGTCACTGATACTATCACTCAGTGTTTTTGCGCTCGGGCTGCTTCTGACGCTTTTGGTTGGCTATTCCTACCGCATATCGCTTTTGAAGGCGCAAAACGAGGCGAAAAGCCAATTCCTTTCGAATATGAGCCACCATATGCGAACTCCCTTGAATGCGATTATCGGTTTTTCGATTCTAGGGGAAGACGAAGCGCGCGATATGCAGCAGAAGAAATACTTCCGAGCTATTAAAGATTCCGGTGGAGTCCTGTTGTATCTGGTGGAGAACATACTGAGCGCCACCAAAGGCGAACAGCAAATTTCCCCGCTTGAGCCTAAGTCCGGCGATTTGAACGACCTTTTCGATTCAGTGTGTCGGATGGTTCCTGCGATTGACAGGCCCAAGCAGGTTCTATGGTGCGCTATCAACGAGCTTCCCAAGAATGTTTCGGCACAGATGGATTATTCGAAGCTGACGCAGGTATGTTTGGAAATGGTGGATAGGGCGTTCGGCTTTGCGTCAAGTGGGGAGACGGTCTCTTTTGCGATGGGTCTGTCTGACTCGGAGTACGTAGTTGTGGTAGTCGAGGTCGGGCCAGCTGCGACACCTGGTATCGTGAGCAGGGCTACGGCTGCGCTGTCTAATAAAGAGGATGACTCGAGCGATACTGAGGGTGTTCTATACGCTTTTGAATACCCGGATAGTGGATTCGGCTTGCCCCACGCAAAACAGCTGGTTGCAGCAATGCAGGGCACAATCAAGCGCGTTCACACACCTGGCGGCGGCGATTGCGTGATTGCTGTAATTCCCATCGTTTGTGGTGAAGGTGATGGCGGCGATAGCGAAGATGACAATGCCCACGCTTTCAGTAGCGCTGCTGATGATGGTGTCTGTGATGAAGAAGCCCTCGACTCTTCTGTGCCCAGTGCCTCGTCAAGCGCTTTTGTGCAGCTTTCGGGAAAGCGCGTTTTGGTGGTGGAGGATCAGCCGATAAACCAGATGATTGTGGTTCGCCTGCTTGAGAAGGCGGGTATTGTCACAGAGTGTGCAAGCGATGGCAAGCAGGCGATGGATATGGTGGCCGCATCCGATGAGGGGCACTTTGATGCCATCATCATGGATATTCGTATGCCTGTGATGGATGGGCTGGAAGCTGCAAAGGGTATCCGTGCACTTCCGCGTGAAGATGTGCCGCGGATTGCGATAATCGCTCTGTCCGCCAATGCGTTCGACGAAGATGCGCAGATGAGCTTAGATGCTGGGATGGATGCTCATCTTTCAAAACCGATTGACCCTCAGATGCTCTATCGCGTTTTGCTGCAGCATGTTGGTAAAGCGAAATAGGGACGATTGTGGATGACCGGTAGAGATGGGCAAAGTATTCCTTGCAAGCAAGCGATAACTCCCGTATAATTTCGCCTTGCGCTTGGTGGATATAGTTCAGTTGGCTAGAACGCCAGATTGTGGCTCTGGAGGTCGTCGGTTCGAGTCCGATTATCCACCCCAGCGCGCTTTTGATGAAGCCTCTTGCGAGGAAGTAGCGGTTGGTTTAAAATAGCCGTCGCGCTAAAATTGCATATAGGATTTTATTCGGATCGTTAGCTTAGTTGGTAGAGCAGGGGACTCTTAATCCCAAGGTCCGGGGTTCGAGTCCCCGACGATCCACCACGAATTATCGCAGGTCATAAGCTGTTTTGCTTGTGGCCTGTTTTTTTATGTGCAAACGTTCGCATGTATTCTAGAGCGTGTCAAAGAACTGGTTCGTTTGGCACATGCGCAACCGTCCATGTGCTGTTTATGCTTCGATGGCCGTGTCTCGTTTTGTATCGGTATCAGCCGGTTCGAAGGTCATCTTCAAACCAAGGGCCTTAGATACTCTAGAAATAGTCTGAAAAGAAGGATTACCCGACGTGCTGAGCGATTTGTAGAGGCTTTCCCGACCTACGCCCGCATCTTTGGCGATGTCACTCATTCCTCTGGCTTTGGCGACGTCGCCTAATGCCGCCTGGAGAAGGGAGGGATCATCCTCTTCGACTATTGCGTTGAGGTATGCCGAGACATCTTCTTCTGTCTCGAGGTATTCGCTTGCGTCCCATCTGCTTGTCTCGATGCTCATTTTTCCGATCTCCATTCTTTGGCTATGTGTTTCGCCTTAGCGATGTCTGCTATTTGCGACGACTTGTCGCCGCCGATAAGAAGAATGATCAATTTGTCTTTCTCGCTCGTCGCATACACCCGATATCCTGGCCCTGTGTTGAAACGCAGCTCAATAACCTTATCGCCAATCATCTTACTGTCGCCGATAATCTCACCAGTCAATTCGATACGACGCAACCTCGCATTGATCTTTGCCTTGGCTGCTTTGTCTTTTAGCCGTCGGAACCAGCCATCGTATTCCTTTGTTTTGAGGATAATCATATCAACGGCATCCTTTTGCTGAAGGTGTATCTTGTAGGATACTCGCTGCTTTGGAAAGATGCAAGAGACTGCTCTTGCTTAATTGGTAGAGCAGGGGACTCTTAATCCCAAAGTCCGGGGTTCGAGTACTTGCTGATTTGGCTAAACTATAGAATGCGGGCGAAGTGACACTGCGGCTATTTCGCCTGTGATGACGTTTCGGGCAGTGATATGCTGGGCGTCACAGAGAAGAGTGGTTGTGAAAAGGAGTGCATGGCATGAACGGGAAATTTTTGGACTTGGTAGTACGAGCACGCACGTATCGCCGCTTCGACGAGGGCGTTCCAATACCTGAAACGAGTTTGCGCACATGGGTAGATTGCGCGCGGCTGTCGCCGAGCGCACAGAACAGGCAGCCATTGCGCTACGTTATCGTAAGCGGAAAGCAAAAGTGCAATCGTGTATTTCCAACGCTTAAGTGGGCTGCCGCGCTTCCTGAATGGGCCGGTCCTGCGCAAGGCGAACGACCGTGTGCTTATTTGATCATCTGCTCGAAAGACGCCAATGCGCTCACGCCTATCGATGTGGGCATTGCCGCGCAGAGTATAAAGCTGGCTGCGCAAGATGACGGCTTCGGATCATGTATGTTCAAAAGCTTTCAAAAGGAGCAGCTTGCACGCGCTATCGATCTTGATACTCAAGAATATGCAATCGAGCTGGTCATAGCGTTTGGAGTGCCAGCAGAGCGAGTGGTCGTGGAGCCGCTGAGCTTCGATGCGGAAAACTTCGACTATTGGCGCGACGGGGAAGGCGTGCATCACGTGCCGAAGTATCTGCTTGATGACGTCATCATCGCTGATTAGGCCTGACATCACTTAATACGCCCCCGCGCAACGAATCGCACAGGGGCGTATGGGCGCGCTGGGGAGGGGAGTAGTGCGCCCATGTGAAAAGTTTTGCCATGTGAAAGGTGTGTAGCGCCCATCGAAATATTCGATAGACGGTGATATCATCTGCGACAATACTGTATCCGATACTGACGCAAAGGACGAACGATGATCAACCTCTTCTGTAAAAAGCAGCTTTGGGAGTGCTCGAAAATGCTCGTCGCTGTGGCCCAAGGGCAGAAAAAAGCCGATACGGTCATTCAAAACGCCAAACTGGTGAATGTGTGCACGGCGGAGATCCAAGAGGGTATCGACGTTGCCATAACTCAGGGCCGTATTGCCTACGTGGGCCAAGCTGATCATTGTATCGGCGAAAGCACTCGGGTTATCGATGCGCAAGGATCCTATATCGCTCCTGGTTTTCTCGATGGACACATCCATGTTGAGTCATCCATGATGGGTGTGGGGGAATACGCTGCGGCCGTGGTTCCCCATGGCACGGTAGGAATATATATGGACCCACATGAAATATGCAACGTGTTGGGGCTCGATGGCGTGAAACTGATGGATGAAGATGCCCAGCGTACGCCCTTGAAAGCTATGATTACCACTCCGTCGTGCGTGCCGGCTGTGCCTGGTTTCGAAGATACGGGTTCCTTTGTGGGGCCGCAGGATATTGCTGACACAATGCAATGGCCAAGCGTTGTCGGTCTGGGTGAGATGATGAACTTCCCTGGTATTCTTGCTGGTACCGATCATGCCCATGGGGAAGTGGCGGAAACTCTGAAAAGCGGCAAGATCGTAACCGGGCATTATTCCATGCCGGAAACCGACCGTGGATTGAACGCCTATATTGCATCGGGTGTGCGCTGCTGTCATGAATCAACGCGCGTGGAAGATGTATTGGCGAAAATGCGGCTGGGGATGTATGCCATGTTGCGCTACGGATCGGCTTGGCAGGATCTTCCCACGTTGGTTCCGGCCATACTGGAAAACGACATCGATACGCGCTTCGCCGTGATGGTAAGCGACGACACCCATCCCCATACTCTGGTGCGCGATGGACACTTGGACCACATCGTGCGCACTGCAATCGGGTTGGGGATGGATCCCATCACCGCCATACAGATGGTCACCATCAACTGCGCCCAATGCTTCCAGATGGATCAAGATCTGGGTTCGATAGCGCCGGGCAAATGCGCCGATATCGTGTTCATCGATAACCTGGAAGACCTGAATATTACTCGCGTGCTCATAGATGGTGACATGGTGGCGCAAGATGGTCAAGCGCTTTTCGATGTGCCGACATTTGATCTTCCCGATTGGGCTACTCATTCCATGCATATTGGACAAGCCATTACCCCCGATACGTTCAAAATCCCCAATCCGGAAGGCGCATCCAATACGAAAGCCCATATCAGGGCAATCGAGGTGATTCCGGGTAAAGTGGGTACTTTGGAAACTCACGTTGACCTGCCAGTAGTAAACGGCAATCTTGAATCGGATGTATCCCAAGATGTGCTGAAGACCTTCGTGTTTGAACGCCATCACGAAACGGGCAAGTTCGGCTACGGTTTTACCAAGGGGTTCGGCATAAAGAAGGGCGCCATGGCATCAACGGTTGCCCACGATGCTCATAACCTTTTGGTGCTGGGTACCAATGACGACGATATGTCATTGGCTGCGAACACCCTTATCGAATGCGGGGGAGGCATGGTGGTGGTGAGCGACGGCGAGATATTGGGATTGGTCGAGCTGCCGATTGCCGGTTTGATGGATGACAAGAGCGCCGAGGAGATGAGCGCAAAAGTTCACGCAATGGAAAATGCATGGGCTTCTATTGGGTGTGCAATGCCCTCTCCGTTTATGACGATGGCCTTGATTCCGCTGGCTTGCCTACCCGAGTTGCGGCTGACAGATCGTGGCCTTGTGGATTGCACAACCTTCCAATTCGCTACGTTGTTGGCGGCGCAATAACCAAAGCGTTTCTACTGCCCTGCAGGATCCCCGGATCCTGCAGGGCCTACCTGTAACATCCTGCTCTCTTCAAGAGATGCGCACTATACGTACTATCCCCAAATAACTTCTCAAGTAACATACAATTATAGGGACAATCCCTATTGTATACCTGCATCGCGCTCCGTATTATTCTCATTAACGCGTCTGATGGATGCATGACTTTCGGAGGGCGGAAACTGAGGGAGCCTCCGAAAGATTCCTGATGCGTTTGATGGGAAAACAATGGAAGAGGGAGGGCGTATGAGTCTTGGCACTATTGCGAAGGTTCTAGCTGGTGGCGCTGTGGGTGTTCAAACGCTCATGTATGCAACCAATCAAGCTGACGATTTGATTAGGCCGCCTGGAGCGAAAGACGAATCCGATTTCACGGCGAGGTGCATTCGATGTGGAAAGTGCATCGAGGCATGCCCGTACCGTGCGATTCGCGCAGTCAGCGATTTCACGGAAATATCGAGTGGAACACCCTATCTCAACGTACGTGATAAAGCCTGCCGCATGTGCGAGGATTTCCCCTGTGTGGCGGCATGCCCGAGCGGGGCCCTGCGCGACGTTGCGGATAGAAGCGATGTGCACATGGGTTGCGCGGTCATAAACGAAGATACCTGCATTGCATTCCAAGGTATGAGATGCGAGGTATGCTACCGGGCATGTCCCCTGATAGATCAAGCCATCACCATTGATTACCGACGCCGCGAAGGCGATGCGATCCATGCGATATTCGCGCCAATCATCAACAGCGAAAAATGCACTGGCTGCGGCTGGTGTGTGGAGCGATGCGTCATAGACGATCCCGCCATCACGATCAAGAGGAAGATCGAAGCATAGGAGTATAGCGTGCGAACCCTGAGTGCGTGTCGTGCATGCGCATCGGGTGCGGGACGGCATACGCATCATGTCAGTAGAAAAACAATTGAAACTGGGAGAGATTGAGAAAGGGACGAGAAGGCTTATGGACGTAAGCAGACGAGAATTCCTGAAGGCAACGGCCGTGTCTCTTGCCATGGCAGCGGCAGGTGCCGCGGTGGCAACTACCGCAACCGGATGTTCGTCGCAGTCGGGTACATCATCTTCGCAGTCTGGTGAGACCACCAAATACAGCGCGGTCTGCCGTTTCTGCGGAACGGGGTGCGGTGTTATCTGCGAGGCGAAAGGCGGCAAGCTCATCAGCGTTTCGGGCGACCCCGACAACGAGAGCAGCAAAGGCTTGAACTGCGTGAAGGGTTATTATCTGGCAAAGCTGCTCTATGGTGACGATCGCTTGACCACGCCGCTGATTCGCGATGATCCTTCCACGAAGGGCACAGACGGCGGCTTGCGCAAGGCCACGTGGGATGAGGCGCTGGAATTGGCTAGCGGCAAACTTCGCGATGCATGGAAGAAAGATAAGAGCCGCATCGCATTTTGGGGCAGCGGGCAGCAGCCCATCACCGAAGGCTATATGACGGCAAAATTCTGGAAGGCCGGATTGCTTTCGAACAATATCGATCCGAACGCGCGCCTGTGCATGGCCAGTGCCGTGGTCGCATTCATGAACGTGTTCCAGACAGATGAGCCGGCGGGGAGTTATTCCGACTTGGATTTAGCCGACGTGTTCGTGACCTGGGGTGCGAACATGGCCGAAGCGCATCCGGTGCTGTATTCGCGTCTGACGGCACGCAAGCTGGCAGACGATAACGTGCGCCACTATGATTTGGGCACGCTGAAAACCAGAACATCGGAAACCGCCGACAAAGTGATGATTTTCGAACCGGGCAGTGATATAGCCATCGCCAATGCTATCGCGAACTACATTATCGTGAACAAGCTCTATGACGAGGCGTTTATAGGCGATCATGTGCAATTCAAGCAGGGCACCGAGAACCTAGGCAATTCTTTTGAGGACACCTACGACAAAAGCGAAGTGGGCTCGAAGGTCGACAATGTCTCGAGCATTACCTTCGACGAGTTCGCCGAGCGCTTGGCGCCTTACACACTGCAGTATGCCAGCCAGATTTCAGGCGTGGCCGCTGCGGATATCGAAGAGTTGGCGAAAGTGTATGCCGACCCGAAGAAAAAGGTCTTGAGCCTGTGGACGATGGGCGTAAACCAGCACAATCGCGGCACATGGATGAACCATTGCATCTACAACATCCACTTGCTGGTTGGCAAGATTGCACAACCCGGCAGCGGTCCTTTCAGCCTGACGGGCCAGCCCAGCGCCTGCGGTACAGCGCGTGAAGTGGGTACGTTCAGCCATCGTCTGCCTGCGGATCTGGTGGTGAAGACCCCTCAACATCGTCGTTATACTGAGGCCATATGGAACCTGCCCAGCGGGTATTTGGATCCTATATCCACACCTGGCTACCACACGGTGAAGATATTCCGCGAGATGAGCAAGGGCAACATCGATTTTCTGTGGACCGCGCACAATAACTGGGCGGTTTCCATGCCGAATCTGACCCGTTTTCTGGGTGTCGATCCTAAATACCAAGGCGTTTTCAACACATTCATCGCGGTGAACGAGGTCTATCCCACCAAATCTACCCAGTATGCTGATGTGGTGTTTCCAGCTGCGCTGTGGGTGGAGCGTGAAGGCCAGTTTGGCAATGCCGAGCGGCGCACGACTGTTTTCGAGAAAGCGGTGGATCCTCCGGGAGATGCGAAGTGGGATTTGTGGATCATCATGGAAGTAGCCAAGCGGGTGCTCGAAGGCGAGACCATTGATGGCGAAGATGCTTTCGACAGGTTGTTCGGATTCGTCTACGATAAGGATACTGCGCAATTCAAGGGTAATGACCGCGAGGCGAATCGCCTGATTTGGGAAGAGTATCGTACATTCAGCAACCCGAAACTCAACGACCGTGCCAACGTTATCGACAAGGATTCCAACGGCGAATTCGGCACCAAGCTGAAAATGGAAGCCAAGCAGTTGGCACCCTATGATGAATACCTGAACCATCACGGCCTTACTTGGCCGGTACGCGAGGTGGATGGCACGTGGCTTTCCACGAAATGGCGCTTCGCAGAAGGCAGCCAGGCGGAAGGCTTCGACCAGTACGGTGTGGAAACTTACGGTAAGGTGGGGCTTACCAACAACGTGAGCTTCTACAAGAGTGCGAACATGAAGCCCAGTGCGGTCTTTCGTCCCTACGAGCCACCGGCGCAACAACCCAGCACTGAATACCCGTTCTGGCTGTGCACCGGGCGTTTGCTGGAGCATTGGCATACCGGTTCCATGACGCAACGTATCCCCGAGCTGGCTCGTGCGTTGCCCGAGTGCCTGCTGTACATGAACAAAGATGACTGCACAAAACTGGGGCTTGCCGATGGGGATATGGCGAAAGTCACGTCTACCTACGGCACGTTCAATATCAAGGTGTCTACGTCGGGACGAGTCGATCCGGGTCCCGGCAGAACATTCGCACCGTTTTTCGGCAACGATCCGCTCGTGAACTTGGCAGTAGAAGACATCTATTGCCCGCTCTCCAAAGAGCCTGACTTCAAGAAAACCTGCGTTCGTATAGAGAAGCTGTAAGGGGGCCACGATGAAAAAGGGATTCGAATCGTCGAAAACATGTGCCACCTCGTCGAGAAGACGCACCATGTTAGCGAAAAAAGGGATTGTGCTGCTGATAGCGGTCTGCTTCGCGGCGACGCTGGGCTTGGCATCATGCGCGCAGCAGAAAACCGCGTCGCAGCAAACTGTTACTGATAATGCCTCGCTGGTGCAAGCGGGCATGCCGCCGCTGCAGCCTGCTTCCGACCATGATGGACGTTGGGAGCAGCAGGGCGAAAAGGGCTGCTACGGCTGTCACGGAGCAGGTAGTTTGGGTAATCCCATGCTCACATCAGCGCCTGCTATGCCCGAGAATCACTATACGGGCGCAAGCTCTGATTCGAAGGAAGTCGACCCCGGTCGTCTGCAGTGCATCACATGCCATCCTGTTGGATAAGAAGATATAACGGGTAGCAAAACAGTACGGAGCGAGCGCGTCTGATGCTCTTGCAAAAGGTATGAGCGCGCTCGCTATCAAGGAGGTTTTTTTGAATGGTGATATCCAGTTTGGTGGTTGAAACCGTGTCAGGCAAGGCAGACAGCGTTGCTGAGGTGCTCGGTCGCACACCCGGCGTGGAAGTGCACAACAACGATGGTAATAAAATCGTCGTGACCATTGAATGTGACACGGTTGATGAATCGAAAGCCGTGGCCGACAGTTTTATTGTTGTGGACGGCGTTACTTCTGTGAACCTAATCTACGTGAACTTCGAGGATGACCCCACGATTTACGGCGACCGTGATTTGAAGGAGGCCGTCGATGAGTGACGCTGGGCGCCCGAAGCAGCACCATCTGAGCGTTGCCCGTCGTATCGTGCAGGTGGTTGCGCTGCTGTTTTTCTGCATTCCAGCCATCATGACGGGTTTGGGTCTGTTCGGCCAGTTTGTTGGCGTGGATGATAAAGTGCAGACAGCATCTATGCTGCCCTATTTCGGATCGTTTTCGTCTTCGACAGTGGGCGGGCTGGTGATAGCGGATCCGTTCGCTTTTCTGCAGGTGGTCGTGGCTTCAAAAGATTTCTCGATAGGGTGGCTTACGGCATCGCTTCCTGTGCTCATCGTGTACGGCCTCATTCGCGGCCGGGCGTTTTGCGGCTGGGTTTGCCCGGTGAACTTCCTGCTTGAAGGCGTTGATTTCCTGCGATGCAAACTGGGTCTGAAAGTGCGGGAACATGTGATAGACCATCGCGCCAAGATGGTTATAGCGCTTGCTGTGCTGGTGTTGAGCGCGATTACAGGTGTGCTGGTATTCGAAACGTTCAGTCCCGTATCTGCGATTGGCAAGGGTTTGCTTTTCGGGTCGACAGCTGGACTGACGGTACTCGTGGCAATCATCGTGTTGGAACTGTTTTGGGCCCGTCGCATCTGGTGCCGCGCGTTTTGCCCGTTGGGCGGATTCTACGAGGCTTTGGGCGAGGTCGGTTTCGTCAGTGTGAAGATGGATTCATCCTCTTGCATTCATTGCGATGCATGCACAGAGGCGTGTTTGTGTGATTCGGTGATATTGAAGGGCGTACTTGAAGAAGGGGAGGCACGGGTGACATCGGGTGATTGCATGGTGTGCGGAAAATGCGTGGATGTTTGTCCAGCTGATGCGCTGAGTATAGGCATTGCTGCGCCATTTCCGAAGCATTCTCAATCACAGTGCAAAAGTGAACCAGCTGAAAGTGACGCGCATTAGAGCAGGGCGCGCGTCAAATACCCGCAGCTGTGCTTCCAGTAGTCCCGTAATACTCCATGCCCGGTAATCCTTGCGGATGCCGGGCTTTATTCTGGGTTGCGACGCGCCAAGCCACCTGACAGGGCAAAGGCGATTGCCATCATGACAAGGCCTGCGGCATCAAAAGCGACGAATCGCAAGATGGAAGATGAGAGCACCGACATGCTGGCGGTGAGCCCCGACATGATCCACGTTTCTCCGATAAGGCCGATGAGCTGTTGCGCCAGTACCACGATGAACAGCGTGCGGAATCGCTGAGGAGCCACGATTACTGCAGGGTAAGTGGCGTTCCACATCAGAAACGCGATGCCCATGCCTCGTATGGTAGCGCGCCCGACTTCGCCGGAAAGCTGATACGAACCCATTACGGCGTTGGGCTCCGTTAGAAACGATATGATGCAGGCCATGTTCCAGCAGAAGACGACAAATACCAAAAGTCTTGCAATCCAACAGCGAATGCTGTGTCCGCCCACATCGCCCGTCTCGCGTTTGCCGCTCGTTTTACCTGATCGCGCCATAACCGATTCCTCTCAAACTCTTCTGAACGCTTCCCAGCCTGCCATGGTAATGCAATGCGGGAAGAACTTTCCCACCACACGCAGAAAAAATGAAGGCAGCCCGCACGTGGCGATTGCGAAATGAAAATTGCTTGCTGCAATAGCGCGCGTTGCCACGGTGGAGGGCTTCTGCGCAAAGGGAAAGTGGCCGATGTCGGCACCGCCTCTGCTTTGTTTTGCCACGGTGGTGAACTCGGTTTTCACCCACGATGGGCAAACGGCGGTAGCACAGATGCCTCGCCCGCGTATTTCCCAGCGAAGACCGCGCGTGTAGCTTTGCATGAATGCTTTGGAGGCAGCATACACGTTCATATGGGGAAGCGGTGTGAACGCCGCGCACGATACGACTTCGAACACATGCGATCCGGCGCGCATGTAGGGCAGCGTGGATGTGGTCAGATGCACCATAGCGCGGCAGTTCAAATCTATCATGGCGTCGTTATCCGCAGCGTCAATGGTCTCCCATGTGCCAATCTTGCCGAATCCCGCCGCGTTCACTAAGTAGGCTACATCCGGTTGTTCTTCAATCAGTTCGCCTTCGACGCGAGCCAACCCTGCCTCACTGGCAAGGTCTGCGGAAATGCAGGTACAGGGTTTGCCCAACTCGTCTGCTAGGCTCTTCAGACGTTCGGTTCGGCGTGCTACCAGCCACAACGCATCGACTTCGGGCTTTGTCGCTAGTTTGCGAGCGAATGCCGCCCCGATGCCCGATGACGCTCCCGTCACGATTGCTATGCTCAAGAAAACCTCCTCGCGGCCGTGTCCTTTTCTTGCAAGGATACAACGAAATTACGTTTCATGGCGTACAGAGTATCAAAGCGCGCCTCGCAGGGACGATTCCTGCGAGGCGCGCTCGATTACATCAGGGGTGTGTGAATCATTATTATTCGGTGCTTGCGTGCAGCGCTTCCACTTCCTTGGTCAGAGCGGGAATTATCTCGTACAGGTCGCCGACTATGCCGAAATCGGCTACGTCGAAAATAGCAGCCGCAGGGTCTTTGTTGATGGCAATCAGAATCTGCGAGCCTTCCGCGCCAGCTGTGTGCTGAATGGCACCCGATATGCCGCAGGCTATGTAGAGTTTGGGAGAGACGGTCTTGCCGGTTTGACCCACTTGGTGGGCATGTGATATCCAGCCGTTGTCAACGGCCACACGCGATGCGGCCAAAGGGGCACCTAATGCATCGGCCAGTTTTTTCAGCTCATCGAAACCCTTCGCATTTCCCAGTCCAGCACCGCCGGCCACGATAATCTCGGCGTTTTCCAAATCGACCTGCTCGCGGTCTTTGTCCTCAATGATGGAAATGATACGTGTGCGTATGCGCTCAGGTGGTTCATGGAAGTCCACGCGGGTGATAGGGGCGTCTGTGCCGGTATCTTCGCCCTGCTTGAATACGCCAGGGCGGACTGTGCCGATTTGCGGACGATTGTCGGGACACATGATGACAGCCATTAGATTGCCGCCGAACGCAGGGCGCGTCCAAGCCACGTTGCCGGTTTCGTCGTCAAAACCGATGGATGTGCAGTCGGCAGTGAGGCCCGTGCGCAGACGGCTGGATACACGTGGCGCCACATCGCGTCCGTTGTTCGTGGCGCCGACAAGCAGGCTTGCGGGTCCGTGCTCTTCCACCACCGCGCACAGCGCATCGGCGAATGCATCGGTGGAGTAGGGCGCGAACTCCGGCCCTTCCACGACCAGTACTTCATCTACGTCGCGCTTTGCTACGGCTTTCGCAGCTTCTTCGGTTGCGGCACCTATTACGACGGCGATGAGCTTGCCGCCCTGTTTTTCCGCGACCATGCGGCCTGGGGTAAGCAGTTCAAGCCCAACGTTCAGCAATTCTCCACTGTCGGTAAGCTCGATGAATACCATCGCATCATTCGTTTTCGAATCTTGCATTATCGATCCTCCTTACAGGGCGTGCTTCTCGCATAGGAATTCGAACAATTTATGTGCAGCGTCTTCGCTGGTTTCTCCGACGATCTTCGGTCCGCCTACGCGAGCTGTAGCAGCATAGCTTCTCTTTACTTTCGTAGGTGAGCCTTTCAAACCGATGCGTGTGGTATCGAGGCTTTTCAGGTCTTCTTCGCCTAAAATGGGCACCTCGGCACGCATGGCCATAATCTTGCGGTGTAGACCGGGGATGCGTGGATCCCAGGCAGGTTTGGTAAAGGTGACCAGGCACGGCAGACTTGCGCCTACGATGGCCTCGCCTTCTTCCGTCTCTCTTCTTACTTGAATCTCATTGTCCTTTACGCTCGCTTCAAGGCCGTAAGTGATCTGGGGAAGCCCTAAATGCTCGGCAATCTCGGGACCCACTTGAGCCGTGTCGCCGTCAATGGCCTGTTTCCCGCAGAAAATCAGGTCAAATTCGCCTTCGCGATTCTGGACTTCTCTGATGGCTTCCGAGAGAATGTAGCTGGTGGCCAGGGTATCCGATCCACCGAATGAGCGGCCCGATACCAAATAAGCCTTGTCCGCCCCGATAGAGAGGCATTCTCGCAATGCCGCAATGGCTTGTCCGGGCCCCATCGACAAAACAACGATGGTGGCGTCGGGGTGCTCGTCTTTTATGCGAGCGGCGGCTTCAAGCGCATAGCCGTCGAACGGATTCAAAATGCTAGGGATGCCTTTGCGTACCAAAGTGTTTTTTACCGGGTCGATGGTAATCTCGGTTGTGTCAGGCACTTGTTTTATGCAAACGAGTATCTTCATATGCTGTCCTTTCCGTTCCGCTTAGCCTTGGCGGTAATCGACGCCGAAACCATCAGGTGGATAATCCCAGGTGTCGATTGCTCCGCCGCCCGCGATAACACGGCACGTTCCGCATTCAAGGCAGCCTTCGTAGGAGAATTCCAGCTCGCCGTCTTCTAGGCTATAGAGCCCGGCCGGGCATGCTTTTATCAGAAGCGCGATTTGTGCCTCGGTGCCAGCGGCCTGGTTTGTGGTGATATGGGGTGCACGCAAGTCAGCATAGAATTTGTCTGCACCCAGTTTGATATCTATATCGCCTTGGTTCATAATGCTTTCCTCGCTTTCTTGGCAACTTTCAGCAGCGGTTTGAAACCTCCGTGGTTTGACACGATGCCTTTGATCTCCTTCATCAGAGGGGCTTTCGCGCTGCCGTCCACCTCGAACATGGCCCCCATCGCCTCGTCGGCAATCTGCGGGAGCGTCTCGAACATCAGATGGTTCTCCATCAGCTGCGGCGCATCTTTATAATGGGAAAGATCGCGCATTACGAAGCTGTCATCTAAAAGAGCGCGATAACGAGAAAGCGAAGACGAAGAGTAATCGTTTTTCTTGCGCGCTTCCAGAATTGCCTGGGCTGCCAAGCGACCGCTCTCGATTGCCAGATCCATGCCGCGTACAATGTAGCCGAGGTTGATGCAGAATCCGGCTGCGTCGCCTGCGACCAGAACGCCGTCGCCATAGAGCTGCGGCATCATATTGAAGCCGGCCTCAGGCACTAGGTGAGCGGAATACTCGCCGCGTGCGCCGCCTTCGATAAGCGGTTTGATGGTTGGGTGGTTTTTCAAGCGCTCGACCATCTCAGGGACGCTTGCCTGTGAATGCTCGATATCTGAAATGGTAGCTACGATTCCCAAGGAAACGCTTTCACGGTTCGTGTAGAGGAATCCGCCACCGACGGCTCCGTCTGTGGGATAGCCTGCGAACAGCCACGATGCTCCGTCGCCTTTTTGCAGGCCGAAGCGATCGGACACCGTTTGCTCGTCCAGCTTCACGACTTCTTTCACACCCACGGCAACCTGGGATGGGCCGAGTTCCTTTTTCAGCCCGGCGCGCTGCGCTAGCAGGGAATTCACCCCATCGGCTAGTATTACGGCATCGGCATATACCATCTCGCCGCCGCTTTCGACCCCGATGACCTTCCCGTCTTTTTTGATCAGATTGTCTACGCGTGTGCGAAGGACGTACATTGCCCCTGCTTCTTCAGCCTGCGCAGCAAGCCACGGGTCAAATTTTGCGCGCAGTACCGTATACGATGCGCACGTGGGATCCTTCAATTTCGTGGAATCGTAGTCCATGGTGAAAGCGCCCTGCTCGGTCATCAGGGATACGCGCTCTTTGGTAACAATGCGCTCGATTGGCGCTTTTGCAGCGAAATCCGGGATCAGTTTTTCCATGCCGTGACCGTAGAGGCGACCGCCGGTCATGTTCTTTGAGCCGCAGCTTCGCCCACGTTCTAACACCAGCACATCGACGCCGTTGCGTGCCAGCTCCAGTGCGGCAGCTGATCCAGCCAAGCCTCCTCCAACGATGATGACGTCGAACCTGTCTTCGTTCATAGGCGTTCCTTTCGTTCGTCCCGCGCTCGCATCGCATGCGCTGTGGGTATCGATTCGTCGGATGGCCCAACAGATAGAAAACAGGTCGAATCGGCGAAAAGAGCCAAGATGCAATGCCTCTCCCAGTGAGTCGAGGGCGTCTGGTGCGTGTCCTCGAATGCTACTTGCGAAGTATAGTTTCGCGAATCTGCACGTCCCTTTGAGCCTTCGGTGAGAGGGTTGCTAACCATAGTAAAGGGACTGGGATTGCGCAAATCGTCGGTGAACGGTAGTTGTCGCGGTATGCTGAAAACCTGCTGAAATCCCTCTGAAAATTCAAAAATCCTTTGTGTATCGGGCTTTTATTCGCAACGAGATTTAGGTATAAGACAATGCTCTTTCACTGTGCTAAAAGCCGTATATGCTTGGACTGCCTCCATAACGCTTTTTGATGTTCGTTATAGAAAGCGCAGTTCAATACTGGGTAAAAAGGCTCTATAAATCTGCCATTCATCGAAATGAAGAATAATCCCTCTATGACAATATGGTTCCATTTGTTACACTCGCGGGGCACCGTCTTATTAGTTTGGCGCTTTCAAAAAGAAAGCGAAAGATCAGGGAAGGATGCTCTATGAACAATCAAGCACAACAGGAATACCAGCTCTATTACGGCGGAAAGTGGCACAAGTCATCCGACGGCAAGACGCTCGATGTCTTTTGTCCCGCCAATGGGGAAAAGATTTCCGTCATCCAAGATGCGTCGCAAGCTGACGTGGATGCGGCGGTCGATGCTGCGCACGTAGCTTTCGAGTCTTGGGGTGGGATGAACAAGTTCGAGCGTGCCAAGATCTTGAATGCCGTCGCCGATGTTATTGAAGAAAACGGCGAGTTCCTCGCTCAGATTGAAACTCTCGACAACGGCAAGCCGATCCGCGAAACTCGCGCCATCGACATCGCCCTGTCAGTTGAGCACTTCCGCTATTTCGCTGGCTGCCTTTTGGCAGATGTCGGCGAGGTCGACATGCTCCCCGGAAATCTGATGTCCATCGTCATGCACGAGCCTATCGGCGTTGTGGGTCAGATCGTACCTTGGAACTTCCCGTTCCTGATGGCTGCATGGAAACTGGCACCCGTGTTGGCAGCAGGCGACTGCACCGTTATCAAGCCTTCTTCCACCACGTCGCTTTCCGTGTTGGAGCTGGCGCGTCTGACTGAGGATATCATCCCCGCAGGTGTGTTTAACGTGCTGACCGGTCGCGGCAGCAAAGCCGGACAGTTCATGCTCGACAATCCGAAGTTCGACAAATTGGCCTTCACCGGTTCGACTCAGGTCGGTCGCGACGTCGCACGTGCGGCGGCAGAGCGCCTGATTCCCGCAACGTTGGAGCTGGGCGGCAAGTCCGCGAACATCGTGTTCAACGACGCGAAGCGCGACATGGCTCTTGACGGCATGCAGCTGGGCATCCTGTTCAATCAGGGCCAGGTTTGCTGCGCTGGCAGCCGTATCTTTGTGCAGGAAGGCATCTACGACGAGTTCGTAGCGCAGCTGGTGGATGCTTTCAACAAAGTGACCGTGGGCATGCCGTGGGAAGATGAGACCCAGATGGGCAGCCAGATCGACGAGCGCCAGCTCGAGAAGATTTTGGAATACGTGGAAATCGGCAAAGCAGAGGGCGGCAAGGTCCTGTGCGGCGGCGAGCGTTTCACCGAGGGCCCACTGGCCAAGGGAGCTTTCCTGAAGCCGACCCTTATCGAGATTCCCAACAACAAGTGCCGTGTGGCTCAGGAAGAGATTTTCGGGCCCGTTGCTGTGCTGCAAAAATTCAAGACCGAAGAAGAGGTCATCGATTTGGCCAACGACTCCGTCTACGGCTTGGGTGGCGCTGTGTGGACGCGCGACATCAACACCGCCATGCGCGTGTCGCAGGGCATTCACACCGGTCGTATGTGGGTCAACACTTACAACCAGATTCCTGCAGGTGCACCCTTCGGTGGCTACAAGGAATCCGGTATTGGCCGCGAGACCCACAAGATTATGCTGGAGCACTACTGCCAGAAGAAGAACATCATGATCTGCCTGAACGAAGTCCCGAGCGGTTTCTATCCGGCAAAGTAAAGACGTTTGATACCTATCGTGCACGACGATGGGGAAACTGGATACTTGAGCGCATCGTTTCAAAATGCTTGAATGCGCGCAAGGGAAGGGGTCGAGGCCATCACGGTCTCGGCCCTTTTTTTGATGGTGCGCCATGAGGATTTGGATTTGAAAGCGCATATTGGTGAGTTGGTCGGTGATCGTGCGTGTCGCAGAGGAAAACACGTCGAGCGTGATTATAGTCGCCAGCGATAACGTAGTTGGTCGGTGATTCAACGTGCCGCAGAGGAAAACATGTCGAGCGTGATTATAGTCGCCAGCGATAACGTAGTTGGTTGGTGATTCAGCGTGCCGCAGAGGAAAACATGTCAAAAAAGTGCAGCTTCTTGCAAATCTTCCGGTTGACCCCCCGTTTTTGGAAGAAAAGTGCAGCATTAGGTTTTTGCGCACTCGATTTCACTGATGTCCTTTTTCGTGCACGCCGCTGAACTGCGACGATGCAATTATGCTCCGGATGATGCATTTCGGATACTGAGCAATGCATACAAAGAGTTAACTTATTTGCCTATTACTGAACTTTTTTACCAAAAACGGGGAATCGACTTCGAGATTGCTGGAAACGCCCCTCTGTCGCACCGCATCACACCGCGTCGCCGGTGCATCGGTGTACGTCGCGACTTGGAAACCGGTTTGCAAACGCGCAACTTGGCTTGATAGTCTATCTGCGAATCGGGTTACGGGCCGCTGAGCCTCGCGCCAGTTTGCTTCGTGCGTTACCCGGAAAATCGTGCATATGGAGCCGGTGCCGTTCTTCAGCAGCCTTGGCAGGTTCACCGTTGAGTGGGAATGCAGTTGTACACCAACGTTGGTTTAACGGGAAAGGGATGTGCAACGTGCGGAAATCTGTGAAAACATGCAGAAACATTGAAGCCAAATAATTGCCGTAGATTTATCCTTGCCAAGATGGGTTCTTCAGGTATAATTCTTGCTTGCGCGTCGAAAGACGTGATGTATTCCTCGGTAGCTCAACGGCAGAGCATCCGGCTGTTAACCGGAGGGTTGTAGGTTCGAATCCTACCCGGGGAGCCATATAAATTCGCAGGCCGCATCACGGCCTGCTTATTTAAGGGCGTTTGGCGCAGGGGGAGCGCGCTTCCTTCACACGGAAGAGGTCACTGGTTCAATCCCAGTAACGCCCACCATTAAATTTGCAGGTCAATCGGTAAAACGGTTGGCCTGCTTTTTTATGTGAACAGAGAGTTTCACAACAGTTGACTAAATCACCCAAATACAACTTCTTATCGCTTGCCTGAAAAGCTGCGGCCTCGTAATCTTGTCTTGAAGGAAAACCATGCAAGAGAGAGGCCGCATTATGAAGAACAACATCGACATAGCGAAAAACATCATGCACCTGCGCAAAGAGCAGGGTATGACCCAAGAAGACCTTGCTCGGTACTTGGGTGTGACGAAAGCGTCGGTATCAAAGTGGGAAACGGGGCAGAGCTTTCCCGATATCGCCCTGCTTCCCAGAATAGCCACGTATTTTAGCGTGAGCATTGACGCGCTGATGGGGTATGCGCCGCAGATGACGAAAGAGCAGATTAAGCGCACATATTTGCATTTGCGCGACGGGTTCGGCGCACAGTCCTACAAAGAGGCGCATGAATCCTGCATGAAAGTGGTCAAAGAGTACTGGGCGTGTCCGGATTTGCTGGTGCAAATTGCGATACTGTACTTGAATCATATGCCGCAAGCGCCCGCTGGGGATGCGCGTGATACACTTCTCATCGAGGCGCAAGGGCTCTGCCGTCGTGCGGTTGAGCTTTCAACCGTGTCATCGGTGGTGCGGCAGGCGAACGCTGTGTCGGCCATGTGCTTTATGGCACAGGGAAATCCTGACGATGCAATCGATTTGCTGCAAGGTGCCATGGCGCCTTCGATGGGGGAATCGACGCTGCTCGCCCAGGCATACATGGTCCAAGGCAAGATGGAAGACGCACGGCGTTGCGCTCAGGTGAACGTGTATCAGGAATTAATCGGGCTGCTCAACGATTTGCCGACGTTGGCTGGAATGTATACGGATGACCCTGCACGACTCAATCGGATTTACGAGCGGACGATGGCGCTCATCGATGCTTTCAATCTAGAAGAGGTGTATGTGAACAGTGCTGCGGTGTATGCGGCGTTTGCTTCAGCGTTTCTGCAGGCGCAAGACGAGTCGCGTACCTATGAATGCCTCGAGCGCTACGTCGCAGCGTGTGTGAAGATGAGGTTTCCATTAAAACTGGGCACTGATGATTTCTTCGACAAGGTAGCCCCCTGGCTGGAGGACTTGGATCTCGGCGATGATGCTCCGCGCGACGAAAATCTGGTGAAACAGAGTATGGTGACCACGCTCGAGAGTAATCCCATTTTTGCCCCAATAGCAGATGAAGCACGTTTCAAGCAGCTGGTAATTGATTTGAAAGCGAGACTGTCATGAACGATGAAGCGTTGGTAAATAGCGGGCGAGTCGCAAAGGCCAAGATTGCAACACGTCGCATATTGATATATGTGGCTATTACTTTCGCCATCACGTGGACGATGTGGATTGCCTGCGGTTTGGCGACAGGGTCGTTTCAAACGGGAATGGCTGCATCTGCGATTATGATAGGCGTGACGTCGATTGGCATGTTCGTGCCGCTTATTGGGGCGTTGCTCACCAACGTGATCGTGGGTAAAGAAAACCGTATGGATTTGGCATTCAGGCCGCGAATACGCTGCAATGTGAAAAGCTATCTGCTGGCATGGTTTGTGCCGACGGTTATATCGCTTGCAGGCGCGGTGGTGTTTTTCGTGGCGTTTCCCGGTTTGCTCGATGTGGGCGCCGAGATGTTCGTGACCGCAGCCCAACCCGCGATTGACGCCGGTCAGATTCAAGCAGACGCCGTGCCCGCAATACTTGCATCGCAGATCGTCTTCGCAATCGTGCTTGCACCCTTTATCAACATGATTCCTGCTTTCGGCGAAGAAGCCGGATGGCGCGGGATGCTCTTTCCATCGTTGTGCGAGCGCACTTCGCAACGCAATGCCGTGCTGATAACGGGCGTTATCTGGGGAGTGTGGCACGCGCCCATCACGTGCATGGGGCACAACTATGGTTTTGCCTACTTCGGCTTTCCTATCACGGGGATTCTGTCGATGATCGTGTTCTGTACCGCGCTCGGGTCTTGTCTTGCCTGGCTGCGCCTGCGCACGCAAAGCGTGTGGCCATGCGCGCTGGCCCATGGCGCCATAAACGCTATCGCCGGCGTCGGTGTATACTTCTGCACGATAGGTGCGACGCTTCTGGGTCCTTCCCCTGCTGGTCTTGTGGGCGGTATACCACTGCTCATCTTGGGCGTGTGGTGCTGGTTGCAGATGTCTGCGGAAAATCCCTATACGCAATAAATCAAGTGGAGGCATATGATGCAATACCGGCAAGCAGGGCAAACGGGCGAGCAGCTCTCTCTTATGGGATTCGGGTGCATGCGCTTTCCCCGCAAAGCTGCCATGCTGGATCAGCGAGCGATTGACGATTTGCTCGAAAAAGCGCTCGGGCGCGGTGTGAACTACTTCGACACGGCATACACCTATCCTGGGAGCGAGGCTGCGCTCGGTCGTTTCATTGCGCAAGGCCATCGCGAACACATGCTCATTGCCACGAAGATGCCGCATTATCAATGCAAATCCTTGCAGGATTTCGATCGGATATTCGAAGAACAACTCAACCGACTGCAAACAGATCACATCGATTTTTACCTGATGCATATGCTGACCGGCCCCGAATCTTGGCAGCGCATTCAGGATATGGGAGTAAAAGACTGGATTGCGCGACGCAAGGCTTCCGGTCAAATACGTCATATCGGTTTCTCCTTCCACGGGGGCCGGGAGGATTTCAGCGCGGTGCTGGACTCGTTTGATTGGGAATTCTGTCAGATACAGCTGAACTATCTGGACCGACATTCGCAGGCTGGGTTGGAAGGGCTGGAATACGCCGCAGCACGGAGCGTGCCCGTTATCGTGATGGAGCCGCTGCGCGGAGGCAAGCTGGCAAGCGGTCTGCCGAAGGCTGCCGAGCAGGCTTTCCGAGATGCTGGAACCACTTACACGCCTGCGCAATGGGCACTGCGTTGGCTTTTCGACCGTTCCGAGGTCACCTGCGTGCTTTCAGGCATGAATTCAGCCGAACAGCTCCAAGCGAACTGCGATGCGGCTGATGATGCGACCCCGGGTTGTTTGAGTGAAAAGGATAAAGAAGTCATCTCTGCTGCCGAAAAGAGCATAAAAGCCGCCGAGCGGGTGGGTTGCACGGGATGCGGCTATTGTATGCCGTGTCCTCACGGTGTCGATATTCCCACGTGCTTTCGCTGCTTCAACATGAAAACGATTGACGGTTTCATGACCGCGCAGAAAGAATATGTGATGACGACTTCTTTGAAAGCTGAGCCTTCGAATGCGGGGCGCTGCGTCGGGTGCGGCGCATGCGTGAAGCGATGCCCGCAATCCATTGCTATTCCCGATGCGATGAAGCAGGTGAAGCGCGAGTTAGAAGGCGTGGCATATAAAACGGTTATGGCCGGGCGAGGGCTGAAGTTCAAAGTAGAATAAATCCCCCAAAAAAAAAGTTTGCCATGGATAATTATAAATGATACAATTCCACTAGCAAAAATTAGGACTCAGTATCAACAAGGGAGGATTTATGATTCGGGATAAAAAACGGGGCAAGGCGCAGTTGATTGCGCTTGTGCTCGTCGTCTCGATGTTGGGCACGGTGATTCTTGCCGGTTGCTCGTCGGGCGATGCGAAATCTGTGTACGAGAAGAAATGTTCGACGTGCCATTCGCTGAGCACGGTCGAGAATGCCACGTATCAAGGTGAGGACCAATGGCAATCCGTCGTAAAGCGCATGCAAGCGCAGTCAACCTCTATCAGTGATTCTGACGCCAGTCAGATCATCGAGTACTTGGCCCAGAAAAGTCAATCTTAGAAAAGGAGATCGCATGACTTCACTTTCCAGAAGAACGTTTATGAAGGGTGCCGGCATCGGAGCAGTATCAGTGGGAGCCGCAGCAGCGTTGAGTGCATGTGCGAGCAAATCCTCAACTTCTTCGTCATCGTCGAGCAGTAGTTCGCAGAAGACAGAATACACTGCCGAGGTACTGGAGCCCACCAAGACATTCGACGCCTCGACTGGTCATAACTTCACACCTGAGCCCGAAAGCTTGACCACGGTTGGCGATACGTTGACAAATCTAAAGAGCGCGGTGCAGGGCGAGACGAACGCCACGACAAAGTATTCCGCATGGGCAGAAATCGCCGAATCTGCAGGCTACACGCAGATTGCGCGTTTGTTCCACTGCACGGCCGATGCTGAAAAAATCCACATCAAGCTCGAGATCGAGCAGATCCAAAAGCAAGAAGCGAGCTATCAGCAGCCTGCGGCTGTGGCGGCTGCAAACGGCGCCACCGATATCAATGTGATTCATGGTGCACAGGGTGAGATTTACGAGACTTCCGACATGTATCCGTCGTTTATCAAGGCAGCGCAGGCCGAAGGCAACGACGAGGCTGTGAAAGTGTTCACGCGTGCGAAACTGGCTGAGGCATACCATGCGAAGCATTACATGGATGCCTACAACACTATCGATACTCCAAGCGAAGATAAGTATTATCTCTGCCCAGTGTGCGGCTATATCCACAAAGGTGAGAATTTCACCGCTTGTCCCATATGCTTGACGCAGAAGTCGGCATTCGAGGCCTACTAGGTTTACACAACAGTTCTGCAAAAGGTAGAATATGAAAACGCCGGGTGCGATTGCATCCGGCGTTTCGGTTTCAAATGGTGGGCCCAGCAGGATTCGAACCTGCAACCAAAGGATTATGAGTCCTCTGCTCCACCGTTGAGCTATAGGCCCTTGAAAGCGTATGACAGTATAGCGTACCTTGTGGAAGCTACAACGATGTTTTTTACGAACATCAAGAAACGTCTATTTCTTGTTGAACGCACCGCACTTTATGGAGGAATGATTGCATGAGCGCGCTCTATCTGTTGACCGGAGATATTCAAACCGGCAAAACCCGGTGGCTCCAAGATTTGGTGGAGTCCGTTTATTTTGCCGGGGGAGCGCCGTACGGTGTGATAGCGCCAGGGGTTTGGGAGGAAACTTTTGACGGCGGCGAAATCCATCGAGTCAAAACCGGCATCGACAACGTCCTGCTGCCCCAAAACAAAAGCGTCAGCTTTGCTCGGCGAGCCGATTCGCCGGAAGCTAAAAACTTTGCCAATACGCAAAGTAGTGCGGGAAAGCTGGCATGGTCGATTTCCGACGATGCGATAAGCGCAGTCAACCAGCATTTCGAGAACCTGCAGCAAGAATGCTGTAAATCGCATGAGGGTGCTCACGGTTTTCCGCGCAAGGGGGGCTCATCTTTTCGCGATAGCTTTGATAGCGGCGAACATGCTAGGAGGGGTCTGCTTGTTGTGGATGAGTTGGGAATTCTTGAGCTACAGCGCAATGCGGGCTTGACTTGTGCCCTCTCTTTGCTTGGCCTTGGACCCACTGTTTTGTATGAAAACGCTGTGGTAGTGGTACGTGAATGGCTGCTTGACCAAGCAAAAGACCTGCTGTCATCGGCATGGGGCGAATGCGTAACCATTTTTCCCAACACGCAAGCAAAGCGTTTGGTAATCGATTCTCTTGATTTCGATATGGGGAGATAGCGAAAGCCTGCCTCTGGATTTGGGTTGAGCTTGTGTGTCTTTTATTCTTGGCAATAACTCATTGCGTTTCTGTAAAATCTCGGTCAAAATACTCAATGTTCGGATACATTCGGTATCGGGTACATTCGAATGCATAAGAAATTATTCTTAGGAGGGATAATGGAAAGCAAGAAGTACATGGTTTCTCGTCGTCAGTTCGTGGCGGCAAGTGCTGCAGCTGCTGCTGCGGTCAGCGTCGGCTTGGCTGGATGCAGCTCTGGTTCAAGCAGCTCGTCATCATCGAGCAGCTCTTCGTCGGCTAAGGTCGGTGGCGGCAATTTGACCGCAGCTGTGGCCTATGAGACCAAGAACTACCATCCGTCAACCACCTCGTCGGCTCTGGCCTTGGGTTCGAACTGGCATGTGGTCGAGGGTCTCTACGAGCTGAATATGAGCACGTATAAGCCCTACAAGGCGCTTGCGGCTGGCGACCCCGAAAAGGTCTCCGAGACCGAGTATAAAGTGAAGTTGCGCGACGGAGCTAAATTCTCCGATGGCACCGCTGTGACCGCAGCTGACGTTGTCGCGTCGTATGAGCGCACGAACAAGACCGGCAATCTGTACGTGCCGATGCTGGCTTGGATTGCCGGCATCACTGCTGTAGATGATACGACAGTCGACGTCAAACTGGCCTATCCGTTCTCTCTGGTGAAAGAGCGTCTGAGCCTTATCAAGGTTGTTCCCGCTGCTGCCACCGATGCAGAGCTGACCGCAAAGCCCGTCGGCACCGGTCCGTGGGTCTACGACTCCATCGATGAGAAGACCATCACTTTTGCACCTAATTCGAACTACAATGGCGACTATGCCGCCAAGGACAGCTCGATGACTTGGAGCATCATCAAGGACGACACCGCTCGTACCACCGCTTTGCAAGAGGGTACCGTCATGGCCATGGAAAGCGTTCCGGCCGACGTTATCGCTCAGCTCGAATCCGCTGGCGCGAAAAACGAACAGGTGCAGGGCTTCAACTTGCCTTTCTTGATGTTCAACACCAAAAAGACGCCTTTCGATGACTATCGCGTACGTGAGGCATTCTTCTATGCCATCGATTACGACAAGCTGATCAGCAACGCCATGAGCGGTCTGGCTGCCAAGGTCACATGCTTCCTGCCGGAAAATCATGCGAATTACCACAAGGCTGCCACGGTGTACACCTATGACACCGCCAAGGCAAAAAGCCTGCTCGCAGATGCTGGAGTATCCGGTCTGTCCATTACGCTGGATACCACGGACCACTCTTGGATCAAGGCCCTGTCCCCGCAGATCAAAAACGACCTCGAGGCAGCTGGTATTAGTGTGAGCATTCAGGAGCAGGCATCTGCCGCCCTGTACAGCAACCGCACCGATACGGACAATCCGGACTTCGACGTTGTGCTGGCACCGGGCGACCCCTCGGTATTCGGCAACGACCCCGATTTGCTGATGAACTGGTGGTACGGTGACAACACTTGGACCAAGAAGCGCACCCAGTGGAAAGATTCCGCGAAGTACACCGAACTGCATGCAAAAATGCAGGAGGCCGTTGAGGCCACAGGTAGCGCTCAGCAG
The DNA here is from genome assembly GCA_023394615.1 of Actinomycetes bacterium. GTDB lineage: Bacteria > Actinomycetota > Coriobacteriia > Coriobacteriales > Eggerthellaceae > JAEXAI01. Next base: position 139,904 of record JAEXAI010000012.1, on the reverse strand, counting down.
GATGCATGGAATGACTGCTTTGACATCATCGCCGAGCAGGTTCCCCTGTATCCGCTGTTCCATCGTCAGATGGTCACGGGTTACTACGCCGACAAGCTCTCCGATTACACGCCTATCGGCACGACCGGCTTGAACTTTATCGGTGCCGCAACGAAATCGAAGTAGTTTGCCGATTTCAAAGAAATAGCTCGAACGCAGGCCTGCATCGATTCCGGTGCAGGCCTGCTAAGGTAGAATGGCGTTGTGTGTCAAGCAAGGTGAAAGGAGGGAATCGGTGAATAATCTGCTCAGGCTGATCGGAAAGCGACTTATAGCGCTGCCCATCATGGTCTTCGGCGTCACCATTCTCGTGTTCTTCCTCATGTCGTTTTCCCCAATCGACCCGGCCTACTCGGCCTTGGGCGAAGGGGCTTCAGAGGAGGCGTTGGATCAGTATCGCGTCGACCATGGTTTGAACGAACCCTGGATCGTTCAGTATGGCAACTTCCTTGTTGGTATGTGCCAAGGCGACTTAGGCACGTATGGAGCGAACGAGAGTTCGGTTGCTGCCAAGGTAAACTCTGCTTTGCCCATCACCTTGCAATTGACGTTCATCGGTCTTCTCATCGCGGTGGTGCTTGCCCTTGTGCTCGGTGTGCTATCGGCCTTGTATAGGGACCGATGGCCCGACAAGATAATCAGGGTTTTCAGTATCGCCTGCATAGCCACCCCATCGTTTTGGTTGGCTGTGCTGTTGATACTGCTGTTCTCATCCACGCTGCACATGCTGCCCGCAGCGGGTCCTTTGCCATCGTTTTCCACTGATCCCGGTGGTTACCTTGCGCGTATGGCCATGCCGTCGTTTGCTCTAGGTGTGCCTGTTGCAGGCCAACTCACACGCGTAATCCGCACGGCAATGGTGGAAGAGCTCGATAAAGACTACGTGCGAACGGCTATCGGTTTCGGCATCCCTAAGCGCATCGTAGTGGCACGCAACGTGTTGCGCAACGCGCTTATCACGCCTGTCACGGTTTTGGGCTTGCGCATCGGTTATTTGATTGGTGGCGCGGTGGTCATCGAGGTTATTTTCAACCTGCCCGGCATGGGCATGGCGATTTTGCAGGGCGTGCAGGAGAATTACCCCACGCTCGTGCAGGGCGTTACCTTGGTGGTAGCCTTGACGTTCATCGTCATCAATATCGTTGTGGATATGCTCTACATCGTGATCAACCCCAGAATCAGGACGGTGTAGCATGTGGCGTGAGAAAACAGTCAAGAAGATGGAGGAAAACCCTGGCAAGGTTAAATTCCGTCGCTGGAAGAATATGTCGTGGGGCGCACGCATCAGCCTTATCGTGCTGGTGTCAATTGCGCTCATTGCCGTGTTCGCGCCATTTGTGGCACCCCATAACCCGCTAGAGATTTTCATAGCACGTCAACCTCCTTCAGCCGACTTTTTGTTCGGCACAGACGACAAGGGCCGCGACGTTTTATCGCGCATGATATACGGTGCGCGCTACTCGCTGGTCATCGGCTTGTGCGCTACGGGCATGGCGCTCGTGTTCGGCTCGATTTTCGGCTCCATCGCCGCAGTTTCCAGCAAGGGCGTCTCCGAAGTGATCATGCGCTGCATGGACGTCATCATGTCGTTTCCCGGCATCGCGCTGGCAGCTGTGTTCGTAACGGTGTTCGGCAATTCATTGCCGTCGCTGGTTTTCGCCATCGGCTTTCTCTACATTCCCCAGATTACGCGTGTGGTGAGGGCGAACGTCGTGAGTGAGTACGGCAAAGACTACGTGCGCGCTGTGGTGGTTTCCGGTGCGCGAGCCCCGTGGATATTGGTAAAGCACGTGATGCGCAACTGCATCGCGCCCATCATGGTATTCACAATCGTGCTGGTAGCTGATGCAATCGTTTTCGAGGCCAGCCTTTCATTTATCAGCGCGGGCATTCCCGAGCCTACGCCTACTTGGGGCAACATTCTCTCCGATGCGCGCGCAGGCGTGCTGGCCGGTCGTTGGTGGCAGGCGCTGTTCCCGGGCTTGGCTATCATGGTCACCGTGCTATGTCTGAACATCCTTTCCGAGGGCATGACCGACGCTATGGCCGCTGCTCCTAAAGCAGCTGTGCAGGCAAGCGATGCGAACCTGGCATCAAACCGCGAGGCTGACATGCTGGTCGCGAACCCGAAAATGGCCTACAAGCAGCAGGCGGAATCGCTTAAGCGGCGCTTGGGAGAGCTGAAGGCAATCGAGCTATCCCGAAACGATAGATTCGAAGCGCATTCAGACGTGGAACCAATCTTGCAGGTGGAAGACCTCTCCATCCGTTTCCCGCGCCACGGTGACGTGGATGTGATTGATCACATCAGTTTCGTCGTGCGCCCCAGACAGACCATGGGCCTTGTCGGTGAATCCGGCTGCGGTAAATCCATTACCGCGTTGACCATTATGGGGCTGCTCGATCCGAAAGCGCAGATATCTTCCGGTCGCATTCTGTATCAGGGCAAAGACCTGTTGAAGATGGATCCCAAGGAAATGAATGCACTGCGCGGTACCGAGATATCGATGGTTTATCAGGATGCGTTGTCTTCGCTGAACCCTTCGATGCTCATAAAAAAGCAGATGAAGCAGCTGACTTCACGCGGTGGCACGCGCACAGCCGAAGAGTTGCTGGAGCTTGTGGGCTTGGATCCGCAGCGTACGTTGGATTCTTATCCTCACGAGCTTTCCGGTGGCCAGCGCCAGCGTGTGCTAATCGCCATGGCTCTGACGCGCGATCCGAAGCTCATCATTTGCGATGAGCCCACTACGGCTTTGGACGTGACCGTGCAAAAGCAGGTTATCGATCTTTTGAACCGTCTGCAGAAAGAGCTTGGGTTCGCCATGGTGTTTGTCAGCCACGACTTGGCTCTGGTAGCCGAAGTGGCCAACTCCATCACCGTTATGTATGCAGGTCAGGTAGTGGAGCAGGGTGGCGTAAAAGACATTTTGTGCTATCCCGTCCATGAATACACGCGCGGTCTTCTGGGCTCGGTGCTTTCCATTGAGGCTGGTGCAGGACGTTTGCATCAGGTGCCCGGTTCGGTACCCAGCCCTCGCGATTTTGCCAAGGGCGATCGTTTCGCACCGCGCTCCAGCCATCCTGATATCGTATGCGATGTGCGACCAGTGCTGAAACGGGTCGCTCAGACGAACCATTACTACGCTGAGTTGCCTGATGCGGAGATGAAGCGGCTCGGACTGGTGCCGTTTTCACCGGAGGGAGGTGCGGCATGAGCGAGGAAGTGAGACAAGCGGAAACGAATGCGCAATCATCTGCGCAAGCCGATGTTGTTCCCATCATCAAGCTAGAATGCGTGAATGTCATCTTCAAAACGCGTACCGGTTCTTTGCTTCATCCAAACAAAGTGCATGCGGTGAAGGATTTGGATTTGATGGTGATGCCCGGTGAGACGTTGGGCATTGTCGGCGAATCCGGATGCGGTAAATCCACAACGGCAAATGTGATGTGCGGGCTGCAAGACCCCACCAGCGGGCACGTGTTTTTCAAAGGCGAAGATGTTACCAAGCGCACGTCAGCTACACGCCGCGCTATCGGACGCGTGATATCTGTGGTCTTCCAAGATCCGGCCACTGCATTAAATGCGCGTATGACGGTGCACGATCAGCTAATCGACCCGCTGCAGGTGCACAAAATAGGCACGCCTGATGAGCGTGAGAAGCGTGCAATCGAATTGATTGGCATGGTCGGTCTGCCAAGCTCGGTTATGGACGCGCTGCCTGGCCAGCTTTCCGGCGGTCAACGCCAACGTGTGGCCATCGCCCGAGCGCTCGCGCTTTCGCCTGATGCCATCATTGCCGATGAGCCCACGAGCGCGTTGGACGTTTCAGTGCGCGCGCAGATTCTGAACCTATTGATGGATCTTAAGCGCGAACTGGGGCTTTCCATGGTGTTCATCAGCCATGACATTCAAACGGTGCGCTACATCAGCGACAATATCGCCGTCATGAACGACGGGGTTTGCGTTGAGCGCGGTCCTGCGCGTCAGGTGTTCGAGCATCCGCAGGATGACTACACCAAAAAGCTTCTGGGTGCTGCACCCTCGCTTTTGCATCCCGATGCAAGCAGGCTTGCGAAATAGGAAACGACTACAAAAGGAATCTGAAACGAATATGGCGAATATAGAATTTAAAGGAATCATTCCACCGGTGGTCGTACCGCTCGATGAAGACAGAAATCTGGACATACCCAGTTTCGAGCGCTCAATCAACCATATGATTGATGCGGGCGTGGATGGTTTGTTCTTTTTGGGCTCGAGCGGGGAGGTGGCGTTCGTCAATGATGAGCAGCGCTACCAAGTGCTTGCCGAGGCGGTGCGCATCGTCGATCATCGCGTGCCCGTGTTGTCCGGTATCATTGATATGGAGACGCTGCGCGTGATCGATCAGGCAAAACGTGCAAGCGAATATGGCGTGGATGCCCTTGTGGCCACTGCGCCATTCTATGCTTTGGGCGGTCCGCGTGAAAACGAACAGCATTTCCGCTTGATCCGCGAAGCTATCGACTTGCCGCTTTTTGCCTACGATCTGCCGGTGTGCGTGCATACGAAACTCGATCCGGATATGCTAATCCGCTTGGGCAAAGACGGTGTTATCCAAGGCGTGAAGGACTCGTCGGGCGATGACGTGTCCTTTAGGTGGCTCATGCTGATGAACGAGGAAGCGGGACATCCGCTGACGCTTTTGACCGGGCAGGAAGTTGTGGTGGACGGCGCGCTTCTGGGCGGTGCTGACGGTGCGGTACCGGGTCTTGCCAACATCGATCCTGAAAGCTATGTGAGCATGTGGCGTGCGTCGCAAAGAGGCGATTGGGATACGGTGCGCAAAGAGCAGGACAAGCTGGCCCGCTTGATGTTCGTGACGCGTCACATCAAATCGACGGTTGGATTCGGTGCCGGAGTGGGCGCATTCAAGACGGCTCTGTGGCAGCTGGGACTATTCGACAGCAACCAAATGCGCGAGCCGGTGCAAGCCTTAAATGGCGAGGATGTGGAATATATCGTCAGCGTGCTGCGCAAGGTGGGCATGCTCGACCCCATCACGCCCATAAAGACGAAATAGAAAGCGATTGTATGGACGGCGAATCCGGGAAACAGGCTTTGCGCATCGTCGGTGTGGACATCGGCGGCACGAAAGTAGCCGCTGCTTTTATGCTATGTGACGGCGCTTCGGTACCTCGCATCATCAGTCGTAGCGAAAGGCTTGTGCATGCAGATGAGGGTCGTGAGGTAATCCTGCTCAATGTGGAGCAGGTTATAAAAGACGTTGCGGCTGATTCCGGTTTCGACATCCAAGGCATTGGGGTGGGGACTGCAGGCTGCGTTTCTCCAACCGATGGCGTTATTTTGTCCTCGAGCAGTCTTATGGTGGGCTGGGCAGGAACAAATCTGCAACTTCGGTTGCACCAGACATTCGGCGTGCCAGTCTCCGTGATAGGTGACGTGCAATCTCATGCATTGGGAGAAACGCGATGGGGTGCGGCCAAGGGGTGTTCCAGCTGTTTGATGGTAGCTCCGGGGACGGGGCTGGGCGGCGCTATTGTGGTAGATGGCAAAGTATTGCGAGGGGCGCACGGTATTGCGGGCCATATCGGGCACACACTGCACCCTGCTGCCTCCGGAATTAAATGCTCATGCGGGAAAAGCGATCATGTCGAGCCCATAGTCTCTGGAGTGGGCATTGGCTCGCTCTACCAAGAGAAAAATTTTGATGATCCGGCGTTCGACCCGGCGCTCGATGGTGCTGAAGTTTCACGTCGTGGCGCCGCGGGCGAGCAGAAGGCCCAAGACGTGCTTCGAAAAAGCGGTTTCGCGTTGGGACAGGCCATAGGGTCGTGGGCGAACATAATCGATCCTGAATTGATCATATTGTCTGGATCAGTGTGCAAATCAGGTGCCATATGGCGCGATGCTGTGACAGAAGGATTTGCCACACAGGTGCTCGATCCTCTGCGTGACATACCTATCGTTTCTGCAGCGCTGGGCTCCGATGCGCCGTTGATAGGTGCCGCATACGCGCTTTTGGAAGACCCTGCTTTTGAAAATGGAGCTGCGTTGACGGGGCAAGTATAGTCCTAAAGGGAGATATCATGGGTGCAAAAGAAAAAAATCCGCTGGTAGAAGGCCTCAAGGGCCACCTTGTCGTGAGCTGCCAAGCGTATGCGGGAGAGCCTCTGCGCCACCCCGAGACCATGGCACAGATGGCGCGTGCAGCTGAAATCGGTGGTGCGGCAGCCATACGCTGTCAGGGCATCAGCGATATTTCCGCGATAAAAGGACGCGTGGAGATACCCGTAATCGGTCTTTGGAAAGAAGGTCACGACGGCGTTTACATCACGCCGACGCTGCGTCATGCGCTCGCGTGCGTTTATGCCGGTGCCGATGTGGTTGCCATCGATGCGACGGGCCGAGCGCGCCCTGATGGGCTGACATTTCAGCAGACCGTGGACGGACTGCGCGGCAAGACGCTAATCATGGCAGATTGTGGCAGTATCGATGATGTGAAGCGCGCCTTGGATGCGCAGGTGGACATCGTTTCAACCACGTTGGCCGGATACACGCAGGATCGCGCGAAAACCGATGGTCCCGATCTTGATTTTCTGGAGCAAGCCGTTGCTGTTGCCGAAGGAGTCCCCGTGTTTTGCGAGGGACGCTTGCATACGCCTGAGCAAGCACATCAGGCAATGGACATGGGTGCTTGGGCGGTCGTCGTCGGTACTGCTATCACGCATCCCACGTCCGTGACCGGTTGGTTCAAGGACGCCGTAGAAAACCCCTAAGTCTTTTTGGCATGTCGCTTTTATCGGGTTAGCAGCTTGCCTCGCAGAATCACCTGTTGCACGGCAAGGCTGCTGTCAAGCAGCACGCAATCGGCGATCTTGCCCGCCTCAATGCTGCCACGTGTATCGTCTATGCCTAATGCTCGCGCCGGGTTCACGGTGGCAGCACGCAGCACGTCATTTGCGGGGATACCCATGTCGCAGTGAGCGATTTGAATGCAGCGCGCAAGGTTGGTCGCCGACCCAGCCAGTGTCCCATCATGCAGTGTCGCCTGGTTGCCGCGAACTGTCACAGGTAGACCGCCTAAGCTGTACTCGCCATCATCCAAACCAGTTGCCATCATGGAGTCGCTGATCAAGATCATGCGATCGGATCCGAACTCGCGAAACGCCAATCGCACCATGGCCGGGTGGATGTGGATACCATCAGCGATGATTTCAGCGGAAACATCATCGCGATCCATAGCAGCGGCAATCGGGCCGGGGCAACGATGATGCAGCGGCAACATGGCGTTGAAAAGATGCGTCATCTGACGAGCGCCAGCCGCAAACGCCGCTTGAGTACAATCGTAGTCGGCGCACGTATGGGCAATCGAGAAGCGCACGATATCGTGCATCGATTCTATCAGGGCTATCGCACCGTCTTCCTCGGGTGCTACGTCGACCAGCTTCACCAAGCCGCCTGAGCTCTCAATCAAACGTGTCAACATCGCCCCGTCGGGTTTTTGCACGTACAGGGGGTTTTGGGCACCTACCTTCGATGCCGATATGAACGGTCCTTCCATGTTGATGCCCACGAGCGCCGAGCCATCGTCGGGCGCATGCCAGTTTGCAGCCGCGCTCATGATACTCGTCAGCTTGTCTTCGGGATACGTCATCGTAGCTGGACAAATGGAGGTTATGCCCCGTGATGCCTGGAAACGAGAGATGGCATCTATGGCCTCAGAGGTGCCATCGCAAAAATCATGTCCCATGCAACCATGGAAGTGCAAATCGATAAAGCCTGCAGACACGATGAGCCCACGTGCGTCGATGACGACATCGTCGTGTTTGGCTGCAAACTGCCCTGAGTCCGTGCATGCAGAAAATGTCGCGTTTTCAATCAGCACATCTTGGGTGCAGAACCCTTTACCGTCAAAGACGCTGCCGCCTTTAATGAGCAAACGAGGCCCACTCTCCATGCTGTTCACAGAAAACTCTGATGAGGTATCCATGTCGGTCGCGCTTAGTTGCGGGGGCACAGCGAGCCGGCTTGCGCGTCAACCAAAACGGTGACGTTGGAGTGCAGCTGCAGTACCGATGCGGGCACGGATGGCACGACGGGTCCGAAAAACGCATCGCGTACGATATGCGCCTTGTCATCTCCGCTGGCCACCACCAGTATGGAGCGGGACTTCATGATAGTGCCCACGCCCATGGTGTATGCCTGGCGCGGCACGTCTTCGGCGTTTTCGAACAGGCGGCTGTTGGCCTGTATGGTCGATTCGCTCAAATCGACGCAATGCGTGTGCACGGGGAAGGAATCAGCGGGCTCGTTGAAACCGATATGCCCGTTGTGCCCAATCCCCAAAAGCTGTAAATCGATGCCCTCTGTGCTGTCGATAGCCTGATCATAGGCAGCGCATGCCGCAATAGAGTCTAGGTTCGAACCATCGGGTACATGCGTGTTGGAAAGGTCGATATTCACATTGTTGAAAAGGTGTTCGTTCATGAAATAGCGATAGCTTTGCTCATGGGCACCATCGATGCCACGGTATTCATCCAAATTGAACGTGGATACTTCGGAAAAGCTCGTAACACCGGAAGCGCAATCGTTGCACAGCTGCTCATACAGTCCGATGGGTGTGGAACCGGTTGCCAAGCCCAATATGCAAGATGGTTTGCGATGAATCTGCGCCGAGATGATATCTGCCGCCTTTCGGCTCATATCCTCGTAGTCTGAAGCGATGATTATTCGCATATGCCGTCCTTTTCGAATCGATTGTGGAAATGAAACAGTGCGTTTCAATGTATCATGAGCGCGCAGGAGGGACAAGAAAAGCCGGTCGAAGGCGACATTATCGCGACAATAATCCGCCGTGGCTTTGCGGATTTCAAGGCAGTCGGGCGCAAACGGCGCATTCTTGCTATCATGTAAAACCGCGCGAAAAGGATTCGCTTTTTCGCTGTTTGGTAAAGGTGCAATAAATCACATGATACTGCAGGTTGAACACGTAACGAAATCATTCGGGTCGCGTACGCTCTTTTCGGACGTGACTTTTAAACTTGAGGCATACGACCGACTAGCGCTGGTGGGCCCAAACGGTGCGGGCAAAACCACCATGTTAAACATCATAGCGGGTACCGAAGACGCCGATTCAGGACGCGTGCTGTTCGCGAAGGGCGCCACCGTGGGTTATCTACGCCAAGAGGCCATAGAGATGCAGGATCGGCCGATTTTCGAAGAGGTGCTCTCCAGCCAGACCGAGGTGCTTGAGGCGGAGCAGCGCTTGCGCAAACTGGAAGCGAACTTGGGCGAGAATCCTACCCAGCAACAGTTGGATGCGTGCGGGCGTGCGCGTGACGCCTATGAGATGATGGGCGGATACACCATCGAGCCAAAGGTGCGCAGTGTGCTTTTCGGACTGGGTTTCGAAGAAGCGGATATGGAGCACACAACTTCTGAGTACTCCGGTGGCTGGCAGATGCGCATCGCGCTTGCGAAACTGCTGATACGCAATCCCGACGTCCTGCTTTTGGACGAGCCGACGAACCATTTGGACCTCGAGAGCGTGAAATGGCTGGAAGGTTTTTTGCGCGGGTATTCTGGCACGGTCATCGTGGTGAGCCATGACCGCGCTTTCATGGACAACATGGTGGACCGCGTGGGTGAGATTGACAACGGCCAAGTTCGCCTGTACAAAGGCAACTACACCAAATATTTGGACCTGCGCGAAGAACGTCTGGAGCTTTTGCGCGAGCAAGCTGTGAAACAGCAAAGCGAGATTGCCCACATGGAGGCTTTCATCGAGAAGTTTCGCTACAAGGCCACCAAGGCCAAGCAGGTGCAGGATCGCGTGCGCAAATTGGAAAAGATTGAGCGCATCGTGGTGCCCGAAGAGAAAAAGGCCGTGCATTTCAATTTCAAGCAGCCGCCGCGCACGGGTGACAAAGTGGTGCAGATGGAGGGCATCTGCAAGTCGTTCGACCAGAAAAAAGTCTACAACCATATGGACCTGACGATTTATCGTGGGGAAAAAGTGGCATTGGTCGGTCCGAACGGTGCAGGCAAATCAACGTTACTGAAGATGATAGCCGGCGTGCTCACACCCGATGCGGGCACGATTGATTATGGCATGCATGTGACCAAAACCTATTTCGCGCAGCATCAGTTGGAAGAATTGAGCCCGGGAAACACAGTGTTCGAAGAGCTCGACAGCGTAGCACCCGGTTGGACCATATCGCAGGTGCGCACGCTTCTCGGAGCTTTTCTGTTCATTGGTGAAGACGTCGATAAGCGAGTCGCGGTGCTTTCTGGTGGCGAGAAATGTCGCCTGGCTTTGGCGAAAATGCTGGTTGCTCCGCGTCCGCTGCTCTGTCTGGACGAGCCGACGAATCACTTGGATATCGCCAGCGCTGACGTGCTAGAACAAGCGCTGAAGCGTTTTGAGGGCACGATACTGCTGATCACCCATGACCGTCATCTGATAAAGGGCGTGGCGAATCGCATCATAGAGGTGCAGCCGGGCAAGCTCACGTCTTATGACGGAGATTATGATTACTACCTGTACAAAAGCGGGCAGACGGACACGCCTGCCATCACAGGAGCCGCCGCATCCGATGAGGCGGGTGGCGATGACGGTGCCAAACGCGGCTCGGGCGGCAAGCGAGCCGCTGCGAAAATGCACGATGCGGCGAAGAACGCTGGCAAAGCATCCGTTGATGGCGCAGAGACGAAACTATCGGGTAAGCAAGCATCGGGCACGACCATACAGGTGAACAGGAAGCAGGGCCAGCAGACGACCCAGCTGACGGCAGAGCGCGGCAGCGCGCCAAAGTCGAAAGAGCAGAAACGCAAAGAAGCCCAAGCGAGGAACCGTGCGTATGCGGCCTTGAAAGATCAGCGCCGTCGCATCGATGCCCTAGAGAAATCCATGGCAGCCGACAACAAGCGCATGGACGAGGTGATGGAGCTTTTGGCTGATCCGGAGTTTTACACGAAAGAAAACGGCACGAGCGACGTTATCGCTGAGCATGCGAAGCTGAAGGCGCGTTTGAAATCCTCAGAAGAAGAATGGCTGTATCTGCAAGAAGAGCTGGAAGCTGAGCTTGCAAGGCAACAAGCGCAAGAGGCGCGCTCATGATCGTCTCTTGCCGCACAAGTAGTCAGTGCGCTTTTCCGATAGCTTGCAGAAAGCGCGAGGGATGTGCGTGATGGGTATCTCAGTTGTGCTCTTCGAGCCCGAGATTCCGCAGAACACGGGCAATATCGCGCGTACTTGCGCATGCACAGGTTGCGCTCTGCATCTGGTGGAACCTATGGGGTTTCGTCTGACCAGTAAGCAGATTGCGCGCTCCGGTATGGATTATTGGGATGATGTCAACGTGCATAGATGGTCCTGCACGCAGGAATTCTTGGAAGCCCACGTAGGCTGCGACCTGCATTTTTTCACCGGGCACGCCACACGGGCATACGATACGGTTGACTATGCTGAAGACGCCTACCTTGTGTTCGGGCGCGAAAGCCGAGGCATCGATGAGGATATCCTGCAAGCGCATGAGGCAAAGTGCGTGCGTATTCCGATGATGCCTGAAAAGCGCAGTTTGAATCTGGGCAATTCGGTAGCCATAGCCGTTTATGAAGTCTTGCGCGAGAAGGGTTTTACGGGCCTGTGCTAGCAAGCTCTCAGGTATACTGAACAGATTATGACCACTCAAACCATCGCATATTATATCTGCAGCGTCTTGGCGTTCGTGCCGGCTATTATCTGCCACGAAGTGATGCACGGTTTCGCTGCATACAAGCTGGGCGATCCCACGGCGAAAAACGCGGGACGGTTGTCTTTGAACCCGCTCAAGCATGTGGATCCTTTCGGCACTGTCATTCTGCCTCTGATACTGATGCTTATGAATGCGCCTGTTTTTGGCTACGCCAAGCCGGTGCCGTACAATCCGGCTTATTTCAAAGACAAGCGCAAGGGCGATTTGATTGTGGGGCTGGCGGGTCCTGCTGCGAATCTGTGTCTGGCTGCGCTCGGCGCGATTTTGGCGTGGGTGTTTTTGCCTATGGCGCAGGCAGGTGCACTGAACAACACGTTCTTTTTGTATTTCTATCGGCTGTTTTTGCCGCTGTTCACGCTTATAAACCTGTACCTGATGTTCTTCAACCTCATACCCGTCCCTCCGCTGGACGGATCGAGCATATTCGCGTTCATTCTGCCCGAGCGCTACCTGCCGGGCTACTACCGCGTACAACAATACGCGATGCCCATATTGTTGGTAGTGTTGTTCGTGCTACCCTATGTGGTGCACGTCGACGTGTTCGGATGGTATTTGGATGCAACAGCGGGAAACCTGGCCAATCTGATGTTTCCCTTTAAGATTTCGTAGGAAGAAGAAATGAGCATGGTTGAGAACCAACGAGGAAACGACGGCGCACAGTGTGCGAGCAGCGCCAATTCCCAAAGCAACGCCAATCGTCCCAAGATTATCTTGACGGGGGACCGTCCCACGGGCAAGCTGCATATCGGTCATTACGTGGGTTCGCTGCGCAACCGCGTGGCTCTGCAGAATTCAGGTGAATACGACCGCATTTTCATTATGATTGCCGATGCCCAAGCGCTCACCGACAACGCCGACAACCCTGAAAAGGTACGCCAGAATATCATTGAAGTGGCACTGGACTACCTGTCGTGCGGTATCGATCCTGCGCGCACGCATATATTCATTCAATCGCAGATTCCCCAGCTCTACGAGCTGACCGCCTATTATATGAACCTTGTGACGGTAGCGCGTCTGCAGCGTAACCCTACCGTGAAATCTGAGATTCAGATGCGAGGTTTCAATGCCGATGTGCCGGTGGGATTTTTCACCTATCCCATCAGCCAAGCATCGGATATCACTGCCTTCAAGGCCACTACGGTGCCGGTAGGCGAGGACCAAGAGCCCATGATTGAGCAGACGCGCGAGATTGTGCGCAAGTTCAATAACGTCTACGGCCCTGTGCTCATCGAGCCCGATATCCTGATTTCGCAGAACAAGGCATGCTTGCGCCTGCCAGGTACCGATGGTAAAGCGAAGATGAGCAAGAGCTTGGGTAATTGCATTTATCTATCCGACAACGAGCAGGATGTGGCAAAAAAGATAAAGGGCATGTACACCGACCCCGACCATCTGAAGGTGGAAGATCCAGGCAAGATCGAGGGCAATACCGTGTTCACGTATCTGGACGCGTTTTGTGAAGATCGCCATTTTGAAGAATTTTGGCCCGAGTATCAGAACCTCGATGAGTTGAAAGCGCATTATATGCGCGGTGGTCTAGGCGACGTGAAGTGCAAGAAGTTCCTGACGAAGATCATGCAGGAAACGCTTGCTCCCATCCGTGAGCGTAGACACGAGCTGGAGCAGGATATACCTGCCATCTACGACATACTGGAAGAAGGCACGCGCGTCGCTCGTGAAACGGCAGCGGAAACGCTTGCCGAAGTAAAACAGGCCATGCGCATCGACTATTTCAGCGATGCCGAATTGATTGGCGCGCAGGCGAAGCGCTATAAGGATCGCTGAGATACTTGTCTTACAGGGTTCGCTCAGAGACATTCGAAGGTCCCTTTGACCTGCTGCTCTATCTGGTCAGCAGGCAGAAGGTGGACATAGGCTCCATATCGATTGCGCAGATTGCTGATCAGTACCTTGCTGAGGTTTCGCACATGCAATGCCTCGACTTGGACGTGGCGAGCGATTTTCTGCTGGTGGCTTCCACGCTGCTGGAGATAAAGGCCGCAAGCCTTATCCCGCGCCCGAAATCTGACATCCAACAGGAATTCCAAGAGATCGCGCCCAACGAGGCACGCGATATGCTGGTGGAGCGGCTGCTCGCTTACAAGCAGTTCAAAAATGCGGCCGCCGCTTTAAACGTGCGATTCATTTCGGAAGGGCGGCTGCATACCCGTCATTTCGGGCCCGAGCCAGACCTGATGGGACTCATGCCTGATTACCTTTCCGGTATATCGCTTGACGCGATGGCGTACACGTGCGCCCAAGCCATGGGTCGCCGCGATCGCTTCCTTCTGGAAAGCGAGCATATCGCTGCGAAGCCCATTCCAGTGGAAGTCCACGTGCGCGCCATACACAGTCGTATAAAGCAGCAGAAGAAGATTGATTTCAGCGATTTGGTCAATACGAAGTCGCCCGCGCCAGTTATCGTCGTCACATTTCTGGCCATTCTGGAACTATACAAGCGCGGCATGGTGACACTGACGCAGCCTGACCCATTCGGGGATATTGAAATGAAGTACATCGAAGGCAGCGGCGAGCTGCTTTTGGAAGGCGAAGACGCCATCACGAGCGTCGAAGAGGAGCAGTGATGTTCGCAGGACTGCAAAGCGACCAACTGAAAGGCGCCATAGAGGCGATGCTGTTCGTGACCGATGAGCCCACATCCACTATTACGCTGGCTGATATGTTGGAAGTGGAACCGGTTGACGTGGAATGCGCATGCGTGGATTTGCGAGCCCAGTTGGAAGACGATGAGCGCGGCATACAGCTGCGCGAAGTTGCGGGCGGCTGGCAGCTGTGCACGCATCCGGTTTATCATGAGCTACTGGAAAACTACGTGCTGTCTTGGGACACGCGCAAGCTTTCCCAAGCGGCATTAGAAGTACTCTCCATCATTGCCTACACCCAGCCGGTCACGCGCTCTGGTGTGGCATCGGTGCGCGGAGTGAACTCAGATAGCTCCATCAACTCGCTGGTCGAAAAGGGATTGGTGCGCGAGGCAGGGACCGAAGACGCGCCCGGAAACCCCATGCTCTACGCCACGACGCGCACGTTTTTGGAAAAGTTCGGTTTACGTTCGTTGGAAGATCTGCCGGATTTGGGCACATACGCACCTGATGATGAGACGCGCGAGTTCATTACCTCGCGTCTTTCAGCGGCCAATCCCCAAACGTCTGCGGTGACATCAGACGAGCAGGATGCAGCGCAAAACTTCGATGCTGAGGAGCTTTCTGATCAGATGAGCGAGGCCATGCGCGGCATGCTCGCAGAGAGCTTGGCGCAAGCTGCGGGTGTGGTCGAAAAGATTGATTTCGATGATTTGGAGTTCGAGGAATAGTATATGGAGGACTCTGGGAAAGAGAGCCAGGTAGGGCAGCGACAGGACAGTGCGCTTCCGGATGTAGAGCCGCGCATCGTGCCCATGCGTCTGCAGAAGTTTCTGGCGCGCGCCGGTGTTTCTAGCAGGCGGGGCTCTGAGAATCTGATGAGTGCCGGCAGAGTGTGCGTGAATGGCGAAGTCATAACCGAGCTCGGTTCGAAAGTGGATCCGCGCGTGGATGTGGTCACCGTTGACGGCATTGTTGCAAACATTGCCGACAATCCAATCACGATAGCCTTGAATAAGCCGACCGGATACCTGACCACTATGGATGATCCTCAGGGGCGACCATGCGTAGCGGCTTTAGTGCCGACCGACAAATATCCCGGTCTCTATCCGATCGGGCGTTTGGATTGCGACACGACGGGACTCTTGCTTTTTTCAACCGATGGAGAGTTGGGTCATTCGCTGCTCCATCCCAGCCATCACGTGACGAAAACCTATGTGGCCACGGTATCGGGCCGTGTATCGAAAAAGGCCCTACGACGCTTGGAAGCGGGTGTGGAGCTCCACGATGGCATGACTGCGCCGGCCTTGGTGCGCGCGGACTACCGAGACGATAACACCACTGTTTTGCGCATCTCCATTCATGAGGGTAAAAATCGGCAGGTGAGACGTATGTGCAAAGCGGTCGGCCACGAGGTTGTGGCTTTGCAGCGCATATCCTTTGGCCCAATCGAGCTGGGCGATTTAGAATCGGGAGCGTGGCGCGAGTTGCAAGGCGAAGAGCTTGCACAGCTTTACGCGACGGCACGCAAAAGAATGCTAGAATAAAGTCGAACAATAGGTACTTCGAAGTGAGTGCGAAGGAGCAATCCCATGTCGAATGAAGAATGCACGAAAACAATCGTGAACCCCTTGTCCGGGCCGATTGACGGCACCGTGAGGGTGCCAGGAGACAAATCGATATCGCACAGGGCAATTTTGTTTTCCGCAATGGCAGAGGGCACATCGCAGGTTTCCGGCGTGCTCGATTCCGAAGACGTACGCTCCTCCATCGAAGCGGTGCGCGCTCTGGGTGCGGAAGTATCTTTGGAAAAGCAAGCTGATGGCAGTCTGAAAGGCGGCATCACGGGTTGGGGATCGAGGGGTCCCGTGCAGCCTGATATTGAAATCGATTGCGGGAATTCCGGTACGACAGCTCGTCTGTTGATGGGCGTTTTGGCTCCGTGGGATATAGACGTGCGCATAACCGGCGATGCGTCTTTGTGCTCGCGCCCTATGCGCCGTATTACCGCGCCGCTCATGAAGATGGGCGTTCATTTCGATCCGCCGGAGAGCGAGCGTTTGCCTTTAACCGAGCATGGAGACCGTGAGCTTCGCGCAATCACGTATGATTCGCCTATGTCTTCGGCTCAGCTCAAGACAGCAGTTTTACTGGCTGGTTTAGGTGCCAAAGGCACGACCACGGTCAATGAGCCGTCGCCTTCGCGCAACCATACCGAATTGATGCTGCCAGAATACGGCGCTTCGACCACAGCGGGTGAGCGTACGGCTTCTGTGAAGGGGCCCTGCGTGCTGCAGGCCGGTAATGTGAAGGTGCCCGGCGATCCGTCATCTGCCGCATTTTTGGTGTGCGCGACGCTTTTGAAACCGGGAAGCACGTTGCAGATAGAAGACGTGAGCCTGAATGCTGCCCGTATAGGGTTCACCCGCACGCTTGAGCGCATGGGTGCAAACGTATCCATTTCAAGCACGGGTACGGCCGGCAAGGAACCCTATGGCATCATCTCTGCAGAATACACCAAGAATCTGCACGGGTGCGAAGTGCCGGCTGACAAGATTCCCAGCGTTATAGATGAGTTGCCGGTTTTGGCGCTTGTGGCGGCATATGCGAAAGGGATTACCGTATTTCGCCAGGTGGGCGAATTGCGCGTAAAGGAAACGGATCGCTTGGAAGCTATCATGGAGGGGTTGGATGCGCTGGGGGTATCCACATGGATGCACGGTGACGATTTGTTCGTGGAAGGACAGCCTGGGCTCATCGCAGATGCGGGCATGGTCTTCGATTCGAAAAAGGACCACAGGTTGGCTATGACTTACGCGCTTGTGGGCTTGTGCGGAAACGTGCCTGTGGCAGTGGACAACTTCGACTCGGTAAAGGTAAGCTATCCTGAGTTCTTACAGGTGATTGAGGGATTGGTTCGATGATAATAGCCATAGACGGCCCTTCCGGCGCGGGCAAATCCACGGTGGCGAAAGCTGTCGCGAAAGAGCTCGGCTTCAACTGCCTGGATACCGGTGCGATGTATCGTGCTATCGCTTGGATGGCGCTACATGATGGTGTGAGCTTTGAAGACGCTGCGGCGCTTGGCCATATTGCCAGCCAGAAGCGGATTGAGTTTTTATGCAATGCTGCAGAAGTGCTGCCTCGTCAGGTTCTGATTGATGGCAACGACGTTACCGATGCCATCCGCTCATCTGAAATCGATAAGGCTGTCAGCGCCGTGGCTGCCCAACCTGCAGTGCGCACCGCTTTGGTGGACCAACAACGTTGCATCGGCGCTACCGGCAATTTTGTGGTAGAAGGCCGGGATATCGGCACGGTTGTGTTTCCTGATGCTCAGGTGAAGGTGTTTTTGACGGCAAGCGATGAGGAGCGCGCACACAGGCGTGTGCGCCAAAACGTCGATCGCGGAATCGGTTCGATTGATTATGCGGAGGTGCTGGCCGATATCAGGCGTCGGGATGACTACGATTCCGGTCGCACGCACGCGCCTTTGTGTGCAGCCGACGATGCAATCATGCTTGATTCCACAGACTGCTTCATCGAGGATGTGATAGGACGCATATGCGATGCCGCCCGCTCGAAGATGGGTGTGTAGCATGTCGTTTGTATTGACCCAAGAGGAGATGTGGGACCGTCCGATAGGCGGGGAGTCAAAAGAAAAAGAGATTCCGCATTGGTGCGGTAACATCATATATGTCATCGTAGGGTTCTTGTGTAAACTCGTGTGTCGCTACAAAGTGTCCGGTCGTCAGAATATCCGCAATCTGAAGGGGCAAAGCGGCATTGTCCTGGTCTGTAATCACACCAGCATTTTGGATGCGGCTTTCCTCTACTGCGCTGTGCGGCCGTCGCAATGGCCTCGTCTGATAGGCCGCGACGATTTGTTCAAACCCGGTTTGGGAGGTCAGCTGATGGCGCGCGTGGGAGCGTTTCCGATCAAGCGCGATGCGGCCGACAGAAGCGCGGTGAAACGCGCGGCGCGCATGCTGAAAAACAAAGAGATAATAGCCATATTTCCTGAGGGCACGCGGCGCAATAAAGGCTCGCAGAAGCCCGAGATTCACGGAGGATGCGCGCTGATGGCCCGCATGGGCAAAGCGCCCATCGTGCCCATGACCATTCGCGGTGCCGACAAGGTGAAAGTGAAAGGCGAGTTCTTTTTCCATTGGCCTACCGTTACCATCGAATTCGGAAACCCGATATACGTTGACTCGTTTGACTTTTTGCCGAAGGCTGATCGCCTCGAAGGATGCACGTGGTACGCTTTGCGAGAATGCTATGCGCTATCTGCGCGCACATCTGCCGAGCGAGTGGACATGCCCGAACTGTTTCCTGACGCCAAAGACTATACCGACGCATTTGCTGACCGCGACATTGCACGTGAGCAGCGAGTGAGCAATCCGAGTGCGCAGGATTGTTAGATCCAAAGCCCGTCGCATGAACCCCAAGGAGGCAACATGCTCGTAAAGAAAGCCGAATGCGCAGGGGCGTGCTACGGAGTGAAGCGTGCGCTTGAGTTGGCATATGATGCAGCAGAAGAATCGGGAACGGTTCAAACGCTCGGTCCGCTGATTCACAATCCACAGGTCGTCTCTGAGCTGCAGGCCAAAGGTGTGAGCGTCGCCGAAACTGTTGACGGCATCACTGCTGATACGTTAATCATACGCAGCCATGGCGTAACGCCGCAGGTGCGCGCCTTGGTTGACGAGCGGGCTGCTCGCGTTATCGATGCGACGTGTCCGTATGTGGTGCGTGCGCAGAGGGCGGCGGCTGATCTTGCAGCCAACTGCGCCACCGTCGTGGTGGTGGGAGAAGAGAGCCACCCCGAAGTGGAGGGGCTCTGCGCTTTTGCCAGGCAAGGCGCAGCGCGTATCATAGTAGCGGTCGATGCATCTCAGATCCCTGCAGAGGTAGAGGGCCCGGTAGGTGTGGTGGTGCAGACCACGCAGGATAGACGCAAACTCGATGCCGTTATCGAAGCTTTGAAAGATCGTGGATTCGACCCCATCGTAAAAGACACCATCTGTTCGGCCACATCAGAGCGTCAGCACGCTGCAGCTGATCTGGCTGCGAAAACAGATGCGATGGTGGTTGTCGGCGGTCGTAACTCGTCGAACACGACACGGCTTTTCGAGATATGCAAGGAAACCAACCCGCGCACCTATCATGTGGAAACGATAGACGAGTTGGACAAGTCCGCATTCGCGCACTGCGCAATCGTGGGCGTTACAGCAGGAGCGTCTACCCCTGATGAGCGCATCAAAAGCGTGATTTCGACGCTTTCCTCGTGGTATTCCGCACGAGTGAAAAGCGTCTTGGCAAAATCACCGGCTGATGATGCGGGCTTCACTGAGGACTGCTTTATCACGGCTGTGGACGGACACCCTATTCACGACATCATCGATTGGCGCTGGTATGCATCTGATGACAGTATGACTCTAACATACACGGATGCTGACGGGGATTCGGGTGAAGTGGAGCTGGAGCGCGAGGCAGGGCAGGATTGGGGATTCGAATTCGACGGTGCCATTTTCGATGGTATTCGCCAATGCAGAAACGCTTGTATATTCTGTTTTATGCGCCAGTTGCCAGCTGATGCGCGAGCCACTCTGACGTTGCGCGATGATGATTTCCGCTTGAGTTTTCTGCAGGGTACATTCGTCACGTTCACGAATATCGATGCAGCTGACGAAGCGCGTATCATCGAGCAGCATATCTCGCCTCTGCGTTTTTCGCTGCATGCCACATCGCCTGATTTGCGAAAGCGTATGATTGGGGCGAATGCCGCTCATGGTATGGAGGTGGCGCAGCGCCTGCTTGACGCTGGCATCACCATGCATGCGCAAATTGTTTTGATGCCGGGTGTAAACGATGAAGAAGAGCTGACCAAAACGCTTGAGTGGGCTTATGCTCGTGAGGGTGTGGAGAGCATCGGCATCGTGCCTTTGGGGTACACGAAATACCAGAGGGCTTTCGACAAAAGCTTCAATGATGAGCAATCGGCGCGTCGCGTGGTGGAATGCGTACGGCCATTCCAAGAACGCGCTATGCGCAAGCGGGGCATTGCTTGGGTTTATCCTTCAGATGAATTCTACAGTAATGCGTATCCGAAAAACCTTCTTGCAAACCTGCCGCCAACTGAGTATTACGGCGACTTTGACCTGTTTGAGGATGGCATCGGTATTATACGCAGTTTCGTGGACGATTGGCAGGCATCAACCGATGTTATCGAGCATACTGCCAAGGTGCTGCGCGACGCTGATGCGCGGGTGCTTTTGGTATGCGGATGCGCACAGAAGGAATTCATCGAGCCTTTGGTGAACGCATCGCCTTTGCGCGAGCGCGTCGTGCCCTTGTTTGTGAAAAACGAATACTTCGGCGGCAATGTGAACGTAACGGGGCTTTTGTGCGCATGCGATGTGGCGGATGCATTGTACGAGCAGCGCAACAAGGGCTTTCAGTGCGCCTTTGTGCTGAGTGTGATGTTCAACGCTGATGACGTGACGCTTGACGGCTTAAAAGTAGAGGATATCGAGAAAACGGCGGGCATGCCGGTGCATGTGGTATCCTGCCAATCATCGGGGTATCTTCCCCAGATAGCGGAAGCGGTCGAGCGCTTCTCGCAGATAAAGAAGGATATAACATGAGAAAATACATCGTCGCGGTAGTCGGGCGGCCCAATGTGGGCAAGTCAACGCTTGTCAACCGTATTGCTCAATGCGACGAGGCAATCGTCCATTCTATGCGCGGGGTCACACGTGACCGTTCGTATCACGACGCAGACTGGAACGGCGTTGAGTTCACGCTCATCGATACTGGCGGTATCGAGATGGGAAACGAGGACTCCTTTCAAGGTTCCATCCGCGGGCAAGCATTTGCGGCTGCAAACGAAAGCGATGTCATTATTTTCCTCGTTGATGGAAAAACCGGCATAAATTCAGATGACGAAGAAGTCGCACGTATATTGCGCAAGGCGAAGACGCCGGTGTTGCTGGCGGTAAACAAGATGGACAATCCTCAAAAAGAGGATGAGCTCTATGAATTCTATAAGCTGGGGTTAGGCGATCCATGGCCTGTGTCGGCTCTGCATGGCACCGGCACTGGTGACATGCTCGATTGCCTCGTCGAGCATTTGGCGGCTATTCCCAAAGATGAGGAAGAAGAAGAGCCGGCTATAAACGTGGCCATCATCGGTCGTCCGAACGCGGGGAAAAGCTCGCTGACGAACATGATGTCAAAAAACGACCGCTCCATCGTCAGCGACGTTGCCGGTACCACGCGTGATGCTATCGATACTATGGCGCATCATGACGGGCGCGCCTACCGTATTGTCGACACGGCAGGTTTGCGACGCAAAAGCCAGATAGACCAGGACGTGGAATACTACGGTTTCGTGCGCGCTATGCGCGCTATCGACCGCTCGCAAGTGGCGCTTTTGGTTATAGACTCCTCCATCGGGCTGACCGACCAGGATCAGCGTGTGGCAGGATATGCCTCTGAGCGCGGCTGCGCCATGGTCGTGGTGCTCAACAAGTGGGATTTGGTGGAAGGACCGCAGGCGAAAGCCGATATACGCGAGCGCATCGAAGACCGTCTGACGTTTGTGGGATATGCTCCTGTGGTAGCCATATCTGCGCTTTCCGGCAAAAACGTCGGACGCATTTGGGATTTAATCGACACGTCGTATGCGAACTACAATAAAACGGTTTCCACCAGCAAGCTGAACAATTGGCTGGCTGAAATCAAGGACTTCGGGCACACCATCAGCAAGGGTAAAAAGCTGTTGAAGATGAAATACATTACCCAGACGGCTACCTGCCCACCTCAATTCACCTTCTTTGCGAATCATCCCGAGATCGTAGACGACAACTATGAGCGCTATCTGGAAAACAGGATGCGCGAGACCTTTGATTTCACGGGCACTCCCATTCGTCTGAGGTTCAAACGGAAGGACTGACATGGTAGGCATCGAATCGTTTCTCTCGATCATACTCATATCGTTTCTGCTGGGTTCCATCCCCAACGGCATCATCATCGGCAAACTTTTCTACCATATAGACATCCGCGAACAAGGCTCGGGTAACATCGGCACCACCAACGCCATCAGGGCTATGGGCAAAAAGGGCGGATACGCGGTGTTTCTGCTGGATTTCGCCAAAGGTGTGGCCTCCGGGCTCATCGCGCTTTGGATATTTACGAGCTTCTCTGATGCTGTGAGCATGCAGACACTGCAGTTTACTCAAGCGGAGTGTCTGTGCGCGGCATTTTTCGGGTGCGTGCTCGGGCATGTGTTCTCGCCGTGGTTGGGCTTTCATGGAGGCAAGGGCATCGCTGTTTCAGTGGGATGCCTGTTCGTGACGTTTGGTCCGGTCGGCGCACTTCTGGAACTGGCTGCTTTCATCGTCGTAGTAGCTGCGACCAAATACGTTTCGGCGGGATCGATTACAGCTGCTGTCGTTTGCCCTCCGCTTTCGCTTTTCTTGTTTTGGGGAGATTGGCTGGCCTGCGGGCTGTGCTGCGCGGTTGCTGCGGTGGTTATTTGGGCGCACAGGGAAAACATCGGGCGTTTGAGCCAAGGCACTGAAAGCAAAATTGGCAAAAAGAAGGCAGAAGACGGAGGCACCCGATGAAAATCGCTGTCATAGGAGCTGGTTCGTGGGGTACCGCGCTGGCGCAGCTTCTGGGCTCTAAAGGCGCCAATGTGAATATATGGGCGCGCAGACCCGAAGTGGTATCCAGCATCAATTGCGACCATGCGAACCCGCGATACTTAAGTGACGTGGAGCTTTCGCGCAACATCGTTGCCACTGTGTCGTATGAGGATTGTCTGTTGCGTGCCGATGCGGTGGCAGTGGTCACGCCGTCGAACCTGATGCGTGGCGTGGCGCGTGCATTGCAAAAATCCGGTACGTCACAGAGCCTCCCTGTCATCATCTGCAGCAAGGGTATCGAGGCTCAGAGCGCTCTGTTGCCTGTGGATGTATTCGAATCGGAAATGGGCAACCGCGATCGAATCGCAGTGCTTTCTGGCCCCAACCATGCTGAAGAGGTGGTACTAGGAACGCCTTCGGGTACCGTGATTGCATCAAGCGGCAAAGAAACCGCCGCTTTCTTCCAAGATGTCTTCGCCACCGATACGTTTCGTACCTACATAAGCGACGATGTGTGCGGAGTGGAAGTATGTGCCGCATGTAAAAACATCATTGCCATCGCAATCGGGCTTTCCTACGGCATGGGCTACGGTGACAATACCGCCGCTATGCTGATGACGCGCGGGCTGGCGGAAATGAGCCGTCTGGTCAGCGCTTTAGGCGGACAAGCCATCACGTGCATGGGGCTTGCGGGCACAGGCGACCTTATCGCTACGTGCATGTCGAAGCATTCTCGCAATCGCCGTTTCGGCGAGTTTGTAGCCGAGGGGAAAACACTTGATGACTTCCATGCTGAAACGCATATGGTAGTGGAAGGCGCGCTTGCGTGCAAAACGATAAAACCATTGGCAGACAGCGTTTCGGTTGAAATGCCCATTGCTGATGTGGTGCGCTCCATCATATGGGAAGGGATGGATGCCAAAGAGGCGGCGATAGCTTTGACGCAGCGCTCCCTGAAAGAGGAGTTCTACGGTATTTAGTCCACTCTAAGCGGTCGGTGAAAGATTCGAGGCGGCCATGAATAAGACGTATTTTCCGTACAACACCCCGGTAGGACATGTGACTATCGCAGCAGATGGCTCTGCGATTACCAATATCGCTTTCGGCGATGTAGAGTTGGAAGGCGAGCGCAGGGCCACGCAACTGACGAATAGCTGCGCGAATCAGATACAGGAGTATTTGGCTGGGCGCAGGCAACTGTTCGATGTGCCCCTCAATCCTCATGGCACGGATTTTCAGAAAAAAGTGTGGGCACAGCTGCAGCTCATACCCTATGGGCAAACGCGCACGTATTCTCAGATAGCCGAAGCCATCGGAAATCCGAAATCTGCGCGGGCGGTAGGGCGTGCGAACAACCAAAACCCTATTCCCATCGTCATTCCATGTCATCGGGTCATCGGTGCAAATGGTGCTTTGGTCGGATATGGCGGCGGGCTGCGGATAAAGGAATTCTTGCTGAATATAGAGCGTGCCCCTTCCACATGAGTACGTTGCGCTAGAATCTTTGAAGAAGAGAAAGGCGAGCGGGTGTTTCAGCAAACAAAGGTATCACCATCTATTCTGTCGGCCGATTTCATGCATTTGGACGACGAGGTGAAAAGCATTGAACACGCAGGTGCCGATTGGGTGCATGTGGATGTGATGGACGGTCATTTCGTGCCGAATCTGACCATAGGCGTACCTGTGTTGAAGCAGTTGCGTGCTATCACTCAGCTGCCGCTTGACGTGCATCTGATGATAAGCAATCCCAAAGAGCAGCTGCCATGGTTTATCGAATGCAATCCGGATATCGTGACCGTGCATTTGGAAGCGCTCGACGACCCGTTTGCCGACGCGCATGAAATAGCGGATGCCCTGCATAGCAAAGGCATGCTGTGCGGTATTTCCATCAAACCAGATACGCCTGTCGAGGCGTTGGCCTCGACGCTTTCCGTGTGGGATATGGTGCTGGTTATGAGCGTGTATCCTGGTTTTTCAGGGCAATCCTATATTCCGGAAACACAAGGACGCGTAGGTCAGCTTGCGAATATGTGCAAGCAAGCGGGTGTGAGCCCTTTGATACAGGTGGATGGTGGCATAAATGACAAGACTGCATCGTTGGTAGCAGCTGCTGGCGCAGATTCGCTTGTGGCTGGAAACGCTGTGTTTAAAGCGGAATCTCGCGAGCAGGCTATTGCGAGCATACGCCAAGCAGCAGATGGTGCTCAAACACAAAGGAATGCACGATGAGCGCACACAAAAGAATCTACATGGATTGGGCGGCCACTGCTCCGCTTTGCGGAGAATCAGCAGCGGCCATGGCTGATTACATGCAAGGCGGCATGGCAAACATCGCTGTCGGCGCTAATGCGAACTCGCTTCACAGCGAGGGTCGCGCGGCATTTGCGGCCATGGAGGGTGCCCGCCGCGACATCGCTCGTTGCATCGGTGCGCGCGGCGACGAGCTTGTGTTTACGTGCGGTGCAACCGAATCAGATAACATGGCGCTCGTTGGCATGGTCGAAGCCATCTGCGCTGAGCGCGAGCGCGGAGCCAAAAAGAGCGAGGGCGGACCCGTTCACATCATCACGACTTCGATAGAGCACGATGCCGTCTTGAATACGGCGCACAGGCTAGAATCGAAAGGCGTGGAGCTCACCTGTCTGAGTCCTGACAAAAACGGTTTCATCCAGCCCGAGCAGCTTGAGCAGGCAATACGTCCAAACACGGTGCTTGTTTCCATCATGCTGGCCAATAACGAGATAGGTGCGATTCAACCGGTTGCGCAATGCGCAGATATAGCGCACAAAGCAGGCGCTCTCATTCACACCGACGCCGTACAGGCGCTTGGCAAGATTCCTATCGACTGCAAAGCACTCGGTGTGGACGCGGCCAGTTTTTCGGGGCACAAGATTTGCGGACCGAAGGGTATCGGTGCTCTGTACCTGAAAAAAGGAACGCCAATCTCGCCTTTCATACTGGGCGGTGGACAAGAATCAGGTTTGCGCTCCGGCACGCAGAACGTGGCCGGTATGGTTGGATTCGCTGCGGCATGTAAGGCGATTTGCGCTAATGAATCCACTTTAAACGCGGAACGTGCGCGCCAAACGGGTCTGCGCGATAGGCTCTATCAGGGTCTGACCGCATACGATGGTGTCTTCCAAACGGTAGCGTGCAAGCCGGGCAGTGCCGATTATCTACCCAACATCGCCAACATATGCGTGCGTGGTCTTGAAAGCGAGACGCTCATATTGCGCTTCGACATGCTGGGATTCGCGCTTTCGGGCGGGTCCGCTTGTGCGTCGCATTCCCTGGAACCCAGTCGTGTGCTCAAGCAGATCGGCATAGAGCGCGATTTGGCACTCGGCAGTTTGCGGTTTTCGATTGGGCGCTACACCGAGTCCGATGATGTGGAAGCGTGCCTTGCCGCATTCGACAAGGTGCTTTGCTGGAACGATACGAAGTAGGAAGACGGTTAGATTCTTCATGGAACTCATCACAACGCATACTCACACAAATTTTTGCGGACATGCTATGGACAGCGTAGCTGATATGGTGGACGCGGCATCGCGCGCTGGCGTGCATACCATGGCGCTCACTGAGCACTATCCGCTGACAGAGCGATGGGATCTAGGTGGTTTCATCAGCATGCCAGCAGAGCGCGTGGACGAGTATTGCGATGCGGTGCTTGCCGCTCGAGAGGCGCATCCGGAAATGAATGTGCTTTTGGGCACTGAAGTGGATTGGTTGGGAGACAACGAGGACCGCGTTTTTCATCCAGGCGAATTCGACAGGTTCGATTTGGTGCTCGGGTCAGTGCACTACGTTGACGGCTGGGCCTTCGACGACCCCGACCACAAAGAGCACTGGGATGATGTGGGTGTCGATCAAATCTGGCGCCGCTACTTCGAGATATGGTGCCAAGCGGCGCAATCAGACCAACCGTTCACCATCATGTCTCATCCTGACCTAGTGAAAAAGTTCGGATACCGGCCTGATTATGATGTGCAACCGCTCTACGACGATGCGGCCGATGCTGCGCGCAGCGCGGGTCGCATGGTTGAGGTGAACACATCGGGTGCGTACTATGATTGCGAGGAAATGTTCCCGGCACCGGATTTGCTGAAGACATTTTTCCGTGCGGGAATTCCTTGTTCGATAGGTACTGACGCGCATCGCTGCGCACATGTGGCGCGCGGTATCGATGCTGGTTATCGTGCGCTCTATGATGCAGGCTATCGGGTGGTGACGGTGCCGACGATGGGCGGCGGCAGGCGAGAAGTGCCCATCGAATAACGGTTTGGTCGATGTGCAGGACCCGGTACGCCGCGTACCTGCACACACGCATATTCGGAAGGTGATGGTTATGGCAGATAAAAAGAAAAATGCAAAGAAACAGGTCAGAGCCAATAAGGAAAACGCTGACGAGAAAAACTCATCAGGTGCAGCCAAGGGCGAAAAAGGCGGTGTCGACAAGGTGGTGAGCGATTCCGCCGCTATTGCCAAAGACTCGTCTCGCTCCGATTTGGCTGCGATTCAATCCGATGTGCTGCGACCCCCTTTGAAACCGCATTGCACGATCTCGTCATTGGAACACGACCTCCTGCAGCGTTTCCCGAAAGAAGACGCCGAAACGTGGGACAATACGGGCCTGATAGTCGGTGATCCTTCAGAGGTAGTAACCGGTATCGCCGTGGCTCTGGATGCGACGGTAGAGGCCGTGCGCATCGCAAAGGGCTGCAATGCAAATGTGCTTCTCACGCACCATCCGGTTTTCTTGGACCCTCCCACGCGCATCGGGCCTCTTGTCTCGCACTCTTTCGGAGCAGGGTCGGTTGTGTGGGAAGCTATCAGGTGCGATGTGGCATTGATGAACTTCCATACCGCGCTTGATGTGAGTCCAGATGCGGCCCAGGTGCTTCCGAGTATGTTGAATCTGAAATTCCGCGGTATCGTCGAGCCCATCGCGGGTGATGCGAAAAAGGGCTATGGGCAATTGTGCGGCATGCAAAATGGGGAGCAACCCATGACTCTGCAAAATCTCGCAGCGCGTTGCATGTCGGTGTTCGGGCGTCCTGCCAGGGTGTGGGGCGATTTCGATGCGCGCATGGTCAGCATCGTCTGTGCGACGGGATCGGCCGGTAACCTGACGAGAACGTGCATCGAGCATGGCTATGACTGTCTCATTTGCGGTGAAGTGCGCTATCATGATGCCCTAGCCGCGAAAGAGGCTGGGTTGTCGATAATCGAGTTGGGCCACGACACGAGCGAGCTGCCGCTGTGCGCGCTTTTGGCGGCTACGCTTGAGCGTATCGGTTACTCGGAGGATTCAATCAAGGTGATTGACCAAAGCGATAATTGGAACGTGCCCGAAGCTATACGCGTGTAGTGAGTTTTGGAATCGTTCGGCAGATAAAGCAAGAGGGGTCAAATCGCGCTCGTTGGCGCATGGGCCTTGCGGGATACGGTGAAAGTAGGAAACATGAAAGCGACGCCCGAGCAGATAAAAACGTTGGATGCGCTCCAGGAAGTGGATCGGCAGCGTATCAAGGCAAAAAGGGAGCTAACCAATCTTCCGCAGAAAGAAGCAATTGAGCAGCTGCGTGAGAAGCGTCGCGAGCTGGCCGAGAAGACCCTTCAGCTCGATGCCCTTCTGGAATCAGCTGAAAAGGCTCTATCTGCTCTGAATGAAGAGGACGAGCAGATTGTCCAGAAGGAAGCAGCGACCCAGTTGAAAATTGATGAGGCGCAGGGGGATTATCGCAGCGTCACGTCACTCACCCGTGATCTGGAAGGCATGCAGAAGCGCAGGGAGACCTTGGAATTCGAGATGAATAAGGCAGATGCGAAACTGTGCCAGGTAAAAACCGTCTGCGATAAAGCGCATGCAGCCGAGCGCGTGCTGGCTGATAAAGAAACTGCCGCGATAGGCGAGATGAATGCGCACGTGAGCGATTTGCAATCCGTCATCGATTCGCAGACCGCCGCACGCGAGAGCTTGGCTGCGAACTTGCCCGAAGAGATGATCGATGCCTATGACCGCGCCGTGAAACGTTGCGGAGGGGTGGGAGTGTCCCATTTGCGTGACGGTATGTGTAGCGCATGTCGCCACGGAATCGACAACAACCGCCTGCTGCAGCTGAGGGTGGATGCTCCCATTGCCCAATGTCCGGCGTGCCATCGTTTGCTGGTGATCGAATGACGGCTGCTTGTGGGGCTATCGAAGGTGTGAAGGTAGAAGTCGTTTGTGAGCGGGTGGGCCGATGACGGCCGCATTGCTGCATACCGACGGCGGGTCTCGAGGGAACCCCGGTCCTGCAGGATGTGGGTTTAGCCTGACCGATGCGGCTGGCGAGACGCTTGCGGCTGGCGGATGGTTTTTAGGTACGACCACGAACAACGTGGCAGAATACTCTGCATTGTTATGGGGCATGCGCAATGCTTTGGCATGCGGTGTGAAAGATTTGCGTGTGCAGGCCGATTCCGAGCTGATGGTAAAACAGATGTTGGGCGCCTACAAGGTGAAGAGTCCTGATTTGAAACCGCTCTTTGAGCAGGCGCGCGTTTTGCAGTCCCGCTTCGACAAGTTTTCCATCAAGCATGTCTACCGATCGGAGAACAAGGAGGCCGATGAATTGGCGAACAAAGCGATGGACGCGCATGGTCCAGTAGGAGATTTCCGCGTGGAGATGGACGGGTCACAACCCACGTTGTTTGACGCATCCGGAGATACTGCAGCAAGTACTGCTGCGCCTTTGCAAGATGCTACGCCTGCGCAAGCTGTCTCGCCAAAAAGCGCTCCCGTGGCTGCGTCTGCTGTTGCGCCGCAGAGCGCTACGGCGCCGTCAAGTGCGCCGGTTGGAGCAGCCCTTCCGCCGCAATGCGCTGCGGCGCCGTCAAGTGCGCCGGTTGGAGCAGCTCTTCCGCCGACTTGTCCGCGTAATGCGCCTATCGAAGGGCTTTTGGATGGACTCGATCATCTAGATGAGCCAGGCATCTACGAGCTTACGGTAAAGGATCACTTCGATGCGGCTCATGCTTTGCCGGGCTATCCTGGCCAATGCCGCTACCTGCATGGTCACACGTGGGACGTAGAAGCCACGATTTCGGGGATGAAACTTGACGAGGTCGGGATGCTCTACGACTTCAAAGCGATAAAGGACGATTTGCACGCCATGTTAGATGCCTTTGACCACCATCTCATCAATGATGTCGCGCCATTCGATCGCATAGCCCCCACGGCCGAGCATCTTGCGCGCGTGCTCTATTGGAACTTGGCGGCAAAGCTGCCTGATGGCATCGATTTAACGGAAATCGCCGTATGGGAATCGCCCATTGCAAAGGTGACCTATCGGCCACGCTAGCGTGTTGTGACTCCCGCTAACATGTCGTATCGAAGGAGGATGCTAATGAGAATCGTCAATCGCGAGCAAAGGGAAGCACTCGAGCACACCGTGCTCTCATCCGATGCGTCGTTCTCTGATGAAAGCGAGGGTCGAAATCATAGCAGCGACCCCGACCTTCTGCGTACGGAATTCCAACGTGACCGCGACAAAATCATACACTGCAAGTCGTTTCGCCGATTGTCGCATAAAACGCAGGTGTTCATCGCCCCGAAAGGGGATCATTACAGAACGCGTTTGACCCATACTCTGGAAGTGGCGCAGATTGCGCGCACGATTTCACGCGCTCTCGATTTGAACGAGGACTTGACCGAGGCTATCGCGCTGGGACACGATTTGGGCCATACTCCTTTCGGTCATACAGGCGAAGAGGCGCTGACCGCCGCATGGCGCAGACATGCCGATTATGCTGACGGGTTCCCTGAGCTCGACGACGTGTTCCATCACAACGTTCAGAGCTTGCGCGTGGTTGATGTCGTGGAAAACGGCGGAGTCGGACTGAACTTGACAAGCGAAGTGCGCGATGGAATTCTGTGCCATACCGGAGCGCAGTCACCCGACACGTTAGAAGGGCGCATCGTCGGCATTTCCGATCGCATCGCATACGTAAATCATGATATCGACGATGCTATTCGGGCTGGGGTGCTAGGCGAGAGCGATTTGCCGGCATCCACGCATAGGCTTTTGGGCGCAGATCATTCATCGCGTATCGAGACATTGGTAGTGGATTGCGTGCGCAATTCGAAAGAATGCGCCGACATCCGCATGAGTCAGCAGATTTGGGATGCGATGATGGAGCTGAGGCAGTTCCTTTTCGAGAATGTCTATCGGCGAGATATCGTGATGCGGGAGGTGGACAAGGCTTACCATCTGATAGGGGAGCTCTTCGATTACTTCATGAGCCATATGGACGAGGTGCCGCAGGAATACCGGTCCATCTCGCAAGGCAATGATGTGCGCGCGGTCACAGACTTTATAGCCAGTATGACCGACCGATACGCGCGCGGTGTCTATGAAGAGCTTTTCGTGCCGCATTCGTTTACGACGCTCGATTCGTAGGCAATCGCAATAGTTTTCCGAGCGCCTGTTGGGGGTGCATGCGCGCTCATGGTATCCCACAGCTTTCCATAAGTCGGGAAAAATCCTTTCCTTCTACGGTTGCTTATCGCTATAATGGCGAACTATGTCTGCTATAGATTCTACAAAACAAGCTTTGAGTGCGGCCCTGCCGGTTATGGCGGGTTATGTCGGCATAGGCATACCCTGCGGCATCATGGAAAGCCAGGTGGGCTTCGATGCTTTCATGGCATTTTTGATGAGCATGACGTTTTATTCGGGCGCGGGGCAGTTCATGATACCCAGTTTGTGGATGGCTGGATCTCCTATTGCATCTATCATCGCTAGCGTGTCGTTTGTGAATACACGCCAAATGCTGTATTCGGCTGCGTTTTCCCCGTTTTTCAAGAAAGTTAAAAAGGGATTGACGTTTTTGTTCTCGGCCACGGTTACCGACGAGAGCTTCGGCGTGAACTTGTCGAAATTCACGACGGGCGATTGGGGCGCGGGCCGTGCCACCATGGTGAATCTGTTCTGTATGACCACGTGGGCGCTATCGAATGCGGCAGGCGTGCTTGTGGGAGATGCGCTGTCCATTCCATCGGCTATCGCGGCGTTCGCCATGACGTCCATTTTCATATGCCTTTTGGCTTCGCAGAAGATCAATCGCACGAATGCGGTTGTAATCATCGTGTCTGTCGTGGGCGTAGTGGTGTGTAAGAGCATCGGTTTGGCTGGACCTGCCATACTCATCGGAGCTTGCTTGGGTGTCGCAGCCGGAATGGGTATCAGGGTGGGAAAATCGCTATGAGCACAACCGAGTTCCTCATCATCTTCTCATGTTGTTTGGCCACAATGCTGATGTGCCGCTGTATTCCCATTTTCATGTTGAAGGGCCATTACATGCCCGACGGTCTACAAGCTGCTCTCGGGTTCATCCCGCCGGCGGCGTTTGCAGCGTTGGTGGCCAACGACCTGTACAAACCGGGCATGTTCGATGCTGGCTTTTGGCCGGCACTGCTCCCATTTGTTGCCGCTGCTATCGTGCTTGTGGTGGCAAAGAAAACGAAATCGCTTTTATGGTGCGCTATCACGGGTGTTATCTCGTACGCTCTGCTTTTGCTGATATAATCTCGTGTGGAATCTGCAAACGGCCTCCACAAAAGCGATTGCCACTTGCTTCAAAGCGATTGCCACGTTATAATCTTCAATCGCGTCTTCAACAGACCATTCATGGTTTTTCATAAGGTATATAGAAGGAATACGGACATGGATATTATTCGCGCTATCGAACAACAGCAAATCAGGCAGGACCTTCCCGACTTCAACGTCGGCGACAACGTAAAGGTGCACTATCGCATCGTCGAAGGCAGCCGCGAGCGCATCCAGGTGTTCCAGGGCGATGTCATCCGTCGTCATGGTGCCAGCAATCGCGAGACGTTCACCGTTCGCAAGATTAGCTTCTCAGTAGGAGTCGAGCGTACGTTCCCCGTACATTCGCCCAAAATCGACAAGATCGAAGTCATGCGTCGCGGCGACGTTTCCCACGCGAAACTGTACTACCTGCGCGACAAAGTCGGCAAAGCTGCCAAGATCAAGGAAAAGGCTTTTTAAATCTTGCCGCATGATTACATGTATGTTTGGAAGGGGTCCTTCGGGGCCTCTTCTTGTATTCTCACAGCGCTCATTTCGAATGGTGTCGACAAAGGAAGCCGGGGACTCTGATGGCGCAGAACTTTCAAACCGCACAGGATATCATCGAGCGTCTGCGCACGGCTGATGCGGAAGAGTTCGAGGTATTGGAACGATCGCTTGCGGCGGATTCGCGCAAAACGGTGCGCCAAGCTGTCGAGGTGGCTAAACGCAGGTTGGAAGCGCAAGAAGCAGAAGCGTTGCGACTTGCCCAGATGTATTCCTTTCAAGATGAGATTGCAGGCGGGCGTCTATGCGTCGGCCTCGACGAAGTGGGGCGCGGACCTTTGGCTGGGCCTTTGACGGTAGGAGCGGTCGTACTACCTGCAGATGCGCACATAGAGGGCTTGAACGACTCGAAGCAAGTGGCTCCTCACGATCGTGAGCGCATTGCCGCAGAAGTGAAAGATGTGGCACTGGCATGGTCGGTGCAGCATATTGCCCCTGATGCCATCGATGCCGCTGGTATGACGGCCTCGCTGCGTGTGGCGTTCATGCGTGCCGTAGCTGATGTGGAATCACAAGGCATTCGTCCTGAAGTGGTGCTGCTAGACGGCAATCCGCTGCATATGGACCCGCGCGAGGTGAATGTGGTGCATGGCGATGCGCGGTGCGCGAGTATCGCCGCCGCGTCGATTATCGCGAAAGTCACGCGCGATGCCCTGATGGTGAAGTATGCGACCGAGTACCCCCAATATGGCTTTGAAAAGAACAAAGGCTATGCTTCAGCCGATCATCAACAGGCTATCAGGGATTTTGGAATGTGCCCCATTCACCGAGTGTCCTTTTGCGGTGCTTTCCTGCAGGATTCGCTTTTCTAGGAAGGCTCGTCCCTCTAAATCGGTGCATCGTTGCATCGTTGCGACTGTTGGGCAAGGAATGGCTGCGTAAGTGCTCCAAGAAAACTGCCGCACCCTCGTATCAGGCATTTTGCGATTTCAAAACAGAAAAACGCCAAGTAAACGAAGTATAGTACGAAGCTGTCGCATGTAAGTCTCTCCTGATCGGCTGAAACCGGGATAATCGAAGAATCAATCTCGCATAACCGCAGGTCACAGAAAATAGTCTTGGACGGACGGAAATCGGGTCCGTACTTTGCTTCGTTTGCTCGCCATTATCCTGTTTCGAAATCGCAAAACTCCTTGAAACCGCGAACAAGAAGCCCACATGACGCGTTGCGCAGGCAGATTGATGGAGCAATTCTCGAGGTGCAATCTTTCGAAACCGGAAATTGGACCTGCAGGGAGATCTGCTTCACCAACCTTGAGCGTACGGTCTCGGCATGATTTTGAGATGCAATCAAAAATCTGTATTAAAACTGCGCGTTTCGCTGCAAGGTTTTCGAAAGGTTTTTGCAAGGTTTGTGAAAGGTTTCCACGAGGTCTCTTTCGTAGAGTGGCATCAGACGAAAGGGGGCTGCTATGACAGAGAAGCCAGAAGATGAAGCAGCGGAAAGAGACGGTGCAATCGAAAACTCGAATCAGGTCGCAGAACCGCATGCACAGGTCGCAGAACCGCATGCACAAAAATCAGATGATAGTGACGAGCGGGAAACATGTGCTGAAGAGTTCGATGAAATGAGCGATTCAAAAGCCGGTGTCGAATTGGGTGAAGATGAGGGCCACTGCGATGAGGTGGCCCCCACTGAGGATGATGGGCATTGTGACAAGAACACGCATAACAAAGAATTGGGCAAGCGCGGTGAAGATGCTGCGGCCGCATTCTTGGTGCGCAGGGGTCTTGAAATAATCGAGCGCAATTGGACGTGCATGGCAGGAGAGGCAGACATCATCGCTATGGAAGATGATGCCCTGCATTTCGTGGAGGTAAAAACCAGAAGAAGCGAGTGCAAGGGTTTTCCTGCTGAAGCGGTGGATATGCAAAAACGCAAACGCTACGAGCGCATCGCCGAGTGCTATTTGAAAGACTACGAGGGGCCTGAAGGCGAAATATCTTTCGACGTCATATCCATACTCGTCACGGCAGAGCATCGCGCGTTTTTGCGATATCATCGAAACGCATTTAGTCGGGTAGATTAGGCAGTGCTATGGCATCCATCCGTAGATGCACGGTAAAGAGTGCGACCATCATCGGTGTCGAGGCTCATCTGGTTGATGTGGAAGTCATTATCACCAATGGTATTCCCGGCTTTTCGATAGTCGGTATGCCCGATGCGGCAATCCAGGAAGCGCGTGAGCGCGTGAAGGCCGCCTTACGCTCGTGCGACTTCAAGATGCCCAATGACAAGGTAGTGGTGAATCTTGCACCTAGTTCCCTGAAGAAAACAGGATCGGGATTCGATGCTCCTATCGCTTTGGGCTTGCTTGCGGCCACGTCGCAGATTCCACGTGCGTCTTTGGATGGTGCGGTGGTGGTAGGCGAGCTGTCTTTAGAGGGCGACCTTCGGGCGGTGAAAGGCATGCTCGCGTTTCAGATGTGCGCCTACAAGCACGGATTGTCGTTGATTTGTTCTTGCGAAGATGCGGGTCTTGTGCCCCTTCGGGGTATGAGGGTTCAGGCGGCGGATACGTTGTCGGCTTTTCGGAAGATGAGTTTTAAAGGTATACCCGCACGGAAAGTGCAGGCTGAAGTGCAGGAAACCGATTTCAGTGATATCGGGGGTCATGAGACGGCCAAAAGGGCTATGCAGATAGCAGCGGCGGGAAATCACGGTGTGCTGATGATGGGACCGCCTGGGTCTGGCAAGACCATGTTGGCGTCGCGCTTGCCCACTATACTGCCTCTGATGAACGAGACGGAGCGAATCGAAGCGGCACAGATACATTCGGTGGCAGGCGAGAGGGTTGATATGCTTTTGGAAGGCAGGCGTCCTTTTCGATCTCCGCATCATAGTGCGACGATGGCGGGGTTGGTGGGAGGCGGATCTCCTATCCGCCCGGGTGAGCTTTCACTTGCCCACAATGGCGTATTGTTTCTGGATGAATTGGCTGAATTCAAGCCAAGCGTGTTGCAAAGCATCAGGCAGCCCATGGAAGATGGCGCAATCGTGTTGACACGCGCGCAGGGTAATGTGCGCCTGCCGGCGCGTTTCATGTTGGTGGCGGCTTGCAACCCGTGCCCGTGCGGCTATTTGGGTGATCATAAAGTGGCTTGCACCTGCACCCAAACACAGATTCACACCTACCAAAACCGAATCGGAGGCCCGCTTATCGACCGCATTGATATCTCTATCGATGTATGGCGCAGCGACTTCAAAGACGTTGTTGGAACGCAAGGGGCTACAACATCTGCTGAGCTGCGTGAGGGGGTGGAGCGTGCTAGGCGTTTCGCCGAGCAAAGAAGACGCCGACAAGGCTATGCGGAATCCACTCGTGATCCAGCGGGGCTGGTCACAGCATGCGTGATGGATGCGAGCACGCGCAAGATGTTTGAAGGCTTGGCAAACGGCAAGCTGCTCAGCGGGAGGGGAATCATGAGGACGCTAGACGTGGCCAGAACGATAGCTGACATTGCAGAATCGAAGAGTGTGCAACAGGCTCATATTGCTGAGGCGTTGAATTTGCGAGTACGGAGCGGGGGAGTAGGACGATGAGGGATGCACCTGGAATAAAAGAGGCCGAGCGCATGCGTAAGCGGTATGGTTTTAAGCCTTATAGCGGAGCGACACTGGAAGGGCCACGTAGCGTGCTTTGCCGAGGGGATGTAGCTTATCCAAATGCATTGCGGCGCATCTCGAACCCGCCGGAGAAACTCTACGTAATCGGTGATGCCTCTGCGCTTGTCGATGGTCTTGCAGTCGTGGGTGCCAGAAAGGCCACGCCCTACGGTATCGCGTGCGCAAGCAATTTTTCGCGCTTGGCTGCAGCTCGCGGTATCCCAATCATTTCGGGAGGAGCGCTGGGCTGCGACTCGGCTGCGCATAAAGCAGCGTTGGCGGCATCAGGAAAGACTGTAGTGTTCTTGGGTGGCGGATGCGATCAGATATATCCTGCATCCAACCAGCGGCTCTTTCAGGATATCGTATTTGCAGGTGGTGCTGTGGTGTCGGAAAACGAATGGGATTTCCCTGCTCTTCCCTATACGTTTCGCCAGCGAAACCGCCTTATCGCTGGTTTGGCGCGGGCAACGCTTATCGTGGAAGCCGGTTTGCCATCGGGCACTTTCTCGACAGCTGACGAAGCACTTGCAGCCAGCAAAGATGTGCTTGTGGTGCCTGGCGCCATCACATCTGCTACGTCAGCTGGGTCGAACCGGCTGTTGTATCAGGGCGCCACGCCAATCGTGGATGAAGAAACGTTCGATGATGTGCTGTGCGGGTTATTCGGTTTGTTACGTCAAGAATGTTGCCCCGCGGAAGGGCACGGGTCTGCGGAAACGGGTAAAGACCCTCTACTTTCGGCATTGCTGGCCAACCCGCTGCGTATAGACGAGATTATGGCGCTAGATATCGGGAAAAAGCAGGGTGGGCCAGACCGAGCAGCCTATTTAAACCTGCATCTTTCCGAATTGGAAGCATCGGGCGAGATTGCGCGGTTTCCCGATGGACGTTACGGTCCGGCAAAAGTTTGAGCGTGCTATCTGCTAGTATCGGGTTATGGAAAAAACAGTGAACATCATAGGCGCAGGCTTGGCTGGAAGCGAGGCGGCGCTGCAGCTTGCCGCCCGTGGGATAGGGGTGCGCCTTGTAGAAATGCGCCCGAAAGTGGGCACTGACGTACATAAAAGCGGGCTTTGTGCCGAGCTCGTGTGCTCGAATTCCCTGAAAAGCACCAAACCTGAAAGTGCTGCGGGCATGTTGAAGCAAGAGCTTGATGAGCTCGATTCGTTTCTCTATGGGTGCGCCTTGGAAAATCGCGTGGCTGCAGGTGGGGCGCTTGCTGTGGATAGGGACCTGTTCGCGCAGCACGTGACGAATCTCATCGACGAATCGCCAAACATCGAACGCATCAATGCTCAAGCGCTTTGCGTGAACCACGATGGGAGCATCATCGTGGATGCTGCCACGCAGGTGGGTACCGCGCTTGTACCTGCTGGCGATGCGCTTATTATCGCGAGCGGTCCTTTGACATCTGCGGCGCTTTCTGAAAACCTCGAGCAGATACTCGGGTGTTGCAACCTTGCGTTTTTCGACGCAGCTGCTCCTGTGGTCATGGCGGATTCGTTGGATATGAGCAAGCTTTTCAGGCAGAGCCGCTATGAAGATGATTCGGTCGGCGACTACCTGAATGCTCCTTTCAACAAGCAGGAGTATCAGGACTTCATTGAAGCGCTCGTGTCGGCTGATCGAGTGATACGCAGGGATTTCGAAACAAAGGATCTATTCCAAGCCTGCCAGCCTATTGAGGAGATTGCGCGCAAAGGCGCAGATGCGCCGCGTTTCGGTGCATTGAAACCGGTGGGTTTAACCGACCCTGCTACAGGACACAGACCCTGGGCGGCCCTTCAGCTTCGCGCGGAGGACGCGCATCGGCAAAGCTATAATTTGGTGGGTTTCCAGACGAACCTTACATTCTCAGAGCAGAAACGCGTATTTCGCATGATTCCCGGTTTGCAGGAAGCGGAATTCGCGCGTTTCGGGGTGATGCATCGAAACACCTTCGTCGAAGCGCCTGCGCTTTTGGATGGCTCGTTGTTGTTAAAGGGTGATGCGGCGGAGAAGTTCAATGTGCCGATACTGATTGCCGGCCAGCTTGCAGGCACCGAAGGCTATTGTGAGGCCATTCGCTCGGGGCTTCATGCGGCTATCACGGCGACGGCCCGACTCCAAGGAAAAACCGCGCCTCCACTGCCTGTGGAGACGGCATTCGGAGCGCTTATGTCCTACGCCAGTGACGCAGCGACTGAAGGCTACCAGCCTATGCACGTGAATTTCGGAATCATGGTGCCGCTGCCCCAAAAAATCCGCAACAAGCAGCAACGCTACCAAGCCTATGCTCAACGCGGTGTCGAGGCGCTCAATCGTTACAAAGATGAACTTGCGCTCGCAGGGCTGTTGATGCAGGACGCGCAACGATGAGCCAGGATGCGAAAGGTGCGGCAATGGCGGCGATGCCTGCTGCTGCCGAGCTTGTGGAGGGCTATTGCAAAGCCATGCGCGTTGAGAAGAATGCATCTGAACACACGGTGCGCAACTACTCCATCGATTTGAATGATTACATTTCTTGGTGCGAACGCATGAGCATTGATGCGATTCATCCCACACATCGACAGCTGCGCGCTTATCTTGCAGATTTGGACAAAGCGAAGTATGCTCGCGCTACCATCAATCGTCGCTTGAGCTCATTGCGTGGCTTTTTCCGTTGGATGTGCATTGTAGGATACGCCGACGTGAATCCAGCTGATGTGCTGCAATCGTTGAAAAAGGGTGGCGAACTCCCGCGACGGATTTCCGCAACTGATATGGCGAAGATACTCTCAGTGTTTGGCCCGTTCGATGAAAATGGAGTGATAAAGCGCAATCGAAAGGCTGTTGAACTGCGAAATCAGGCTCTTCTCGAGTTTTTATATGCGTGCGGAGCACGTGTGTCTGAAGCATCCGGCTTGCGGTTGAGGGACGTTGATTTCGCGCAGATGCAGGTGAAAGTATACGGCAAGGGCATGAAAGAGCGCATTGTGCCCATCCACCAAACTGCAGTGGAAAGCATGCGCACCTATGTGGATATCGCTCGTCCTGAGCTTTTGGAAAAGCATGGTGAAAGCGAGTATTTCTTCGTGTCGACGCGCGGCAACCAGATGAGCACCGATGCTATCAGACATATGTTCAAGCAAACTTTGGCAGCGGCAG
Organism: Actinomycetes bacterium; assembly: GCA_023394615.1. GTDB lineage: Bacteria > Actinomycetota > Coriobacteriia > Coriobacteriales > Eggerthellaceae > JAEXAI01. The sequence goes on along the minus strand of JAEXAI010000012.1, from coordinate 99,973 downwards.
GAGTGGATGCTAGCTATTCACCCCATGACATGCGTCATACCTTTGCAAGCGATTTGCTGGAAGGCGGTGCTGATCTGCGCAGTGTGCAGGAAATGCTAGGACATGCAAGCCTTTCCACCACGCAGATTTACACCCATTTGACAGCTGGCCGCATAAGCCAAGTGCATCATCAGGCGCATCCACGCGGATAAGGTCCTGCGTGAGAGAGGGTTTATGCCGATGCTCAAAGCGTGGCATCTTTCACATCGTTTCGCTGTGGATAGGATTGCGCGTGTCTCTGGTGAGAATTTTGCGTGTCGTATCTGAAATATAGAAACATCTGGCGAAGGCTTGCTAAAATATTTGTTTGCAAGAAAACGGCTTCAGGAAAGACCGGGTAGTATGGCACAGGACTCCATCGTCATAAAAGGCGCGCGCGAACACAATCTGAAGGACATTGATGTAACCATCCCTCGCGACAAGCTCGTGGTAATCACGGGGCTTTCGGGTTCGGGGAAAAGCTCGTTGGCTTTCGATACCATATACGCCGAAGGTCAAAGGCGCTATGTCGAAAGCCTTTCTAGCTATGCGCGCATGTTTTTGGGTCAGATGAACAAGCCTGATCTAGACAGCATCGACGGTCTTTCACCTGCTGTTTCCATTGATCAGAAAACCACGAGCAAAAACCCGCGATCAACGGTGGGTACCGTCACTGAGATTTACGACTACCTCCGTCTGCTTTTTGCCCGCGTGGGCATTCCCCATTGTCCGGAATGCGGCCGCGAGATAAAGAAGCAGACCACCGACCAGGTAAGCGATGAGATACTTGAGTTGGGTGAAGGCGTGAAGGCGTTGGTGATGGCGCCGGTCGCCGTGGGTAGGAAAGGCGAATTCACCAAGCTTTTAGCTGACGTGCAAAAAGAGGGTTTCAGTCGCGTGCGCATAGACGGCGAAGTGCGCAAACTTGATGGCGAGCCAATCGTGTTGAACAAGAAGTTCAAGCACACTATCGATGTGGTCGTCGATCGCATCGTTATAAAGAAAGATGCCACGCTGCGCATTGCAGAAGCGGTGGAAATGGCGGTAAAGCTGTCAGGCGGCAGTATATTGGTGCAGACGATTCAAGATGACGGCACACAGGTCGATCATCTGTTCAGCCTGGCGCTGGCCTGCCCCGAGCACGGTCATTCTATAGACGAGTTGCAGCCGCGTGATTTCAGCTTCAACGCGCCCTATGGCGCATGTCCCGATTGTTCGGGTCTGGGCAGCAGGGAAGAGGTCGACCCCAGCTTGGTCATCCCCGATCCGTCGCTATCCCTAAATCAAGGAGTGGTTGCACCGTTTACAACGGGAAACTATTATCCGCAAGTGCTGGTCGCTGTTGCGAAGCATTTGGGATACGATGCCGATACGCCGTGGGAAGACATGAGCAAAAAAGCGCAGGATGCGCTTTTGTTCGGCGTGAAAAAGGGCAAGGTGCGCGTTGATTACCTGACAGTCGATGGTCGGGAAACGTATTGGTTTATAGATTGGGAAGGCATCTGCGAGGCGGTCATGCACCGCTACAAAGAAGCCTCGAGCGATCGTCAGCGTGAGCGCTTGGAACAGTATTTCGCTATCATCCCGTGCGCTACCTGCGGCGGCAAACGTTTGAAGCCTGAAATCCTAGCGGTGACCATCAAAGGTAAGAGCATCTACGATGTCTGCGAGATGAGCGCGAAAGACTCCCTCGCGTTTTTTGAGAGCCTGTCTTTCTCGGGCGCAAACGAGCAGATTGCCGGGCCTATCGTGAAAGAGATTCGTGCGCGTTTGCGCTTTTTGGTGGACGTGGGTCTCGACTATCTGACGCTCGAGCGCGCCACTGCGACGCTATCCGGCGGCGAAGCCCAGCGCATTCGCTTGGCCACGCAGATTGGCGCGGGATTGATGGGTGTGCTCTATATCTTGGACGAACCGTCTATCGGATTGCACCAGCGCGACAACGAGCGTTTGATTGCCACGTTGGAGCGATTGCGTGATTTGGGTAACACCGTAGTGGTGGTTGAGCATGATGAGGACACCATACGCCACGCAGACTACGTGATTGACATGGGTCCGGGCGCAGGTGAACATGGTGGGGAAGTGGTTGTCGCCGGCACGCCTGAACAGGTGATGCAATGCGAGGATTCGCTCACGGCCGACTATTTAATCGGACGCAAGACTATCGCGCTGCCAGATAAGCGCCGTAACCCGAAAAAAGGCAGCATCGAGATTACCGGTGCATGCGAGAACAACCTCAAAGACATCAGTGTGAAAATCCCCTTGGGCACGTTGACGCTCGTTACCGGCGTGAGTGGTTCAGGGAAAAGCTCGCTTGTCACCGATACGCTGGCACCTGCGCTTGCAAATAGAGTGAACCATGCACGCAGACGCACAGGCCGCTACCGCAAACTTTTGGGTCTGCAGCATTTGGACAAGGTGGTCAACATCGACCAGACTCCCATCGGGCGTACGCCTCGGTCGAACCCGGCAACATATGTGGGATTGTGGGACGACATCAGGAAGCTGATGGCATCTACTCAAGAAGCGAAGGCGCGCGGATACTCGCCTGGACGGTTTAGCTTCAATGTAAACGGCGGTCGCTGTGAAGCATGCAAAGGCGACGGCCAGATAAAAATCGAAATGCACTTCCTGCCCGATGTGTATGTGCCATGTGAAGTATGCGGCGGCAAGCGCTATAACCGCGAAACGCTGCAGGTGACTTATCGCGGCAAGAACGTCTACGACCTACTGGAAATGACTGTGGATGAGGCGCTCGACTTTTTCCAGAACATTCCGCAATTGAAGCGAAAACTGCAGACACTGCACGATGTGGGTTTGGGCTATATCAGGCTCGGCCAACCCGCCACCACGCTTTCGGGTGGCGAGGCGCAGCGCGTGAAGCTATCAAGTGAGTTGCAGCGTGTGCAGACGGGCAAGACATTCTACATCTTGGACGAGCCCACGACCGGTCTTCATTTCGAGGACGTGCGCCAGCTGCTGGTTGTTTTGGAGCGTTTGGTGGATTCGGGCAACACAGTGCTTGTGATCGAACACAACTTGGATGTCATAAAATGTGCCGATCATATTATCGATTTAGGTCCGGAAGGCGGAGATCGCGGCGGCATGGTCGTGGCTACCGGTACGCCCGAAAAGGTAGCCGAATGTCCCGAAAGCTATACGGGGGCTTTTTTGAAAAAGGTACTGCATGCTTAGTTGCAGAAATTGCGCATGCACGTCTTTGTGCTGCATAAACCATGACTCGAAGCGGCATATGCTTAAGATTGCGTACCACAGGGGTCGTAGTATTTCGCGCAGTTGTTGGTACTGCATGGACGCTTGCGCTATCTGCAGGTCAAATCGCCAGAGAGCGCTATAATGGTGCAACTATGAATCAAGCAGCCCGTGAAAAAATAGCCCTTGTGGTGTTTATGGCCCTCGTGGTCTTTGCTGTCGCTGGCAGCATTTGGTATATGAATGTGGGACATACGTGGAATGTGGCCGCAAACAAGATTGATGATGCCGCAGGTAGTTTGGATGGTTATATCGCGCTGGTCTACGACGGCGTAGCGGTTCCTACGGTACAAGAGGCCGATAGTGATAAATCGCCAGTGACCAGGCATTCCGTTGCAAAAAGCTATACCGAGAAAAAAGCTGCAACTTTTTCTTTGAACACCGTAGACAAGTACGCCTATAGAGAAGGCGTCATTCTGAAGAACAAAGACAAACGCATCGGCGTCTTTTCGGTCTATGACAAGGCGACGGCGAATATGACAAACCAGACTCTTGAGTATTTCAATTCCTGCAATGTCGATATGGTCGTGTGCATCGTGACAGATTCGACTTTGCTCCAGGGAAAAACGACGGGCATCGATGTGGTGATAGCCACGCACAATGAAAAGAAGTCGCCGCTGGGCAGCACCACGAACGGCACGTATTCCACCAATGCTCCTTCGACGGGCAAAATCGGTGCAATCCTAATCTCGCCAAGAAACGTCGTCTCATCGAAAGATATCGATTCTCTATAGTCGAGTGCGCCTCTCGAAAGGGTTCTTCCGTGAATCCCGATTGCTCGTGGGATTCGGCCGTTCGTGGAATCCGATCATTTGTAGGATTCGACCGCTCGTGGGATTCGGCCGCTCATGGGATCCGGCGATTCACGTTTTGTCAATCAGACCCGCTATGTGCGATTTTCACCGGCAAATTCCGGATTTTCCGCACTACTTGAAAGCGATGCTCAGCGTTTGCGCAGGTGGCGAAAGTCTGTCAGATAATTGCTCGTCCTCAAATCGCACATAGCGGGTCTGATTGACAAATCTTGTTTTCCGCAGCCCGCAGCCCGCAGCCCGCAGCCCGCAGTTCGCAGCCCGCAGTTCGCAGCCCGCAGCCCGCAGCCCGCAGTCTGCAGTCTGAAACTCTCATCTCAACTGCTTTTGGGCGCGGTTGCTCCTGTAGATGCGAAAAGGCGGCGCGAGAGTTATTCTCGCACCGCCTAATTTCAGCTATGGGTCTTCGGCTTCGAATTTCTCAGCCTCGCCCTTTGCGGAGCACCCGCAAAGAATCTAAGAATCGTTTGTCTCCACGATACTCTGGTTTGTCTCCACGATACTCTGGTTTGTCTCCGCGATACCCTGGTTTGGCTACACGATACCCTGAGCCATCATGGCATCGGCTAGCTTCTTGAAGCCAGCGATGTTGGCACCCATCACGTAGTCACCTTCGTGGCCATACTCACGGGCTGCGTCATCGGCTGCATGGTAGATATTCTTCATGATGCCCTGCAGTTTGGCGTCGACTTCGTCAAACGTCCAAGACAGACGCTCGGAGTTCTGCGACATTTCCAATCCGCTGGTAGCAACGCCGCCTGCGTTTGCTGCTTTGCCGGGGATGAACACGATGCCGTTGCCCTGCAGATGCTGGGTAGCATCCAAGGTTGTGGGCATGTTGGCACCCTCTGCAACAATCTTGCACCCATTGGCAACCAGGTTCTTCGCGTCGTCTATAAGCAGTTCGTTTTGCGTGGCGCAAGGCAGTGCGATGTCGCACTTCACGCCCCAAACACCGCGACCTTCGTGATACTCTACGCCGTCAACGCGCTTGGCATACTCGCTGATACGACCGCGCTCAACCTCTTTAATCTGCTTCACTACATCGAGCTTGATGCCCGCCGGGTCGTGAATCCAACCCGTAGAGTCGCTGAGCGTAACCACGGTAGCACCCAGCTGCTGGGCTTTTTCGGTGGCATAGATAGCCACGTTGCCCGAGCCGGAGATGCAGACGGTCTTGCCCTCGAAGCTGTCGTTGTGGCAGGTCAGGTATTCATTCACGATGTAAACCAGACCGTAACCAGTGGCCTCAGTGCGAGCCAGCGATCCGCCAAAGGAAAGGCCCTTGCCGGTCAGCACACCAACCCATTCGTTGCGCAGACGCTTGTACTGGCCAAACATATAACCAATCTCGCGTCCACCAGTACCGATGTCGCCAGCTGGCACGTCGGTGTCTCCGCCGATGTGGCGGCTCAGTTCGGTCATGAAACTCTGGCAGAAACGCATGACTTCACCGTCGGATTTGCCCTTCGGATCGAAATCGCTACCGCCTTTGCCGCCGCCCATAGGCAGGGTGGTCAGGCTATTTTTGAAGCACTGCTCGAAACCCAGAAACTTGATGATGCCCAAGTTCACGGAAGGATGCAGGCGCAGGCCGCCTTTGTAGGGCCCCAAAGCACTGTTGAACTGCACGCGGAACCCACGGTTCACACGCACTTTGCCGGAATCGTCCACCCACGGCACGCGAAACATGACAACGCGCTCGGGCTCGACGATGCGCTCAAGCAAACCGGCTTTTTCGTACTCGGGGTTCGCATCGATAACCGGTTTCAAAGTAGTCAGGACCTCGGTGACAGCCTGAATGAACTCGGGCTGGTCGGCGTCTTTCTGCTTCACCTGATCGATGATGCTATCGACATAACTCATACTGCCTCCTAGGAGCATTTTCCATTACACAAACAACGAAATTATACTTCGTGAAATCAAAATATAATCGTCTCTTAACATGATGGAAACAATAAAAACCACAGAGGGGAAAAGAAGCGCCGACTACCCGCAAAAGCCCTACGAAGCAAAGGTGCGTTGTTGCTCGCAATCCGCACTCGGCGCATCGTTTTGGGGAATGGCTGTCGTTATTCTTCCACAACAGGTCTTTTTCGGCAATGCTTTATACTGGGGTTATGGAAAAGCTCGACGAAATAAAGAAGCAACTGGCAAATGTGCCGACTTTGCCTGGCGTGTATTTATGGAAGGATTCGTCGGGCCAGGTAATCTATGTGGGCAAGGCTAAACAACTGCGGGCCCGCATGCGCCAATACGTGAACTTCCAAGACGATCGAGCCAAGATTCCCTTGCTGGTAGAACAGATTGATTCGTTCGAATACATCGTCGCTGAAAACGAGCACGAAAGTCTGGTGCTGGAAAAAAACCTGATCAACCAGTATTCCCCTTATTTCAACGCAGACTTCAAAGACGACAAGAGCTATCCGTTCATCGCCATCACGAAAGGCGATATGTTTCCGGCCATAAAGTACACGCGGGAGAAGCATCGCCGCGACACGGAGTATTTCGGGCCCTACACAGACAGCCGCGCGGCACGCGAGCTGGTGGAGATATCCCGGAAAATCGTGCCCCTTTGCGCCACTTCGTGTGCCGATTGGCGCCAGATGAAACGAGCTCTGGGAAAGCAGGACGCGAAAGAGTATTTCTCACAGGATCGCAAGCCTTGCTTCGACTGTCATGTGGGCATAGGGCCAGGTGCATGCTGCGGGCGCATCGATACGACGGAATACGCCAAAAATGTGACGCGAGTAGAACGTTTTTTGCGCGGGCAGCGTGGCGAATTCGTGGATCAGCTGAAAACCGACATGCAACAGGCTGCAGATAATCTGGACTTCGAGCGTGCGGGGCGCATGAAATCGCGAATAGAGACCATTGAAGGACTCAATGACCGCCAGCATGCGGTGAGCACGCGCAACTTAAACGCAGATGTGATTGGAATCTATCGCGAGGAGACCATCGCAGGAGTGCATGTGTTCATGGTGCGCGAGGGCCGTATCGTGAACAGCAACGAGTTCGTGCTGAACAAGGGCAAAGACGTGCCCGACGATGACCTGCTGCATAATTTTCTTCTGCGCTATTACGATACGACTACTTCGGTGCCCCATGAAGTGGTGCTGCGAAATCTTCCGGAAGATGAAGAAGCCATGGGCGAGTGGCTGACCCAGAAGCTGGCCAGTACGCATGGGGCGCATGTGCGCTTTACGTGTCCGGAACGTGGTGAGAAACACGATCTTTTGAACATGGCGGAAGTGAATGCCAAGCATACCCTCATGCGTTACAAAGTGCGCACGAATTACGAGGACAAGCGCATAAACGATGCGTTGCTGCAACTGGAAAGCGCGCTGGCGATGGACCGTCCACCCATGCGCATCGAGTGCTTCGACATCTCGACCATACATGGAAAGCACTCGGTCGCATCGATGGTGGTCTTCACCGACGGGCAAGCGGACAAAAACCAATATCGCCGCTTCAAGATACGCATGCAAAGCGACGAGGCGAACGACTTCGCTATGATGAGCGAGGTGTTGGCGCGGCGCTATTCGCCCGAGCGCATGGCCGACGAGCGCTTCGGCAGTGCGCCTGACCTGCTGATTGTGGATGGTGGCAAGCCGCAGCTGACCGCTGCTATAGAGCAGCTAGATGCGCTAGGTATACAAGACATATCCGTTGCTGGTCTGGCCAAACGTGACGAGGAGCTCTTTGTGCCCTGGTCGGATACGGGACCTGTTGTGTTGCCGTCGGGCTCCCCGTCGCTGTATCTGGTGAAGCGCGTGCGCGACGAGGCTCACCGCTTCGCTATCACGTTTCACCGCGAGGTGCGTGGCAAGGCAATGACCCAGAGCATCTTAGACGAAGTAGCGGGCATCGGTCCCGTTCGGAAAAAGGCTCTTTTGAAGCATTTCGGCAGTTTCAAACGCCTGCGTCAGGCGAGCTTGCAGCAGATAGAAGATGCCTCTATCATACCGATGGATGTGGCCGAAGAGCTTTATGCCGTGCTCAGGCAGTATAATGAGACGCGCGAAAACGATGAAGAAAACGATGAAGCAAACGACGCGAACGGATAGACGATGAGCGAAACGAAAGAAGACGCGAAAAAGGCTTTATCGCCTGATTTGGTCATTATAACGGGCATGAGTGGTGCAGGACGCACTGAAGCCATGCACACATTTGAAGATTTGGGCTACTACTGCATCGACAATCTGCCACCGTCGCTTCTGATGAGCCTGTTTAAATCGGACAGTATCCCGCGCGGCAAGGACGGTACGACGAAGCTGGCCGTGGTGTGCGATGCGCGAAACCGCGACTACTTCAAAGAACTTACCTGCGAGCTTGAAAGGCTTCGCGAAGACGGAAAGACCTACCGCATCATATTTTTGGATGCGAGCGATGAAGCGATACTGGCGCGCTACAAAGCCAGCCGTCGTAGGCACCCCATGTGCACCGACGACCATATGACCGTGGCCGACGGCATCGCGCGCGAACGTGAACTGCTCTCCGAGCTGCGCGAGGTGGCCAATTATATCGTCGACACGTCAGACATGCGTCCCATCAAGCTCAGGCGCACGATAAACGAGCTGTTCAGCGATGCGAGCGAGCAAGAAGGGCTGGGCGTGATAGTGTATTCGTTCGGCTTCAAGCACGGTGCTGCGGTGGATGCCGACATCGTCATAGATGTGCGTTTCCTGCCAAATCCTTACTACGATCCCGACTTGCGCCACTTGACCGGTCTAGACGCGCCGGTGCGCGATTTCGTACTGAACCGTCCCGAGACAAAAGAGTTCCTGAAAAACTGGGAGGCGTTGCTCTCTTGCATCATGCCTGGGTATGTGGCCGAGGGCAAACAGCAGCTCGCCATAGCCGTGGGGTGTACGGGAGGCCAGCATAGAAGCGTGGCGCTGGCAGTGGCCACATGCGACTACCTAAAACAGCACGGCTACAACGCGCACGTGGCACACCGCGACCTATCTCGTGCTGACACGGGTACCACGGCAACGAGCGCTAGGTGATGTCATGAGGAAAAATCCCTTCAAGCAGGACCCCTCCGCAACGGAGTCTTTTGCTCGCATAAAAGATGCCGAGCCCGTGGTAGGCCACGCCGCCCCAGCTCACGCAGTCGTGATAGGTGGCGGCACCGGTGCTCCGGTTTCCATTCGCACGCTTTTGTCTATGGGTTTATCCACATCGGCAGTGGTCGCCATGGCAGATGACGGTGGGTCGACCGGCAAGTTGCGCGAGGAAGCCAACGCCACAGCGCCCGGTGATGTGCGCAAGTGTTTGGCGGCGTTCGCCGAGGACCCACAAGACCCGCTGACTAAAGCTTTCAAATACCGCTTCGAATTCGCCGAGAATCACACTTTGGGTAACTTAATGCTCTCTGCGTTGGAAAACGCCACGGGTTCGTTTCCCGATGCCATCAATATCTGCGAGGACCTTCTGCATGCGAAAGGCCATGTGTATCCTTCCACGCTTGATAAAGTGACGCTGTGCGGACGCACCCAAGACGGTCGTGTGGTGGAAGGACAAGCGAATATTTCGCATTCGCATACCGCTTTGCAGAAGGTGTGGCTGGCGCCTCCGAATACCGGCACGCCCTACGCTCCTGCCATAAAAGCCATCTGCGAAGCCGACCTGATTGTGTTAGGTCCCGGCTCGCTTTTCACGTCCATCATCCCGAACCTTTTGGTGCCCGGAGTGCTGGAGGCGATACGCTCCTCGAGAGGCAAAACGCTGTTCGTGTGCTCGCTTGCGGATATGCAGGGTGAGACGTGGGGTCTTTCTGCCGAGGAGCATGTTTCCATCCTGATGGATCATGGCATGCGCGGGCTTTTGGACTATGTGCTGGTGCATACCCCGGTGCCGCTGCGTGCGGGCGGGGGAGAGACGGGAAATTTCAAAGCTATCGTGGACGGTCCTGATGCGGCAACTGAAACCACATCTGCGCACCTGCGTCCGGGTCGCATTCGCCCGGTTCCCATAAGCTATGACATGGCATATCGCATACAGCAGGCAGGACCCATGGTGATAGCGCGCAATCTGGTCGATCCAGAGCGTCCCACCTGGCACGACCCAGTGGCGCTGCGCCAAGCGTTTACCGGCATCCTGGCCATCTGTCGCAGGCCGCAGGCGTAAAGCAGGGCACCATCATGTCGTTTACAGCTGAAGTGAAAGAAGAGCTATCGCGCGTCATGCCCACGTGCTCGCATTGCGATAGGGCCGTGTTGGCCGCGCTGGTGCGCATAGAGGGAACGCTCCTTTTAACGGGAGCAGGCAACTACCGCTTGGAAATAGATACCGACTCACCAAGCGTCGCGAGATTGATGGTGCGTTTGCTGCACGGCATCTACCACCTGAAAACTGAGTTGACCATGCGGCGCAGTGTGCTCCATAAAACGCCGAACTACCTGATAGACGTGCCTATGCAGAAAAACTTGGACGATGCTTTGCGCGATATGGGCATTATGGGCGAGAGCGGTTTGGAATCAGGTATTGCGTCCCATCTGGTGGAAAAACGCTGTTGTGCGTCGGCCTATTTGCGCGGCGCTTTCATGGGCAGCGGTTTTATCGCCAATCCGAAAGGCGACTTTCATTTTGAGATGACGGTGGAGGCGCCTGAACTGGCGGAAGGGCTGGTGGCGCTCATGGCCGATCGCGGCATAGAAGCGCGCACCATGCAAAGGCGCAGCAGCTACATCGTCTACTTGAAAAGCGGATCGGCGATATCGGCTTTTTTGGCGCTGGCCGGTGCGCACCAATGCGCACTTGCCATGGAAAACGAACGAGTCATCAAAAGCGTGCGCAATGACGTGAACCGTCGCGTGAACGCCGAGCTCGCCAACCAGCAGAAGGCCACCGACGCCAGCGTAGATCAGATTATGGCCATTCACGAGGTCATCGACCACTATGGTTTGGACGGTTTGACACCAGCGCTTAAGGACTTCATCAAGCTTCGGGTGGCTCACCCGGACGCCACTTTGCGAGAATTGGGTGAGCTTGCCGACCCGCCGCTGTCGAAATCAGCCGTCTACCATAGAGTTTGCAGAATCGAGCAACTAGCCCAGCAGGCAAAGCGTTAGAATAGAGCGGCACTAAGAATGGGGCGCTGCGAAAAAGGTGCATGACACCGGGCGTCACATGACGAAAAAGCTATCTTTTGAAAGGAGATATGCATGGCAACGAAGGTAGGTATCAACGGGTTTGGCCGTATCGGCCGCTTGGCGTATCGCGCAATGGTCAAGGATCCCGATCTCGAGGTAGTCGCAGTCAACGACTTGGGCGACATCCCTACCATGGCTCATCTTTTGAAATACGACTCCGTGCATGGTCGCGGATTCGATACCGTGGTGCCCGAGGCCGACGGCTTCATTGCTGATGGCAACAAGGTCAAAGTGCTCTCCGAGCGCAACCCTGCAGATCTTCCGTGGAAAGAGCTGGGAGTGGATATCGTCGTGGAATCCACCGGCTTCTTCACCGATGCCACGAAGGCTAAAGCCCATCTGGATGCTGGCGCGAAAAAGGTCATCATCTCGGCTCCGGCGAAAAATGAGGACATCACTATCGTCATGGGCGTCAATGACGACCAGTACGATTCCGAGAAGCACAACATCATATCAAACGCATCATGTACCACCAACTGCCTTGCGCCTTTCGCCAAGGTGCTGGTAGACTCGTTCGGCGTCAAGCGCGGTTACATGAACACCATCCACGCATACACCAACGACCAGAAGATATTGGATCTGCCCCACAAAGACCTGCGTCGTGCCCGCGCCGCGGGTCTTTCCATGATTCCGACCACCACAGGCGCAGCTCGTGCTGTCAGTTTGGTACTGCCCGAGCTGAAGGGCCGCTTGGACGGGTTTGCTACTCGCGTCCCCACCCCTGATGGATCGATGGTTGATCTGACTGTGGAGCTGGAGCGCGATGTGACAATCGATCAGGTGAACGCTGCCATGAAGGCGGCAGCAGAAGGACCCATGAAGGGTATCTTGGAATACACCGAAGATCCTATCGTGTCCGTTGACATCGTCGACAACCCGCATTCCTCCATCTTCGACAGCAAGATGACCATGGTGCTGGGTGGCGAAGGCAACTTCATCAAATGCATCTCCTGGTATGACAATGAGTGGGGTTACAGCAACCGCGTGAAGGATCTCGCGAAGATTTTGCTGTAGGCTTGTCGAGCCGTCCGATGGAAGGGTCTTGTGGATGTGCCGTTTCCGCTTCATGTGGAAGCTGCATGCAATCCCTGGGCATTCGCGCAATCGGGCGGCTCTTTTTGCGCGCACACCCAGCGCGTTTTTCATGAATCGGAAAGGATGAACATGTCCACCATCAAATCAGTCGAACAGGCAGATGTTGCCAAAAAGCGCGTGCTCTGTCGAGTCGATTTCAACGTGCCGCTCTTAAACGGGCAGGTCAGCGACGATACGCGTATTCGCGCGGCGCTTCCCACCATCGAGTATCTGATGCAGCACAACGCAAAGGTCATCTTGGTGAGCCATTTGGGCCGTCCCGCGGGAAAGGGATTCGAAGAGGCGCTTTCGCTTCGCCCGGCAGCCGAGCGACTGTCGCAGATTTTGGGCAAGCCGGTGGCATTCGCCGACGATACCGTGGGCCCCTCGGCACGCTCAACGGTTGAAGGCCTGCAAGACGGTGACGTGGCTGTGCTTGAAAACCTGCGTTTTGACAAGCGTGAAAAGAAAAATGACCCGCAGTTCTGCGAAGAGCTGGCAAGTTTGGCTGATATCTATGTGAACGACGCATTCGGCACCGCTCATCGCGCCCATGCATCCACAGCTGGCGTCGCGCATTTGCTGCCGGCGTATGCAGGATTTTTGCTGCACAAGGAAGTAGAGACTCTCACATCCTTGTTGGAGAATCCGCAGCGTCCGTTCACGGCTATTCTGGGCGGGTCAAAGGTTTCCGACAAGGTGGGCGTTATCGATGCGCTCATCGACAAAGCTGATACGCTCATCATCGGCGGCGGAATGTGCTTTACGTTTCTGCTGGCCCAGGGCAAGCAGGTGGGTACCAGCTTGAAAGAAGACGAATGGGTGGAAAAAGCGGCCGCTATGTTGGAGAAAGCCCAACAGAAAGGCGTATCCATCCTCTTGCCTAGCGATGTGGTGGTAGCCGACCGCTTCGCCGAGGATGCGAAAGTGGAAACCGTATCTGCCGACGGCATCCCCGATAATATGATGGGGCTCGACATCGGGCCTGAGACCGCAGCTGCCTACGCGCGTGCCATCGCTCAATCGAAGACGGTTTTCTGGAACGGTCCCATGGGCGTGTTCGAGATGAAGCCCTTCGAGGCAGGCACAAAGGCTGTGGCTATGGCTGTGGCGCAAAATCAGCAAGCGGCTACGATTATCGGCGGCGGCGACAGTGTGGCTGCAGTGAACAAGTTCGATCTGGCTGACAAGATGACATTCATTTCAACTGGCGGCGGCGCTTCGATGGAATTGGTGCAGGGTTGCGCTCTTCCCGGCGTCGAGGCTCTAAAGGAGGATTAACATGCGCAAACGTAAACCTATGATGGCCGGTAACTGGAAGATGAACAATACCTGGGCTGAGTCGACGGTTCTGACCCAGCGTATTTCGAACAGGGCGAAAAATACGTGGGAAGACGCAGATGTGGCACTGTGCGTGCCGTCTTGCGACTTGAAAGCGGTTTGGGAAGTGCTGGAATTCGACAAGTGCAAAACCGTGATGGTGGGTGCGCAGAACGTCTATTGGGAAGAATCTGGTGCCTACACCGGCGAGATCAGCGTGAAGATGATCAAGGAAGTGGGTGCGAAGTGCTGCATCGTGGGACACTCCGAGCGTCGCGGGTACTTTGGTGAGACCGATAGCGATGTGAACAAGAAAATCGGCGCGCTGCTTGCAGGAAAGCTTATGCCCATCGTGTGTGTAGGCGAATCGCTGGCAGTACGTGATGAGGGAACCTTCATCGAGTACGTATGCAACCAAGTAAGTGCCGACTTTGCCGGCTTCGAACCTGAAGAGGTTGCGAAATGCGTGTTGGCATACGAGCCGATTTGGGCTATTGGTACAGGTCGCACGGCCACGCCAGAACAAGCGCAGGAAGTCTGCCATGCCATACGTGAACGTGTGCAGCAGGACTTCGGTGAAGACGCGGCGCAATCCGTTCGGGTGCTCTACGGCGGATCGATGAAACCTGCCAACGTCGAGGGTCTTCTGGCAATGGAAGACATTGACGGCGGTCTCATCGGCGGCGCTGCCCTGAACGCTGACGATTTCGCTCAGCTTGTGGAAGCGTGCCTGAAGAAGGGAAAGCAGTAATGATTGATTCACCTGAAGGTGAAGGGAAAAAAGTGATACCACAGGCACAGAAGGGCGCTGCGAACCTGAATCTGCCCGCACTGCTGGTGATAATGGATGGCTACGGTCTGGCACCAGCTGGACCGGGCAATGCAATAGCGCAGGCGGACACGCCGTATCTAGACGGGCTTTTCGCCCGCTGTCCGAACGTGCAGCTGGCTGCGAGCGGTCAAGCAGTGGGCCTGCCGGAAGGCCAGATGGGCAATTCGGAAGTGGGTCATCTAAACATCGGCGCTGGTAGGGTGGTTCACCAGGAGCTATCCCGCATCAATCGTGCATGTGCTGATGGCAGCCTTGCCGCAAACGCGGCCGTTGTCCGGACCATGCAGGCCGCATCGAAAAGCGGTGCTGTATTGCACCTGATGGGGCTTTTGTCTGATGGGGGAGTGCACTCTTCCAACGAACATCTCTACAAGCTCATGGAAATCGCTGTGGATGCGGGAGTGCCGCAGGTGCATGTGCATTGCTTCATGGACGGGCGCGATGTGCCGCCTTCAAGCGGACGCGGCTATATCGATGAATTGCAAGCGCATATAGACGCCTTGTCGGGACGCAAAACCGAACTGCGCATCGCGAGCATTTCCGGGCGCTACTACGCGATGGATCGCGATAATCGCTGGGATCGCATAGAGAAAGCGTGGCGAGCTATGGTGGCGTGCGACCCGCGCGCCGATGATGAACCTGCTGGTTTTATGGAGCAATCCTATGCTGATGGGGCCACCGACGAGTTCGTGGTGCCCGCATCGTTTACCGATCGGGGTATCGAATCGCGCGACTCTGTCATCTTCTTCAATTTCAGACCCGATCGCGCACGGCAGATCACGCGTGCATTTACGGACGCGCAGTTCGACCATTTCAGCCGTGTGCCTGAAGCATTGCCGCATTTTCTCTGCCTCACGGAATACGATCCGGACATCCACGCCGACGTGGCATTTCCCAAGGAATTTCCCGAAGAGGTGCTGGCAGATGTGGTGTCGCAGGCGGGTCTTCGGCAGTACCACATCGCTGAGACCGAAAAGTATGCGCATGTGACGTTCTTTTTGAACGGGGGGCGTGAACAGGAAAAAACAGGTGAGAACCGTATGCTGGTGCCATCACCGAAAGTAGCCACCTATGATTTGCAACCGCAGATGAGCGAGCCGCAAGTCGCTGCCGATTTACAGGCGGCTATACAAAACGATGCGGCTGACATCTATATAGTGAATTTCGCGAATTGCGATATGGTGGGTCACACGGGCAAAATAGATGCTGCTGTGCGTGCGGTCGAGGCTGTGGACGCAGGCGTGTCCAAAGTGGTGGAAGCCATCCGCGCCAAAGGCGGTTGCGCACTCATCACGGCTGATCATGGAAATGCCGACAAGATGATAGGCGAGGATGGCCAACCCTTTACTGCGCACTCTACCAATCCCGTGCCGTTGATATTGGTTGCTGATGCAGAATGCGGCTGGAAACTTGCTGCGAGAGACGATGCGGCGCTCTGCGACATCGCACCTACGCTTCTGGATATGATTGGGCTTTCCAAGCCAGATGTGATGACGGGAACATCGCTACTTGTCAAAGAGCACTCCCAAGCGCTATAATCTACAACTTGCGAAGTGAAACCCTAGGCGGGAGCGGTCGAGCGCGGCCGTTGCAACAAAGAAAGAGAATACGTTGACCCCATTACTTATCATCGTCATAATCGCCCTCGTTATATCCGGCGCTGGCTTGGTCGTTTTTATTATGCTGCATTCCGGCAAAGGAACGGGCATTTCTGACGCCATCGCAAGTTCGCTGTACTCTTCTCAAACGAGCACGAGCATTGTTGAGAAGAACTTGGACAAGATTACGATTATTTTCGCGGTAGTCTTCATCGTCTCTCTGCTGGTATTGATGCTCATCTATCCGCAGGGCAGCATAGCTTAGGTTCATCAACCTGCGAGGTTTATTCTATCCGTGAAGTGATTCGCGAAAAAATGTCTTCGCATACGCGCAGGCTTTTGGTAGAATAGCTTTCGTTGCTTCTACATACGTCGGAGTGGTGGAACGGCAGACACGCTAGCTTGAGGTGCTAGTGCCCACTATTACGGGTGTGCGGGTTCAAATCCCGCCTCCGACACCAGATATGAACGAGAGCTCCCAACGGGGCTCTTTTTTGATTTTGGTTTTGGGAAAGGAGGTCCGAATGTCACAGAGTATGACCATAGGCAGTCAAATGTCCAAGCGCATGGTAGCGATAAGGAATGTGCTTTGGATTGTTTTGTTCCTGAATTTGGGCGTTGCATTGGCGAAGTTCATATACGGCACGATTTCGAACTCGACATCGATGCAGGCAGACGGCATCCATTCTGTGTTTGACTCGTTTGGAAACATCGTCGGCATCATCGGCATCTCTTTGGCAGCGCGACCCGCTGACGAGGATCATCCCTACGGCCATTCCAAATTTGAAACGTACGCGAGCTTGGCTATTGGCGTTATGTTGGTGATTGCCGCATTCGAGGTGGGCTCATCTGCTGCATCAAAGTTGATATCGGGCAATTACGCGACAGAAGTAACGCCCATCTCGTTTGCTGTGATGATAATCACACTGATTGTGAACGTAAGCGTCTCTACATACGAGCGCAAACGGGGCAATCTGCTCAATGCTGAGATTCTGCAGGCAGATGCCAGTCATACCATGTCAGATGCGTTTGTTTCCATCGGCGTCATCATCGGTTTGGTGTTCGTGCAGTTCGGTTATCCCGTCGCCGACCCGATTATGGCGCTTATCGTGACGCTGGCCATTCTGTATACGGCGTGGGACGTATTTCATCGGGCGTTTTCGACTTTGTCGGATCACGCGCGCATTCCCGAAGAGGATATCTACGAGTGCGTCTGCAAGATTCCTGAAGTTGACGGTGCGCACAAGATTCGCACGCGCGGCACCGAAGGCGAAGTGTATGTCGATTTGCATCTGGTAGTGGATCCCAACATGACGGTGTCGCAGGCGCATGCGTTAGCGACGAAAGTGGAAAACGTGCTGAAGAAGGATTTTCCCACGGTTTGCGAAGTACTGGTGCACATAGAGCCCGATGACGGAAGCCGCAAGCTCTGATGGGCGGCATTCGGAGGACAGCTATGGTGCCGAGCACCCGTCAAACCGATGAGACGAGCGGTGCACGGAAAATCGAAGCTGTCTTTTTCGATGTGGGATCGACCCTTATAAAGCCCGAGCCGGATGTGGCCTATGTATTCTGCGATATCGCACGTGCTCATGGGCATGCCCTACACGTTGCAGAAGTGCTGCCCCACATGCCTGAAGTGGATGATTTCTACGAGCAGGAGTATTTGAAAAACGGCGATTTTTGGTGCTCGGCGGCCGGTTCGGTGCAAATATGGCTCGATATGTATCGCTATCTGTGCCGACTGTGCGGCCTGGAACATGACGAGGACGCTATGGCGCGCGATGTGTATTCCTGTTATACGCAAGGTCGTTTCTGGGCGCCTTATCCGGATGTGCGCGAAACTCTCATACAGTTGAAACGCGCAGGCTTGCGTTTGGGAATCATCTCAAACTGGGATCCGGCGCTAAGGGGCGTAATCAGGGAAATGAGCCTCGCGCCGTTTTTCGAAGACATTGTCTGTTCTGCCGATGTGGGTTATCGAAAGCCTGACGCGATAATATTTAAGATTGCGATGGAGCGCATGGGCCTTGCGCCTGATGTGTGCCTTCACGTGGGCGATTTGCCTGAAGCCGATGGGGAAGGGGCTACAGCTGCAGGCATCACCCCCATCATCATCGACCGTGATGATTATCAGCTCGATTGTCCCTACACTCGCATAAAATGCCTGGATCGTCTGCCCGCTTTAATCGGCGGCTCTCATCATTAGTATGTCTATCTGATTTACCCCTTGCACCTCTAATTGCGGCTCCTGTTATGTGATTCAACTGAAAACAGTCTATCGTCCGTGCGGTTGGTGTTATCTTTACAAAGATACTGCGAATAAGAAGAGGCTCAATGACCCACGAAAACATACAGGGCGCCAGGCGCAAGCAAATCGTCATAATCGGTGCCGGTCCCGCAGGTTTGACAAGTGGAATCCAGATTCTGAAAACGGATTCTCAATCTTTCGACGTTGTTATCGTCGAAGCTTCGAAAGACATCGGCGGCATTTCCCGCACGGTCGAAGTGCAGGGCAATCGAATGGATATCGGCGGACATCGCTTCTTCTCGAAAGACCAGCTGATAATGGATTGGTGGTCGGACATGCTGCCGCTGCAGGGTGCCCCCGCCTTTGACGATAAAACGCTCGACCGGCCTTCCGAGATTTCTAAAGGCGGTCCTGATCCGGATGAAACCGATGATGTGATGCTCTACCGCACTCGTGTCTCGCGTATATTCTACGGTGGGGAGTTCTATGATTATCCCTTGAAGATGAGCGCGAATATGCTAAGCAAATTAGGCTTTTTCCGCTCGCCGTCGGTGGGTTTTTCCTATCTGGCATCATGTATACACAAGCGCCCCGAAACTTCGCTTGAGAATTTCTACATCAATAGATTCGGCCGTAAGCTCTATTCGATGTTTTTCGAAGGCTATACCGAAAAGGTATGGGGACGCCATCCGAATTCAATTTCGGCGGACTGGGGAGCTCAGCGCGTGAAGGGTCTGAACATCATGGCGCTCATCAAAGATCTTTTGCGCCCGAAAAAGAAAGCGGCCGACACGGAAACGAGTCTGATCAAGAGCTTCTGGTACCCAAAACACGGCCCTGGACAGTTGTGGGAGGCGGCTGCGAGGCGCTTCTGCGACCTTGGTGGAACCATCCGATATTCCACGTGTGCACAGTCGTTTGAGTACGACGAGGCGGGCTGTATAACAGCGGTTATCTGCACTGATGAGGCGGGAGCGCGCGTGAGCCTGCCATGTGATGAGGTCATATCGACCATGCCGCTAAAAGATTTAGCGCGCACTATTGGCGATCGGATGCCGCAGCGTCAGCATCAGATTGCAGAGGGCCTTCCATACCGCGATTTTGTCACGGTAGGCTTGCTTGTGAAGAAACTTTCCATCAAAAATGAGACAGATACGCCTACGTTGGGCAATATCGTTCCCGATGATTGGATTTACGTGCAGGACGACAGCGTGAAGCTGGGCCGTCTGCAGATTTTCAACAACTGGTCGCCCTACATGGTACAAGACCCGCAGAATAGCGTGTGGCTGGGGCTGGAGTATTTCTGCAACGAAGGCGACGAGTTTTGGAACATGCCGCAAGATGAGTGCATAAAACTGGCTCAAGAAGAGTTGGTACGTATCGGAGTGCTCGAAGAGGGTGCCCCTATCATGCTTTCGCATCGCGAGCATGTGAAAAAGGCCTATCCTGCTTATTTCGATACCTATGCAGAAATCGGGGAACTGCGCGACTGGCTGAAGTTGCAAGAAAACCTGTACTGCGTCGGGAGAAACGGGCAGCATCGCTACAACAACATGGATCATTCGATGCTCACGGCGCTCTATGCTGCCGCTGCCATTACTGATGGATCGATGACTCAAGACGACATCTGGGCGGTCAACACCGAGACGTCATACCATGAGGAAGAGAATCAGAGCCACGTTGAAGAGCAGAGCCAAGACGACGCCTATGCTCGGCAATGCGCTGAGCAATCTGCTGCCACCGTCTAGTGTGCGCTCGGTGGCTTGAGCGCTACCGATACTGCTGCTATTCCCATCGGCTACGCTACAGTTGCTCGTGCCACTGTCTAATGTCGTCAGTCCTAGTGCGGCTACACCTGCAGCCACAGCAAACAGGAAGCAGAAATCCATCTGATAGCGCCCGGCGATACCGCCGAACATCGCGTCGGCAACGATCAGTATCACACAAACGCAAACCGCGCAGAGGACAGGCAGTACGCTCCAACGTGCGCTTTTGTTGTACCAGCAAAAGAAAACCGTCCACAGAAATGGCATGCACGCCAAAATGCCGCCCGGCATGTCTTCCAAAAAATCTCCCATACTGAAAGCGTAGCTGAGATCAACCGGCAACAGAAACGGCACGGATGCGGATAGCTCGGGCAACTGAATCAAGTAGTGGTAGAGCCCTACAGGAATCTGCGCCAGGTTGAAGCTGCGTGTGGTGAGGTCAACCGCCGTCAAGTTGTATGTTGCCCCGAAGTTCAAAGGCGATCCGAAGCGCGCATAGTTATATGCGCATACGCCTGCCGCTGCAACGAGGAAGGGTAATGCCAGCGCACAGAAACGCGCAATGCGGCCGTTTTCACGTTTCATGAGTCGCACCAAGGGGAAAAGCCCGAAAAGCGCCACGGCCACCATGGGCGGGCGACATCCTAAAAGAAACGCAATGCATACGGAGCCAGCGGCATAAAACGACGTTCGGTCGCTTTCGTAGGCACGCCACCAGAAAAACAGCCCCCATATGCTGAAAGCAAGCGATGTTGTGGCAGGTATTTGATACAGGCTCGGATAGGATGCGGCATACACCAGACCAGAGCAAAGAAACGCACCGGCGAAAGCGATAAGCGCATCGCGGATGCGCACTCGTGGAAAACGGGATTTGGCAATCGAAGAGAGTAGCGCTGCGAGGCCGATGATATAGGCTATCAAGGTCACAAGTACGGGAATGCCTGTCGGTAAGAGGCCACCGCCTGTAATCAGGTGATAGGGCACGAAAAACAAAAGGCAGGGCACGATGCCGAAGTAAACGTAATAGTGTCCCTCAAAGTATGCCCAGTCCCATTTGTAGAGTTCCCCGGTTTGCTCTTCCAGCACATCGCGCGCTTCGGTGTCGTAGGGGTTATCCATGGCATTCAGCCATGTCGGCGGCTCTTCTGGCAACTGCACGCTGCCGGAAAGCAGTGCCTCGGCAAGCTCGTCGTATTCGCTTTGCGCGTCTTCGGTGTACCATGAGGGGGATGTATTTCCTGAAGCTGCAGTCGGGATGCCGAAATACTCCAAATGGCTGCACGTAACTGTGGTCGTTATTACAATGGCGATAATCACAGCCACCCTCATCGCGCGTTTGAAAGCGTCGGGCGCGTCCTCTATGCGTGCGCCCAATACGCCAGTTCGTGTTTTCGCGTGAGTGCCTGGGTCTGCGCTCGTGTTCATATCCGCATGCATGCGAGTGTTCGTGTCCGTCTTCATAAAATCACCTAGGTCCAAAACTGGAAGCTCTGGCGAAGCCATTCCCACAGTATCGCATTGCTGCCGCCGCCTGTGTTGCATGCCGCGTCGCTTTCCATGAAAAGGAATTGCAAAAATGTGAACACCAAACATATCGCGACCAGCGCCAATAACAAAACTCGCCACGCCTTTTGAAGCTGGAAGCTCTGGACGCGCGCTCCTTCAACAGCGGGCGACCCAGCTACACGTGTGCATTCATCGCTGCATGAGTCCAATGCCATCTGAGCAGCAGCTATACGCTCAGACACACCTAGTGCGGCGAGTGCAGCAGCCAAAGCGAACAGAACGGCGAAATCCTGGTAGTAGCGCCCGCAGATGCCCGCAGCCTGCACGTCGAAGGCGCATACCACAACACCACAGACCAACAGGACAAGTACAGCTGCGAACAGAGTGGGGCGGGTTTTTCTAAAGGTCAGCACAGCACATGAGAGCCACAGAAAAGGCAGCGTCGCGAAAAGGCCGCCGCATAAAGGCTCGATGATAGTGATGCCACCATAGGTCGCTTGCGTGTTCGCAACGTGCAGGAAAGGGAAGCCAGTAGTGATGTTTGCCGGTTGCACCAAGAAATAGAACAGACCGTCCACGAGGCGTTCCGGCACGTTGCCGCGCAGCGACATATCGTTTCCGGCAAGGTTTTTCGAAGCTCCGAAGTCAAACGGCGAACCGAAGCGTGCAGCGTTGTACCACATCAGGGCTACCGCGATAATCGCAATGGGAACAAGCAGCGCCACTATGGCCTTCTTTGCGAATGCGGCTTCGATGGCCTTGGCCTCGGCGCTGCGCTCCGTACTCTGTGCTTTTACGGGTTGCATGCCTTTCACGGCTTTAGCAAGCAGGAAGATTAGCGGCAGCGCGAATACCAGCAACTGCGGTCGACATCCTGCGATAAGCGCGATGCACAGAGATCCTGCTGCCAGCAGCGCCGGTTTGCGCCGGTGCCACCCCTCACACCACAGATACAGCCCCCATACGCCGAAGCAGCGCGCGAAAGCTACCGGAACCTGGTAGAGAGTTGGGCGACCCAAGCCTATCATCAGCACGCAGCACAGCAGCGCACCTATATATATCAGTAAAAAGGTTCCCGTGCTTATGTGTTTGAAATATCGCTTTGTCAAGCTTTTCAAAAGGAAATAAAGCCCCACGATAAACGCCGCCACGCCAATAAGCAAAGCAAAAGCTCCAGGTAGGTCGGCACCTGTCAGCAGATAGAAAGGCAGGTACAAAAGCACCACGGGAACCACGCCGAAATATACGTAGTAGTGTCCGTCGCTGTAGGCCGCATCCACCTTGTACCAGTAGTTCTCCTGCGCAGCCGTGCTTTCTTGTATGCCGTGGTCGAAGGGATTGCTCACTTCCGCCAGCCATTCGGGAGGCTGTTCGGATAGGTAGAGTTTGCCCTGCGTAAAAGAGCGCGCCAATTCGCCATATTCGTCGTAGGCGAACGTGTGATACCAGTCGGGTGTCGTCATTTCCACAGCTGCGCTACCGCTATATTGAGTTGCATTGTAAGAGGAAGTTGCGAACTGCATCCATCCGGGAAACGCAAAAACGCTTGCGCAGGCCGCAATCACGGCAATGCTCACAACGGTTCGACGCATGCGCGCGCAATAGCCGCTATCGTTGAAAGCCTCGCTTGTAAACAGGGGGCCTTTCGGGCGAAACACGTAGGCGAACAGCAGAAATGCTGCCACCAACAAAAAGCGCAGCAAATTGAAGCTGAAAGGCACCTGTGTGTTCGCGTATACTGCTTCCACAACAATCGGGTAGGTATTCGCATCCAGTTTTTCACCCGAATCCTCGTTCACCGAGCTGCATGCGGGAAATGAGATGCTGATTGATCTCAAGTTGCCGTAGGGGTGTATATCTTGCGTGCAGCTGCGTTCGTTTTCCTGCAGCATTTCCACAGTCGGCAGCTGATAAGGCTGACTTTCGCCATCATCGGTAATGGAGTAGCGCGCATACACGGGAGTTTCTGCTTGCGCGGCCTGGAATTGCACGGTGATGTTTTTCGCATTGAGGTCGATGCCGCTTATCTGTATGGCGTCGTTCTCGTTTTCGATGGTAGTGGGAGCGCTCAACAGGCTGACTGGCTGGTTGCCCATCGTTTGCCAAAAAGATATGTTGAACAGCAACGTTTCGCAAGCAAGCGAGACGGCCAAGATGATGGCGACGGCTATAACGCTGCTGCGTTTTCCGTGCGAGGTGTTTCCGGTGTTTTCAAGCATTGGAATATGGTACCAGTGAAAACGTTGCGAACTGATAACATGCTGAAGAAAAACGCGTATTGTTCTGCTCGCACAGGTGTCGCTGTGTCTGTTCTCTGTGCAAGAGCCTCATGGTTCTTCTCAGGAACATCATGGCAGCATGTCGACCTTGGCCTCTCGGGTGAATACTTTGATACGCTCACATCTGCTGCAGAATCCTGTTTCAAAATCGCAAAATGCCCTGGAACGCAGGCTTTCAGGAAGCAATCCTTCGCAGTTCCATGAGGTCGAAGTACCTCGACTTCAGCTAAGCAGAGCTTAAAGTGTGCACATCTGATGAAGCGCAAGAAAATAAAAATTGCCTCTTGCGCGGTCGATGCACTTCCCGTAGAATAACGTCTTGCGCGCGGACATGGCTCAGTTGGTAGAGCACCACCTTGCCAAGGTGGGGGTCGCGGGTTCGAATCCCGTTGTCCGCTCCATTGTCAAGTTTGAGCCGGTCGAATAGTGATTTGGCCGGCTCTTTTGATTGAATGGCGACGTGGCCAAGTGGTAAGGCAGAGGACTGCAAATCCTTCATCCCCAGTTCGAATCTGGGCGTCGCCTCCAAACAAAACTTGATGTATGTCGGAGTTTTTCAGGCAGACGCTAAATGAGGTCTTCACATGAAGCCTAAGTCTGGTAGAATCTTCGATGCTGCTTTTGCAGCGAGCTTTCGGGCGTTTAGCTCAGGGGGAGAGCGCTTCCCTGACACGGAAGAGGTCATAAGTTCAAATCTTATAACGCCCACCATTAAAGACGAGGTCGGAGAATCATAATCTCCGGCCTCTTTTCTTTTGTGGTTCCGGCATGCGCCAAGGTGCGAAATCTCTGTCTGTCCAATACATTTTGCAAAGATTTCAAACGGGTTACGCACGATGAATCATCTGGTAAAGCATCTGTGAACACATCAAATGAACTGGTCTGATAGAGATAATCTCGCGCAAAAGCGAATCGTTTCGGAGTTATAATGTGCATAGCATGAATATCTACGATTGTTTCATGGGGCGCAGGGGCTGTCGGGGGCTATACGTTTTCGGCAAGGTTTCCCACGAGCTGTCGCATTCCTGCGAACAGGTTGATTATTTGCTCGTGTAACCATATATGTGAGGGGAAACCTATGAAGCGTAGACCCATGAAGGCATCCAGGCTCAATCTTTTTCTCGTAACACTTGCCGCAATGGCCGTGCTCGCGATAGGTTTTCCTCAAGCAGCACTGGCCAATACTGCTGCTGCGTCTGTGGATGGCAAAACCTTTAACACATATGCCGAGGCGTGGGCATATGCGGCTATAAACGGTGGCAGGACCATCGAAGCTCTTTCCGACTGGGACACGACCGCCCATCTGGTGGTGCCGGAGGGCGTGGAGATCACGGTCAATTTGAACGGGCACATCATCAATCGCCATCTGGCAAATAGCGACAATGTTGATAGCAGCATAACCGGTGAGGTCTTTTGCGTGGAAGATTCTGGCACGCTCAACGTGAACGGCGGCGACGATTCAACCGTTCATAACGGCCGAATTTTGAGCAACGGCATCTGGTATGCGGATGCCGATGGCCAGACGAGTATAAAAGGCGGCGCTATTGCGGGGGGCTACGACGCAGACGCATCCGGCGGCATTCAGATGAAGGCCTCGGCAACGGTCAACCTCAACAATGTCACGCTTTGCGGGAACATGAGTGCCCTGACTCCGTACCTTAGCAACAGCGGGCGCGGTGGTGCCATAAACATCGGGGGCGAGAAAAGCAAGCTGAACCTTGTGAACACCCGAATCGAATACAACCGCGCCAGCCAAGCTGGCGGCGGCATCTACATCGCCTCCAATCGTTGCACGGTCAGGCTGGACAGCGACTCTTCGGTAGAGAAAAACACGACGTCGGGTAATGGCGGCGGAATATTTTCCAGCGGCGAGAACGTCGATATCACCGGAGGAACGGTTTCCGGCAATACTGGCAAAAATGGCGGCGGCATTTACGTTGCAGGTGAAACCACATCTATCGAGGACATGACGCTTTCCGGCAACACATCCGAGAACTACGGCGGCGGCGTCTTCATCGATGCGGGCGGCAGCGTGTCCCTTAACAACTGCACGGTCAGTGGCAACACTGCAAAGCAGGGCGGCGGCGTATACGATAACGGTGATGGCAACAGCCTAGGTGATTGCACGATTACGGAAAACCATGCTTCCGAGAACTACGGCGGCGGCGTGTACGTATCTTCAATCGACGATATCGGGCTTTCAGGCATCATGATAATCAAGAACAACACCGCGACGAGTGACAAGCATGCAAGCGACCTGCATCTGGGCTCAAAAGTCACGCAGGCCTATATCAGTTCCATGCCCGATTATCGTTCCAGCATAGGGATTTATGTCACCGACCTCGACAGCGGGGATGCTCTTAGTCTTGAAGGGGCCTATACGGCGTCATCGTTTTTCAGCGACAAAAGCGGCTGGTATGTGGATTGGATCGACAAGGCAAGCGACGGCAACAGGAAGCTGATCTGGGTGAAGGGCACCGCGCCCGTATCGCCTTCCACGAAAGAGGTATCTCCCGGCGCTACTGTCACGAAAGAGACCTACAACGGAAGCGCTCTCCTTAAAGGCACGTTTTCCTATGCCTCGGTTGTGAACAGCATCGATGATTTGGATTCGGTATTCTATTACTCCGACGGCTTTTTCGCCAAAGATCCGACGGAGTACGACTCGCATCTGGCCACAATGTCGATGAACCTCGCCATGAGCGCGTTCGCCACAAACGCCGGAAACGACACGGGCGACTACTCGAACAAGTTCGCCCATGTGAAGCAGCTGCTTTGCGACATAGGCTGCGATGATTCGAAGACCTATATCAGCACTACTTATACCCAAAAGCCCGGCACCGATACCATCGGCGTCGCGATTGCCCAGAAGGAAATCAAGGTAAACGATACGGAATACACGTTAGTGCCTATTGCCGTCAGGGGCGCCGGCTACGAAAGCGAATGGGCGAGCAACGTCACCGTAGGCGACGGCACCGACCCGGCAAGCGGCGAGGAAGCTGGATTCGCCTCTGCGGCCGAACAGGTCTTTTCTCAGGTTGAAAGCTACATCAAAGACGACCCCGACCTGCTTGCGAAGGCGAAGGCGGGCAAGGTGAAGTTTTGGGTGGTCGGGTATTCGCGTGCAGGGGCGACTGCGAATCTTACTTCAAAGCGGCTGATCGATGGCCTGCAGCTTAGCGACGGAACCGAAAGCGTCGTGAAAACAAACCAGGTGTACGGCTACGATTTCGAGGCACCGCAGGGCGGCGTGGCTTCGGCCGAAGCAGGCGGTTCTGCCACCTATAATTGCATCCACAACCTTATAAACAAGTCCGACTTGGTGCCCTTGGTCGCCATGAGCCAGATGGGTTTCAAGCGCTACGGAGTCGATCACTACATGCCCGGCGGCGATGTCGAAGGCATTTCGGAATCGATATCAGATACCGACAACAACCGCTGTGACAATACATCGATAGCGGTGAACTACCATTCCTCGCAATACATGCAGCAGCGGTCCTTGATGCTCAAACAGCTCGCAGCCATAAACCAGACGTTCACGTTCGATGACTATTACCATACGGCAACCATAAACTATGTGGGCGGTGGCACCGGGCTCACGGACATGATTGTGCCGTTGTCTGCCAAGGGAACTGGTGCATTATCGGGGAACAGCATTGCCTCTGCCGAAGAATACGAATCCACTTTCATGAGGATGCTGCAGTTCTGGTCTTTCGGGCCTCTTGCGGTGATCAAGCCTGGCGAGAACTTCTATCGCATAAGCTATGCGGATACGGCGAACAGCATCGGCGGGGCTGACGAATCTCTTCAGACCGCCCTTCAGCACATCGTAGCCTTGGTCTATTCGAAATCTCCAACGGAAATCGCAGGCATCGAGGCAGCTGCGAGCGGCATAACCGGCAATATAGGCACGGGGGAGGCCCTGGATCTTTATTGGAACGTCATAAGGGGCTGGGACGATCTTTCCACGTCGAAAAAAGAGGAATACCTTGATAGTTTCTGGTCTTATCTTATGGAACCGAACGGCTATTCTGCCTGCGTGGGCGACTACCTGACGTATCAGGAAAAGCAGACGCTCGCCAAGGACTGGCCGGTATTAGGGGATTTCCTGTTTACCCTTGTTTCAAAGGATTATGATTACGACTACAACATCGAATATAGTGCGAAATACGGTCTTACCGAAGGGCAGATGCTTATCGGCACGCTGGCCTACAACGCGACGAGCATCATGCAGGGGCACTACCCCGAAGTGAACCTCGCCTGGCTTCGCAGCTACGACACCTTCTACAGCAGCGATACCACGGCCGTTGATGTGAACACCTCGGAAGTGACTGTTGCCTCTCCCACGGCAAATCTTAATTCGGGCTACATAACCGGCAAGGACCCGCTTGTGTTGAGCAGCTCGAATGCGGGCGGTGCAATCTACTATAGGGTGCGCATGCAAGCAGAAGGCCATGACGACCAGGGTGACTGGAAACTCTACAGCGGCTCCATTCCGCTGAGCATATATGGCTCACTTGAAACAACCTACACGGTCGAAGCCTATGCAATGGAATATGGCGTAAAAAGCGACACGGTCACCTACACCTACAAGATCGGGAAAGGTATATTGCATATAGGTGTCGCTTCGAACGGGGATATTACCAAAACAGCCTACACAGACAGTAAGCCGCTGATTGGCGACACTGTGACACTCGACCCGAAGACGCCAACTGATGCCATCTTCACTGGTTGGACTGTCAGGGTATTAGATGATGCGACCAAAAAGTGGGTTGACAAGACGCAGGAGATTCTCGGCGACCAGGCAAGCAACCCTTACGCGACCTTCACTATGATCAAGGGTGAGGTTGAGGTAACGGCTCACTATGGCTCCAAAATAGGCAGTATCTCGATTTCCCTTGATACGTCGACGTTCGATACGGGTTCTGCCGTGCTCCCCGCAACGGCCGAGTGGGCCTGCAAGGGGGCGATTTGGTATCGCAGCGTCGGCTGGCCCGACGACGCCGCCTCTGTAGATTACGAGTACAGCAATGGCAAGTTGCTCCCCATCACTTGGACAAAGGGCGCCGTTGCCGATGATAAGACGTTCTACACCGCGAGCATGACGTTCTTCCCCGATCCCTCGCAGCACTTCACGAAAACCGATACGGATTCTCTTCCCACTATTTTCGCTTTCAAGTCAAGTGGGATCGCGATCACGCTGAATGGCAAGAGCGAAGCTGCAATCAGTGCGAATTCGGATGGGAGCGTGACCATCTCCAAGACGTATCAGGTGAAGAACCCACCGACCTCGCAGCGCGTAACGGTGAACTGCTATGACGAGTACGCTCAGAAGTATATGGATACGGAGGCGCGCAATTTCGAATATGCAAGCGACAGTAAGGTGAGCCTGCCTGCCCCTTCGGTACAGGATGAGGTTTTCGTCGGTTGGACGGAGTGCGACCCCTACGTCACTAGCAATAACGCATCGGATACCACCATCGATTTCACGATGCCCGCTTCGGACATCGAGCTTACGGCCAACTACATTCCCGTCGTCAACGAGCTGGACCTTTCCGTTGCGGCACCTGTTGCGGGGACGGCGCTTACGACCGGCATAACCGGATGCAGCGTCAAAATCACCAACACGTATCAGCTCGATTCGAAATACTTTTCGCTCGACTGGACGCCTGCCGATAAAACTGCTGCTTACTCTACGACTTATGTCGCGACAATCGGGCTTTCCAATGAAGGAAAAAAGACATTGGGCTCGAAGTTCGTGCTCGCCGATAACGCGAAGGTGACCATGAATGGTGTTGCTGTTTCGTCCGATTCCATATCGACTGACGGGGATGGCAACCTTGTTCTTGCGTATGCGTTCCCGTCCACATCTGACCCCAACCTGGTGAGCGTGGGGAGTCTTGCCGCAGTGGGCGGCATCGAAAACGGGACGAGCATAGATAGCATCTTGTCGGCAAAGCTGCCCTCGGCGGTAAGCATCACTACCGATACGGGCGCTTCGGCTGCCGTTGTCACTTGGGATTCTGCAAAAGTTAAAGGCTATGATCCAGCGAGCACAGACCAGCAAACCGGTATGGCCACTGGAACCATCACGTTGCCCGAAGGCTTGGGCAATACCAAGGGCCTCTCGTTGGAGGTCACGTGCCAGTTCACGGTTGAAGCCAAGAGCTACAATCTTCTGGGGGTCACACAGCCGACCGTTGCCGATCAGAGCAACGGCATCTCACTTGATGCGATTGAGCTTCCGAAAACCATCTCGATTTCTACTGATGCCGGAGGTCCTGCTTCGGCAGGCGTCGTGTGGAACCTGAACAACGTCTCCTATGATCCAAGCAGCACAGCGGAGCAAACGGTCGTCATAAGCGGGTCGCTCACATTGCCTGAGCATGTGCTGGCGACAGACGAGAGCATGACCAAGGTGAACCTTGTCTTCAAGGTGAAGGCCAAGGTGTACCAGCCGATTACAATCGATACTGCGACAGATGCATATGCCTTGCTCAAGCAAAAGGTGACGGGTAGCGTTTACGCTCAAACAGGCTTCACCTTCACGATAGAGCCTATCGATAGCGCTCCTGTGCCTGAGCAAACATCGAGTTCGGTGACGGTTTCGGGAAAAGGAACGCAAGCAGTTGGGTTCGGGCGCCTGACCCTTACGCAAGCAGGCACCTTCGTCTACGCAGTCAAACAAACATCAGCCACACCCGAGAAGTGGAAATGCGACACGTCTGCGAATTACGTAACGGTGGTTGTCGCGGCAGATGGCGACACCTTGAAGGCCACTGTCACGTCGGCGGTTCTTGTCGATACGCCTCCGTTCAAGCTTTCTTATGCACCTGATAGCGACGCCCATGGGTCGGTGACTCCTGCTTATGAAATGGTGGCAAGCGGCGAAAAAGCTACGGGTGCCACTGCCAAGGCTGCGGAAGGTTACACGTTCGCGAATTGGACATCAGGCGATACTGAGGTTGGTACTGATGCAAATCTGCAGCCGGGCACGCCCGAGGAAAGCAAATCATACATCGCCAATTTCAAAGCGAATGCGTACACGGTCAAGTTCAACGCCAATGATGGCAGCGCAACCCCGCAGACCGTCGACGAGACGGGCTTTTCCTATGGCGCACCGAAGAACCTCACTGCCAACGCCTTCACTCGCAATGGATACACATTCTTGGGTTGGTCGAAATCGCAGACGGCTACCAAGGCCGATTATGCTGACGGCCAGTCGGTGACGAGTCTTTCCGCTGTGAACGGCGACACCGTCATTCTCTATGCCGTGTGGGTGAAACTCTCCGATGCGCTGATCTCGTACAATTCGGCTGATTCCGCTATGGGCTCGTGTAGCCTAGCCTTGGAAAGGGTTGCAGCAGGAGCAGTTGCGGGCACGGCAAAGGGCTCCACTGCGCAAGCGGCAGAAGGCTACCACTTTGATGCGTCGGTTGGCTGGACGCTTTACGGTTCCAAGTCTACGACGCCTGTCTCAACGAAAGCAACGATTACCGGCGAGGAAGTGGACAAAGCAGCTCGTGCTCACGGTCTCTACACCAGTGTAGCCTTGGTGGCCCACTTCGCCGCGAACACTTACACGGTATCCTTCGATGGAAATGCACCTGCGGGCGCTGCGGTTGTCGGTTCCATAGATCCGATTGACATGACCTATGGCGCGTCTGCGAAGCTCACCGCAAACCGCTTCACCTGCGAGGGGCATACTTTTGCAGGCTGGTCCACGGACAAAAACGCCGTTAGCGCGATTTATACTGACGCTCAGAGCGTCTTGAACTTGGCTGGCAAAGACAAGAATGGTGATGCAGTCACGCTCTATGCCGTGTGGACGACGAACGAGAACGTCACGCTTACCTATGCGCCCGACGATGCATCCCATGGCACGGTGTCGCCTGTCTCTGAGTCGCTGCCGTCGGGTAGCAGCTTTACGGGCTCCACGGCCACGGCAAACCCCGGCTATCACTTCGTGAACTGGACGCTCTCGGGCTCTGAGACCCTAGTCTCAGCAGATGCCGCGCTCAATCCCGGTACGGCCACGGCCAATACTGCCTATGTGGCGCATTTTAAGGGCAACCCCTACACGGTTCGCTTCGATGCGAACGCGCCTTCCGGTGCTACTGTGGAAGGCTCGATGAGCGACGAGACGGGCTTCGTCTACGGCACGGCAAAGCCGCTCACCGCGAATACGCTCACCTGCAAAGGCTACGTCTTCGCTGGTTGGAAAGTGGGGGATTCATCCCGCTACATCGCCGATGCGGCCCAGGTTAACGATCTTACAACCGGCAATCCCGCTGCGGCCAAACCGCCCATCGTCACGCTGCATGCGGTATGGTTCGCGCTTCCCGAGGCCGCTGTTTCCTATTCGGTTGCAGCAAGCGCGGACGGCGCTGTGCATGGTTCCTGCAACCCAGCAGCCGAGTCGGTCGGCGGCACGTCCGTGAAGCCTCCATCGGGTTCCACGGCAGTGCCCAACATGGGCTACCACTTCGATGCGAGCGAAGGCAACGGCTGGACTTACAAGACCGTTCAGGGCACGGAGGGGACGGTATCCCAGTCGTCGGGCGTTTCTGCAACGCTCACATCGGATGACGCTGCCGCCTGTTGCATCGTCGGCACGGGTGCGAGCTCGTACTACATCCCCTGCGCATTCACAGCGCATATGGCCGCCAACACATACACGGTATCCTTCATGGGAAACGCGCCTATGGGTTCTATTGTCGCAGGGTCCACGAATCAGGCGGGTATGACTTACGATACGAAGGCGCCGCTCACTTCCAACGGGTTCACGTGCGCGGGATATTCCTTCACAGGTTGGAGCACGAATGCCGACGGATCCGGGACAACCTACAAAGACGGTGAAGAGGTCGAAAACCTTACCGCCGACCAAGGCGGCGAAGTAAAGCTGTTCGCGCAGTGGAGCGAGAAGAGCGCCACGATGTCCTATTTAGCAGACGACGCTGGTACGGTTGACGTGGAAACAGATACAATCGGTGCCGCTACCGGCGAACCTCTGCCTGTCACAGCCCAGGCAGATGCGGGATACCACTTTACCAACTGGACTTATGCAAACGCCAACGGCAGTGGTTCCGCTGGTTCTGCTGCCATGCTTTCCGTCGCCGACATCGCGGCTGCGGCTAAAGCGACCGGCATCTATGTGGACACAAAATTTACGGCGCATTTTGCCGCGAATACATATACGGTGAAGTTCGATGCCAATGGCGGTGTGGGCGCACCGTCCGATCAGACGATGGCTTACGGTGCGGAAACCGCTTTGACGAAGGCTGTAGGTATGGCATACGCTGGATATACGTTCATCGGCTGGTCAATAGACCCCGCAGCTACAGCGGCGACTTACGCGGATGGCGCGCGTGTGAAAGACCTCACGACCGTTGACGGCGACATCGTCACCCTGCATGCCGTGTGGAACAAGGATGCCACGGGTGACAGCGCTGGCGATTCAGGAAAGGGCGGTTCTTCTTCTAGCGCGGGATCCTCTGGCAGTTCGGTATCCGGTCAAGGCACTTCCGGCGGATCCGTTTCGGCTTCTGCTGCTCCCAACACATCCGATTCAACTGCGTTCGAGTTGCAGACGCTCTTGCTTGTCATCGGGCTAGCCATATCGCTTCTAGCATATGCGGCTGCACGTTGCAGGCGCGCTCGACCGCGTTAGGAGCGAATCTGCGAGTAGGGATGATGCAGGCCAATCGATAAATTCGGTTGGCCTGTTTTTTTGTTCTAGCTCCATTCTGAGCGTCGGGCTAAGCGATTGACTATACTGCAACCGCACTACATTTCAATGAGCCGCGAATTTCGACTGCATTCTATGTTAATCAAATAGCTCATTGAACTGCTGAGACAAGAAATTTAACAATAGAATAATCCTATATTGGAGTAGAATAAAATCTGTGTGAAAAACCATGATTTACGGCATGCGCTCTGATGGGATGAGCCGGCATGTGCAAATCCATTTTCCGGCAGTGGCTTCCGTGCTCTGCCGATTGGTATTGAGCGGGTTGTTCACATGATTGTGGGACAAAGCTTATGTGGCAATGTATGTGAGGGGAACTCATGAAGAGGCGCACTATCAATCGTTTTTTCATCGTATCCGTCATGATGCTTTTATTGGCGATGGCTTTTCCTGCGATAGCCCACGCGAAAACCGGTGATGTCGCGGCTGTAGGCGGTAAGACATTTTCAACCTATTCGGAGGCTTGGTCATACGTAGTCGCTGAAAAAGGTGGCACCATCAATCTGCTTGCCGATTGGAACACAACCCAGGCCCTTAAAGTGCCGGAAGGTGTGGAGATCACGCTCAACCTCAACGGTCACATGATAAACCGTCATCTGGCAAGCGATGATTCATCTGCCAGCAAAAAAGACGGTGAGGTCATCTACGTAAGCGATTCGGCCACCCTCAACGTCAATGGTGGTGATACCTCCATAGTGCACAACGGTCGTTTGAGCAACGGTGTCTGGTATGCGGATCCCAGCGCCAGCCAAACCAATGTTTCCGGCGGCGTAATCGCTGGCGGCTACAGCTGCAACGGTGCAGGCGCAATCCATATGAAAGCTGCATCGAAGGTGAACCTTTCGCAGGTTACCCTCTGCGGCAATATGAGCGATGATTTCTGGGCCGTATCAGGGGGCGGCTACGGCGGGGCCATTGAAATGGACGGCGAGCACACCACGCTCAAGCTTGTAGGCAGCACCATTTCCTACAACTACGCCGACATCGATGGGGGAGGCTTGTATGCGAATAAAAGCTATTCCAGCATCACGTTGGATGCGGCTTCGTCGATAGACCACAATACTGCAAAAAGACATGGTGGCGGCATCTATACCGATGCGAGCAGTTTGGAGCTTGCAGGCGGATCGGTCACGAATAATTCTTGCGGCAAAGACGGCGGTGGCATCTACATCAACCACAAGGTAACCAATGTCACCGGTATGAAGATTTCGAACAACACCGCTAAGGGAAACGGCGGCGGTGCCTATATTGACGCCGGAGGAACCGCAACGCTTATGGGCTGCACCATCAATGGAAATACAGCCGTGCAAGGTGGTGGGGTCTACGACAATGGCAACAACAACGGTCTAGGAGATTGCACCATCAAGGGCAACCATGCTTCCGAAGATTACGGCGGCGGCGTCTATGTGTCTTCGGTTGACGATATCTCGCTATCAGGCACTATGGTGATTAGCGAGAATACCGCAACGAGCGACAGTCATGCAAACGACCTGCATTTAGGGGACACCGGTGCCCATGCCCTCATAACTTCCATGCCCGACTATACGTCCAAAATAGGCATCTACACAACCCGTGATTCTGGCCGTGCACTCAGCAAGTCGGGCACTTATACGGCATCGGTTTTCTTTTCAAATGTGGCGAATAGGTATATAAACTGGGTACCTGCAGCACAAGGTGGCAGCAGGGAGCTGCTGTGGGAGAAGGGCACTGCCCCTGCCCCGGTCAGCCCGACGACAGTCACACCAGGTACTTCCAAGGTGGGCACTTACGAGGGCAGCGATCTGATAAAGGGCACTTTCACGTATGCTTCAAACGTCAACAACACTGACGACCTTGATTCCGTCTTCTATTATTCCGACGGGTTCTTCTCAAAAGACCCAAGTGTGTATGACAACCATCTGGCCACTATGTCGCTCAATCTGGCCATGAGCGCTTTCGGCGCGAACGCCGGCAGCAGCACATCTGATTACTCCAACAAGTTCTCCCATGTCAAACAGCTGTTCAGCGATATCGGCTGCAATGATTCCAAAACCTACATCAAGGAAACCTACACCCAGAAGCCCGGCACCGACACCATCGGGGTCGCTATTTCCCAGAAGAATATAAAGGTGGATGGGAATGACTATGTTTTGGTGCCCATCGCCATTCGCGGCGCAGGGTATGAAAGCGAATGGGCAAGCAACGTGACCGTGGGCGAGAATGGTGAAGAAGAGGGTTTCGCGAACGCTGCGGATCAGGTTACCGCCGATGTCGTCAGCTACATCAAGAACGACCCTGCTCTGTTGGAAGCAGCCAAGAAGGGGAAGGTGAAGTTCTGGGTAGTCGGCTTTTCCCGCGCTGGAGCTACAGCAAATCTTACTTCCAAACGGCTGGTCGACGGCATCCCTATCTATGATGATAGCAGCGCGGTATATTCTGGAAATCAGGTGTATGGATACTGCACCGCTGCGCCGCAGGGCGGCCTGAAGTCGAAAGAGTATTACGGCGCAAAGTACAACTGCATACACAACATAATCAACAAGTCTGACCTGGTGCCACTGGTGGCTATGAGCCAGATGGGATTCAAACGCTACGGTGTCGACCACTACATGCCCGGTGGCACTGCTGGTGCCGTTGTGGACTCATCATCTACGACAGATACCAACCAATGTGACAATACACAGCTGAGCGTGGACTACACGTCAAGCGCTTATCTAAACCAGCGCGCCCTGATGCTCGCTCAACTTACAGCCGTGAATCGCACCATCACGTTTGAGGACTATTACCATGCAGCGACCCTCAATATCTTCAAAAGCGGCATCGGACTTTCGGCTACGACCACGGAAGTCAATGTTGCCTCCTATTCGAAAGATGCGGGCAATCTGAATTCAGCCGAGAATTTTGAATCCAGTTTCATGGAAAAACTGCAGACATGGGCATTGGGGACTGACGCGAGCCTGTATCGCTACAACTATGCGACAAAAGTAAGCGCTCTTTCCACCAATGGCATGTCACTACAAGATGCGCTTCGCGATGTTGCGGGCATGTTGAAATCCAAATCTCCCACTGATCTCGCTGGCCTCGAGAGCGCCATGGGCGGTGTAACCGGCAACCTTAAATGGTACGATGAGCTGGCAATCTACAATGATGTCGTACTTCATTGGAACAGTGCTACGGACGCGAGTAAAAAGGACTATCTGAATGAGTTCTGGGGTCTTCTCATGAATTCAAATGGGTATTCTCCCTGCGTGGGAGATTATCTGACGGCAACTGAAAAGCAGACGCTCGCGAAGGATTGGCCCGTTTTAGGGGATTTC
The DNA here is from genome assembly GCA_023394615.1 of Actinomycetes bacterium. Taxonomy (GTDB): domain Bacteria; phylum Actinomycetota; class Coriobacteriia; order Coriobacteriales; family Eggerthellaceae; genus JAEXAI01. The sequence continues at coordinate 63,043 of JAEXAI010000012.1, read as the reverse complement.
CTGTTCACTCTTGTCTGCCAAGACCGCAACTATGATGTGGACCTCAGCTCAGGTAGCACGGAAACCCAAGTCTATATAGGCACGCTGCTGTACAATTCGGGTACCATCGCTTTGGGGCATTGCCCTGAAGTGTACCTTTCGTGGTTGCGCAGCTACGACGACTTTTACACAAAAGACACCACGCCCATCGACGTCGATACTTCCAGTGTGACTGTGAAAAAACCTACGGCGAATCTTGCCGATGGCTCTATCACCGGCGACACCCCGTTGGAACTCAGCAGTTCGAATGCGGGCGGAGCCATCTACTACCGGGTTCATAAGCAAGCATATGGTTATGACAATCAAAGTGAATGGAAGCTCTACAGCGGCTCCATTCCGCTGACCATGTACGGTTCTTTGGACACGACCTATACGGTTGAGGCCTATGTTATGGCTTACGGCAAGAAAAGTGATACGGCCACATTTACCTACAATTTAGGGAAGACCAAGCTGTATGTGAGTGTCGCGACAGATGCCTCTTTGCAACACTATCAGGTAACCGAAACGAAACTCAAGATTGCTGAAAAAGTAACACTCGACCCCAAGTCACCCGATGGAACCTATTTCGTCAAATGGACCGCAAAGGTATGGGATAAGGCGACCGAAACGTGGAAGGATGCCCCAGAGGTTCTTGGGGATCAGGCAACCAATCCTTATGCGACGTTCACCATGCCCAAAGCCGAAGTAACCGTGAAGGCGGAATACCGCATTAAAATCAACAAGATGTGGCTCTCGATCGACACCTCGACGTTCGACACTGGCAAGACCACTCTTCCTTCCACGGCTCAGTGGCATTGTTTGGGCTATTATGGCTACCACAGCAGTGGCTGGGTGAAAGATCCTTCCAGCATGTATGACGAATACCCCAATGGAATACCGGTGCCCATCACCTGGACAAAGGGAGAGTCAAGTGGCGGAAAGACCGCCTATACTGCCAGCATGACGTTTTTCCCCACTCCCTCGCAGCACTTCACAACAGCAGATCCGGGCTTACCTTCCGAGTTTCTCTTTGCCTCGAAAGTGAACGTTACCGTAAACGGCCAGCAGCAGCCCGCCCAGGTTGCGACAAACGCCGATGGCAGCGTGACGGTTGTGCAGACCTTCCAGGTCACCGATCCTCCCGCAACCCACACCATCACAGTGAACTGCAATGATACATATGCGGGATCAGTCATGGAATCGGAAAAGCGCACCTATGAGTATGCGGCGGGCAGCGCCGTGAGCTTGCCTGCGCCGAGCGTTGCGGACGAGACCTTCGTAGGTTGGAAGGTTGACGACACGTACATCACGGATGCGAATGCCTCTGATCTAGCGATTGCATTTACGATGCCAGATTCAAACGTCGAACTGACGGCCAACTACATTCCTGTCGTGAAAAATATAGACCTGGTCTTTACCGCCCCTCAAGCAGGCGATGCGCTCTCGACGAGCATCGACAGCTGCAAAGTTACCATTACCGACGAGCATACGATTCCAAGCGAAAACGTATCGCTCACTTGGTCTCCAGCGGATACTACGGTCGACTATGCGACCGTCTACACTGCGAAAGTTCAGCTGACAGATGCGGCCTTGGATAAACTCAAGTCCAAGTTCGCTTTGTCAGACAACGCTCAGATAACAGTGAATGGTGCAGCTGTATCCTCGGAAGCCCTTTCAAAAGATGCCAAGGGCAACCCCGTGCTCACACTTGTGTTTCCTGTCACCGATAATCCGAATTTGGTAAGCGTGAGCGACCCGCCCGCTGTAGAGGGCATCGCGCATGGCACAAGCGCTGACGATATCTTGTCGGGCAAGCTCTCATCAACGGCGGCGATTGTGACAGAAGCCGGTGCAGGCACGGCATCTGTCACGTGGAACAGTATTGATGGCTATAATCCTGAGAATCTCGACGAGCAGACTTGCACAGCTCACGGCACCATCACGCTGCCGGAAGGTGTCGAAAACGGCAACAAAGTCTCACTTGATGTGACCGAAAAGTTCACCGTGGATGCCATATCTTACAACCTGACGAGCGTCACGCAGCCCGCAGACCTCGACGATCAGGAAAATGGGGTCGCACTTAAAGACATACCCTTGCCATCTACGGTTGCAATCACGACTAATCCTGCAGGACCGACTTCAGCAAATGTCGCATGGGACTTGAGCAGCGTCGATTATGATCCTACCATTGCCGAAGAGCAGACGATCGTTATCGGTGGCAAAGTGGTTTTGCCCGAATACGTTACGACGACAGATGATAGCCTTGTTGACGTCTGTCTTGTCGTCACGGTAAAGGCCAAAGTAATCGTCCGCTTTACGCTTACGTATAAACCCGACAGTGAAGACCACGGGTCGCTCTCGCTTCAACGTGAAGTGGTTGATGCTGAGCAGACAGCTGAAGGTTCTACTGCCACCGCTGCCACAGGTTATACCTTTGTGAACTGGACATCGGGCGATACCGTGGTCAGTGCCAACGAGAAGCTCGAGCCTGGCATACCCACAGCGGACAAGTCATATGTCGCCAATTTCAGAGCGCATACCTACACGGTCAAGTTCGATGCCAACGATGGTTCGAATGCTCCCAAAGATCAGGATATGACCTACGGCAAATCAGCCGAGCTTAATAAAGCAACTGAAATGAAAAGGCTAGGCTACACATTTCTGGGTTGGTCTACCGACAAGAATGCTACCAAGTCTACCTACGCCGATGGCCAACAGGTCCAAAATCTTACCGATAAAGACGACGCGACGGTTACCCTCTATGCCGTGTGGGTGAAACTCTCCGATGCGCTGATCTCGTACAACTCGGCTGATTCCGCTATGGGCTCGTGTGACCCTGTCAAGGAAACCGTTGCCGCCGGTGCAGCGCCGCTTAGTGCCAAGGGGTCAACGGCAAAACCTGCGACTGGCTATCACTTCGACACGACGGCCGGTTGGACAATCTATGGTTCCGAGTCAACGACGCCTGTCTCAACGACCGCAGAGATTACCAGCGAGACCGTGGACAAAGTAGCTCGCGCCCATGGCCTCTACAACAGTGTGGCCTTGGTGGCCCACTTCGCCGCGAACACCTACACGGTGTCCTTCGATGGAAACGGCGGCACTGGTTCCATGGAATCGCTCGGCATGACTTACGGCACTTCCGCAAAGCTCACCGCGAACGGCTTTTCATATGCTGGTCGCACTTTTACGGGTTGGTCGAGGGTGAAGGGTGCAACGACGGTTGACTACGCCGACGAACAGAGCGTACTGAATCTGGCTGGCGGGGACAAAGATACGCTCACGCTCTATGCCGTGTGGACGACGAACGAGAAGGTCACACTTACCTATGCACCCGACGATGCATCCCATGGCACGGTGTCGCCTGTCTCTGAGTCGCTGCCGTCGGGTAGCAGCTTTAAGGGTTCCACGGCTAAGGCGAATCCTGGCTACCATTTCATGAACTGGACGCTCTCGGGCTCTGAGACCCTAGTCTCAGCAGATGCCGCAATCAAGCCCGGTACGGCTACGGCCAATACTGCCTATGTGGCGCATTTTAAGGGCAACCCCTACACGGTTCGCTTCAATGCGAATGCGCCTTCAGGTGCTACTGTGGAAGGCTCGATGAGCGACGAGACGGGCTTCGTCTACGGCACGGCAAAGCCGCTCACCGCGAATACGCTCACCTGCAAAGGCTATGTCTTCGCTGGTTGGAAAGTAGGGGATTCATCTCGCTACATCGCCGATGGGGCCCAGGTTAACGATCTTACAACCGGCGATCCCGCTGCGTCCGAACTGCCCATCGTCACGCTGCATGCGGTATGGTTCGCGCTTCCCGAGGCCGCTGTATCCTATTCGGTGGCAGCAAGCGCGGACGGCGCTGTGCATGGTGCCTGCAATCCAGCAGCCGAGTCGGTTGGCGGCACGTCCGTGACGCCTCCATCGGGTTCTACGGTCTCACCCGAGCCCGGATATCACTTTGATGCGAGCGAGGGCAACGCCTGGACTTACACGACCGTGCAGGGCAAAACGGGTTCTGCGGGCAATGCTGCCGTCCTTACGTCCGACCAAGCCGCCGCCTGCTGCTCCGTCACATCCGGCAAGAGCCTCTATTACGTCCCCTGCGCATTCACGGCGCATGTTGCCGCCAATGCCTATACGGTGAAATTTGACGCCAATGGAGGCGTGGGAGACGCGATGCTCGACGAGGCTTTCACATACGATGCTGATGCGGTAGCGCTTACGGCGAATTCCTATACCCGCGCGGGCTACTCGTTTGTCGGCTGGAACACAAGATCTGACGGCGACGGAGATTCGTATGAAAACGCCCAGAAGGTGTCGAACCTCACCACCGAACAAAATGGCGAGGTGAAGCTGTATGCGCAATGGCGCGAGAACTGGGTCACCATGTCTTATGTAGCCGATGGTGCGGGCGATGTTGATATGGAATCAGATTCATTCGGTGCCGTTAACGGTGAGCCTCTATCAGTAGGTGCTACGGCAAACACGGGTTATCATGTTAGCGGTTGGACCTACTCTAATGCCTCGGGTACCGGTTCTGCCGGTTCGATGTCCACGCTCACGTCTGATGCGATTACGGCAGTGGCCAAGGCGTCCGGTATCTATGTGGATACCACGTTCACAGCCCATTTCGCCGCGAACACCTACACAGTGAAATTCGATGCCAATGGCGGCACAGGTGCTCCGTCCCAGCAGACGATGACTTACGGCACGCCTGCAAAGCTCAACAAGGCAGCAGAAATAGCCAGATCGGGATACACGTTCCTTGGGTGGTCCACCGATCAGGGGGCGCAAAAGGCAACGTATGAGGATGCCGCGAGCGTGCAAGACCTTTCGGTTGTAGATGAAGACACAATCACGCTTTACGCCGTGTGGAGCGCAAACGACCAAGGTGGCAACACCGACAAGGCCGATGGGGGATCCTCTGCAACCGGATCGAGCGCATCCGGCGGGTCTGCCTCCGGTCGCGATGCATCAGGCGCGGCTGCTCCCAGCACATCTGATTCGAGCTTGCCCGCAATCGCCTTCCTTATCATCGTCTTTGGTCTTGCAGCTTCGCTTCTCGTGCGTGCGCGAATCAACCAGAAGCGCGCTCGTCGTCGCTGATAATGACAGCTGGTAAATGAAGGCTGGGCGCTACCACGATGAAACGCCCAGCCCAGGTGAAATGCCCTGCTGATATGAAATGCCCTGCCTCGGTGAAACACCTGGGCAGGGCATTATTGCGTTTGCTTTTAAGCTTACAGTCCGCCTTGATACAGGCGGATTCCCACGTAGTAGGAATCACTGGGAAGGCCGGATATCGAATAAACGTCCGAGAGCGCACAAGCTGAAACAGACCAGTTGTATGTGACCCCGCCGATAGCAATCGTGCCGTTTTGGTAGGTGTTGCCCGAAGCGTCCACTCCAGACGTGCCAAGTGTGGATGCGGAATAGCCTTCGGTCACCATGGCTGATTGGATGGCAGTATTTATGTCACCTGAAGTAAAGTCGGCATACTTTATACGCATGTCGAGGTATTCACCACCCGTTACATTCAAGCGCCATGAACCGCTGAGGTACGTAGCTGCCTGCGTGGGGGTCAAATTCGAGATTCCCCCCGAATAGACGATGGCCGCGTCGGCTGCCGACACGTCGCTTGGCAGTTTCACCAAGTTCAAATCGGTTGCACTCGTCTCGCCGGTTATGGAATTGATGTCTATGATGCTGTAGCCCGCGGCTTTCAGAGTCGCCGTAATCGATGCATTATCCATTCCTACAAACTGCGGCAGTATGGGCAGGTCAAGCGTCACGCCACGATTGATAGTCTGTTCGAAGGACGCTTCGCTGCGCTCTGCGCTCGACGCGAAATAATTCGATACGGAAATCGCGAGGAAAATGCCCACCACCAGAGCCGCAGCTGCAATGCCTATAATGATCGGACTGAGTTTCTTTGGCATATCCATCGGACGCTTCAAGCCCTCGGCGTTGGGATACAGAACGGGACCCGATGCAGTTTGCTGCAGGATGGACGGGTTTTCCTTTGTGTGGTTTGCCATAGAAGCTCCTGATGGGTTGTGTTCTTTGCATAGTATACCATTGCGCGGGTTATCACCTCATGTTAGGATTCCTTTCACCCTATGGGGGAGTAGTTGGCAGCGGATGATTCCGTTGCGATGCGTCAACAATCGCGGCTTTTGCCTGGCGTATCTGAGATAACGAGACTCATGGTGCAGTGACAGCCTGCGCCGGAGTCTTTTTTAATGTCCGGCGCTCGATACGAGGAGTTATCACTCATGTTGGATTTTTCGATCTTCCTGACAGCAGAAGCCTGGATCAGCCTGATTACGTTGTTGTTCTTGGAAATCGTGCTAGGCGTGGACAACATCGTTTTTATTGCGATTATCACGAACCGCCTGCCACACGACAAGCAGCATATCGGCCGTAAATTGGGCCTGGCAGGCGCCATGATTATGCGTATTTTGTTCTTGTGCTTTGCTTCGTATTTAGTGCATATGACAAATCCCCTGTTCAACATAAACTTGGGATCGTTCTCGCATGGGTTTTCGGTGCGTGATCTTGTGCTGTTTTGCGGTGGCGCTTATCTGATATATAAAGGCATCACTGAAACGCGTGACGTCCTTCATTTGACCGAACAAAAAGCTGCGAGTGGGTCAAAAGAGCACAAAGAAGCCCATATGATCACGTTGGGACAAGCTGTTGGCACCATCATGGTCATGGATATTGTTTTCAGCATCGATTCGGTTATCACGGCCGTGGGCATGGCGGAGCATCTGTTGGTGATGGTCCTGGCAGTGGTCATTGCCATTCTGCTTATGATGATTTTCATCGACCAGGTGTCCGATTTCATCAACAAACATCCTGAAATGAAAATCCTTGCCCTCACGTTCATCGTGGCCATCGGCATTTTGCTGGTGCTTGACGGTCTGGGAATCAATTCAGGTATTGAGGCTTTGGGAATGCACGCAGAAAAGCTCATGGTCTACTTCGCCATGGCATTCGCTTTCGTGCTGGAGCTTATTCAGATGGCCTTCAACAAGAATTTGGCCGAGTGGAGGCGCGAGCGCTGGGAAAAGGAGACCGACAAAGAGGTCGACCGCGTGCGCGAACAGATGCAGGAGCGTTTGAACAACGCAAAAGAACATACTGACCAGGGGCTTCATCCCAAAGATTCGAAGGATCCTTTTACCCCGGTCTTCATCGGGCAGAATGTATACGTGATGATGCCGATGGATGGTGAATCCGCCGATTCGTTTAGAAATGCCATGTCATCGGGCGATACCGCTTTCGAGTACCCGCCCATCGAACTGGACGCGGAATTCGAAGACGTGAGCCCCAAGTCAGATGATACGACCGTGCAGCCTGAGGGCACGGTCGTGCAGCCGAAGCATGCGCGCAGTGATTCGCAAGACCAGCAGAGCGAAAACTAATCAGCAGTTACGTCGTCGGCGGACTCGTCATCGTCGGATTCGTCGGCGAACTGCTCCAAGCACTCGTCGTTTACAATCAGCTTCGTGGCATGTGTTAGAATGCGCGCCTCAAAGGGGGTTTTCAAGTTGATGGCCTCGCCGTCATATTGAACCCCCATAGGCGGATCTGCCACAATCTTCATTTCCGACCCTTGGAAAAATTCTAGAGCATCGCTTTGTTTGAGCAGCCCACCTGATGGGTCAATGGCGGCACCCAAGATGGCGGGAATCAGATTCCAAGCGGTCGAGGTTGTGAGCACCATCAGGTCTAGTTTGCCGTCGCGCGGCAGATTTTTCAGCCCGATGGATATATCGAACTGTATCTTGCTGAAATTGAGCAACACCACTCCCACGCCATCGCGCTCGTAGGTTTTCCCGTCGATGGTTATGGTGAAATGCGATATCTGCGGATTGGGATTTGAGAACGCGGCTTTGAAATACGCCATTGGCCCCAACAGTTTTTTGTTGGCTTTCGCGTCGTTCATGATAACGGCGTCATAGCCGCAGCCGGCCATCATGGAAAAACCCAGCGTGCGGTCGCCGGCGGTTATCTCTCCCAAATCGAAGTCCAGCGTCTCCATCTGGCGCGTTACTTTGGCCAGTGCATGAGGCTCGGTCGGCAGGAGCACGTTTTGCACCAAAAGGTTCGCAGTGCCTGCAGGGAAGGGCAAAATGGGAATGCCGGAATTTCGCAAAAGATAGCACACCGATGCCACCGTTCCGTCTCCACCGCTTGCGATTACGGCATCGAAATCATGCGCATCTTGCAAAAGCGCTTCAAAATTAGTTTCGCTATTCACGGAACGCAGGACGATCTCATCTTCCGCTTTTGCGAATGAGCGGATAAAATCGTATATGGCACCTTCGCCATAGCCTGATGAAAGATTGTTCAATATAAGAAGTTTCACAGATTCCCTTTCAGTTGCTATGATGATGATAGTACAACACAACGAATAGAGAAACGTCAAAGGATTTCCTGCTTTGTATATAACCGAACAAAAGGAACTCGAAGCATTCGCGAAACGCGCCGAAGCATCCAGCGTATTGGCCATAGATACCGAATTTTTGCGAGAGAAAACATATTATCCACGCCTTTGCCTTCTGCAGATGGCCACAGACGATGAAACCGTTATCGTCGATCCGTTTGAAATGAATGATTTGGGTGTGCTTGCGCCGATACTTCAAAATTTGCAGGTAACCAAGCTGTTCCATGCAGGCACGCAGGATATTGAAATCCTCTATCGGGAAGTGGGCGTGATGCCCCATCCGGTTTTCGACACTCAGATAGCCGCTGCACTTTTGGGCCACACGCAGCAAATCGGATATGCAGCCTTGGTTGCCAGCGTATGTGGTGTGCAATTACGCAAGATCGATTCATTCACAGATTGGTCGCGGCGACCTTTATCGCCTTCGCAAGTGAATTACGCAGCTGATGACGTGGTATATCTTCCGCGTATGTATCAGCAGATGAGCGATGAATTGCGAGAGAAGGGCCGCTTGTCGTGGCTCGACAAGGATTTCGAGGAACTCAGCAGTGACACTCGTTTTGAGTGCGATGCACAGAACCGCTACCGACGTCTGAAACGGGTGTCGCAGTTGAATCGCCGCCAGCTTTCCGCCGCGCGTGAAGTGGCGCAGTGGCGTGAGAACCGAGCGCAAAAGCGTGACATTCCGCGTAAATGGATTATGACAGATGAACAGATAGTGGAAGCATGCAAGCGTGATGCACGTAGCATTGATGAGTTGTTCATGGTGCGTGGCCTCTCCGATAAGCTTTCAACTCGCGAGGCGCGTGAAGTGGTGGCAGCTCTCGTGCGCGGATACGACCTTCCCAAAGAGCAATGGCCCAAAGCCGACCGTCCGTCGCGCAATGAAGCCAACGTCGATGTGGAAATGGATGTGATGAGCGCCGTCGTACGCCTGCGCGCTCGAGAGAACGATATCGCATTCCAGACCTTGGCCAGCCATAGCGATCTTTTGCAAGTGGCACGCGGGCACAGAGATGTTGACCTTCTGAAAGGTTGGCGTGCGAGCATCGTGGGCAAAGAGCTTCTAGACCTTTTGGACGGTAAGATAATACTTCGTCTTGGCGAGAGTGGTCTTGAGATACTGCCATCTGAAGACTCCGTGCCCGAACCCGTGCCTGAACCCGTGCCTGAACCTGTGTATAGCTCCGTGCCTGAACCTGTGTATGACCTTGCGCACAGCTGTGCTCCCAATCCTAGCGAGCAGCGCTCAACAACAGAAAACGAAACGGCAACATCGCTGCACTAACTCGTGGATTTCCAGCGACAGAAGCTGTGTGTGCAGGTTGTTCGCTATAATCTTGCACGAGAGATTTTAGTGAGCGCGATAGAGACCGCGCGTTGAAGCAACAAGGAGCTATTTATGAGCATGTCCTACATACTACTCATCGTCATATCGACCGCAATCGGCGCTGGTGCTCAGTTCTATGTGAACAGGCAGATAAAAAAGTATTCGAGCGTACCCACGTCAACAGGGCTTTCTGGTCAACAGGCCGCTGCGAACATGCTGGCTTACCACAACGTGCAGGGCGTAGCCATCCGCCAGGGCGGCGCGGGTGAAGACTTCTTCGACCCCCGTTCGAACTCGGTGACTATCGATCCTTCCGCATATGGGCGCAACAGCATCACATCCATGGCTACAGCGTGCCACGAAGTGGGTCATGCCTGCCAGTATGCGCAGGGCTATGTGCCTATGAAATTTCGCACCGCGCTGGTGCCTGTGGTGAACTTTGCAACGAACGCCTGGATGCTTGTGCTGATTGCCGGTATCTTCCTGCAGATGACGGGCCTCATTGATTTGGCCATCATCTTGTTCGTGTTCGTGGTGCTTTTCCAAGTGGCCACGCTACCTGTGGAATTCAACGCCAGCCATCGTGCCATGGACTACCTGGAGGCGACCGGATTGCCGCAAGGCGAGCGCGCCGGGGCATTCAATGTGCTGCGTGCATGCGCTCTTACCTATGTGGCTGCGGCGCTGGTGTCTGTCATTCAACTGGTCTGGCTGTTGGGCCAGCGCGACTAAGAAGCGCGCGAATATGGTTTCAGCAAACGAGGGTGAAAGCAAGCGCCCACTTACCGTATCACAGGCTATGGCCGCCGCGAAAGGTGCGTTGGAGCAGGTAACGCTCACATTGGTGGGCGAGGTGTCGGAAGTATCGATAAAATCTGGCTACAAGGCTGCTTATTTTACCGTGAAAGATGCAGGTGCTTCCATGCCCTGCATGATGTGGATGAACCGCTACAAGCAAACAGGCGTTGAATTGCGCGTGGGCTCATTAGTGCAGTTGACTGGGCGATTCACCTTGTATGCCCCCAAAGGCCGTATGAATTTCGACGTGTTCGCACTGCGTCCGGCGGGCGAGGGCGATTTACGCCAGCGTGTGGCCGACCTCGCGAAAAAGCTGCAACGCGAAGGCTTGATGGACGCTGCACGCAAGCGCGCCGTGCCTGTGATGCCCGAGGTCATCGGGTTGGTTACGTCGCCGCGCGGGGCCGCAGTGCATGATGTGCTGCGAACGCTGCGCAGACGCTTTCCGATGGCCCGTATCCTTTTGGCTGGCGTTACCGTGGAAGGCCAGAGTGCAGCCCGTGATATGGCGGACGCCATTACCGTCGTGCAAAGCGCGGGTGCGCAAGTGGTGCTGCTGGTGCGCGGCGGCGGCTCGTTCGAGGACCTGATGCCTTTCAACGACGAGGGCCTTGCACGTGCAATCGCGGCTTGTCCGGTGCCGGTTGTGACGGGTATCGGACACGAGCCGGATACTTCAATCGCAGACATGGTTGCAGATGTGCGCGCGTCCACGCCCACGGCGGCTGCTGAGGCGGTGGCACCGACAGCGATGGATATTCGCGCCCAGTTGGATGCGAATGCAGATGTGATGCTGGCCGTATTGCAGCGACGCATCGAGCGTGCTCGCATGTCATGCGACAACGTATCAAGCAGGCCTGTCTTTGCCGATCCGCGCATGCTGTTTTCCAACGATGCTTTGGCGATGGATATCATGCAGGATCGCCTTCATCGTGCAATACCGGCAAACCTGAAAAAAAACGATATGAAATTGGAATCGACGCGTGATCGACTGCTGCTGAGTGGCGCTACGCTCACAGGGACTTATGAGGAGTCGCTGCGTTTGCAGGCATCGCGTTTGAATGACTTGTCTCCGCTGGCGGTTTTAGGACGTGGTTTCGCAATGGCCCGAAACGATGCGGGCGATATAATGCGCAGCGTTGACCAAACTGCAGTGGGTGCTCAGGTGCAGGTGACATTAGCTGACGGCGAGCTTTCTTGCCGCGTTGAATCGAAATCAAATGCCGAAACGACGGCGTTTTCATGGAAGGAAGACCAATGAGCGAACAAGCTGAAAACGGATACCGCAAAATCGATGAGATGACGTTTCGCGAGGCCATGGCAGAGTTGGACGGTATCGTAGCGCAGCTTGAGGGAAACACTATGGAGCTAGAAGATAGTCTCGCTGCCTATGAACGTGGTGTGGCCCTGCTGCGCAACTTGCGCTCGCGCTTGGATGGCGCGCAGCAAAAAGTGGATGTGCTGATGGGTCAGCTCGAGGAATCGCCCGATGATGACGTGGTGGATTCGACGCTGCAAAAAGCTTAACGCGCTCTAGAGGCAATACCCGTTGGGATTGCTTTTATCAGCGGACTCTGCGCAGTGCGAATAGTCCGAGCAGGCAAAGGATATGGAAGGGAAGCTGAACATGGAAGATTGTCTATTCTGCAAGATAGTGGCGGGGGAGATTCCGAGTTCGAAAGTATACGAAGATGACTACGTGTATGCCTTCGACGATGTGAACCCGCTGATGCCCGTTCATACGCTGATTGTGCCGAAAAAGCACTACGCCAATATCGGTGATAGTGTGCCTGAGGATCTGCTGGGGCATCTGTTTGCGGCCGTGCCGAAGGTCGCTGCGATAAAGGGCGTGCGTGACGCCGGCTACCGCGTGATGGTGAACACAGGTGACGATGCGTGCCAGAGCGTGCACCATTTGCACGTGCACGTACTGGGTGGCGGAAAGATGAACGAGGACTCGCCTGCTGTGAAATAGGCGCAGGCGCCCTCGACTCCAGCCGAGAAATATGCGCAGGCACCCTCGACTCCAGCCGAGAAATATGCGTGAAGGTACGTTAACCGGTACGTTCAGCCTCTTCCACTCGCCGAATACCCGATAGAGTGTGGACATTTTCGATATGCGTTTCGTAAAATAGTACTTTCAGAGAGAGAAGGAGGCAAGGCTTGAACGTCTTGGTGATTAACGCAGGGTCTTCATCGTTGAAGTACCAGCTAATCAACGTTGAAACTGAGAAAGTCATCGCGAAGGGCCTTTGCGAACGTGTGGGCTCGAAAGAGTCTTTCCATAAACATGGCATCGAAGATGACGAAGTCGTCATTGAAACTTATCTTCCCGACCATCAAGCTGCAATTGATACGGTCTTAGACACGCTTGTAAACGGCGATCGTGCCCCCATTTCGTCTTTAGATCAGATAGATGCCGTGGGACACCGAGTTGTGCAGGGCGGTGCGTACTTCGATAAATCTGTGCTCATCGATGATGATGTGTTGCAGAAAATCGACGAGCTTGCAGAGCTTGCCCCATTGCACAACAAATCTGCCTTGCAGGGTATTCGTGCATGTCAAAGCGCTATGCCAGACATCCCGCAAGTGACTGTTTTCGACACGGCGTTTTTTCAGACTCTGCCGCCAAAAGCATACATGTATCCTTTGCCCTACGAGCTTTACCAGAAATACGGTATCCGCAAATACGGCGCACATGGCACAAGCCATCGCTACATTGCTGAGCGGGCTGCCGATTTGCTGGACGAACCTCTCGATGAGTTGAAGCTTATCACGTGTCATTTGGGCAACGGCTGCTCGATGACAGCCGTGGACCACGGAGTTGCAGTGGATACGTCCATGGGACTTACTCCGCTCGATGGCCTGATGATGGGCACGCGCTGCGGTGCTGTCGACCCTGCCATTGTGCCGTTTTTGATGGAGCACGAAGAGCTTTCCACCCAAGAAGTGAACGATCTGATGAACAAAGAGTCGGGTCTGTTGGGCATATCGGGCATCAGCAACGATTTACGCAGCGTGCTTGCTGCTGCCGAACAGGGCAACGAGCGGGCGCTTTTGGCATACGATATGTACTCGAACTCGGTGAAGAAATACATCGGGCAGTACAGCGCAGTTATGGCCGGCGTTGATGCTATCGTGCTGACTGCTGGGGTCGGTGAAAACTGTGAGAAGATGCGCAGAATGATTTTCTCCGGCTTGCAACCTATGGGCATTAGGTTGGATGAGGAAAAGAACAAGCAGCGCGGTTTCGAGCGCATTATTTCCACTGATGACTCGAACGTGATTATCTGCGTTATCCCCACAAATGAAGAGTTGATGATTGCGCGCGATACCTACCAGATCGTCCACGAGCGCAGCCAGATTGTCCGCGTCTCCTAAAACGTGTCAATGGGACGGGTCGTTTGACACGTTTTTCAGCACCTAGGAACGTGTCAATGGGACGGGTCGTTTGACACGTTTTTAGCACCTAGACACGTTCTTCGCATTCCCGCTCTTGGAACAAAAAAAGGCCCGAACCGCATTTTGGTTCGGGCCTTGAAGTTTTATTCGGCAGCTTTTTTCGCCTGACACTGCACGCAGGTGATGGCGATTACACCTACGATGTCATCTGCCGAGCATCCGCGTGAAAGGTCGTTTACCGGAGCGGCGATACCCTGGGTTACCGGGCCGTATGCCTCGGCATGAGCTAGACGCTGCACCAGTTTGTAGCCGATGTTGCCCGCGTCCAAGTCGGGAAAGATTAGCACATTCGCACGGCCGGCAACAGGAGAGTCAGGTGCTTTCGAGGCCGCCACGGAAGGCACAATGGCCGCATCCAGCTGCATCTCGCCGTCGATGAGCAGCTCCGGCGCCTCGCTTTTAGCCAAGGCGCATGCCTCGCTCACCTTGTCGCGGTCGGCATTCTGCGCAGCCGAACCGAATGTGGAATGCGAGAGCATCGCGATTTTGGGCTCGGTACCGAACAAGGTCTTCCAGCTATGAGCTGAATTGATGGCAATCTGTGAAAGCTTTTCGGCATCCGGTTGTATCTCAAGGCCGCAATCGCTGAACAGGAACACACCATCATCGCCGTATTCGCAGTTCGGCACAACCATCACGAAAAACGAGCTCACCGATTTGATGCCCGGCGCAGTCTTTAAAATTTGCAGGCTCGCGCGCAATACGTCGCTGGTTGCGTGGCAAGCGCCGGTGACCATTCCGTCGGCGTCACCCACTTTCACCATCATCGTACCGAAATAGATGACGTCATCCATCAGCGCCATTGCCTTCTCGGGTGTCATGCCCTTGTGCTGGCGCAGCTCGAAGAGCTTATCGGCGTAAGCCTGCCTGCTCTCGGCGTTTTTCGGATCGATAATGCGCGCGCCGTCAAGTTTGTAATCGCTTTTCACGATATTTTGCGCATCGCCCAAAATAATCAAATCGGCTGCATTCATCTGCAGTATTTTTTCCGCGGCCTCCAACGTGCGATTGTCGTCGCCTTCGGGAAGTACGATAGTTTGCTTCTGCACTTTTGCGCGCTGAATCATCGAATCGATAAAGGAGCTCATCAAAATCCTCTCTTCACGGCGGATTTTCAAGCAATCCGCTTTTCATTGCAGTTGTCCTGTTTGTATGATGATACCTGAAAGCCAGGTGTGCCCCCGCTAAAATAGTTACGCGGTTATCATCGGCGTTCAAAGGCATACAGGCGCGTAGCGCACCGATGCTCACAAGGGCGTGCGGGCGAGCGAAAGCCGCATGAACCGTGGCAATCAGACTCCAGAAACAGAAAGGCATCGAATTCGTTCATGTCCGTTCGGTATCGTAATTTCAGAGAAATCGATATCAAAGACTATGACGCCGTTGTTGTCGGCGCTGGTCTGGCGGGTTGCGTGGCTGCCCAGCAGCTTTCCGAAAAAGTGGAAAGTCGCGTGCTGCTCATAGAGAAACACGACCACATCGGCGGGTGCCTCTACGACGAGATTGACGCAAATGGAATACGCGTCAGCCGCTTCGGTGCGCATGTGTTCCACACCGATGACAAAGATGTCTTTGACTACGTAAATCGATTCTGCGAATGGCACCCTTATGAGCACCATGTGGTTGCCGACTGGTATGGTACATATCTGCCTATACCCTTCAACGAGAATTCCCTGGAACTGGCTTTCGGAAAAGAAGCCGCTGCTCCGCTTATTCAATCCTTGGAAACCCAATACGGTCGGGAATCACAAGTGCCGCTTTCAGTGATTCTTGCGGGTACAGATGACGCTTCGCGCCAGACATCTGAATTCCTCTTTCGCAACATATACCAGGACTACACGCGCAAACTGTGGGGCGTTGACATTAGCGATATCAGCAAAAGCGTGCCCGACCGCGTGCCGGTCAGGCTCTCCCGCGACGACCGATTTTATCGCAGCGCACATCAGGGTGTTCCGAAAGACGGTTATACGGCCATGCTCGAAAACATGATTGACGACGAGCTTATCGACGTCTGCTTGAATACGGAAGCCGAAAGCGTCTTCGGCATGGAATTCGAAGGTCCCGGCCAGGATGCGCCGCTTTCCGCCATCATCATAAAAGACTACGTGTTTGAAGGGCCCATCGTTTTCACAGGCCCGGTCGACGAATTGTTCCTGTCGTGCTTTGGGCGTTTGCCATATAGAAGTCTTGAGTTTGCTTACGAGACGAAAGACTGCGAGTACGCGCTGCCGTGTGCAACCGTGAACTGCACGGTGACTGAGGATTACACGCGCGTTACCGAGTGCAAACGCATCTTCGGACAGGAGTGTTCTCAGACCACATTGGTGAAGGAATACCCCTGTTCATACGACGATCCGAAAAACCAAATCCCACTTTTCCCCATCGTGAACGACCGCAATGCGGCCCAGCATGATATGTATATACGTTTAGTTCGCAACCTCCCCAACTTTTTCCCCTTGGGCAGGCTGGCGGAATACCGATACTATGATATGGATACTATTGTGGCCAGTACGATACGTGCTGCTGATGATTATTGCAGATAACCTTGTTTCCCCGCTTGCGTGTTGCGTAAAACCTAGTTATCCGCTTGCGTGTTGTATGTACCTCCTCTTCCCGCTTGCGTGTTGCATATATCCCTCTTCCCGCTTGCGTGTCGTGCTCAAAGCTTGAAAGGCTGAACAAAATGAAAACCATCTCGTTCGTAGTGCCCTGTTACAATTCGTCGGCCTATATGGACAAATGCGTTGAATCGCTTTTGCTGTGCGGCGAGGACATCGAGATTATTATCGTGGACGATGGCTCCACGAAAGACGACACGAAGGAGAAGGCGCTGGACTGGCAGGCTCGCTATCCAGGACTCATCGTGGCTGTGATCAAGCCAAATGGAGGGCATGGATCAGCTGTGAACAGGGGCCTGGAAGAAGCGCAAGGACTGTATTTCAAAGTGGTCGACTCGGATGACTGGCTTGACGAGCTGGCCATGATGCGCGTAATGAAATACCTGCGCCGCCAAATCGAGCGTAAAGATCCCACAGACATGGTGATTGCGAACTACGTCTACGAGAAAACGCTCGAGAACTCTCGCACCATCATGCATTATCGCAACGTGTTTCCCGAAGGGCGCGAATTCGGCTGGGATGATATCGGTCGCTTCATGCAGAGCCAGTACTTGCTCATGCACTCGGTGATTTACCGTACACAGCTTTTGCGCGACAGCGGTCTGAAACTGCCCGAGCATTGCTTTTACGTGGACAACATTTTTGTCTACGCGCCTCTGCCTCTGGTGCGCACGATGTACTATCTGGACGTGGATATGTATCGCTACTTCATCGGCCGCGACGACCAAAGCGTGAACGAATCCATCATGCTCTCGCGCATTGACCAGCAGCTTCGCGTGACCCGCATCATGGTCGACGTGGTGGACTTGCCCGATGACGTGTCGAGTCACAAACTGGAAAAATACATGGAGAACTACCTGTCCATGATGATGTGCATCTGCAGTGTGTTTCTGCGCATGGATAAAACGCCGGAATCTGAAGAAAAGCGCGAGGATATTTGGAACTACCTGGAGCAGAAAAACCCTCGTCTTTATCGTCATGTTAGGCGAAATGCGCTAAATGTGAGCATGAATCTTCCTACCGAGTTGGGTCGACGTATCGGTTTGGGTGGCTATCACGTAGCGCAGAAAATCTTCAAGTTCAACTAGAGATTCTAGGGATGACTCCAATTCATAATCGGTAAACGCGTGAAATATTATTCGCAACCGTACAAGTCCATATTCGCGACCCGACAAGTCTATATTTGCAACCCGACAAGTTCATATTCGCGACCCGACAAGTCTATATTTGCAACCGTGCAAGTTATGCAGTCTTCTATCGACAACTAAACAACCGAGGATTTGTCTCGCAACAGGTATGCACTATGGCTGTGAAGCGTGTCTTTTAGACCGCGCTGCATGATTTCAGTGCATTTTGCGATTTGGAAACAGAAAAACGCCAAGTAAACGAAGTAAAGTACGAACCCCCTTCGCTTCTATTCGACAAGACATTTTGTGACCTGCGATAACGTAAGGCAAATACCGGCTATTGAGCTTTTTGGTTTCGAATACGGCATCCGCGTCGTACTTTACTTCGGTTGCTCGCCGTTTTTCTGTTTCGAAAATCGAAAACTTTTCTGGAAGGGTATATTTGTAGGAGATTGCACACAATCAGTAGGCCGCGCAAGTGCTCCAAGAAAACTGCCGCATCCTCGTTTTATCGGTTAAATGCCAGTATTCTAGCTCGTTGGCTTTGCTCGGTTTTCTTCAACGTGTCAACCTCAGCTAGTTTCTTAGAATGGTTTCTTATGAATAGCCCCTCATGAGCCTCCCCGCAACTTGATGACGAGACCTTTTTATGTGATGCTGCGCGTGTTGTTAGGTTTCTGAAAGGTTTATGAAAGACTTTTGAAAGACTTTTGAAAGACTTTCGAAAGGGTTTCCAGCTATCCTGCTCGTATGACGATAATTCTTCACGGCATATCAGGGCTTCAATTTTGGCGATCAACGCATGTTGAGTCGCTCAGATGCTCTCGCTCCAGAATCAACATGCCTGCATCGCCTAGCGTTGATATTGCAGGGATAGATTTCGCTCAGTATGGAATCACGTTGCCCGTACATCTAATCGTTTCGAATCAAGGTGATAGAAGACCATCTGCGTCGGTAATATGCCATAGCATGGAAAGGTCAAAAGCGGATAACTCATTCGTAAGAATCGAAAAGGGCTTAACAGTGGTTTCGCCAGAATTGTGTCTTGCGCAAATGGCCAGGCAACTCCCTCTTCTGAAAACAGTTGAGCTGGGATTCGAATTCTGCGGTAGCTACGTGCTTGATGAGTCTCCTTTCCAAGCGCCTATGGATGATTCGGACAAGTATTGGAGAAGGCAACTCGCCACCCTCGATTCACTCGAACGATTCATTGAGGAAAAAGAGGGCATGCCGGGTATTAGAGTCGCGCGAATAGCAATTGCCTATATTGTAGAGAATTCAGCGTCGCCAATGGAAACGATATGCGTGATGTTGCTGTGTCTGCCAACTTGTTACGGAGGCTATGGATTGCCGTTTCCTGTTCTGAATTGGAAAAACAGGATGGGGACGACAAAGCAACGGTGGGCGGGAAAGAGTCACTACAAATTCGATATGTATTGGCCGAATTCAAATTTAGTAGTTGAATACGATAGTAATGAAAAGCACACAGGAGGCGCGCGGATAGGTAAAGACGCCATTCGCCGCGATATCGTGTCGACGATGCGTGACTCGTTTATCGTTATCACGAAAAGCCAGATTCGCAACACAGCTGCTTTTGATGCTGTTGCTCATATTATCGCAGGAAAACTTGGTTATAGGATTCGAACCGAGAGAGGGGACATAGCGCAGAGGCGAGCTGCTCTTCGAGGTTTGCTGCTTGGTACTGACACCTGGCGTTTTTAATTCATATTCTTTCTTGTTTGGGGGTGGTACGGATTTCCGGTACCACCCCCTTCTTATTCAATTAATTGATTCTGATTCTGGCATTTTGCGATTTGGAAACAGAAAAAAGCCAAGTAAACGAAGTAAAGTACGAACCCCCTTCGCTTCTATTCGACAAGACATTTTGTGACCTGCGATAACGTAAGGCAAATACCGGCTATTGAGCTTTTTGGTTGCGAATACGGCATCCGCGTCGTACTTTACTTCGGTTGCTCGCCGTTTTTCTGTTTCGAAAATCGAAAACTTTTCTGGAAGGGTAAATCTGTCGGAGATTGCACACAATCAGTAGGCCGCGTAAGTGCTCCAAGAAAACTGCCGCATCCTCAAGGCGAAAAGTGATGTGCTAATTAGTTTCCTACATAGCAGTTTTTAAGCGTACTAGTATTAGTGCCGAATCAGTTTCAGTTATCCGAAGTATCAGTGGAGCTTGCAGCGGGATCGAATCCTGCGTAATCCTCGTCGCTATGCGACGAGGGAATTTTGCGGTCTTTCATATAATCGCCGGGATTCTTTGCCGAGCTGCCCGTGAGATTTTGCTTCGTGCGTATCTCGCGGCCGTACAAAACTGCTTCTTCACCGAAACGATCGCGCACCGAATCGGTGGCTTTCGAAAGGGCGGCGGCTGTTTTCGCAGCTGCCTTATCCGAGGAAGTTTTGCTTGTGACACTCCCACTACGAGCTGCCTTACCGGGGGATTTGCCATTGGCGGACGCGTTTTTTCCGAGAACTGATGCACCTTTGCAGCCAGAATCCACATTATCTTCCATCTCATCCGTCACATCGAATGCATTCAAGTCGAAAAGCGACTCCTGAATAGGCTGGTCAGCTTCACCGAACTTTGTCGCTGCAATGCCGACCAGACGCAGTGCCATGCCTTGGGACCATAGC
Source organism: Actinomycetes bacterium (assembly GCA_023394615.1). Classification (GTDB taxonomy): domain Bacteria; phylum Actinomycetota; class Coriobacteriia; order Coriobacteriales; family Eggerthellaceae; genus JAEXAI01. Next base: position 42,586 of record JAEXAI010000012.1, on the reverse strand, counting down.
TCATCGAGCATGGGATTGAGAATCGGGATGAAAACGGATTCGTCGTTACAAGGGTAGGGAAGGGGGCGCTGTACGCTGCGGGCGCTTCTGTCCTCGTAGCGTACTCGCAGCGTAATCGTATTAGCTTTCAGGTCGTTATTGCGCAGCCGCCTAGCCACTTTTGAGGCAACCGTACTCACAGCTGCTTCGATGTCGCGACGCTCGTGTAAGTCTATCGCGAAGCTAATCTCGTTGCTCACCGATTTCACTTCGTCATCCGCCTCGACCGCATCGGTGTCTGCGCCTGCGCATCTGTCGCGCATCATCTGCGCGTTTTTTCCAAATATGCGCACGAGCACACTCTCATCGGCCGACACCACATCGCCGAGCGTATGGATGCCAAATGATTTCAACGTCGCCTGCGCGCTCGGGCCGATGCCGCTCATCTTTTTTACCGGCAGGTTCTGTAAAAACGCCGCTTCGCGCCCGGGGTAAATCACAGTCATGCCATGGGGCTTGTCGACCTCCGATGCGATCTTGGCGACCGATTTGCATGTGCCAAGTCCTATTGAGCAGGTCACTCCTAGGGCATCCACCCGCTCTTGGATGCGGCGGGCAATGGCAATCGGGTCTTCGTTTGAATGCGGGGTAGGGGAAATGTCGAGGAAGGCCTCATCCACGCTCACTTGCTGCAAAAATGGGCTCTCATCTCCCAATATGTTCATCACCTGACGCGAAACCTGCGTATAGCGGTCGAACCTGCCAGCGCACCAGATGGCGTCCGGACACAATCGAGCCGCAGTGGACGCCGGCATGGCGCTGTGTACGCCGTACTTGCGTGCCTCGTAGCTGCACGTGGATACGACGCCACGACGCGCGGCATCGCCGCCGACTATCACCGGCTTGCCTTTCCATGCAGGATGGTCCATCTGCTCGACCGACGCGAAAAATGCATCCAAATCCATCAGCAGGATGGCGCGTCCTTTCCACTCGGTCATGAAAGGCGAAGATGTTGAAGGGGGTATGTGCGCATTGCCCTGATTTTCCATGCACACAGTCTAACATGTTGTGAACCTTGGGTCGTTATTGTGCTAGGATTGAAACCCGCGCCGATGCAACAATCGTCGGCCGAGCGCCTGCAGGCATAAAGTAGTAGGGCCTGCAAGGCGTTTTCGTTTCTTTGTGGTTCAGAAAGGCTGGCAGATGACGAATCTCGTGGGTTTGAGAAAAGAAGCTGAGTATCGTGAAGTCGACGCCACTCTTCCCGAAAAGCCCGTTTCGCTGCCTTATGAACTGCGTACTGAAATGACCTGGGTTGATTTCTGCAATCCAGTCAATCCTATGGGCACTCCCAAGCAAATCGTGCAAACCATTCATGCGGCTTTGGTGGACGGCGAGCTGAACTATTCTCCCGACCGCGATGCGCATGCTTTCAGAAACTCGCTCGGCAAGTATTTCGGCTTGAGCTCCGAATGGATTTTGGCAGGCACGTCTGCGAATCAGATGATAGCCGCAGCTGCTCTGGCGTTTAGCCCCTGCAAGGTTGGAATCTCGACGCCATGCCCAGCCGAGTACATGATAGCCATCGGCAACGCCGGACACGAGTGCGTTGCGTTCACCAATAGCATTTCCTTTTCCGCGCTTGATGCCTACTCGGCGCGTGCGGAATTCGGCGACTTCGACGGAGCAGTGCTGGCAAATCCGGCATACCCGACGTCACGCTTGCTCTCGCAACAGATATTGGTGCACTACTTGGAAACTTCCTCGTGGGTTATCGTTGATGAAAGCAACATCGAACTTTCTTTCGGCGCTGAAAGTGCAGTGCCGCTCTGCAAAAAGTATCCGAACCTGATTGTGGTGCGCTCGCCTTCGACGACGTTCAGTATGCCGGGCACGCCGTTGAGCTATATGGTGGCCAACCCCGATACTATCGCTCGCATCCGCAAAACTTACGGCGGCGACGACATTTCAATGTTCGCCGAGGTCCTCAGCGACGTGATTGTGTCGCTGGACGGATACATAGATGACACCCACGAATTTCTCGACAAGGAAATCCCGTGGATGCAATGCATGATCAGCCTGATTCCTGGCGTGAGCATCTATCCGGCCGAAGGCAATTTCGTGCTGTGCGAATTCAAACCTGCTGATGGTATTCGCTTGGGAGTGACCTGCGCAGACGAGCTAGTCGTTCGTTTACAGTTGGCTGGGTTTCTGGTGAGGCGACTCGAAGATGCGCCTGGTCTGGAAGGCGAAGGGTTCTTCTGCGTGTGCGTGCGTTGCAGGCAGGACAACGAGCGCCTGCTTTCAGCGATGCGCAATATCATAAACGTCAGCGAATAATCGCTTGCGAATTTGAATCCTTAGTTGCGTCCGCTGGCCATGAAGAAAAGCGCCAACGTGCCCGGGCCTGAATGGGCGCCGATTACCGGATCCACGTAGTTTACGATGATGTCTTCCACGTCATAGCGCGTCAGTATCATCTGCGTCAACATGCGCACATCTTCGATGCAATCTCCGTGCGAAATAGCGATGCGCTTCATGCCCGCCTGCTCGTCGAACGTCTTTAACATGTGGCCTGCCAGCGCTTCGATGCTGCGTTTTCGGCCCCGGGCTTTTCCTACAGGCACAAGCGCTCCCGCGTCGTCCATGTGCATGACGGGCTTTATGTTCAGCACCGTACCTGCTTGGGCTGTGCCACGCGATACGCGTCCGCCGCGATAGAGAAACATCAAATCGTCCACAGTAAACCAGTGTGCGCACTTCAGGCGGTTGTCACGCAGCCATTGGGCGGTCTCGTCTAGCGATTTGCCCTCATCGCGCATGTCGCAGGCGCCCAGCACCAAGAGCCCTTCACCCAGCGATGCTCCCAAAGTATCGACTGCGGCAAAGCGCCTGCCCGGGTATTTCGCAATCTCTTCGAACAGAATCTGCTTCGTTGACTCGTATGTACCCGAAAGCGCGCTTGAGAATCCTACGTATAAAATGTCGTTGCCGTCGGCAAGCACCTCATCGATGAGTTTCTCAGAATACGCAATATGCGGCAGCGAAGTCGTGATTACTTTGCCCATGCGCATCATATCGTAGAATTGGCGCAGGTCGGTATGTTGGCCTTTTAAATAGCTGCTGTACTCTTGTCCGTCAATCATGAACGTCAGCGGCAACACCTCGATGGCGCGCGCGTCAATGATGTTCTCCGGCAGATTGCAGCTTGAGTCAGTTATTACGGTAAAGGGCATAAAGCCTCCGAGGTAGGGGATTTGCATCACTATAACCGAAACTGAGCACATTTCTGTGGCGCTCGTTTGAAAAACTGGAATTGCGAAGAACCCTTGCATGGAATGGAAATAATCTCGTCTATAATGATGAAGTTTGAAACGAACCGCGCTCGCGCGTTGGCCCACTGGGGCAAACGGTCGCAAAGCGGTGACGGATAATCGCGGAAGGTACGGATAGGCATCGTGGGTAACAGCTACAAAAAGACAATGAACCTGCCGAAAACGGATTTCTCCATGAAGGCGAATCTGGCTCAAAACGAGCCGAAACGCCTGGAGTGGTGGAATGACATCGACGTGTACGGCAAAGTGCTGGAAAAGAACAAGGACGGGGAACCTTTCGTACTCCATGACGGTCCTCCGTATGCCAACGGTCCGATTCATATCGGTCATGCCTTCAACAAAATTCTGAAAGATTTCGTCATAAAGAGTCACGCCCAGCGCGGCTATTACACACCTTACATACCCGGATGGGATTGCCACGGCCAGCCCATCGAGCACATGGTGGAAAAAACCCTCGGCCCGGTGAAGATGGCCGCCATCGATCAACCTACGTTGCGAAGGCTCTGCCGTCAGTGGGCCGAAAAATACATCGACATTCAGCGCGACGGCTTCAAGCGCTTGGGCGTGAATGCTGATTGGGAGCATCCCTACCTCACGTTTTTGCCCGAGTACGAGGCTGGAAACGTCGAGATCTTCAAGACGATGTATCTCAATGGCAGCATCTATCGCGGTCGCAAGCCCATCCATTGGTGCAAAAGCTGTCACACCGCTTTGGCGGAAGCCGAGATTGAATACTCCGACGAGACCAGCCCTTCCATCTTCGTGAATTTCAAAATGAACGAAGTGCCCAAGCCGTTTGCGGATGCCGGAGTGACTGACGCTTATGTACTCATATGGACCACCACGCCTTGGACGCTGCCAGCGAATGCTGGCGTGTGCCTGGCGCCCGGTGCCGACTACTGCATGGTGCGCTCACATGGCAAGACCATGCTGCTCGCGCAGCAGATGGTGGAATCGGTGGCGCAAACCGCTGAATGGGATTCTTACGAGATTGTGAACAACGCTGCAGGCGAGCCTGTGACCATGAAGGGCGAAGACCTTGCAGGACTCACCTACGTGTGCCCCATCAGGCAGGATTTGACGGGCAAGTTCATTTACGGCGACCATGTCACGCTGGATACTGGTACGGGTTGCGTACACACCGCTCCAGGTCATGGACAAGATGACTACTTGGTAGGCATCAAGTTTGGCCTGCCTATCCTCATGCCGGTTGATGACAACGGCGTGCTTACCGAAGATGCGGGCCGTTTCGCTGGTTTGGATACAGACGATGCGAACCCGGTTATCATCGATTGGCTGCGTGAACAGGGCGTCTTGGAAGCTGCTGTGGAAATCACCCACAGCTATCCGCATTGCTGGCGCTGCAAAAATCCCGTCATTTTCCGCGCGACGAACCAATGGTTCGTTTCCATGACTGAAAACGATCTGCGCGAAAAGGCATTGGATCAGATACAGAACCACGTGCGTTGGATTCCCGAATGGGCCCAGAACCGCATCGGTTCCATGGTGGCCGACCGTCCCGACTGGTGCATCAGTCGCCAGCGTAGCTGGGGAGTGCCGCTGCCAGTGTTTAAGTGCGCCAAATGCGGCGAGACGGTGGCTACGGCCGAGACGTTTGACGCTGTGATCGACCTGTTCAACAAAGAGGGTGCCGATGCGTGGTTCACCAAGGACCCCTCCGAATATCTGCCCGCGCACACTCATTGCGAAAAATGCGGCTGCGAGGAGTTGCTGCCTGAAAAGGATATCTTGGACGTATGGTGGGAAAGCGGCGTGAGCCACACCAGCGTATGCAAGAAGCGCCCTGAGCTACATTTCCCGGCGGAGATGTATCTAGAAGGCTCTGACCAGCATCGTGGCTGGTTCCAAAGCTCGCTTCTGACCAGCGTGGGCGCTTATGGCACAGCCCCGTATAAATCTGTCATGCATTGTGGATTCACCATGGATGGCGAAGGCCGCAAGATGAGCAAATCGCTTGGCAACGGCATCGATCCGAACAAAGTAGCCAACGAATACGGTGCCGACGTGCTGCGTTTGTGGGTGGCCAGTGTGGACTATTCGCAGGACGTGAACATCTCTGAGGAGATTCTGAAGCGCACGAGCGAAACGTATCGCCGCCTGCGTAACACCTATCGCTTCCTGCTGGGCAACTTGGATGATTTCGACGACAGTGCGAATGCGGTTACCAATTGGGACGACTTGGAACCGATTGACCAGTGGGCCATGATTCGCCTCTCTGAGCTGCTTGAAAAAGTGAACGGCTACTACGAGAACTACAAATATCACCTGCTCTATCGCGCGGTTTACGACTACGTGGTCAGCGATCTTTCCTCGGTGTACATGGACGTTTTGAAAGATCGTCTGTATTCCGAAGCGCCAGATTCAAAGCGCCGCCGCGCTGCTCAAACGGTGCTCATGAACATCCTTGAAGTACTGGTGCGCGTGATGTCGCCCATCATCAGCTTCACCACCGAAGAAGTGTGGCAGCACTATCCTTTGGCCATGCGCAATCGCGCCGATAGGCCCGAGAGCGTGCAATTGGCTGGATGGCCGGAAGCGGCAGACTTTGTGCCTGCAATTCCCGCAGGTACGCAGGTGGCAGATGATTTTGATACCATCATGGAAGTACGGGATGCAGTGACGAAGGCTTTGGAAGATGCCCGCAATCAGCAGGTGATTGGCAAAAGCCAAGAGGCTGTCGTGTCCATCGCCGCTCCCCAAGCTACGCTTGACGTGTTGGGTCGCTACGATGTTGCGGTGTATCAGGAGCTGCTCATTGTGTGCGATCTTGAGTTCTCGCAGGCTGACGAGCTGGCAGTAACCGTTGCAGCTACCGAAAAGCCCAGATGCCCACGATGCTGGAACCATTTGGAACTAGGCGGCAACCCGAACCATCCTGACGTCTGCCAACGCTGCGCAGACGTGCTCGATGAAATAGGATTTGCCGAGGAATAGATACGTGACGTCTCTGAAAGCTCCGAGCAAAGGAAAAACGGCTGCGGTCTTTATCGCGATTGCAGCCGTATGGTATATATTCGACCGTGTCGTGAAAACGTATATCGATGCAGCCGGCTTCCCGGGTCAGGTTGTTGTGCCCGACGTGGGCGGCTTGTTCATGCTCCAAATCGTGCACAATACAGGTGCAGCTTGGGGTATGCTGGGCGATTCGACCATGCTTTTGGGCATCTTCAGCTTGATCGTGTGCGCCGCAATCGCGTGGTATATCTTCGGTATGCGAAAAGGGCAGGGGCCTATGGGCCAGACTGTCGCTTTGGCGTTCGTGTTCGCCGGAGGTCTGGGTAATGCAATCGATCGTCTGACTTTGGGTTATGTGGTCGATTTCATCAACTGCACGTTCATCGATTTTCCCGTTTTCAACATCGCGGACATCGGCGTAACGTGCGGAATAGCCTTGTTCCTGATTATGATTCTGACGGAAGACCACGCCGACCGTGCTGACGACCACACCGACCACGCTGACGACCATGCCACTCGCGCTGACAGCCATGCCGACCGTGCCGAAGACCACACTGACAGCCACGCCGACAGCCACGCCGACCGTCGTGATGCGAGCGCGCAAGCAGAGGCATCCAATCTCGATTCCCCAAGCGATGCCACTGCGTCATCCAATTCCGATTCCCCAAGCGACGACGGGCGTCTCCAATGACGCGCGCGCTTTCCTGCATCGCCAAAGGTGAAGATGAAGGCATGCGTATGGATTCTTTTCTGGCATCACGCGATTGCTATGCCAGCAGAAGCGCCGCTGCCAAACGTATCGAGGCAGGGGATGTGTTCGTAAACGGCAAGCTTGCCACAAAAAAGATGATTGTTGCATCTGGTGATGTGGTCGTTTACGAAGAAATGCCTGAACAAGCCCATATTCCGCTGCACGGCGAACCGATTCCTCTGGACGTTCGTTTTGAGGATGACTACTTGATGGTCATTAGCAAACAAGCGGGATTATGCGTACATCCCTCGTCTGGGCATTCGGGTGCTACGCTGGTGAATGCGCTGATATACCGTTTCGGACGCGATCATTTGGCGCACATTCAGGGAGACGACAGACCCGGCATCGTGCACAGGCTCGACATGGATACGAGCGGGCTCATGCTCTGTGCAAAAAACGACGCAACTGGAAATGCCCTGCAAGACGCTATTCGTCTGCGGCAGGTGGATAGGCGCTACCTCACGCTGGTGCATGGCAACATCGCCATGGACACAGGAATGATTGACCGTCCGATTGCGCGAAGCGATCGCGACAGGCTGCGTATGCGCGTGTCTGACAAACCCGGTGCTCGCTCGTCGATTACCACATTTTCCGTGCTCGAGCGTTTCGAGGCGGGCGTAGCCGACGAAGGCTATACGTTGCTAGAGTGCAAGCTCTACACAGGTCGCACCCACCAGATTCGCGTGCATATGCAATATATCCAGCACTGCTGCGTAGGAGATCCGGTTTATTCCGCCGGCAAGGAGAAAGCGCAGTTGGGCCTCGAGCGCCAGTTCCTGCATTCTTACTCGTTGAACTTCGACCATCCTGATACGGGTGAGCATCTGGAATTCGTTGATGCACTACCTCCTGACCTGCAGAAATCCCTCGATTCGCTCGAAGAGCGCAGCATGGGCAAAACCGAAGTAGGCGCGCGCATTCTCGGCGCGCTCGTCGATGCGCCCCGACAAAGCCTAGACGTGCAGCTTTAAGCACAGCTTTAGCGCTGGCCGAGCATTTTCCATCTGCGATTCACCCAGAGTTGACTCAGCTTTCAGCCACCTGCGATTCAGCCAGAGTTGGCGCAGCTTTCAGCCACCTGCGATTCAGCCAGAGTTGACGCAGCTTTCAGCCACCTGCGATTCAGCCAGTATCCACCAAGGTTCATAACACACTTTTGTCAACCAGACCCGCTATGTGCGATTGGGAGGACCGGACATCTTGCAACTGATTTTCATGAGCTGGGGAAACGCTGATTTCTGTTGCCGATGCGCTCGAAAAGGGCGGTTTAGCGTAGCAAAAATCGCACATAGCGGGTCTGATTGACAAATCTTGAAATTCACAAGCTTTCATTTCAAGATTGCTGTCTGAACTTTGAATCGCGTCTCAGAAGTTAGTGCATGAATCCCAGCTGCAAGGTGCGGTCTCCTGTAAGGTTTTCGAAAGGTTTCTGAAAGGTCCGTGCGCTAGGATGAGTGCATGTTAACTGCTATCTGTGACATATCGGGTATTCAATTCTGGCGATCGGAGCATCCGCTCGCTTTGAAGAAGTTGCATTGCCATATGGATATGCCCACCGAACTCAGCGCGTATGTCCCTTTATTTCCTTTTGAGAAATACCATATTACCCGTCCGCTTCATATTATGGTGATTGACCAAGCTGATAGAAGGCTTTCTACCAAAGCAAAATACCATGTTGCGCAAGAATCAATGCCTCCGAATTCGTTCGTGCGAATAAATGAGAGTCTTATCGTCGCATCGCCCGAGCTTTGTTTCGTGCAAGCTGCGCAGCATTTGCCATTTGTGCAGCTGGTAAGGGTAGGTTTCGAGTTATGTGGTACTTACCCGTATGAAAAAACTGAATCGGGTCATCGCCATAGGCCATCAACTACAGTGAAAGCACTCAAGGATTTCATAGCCGAAGCAAAGGGTATGTTCGGAACGAAGAAAGCCAAAAAGGCCTTGGATCATATTATCGAAAATTCCGCTTCTCCCATGGAGACCGTCAGTGCCATGTTGCTGTGCCTGCCGCCCTACCTTGGTGGTTACGGCATTCCGCACCCCAGATTGAACCATATGATTAGGTTGGGTTCTAAAAATCAAAAACGTTCTGGCAAGAAAAGCTACCGAGTGGATTTCTTTTGGCCGGAAGCGCACTTGGCTTTGGAATACGACAGCAATGCTCATCACACGGGTGCAGATAAAATAGCTGCAGATTCGATACGTCGAGACATCATCTCGGCTATTCACGGAATGGTCTTGACCCTCACGTGGGGGCAAGTCTGCAATGTATCGGAATTCGATACGATGGCGCACATCGTTGCCAAGCATCTAGACTATCCAATGAGAATTAGAAGATCCGATTGGAAAACGAAACGCAATGATCTGCGTTCGACTCTATTGGGTACGAACCCTTGGTACGTATGGGAAAACTTCTAAAATGCGATTAAAGGCCAGATGTTGCCGATAATAATGATGTGTGATTAATCGGGACACGATTGGCTAATGACGATTCTGGAAAAAACTCTGAACACACTTTTGTCAATCAGACCCGCTATGTGCGATTGGGAGGACCGGACAACTTGTAACTGATTTTCATGAGCTGGGGAAACGCTGATTTCTGTTGCCGATGCGCTCAAAAAAGGTGGTTTAGCGTAGCAAAAATCGCACATAGCGGGTCTGATTGACAAATCTTGAAATTCACAAACTTCAGCTCTTGCGCGCTTGGCTCTCGAGCTGACCGTCGACTCTATGCTGCCGGGGCATCCGCCTCGCCACCAGCATCCGCCTCTCCAGCAGCACCCGTCTCGCCCTCAGCAGCCGCCTCTTCACCACCAGCCGCCTCTCCTCCAGCATCGGACTCTCCTCCAGCATCGGACTCGCCACCAGCAGCTGGCTCGCTTGGACGACGTTGGTCCATAGCATTTTTGCGCGACTCATAGTAATCCGTTTGCGGTTTAGCTTCTTCGATGGAGGAAAGAACCGAAAGATTGTGAAAGCGAGCTTGCAGATACTCATTGGGGAAGCTGTCGTCGAGAGCCTGCTCGATGACGTTGCGAGCTGGCACGTCGTTGAGACGGTGTTGCTCGCGGGCCAAAGCAGCGAATGTGACCACGATATTCACGGCCAAATACACGGTCATGCAGCCGGTGATAACCTTGCTTATCGTTTTTTTTCCGTCGAAATGGGAGATTCCTCGTTTGTACAGGGGCAAGAGCATTCGTATCCAAAATATTCCCAAAAGCCCCCAAAGCACGGCGAAGAAAAAATTCGTACGCCCGCCCAAGCTGCCCAGCGTGCCGGTGTAATCCCAAGCAATCGCGCCCCATGCGTACTGCATGAAAAAGCTCGCGCAAAATTCAACGACAGAACCAATGGTGGCTGTCAGCAGGAAAATGAACAGGTTGTGGGCTAAATAAAAGCGGTCGAGGCACAACGTGACGACCACGGCCGCAATCCCATACAGTGGGCTAAACGGTCCCCATACCAGCCCCGCGCGGCTTTCGTAAGCACCGTAAGCCAGTATATGGAAAAGGGCTTCAACAACTAGACCCAAAAAGGATCCGATAACGAACAGCCAGAAAAAGTTGAAGTAGTTGATGTGGATATAGGTGTTTGGCGCCATTTGGGATTCTAGAAAATCCCAGCAAAGCGCAGATAAAGTCTGTCGCGATTTTTGGTTTTTAGATTCTGGTTCCATCTGCTCTTCTGCGACGTATAGCCGCTTTTTTACCCTCGATAGCATAACAAAGTGTAAACTATAGCAGACTGAAGACAAATCAGTGCACAAACGATGAAAAAGGAGCGTTTATGGCCGATTCCCAAAAGCAGGAACCCGATGCGCAAGCTTCCAATAAGGAAGCACAAGGTGGCGGGCCATCCGGGAAAAAGGGGAGTCCCATAGGAGTGATAATCGCGAGCACCGGATCTCCTGTGGCACCAGAGCCCGAGGCTGTGAAAGAGTATTTGCAACGGTTCTTGATGGATGCGCGCGTGAGGCAGGTGCCCGTGGTGCCTTGGTGGTTCATCCTGCATTGCGCAATTCTGCCGAAACGCAAATTTGCATCGGCTGAGCGTTATAAAAGGGTGTGGACACCAGAGGGCTCGCCTTTAGAATCTACGCAGGCCAAACTGGCGTCGGCGATACAAGATCTCTTCGATACCGAAAGCGTTGACGAGAAGGCTGCCAACCCCGCAAACCCTGCCAACCCTGCAAATGATGCAGCTGCCAGCGTTCCCGCAGATGCCGCAGGCGCGGATGCGGAAAAAACAAAAACTCATGTACTCGTGCGATCAGCAAGCATATACAGCGAGCCTTCGATGGAAAAAGTCATCGCGGAGCTAAAGGCCGCAGAATGCGCGCGCCTTGTGCTTGTACCGCTGTATCCGCAAAGTGCCTATTCATGTACGCTTTCGGTGAAGGATGGCTTCGATTGTGCCCTGAAATCCTCGGGTTGGAACGTGCCCGTTTCGTTCATCGATCATTATTGCGAAGAGCCGCTCTACTTGGACGCAATCGCGCAATCCGTGCGCGATGCTGGTTTTGGCCAGAGCGAGGCAGACACGCTTGTCATGTCGTATCATTCCATCCCGCTCAAAGACGAGCGGGCGGGCGACACCTATCGCACGCAGACGCAGAATACGACGCGCGCTGTGGCACAGCGGTTGGAAGTGCCGGCGGACCAGGTGGCAATCGGACTTGAAGCATGTGCCGGGCAAAATGTTCGCGTGGCTCATGGCTACCAGTGCGTGTTCGGTGGCCATCCTGAAGCGTGGCTCTCGCCTCTGTCGGTGGACATCCTTTCGCAGTGGCGGGGCAGCGGGCGGCACGTGTTTTTCTGCTGTCCGGGATTCGCTATCGATTGCCTTGAAACACTCGATGACATTCCCAACGAGATTGCTCCGCTCTATGTAGGGGATGGCACCGCACGTGCCGAGTTCACGGCAATCCCGTGTCTGAACGCCACCGATGACAATGTGAAAGCGCTCTATCAGGTAATACAGGCGAAATTGAAAGAGGAGAACCATGTCCAACGATAAGACCGTATTGCTGGGAGTGACGGGCTGCATTGCGGCTTACAAGTCATGCGAAATCGTACGAGGCTTGCAGAAAGCTGGCGTGCGCGTGAAAGTTGTGATGACTGAGAATGCGACGCAGTTCGTGGGGCCGGTCACGTTTCGCGCCCTCACGCACGAAGAAGTCGCTATCGACCAGTTCGATGAAGCCTCTGATCCCATACATCACATCAGTTTGGCCCAGGAAGCTGACGTGTTCCTGATAGCTCCGTGCACTGCCAACGTGATGGCGAAACTGGCAAACGGCATCGCCGATGATTTGCTGACCACCACGGCGCTGGCAACCACAGCTCCTATCATCATCGCACCTGCCATGAATGTGAACATGTACGACAACCCTGCCACCAGGAACAACATGGGTGTGCTCTCGGCTTACGGCGCACGATTCATTGAAGCGGACGAGGGATATCTGGCCTGCGGAGATGTCGGTCGCGGTCGCTTGGCCGATGTGGATCGCATTGTGAATGACACCTTGGGTGTGCTGGGACTGCACGGCGACATGAAGGGCATCAACATGATGATCACCGCAGGTCCCACCATCGAGCCCATCGATCCGGTGCGCTATATCACAAACTTTAGCAGCGGCAAGACAGGCTATGCGCTGGCAACTGCGGCAGCGGCGCGCGGCGCGAATGTCACCATCGTCTCCGGCCCGGTCGCCATCGATGCGCCCCAGGGTATTTCGGTCGTGCACGTGCAGACCGCTCGCGAAATGTACGACGCATCCTGCGAGCTGTTCACTGATTGCGACATTGCCATTTTCGCAGCTGCCGTAGCCGACGTGCGTCCTAAAAACGTCGCATCTGAAAAGTTGAAAAAGGGCTTGGACAGCGATTCGCTGAAAGCCATTGAAATGGCCGAGAACCCAGACATCCTCTACAACTTGGGTCATTCGAAGCAGGGCCAAGTCGTGATAGGCTTCGCTGCTGAAACGCAAGATGTCGTGGAAAACGCGCGCAAAAAGCTGGAAGCGAAAAATGCCGATATGATTATCGCAAACCAGGTGGGTCGCGGTAAAGCATTCGGTACCGAGGGCAACGAGGTCTGGATGATCACGCAAACAGGTGAGGAGCACGTTCCTTACATGCTGAAACCCGAACTTGCAAATGTGATTTTGGACAGGACTTTAGAATTCGTAAAATAAATGCTTGAAGTAATCGTCGGTTACCTATATCATATTCAACGCTGCTTGACCAAAGGCGATGCTCCAGGGGTCTGAAGCTTTCTTCAGAAACCAGAGCGAAATAGCGCTAATGGCGAAAGCATGCGAATTAAATATCGGGTTGTGGCGCAGTTTGGTAGCGCACTTGACTGGGGGTCAAGGGGTCGCAAGTTCAAATCTTGTCAACCCGACCACAAAACCGCAGGTCAGAGGCATAATAGCTTCTGACCTGTTTTTTTGTTTACGGCCAAAATATGGAGCCGCGTAGACAAAATTTCGACCACTAGTTTGCGCTTTACGCTATTCCAGGACGTCTATCTCTTTGCAGGCACGGTGCGTGATGTCAACATTGCAAAGAGCAACTTCAGGTTCGCTCCTGTTATATACCTTGAAGCCAGTCTTCGGCATATTGAAGCCATGCCACAGATCACCTTTGATGAAATCGTCGAAAAGTACGTTGAGATGAATGTCGCCCATCCCTTCAGAGAAGGAAACGGCAGAAGCACCCGTATCTGGCTTGATCAGATTTTAAAAGCTGAACTGGGCAAAGTCGTCGACTGGAGCAAGGTTAGCAAAGAAGATTACCTTCTGGCCATGGAGCGCAGCCCCATCAAAGACACCGAGATCAAGGTTGTGCTAGCCGATGCGTTAACCGATAAGATATCTGATCGTGATGTGTATATGAAGGGAATTGACGCCAGCTACCACTACGAGGGCTATTCGGTTTACAGGATGCGAGACCTTATGGATGGTAAAGCATGATATTTGAAAGCGAAGAGGTTTTTGAGGATGCAGCTGTTGCAAACCTCAAGCGCTATGGATGGGATGACAAAGACGGCGTGCTTGCGCGCCCGCTGAAAAGGATTTGCTTGATAACTGGGTTTTGATGCCAAAGCCATTGCAAGCGACCACGCCTCCTGCCGTATACACGAGCTTGATAACTGGGTTTTGATGCCAAAGCCATTGCGAGCGACCACGCCGCCTGCCGCATACACGAGTTTGATAACTGGGTTTCAATCCCACAGCCATTGCCAATCAGCAGCGTTGACTGCGCACTCACGCACACAAAGTAGCTTTTATGACAACATTGCGGACAAGGTGCTCAATAAAGGGCATAATAGAAGAAGCAATAAAGGCGAAGCCCGCAGGCGCCATTTGTCGTGCGAGCGCACGTTGCAGATCGGGGGGCGGCGGATGGATACCAGCAAGGGATTCAAGCTTGATCGAATAACGAGCTTGCTTAATGGTGCCCCATGCGGTGTGGCCGTTTTCGACATTGCAGCACAGCGCACCGTTTTCATGAATGATTCCTATCTGCAGATTGTGGGCTACACCAACGAGGAGTACCGCGCAGACGTCAACGATGATTTCATTTACCTGCTGAAAAAAGAGGACCTGGATACTTACGACCTGATACTCGAAGATTTCAGAAACAGCGGAGAAGTATCTGGACGAGAGTATCGAATAAGGCGTAAAGATGGCGATATCCGCTGGATAAAACTCGCCATCACATCGATTTGCATCGAAGGCAAGACCTGCGCCTTGTGCTTTTTTGAAGACGTCACGGTTGAAAAGGAAAATATAGAACAGCTGGACCTAGTGTCCAAAAATATCGGCAGCAGCATTTCCGTGCTGAAGATAAAAAACGGCACAGAGCAGCTGGTATATGCGAATGATACGTTTTTCGACTTCATAGGCATTGATAGGGCGGAGTACCTCTCGAATATGAGAGCCTATGACAAGTCCTTCGTGTCTGAAAAAGATTTCCAGAAAACTGGGCTTACCATAGCGGAATCCATCCGAATGGGTGAGCCTCGGGAAATGACGTACCAGTTTCACCGTCCGGGTAAAGAGCCGCGATGGATGCAAAGGCGGCTTACGGCCATACGCCAGGATGAGCCCGGCACTTATCTTTTGGCATCGGTGGTCACCGACGTTACGGACCAGAGGAAAGAGCAGTTGATGCACGAGCGCGAGCACCAACGCTATCGTCTTGTCGTGCATGAGATGCAAGCAGCTGTGTTTGAGTGGAACATGAAAACAGGTGCCTTTAGCGCATCCGACACCTTTGAGCAATACGCTATCAACAATGTCGTAAAAGACGTTTTGCCTAAAGAATTCTTGTTCACCAAGGAATTCGAAGAGGTTATTCACCCTGATGACCTCAAAGAATTCCGCTGCTTCTACAATAAAGTACGCAATGGGGAACCACGTGCTGAGGCCACGCTGCGACTAAAGCTGTTGAACGGCAAGTTTCGCTGGAGCAAAGTAGTCAGTTTCTTCTACCTTGGCAAAAATGCGCAGCCGAGCAGCATTTTAGGTATCATCATAGACATATCCGACCAGAAAAACCGCAGCTTCATGTTGGATACGTTGATAAACGCCATTCCTGGCGGTATCTCCATCATCAAAATGTCAGATCGCATGCACTGCCTTTATTACAGTGATGGTTTGGCGAAGATGCTGGGCTACACACGCGAAGAGCTCGATCGCAGTGGATGGGATAATGATTTTCTACAACGCTTGGTGAATCACCATGATTACGAACGGCTGGTGGCGCGCTGCGCGAAACAAGCGCGACGTGGAGAGCCTATCGTTGTCAGCTACCGTATCGAGAAAAAAGACGGTATGACGGAATGGGTGCAGCTCACGGCCTATAAAATGGACGAAGAAGACGGGGATCCGCTGTATTACTGCATCCTCACATACCCGCCGAAAGAAGCCTCTCTGTACCAGAACATCGTGGAGGATTCCAACACCGGCATCATCATCGCCGAACGTGAAACCAAGCAAATACTTTTCATGAATCGTCGGATGCGCCTTTTATTTGGCGTGGGCATTACAGAGACGGTGGAAGACAAAGGATTGACGGATGTGGTGCGCGAAAGAAGCAAGCTGATCGGTGATGAAGAGATTGCCGCACTGCGTGAAGATGCTTTCACTCATTACACCATTGAATACCATGATCGTGTTTTCAGCGTGCAGGCAAAGGCCTTAGAATACAATGGCATTGACGCATATTGTACTTACACGGTGGATGTGACCGAGGCCAGCAACCAGCAGAAAACCATGCAAGCCCTCATCGACAATGTGCCGACGGGTCTGGGGATATACAAGTTTTCTAAAGGTTGTATAGAACAGATATTCTTGAACAAAAGCTTCTACCGAATTATAAAATCCGACCCCGACCGTCATGATATCCAAGTCGGCACGGATGTCTACAAAGGCATCTTCAAGCAGGATGCAGAGGCGGTAAGGGCGTTCGTGGATCGGCTGTTTGCCGGAAACGATCAGGATATGGTGGAATTTCGCAACCTATGCGGCGATGGTAGCTATGTATGGGTGCGCCTTTCGGCGCGTGTGGTGGGCCGCAGCGACAACGACGTGTCTGCCTACTGCGGATACGAGGATATTTCTGCTGAAGTGGAAAACAAGCAGAAACTCCAACGCACGAACGCGCTGCTGAACACCGAATACGAACGAGAGAAGCATCGTTTACGTCTGCTGGAAAAAGACAGCGCCATGGTGATGCAGTTCAACATCACGAAAAACCGCGTAGAATCCTTCACGCGAAACAACAAGAACTTCAAGCCATTTGATATAGGCGCCTCAAAAGAAGACATCTTGGGCAATCTTGGAGAGACGCCTCCTTCAGAGCGCGAGCGTAAGATTATCGAAGGCTATTCCGATATTGACGAAACTATCAGTCAGATGGAAAAAGGCGTTACCGAAACTCAGAGAGAGTATAGGAGCTGCCAGCTTGACGGCTGCTTGCATTGGATACAGGTGATTACTCATCTGCAGAAAGATGAGACTACGGGCGATGTGATCTCTTATTCTTTTGTGCGTGACATTGATGCGCAACGCAAGCGCGAGTTGGCAGCGGAAAGTTTGATTGATGCTGAAACGGATTTTGTGGTGTTGCTCAGTGTAATCACGCGCAAGGGTACACCCGTTTGTCTGAATCAGAAAAACGTGGTTATTGGCGTCCATAAGGCGGAAACGTTTTCAAGGGAAGACCTTTTCAAGGCGACGGATTATGCATCTGTGGTTGAGGAAGACAAGCAGAAAGTAGCGGATTTCTTGAAAATAGAGAATCTGCAAGCCGAATTGAGGGACAAGCCCTTTGCGATAATTACTCATCGGCAAAACGACGAGGGAGAATTGAAATACAAGAAGCTTCAATCTTACTATTTGGATGACTCGCATGAAGACATCGTAATCGTGCGCAGGGATATAACCGATTTGATTATGGAGTCGCAAAAGCAAAAAGACGCGCTCGAACAGGCACTCAGTAGGGCAGAGAAGGAAAGCCGCGCAAAAGGCGAGTTCCTGTCGAACATGAGCCACGAAATTCGCACTCCCATGAACGCCATCATCGGCCTATCGCAGCTGGCTGAAGATGAGATAGACGACCCGCAGGCCATATCGAAGAGCCTAAAAAGCATCAGGCAATCAAGCGAGTATCTGCTAAGCATTTTAAATGACATCTTGAGTATGAGCCGCATTGAAAGCGGCAAGGAAGAATTGAATCTTGAGTGGGTGGGTATCGATAAAGTCTTCTCTCCATGCATAGAAATGATTTCTGGACCTATGCGTGAAAAAGGTATCGAATTCGAATACCCCGACATCGCTCAGAGAAATCAATACGAGTATCGGGTGGACCCGGTGAAGACCAAGCGCATGTTCATGAACATATTGAACAACGCATGCAAATTCACGCATGAGGGCGGTCATGTGAAGGTATCGATAGAGGTGGTCAACTACGATGCCGAAACAGGTGCAGATGTGATAACCGTGCAAGATGATGGGTGCGGCATGAGCGAAAAGTTCATGAGTAAGATTTTTACGCCATTTTCCCAAGAGCGTAACGAGTTTAGCGGCACTACTCAGGGAACAGGGCTAGGGCTTGCTTTGGCACGACAGACTGCGCTGGCTATGGGTGGTGACATCACTGTGGAAAGCGAGCTAGGGAAGGGTTCTACCTTTACCATCAGATTCCCCTACCGCTATCGTACGAAGCTGAATGCAGATGGGAGCGCATCGGGTACACAGAAGCAAGTAGCCGTGGAGACACTCAGAGGCAAGCGCGTGCTGTTGTGCGAAGACAACCTCATGAACGTGCTGGTAGCTCAAAAGCTTCTGGGTCGTGTGGGCGTCGAATCGGACACGGCGGCAAACGGTGAGGAATGCCTGCAGAAATTCTGCGCCCACGACCCGGGCTACTACAATGCTGTGGTGATGGATATCCGCATGCCGGTAAAAGACGGTTTGCAAGCCGCGCGCGAGATTCGTGCACTCGATCGGCCCGATGCGAAAGGCATCCCTATTATCGCCATGAGCGCGAACGCTTTCGAAGAAGACGTGCAGAAGAGTTTAGATGCCGGCATGAATGATCATTTAGCGAAACCGGTTGAGCCGCAAAAGCTCTATGAATCGCTTGCCCGCAACATCTCAGCAGCGTCTCATGATTAATAATGCGATAGAGATAGGCTATGACAGGGGAGTTATGCTCGATGGGTGGCCGATAGCGCTTCTGGGGTGTTAGCAGAGCGTTTCACACATAACTCCAGTGTAAATAACAGCTTCCTCGATGAAAAGCAAGCGTTTATTCGGTATAACAATGCATTTATGTTACAGGGATTGATATAAATAATAACAATACCTTTCACAAGCTTGAATCGACCGTTAACACGCGCGCATATCCGAATGCGCCCCCGTCCACCGATTTAAAACGTCATACCCAATATATCGAATACTCACACAACCCCTGTGCGCTATTCTGTGTACCAGCGACAAGAGTCGCTATTTTTTCATATCCATCGCAAAGTTAAGAAGGGGTGAATCGCGTGGAGATGCTTGGATTTCTGATCCTGTTTCCTCTCGTGTCGGCGCTGCTGCTGTTTGTAGTGCGCGGAAACACGGGTAGAAATGTGATCGTCGGCGTTTCCGCTGCAGCAATTGCAGCGGCAGCAACTGTGCTGTGTATTCAGAACGTCGGCACACTCGGCGTGTACTACGAGTTCAGTTCGAAGGCAGTAGATGTTTGCTGCACTATTGTCAGTATCTTGATCGGTGCATGCATTCTTGCATACGCATTCAAGTACAAGAATGTATGGGCCGGACTGCTTGCGGCGGTGCAATTGGTTGCATCGCTTGTGTTCGATTTCGGTTTCGCGGAGGGGGTCACCGTTAAATACGGTCTGTACTTTGACTCTCTGTCCCTGTTGATGGCGTTCATCATTGGCGTTATCGGCTCGGGCATCTGCGTTTACGCAATCGGCTACATGGAAGACTTCCAGGCAAAGCATTCGGATGAGAAAGATCGGCGCCCGACCTTTTTCGCCATCATGTTCCTGTTTTTGTCGGCCATGTTCGTTATCGTGTTCGCAAACAACATGATCTGGATGTTCACCGGCTGGGAAGTCACCACGCTGTGCTCTTTCCTGTTGATTGCCTACACGCGCACCGACGAAGCGATTCACAATGCGTTTCGTCAGATCATCATGAACATCGCAGGCGGGCTCGGTTTCGTGGCCGCTCTGTTTTTCTGCGCTGCGGGTTTGGGGACGCTGGCGTTCAACGAGTTCTTGAAGATCGGTGCTTTGGCACCTGCATTGGTTATCTTTCCGCTTACATGCCTGGCATTCGCCGGACTTACCAAAGCAGCTCAGATGCCGTTTCACACATGGCTGTTGGGCGCTATGGTTGCTCCTACGCCTACCAGTGCATTGCTCCACAGTTCCACAATGGTTAAAGCAGGCGTGTTCCTGTTGGTGAAACTGGCTCCGCTGTTCGCTGTGTCCATTGCTCCGGCAATGATGGTCATCTTGGTGGGCGGCATCACGTTCTGCCTGTGCTCGTTTATGGCTATCAGCCAGTCCAACGGCAAGCGCGTGCTGGCATATTCGACCATCGCCAACCTTGGCTTGATCGTTGCCTGCGCCGGCGTCGGCACTGCTGAGGCTGTGTGGGCCGCATGCTTCCTCATCCTGTTCCATGCAGCGGCCAAGTCGCTGATGTTCCTTTGCGTCGGCACCGCCGAGCATCACATCGGCAGCCGCAACATCGAAGACATGGACTTGATGTTCGAGCGTATGCCTCGCTTGGCTCGCCTGATGATGCTGGGCATCATGGGTATGTTCATCGCTCCGTTCGGCATGTTGATTTCCAAATGGGCCACGCTGGTGTCCTTCGTTGACACGAACAACATCGCGCTCATCATCCTGTTGGCATTCGGTTCTGCTGCAACGTTTTTGTTCTGGGCGAAATGGATGGGCAAGCTCTCTGGTATCGCCGGAAACCCCGACAACGTCGAGACAACCGTGCATCCCAGCGAGTGGATTGCTCAGTACATCATGGCTGCCATCTTGGTTCTGGCCTGCGTGCTGCTGCCTATCATCAGCGACTACATGGTCATGCCTTATATCTACGGCGTGTTCGGAACCACGAAGACCGCGCTTTCCAATGATGTTCTGTGGCTGACAAGCATTATCGCCATCGTCGTCGTGGTCGTACTCTTCGGCGGATTGGGCAACAAAAAGACGAAGAAGGCCGACATCTACATGGCCGGCGTCGGTATCGACAGCGACAAGCGCACGTTCCGCAACTCCCTGAGCGGCGAGACCGTGGCAACATCGCGTAACTGGTATATGACCGACATCTTCGGTGAGAAAAAGATAGCGCCAATAGGAGTTATCTGTTGTACCGCGATCATCGTGGTCGCATTCGTCCTGTCCATTTCGGCCATAGCGGCCCTGCTTTAAGAAAGGAGCGATCGACATGATGACATTATTGACAACTCTTATCGGTACCGTTCTATTCGCCGTGATCGCCCCAGTTCTGGGCTGCCTGCTCGACGGCTGTGATCGTAAAATCAGCGCGCGTATGCAAGGGCGCGTCGGGCCTTCTATCCTGCAGCCCTATTACGACGTGCGCAAGCTTTTCCAGAAAGATCGCGTCAGCGTGAACAATGTGGAAGGCGCCTACATCGGATGCGCCCTGTTCTTCGCCATACTGGCGGGCGGCATTTTCTTCTCCGGTGGGAACTTCCTGCTGTGCATCTTCGTGATCACTCTCTCCAGCCTGTTCTTCATCATCGCTGCGTACTCCACCTGCTCTCCTTACTCTGAGATCGGCGCAAGCCGCGAGGCTGTGCAGGTGATGAGCTACGAACCTATGGTGCTGTTCACTGCCGTGGCCTTCTATATGGCCGCTGGCACGTTCAACGTGGCTGGCGTGTCCTTCTTGGATTCGCCCATCATCTGCACCACCTGGGCAGTGTTTGGCGGCTTGCTGTTCATCTTGACCATCAAGCTGCGCAAAAGCCCGTTCGACATTTCCAGCAGCCATCACGCTCACCAGGAAATCGTCAAGGGCATCACCACCGAGATGAGCGGCCCCACGTTGGCGAAAGTCGAGATCATGCACTGGTGTGAGAACATCCTGTTCTTGGGCTGGGTCGGCCTGTTCTTTATGACCGGCAACGCTATCTCGATTCTGATTGCTGTTATCGTCGTGCTGGTGGTCTACTTCTTCGAGATTTGGGTAGACAACAACTTCGCACGTGTGAAGTGGCAGGTCATGCTGAAATGGGCATGGATAATCGCATTGGTCGCCGGCGGCTTGAACCTCGCCGTCCTGGCGTTCCTGTAGGAAGGAGGCATAAGCAATGGCATTCGCAAGTAAATCGCCTTGGGTCATCCACTACGATGCGTCCAGCTGCAACGGCTGCGACATCGAAGTGCTGGCAGCGCTGTGCCCCGGATACGATGTCGAACGTTTCGGCATCATCAACACGGGCAACCCCAAGCACGCTGACATCTTCCTGGTAACGGGCAGTGTCAACGAGCGCAATATTAAAGTGGTCCAGGAAATTTACGACCAGATGGTCGAGCCGAAAGTCGTTATCGCATGCGGCTGCTGCGCTTGCACCGGCGGCGTGTTCCATGACTGCTACAACGTGCTGGGAGGCGTAGACCATGCAATTCCGGTTGATGTATACGCTCCTGGTTGCGCGGTCCGTCCCGAAGCCATCATCGACGCTGTCGTAGAGGGCATCGGAATTCTGGACGAGAAATCAAAGGCACTGAACGAGAAGAAGGGAGCTTGATCATATGGCTCTCGAAAGAACATTTGAGGATATCCAGCTGGCAGACGTGGTCACGCTTGCTATGAAGAAATGGAAAGAAGGATGGCGCTGCGTGCAGGTGCTGTGCACCAATACCGACGACGGCATCGACATGACCTATTCTTATATGCTGGACAACAAATTGACGAACTACCGCGTCAAAGCTGTGAAGAAGGGCACTCCGGTTCCTTCCATCCAGGGTATTTATCTGGGCGTGTTCCCGTTTGAGAACGAGGCACACGACCTGTTCGGCGTGGACGTTGAGGGCATGGTGCTCGATTTCGGCGGCAATTTCTACAGCCTGGCCGAAAAAGAGCCTATGACGGTCATCACGCCGGAAAAGAAGGCCGCTCGCGAGCGTGCGGCAAAGGTCGCCAAAGCGAAAGAGGCGAAGGCCGCCAAAGATGCCGCAGCTCAAGCAGCAGCACCGGCGCCCGCAGCCAACGACAGCGCCCCTGCGGCGCAATCGGGAAAGGACGGTGAATAGCATGGGAAAATCTACTGTCATACCTTTCGGCCCGCAGCATCCGGTTCTTCCTGAGCCGCTTCACCTGGACCTTGTGGTCGAAGACGAGAAAGTTATCGAGGCAGTCCCGCAGATTGGATTCATCCATCGCGGACTCGAGCGCCTCACTGAAACGCGCGACTACAACCAGTTCATCTACATTGCAGAGCGCATTTGCGGCATCTGCGCATTCGGACATTCCATGGGTTATGCGGAAACGGTCGAGGAGCTGATGGGCGTTGAGGTGCCCAAGCGCGCCGAGTACTTGCGCGTGATTCTGCATGAGCTCTCCCGTATGCACTCCCACATCTTGTGGATGGGTCTGGCTGCTGACGCGTTTGGCTACGAGAGCTTGTTCATGCACTGCTGGCGTTTGCGTGAGCGCATTCTGGACATCTTTGAGGCCACCACGGGCGGCCGCGTTATCCTGTCCGCTGTGCTGGTTGGCGGTATGTGCCGCGACCAAGACGCTCAGATGCTGCAGTTCGTGAAGGAAAAGGTCGCGAGCATCAAAGACGACTATGAGACGCTCTGCGACGCGTTCCTGAACGATTCCAGCGTGAAAAGCCGTCTGGTGGGCATCGGCTACTTGAGCCAGGAAGATGCGCATAAGTACTCTATGGTGGGCCCGTTTGCCCGCGCATCAAACTACAACAACGACGTGCGTTGCAACGGCTCGAAAGGCTACGGCTATCTGAGCGATTTCCAGCCCGTGCTTGACACCGGCGGCGATTGCTACGCTCGTGTAAAAGTGCGTGCCTTGGAAGTCATCGAGAGCGCCAAGATTATCGACGAGATGATCGACACCATTCCCGACGGTCCGGTTTACGAAAAGGTTACCGCATCACCTGCGGATGGCGCTCAGGCATGCAATGTGCTCGAGCAGCCTCGCGGCGAGTGCTACTATTACTCGCTGGGCAATGGGACGAAGTATCTAGAGCGTATGCGCATGCGCACGCCAACCAGCCAGAACCTGGCTGGCATGGCGATGGCTCTTGCTGGATGCGATCTGGCCGATGTCAACATGATTGTGTTGACCATCGATCCCTGCATCAGCTGCACGGAAAGGTAGGAGGAACATGGGAAGCTTTAAATTAGGTGGGATGACCCTCCGCTCGCTTTTCAGCAAGCCTGAGACTACCTGCTATCCGTTTGAGACGAAACCGGCACCTGCTGGCTTGAAAGGGCATATCGAAAACGAGATGTCCACATGCATTCTGTGTGGCATTTGCCAGAAAAGCTGCCCGGCCGGAGCCATCGAGGTCGACCGTCAGGCTGGAACCTGGTCCATCAACCGCTTCCGCTGCGTGCAATGTGGCACCTGCGCGCGCGTTTGCCCCAAGCACAGCTTGAGGATGGAACCCACGTACCAGAAGCCTTCGACCAAGAAATCGATGGACACTTTTTCGAAACCGACGGAAAAGGAACCTGAAAAGGTAGCAAAAGAGGCCTAAAAAGCTGCTAGAATTGTAGCCGCTGTGGAAGCGAAGGCCAAGCGCAGGTAAGCTAAGCAAGCTTGCGCGCAGAATAAGGTATTATATGAAACCGGGCACGCACAAATTACGTGTCCGGTTTTTGTTGTAAGGATGGATATGGCTGAAGAGGGCTCACAAGCGGATATGGAAAAGCAAAACCTCGCTGCGGACACGCAGCCGTCTATGAGTGCGCCTGATGCGCAGCAAGTCTCATCCATCACCAACGCGCAGGCGCCTTCTGCTACCGAGAATGCTCAGCCGCAGTCGGCTGCGCAGGCATCTGATGCCAGCACGGTTACCAAAGCAGCTCATAGAGCCACTGATACCGTCTACAAAACCGCGATAGAGACGGGTGCTCAGTCTAGCGATGGGGAAGAAGAGGTCCTGAATAAAATATTCACGATTCCAAACCTCATCAGCTTTATGCGACTGTGCATGATACCCGCGTTCTTCGTGCTGCTTTTAGATGGCCATGATTTTCTGGCGACGTTCCTATTCGCTGTCGCGGCTTCCACCGACTGGGTGGACGGTCAGATAGCGCGGCGCACCCATACCGTGTCGAAACTGGGCAAGCTGCTTGACCCCACCGTCGATCGTCTGCTGATGATCATGGGTGTCATCGGCCTTTATGTGGTAAATCGCATACCGCTGTGGATTATCGTGCTGGTGCTCGCACGCGACATACTGTTGCTGATAGGCGGCGCTTACATACTTATACGCTATAAAGTGCGCGTAGCCGTGGTATATCCCGGCAAAGTGGCCACGACTTTTCTGTTCTTCGGTTTCTTCGGCTTGCTTTTAAACTGGCCGCTCGTGCCTGGTCTGGCATTATGCGACCTGTCATGGCTGCCGGGATTCACGGCGGTTTCGGTATCATGGGGCATCTGGTTTGTGTACGCTGGCCTGGTCGTCGGTCTGTGCACCACCGTTTATTACATAATCACTGCGGTGAAAAAATGCCGCATCGTACAAAAGCAAAGGGCTGCAGGAATAGAATAGATGCCGACGAAAAGAACGAATACTGACAACGGATCCGGCAAGGTGCAGAAAAAGCGCCCATCTGTCAGCGCGTCGAAATCACAGCGCAGTCTTCATGCCGCTCGTTCTTCCATAAAACAATCGGCCCCGGCAAATGCGCACAAAATGAAAACTCCGAGCGCGAAAGCGTCAGGGGTTTCAGCTTCAAAGGCCAAGCAGAGGAGCTCGCGTGACAATCGTGCGCTTTCATCGGGCAACGCGATTGGCAACCAAACTCTCTCAGGCGGCTTATGGACGAAAGAAGCCCCAGGTGGACACTCTTCTCGTAAATCCGCGAACGGTCGCACCAATACCTCATCGATGCATGCTGCAAACAGCAATACCGATGTGGGCGGATCTCTGAAAAACGTGCTCATGGCGCTGCTTGTGCTTTTGGGTCGCTTGTTTGGTGCCCTCGGGCATGGTCTTGCCGTGATTGGACATGCTATTGCGGCCATATGCAAACGTTCGACTGTTGCACTCGTCGTTGTGGCCGTCGTTGCCATTTTGGTTGCAGGCGGTGTTATCGATGCGGGAATGAACTGGGGAAAGATCTATCCGGAAGTCACTGTGGGCGGTGTTGACGTAGGCGGTATGACCAAACAGGAGGCCCAGGCAAAGCTGGCTTCCACGTTTCAAGCTCGCATCGACAACGGTGATGTGACCATATATACCAACCAGGAATCCCTAGACGAGCGCCGCGCGAACGGCGCGCTTTCCGACGACCAATCGGTGGCGCAAGCCACTGCGGCCATCAATTCTTGGACTGTGAGCGGAGATGGGCTAGAAGCCATCGTCGATACCGACGCGTTGGTAGAAGATGCCTTTGCTCGTGGGCGCGGTGGTCTTTTCGACAGGGCGGGGCTCATATTCAACCATCCGGATTTATCCGTGCAGGTCAATTTCAACCAAGCCTCCATCGAGGACTTGGCGCAAGGCATTGATGCGCGATTGGGATACGAATACGAAAACTGGGGTGTGCAAGAGGACGGCGGCATTGCGAGCGTTACGCAGGGAAGCGATGGCATGATGGCAAATCGCGCGGAGTTGCAGTCGCAGTTAAGCCAGCTGTTGCTCTATGCAGAGCCAGATGAGCGCATGTTCGTGGCAAACGTGGAATACACGCCAGTGCGCATCGGAGCCGATCAGGCGCAGCAGGCTGCAGACTCCATAAACGATGCTCTGGATCAGGGTGTGAATTTCGACTATCAAGGCACCACGTGGCAGGCCTCCGCGTCGGTTTTAGGCGATTTGTTGCAGACTACGGTGGTGAAAAGCGATTCTAGTGCAACGGGCTATGCGCTTCAGCCGTCGTTCAAAGATTCCGAAACGAAAAATGCGATACTCACTCATGTGCAGCCGACCTTCCAAGACAGCAGTGCAGATGTCACGTTCACCAATAATGCTGGCGTGATCTCAGTGCATGTGAATTCGCAAGGCACCATGCCCATGACGGCTGCTGCGGTCATCGAGCTCGACAACGTGTTGTTCGGCGGCGATCCACCGGCAGAGCAGCCCACCATCAGCATTGCGAGCGCGCAGGTGCCCGAGTCTATGACCTTTGACGAGGCTTTGTCATTTGGTGTCATCACCAAAATTAGCGAATACACCACTGAATACACTGCCGGCCATGTGGAGCGCAACACCAACATTCATCTGGCGGCGCAGCTGCTGAACAATTCCATCGCCTCTGCTGATGGCGGACAGTGGAGCTTCAACGACATAGCAGGGGATTGCAACGAGGAAAAAGGCTTTTTAGCTGCCGGTGCCATTTCCGAGGGTGAATACGTCGACGAGATAGGCGGCGGCATATGCCAAGTGGCCACCACCGTGTTCAATGCGGTGTACAACGGCGGCTATCCGGTCGTCCAGCGCACGAACCACAGCCTCTACATTTCCAGCTACCCGGCTGGTCGCGATGCGGCGGTTAGTTGGCCTGATTTGGATTTGGTGTGGGCAAACGACACCGATTCCGATGTTTTGTTGCGAACTTCTAGCACCGACACTACGGTTACGGCTACACTTTATGGTATAAGCCCGAATTACAAGGTGACCACCAAGGTGGGCGATTGGGAAGAAGGCGACAAGTACAGTACCGTCTACAAATATGATTCCACGCTTGCGGCCGGTACCCAGTACACCAAGACGAAAGGCGTCGATGGACGTGAGATTAGCATCGTGCGCACGGTGAAAGATTCCGCTGGAAACTTGGTGCGTTCGGATAATTTCGCATCTACTTATGATGCTGAAGACGAGGTTATCGTGCGCGGCGGCACGTCTGCCGATTACTGATAGCTAAAAGTAATGGCGACTGAAGTTGGGGGCCTTGAAACGTCCCAAAGTCGCACACAAGTGATGCGTACGCGCGCAGGGGTAGCGCGAGCGGATAAATTGCAAGGGCATTTGCACGTGCAAATGCAGATGAACGAAAGGAAATCGCGTGTTCTTCCAGAAAGCCATTCAAACCATGCCAGAACAGGAGCTGCGGAATCTGCAGCTGCGCAGGCTTAAACGCCTGACGAATTATTGCTATGAGCGCATCCCGTTTTATCGCGATTCGTTTGACAAGGCTGGTGTACTGCCCGAAGACATACAAACTCTGGATGACCTGGCAAAGTTCCCCTTTACCACAAAGCAGGACATGCGCGATGCTTACCCCTTTGACATGTTCGCTGTTCCGCGTGAAGACGTGGTGCGCATACATTGTTCTAGCGGTACCACCGGCACGGCCACTGTGGTGGGATACACCCAGCGCGACCTTGACAACTGGGCCGATTGCTTTGCGCGCGCCATTTACTTGGCGGGCGGCAGCGAGCATTCCGTTATGCAGGTATGTTACGGATACGGCCTTTTCACAGGCGGTCTGGGTGCACACGATGGCGGCACACGCGCAGGGTGCACCGTGCTGCCTATGTCCACTGGAAACACCGACCGTCAGATTCGCCTGATGAAGGACTTCGGCACGGACATCTTGTGCTGCACGCCCAGCTATGGTCTACTGATTGCCGATAAGGCCATCGAAGAGGGCTTTGACCCCGCCAAGGATTTCCCCATCAGCATGGGCATCATGGGCGCCGAGCCGTTCAGCCAGAACACACGCGAGGAAATCGAGCGCAAGCTGGGTATCACGCTGTGCGACATCTACGGCCTTTCCGAGGTCATGGGTCCCGGCGTCTCTTCTGAGTGCCGCAACCAGAACGGTCTGCACGTCAACGAAGACCAGTTCATCATTGAAATCGTGGACCCGCAGACCATGCAGCCCGTGCCTGACGGCGAATGGGGCGAAGTGGTGTTCACTACGCTGTGCAAAGAGTGTAGCCCGCTTATCCGCTATCGCACGCGCGATATCAGCCGCATCCTCACCGGCGAGTGCGACTGCGGTTGCACGTTCAAGCGCATGGATCGCATCCATGGCCGCACCGACGACATGCTCATCATCCGCGGCGTGAATGTGTTCCCCAGCCAGATTGAGGAAGTTATCACGGCGGCACCCGAGGTCACGCCGTACTACCAGATTATCCTGACGAGTAAAGGACCGCTGGACCACGTGCAACTGCTGGTGGAGCCGGTGCCTGAGTTCCCGTTCGATGAGATTCGCAAGATTGAGGATCTGAAGCATCGTTTGGCTGCCGAGCTGAAGCAGAACTTGGGCGTGGCAGTGGAAATAAAGATCGTAGAGCCGAAGACAATAGAGCGCTCCGAAGGCAAATCGAAGCGCGTAATCGACAAGCGAGGAGAATAGCCATGATCGATCAGCTGACTGTGTTCATCGAGAACGAAGAAGGTCGTTTGGCAAGCATGTGCCGCGTGATAGCTGATGCCGGTATCAACATGCATGCGCTGTTTTTGGCAGATACCGCTGACTACGGTGTTGCGCGCGTGTTCTGTGACACGCCCCATGCGGCTAAAAACGCTTTGGATGACGCGGGTTTTCGTGCTGCCATCACGCCAGTGTTGGGCCTGCGCGTACCTGATCGAAAAGGCGGCCTGGCCGATCTGCTCGACTTCCTGAAGGCTGAAAATGTGAACATCGAATACGGGTACTGTTTCCCGGGTCCCGACGACATGGCTATCGATGTGCTGAAAGTGGATGACGCTTCCGTAGAAGATAAAATCGAGGCTGCCGGCTTTCGTCCGGTGCAACCAGAGGAGCTCTATGTTGTCGACTAGTTCCAAAACGTGTCAGTGGGACGGGTCGTTTGACACGTCCGAGTGGAAAACGTGTCAGTGGGACGGGTCGTTTGACACGTTGCAAGCTACCGAAGCCGCAGCCGCAGCTGCAACCGCAGCCGCAGCTGCAACCGCAACCGCAAATGCGCGTGTCAAAGGCTTCGACCATTTGACGCGCACGCGAGTCGCGGTGCTGCTGTGTGCCATGATCATGGCACTGTGCTGCGTGATGCCCGCAGCGGCTCATGCTGACGTGCGCAAAGCGGACATCGTGGTGGGCGAGACCGTTTCCTCGCGCGGGCTTTCCGTGTCTCAATGCCCCAGCATCGATGCGGCTTTCGCCTATGTGGTGGACTCCGATGGCAACGTGTATTTCGAGCGCGACTCCGAAGTGTCCACCAAAATCGCCAGCATCACTAAAGTAATGACAGCCGTGGTGGCCGTGGACAGCGTGCCGCTGAACACCACCATCACGGTGAGCAGCACCGCCGCATCTATCGGCGAATCCAGCGCTATGTTGCAAGAGGGTGACTCCATGCCGCTTTCCGAAGCGTTGAAAGCGCTGCTGCTGCCCAGCGGCAACGACGCCGCGCAGGCCATCGCCGAATCGGTGGGCGCCCTCATGCTGCAAAGCGCGGGGCAGGATTCCAGCGATTCGAAAGCATGCGCACAGGCGTTTGTGGACGCCATGAACGCGAAGTGCACCGAGCTGGGCATGACCAACACAGTCTATCGCAACCCGCATGGCCTAGATGACACCGAATACGAGGGCGACCAGCACAGCTGCGCGAAAGACCAGGGCATACTGGTTTCCTACGCCATGCAAAAAGAAGCCATCAGCTCAGTGACCGGCCAAGAGAGCGCTACAGTAAAGGTCACGCGCAGCGGCGCATCGGCCAGCGTGTCTGTGACCAGCACCGATGAGCTCATCGGAGTCTACGATGGCGCATGCGGCGTAAAGACCGGCTATACCGATTACGCCGGCGCATGTTTTGCCGGCGCATGCCAGCGAAACGGCAAATATCTCTTCTCAGTCGTGCTTGATTCCACATCGGAGGCATCGCGTTTCGAGGACACCACCACGCTGTGGGACTGGGTGTACAACAATCAGGTGAGCTACAAACTCGTGAACACGACCAAGACCACCACCTACAAAAAGACCGGCGAAACCGTGCCTTTGGTAGCCCAAGTTGCCGACGCTACGTGGGTGGACAAAACCATCCCAGCCACGGTAGATGATCCTTCAGCCTCCATCGAAGTGTTCAGCCTGTCCGGCAACATCAGCCAGACGGTGTCGTATAAAACCATCGAGGGCGACGTGAAAGCTGGCGACGTGGTGGGCACCATCACCTACAAACAACGCAACAACGTGGTCGCTACGCAAAACCTCATCGCCGCAGAAGACGTGCCCGCCCCCAATTTGTTCGAGGGCATCGGTGTGTGGTGGACGAAATTCATCGGCGGTTTCACAGGCGACGATTGTGTTGCCGACAGCGTTTTGTATAACGAATCGAGCTTGATAAACGACAAGACAAGCTAGGTGTAAAACAAGCTAGGCGCAAGACAAGCTAAAGCGCGCCCGATGCGCTTTGCTTGTTTTGATTTTCAATAAAGAAGGAGCGTGCACTATGAGCGAAGACAAATGTCCCGTCTGCGGAAACCCGATAGCCCCGCAGGACACAGCATGCCCTGCGTGCGGATTCAAACTCTTGGGATCCACGCAGAAATTCCAACCCATCAACTACATGACCGGCGAGCCTTTGAACAAGCCCGTCTCGAAACTGCCGTTGACGGCAACCATGACGGTGGTGCGCGGTCCGCAAGTGGGAACGTGCTATAAATTAGACGACAAGCAGTTGACCGTCGGCCGCAGCCCGCAGTGCGACATCTTTTTGAACGACATGACCGTTTCTCGAGAGCATGCCATGATCATGCCAAAAGACGGGCAGTTCTTCATCAAAGACACGGGCAGCTACAACGGTGTATGGATCAACAACGAAAGCGTCGAAGAAGCGCCGCTGAAGGACAACGATGTCGTGCAAATCGGCGCGTTTCTGCTGACGTACAACGAATAGGCAAGGGAAGGACTTATCGGATGGACTTGCTTTCCGGAAATCAAGCGATTGCGCGAGGCGCGTGGGAAGCCGGGGCACGCATTGGCGTGGCATATCCTGGCACCCCCAGCACTGAGACCATGGAAACCTTCGGCGGGTTCCCAGACGTATACGCCGAATGGGCGCCAAATGAGAAAGTAGCCGTTGAAGTGGGGTTGGGTGCCAGCGTGGCCGGCGCGCGTGTGCTTGCGAGCATGAAACACGTGGGTGTAAACGTGGCGGCAGACCCGATTTTCACCTCCGCATACACAGGCGTGAGCGGCGGGTACGTCATACTGGCCGCAGACGATCCGGGCATGCATTCCAGCCAAAACGAGCAGGACAGCCGCTTTTACGCTCGTGCAGCTCACATTCCCCTGTTCGAGCCGTCCGATTCGCAGGAAGCGCTCGATTTCACCCGCGATGCCTTCGACCTATCCGAGCGCTTCGACCTACCCGTATTCATACGCTCCACCGTGCGCATCAGCCATTCGAAAACCCCGGTTGAAGTGGGCGAGCGCAAAGATGTGAAACTGAAACCATACGAGAAAAACGCTGCGAAATATGTAATGATGCCAGCGTTTGCAAAGCCCCGCCGCAAAAGCTTGGATGCCCGTTGCGCTGTCGTGCGCGAGTGGGCCGAAACGGCCGCCTGCAACAAAATTATCGCAGGCGATAGCGACCTGGGTATAGTCTGCAGTGGTGCTGCTTACCAGTATGTGCGCGACGCCCTGCCCGAGGCGAGTGTGCTGAAGTTGGGAATGACCTGGCCTTTACCCGAGCAAAAGCTCAAGGAGTTCGCTGGTAGCGTACATGCGCTCTACGTGATTGACGAAGCTTCGGATTTTCTGTCGACGCATGTGCGCGCGATGGGTATAGAGGTTTCCACTACGCCAAACCCGCTGCCTCGCGACGGCGAGCTTACTCCCGGCATTATCGCCGAAGCATTCGGAGAAACTCAAGCCGAACATGCCGCCACCCAAAACGATCTGCCCGGACGTCCGCCTGCGCTCTGTGCAGGTTGCCCGCATCGCCTGGTGTTCAAAGAGCTCACGCGCGCCCGTTGCATCATCACCGGCGACATCGGCTGCTATACGCTCGGTGCGCTGCCCCCGCTTTCCGGTATGGATACCTGTGTTGACATGGGGGCTTCCGTTTCCATGTCCCACGGCATGGAGCTGGCCCTGCACGGCACCGATCACAAACCCATAGCGGCCGTCATCGGCGATTCCACGTTCGGTCACTCCGGCCTGTCGAGCCTGTTGGGCACCGTCTACAATCAAGGCGCGGGCATCATATGCATACTCGACAACCGCACCACGGCCATGACCGGCCATCAGGGCGACATGTTCAACGGCATCACGCTGCAGGGACGCGTCAGCCGTGAGCTTTCCATCGAAGGCATCGTGTCTGCGTTGGGCGTGCAAGACGTTGCCGTGGTGAACCCCAACAACATGCAGGACACTCGCGCCGCCATAAAGAGCGCCATCGAAAACGCAGATGAATTGAGCGTGATTGTGTTCCGTAGTCCGTGTGTGCTGCTGCGTGATAGCTTCAAAGCGCAAAAGCCGCTCTATGTTTCTGGCAAATGCACCGGATGCGGTGTGTGCGCCACCCTAGGCTGCCCGGCAATTTCACGCGACCCTGAGTCAGGTTTCGCCAGCATCGATGCCGATATGTGCGTTGGTTGCGGCCAGTGCAAACAGTACTGCCGATTCGACGCCATCGAGGACTTGGAAGGAGGCCGATAGACATGACCGCAAACAGCAACACCCAGACCGCTGCCGCTCAGACTGCCGAAACTCAGGCTGCCACCCAGGCCGCTGATACCCAGGCTGCCGAAACTCAGGCTGCCACCCAGACCGCTGCCACCCAGACTGCTACCGCTCAGGCTGCTGAAAACCAAACTGCACCGCACTACAGCGATGGAGCGACTACCGTGCTTTTGTGTGGAGTGGGCGGGCAGGGCACCATCCTCGCCGCCGACCTGCTGGCCAAAACTTCCATTGCATGCGGCCTGCAAGTGAAGCTCTCCGAAATTCACGGCATGGCTCAACGCGGAGGCAGTGTCACTACTGTCGTGCGCATCGGCAAACAGGTGAATTCCATGGTTGTCGACCTTGGTTCAGCAGATTACCTCTTGTCGTTTGAAACCACCGAGGCTCTGCGCCAGGTACAATACCTCAGTGAAGGCGGCACACTTCTGGTCAATGACCAGGCCATAAAGCCGCTTCCCGTGGCTACCGGATCCGCGACTATGCCCATGCGAGCCCGCAACCGTCTCATCGATTTCGGTGCCACGATGGTGCCTGCGGCGGAGTTGGCGCGCCAAGCCGGAAACGTGAAATGCGCGAATGTGGTGCTGTTGGGCGCTCTGGCTGCTGGTATGGATTTTCCTCAAGACGAATGGGAAAAGCAGATTCGTGCGAAGGTTCCGCCAAAAACCATCGATACCAACATCCAAGCTTTCCACATGGGTATCCAGTGCGCGAAGGATACCAATCGCCGCTAGGACTCTCGCAAACATGCAAGGGACCCTCGCAAGACATACAAGCTTTCAAAATCGGTCTGCTTGTTGGTCCTCAGGCGTTGAAATCAGTACTAAAAATGGAGGGGTCGGCAAACGACCCCCTATTTTGCCTGATGAAAAGTCTATTGGACTTGTAGGATTTGAGTAAATTGCCGCTGAGATGGCGCGCACTGACCGATTTGCGTCTTTTCTGGTCAGCTGCATGATGAGCATGATTGATGCATCAAGCATAAGACCAGTTCACGGCGGTGGAGGATTTTTAGGCTATCGAGAAGACCAAAACATAGAGGCTAAAATAACGCAAATCGGCATCTACGCGCCACCTAGAGCCGCATTTACTCGAGACTTAGCTTTACAGCACCAACAAACTCTAGTTACGGAGCCGAAACCCAGCTTTGGAACCCGGGCGACACCGCATCACCACTCGCCCGAGACCAACTCACAGAAATCGGAAACGATTCAAAGATGCAAGCAGAAAGGGCATGCAGGATGGCTTCTATCACACAAAGCACTTCCTCCACGTCCGAACCCACCCTCTTGACAGGCCGTTTCGCGCCGTCACCTACAGGGCGCATGCATGCGGGCAATATTTACGCCGCGCTGATAGCTTGGATAGTCGCCAAACGTACCGGCGGGGAAGTAGTGCTGCGCATTGAAGACCTAGATCCCGATCGCAGCAAGCCCGAATACATCGACCAAATCATGCGCGACTTCGAATACTTGGGACTCACCTGGGACAGGGGGCCCTACTATCAGAGCACGCGCACCGATGTTTATGCGGAAGCATTCGACGACCTGCAAAAACGCGGCCTGACATATCCGTGCTTCTGCACGCGTGCCGATCTGCATACGGTCTCGGCACCGCACAGGGGAGAAAAAACCGTCTACCCCGGGACATGCCGCAACCTAACAGCCAACCAGCGTGCGCAAGCTCAGATGCAAGCGCAAAAACAAGGACGCGCTCCTTCGCAACGCCTTATGGTGCCTGCCGAAGACGTTTCGGCAGGCACCATACAGCTAACTGATGCTTTTCAAGGCCACTACACTCAAAACCTCGCACGTGATTGCGGCGATTTCCTTATCCGCCGCAGCGACGGTGCTTTCGCCTATCAATTAGCGGTGGTTTTAGACGATGCAGAGCAAGGCGTCACCAGCGTGGTGCGGGGGGTTGACCTACTGTGCAGCACCCCGCAACAAATCTACCTGCAGAATCTACTGAATCTGCCGCATCCAGAATATGGGCATGTGCCGCTATTGGTCGCAAAAGCAGGCGGTAGCGACCAAAGCGCGCGCAGGCTTTCGAAGCGCGACAAAGATGCCGGACTTGATCAGCTGAAGCAGCGCTACAAAACCCCAGAGGGAATACTGGGGCATATAGCGTATGTGGCCGGAATGGTGTCGCCTGAAGCGGTCAATGCGTCGCTCGAAGACGGTATCGTGCCGCACGCTCCGAGCGGCGCATCTGCCACGCTCCAGTGCAGCGTGCAGGACCTTTTGGAAACCGCCGACCTCGCGGTTCTATGCAAAAAGATTCAGATACCATGGCAAAACTAGTTCTTGGAAGACTATTGAATTTCCCAGCAGAAACCAACACATCGGCAAAACGAATGCGTCGCTACTTTTCAGATGAATGAGTATGCGATTGTTTCTGGGAGCGGCTTTAAATCCCTCTACCACACCAGA
Organism: Actinomycetes bacterium; assembly: GCA_023394615.1. Lineage (GTDB taxonomy): Bacteria > Actinomycetota > Coriobacteriia > Coriobacteriales > Eggerthellaceae > JAEXAI01. The sequence continues at coordinate 6,725 of JAEXAI010000012.1, read as the reverse complement.
TATAGCAGCGGGCTGGCGATAATCGCAGCGGCGTAAAAGGCCCCAAGCTCGATATTCAACGTGGTGCATTGGGCGAAAGCCGCACCGCGCGTTTCCGGGCGAAGCGGGTTGGCCAGCAGTTGACGGCCGATGGGGTGCACGGCCAGCAGCATGAACAGCAGCACAGGCCAACCGTTGGTGAAATATACCAGCACCAACACGCACACGATAGCCACCCACGCATACACCGTTAGATGGTACAAGCCCACGGCGCGTTTGTATCCCAGCACCACCGGCAGCGTGCGACGGTGCGCGTCGATATCCTTTGCGATGTCGCAGGTGTTGTTCGTGGCCATAATCAGCGCGATACCCAGAGCCACCGGCACCGAAAACAGTACGACCAGCCAGTCGAAGCGCAGCGTGAGCGCCTGATAGCTGGCCAACATGATGAGCGTACCCATGGTCACGCCGCTTACCAGCTCGCCAAGCGGCTTGTACGATATGGGCGACTTGCTGCCCGAATACAGGTAAATCACGGCCACGCCTACAAGCGCGATCGCCAGCGGAATCCACCCGGCCACAAATATCACGTATCCGCCCAACGAAAACGCTGCCACCAAAAGACCGATGGCAAAATCCCTTGCCTCAGCAGGGTCGATGTTGTTGTAAACCAAAACCGCGTCGGTTGGGTCAGCCTGGTTGTCAGCGGTGTCTGTGCCTTTCACGTAATCGAAATAATCGTTCAGGGTGTTCACTGCGCTTTGCATCAGCACGCTAATCACCAAAAGCACGCACACTATACGTGCGTTCAGCACGCATACCAAAGACGCACCGCTCGCAGCGGAAAGGCCGCCCACGGCAAATCCGCCACCGTGCAACCCTCCGCTGGCAACGGCAAGCGCCACTGCCACGAGCACTGGCACGATAGAGGCCGACCATGTGTGCGGTGCCATCAACTGCAGCATCAGCTTGGGCGTGAGGGTGGCCTTCCCAGCGCTTCGCGCGCCGACGCCGCTTCGCGTGCCAGCGCTGGTGCCCGCGCCATACATGCCGTCAAACCCAGCGCCCGCAGCAGCTCCGCGAGCAGTAGCTCTATTCGCCCGCCAAGCGCTCACGCCACGAAAATGCTCCTTCATCGGTTTCATCGGCTCTCTTCTTCCTTCAGAAACGAAATCGGCTGCATGCTGGTCGGCTTGGGCAGCTCCATCTTGCGCGGCTGCAGGCTGCTCGGCAGCACCACCGGCGCCTTGCTGCGAATGTGTTCGAACGCCTCATTGCCGTAAATCTGCGCCACCTTCAAAAACATCGAGATCACCATGTTGCGCACGTCGGGTTCCAGTTTGGTGGTCTCAGCCAACACTTTTGCCATATGAGGCAGATATGCTTGGTCGAACTCCGTCCAATCCTTCGCGCCCGACTTCTGTACCACATAATAGAGCGCGTCGATGAAATCCTCGCGTTGTTTGGGACTATAGCCCGCGCACCAATTATTCATGGTAGCGTCGAACAGCGTAGCATCGGTGCTCAGCGTTTCCACCGTCACGAAATCGTTATCGCGCACAATCCAATTCATGGGCGCGTGTTGGAACAGCCCCAGATTCTGCGCCTGGATGATGCGATATCCGTCGCGCTTTTCCAGCATCATGCCAAACACACTGCTCTCAGGCACTATCTTGTGCAGCTTACGTTTGAAATCATCATCGTGGATGCGCGCGCTCGGGTCGCTGCCAAAGCACGGCCCATCTAGATTGTAAATGGCCTCTATGCGCGAAAATGCCTGGTCGCTTGCGGTAAGCGCCGCGTATTCAGCTATATTTCCGCCTTTGCTGTGGCCGCCCACGTATACTGGTCCCGCGCCGCCCGTTGCGTTGATGATGCCCTCCAGATACGCGAGCGCGGTCTTTTGGCTGGGCAGCGTTTCCAGAAACGCCATGTTGAAATCTTCTTTCCAACCGGCGAAGCTGTCATCGGTGCCGCGATATGCCACGAACATCGAATCGCGTTCGTCGCGCAGGAAAAACGTCATCGCGGAAAACTGCTCTTCACGCACGTCAGATACGATGTTGGCGTAGTATCCCACATCGATGCCCGCGTAGCGCGGGTTTGCCAGTAGCGCCGCCAAAAGTGCGTCGCCGTTCCAGTCCACCAGCCAGCTGTTGCGGAAAAGCTGCTCTCGTGGAATGCCGCACACAGCCATAGGCAAAGGCATCGTGGCTTCAGGATTCACGCGCCCAATCGCGCCGTCTTCCAGATAGAAATATGACGCGCTGCACAACACCAGCGCGTCCACGCTGTTGAGCGGCACGTTCGAAAACGATGCAGTCTGTTCGCGCAGATAATGCGCTATATCGGCGTTCATTGCGAAAGCCCCTTAGCCCGTGTGCCCGTGTGTCCGTTTGCCCGTGGGTGCTATTTCACTATGAGCACGGGAATGGGGGAGGAGCGCAGCACCGAAAAACTCACCGATCCCAACATGCCGCGCAAAGCGCCCAAGCCCCTGCAACCCATCACAATCAGGTCGCAATTGTTGCTTTCGGCGTAGGCCAGTATGCCTGCTGCGGCATCGGTGCCGTAGGCGATATCGACCGATGCAGGGTTGGGCACGCCTTTTAGTAGGGGGTCGGTCAGTTCGCGGATGTCGCGCTGCTCGTTTTCGGCGGCAATATCTTGCAGGTTGCCCAGCACCTCGCTGTCGAAAGCCACAGTGGTGTTGCAGTTCAAGTCTCCGCTGCCGTATCCGCTGTAAGCGTATGATTGCGCGATGCTGGGAATCACAGCCAGCACGCTCAGTCGGCATTCCGGCGTATGAGCAGCCAAGTCGCGTGCGGTTTCCACGGCGCGCTGGGCAGGCTCTGATTTATCGAATGCGATCAGAATGTTGCGATATTTCATCTGAGTCCCTTTCGCTTGAATGATGCGTTTACAAATTCACTTGTATTTTAACCGTTCTGCCCGACGAATGGGCGCGTAAAAGCCGCTCACGTGCATAAACCTGTTTGCTGCTGGTTATTTCCTGTCCACCTGAATGGCCACATTCAACGTCGCGTTTGCATCCTCGTTTACCACTATCTCGCCGCTCTTGATTTTGTCTACCAGCGCTTTGTAGTCAGATTCGGAAAACTTGGTGAGCTTCCAGGTGCTGCCACAGGTCAGCGATACGCCATCATCGGCCAGTCCCAGCTTCGAGGTTTTGCCTGCCATATCCTGATCCCACGAGCTGTTGTTTTTGGTGAAAGCACCCAGTGCGTCGCTAATGCCCCCGGACAGGTTCTTCGTGGCGCTGCACACCACCGTGGATGAAAGCTTGCTGCCATCAGCATCTGCCATCGCGCACGTCTTGCTGGTAGCCGCCGCAGCTGCTATTACATTCTCGGAAATAGAGCCACCGCAGCTAAACACCACATCGACCCCATTGCCGTACCAGCGCTGCACTTCGGTCTGCACAGCCTCGCTGGCGGCAAACGTATCGGTGTACCAGTAGGCCAGATACGTATCGGCCGCTACTCCGTCGGCCTCAGCTGCGGCGTTTGCGCCTTGCACAAAACCCGAACCGTACAGCATCACGGAAGGCACGGCCTTGCCGCCTGCAAACCCGAGCCCACGATAGCCTTCCTTCACCAATGCGTATCCGGCTAAATACCCCGCCTGCGCGTTGTCGAAGGTGACGCAGTGCACGTTATTCTTGCTCACAGCAGCGCCTGCGGTATCGGTCATCTCGGCATCCACCAGCAGAAACGACACATCGGGGTTCGCATCTGCGGCGGCAGGCAGCAGGGTCGAATAGGTTGACCCCACACACACTATCATCTTCGCACCGGAATCCACCGCGCTCTGCAGCGCGCTACTGTGCTGGGCTGTGTCGGCATCGCCTGCAAATTCGGTGGCTTTGGCCTTCCATTCGGTGTGCGACTTCACAAACGACTTCATGCCGCTCCATATTTCTTGGTTGAATGCGTTAGAATCCGCCCCGCCCGAATCGAAGAGCACAGCCGCGATATTGGACCCGCCGCCCACAGTAGCGCCGGCAGCGGAAGCAGAAGTAGAAGCGGTGCTACTGCCCGCAGTAGAGCCGTTCGCGCTGGAAGACCCTGAGCCCCCGGAGGACTCTGCTCCCTCCACCGTGGAGACTTCTTTGTTGGGCACCTCGCTTTTCTGCGAGCACCCTGCCAGGCAGAAAACGCCCATGGCTAGCAAGGCGGCTGCGCATACGGCTATGATGGTTTTCTTCACGTTCACCCCATTCGTCGGTTATGAAATCTAGACCTATTGTATTATGTTATAGTATCCGGCGGACTTAAAACAGCCAAGTAATACGGCGAATTACCAAACTGCCGCGATTATCGCATAAGCGCACGCCAGTCGTGCGCAGCGTAGACTAAAAGTACCACATGCACTGCACGTTGCAACACAAGGAGAACCATTGACACTATTGGAATTGTTCGGGCTGCTGAAAAAAAAGCTCGCACTGGTCGTGGCGCTGCCGCTGATACTGGCGGTTTGCACGGCAGTGTACAGCTATGCATTCATGCCCGACCAGTACACGGCTACCACCAGCCTCTACATTTTGTCCCAATCAGGCACAAACGGCAGCACGTCGTCTAGCAACACAACATCTAGCGACCTGTCTGCCAGCCAGATGCTCACCAACGACTTCGCCACGCTGGCCAAAAGCGACAAGATTCAAAACCGCACGGCCAACAGTTTGGGCATGACGAACCTGAACGGTTATACCATCAAAGTCACCAGCAGCACGACCACCCGCGTGATTGAGCTTTCAGTGACAGGGGCTAGCCCATCTGCCGTGATGACCATCGCAAATCAGATGGCGAGCGAGCTTTCAAACACTGCGGTAGAGGTCATGAACCTGCAAAGCGTAAACGTGATAGACGATGCGCAGCAACCCACCAGCCCCAGTGGTCCCAACCGTCCGCTCTACATATTGGTAGCGCTGCTGGCGGGCCTGTTTCTGGCCATAGCGATAGTGGTGATAGAGGACATGGTAGACACCACTTTCAAAAACACCAACGATGTGGAAGAAACGCTGGATATTCCAGTGCTTGCCGCCATGCCGAAAGTAAGGGGGAAATAAATGAGCCGCAAAAGCAAAAGTAAAAAAGCCCCCGCGATGAACTCCAAGGGAATAAAGGAACTGCAAAACGCCGCCAAAACCCTGCTGGCCAACATTCGATTCAGCAGCTTGGACAACGACATTCGCACCATTTGCATTACCAGCACCAGTCCCGATGAGGGCAAGACCACAACAGCTATCGCCCTGGCCACTGCCATCGCCACCAGTGGTGCCAGCGTGCTGCTGGTAGAAGGCGACATGCGCCGTCGCAGCTTGGGCAAGGCATTGGGTGCCACCCCTGCAGGCGGAGCCTATGCTGTGCTTTCGGGTGAGGAGCGCCTTTCCGATGTGGTATGGCGCACTGAAACGCCCAACATGCTGTTTTTGGATATAGAGCCCAATATTCCCAACCCGGCCGATATCTTATCCAGCAAACGCTACGTGGCCTTTGTGGAAACACTGCGCGATTCGTTTGACTACGTGATATTCGACACGCCGCCCATTGGCGTGTTCATCGACGCGGCTATTTTGGGTACGCTGACAGACACCACTATACTGTGCGTGCGCAAAGGCGAAACCAGGCGCGCTGATGCTGAGGACGCACTGAAGCAGCTGCGTCAGATGAAGTGTCCGGTGCTGGGATGTGTGTTCACCTTCAGCGACGAGCAGCAAAGCGACTACTATTACGCCTACTACACCAAGGAAGTAGACGGGGCGGGTCACGCGAACATGAACAGGATCAAGTAGTGGCCGCCAAGCACGCAAAGCATGCAAGGATAGACCAACAGAGACCTGTGAAATCGCAGGTCTCTGCTTTTGCGCACGTGGAAACACATGCGTCTGGGGCTACTAACCAATGGGAGAGCAGCGTGGAAACACATGATCAGCCCACCGCAGCTGCTGGCCTGCTGGATGTGCATTGCCATATATTGCCCGGCGTGGATGACGGATCGCGAAACCTGGAAGAAAGCCGGGCGATGCTAGCGGAAGCTGCGCGGGTGGGCATCACTAGCATCGTATGCACGCCTCATTGCCGAGGCAGCCATTTCAGTCAGAGTAAATGTGTAGATGCATACAAAAAGTTGCTGCCTTTTGCGGAGGATTTGCGCATACATCTGGTATTAGCCTATGAGGTCTACTACAATAAGTTGCAGGAAATTGGGGTGGACAGGGCGCATTTGCTACGTAATCCAGAAACCGATGATTTGCTGCTGGAACTGCCTACGGGCCAGATACCCATGGACATAGATAGAATACTGTTTCAGCTGCAATCGCAGGGGTTGCGAGTGATAATTGCCCATCCTGAACGTTACGCATACGTGCAAGACGACATTTCCTTCGCACAGAACTGGGTAGAGCGTGGATGCGCCCTGCAAGCATCGGCCAACTTCATAGAAGGCGGCATGCGAAGCGCCACGAAAAAGGCGGCAAAGCAAATGATGCAGCAAGGCATGTATACGTATTTAGCCAGCGATGCGCACGAGCCGGATCACTACGAGGTGTACCGGAAGTGTTTAGGTAAGTATGGGGAAGGGTTAACGGGACAATAACATTATATGTCGTGACCGGTTCGTCATGACGGAAGGCCACGCATTACAATATGTTCCAAGGCGATATCTTCACACGCGAAATCAATGCCACGTGCGTGTTTCGGCGGTGTGAGGAGAATGAATAGTTG
>JAEXAI010000006.1 GCA_023394615.1 Actinomycetes bacterium | reverse complement strand
GGGGGATCACCCGATCCCATTCCGAACTCGGTAGTTAAGCCCCTCTTCGCCGAAAGTACTGCGGTGTAGTCCGTGGGAGGATAGGGCGTCGTGCTCATAGAGGGCGTTCGTTGCGTCCGGGGCCCTGCGGGGCCCTTTTCTCGTTTCTGGGGGAGTTTTGCAGGAAATGACATTTTGGGTTTCAATGGAAAGAATATTTGCAGTCTGATAAACCTTACACTCCGCTTTGGTTGTATAGTGACGATAGACTTGAAAACATTCGACCTCGTGAGAACGGGTGGCTCTAAATGGTCACAATCATGTCAGATACATCGACGCTTTACACCATTGAACAGGGTAGGCAAAAGGGAATCGTCATAGTGCCTTTGGGCGTGGCGATTGACGCGCATTGCTACCGTGAGTTTGAAGAAATCGATGCTGAGACTTTCCAATCGTTTATAGACAAGGGATTTTTGCCAACATCATCGCAACCGGCTATCGGCGAAGTGATCGACGCATACAATTCCGCCGAGGGCGATATAGTGAATATCACCATGGCACATGGCCTGTCTGGCACATACGAGAGCGCCTGTATGGCCAGGGGACAGGCCGAGCATCCTGAGCGAATACATGTGGTGAATTCGAAAACGCTATGCGGCCCTCAGAGGCACATTGTGGATGCGGCGAATGAAATAGCTCAGGCTGGGGGATCGCTTGAGGAGGTACTCACGCTCGTGTCCGAGATGGTTGCGACGAGCATATCGTTTCTGATTCCAGACGATTTTGATTACTTGCATCGCGGAGGGCGGCTTTCTCCGCTCGCAGCGAAGATGATGGGCGCGTTGAAGGTAATACCTGTCCTCGTGCAAAGCAATGAAGGACAAAAACTCGATGCGCATCGTGTTCACCGACGCCCGAAACTACTCTGCGCAGATATGGCGAAAAGCCTTCAAAAACACGGTGTGGGACAAGGCTGGATTGTCAGTGTCGGACATGCAAACAATCGCTCACGTGCGCAAATGATAAGCGATGCTGTAGCTCAAGCAATTCCGCAAGCTATAGTGGAGATACTTGAACTGAGTCCGGCATTCATCACGCAAGGTGGTCCGGAATGCGTCTCAGTGCAGGCGGTAAAGACATTCTAGAAACTAGATAAAAGTTTATATTTATACAACACCGCGAGGCGCAATGCAAGGGTAAATCAGAAAGTCGCATGAAGAAATAATGAATCAATAAAAACCGGGGTAAAATGATTCCGGTGGTGATAATTCATGAAAAAATTTCAGATGCATGAAACGGTCTTGTACGGATCGAATGGAGCCTGCACGATAGACAACGTCGAGCAGGGTGACCATGGAAAGTACTACATACTAACGCCTGTCCATAAAGCACGGACAAAGTTCATGGTGCCCGTTGAAAATGAGACGCTGGTATCGCGTATGCGGCCGCTTCCGAGCGCTGAAGCTGTACGCGATTCTATCGACCAGGCGCTGTCATCTGAACTTGTGTGGATTGACGACAACGGTAAGCGCAAGGAACATGCGAAACAAATCCTCGAGAACGGCAGTGAGTTTGAACTGTTGGTGCTGGTGCGATCTTTTCATGCTCATAAGCAGAAAGTAATCGAGCGGGGTAAAAAGACCACATCAAGCGATAGCAGCATCTTGCGATCCGCGCAAGAGCATATACGCGACGAGTTCTCTATTGTGCTCAACATCGAACCGGATGAGGTGGATCGTTTCATCGATGCACGTGCGCAGGCGGTCGCCTTGGCATAGCGCCACGTCTCTGCGTTTTGCCGTCATGCCATACTGTAAAGATTGAGAGTGTTTCACTTGTGTAAAACAGGATGCATGATTCCCCCTATTGCAACCTCTGGTTGTCGTTAACTCATAATTGTTGTGGTAAAGTGACCGCAGATAGAACTACGATTAAGGGAGGGATTTTCATGTATGACCGCATTTTAGTTCCCTACGATAAATCAGAGCATGCCAAACATGCTCTGCAAACGGCAATCGATTTCACTGCCAAGTCGAAATCTCCCAAGATTACCGTTTTGTATGTGACAGAACTACCTGATTTCGAGGATCCTGGTTTCGAAGCTGCGGCACAGATGGCAGGCGTATCACCCCAATCAACCCAAGATAGCCTGAAGGCGCGCAGGATGTATTATGACGCGCAGCGGGGAGAAATCCAGGAGGCTACGGCGGATATCGTCGGTGATTTTAAGGAAATCGAATTCCGCGTTGCTGCGGGCAAGCCTCAGAATGTCATCGATGAATACGCCACTACTGGCGAATACGATGTGGTCATCATGGGCTGTCGTGGACTCGGCGCCCTGCGCGGCGCATTGGGCAGTGTGAGTTTTGCTGTGCTGCGTTCTGTGGATATCCCCGTACTCGTCGTGAAATAGTCGATTGAGTTTTACCGCTCTTAGTGACTATTGCTCGGCAATGGTTGTGCTAAAGTAAGTGCATATTGAACTTTAATTAATAGGAGGCTTATTATGTATGACCGCATTTTAGTGCCCTATGATAAATCAGAGCACGCAAAGCATGCTTTGCAAACGGCTATCGATCTTGTTGACGATTCAGACGAGTCCAAGATAGTTGTGCTGTATGTAACGGAATTGCCGGAATTCGAAGATCCTGCATTTGCTGCGGCCGCCCAGATGGCGATGGCTGAGGTATCTGCTGGCACCAACGATGAAGCCCGGGGTATGCACAAAGAGTATTACGAGGCTCAGCGCAAGGCTATCGCTGATGAGACCGCAGGCATTGTCGGTGACTATAAAAACATTACGTTTGAATTCGCTTCAGGCAAGCCACAGGATGCCATCGAGAAATATGCGAGCAGTGGTGACTACGATATCGTCATCATGGGCTGCCGTGGACTCGGCGCTCTGCGCGGTGCATTGGGCAGCGTGAGCTTCGCTGTGCTGCGTTCCGTGGATATACCGGTACTCGTCGTTAAATGAGCGACAATATAGTAATTGTAGGGGCAGGCCCTGCAGGCATATTTTGCGCATTGTCGCTTTTGGAATCCGGCGACAAACGCCACATAATTATGCTTGAGAAGGGCCTGCCTATTGAGGCGCGTTCCTGTCCGAAAACGAAGACGGGGAAATGTATGGGTTGCGTGCCTTGCAACATCACGACTGGTTTTTCGGGTGCGGGCGCGTTTTCTGATGGGAAGCTTTCTTTGTCTCACGAAGTGGGCGGAGATTTGCCCGAACTTATCGGCGCGGACAAGACGCAAGAGACCATCGACGTGGTTGACAAAATGTACATCGGGTTTGGTGCGGATAGCCATATTGAAGGTGCCGGCTCGAAAACTCAAGTGAACGATATCCGTCGTCGGGCAATCAAAGCCGGTTTGCAGCTGGTGGATTGCCCTATTCGCCATATTGGCACGGAAAAGGCGCAGCAAATATATCGTCGCATCCAAGATCATCTGCAAGACGCCGGTGTCGAGTTGCGTTTCAAGTGCGAATGCAGGCAACTGGTCATGACCGATGATATATGCAGCGGGGTCCAAGTAAGCGAAGAGGGCATCGAGCGCGTTATAGAAGCAGGTCAGACCATCATCGCTACCGGTCGAAGAGGTGCGGATTGGTTCGACAGGATTTGTCGGGAGCGTGGCATAGAGCACGAGCCTGGTCCTGTTGACATGGGCGTTCGTGTGGAGGTTCGCAACGAAGTGATGGAGACCGTGAATAACGTTCTCTATGAAAGCAAGTTGATTGGTTACCCTCAGCCATTTAAAAACAAGGTGCGTACGTTCTGCCAGAACCCTGGGGGATTCGTGTCGCAGGAAAACTATGATGGCGGTCTTGCGGTAGTGAACGGGCATTCTTTTAAAAGTCGCAAATCGGCCAATACGAACCTTGCCATACTGTGCTCTCAGAATTTCAGCGAGCCCTTTGATCAGCCTATTGCCTACGCACAAAAAGTGGGCGAGCTCACAAACATGCTAGGCGCGGGTCATATCTTGGTGCAGCGTTTCGGCGATATCATGGACGGCAAGCGGACGTGGCCCAAAGAGCTGTCACGGGCGAACGTGCGGCCCACGCTTCCCGATGCGCAAGCAGGCGATATCACGGCAGCTATGCCCTATCGTGCTATGACGAATATTTTGAATTTTATGCTGGCGGTCGATCAGGTAGTACCTGGTTTTGCGGCTGAGGAGACCTTGCTTTACTCGCCAGAGCTGAAATTTTACAGCAACCGAGTGAAAATGGACGATCGATTTGAAACGAATGTAACAGGTCTTCATTGCCTTGGTGACTCCAGCGGATGGACGCGCGGCTTGATGATGAGTTCGGTTATGGGGTACTTGATGGGGAAGGTGCTGGCCGAAGATGAGTGAGCGTGCGACGCACGAAGAGGCGACTGGTGCTGGCGTTCGAAATGAATCAAATTGCAATAGTCCCATAGTCCATTGCGATAACATCACCCTGTCTGAGGACGGCGCATCGGTGGTGATTGTGGATCAGACTCAGCTTCCCGCCCAGGAAGTGCGGCTGAGCTTATCGACTGCTGAAGAGTGTTTCGATGCTATCAAGCGACTGTGCGTGCGTGGAGCACCGGCTATTGGCGTTTTCGCAGGATATGCCTTCTATGTGGTGGCCCGCAGCTTCCCTCACGGCTCGTTTGCCAATTTCCGAGAGAGGGCTGCGCAGACATGTGACTATCTTGCTTCCAGTCGTCCGACGGCTGTGAATTTGCAATGGGCTCTCAATCGCATGATGTCTGTGGTCGATTCCTTCGGTGCGGCGGATTCGAAATCGCAGGCAGAGTCGGCCGAATTCTCGCAACAAGCGTTGCTTGACGCTTTGCGACGTGAAGCATATCGCATCCAAGCAGAGGACGTGGATGTGTGCACGCGCATATCGCAGCTCGGGCTGACCCTGCTTAGAGACGGGCAGGGAATAATCACCCATTGCAATGCCGGTCCTTTGGCTACCAGCAAGTACGGCACGTCACTTGGTCCCATACTGTTGGGCCATGAGCAGGGGATGAGTTTTCACGTGTATGCCGATGAGACCCGACCTCTTTTACAAGGTGCTCGATTAACTGCATATGAATTGGACCAAGCTGGTGTCGATGTGACACTAATCTGTGACAACATGGCAAGTATCGTGATGCGGCAGGGCCGTGTCCAAGCATGCTTGGTGGGCTGTGACCGCGTGGCGGCCAACGGGGATACTGCCAATAAAATAGGCACCAGCGGGTTGGCCATTATCGCCGCGCGCTACAACGTGCCCTTTTATGTGATGTGTCCGACATCTACCATTGACATGGCGTGCGCGACAGGAAGTGATATACCTATAGAGTTGCGCGATGGTGATGAGATAAAAACGATGTGGTACGAACATCCCATGGCACCTGATGATGTGCGCTGTTTCAATCCGTCCTTCGATGTGACCGATAACGATTTAATCGCGGCCATCGTAACGGAGCGAGGCATATGCCGTGCTCCCTACACCGAAAGTCTCGCAGCACTGTTCGGCGAGTAATTGGTTCGCTAAAATAGAGGGCGACGTTTCTGCACTAATATGTTACTATTAAAGTATCAATTTGAGGATGAGCCTATATCTGTCAGGCGATAATAAAGCCGAAGTGGACAGATTATGCGACGCGATAGAGGGAGCAGCAATGAGCGAGAAGGCGAAATACCTGAAATACCTAGGCATACTCTGCATCGTTTTGGCAGTATTCGCTGTTGCCATCATGGCAGTAGGATATCAACCATGGAGCATCGGACACGTGGGCACGCTCGTCTTGCTGATAGTGGGCGCAATTGTTTTCAGATACCTTTCGAAACGAACCGCATAAGTACGACTTGCCGGTTTATAAAGCTGGCGAAGCAAGATCGATGAAACGCAAATCTTTCACGCTTCCGGCGTCAATGATCATGACCGCGCAGCTGGGGTTGCTGCCCCCTCGGGGGTATGTTGGACTTCCCGGATTGACATAACGAACATCGCCGACCATTACATCGCGGGGTACATGAGTGTGCCCATGAACGACTACGCGAACATCGGGCGCGGGCACACCAATATCTTGTGGGCGATGCACCATCAGAAAGCGCACCCCTTCGAGCAGGGGCGACACCGAAAAGGGCAGTGTCTCATGCAAAATCGTGGAAGCGTCGCAATTTCACAAGACGGCCGTGACAGGGGCAATGGCTTCTAGTTCCCACAAGATGCGCTGGTTTTCGGTATCGCCCGCGCACAGAATACGGTCACAATCCAAAAAAGCTCTCTTCACGCTCTCAGGCAGCTTGTTGTGCAAGTCCGATACGATTCCTATCCTCATTGGTCAGCTCCGTTCTCCCTGTTTCACATGTTATAATACGCCCTGTTCAGCACGGGGGAAACCAAAAGTTGCCATAAATTCCAACTGGAAATGCTCGCGCAACCGCCACCGCAATCGCATCATAGAGGTTGTAAAGAGGCAAGCATGGGGAAAGGCAAAAAAATGAACGTCGACATCGCCGATCGATTAGCTAAAAAACGCAGAGAGCGCGGACTGTCCCAAGAGCAACTAGCAGAAAAGCTGGGAGTGTCCCGGCAGGCAGTATCTAAATGGGAGCGTTCCGAGAGCTCTCCTGATACGGACAACCTTATCGCCTTGGCGCAACTCTACGGTACATCTCTCGATGATCTTCTCTATGTGGACGACGACATCGAGGACGACGTCGATTTTGAGAAGCGGGATAAGGCCGAAAAGCAGGACTCATCCGATGCTGTGAAAGGCCAAAGCGCGCAGTGCGGTGCGGCTTCGTCGCAAGGCGCCCCATCAACGGAGTCGCCATCGCCAGACGAAGGCGCGAAGGAGTCAAGCGGCTCTTCGGCGAGAGGAGATGCATCGTCTGCAAAGGTGCATTTCGGAGCTGGCGGCATGGATGTGAAGGATGACAAGAGCTACGTGCATCTATCATGGCGTGATGGCGTTCATGTGAAGGACAACGAAAGCGGCGATGAGGTGCACGTGGGCTGGAGCGGTATCCATGTGACCGAAGGCGGCGAGACCGTGCTAGGTGGCAAGAGTTCATCGACGCGGCCAAACGATGCGCCAAGCGAAGATGCCGCATCTTCCGGCAATGCAGATTCCAAGGCCTCAGTAGATGACTTCGAGAGGCCGGAAGATGTAGCGCATGTGACATACGCCTCGTGGGATGAAGCCAGTCAAAAATGGAAAGACGGGTACTTCGACCAGAGTGGTGAATACCACGATGGTTTTGAAGGTCGTGGGCGCGCTGCGCGAAAGTTCCCCATTGCGCCAATCGTCCTTTTGGTCTATGTCATATGCGGAATTATGTGGGGGACATGGGGGCTGGGACTGTTTCTGTTTCTGCTCATTCCTGCTTACTACATCGTAGTGAACAACTTGGTGCGTGCCAAATGGGCGGCGGCTATCGCTGATGTCTACACCATCGGGGCGACCGCATACTTTTTATGGATGACCTTTATGGAAAATCAGGCGCATCCTGCTTGGGTGATTTTCTTTACTGTTCCCGTGGTCCATTGGCTATGCCACTCCGTTTCAAGCTGGTGGCGCAAGCGCAAAAAAGCGGCCTCGCAGCCCATTGGCGCAGAGCCGCTAGACACAAAGCCTGTGGACGCGAATCCTATGCAATCAAAACCAGTGGACGCAAAGCCAGTGGACACAAAGCCAGGGGACGCAAAGCCAGTATCCGCCGACGAGAGCGTCGATAAGGAGAATCGGTAGTTTCCGAGTACGCGCGCTCTGACAATGTGCGCATCCCCGCTACCATAGGCTCATGACTGAATATATCGAAGGAAAAAGACCCGTTATCGAAGCACTGCGCGCGCACGTGCCGATGGACCGCATCCTGATTGCGGACAACCTCAAGCGCGATGGCTTGGTGCAGGACATCGAGCGCAAGGCGAAAGCAGCCGATGTGCCAGTGGTGAAAGCCAGTCGTCGCAAGCTCGACGAGATGTCAGATCACGGGAGTCATCAGGGAATAATCGCCCTCGCAAGCCAGTATCCTTATGCAGGCATTGGTGAGATTTTAGCGCATGCCGCCAAAGATGCGCAGCGTCGGGACGGGCGTGCGCTTATCGTAGCGCTCGATCATATCACCGATGCAGGCAATTTGGGCGCTATCGTGCGCTCTGCCGAGGTTGTTGGTGCATCGGGCTTGATCATTCCCAACAAACGGAGTGCACAAGTGAGCGCTGCTACGTATAAAAGCTCAGCTGGTGCGATTGCTGGCATCCCCGTGGCGCAGGTGGCAAATCTAGGCAAGGCGTTCGATCGCATGAAGGAAGAGGGCTTTTGGGTGGCTGGTGCCAGCGAGCATGCCGAGCAGTCCATCTGGGAATCGAACCTGAAAGGCAAGATTTGCCTCGTGATGGGTAACGAAGGCGAAGGGCTGGCGCGCTTGACTGCCGAAAAATGCGATTTTCTGACAGGGCTTCCGCAAGTGGGCAACATTGCGTCTTTGAATGTGGCGCAGTCGGCAACCGCCTGCATGTACGAATGGCTGCGCCAGAACACCACCGCACGCTAAAGGCGATATCCCGTGCGCAATCGAAACAAACTGCTGATTGTTGACGGCTACAACGTGCTGCGCAGTGGCAGCAGATATCGTCACTTAAAGGAAAATCCCGACTATACCGATGACGTGCTGAACAAATCGCGCGAGGCGCTACTTCATGATGTTATCGGATTTATGGGTCATGATTTCAGCGAGGCAATCGTTGTGTTCGATGGTGCCGATAACGTTTTTTCCGATGGGAAGGCCGAAACAATCGGTGGCGTGCGCATCATGTTTTCCCCTTCAGGTTCTTCTGCTGATAAAGTAATCGAGAAGCTCTCTCATGACGCACGTGAGCGCGGGGTGGAAGTACTGGTAGTGACAAGCGACGCCACCATCCAAGACACGGTGTTTGGCGGCGGGGTCGATCGCATGAGCGCAGACGGCTTTAGCCACGAGGCGCAGATGCTCGATGAGGAAGCGCGTCTAGACGAGACGCCGGCTGTCAAGCAGAAGAACACGATAGCCGGTCGCATTGACGCGGATACCCTTCGCAAACTGGAAGCCCTACGCGACCAAGGGCTCTGATTGAGTTTTTTGCCCCTCGTCTCATCCCCCTTGTTTCCTCCCCCTCGTCTCATCCCCCTTGTTTCCTCCCCCTTGTTTCCTCCCCCTTTTTCCCCGACGCATCGCCTGTGTTCTTTTATTGCGCGGGGTGGAAACGCTGGGCCCATCACTGTTACTATGGGCACTTAGCGATTATTCGCAAGAAGGAAAAGGTGCATATGCAGACTAAAACGACCACGCGCATTTCCAATATTGTCACCATGACTATCGTCGCAGTTGCGCTTGCGGCGGCATGCTTGTGTCTGGCGGCGCGCCCGGCATGGGCGGAAACATCTGCCGAGAAGCAAGCTCAGGCGGATGCGCTTATGACGCAGGTAGATGCCCTGCAGACCCAATTGAATGCAGCGAATGCGGATTACGATGCGGCTACCAGCGATCATAGTGCGGCCGTTGCTGCTATGAACGAAGCGCAAGGGCGCATCGATTCAGCTGAGTCGCAAATCGAAAGATTGCAGGAGCGTTTGTCCAAACGCGCTGTGGGTATGTACAAATCAGGGGGCAACACCTCTTTTCTCAACGTGATTTTAGGCTCGACAACATTTGATGAGTTTCTTACCCAATGGGACGCTTTAGAAACCATAACGACCCAAGATGCCGAGATGGTGCAGGAGACCAAAGACCTGCGCGCCGAGGCGCAATCCGCACACGATGAATATGCGACGCAAGAGAAAACTGCTTCTGATGCCATGCAGAAAGCTGCGGATTCGAAGAATCAGATCACAGCTACAACGGCATCCCTGCAAGCTCAGATCGCTACCATTTCCGCAGAGGCACAGCAGCTAGCCGCCGAGGAAGCTGCAGCTGAAGAAGCGGCGGTTGCAGCGGCTCAAGCTGCCGCGATGTCATCTGGGTCCTATACCGATTCAGATGCGACTGCAGGCAATTCGGTTATATCGGGCAGCGGTATCTTGGCGCATCCATGCCCAGGCGCGACTATTTCTTCCACATTCGGTCCTCGTTGGGGCACCACCCACAAAGGCATCGATTTTTCCGCCAGCACCGGTACGCCGTATTATGCGGCTGATAGTGGTACGGTGCTGTACGCCACCAACGATGGCGGCTACAACGGGGGTGCCGGTAACTGGGTTGTGCTTGTGCACGGCAATGGCATGGTTACCAAATACATGCACTCTTCTGCTGTGTTTGTTTCTCCTGGTGAGTATGTGGAACGAGGCCAGAATATCGGTCAGGTGGGCAACACCGGCGACTCCACTGGTCCGCATCTGCATTTCCAGGTTGAAGTGAATGGCGTGGCAGTCGACCCCACGAACTACCTGTAAACCGGTTACGCATTTGAATCGTGTGCCTGCATGCGGACTCGCCGTGTGCAGGTGCATTCCGCTCTCGCGACTCGCGCTTCGCCTTTCATCACTCTGGCTTTCAACGGCGGCGCATCAATCTGGATCGAGCGGCAACTACCGAACTTGGTCTGTCCGTCAAATGGGGCACTCTATGATTTGCTGGGACTCTCTCGACTTGTGGCTGTGCGGGGCCGGTTTTCGCCCTTCGGACAAATGGGCTTAAAAGCGGTTCGCGATCGACGCAGCCCTTTTTCGAAGTCGATTCCCCGTTTTTGGTAAAAAAATTCAGTAATAGGCAAATAAGTTAACTCTTTGTATGCATTGTTCAGAATTCGAAATGCACCATCTGGAGCTTGATTGCAGCGTCGCAGTTCAGCGGCTTGCTCGAAAAAGGACGTCAGTGAAATCGAGTGCGGAAAAACCTAATGCTGCACTTTTCTTACAAAAACGGGGGGTCGACCGGAAAATTTGCAAGAAGCTGCACTTTTTTGACATGTTTTGCTCTGGGCCCCGCAGAATCGCCGAGTTCCGCTCCACACAGAACCGCCGAGTCCTGCGCCCTGCAGAACCGCCGAGTCTCGCGCCCCGCAGAACCGCCGAGTCCTGCGCCCTGCGGAATTGCCGAGTCCCGTTTTGCTCGAGTGTGCTGCTTTCAGGGCTAAAGGGTGCTTTTTCGCGTTAACGGGCAGAAATGGGTACTGCAGCACCGAAAATTTAGGCTGCCATTTGCCCAGTTGAAGGCATGAAAAGACAAAAAACTTACACAGTTTGAAAAAATAGTTCTTGACAGAGATGCAATAGGGCAGTATTTTAGGAAATTGCGACTTTTCGCAGATTTCCGGATTTTTCCGAAGGAGGAAATGCCCCGTGGCGCAAGCAGAAAAAACCGCTCCCAACAGCCTTTATAGGAGCCGCAGAAGCTTTGCGAAGATTCCAGACGTTATGGACGTCCCCAACCTCATCGCTATCCAAACCGATAGTTTTTCTTGGTTCAAGGATGAGGGATTGGATCAGGCCTTCCAAGACATCTGCCCTATCGAGAGCAATACGAAAGATATGCGTGTCGATATCGGCAAGCATGAGTTTGGCGAGCCGAAGTACTCCGTTGACGAGTGCAAGACCAAGGATGTGTCATATCAGGCGCCTCTGTTCGCCGAGGTGCGATTCACGAACCTTGAGACTGGCGAGATAAAAGAGCAGGACGTGTTCATGGGTGACTTCCCGCTCATGACCCCACGCGGCACCTTTATTATCAATGGTACCGAGCGCGTTGTCGTTTCCCAGTTGGTCCGCAGCCCTGGCGTCTATTTTGGTGCAGAGCGCGACAAGACCAGCGACAAGACTCTCTACAACGCGAAAGTCATTCCCTCTCGCGGCGCATGGTTGGAATTCGAAACCGATAAGCGCGATATCCTGTCGGTGCGCATCGACCGCAAGCGCAAACAGCCTGCCACCCTTTTGGTACGCGCATTGGGCTTGGCCGAGACCCGCGAAGAAATCATTGAGCTTTTGGGCAATTCTGAAATGGTGCTGCGCACGCTCGACCGTGACCCCGCCACCACGAAAGACGAATCGCTGATTGAGTTGTATAAACGATTCCGCCCAGGTGAGCCGCCCACAATCGATTCGGCGCGCACGCTGCTTGAAGGTCTGTTCTTCAACCCGCAGCGTTACAGCCTTGCAAAAGTGGGCCGTTATAAAATCAATAAGAAGCTGGGCTTCGATGCTGAAAACGATGCCCCTACGCTGACGGATGAGGACATAATCGCAGCAATGCGCTACATCGTCGCTTTGCATGACGGTGAAGATGGCTTCATTACCGACGACATCGACCATTTTGGCAATCGTCGCATCCGCACGGTGGGCGAGCTGATTCAGAACCAATTCCGTATCGGCCTTTCCCGTATGGAGCGTGTCGTCCGCGAGCGCATGAGCATGCAGGAGCCCGATGACATTACGCCGCAGAGCCTGATCAACATTCGTCCGATTGTGGCTTCTATCAAAGAATTCTTCGGTTCTTCGCAGCTCTCACAGTTTATGGACCAAAGCAACCCTGCTGCTGGCATCACGCACAAGCGCCGCCTTTCGGCGTTGGGCCCTGGCGGTTTGTCCCGCGAGCGTGCCGGTTTCGAAGTGCGCGACGTCCATACCAGCCATTATGGGCGCATGTGCCCCATCGAGACGCCTGAAGGCCCCAACATCGGCCTGATCGGCTCGCTGGCAACGTATGCGCGCATTAATTCATACGGCTTCATTGAGACCCCGTATCGCCGTGTCGTCGATTGCAAAGTCACCGATGATGTGGACTACCTGACTGCCGATGAGGAAGAAAACCACACGATTGCCCAGGCAAACGAATTGTTCGACCCAGAGACGCGCCTGTACGGCTGCACTGTTGACGGGAAGTTCGTTCCCGCTACCGGCGTGTTGTGCCGTACGCGTAATTCCAAAGGCGAATTCGGCGACCCCGAGGAAGTTTCTCCCACCGTTGTGGACTACATGGATGTATCCCCCCGTCAGATGGTATCCGTTGCAACATCGCTGATTCCGTTTTTGGAACATGACGACTGCAACCGTGCCCTGATGGGCTCGAACATGCAGCGCCAGGCTGTGCCTCTGCTGCGTCCGCATGCGCCGCTCGTCGGTACTGGCATCGAGCACCGCATTGCGGTCGACTCGGGCGAGATTTTGGTCGCGCAGAACCCCGGCGTTGTGGACTATGTTGACGGCGAAGTCATCAATGTGCTCACCGATGACGGCGAATACGACGAGTATCTGGTGCCGAAATTCCAGCGTTCCAACCAGAGCGGCTGCATCAATCACAAGCCTTTGGTTCGCAAAGGTGATGTTGTTCAGGCCGGCGACGTGCTGGCAGACGGTCCTTCTTGCGACCATGCCGAGCTTTCGCTAGGCCAGAACCTGATGGTCGCCTATATGCCTTGGGAAGGCTACAACTACGAGGACGCCATCATCTTGTCGGAGCGCGTCGTATCTGATGACCTGCTGACCAGTATTCATATCAATGAATACGAAGTGGACGCTCGTGACACCAAACTGGGGCCCGAGGAAATCACCCGTGAGATTCCCAACATCAGCGAGGACATGATTGCCGACTTAGATGCTGACGGTATCATTCGCATCGGTGCCGAGGTATTCCCCGGTGACGTGTTGGTGGGTAAGGTCACACCGAAGGGCGAGACCGAGCTGACCGCCGAAGAGCGTCTATTGCGCGCGATATTCGGCGAGAAGGCGCGCGAAGTGCGCGATACCAGCCTCAAGGTACCTCATGGCGCCGGCGGCCGCGTTATCGACATCGTGCGTCAGTCTCGCGATAGCGGTGACGAGTTGGCGCCGGGCGTGAACGAACTGGTGCGCGTGTATGTTGCGCAAAAACGCAAGATACAGCAAGGCGACAAGCTCTCCGGCCGTCATGGCAACAAGGGCTGCATCAGCCGCATCTTGCCTATCGAAGACATGCCATATTTGGCAGACGGCACTCCAATCGACATCATCTTGAATCCCTTGGGCGTGCCTTCCCGTATGAACGTGGGACAGCTGCTGGAATGCCACTTGGGTTGGGCCGCTAAATGGGGTTGGTCTGACGATGCGGATTCTACCGAGCCGGTAGACGGACCGATGCTTGTGAGCACACCTGTGTTCGATGGTGCCACCGAGCAGGAGATTTCCGACGTCATCATGAAGGCGAACCGCAATCTCATCAACATCAACCACGCCAAATACGGCGACAAGGCACGCGACGAATTCGTGCCGCAGCTTTCCGCAACCGGCAAGGCAGAGCTTTTCGACGGACGTACCGGCGAGCCGTTCCGCGAGCCTATCACTGTGGGGCAAAGCTACATCTTGAAATTGGGGCACTTGGTAGACGACAAGATTCACGCTCGCTCTACCGGTCCTTACAGTTTGATCACGCAGCAGCCTTTGGGTGGTAAAGCCCAGTTCGGCGGCCAGCGTTTCGGCGAGATGGAAGTGTGGGCGCTCTACGCTTACGGTGCTTCGAATGTGCTGCAGGAAATCCTGACGGTGAAGTCCGACGACACCGTGGGCCGCGTCAAGGCTTACGAGGCCATCGTGAAGGGCGAGAACCTACCCGACCCCGAGGTGCCCGAGTCCTTCAAGGTTTTGGTGAAGGAAATGAAATCGCTGTGCTTGAACGTGCAGCTTGAAGGTGTCGACAACCAGATTATTGACGTCAGCGAAACGCATGAGGAAGAAGACGACAAGTCCACTTCTACGCTGGCTGCCCTGGCAGAAGAAGCCAAGAAGACCGAAGACGAGGAAGCCGACGCGCTCAGCAGCATCGCCGCTTCGCTTTCCGATCTGCTTGACGAAGACCTGAAAGACGGTAATGACGAAAATGAACTCATCGGTGGAGGAGAGGAGCAGTAAATGACCGAATACGACGTGAGCAATTTCGACGCACTGCGCATCTCCCTTGCCAGCGCTGAAGACATCCGCAGCTGGTCGCGCGGAGAAGTCAAAAAACCCGAGACCATCAACTACCGCACGCTGAAGCCTGAAAAGGACGGTCTTTTCTGCGAAAAGATCTTCGGGCCCACTAAAGACTGGGAATGCGCCTGCGGCAAATATAAGCGCATCCGTTTCAAGGGCATCGTGTGCGAGCGCTGCGGCGTGGAAGTCACGCGCTCGAAAGTGCGCCGCGAGCGCATGGGGCATATCGAGCTAGCAGCTCCTGTCAGCCATATCTGGTATTTTAAAGGCTCCCCGAGCCGCTTGGGATATCTGCTGGACATTCCGCCTAAAGACTTGGAAAAAGTCCTGTATTTTGCCAGCTCCATCATCACTTCTGTGGACTCTGAAGCCCGCGAAGAAGATGTGGATGAGCTGCGCGACGAGCTTGAGGCCGATTTGGACGAGCTGGATGCCGAGCGCGACCGTCTGGTGGCGGCAACGCGTCGTCTGTCCACAGACTACGTGCCCGAAGCCGACGAATTCGTCGACGACATCGAAGATGAAGATCGTATGACCCCCGATGAGGTGGAAGACGAACTGGCCGACATCTACGAAGAATTCAACGAGCGCAAATCGCTTCGCAGCGAGGCGCTTGAGGCCTTTTTGAAAATCGAGCCGAAGCAGCTGGTTCCCGATGAGGCGCTCTATCGCGAGATGCGCATCAACTACAGCGATTACTTCAAGGGCGGCATGGGCGCAGAGTCCGTGCGCGACCTGCTGGATGCCATGGATTTGGCGACCACGGGCGAAGAGCTGCGCGAAGTCATCGCTACCGGTAAAGGCCAGAAGCGCGCCAAGGCCATCAAACGCCTGAAGGTGGTCGACGCTTTCCTGAAAAGCGACAACAAGCCTTCCGATATGATTCTGGATGTTATTCCGGTCATTCCGCCTGATTTGCGCCCCATGGTGCAATTGGATGGCGGCCGCTTTGCGACCACTGACTTAAATGATTTGTACCGTCGCGTCATCAACCGCAACAATCGCTTGAAGCGTCTGCTCGATTTGGGCGCGCCTGAGATTATCGTGCACAATGAGAAGCGCATGTTGCAGGAAGCCGTGGACAGCCTGTTTGACAACGGCCGCCGCGGTCGCCCTGTTACGGGCCCGGGCAACCGTCCCTTGAAGTCGCTGTCCGACATGCTGAAAGGCAAGCAGGGGCGCTTCCGCCAGAACCTTTTGGGCAAGCGCGTCGACTATTCCGGCCGTTCCGTAATCGTTGTCGGTCCTTCGCTGAAGCTACATCAGTGCGGCCTGCCTTCCGCTATGGCCCTTGAGCTGTTCAAGCCCTTCGTTATGAAACGTCTGGTCGAGCTCGAGTACGCTGCCAATATCAAGGCTGCGAAGCGCGCCGTCGATCGCGGTGCCAGCTATGTATGGGACGTTTTGGAAGAGGTCATCACCGAGCATCCGGTGCTCTTGAACCGCGCACCAACCCTGCACCGTCTGGGCATTCAGGCTTTCGAGCCAATCCTGGTCGAGGGCAAGGCTATCAAACTGCATCCGCTGGTTTGCACCGCTTTTAACGCCGACTTTGACGGCGACCAGATGGCTGTGCATGTGCCGCTGTCCAACGAAGCGCAGGCAGAGGCACGCGTGCTCATGCTTTCTGCGAACAACATCAAATCGCCTGCTCATGGTCGTCCGCTGACGATTCCGACGCAGGATATGATTATCGGTCTATACTACCTGACCGCCGCCCGCGACGGATTCCCCGGCGAGGGACGCGCGTTCATCGACTTCTGCGATGCCATGAATGCCTACGACGCCCGCGCCGATTTGGACCTGCAGGCGAAGATTTTCGTGCGCCTGACAAAGGACACGCAGGTAGCTACGGCTTATAACGAGTTCGAAGAGCGCAAGGCCGGAGAGCGTATAGAGACCACCATTGGACGCATCACGTTCAACGACGTGCTGCCCGATGACTATCCTTACCTGAACTACCCCATGAACAAATCCGAAGTCGGCCGTTTGGTGAACGACTGCTGCGACCGCTATACCATCTCCGAGATGGAGCCCATCTTGGACGGCTTGAAGGACGCTGGTTTTCATTACGCCACGCGTGCCGGCGTGACCGTTTCGGTCTACGACGCTACCGTGCCGCCGAACAAGGGCGAGATTCTGGCAGAGGCCGATAAAAAGGTCGACGCTATCGACGAGGATTACGAGATGGGTCTGATGAGCGACGAAGAGCGCCACAGGCAGACCGTCGATATCTGGAATGCGGCAAACGAGGAAGTCGGAAACGCTATGGCCGACAACTTCGACCGTTTCAACCCCATCTACATGATGGCGTTTTCCGGTGCTCGAGGCAACATCAAGCAGATTCGTCAGTTGGCCGGCATGCGTGGTTTGATGTCTGACCCGAAAGGCGAGATTATCGACCGACCCATTAAAGCGAACTTCCGCGAGGGTCTGTCGGTTTTGGAATACTTCATTTCATCGCACGGAGCCCGCAAGGGTCTGGCCGACACCGCACTGCGTACTGCCGACTCGGGTTATCTGACCCGTCGTTTGGTGGACGTGGCCCAAGACGTCATCGTGCGCGAGATTGACTGCGGAACCACTGAAGGTGTTTCTTACCCGCTGCTGAACGCCAAGGGCGATCTTGACATGAACCTCATCGGCCGTTGCGTCATCGACCCGGTTGTGGGTACTGACGGCCAAGTGGTCATGGAAGGCGACAGCTACATCACCAACGAAGGCCAGCTGGCAGCCATGCTGCGCTCGGGCGTCGAGGACGTGACGATTCGCACGGTCATGACGTGCCACGCCAAGCAGGGCGTATGCCAGAAATGCTATGGCTGGGACTTGGCCACGAGCCGCCCGGTGAACATCGGCACGGCAGTGGGCATCATTGCCGCACAGTCCATTGGCGAGCCCGGTACCCAGTTGACGATGCGCACGTTCCACACCGGCGGCGTTGCCGGCGACGACATCACCCACGGTCTTCCCCGTGTTACCGAGCTTTTCGAAGCCCGCAAGCCTAAAGGCCTTGCCGTTCTGGCGGAAATTGCCGGTACGCTGCAGGTTGCAGGTGACAAACAGTCCAAAAACATCACGGTGCACGATCAAGAAGGCAACATCCGCGAGTACGAGGTATCCGCCCGTGCCCAGATGATGCCCGGCGTGATTGACGGATGCGAAGTGCAGGTAGGCCAGCAGCTGACCAAGGGTTCTATCAACCCCCATGATTTGCTGCGTTTGACCGACCCCAACACGACGCTGCGCTATATCGTGGGCCAGGTGCAGGACGTGTACGTGAGCCAGGGCGTGGATATCAACGACAAGCATATCGAGGTCATCGCGCGTCAGATGCTGCGCAAGCTTGCTGTGCTGGATGCTGGTGATTCTAAGTATCTGCCGGGTCGTCAGGTGAACCGCTTCGAATTCGAAGACGTGGCAAACCAACTGGTGCTGGAAGGCAAAGAGCCTCCGACGGGCCAGCCGTTGCTGCTGGGCATCACGAAGGCATCGCTGGCCACCGATTCGTGGCTGTCGGCCGCATCCTTCCAGGAAACCACGAAGGTGCTGACCGATGCTGCTATCGAAGGAAAGACCGACCACTTGGTTGGTCTCAAGGAAAACGTTATCATCGGCAAGCCGATTCCCGCAGGCACCGGCCTGAAGCGTTATCGCAACGTGGGTCTGACCTACAAGGGACGCCCTGTCGACGAGAAAGCTGGCAACGACACGCTTCCCGATTCTGCGCCTGAAGAATTGCGCGATGTGGAAGAAATGCTGCCGCAGCCTCAAGACTGGTCCCTTGATGGTGAGGGTTACCTGAACATGACTGGCAACAACTATTCCAGTTACTTCAACAGTATCGGAATGGGCGGACGTACACAGGCGCTTTCCGACGAGGAAGCTCGCCTGTACATCTACGACGATTTGGGTGTGTCGCAGCGCTGGGCCAATAAGTTCAGCGAAGCCGGTATAGAAACGGTAGCCGATTTGGTGGGATACACTGAAGATGATTTGATGCGCATAGAGGGCATCGGCAGCAAGGCTATCGAAGAGCTGAAGACGGGATTGGAAGACCACGGGCTGCTGCGCGTGATCGAAGACGATCTGAATGCCTCGAGCGACGACATGAGCCAGCTGCTGGATATGGTGTTCTCACCTGATGACACCATCCTGATTGGCGGCGACGAGCCCGCGACCTTCAACACCGAAGGCGAGGACATGCTGGGCGAGGCGCTGCCGCCTCGTTCCTACCAGCGCAACCTAGAAGAGCTTGATGCGCTTTTGGGCAATGTCGGAAACATCGGCATGAGTGTGACGGACCGAGAAGCGGAAGAAGAGTCGAATCGCCACCTTGCGGCTGGCGAAGAAGATTCTTCAGATGACGCTACGGACGCAGCCGGCGAAGACGAAGAATAGCAATGCAAGGGGGCGTTTCATGCGCCCCCTTTGTTTAAGTCTTGCGCCCTATTCTCTATGGCGCTACGGGAAAGGAAGCCACTGCGCATGAGTCAAAAAACCTATGTGCCTGAAGGCCAGAGCGCACCCGAAAGCCAGATTGGCGCGACGATGCAGGCTCTAGCAGCTACAATCGCATCCAGACGGGATTCTAACGATTCAAGCTATACCTATCGTTTGTTGAACGGCAACGTTGATGATGTGCTGAAAAAAGTGATGGAAGAAGCCGGCGAGGTGGCCTTGGCCGCCAAAGACGGAGAACCTGACCATTTGCGCTACGAAGCTGCCGATGTGGTATATCACCTGCTGGTGGTGCTGGAGCGCTTCAACGTTCCCCTTGAGGAATTCGCAGCCGAGCTGAATGCTCGCATGCGCGAGGACGAACGCCCCCAAGGTGCGGTGCTGCTTCAAGACGAGTATATCAAGCGAGGAAAATAACATGGCGAAACTTTTTGGAACCGATGGCGCGCGTGGCGTCGCCAATACCGAGCTGACCAGCGAGATAGCGTTTCGCTTGGGGCAGGCGGCTGTGCATTTTTTGGGGACGAGCGTTGTGGTAGGCAAAGATACCCGCCTTTCTGGCGACATGCTTGAGACTGCGCTAGAATCGGGCATCATGAGCGCAGGTGGTACGGTTCTGCAGTTGGGAATCATCCCCACGCCGGCCGTGGCACTGCTCACTCGTCAAATGCATGCGGATTGCGGCATCGTGATATCGGCTTCCCATAACCCGCCAGAGTACAACGGCATCAAGTTCTTTGATGCACAAGGATTCAAACTACCTGTGGCGTTGGAGGCTCAGATAGAAGAGTACGTGTATGCCGGAGGCCTTACAGTGCAGCAACGTGAATCGGGCGACACTGTGGGCGTGGTTGTGCCCGTGGATGAGGCTGTCGAGCTTTATATCGATCATGCGGTGCAGTGCGTGCGCGGCGAAGGGATCGATTTCAAGGGGTGGAAAATCGCCTTGGACACGGCTCATGGTGCTGCCTCTCTTACGACCGCTGAGGCTCTGCGCCGTTTGGGTGCTGATGTTACGGTAATCAACGATGACTTCGATGGTACGGACATCAACGTGGATTGCGGTTCGACCCATCTGGGTCCTGTGCGCGATTTAGTGGCCAAAACCGGCGCCGATATCGGCATCGCCCACGATGGGGATGCGGACCGCGTACTGTTTGTGGATGCCGACGGTCGCGAGATTGACGGTGATATGGTGGAAGCGGCGTGCGCCCTGGATATGCGCTCGCGTGGTGCTCTACCCGGAGATACGGTGGTCTCCACGATCATGTGCAACTTGGGCTTTGTGCACGCCATGCGCGAAGCGGGCATCCAGGTGCTGCAGACGCCGGTCGGCGACCGCCACGTGCTGGAGTCCATGCGTGATGGGGGTTTTGCTATCGGTGGCGAGCAGAGCGGCCATACCATTTTCCTACAGCATAATTCCACTGGAGACGGGCTCGTCACAGCATGCCAGTTTTTGGCAACGTGCCAGCGTGCTGGCAAAACT
Organism: Actinomycetes bacterium; assembly: GCA_023394615.1. GTDB lineage: Bacteria > Actinomycetota > Coriobacteriia > Coriobacteriales > Eggerthellaceae > JAEXAI01. The sequence goes on along the minus strand of JAEXAI010000006.1, from coordinate 159,172 downwards.
GCCGCCCAGGCAGCTGCTGCGATGAAGCGTTTCCCGCAAGAGCTCATAAACGTCACTGTCATAGACAAGCACGCCCTCGAAGACAACGAGGCAATAGCCGCTGCAGTTGCCTTGGCTACAGAGGAGTTGGGAGACAACGGCCGCGTGCTCGTTCGACCCAGCGGTACCGAGCCTTTGATACGCGTGATGGTGGAAGCCGCTGATGACGATGATGCCCTGCGCCATGCGCGGGCCATTGCCGATGTGGTGGAAGACCAACTAGGATAAACCATGGAGAGCTTGACTCGCCGCAAGTTCGTAAAGCTTGCGTCCGTTACGGCCGCGGGTGTGCTGTGCACGGGGTCGCTGGCGTCATGTTCGACGTCGGAGGGTGGTGAGAGCAATCAGGGGATTGACGAGAACAAGGTCACCGTGGTGCTCAGCGAGGAGAGTGAACCCGAATCCGGCTTGGACCCCCTGTTCGCCTGGGGATGCGGTGAGGCAGTGCATCCGCCAATCGTACAGAGCACGCTTTTCACAATCAGCGAATTCTCTAGGATAGACAATGATTTAGCCCAGTCCTTTGGCGTCTCGTCTGATGGGCTCACTTGGACTGTGGTGATTCGCTCCGATGTGAAATTCACCAACAATCAACCGCTTGTTGCGGGGGATGTTGCTTTCACTGTGAATGGCGTGAAAGCTTCAGCCTCATCGAAGGTGGATCTCTCGGCGCTTGATTATGCCGAAGCGCAAGATGGTCGCACAGTGGTGTTTCACCTGCTGAGACCCTGCTCGACGTTGCGTTATTCTTTGGCTGTTATCGGCATCGTGCCCATGGAAAGCTACGATCCTCTATCCTACGGCACCGATCCGACAGGTTCGGGCCCATACAAGCTGGAGTTGTGGGAGCGCGGAGAGAAAATGGTCTTTTCGGCGAATGAGGGCTATTACGGGGATGCGCCGATAATTAAACGACTCGTTGTGAAATTCAGGAATGAAGAAGCTGCGTGCGCTGCATGCAATGAAGGTCGAGTCGATATTGCCATGACGACGCCGCGTCTTTCGAATCAGTCCATAAGCGGTTACTCGCTTTTAGACTGCCAGACCTATGATTGCTATGGCATCAGCCTGCCGATCGGCGCAGCTGGCTCTACTCGCAAAATCGTTCAGGCGATGGAGCCTCTGGCCAGCGGAAACGATATCACCTCAGACAAAGCTTTTAGGCAGGCGCTGTGCTGCGGCTTCGACAGGAAGACCATGATATCCGACGCTCTCAAGGGCTATGCCAGCTCCGCATACGGACCTGCTTGGGGGCTTCCGTGGTCTCAGGAGGACATGCGCGTAGAAACTGATTTGAATCGAGCCGAAACACTGCTTGATTCTGCCGGATGGCAAAAAGGATCCAACGGCAAGCGATCGAAAAACGGCCAGCCGGCCAAAGTGAATCTGTACTATCTGCACGATTCGACGGTTCGCAATCCCGTTCCGCGCTCGCTGGCAAAGAATTTCTCCAGTCAGATGGCCGCAATAGGCATCGAAGTGGAAACGCATTCGGTCGGTTTGGACGATTTGTACGCTCATGCTCTTACTGATTTGGCCCTTTGGGAATTCGGTAATGCCACACCGGCAGATCTGTATGACATCCTGCAATCCCGCGGTACCGAGAACTTTCCCGGTTATGCGAATGCTGAGACTGACGCTCATTTGGCAGCGGCGGAGGTGGCGGCGAATGCGGATGAGGCTTTTGAGCATCTGCGCTTGGCGCAATGGGACGAAAAGAACGGTATCGCCCCTCAAGGAGATGCCGCTTGGGTATGGTTGGCGGATGTCGACCACTTGTATTTCAAGCGCAACGGATTGAACGTGGGCGTGCAAAGGCCTCACACGCGCAGCGCCGGATGGTCGCTTGTTGGCTCAGCTATGGAGTGGAGCTGGGAAAAGGCCACGATTAAGCTGTAGAGTCAAAGTGCTCGTCCTGCACGAGAGACACCTGTCGGGCAAGGCGATCGTGGGCCCGCTGTGCCGTTTGCGCAATCTCTGCGAACCGACAAAAAACTGCATTAACTTACCGATAAATGAACTCTCTTGTGAATAATCTATCTTGACTATATATATACATGAGAATAAAATAAGCCCGTCGTATCACCATACGATTTATCAACACCGAAAGGGGTATTATGAAGAAGCATTCAAAGATGCTGATTGCTGTATTGGCATGTGCGCTTGCGGCCAGTATCTGCTTGCTGGCAGGTTGTTCCAGCGGCAGTTCCCAACAGAGCTCGAGCGAGAGCAACTCCTCGCAATCGCAGGCATCTGAGTCGTCACACGAGAAGGTCACGCTGCAGATTTTTGCGGCGAATTCGCTGTCGAAGGCGATGGAAGAGGCCCAGAGCCTGTATAGCCAGACCCATGATTGGGTGTCGTTCTCTGATACTCAGTACAAAAGCTCTGGCGAGCTGAACGAGCTGCTAAAGGGTGGTGCCTCTGCCGACGTGCTGATATCCGCATCGAAGGGCAAGATGGATGCTGCGGCAGAAGCCGGCTATATCAATAGCGACACGCGTTTCGACATGTTCAAAAATGATTTGGTCATGGTCACATCTGAAAGCAACACCGCCATCACCAGCTGCACGCTTGATGATGTTGCTGCTGGCAAGTACAAGGTAGCTGTGGGTGACGAGTCAGTGCCTGCTGGCAATTATGCCTGCCAGTCGCTCTCTACCGTAGGCTGCTACACCGAACCTGACAGAACCACTGGCAGCAGTGCGACCGGAACCGGTGGCACGTTTACCGGCGCTTTGGCTGCTGACGGAATGGTTTCGCTGCAGACCAGCGTGGGCAACGTGTGCAAACAGGCACAGTCCGGCGATGTCGATATCGCTTTCGTATACACCTCCGACGTATATCGCTTCGGTGGCGTGAAAGTGGTAGGTACCGTACCTGCCAATACGCACAAGAAGATTATCTATCCGGGCGCGGTTGTGGCCAATAGCTCGAACTCTCAAGAAGCACAGGACTTTTTGACCTGGTGCTCCACCGACGCTGACGCACTGCAGATTTGGCAGAAGTGGGGATTTGAAATGGCCGCATAAAGCGTGCCGATGAGGTTTATGTAAGGGGGCCGGCCGAACCGGCCCCCTTTTCATTTTAAGGTGAACAGATGAAACGAAGAATGATCGTAAATGCATGCTCGCTGCTGCTCGCGTTTTCGCTGTGCGTGCCTGCGGCCGCTTGGGCCGATGACGACTTGGGTGATGTGGATAGCCCTCGGGCATCTACGACCACATCGAGCGGGACCGCTTCGGGGGCATCATCTGCCGCCACGAACTCGTCTTCCACAGCGACTTCTGTAGATACCAGCAATGTTGTTTTGTCTTCCACCAATGACGCAGCGCTCATAGACGGATGTGATTTCGCGGTCGATGAGTTCAGTCGTGCGCAGGTGGGCAGCAATCGCGAAGTGAATGGTGCCTACAGCGGTTATTGTTATTACATCGGGGGTTCATCGGGCAGTATGTCCCTTTTGGCATCAAGCGATTTCGTGGTGGTGTATGTGCCCGCCGACCAAGCGAGCTCTCTGGGCGTCGATTTAAACGACCAGCAAGATTGCGCGGATTTGAAAAGCTATCTGAGTGCGCTGGATAACCTGAACGCCAATGGAGGCGAGGCGATCTCTGCTCAAGCTCGTTGGTACTTCACCGAGCAGCAGACGTTTTCCGCAGAGGGGCTCACGTTCGGCTTCGATCGCGAGTTGAAATCAGGCCAGTTCTACGATAGCATCATCGGCGCCGACGGCAGCGACATCACTGACACGGATAATCCGTTGTATACGAAATTCACGCATGCGTGCTTTTCTCATCTTGTTGCAGCCGATGCTGTGGGCATTGTGGCACAGCCGAGCGCATGGGAACAGCTGACATCGTTTCTCTCGAGCGTCGATTACTCGCCTTTGTGGGTAACGTTGAAGACCACCGGCACGGCAATCATCTTCATCTTCATACTCGGACTTGCAGCTGCTTATTTCAGTCTGCGCATCGGTCCTCGCGCGCAAGATGTCGCAGATGCCATCTTCACCATACCCATGGTGCTGCCTCCGACCGTCTGCGGCTTTTTACTGCTGTTGGCATTGGGCCGCAACACGGCTGTGGGCAGTTGGTTCATCAGCATCGGTTTTCCTCTTATCTTCAGCTGGCCGGCAACGGTCATCGCTGCTGTGGTAGTGGCGTTTCCGCTGATGTATCGCAGCGCTCGCGGCGCGTTCGAGGGATTGGATTCGAACATGCTCGACGCTGCGCGCACGCTGGGATGGAGCAATAGGCGAGTGTTCTTCAAGCTGATGCTGCCTCTTTCGTGGAGCAACATCGCATCGGGCACCGTACTGGCATTCGCCCGCGCACTCGGTGAATTCGGGGCGACGCTGTTTTTGGCGGGCAACTACCTGGGCGTAACGCGCACCATCCCCATCGCAATTTACTTCGAATGGATGAACGGCAACACCAACGTGGCAATATTCTGGACTATTATTATCATGATATTCAGCTTTGTCGTTATCTTGTTCATCAACCTCTATAGCCGTCATACGACGCGCTACCGCAAAGGAGCCATCGATTCATGAGTCTTCAAATCGATATCCGGAAAAGCTTCGGCGATTTCAAGCTGGACGTGCAGGTGCAGGCGGGCGATGAAACATTTGGCCTGCTGGGCGCATCTGGCTGCGGAAAAAGCCTGACCATGCGTTGCATCGCGGGCATAGAAAAGCCCGATGAGGGGCGAATCGTCGTAAACGGCACGACGTTCTTCGATTCCGAAGAGCATGTGAACCTGACGCCACAGCAGCGCAAGACGGCTCTGCTCTTCCAAAACTATATGCTGTTTCCCAATCTGACTGTGCAGCAGAATGTAGCCGCTGGAATCAATCGCGACGCAACCTCCGAACAACGCCATCAGATAGTGACCGATGAGCTGGAACGCTTCGACGTCTCGAAGCTGGCGAAGCGCTATCCGGCTCAGCTCTCAGGCGGACAACAGCAGCGCGTCGCGCTGGCGCGTATGCTGGCGGCAAGGCCCGGAATCCTTATGCTGGACGAGCCCTTCAGCGCTTTGGATGCGCATCTAAAGGGAATGCTCGAGCAGAATCTGGTCACATTGTTCGAAGGCTTTTCGGGCACAATCGTCTATGTGAGCCACGACATAGACGAGGCGCTGCGCTTCTGCGATCGTATTGCGGTGATGGAGGACGGCCATGTGATGGAAGTCGATACAGGCAGGCAGTTGGTGGACCATCCTCAAAGCCTGGCTGGCGTGAAGCTTTCGGGGTGCAAGAACACTGCGCCCGGACAGTATGTAGACGACCACCACGTATTCTGTCCGCAGTGGGGAATCACCATCGCGACGCAAGCGAATGTTGAAAAAGATGTGCGCGCCATCGGCGTGCGTGCTTTCCTGCTGGAACGAGCACGCGAACCTGGTGAGAATGTCTTTCGCGTGCAGGTCGACAGTATCAGTGATTCGCGTTTCGAGCGTACAGCGCTCTTGAAGTTTCTTGACCGCGAGCAGGAAGCGGACGAATCTGTATACGATTCGGAAGAAACGCAATACCTGATCCAGCACCTGTACTGGCGCGTCGATGCGCTGCGTGAAGGGCGTGAAAACTTGCCAGATAAAGGCGAGCAGCTGATGATACGCATTCCGAAAGAACATATCTACGTGGTGAACAATTAACTGTTTCTTGTTGGGTGCGCTCGCGAATCGTCGCCTCGCGATACTAAAACCACCCAGCTCACCCGTCGCCTTGCTTGGCGCCGCCTCGCGATGTTGAGGCTACCTAGGTCCCCGTCGCCTCGCTTGTCGTCTCTTCGCGCTATAATACCCTTGACAAAATCGGAAAAGGAAAGGCCGCGATGAAAGATTCTTACGGTCGCACCATCGACTATCTGCGCATATCGCTTACGGACCGCTGCAACTTGCGCTGCATCTACTGTATGCCTGCGCAAGGTGTTGATCAGGTGCCGCACAGCCGTATCTTGCGTTTCGACGACATTGAGAAACTCGTGCGTGTCGCGGCAGGGCTGGGTGTAAGGCGCATCCGCTTGACAGGCGGCGAGCCGCTTGTGCGCAAGGGTGTAGTCGATATGGTGAGAATGATTGCGCAGACACCAGGCATTGAAGATGTGTCGATGACCACCAACGGCATCCTTTTGGCTGCTATGGCTCATGATCTGAAGCAAGCTGGTCTTTCTCGAGTGAATATTTCTCTTGATACGTTGGATGCCGAGCAGTATCGCCAAGTCACTCGCGGCGGCGACATCCTCAGTGTCGAAGAAGGCATCGCCGCTGCGCTGCGTGAGGGTTTCGATCCAGTGAAAGTGAACGCCGTTGCGGTGCGCAGCTTGAATCAGGACTTCTTCCGTTTCGCCTCGCTGTCTGTAGACAGGCCGTTACATGTGCGATTCATCGAATACATGCCGGTAGGCGACTCCAGCGGATCGTGTGGATGTGGCTGGGGTGTTGACGATGTGATCAGTTGCGCCGATATTCTGCAGGCAATCAATCGGCAGGCGCAAACTGAAGGCGTGGGACCTTTGACCATCGTAGAAGATACGAAGCGACCATGTGGCGGAGGGCCTGCGCGCTATTACGCATTCCCCGGGGCGCAGGGTACTGTCGGTTTCATCTCTCCTTTGTCGAACCATTTTTGCGGTCAATGCAATCGGATGCGCCTGACTGCTGAAGGAATGCTGCGTCCATGCTTGTTTTCCGACAATGAAATCGATGCGTTCGATGCCCTGAAAAACGGTTCGGACGAAGATGTTCGCAACGTGCTGTTGCAGGCGCTGGCGGCTAAGCCAAATGAGCATCACGAAGGTGATCACGCCAATGCAACGCACACGAATATGAACGAGATTGGCGGGTAGCTCAGGGGGCCTATGCGCGATGCGTGGTGTTAAACCGAATGCATCAAGCGCTCGCAAACAGGCATCGAAAACCGTTGCAGTCCGAAGGCATTCAGGAAAGGAATATCGTGTCTGATGAAAAGCAACTGACGCACATCGACCAGAATGGCGAAGTGCGTATGGTGGATGTAGGGGCCAAACCAGAAACGCAGCGCGTGGCTGTTGCGGAAGGCTTCATATCCATGCATCCGGAAACGCTCGATTTAATCGTGGAGGGAAAAGCGGCCAAAGGCGATGTGCTGGCGTGCGCACGCGTGGCCGGCATCATGGCTGGCAAACAGACGTCTAGCATCATTCCCATGTGCCATCCGCTTCTTATCACCAAGTCGAAAGTGGAATGCACACCTGTATTCGAAGGTCAGCGCGAAGATGGCCTAGTGGGCATACATGTGACGACCACGTTCGGTGTTACCGGCAAGACGGGCATCGAGATGGAAGCACTGGTTGCAGCCAGTGTGGCATGCCTGACCGTTTACGACATGTGCAAGGCGGTTGACCGCGGTATGGAGATTATGCAAGTACGCCTGCTGAAAAAGGATGGCGGCAAAACAGGGCTGTGGCAGCGCAGCTCTGTGTGATACACTAACGAATTGCGTTCTGCTTATATGCGCGAAACGTTCAAAATGTGCGTTTCGATGCGGAAGGCAGTGCGTTTATCGGTAAGGAAACGAAGAAAGAAGTTCTATGTCAGGGCATTCAAAGTGGGCGACCACCAAGCATCGCAAGGCTGCGCAGGATGCAAAGCGTTCCGCGCTATTCGGCAAGCTGTCGCGCAACATCACCGTTGCAGCGAAAGAGGGTGGCGACCCGAACCCGGACAACAACGCCTCTTTGGCAACTGCCATTGAAAAGGCGAAGGGCTATTCGCTCCCGAAAGACAAGATTAAAATCGCCATCGACAAGGCTTTCGGTTCGGGCAAAGATGCCGCGAATTACGAGACTGTCATCTACGAAGGTTACGGACCGGCCGGTGTGGCCGTGTATTGCGAGGCATTGACTGACAATCGCAATCGCACTGCTGCTGATGTGCGCAGTGCTTTTACCCACTCAGGTGGTAATCTGGGCACCAGCGGATCGGTGGCTTTCCAGTTCGAGCGCAAAGGCCAGATTCTGGTTGATAAGGAAAAATGTCCCGACGAGGACGAGTTCATGATGGCCGTGGCCGAAGCCGGCGGCAATGATTACGAAGATGCCGATGAGGAATGGATTGTCTACACCAACCCCAGCGATCTGATGAACGTGACAAAAGCTCTCGATGCTGCGGGCGTTGAGACCAAGGGTGCCGAGTTTGTGATGGTGCCGACCAATCCCAGCCAGGTAACCGTTTCGGACGCGAAAAAAGTTATGCGTCTGGTCGATCGTCTAGAGGAATTGGAAGACCTGCAGAATGTCTATCACACCATGGATATCACCGACGAGATTGCCGCAGCGCTCGACGAAGACTAAATGTCTTGCGTAGCTGCCAGTGCAACTGTCTCTCGGCTCTGGCCTGCCTCGGCGGGATTTGGTTGCTCAGGTAAATCTAAGCTGTAAAGGCGGAATATAACAACAATAAGGAGGGCCGCGACATCGAGTCGCGGCCCTCCTTCAACTATTTGCTCTTGTATTGAGCGTTACATGGTCTGCTTCAGCAAACCGTAGCCACCCTCGTCACGACGATACATCACGTTGAATGCGTTGGTGTCGCGATCGATATAGGCGAAGAAGTCATGGCCCAACAGGTCAATCTGGACCAAGGCCTCTTCTTCGGTCATGGGCTGGAATTCCATTTCCTTCACGCGTACTACTTCGTCATCGGAAAGCTCATCCATCAATGCGTCAAAATCGGTGGTGCCAACCTCGTTGCGGATAGACTGGGTGTCGGTGCGCACCTTACGCTCGACGACGCGGGTCTTGTACTTGCGGAGCTGACGAACGACTTTCGCTGCAGCGACATCGATGGCTGCGTACATATCTTCCTCGTGCTCTTCCACGCGGATAATATGGCCTTTCGTCTGCAAGGTTACTTCGCAGACCGCGGGGCGCGGGTTCGCCGGATTCTTTTCCACGTGCAGAACCACTTCGGCGTTAAGCGGGTCGATGTCCATAACCTTCATGGAGTTGCCGATTTTTTCTTCTGCGTACGATTTCAAAGCTTCGGTTACAGGCATTCTGCGGCCAGTGACTGAGATTTCCATGAATAATCACCTCATTGCAATAGGGGTCAAAAAAACAGCTTGCGAAATTGTCGACTGTGCTGCCGTGTGCATCGTCATCGACTCCTTCCATCCAGCTGCTATTCATAGCATAACACTAAACAGCGCAAACAGTGCAAACTCCCTGCTTCCTTCGGTGATTTTTCATTCGCTTTTCTTTTCTGCGCAGCCCGCCGTCCCGCGCGTGCCCATCTTGAGGCGGTGTTGGTGGGGCAACTCCAGAGACGCAATCAGGACTCTGTCGGAGATGAGCAATTAGGGCACAGCCGCAGAGACGCAATCGGGACACTGCCGGACTCCTCTGCTTTTCCTTTCCGACTCGAGTATTTCACTGCAAAATTACTTCGCAACACGCCTTTTGCGTCTTTGGGCTTCTTGCTTGTGAAGTTGTATTCTTACTACATAGGTTTGAGCAGGTATTACGCGAAAGCTCAAAACGGGCTACCTTGCGGATTCATGAAAAACCATTGTTTGGGAACGCAAAAGGCGTATTGCGCAGTAATTCCGCCTGATAAAATTCGAATGGCGAGACTGAAAGATTGAACGGGGAAGCAGAATCCCCAAGCAAAACAGAGAACAGGCGAAGCAGAAGCCCAGACTGCGGCGTGCTTTCGAGTTCGTGGCTTCAAGCGAGATCGCGAATAATACGTTACACTGGTCTCACGAAAGAGCTGATGCTAGTGCCGATTTCGCTCGTTGTCCTTTTTCAGAAAGTCTCGTTTCCCGGGTTCATTTTAGAATTTGCAGGTTTCTCTTTGACAAATGCCGGAGGGGTTTTATGCCGCAGGAGATTATTTTTGGATACGACACTGCTTTGCAAATCTGTCGTTCATCATGCATTCCGTGGAAAGGGAGCCGTATTGCGCATGCTCGGTATGCCCCTGTTCAAGCCCCTTCGGCTGCGGACTTGGCAGATGCTGTCAAGCGATTAGGGAACCTTTATCCAGATATTGCGATAACGTTGCCTCTTCATTATTTAATAAGCAAAGTTTCTCGGCAGCATACAACCCACATCGCGCATCCGCATACTTGCACCATATCCATCCCTGGAACATCATTGTGCTACGTGGCTGACGGAATCCTTGTTGCGACACCGCCTTTAGCGTTTATCCAAGAATGCATGCGGCGCGACTTCATCGACCGATTGAGGCTCGGTTGGGAAATCTGCGGCTCTTATCAAAGCGGACTATGCGGATTGCCCAAAAAATATGAGATATCGCCTCTTGTCTCATCTGATGAACTGAGAAGTTACGCGAGTCGCAACTCCGGCATCAAGGGTTCTCGGAAATCTCTTCAGTCATTGCAATATGTCGCAGACGAATCGGCTTCGCCTCGTGAAACGCAATTGGGGCTGACTCTTGGGTTGCCGACGCGATACGGTGGGGGCGGGCTGGGGCGTGCACGTATGAATTTTGAGGTTGTGACGACGCCAGCCGCGCGGGTTATCTGCGGGAAAAGTACGCTTCGTCTGGACTTATCTTGGCCTGGTAGGAAATATGACATCGAGTATCAAAGCGAGGAGAACCATGGTGACGGGATGAGGGTGAGCGATTCGCGTAGGGAGAACGCACTTAAATCAATGGGCTACTCCGTGCTCAGTATTACCCGTGATGAGTTCAACAGCTTTGCGACGACTATGGCATTTACTGAAACTCTGCGAAAACGCTTCGGGAAACGGAATCCGACGAAATTCGACGATTACCACGCGCGGAAGGTGAAGCTACGTTGCCAGTTGGGGCTTCCAATAGGTTTCGAGGAGTAGCTGCTATCGATGCTGATGCGCCAGCTTTAAAGATGAAATCAGCACATGGTCGGATCCCACTGTTTTTCGCATTCGAATATCTCACTGTGAAACTACTTCGCAACACGCCTTTTGCGTCTTTGGGCCTCTTGTTTGTGAAGTTATATTCTTACTACAAAGGCTTGAGCAGGTATTATGCGAAAGCTCAAAACGGGCGATCCTGCGGATTCATGAAAAACCATTGTTTGGGAACGCAAAAGGCGTATTGCGCAGTAATTCCGCCTGATTAAATTCGAATGGCAAAATCCACCAAGAAGGGCCCAGGGGAAAGACTCCAACGAGAAGGACCTAGGGGAGGCGGTTTGCTGGGAAGAACCCGCCGGAAAAGACTAAGAATCGAAGAGGCAATCCCGAATTTATGCAGAAGTTGCGGTTGCGTTTCGAAGCGGCCATTGAAAGCGAGCAAAATGGATACAATCCAGAGACTGCCTGAGCAGCCGCTGGTTCTCGCCAAGACGAGCGGCCGTACCCCACTAGCCGACCAGCCGATTTACTGACCGATCAGCCGCACATTCACCGAAAGGGGCACTCCCGTATGAGCCAATCCCACGAGCCGTACATCGACGAAGTAGCCACCCACAGAAAACGCTATTTAAAAATCGTGCATTTCACGCAGTCATCCACACGTGCCGCAGGCGTTATGCTGCTTGCCGCCATCGTGGCCTTGGCGGTGGCGAACAGCCCGCTGTATCCAGCCTTCACAGAATTCTGGCATACCGAGATAACGTTTGGCGTCGGTGAGAGCATCCATTCGATGTCGCTGGTGCACATAATCAATGACGTACTGATGGCCGTTTTCTTCCTGACGGTTGGTTTAGAAATCAAATACGAGATGACAGTCGGCGAGCTGACCGACATCCGTGCTGCCATGCTGCCTATCGTGGCTGCCTGCGGAGGCGTCCTCGTACCTGTTGTTATCTACTCCGCCTTCAATGCAGGCGGCTCGGCCGCTGCGGGATGGGGCGTGCCTACCGCCACCGACATCGCTTTTGCCTTGGGGATTCTCGCGCTTTTAGGAGACAAAGTGCCTAGCGGTATTCGCGTGTTCTTGAGCACGCTGGCCGTGGCCGATGACATCATCGCCATATTGGTTATCGCTATTTTTTACGGGCATAGCCCCGATGCGGCGTGGTTGCTTGGGGCTGCGGCAGTTATGGTTGTACTAATAGTGATGAACAAAAAGCATGTGTATTCTTTAGCACCGTACGTGGCAATGGGCGCAGTGCTGTGGCTGTGCGTGTTCATGTCGGGCGTGCATTCAACCATTGCCGGTGTCCTTTTGGCATTCACCATTCCCACCGGGTCAAGCGTGAACTTGCATACGTTCACCCATTGGGGCGGCGCGCAGGTGTCGCGTGCCCATGAAACCTTCGAACCAGACAAGCCGGTGCTGGGGCAGGGCGACTATCTAAAAACGGTGTCGGGCCTGTCGGATGTTGCTCGCAAGGTCGTTCCGCCCGCCGTTAGGCTTGAACACGCTCTGTCGCCTTGGGTGTCGTTTCTGATACTGCCGCTCTTCGCGCTGACGAATGCAGATGTGGCCTTAGGCTCGACGTCAATCTCGCAAGTATTCGCCAGTCCGGCGTTCCTCGGCGTGTTTTTGGGATTGCTCGTGGGCAAAACGGTGGGTATCATGCTGTTCAGCGCAATCGTAATCAAGCTGAAGGCGGCGAACTTGCCATCGGGTGCGAACTGGATGCATATGCTGGGAGCATCGGTTTTGGGCGGCGTCGGTTTTACTATGGCCATATTTGTGGCGAATCTAGCCTACACAGATGATTCGTTGGTGATGGCCGCGAAGGTGGGCATCCTGTGCGCATCGGCTCTTGCGGGTGTTGTCGGCTTCCTGATTCTGTACGCCCAAGCCGGGAAAACAAAACAGGAAGAAGTCAAATAGTGACGTATGTGCTGATAGATTGCGCCGATGACCGTTGAGCGCTTTGTGAACGCTTCGTGTCCATAAGTGTGAAGAACCGTTCTTGTGAAGTGCTTTCTGTTATTATGGGCGATATTCGGCAGTAAACCAGTGCGACATCAGGAGGTTTTATTGATGATGAAGCAAACAGCCATATCTCTTTTCCGCACCACCGCGATTGCGGCATTGTGTGCAGTGGGATTGGCACTGGCGTTCGCAACACCGGCTTTTGCGGATACCGCAGCAGACAAACAAGCGGAAGCGGCTACGGCTTTGGCTTCCCTCAATACGATGCAGGCCAGTTTGGACACGGCATCGAACAACTACACGCAGGCCCTTATGGACCAGCAAAGCGCTGAGCAGGCAAAAAATGATGCTCAGTCAAAGATTGATGAGGAATCCGAGAAGATTTCCGGTTATCAGAGCCGTTTGGGCACCCGTGCAAAGAGCATGTATCGCACGGGTAGCAACACGTTTTTGGATGTGCTGTTAGGTTCGACGTCTTTCGAGTCGTTCACAACGAACTGGGATATCTTGAACCAGCTAAACGATGATGATGCTGAATTGGTGAACGAGACCAAAGATTCGCGCGAGCAGCTCGAAAATGCCAAACAGCAGTATGAAACCCAGGAGCAGCTGGCAACGGCAAAAGCCAATGAGGCAAAACAGATTAAAGATGAGGCGGAATCCACTGTTTCTTCTATGCAGGCCGTCTACGACGGTTTGAGCGCAGAGGCGGCAGCGCTGCTTGAAGAAGAGCGTGCAGCTCAGGCTGCGGCGCAAGCGGCGCAAGCTCAAGCAACGGTTAATGCGTCTGCCGCGGCAGGCACTGCGGCGGGCAACACCGCCAATACCGGTGGCGGCAACGATTCCGGCTATGACAGCAGCTACGATTCTGGTTCTGATTCTGGATCTTCCAGCAGCTCGGGCGGAAGCTACGGCGGGGGCGGCTCGGTAGTCGAGCGCGCTTACAATTGCTTGGGAGCCCCCTATGCTTGGGGAGCATGCGGCCCCAGCTCGTTTGACTGCTCTGGCTTGGTCAGCTATTGCTTGACCGGCAGCTACAGCCGCTTGGGTACGACGTATACCTTCTTGGGCTGGCAGCAGGTAAGCGATCCGCAGCCAGGAGATGTGTGCGTGAACTCGAGCCACTGCGGCATTTACATCGGTGGTGGCCAGATGATTCATGCGTCTGATTACGGAACTGGTGTTATCGTTGGAGCTGTGCAGTCCGGTATGATTATCGTTCGCTATTAAGGTGATTCGGCTGTAAACGTAAAGCCGTCGGGGCGTGCGCTCCGACGGCTTTTTTATATGTACCTACGAGTGGTACGTCGAAGTGCTAGAAATGCTTGGCCGCTAAGCGGTTGCCACGTGCCTTTCGGCGGGCTTTCGAGCTGAGTAGAATATGGTTATTCAGGGAGGGGAGGAGGTCCCCCTTTTCTTTTCGGGTACTTGTGATAATATAACGACCGCTGCAACACAGTATTACGGGATGTGGCTCAGCTTGGTAGAGCGCTGCGTTCGGGACGCAGAGGCCGCTGGTTCAAATCCAGTCATCCCGACCATGCAGAATCGAGAGTGCGGGCATACGTCCGCACTCTCTTAGCAAAGTCGTTGTATAAGGCGGGTTGTGCGAAAGCTGAAACCCGTGAGACGAGATAAACGAAAGTTTGATCGGGAGGCATTATGAAATTTGGTGGCATCGGGGTTCCTGAGCTCATTATCATCCTCATTGTGGTTCTGCTGATTTTCGGCCCGAAGAACCTTCCGAAGTTGGGCAGCGCCCTTGGCAAGACGGTGAAGAACCTTCGTGACGGAATGGGTGCGAAGAAGAAAGATGAAGATGAGGAAGCCGAAGAAGGCGAAGAGGTAGAAGAAGTCGAGGTGGAAGAGGAAGAAGAGCAGCCGAAGAAGGTTGCCAAGAAACCTTCTTCTACAACCAAGAAGACATCTTCTTCCGCAACAGCCAAGACATCTTCCTCAGCTGCGAAGAAGACATCGACATCTTCCACGACCAAAAAAACCGCTTCTTCCGCTTCAGCGAAAAAACCTGTTGCAAAAAAGGCACCAGTAAAGAAAGCTCCTGCCGAAAAGGACGACGAATAGCAGTTGGAAAAAAATGCGACGCGGCATGTGCTGGAGTTGCACATGCCGCGTCGTTGTTTATAGCGGCTGTAGAATCAATCAATCGGCTGCAATTTATCGATGTGTTGTAAAGGAATGGAAAATACTATGTCTGACAACGATTACATCCTTACCGAAGAGGGTAAGAAAAAACTTGAAGAAGAGCTTCATTTCCTGGAAACTGACAAGCGTTCCGAAATCGGCGAGCGCATCAAGGTCGCACGTGAGTTCGGTGATATATCCGAGAATTCTGAATACGACGACGCGAAAAACGAGCAAGGCATGATGGAAGCACGCATTGCCGAGATTTCACGCATTCTGGGTGACGCAACGGTGGTTGCGGCTCCGAAACGCTCTTCAAAGGTGAACATCGGCTCGACGGTCACCGTTTCCATGAATGGCAAGGAGCGCGTCTTTTCCATCGTAGGAGCCGCCGAGGCCGATGTGGCTACAGGAAGGATCAGCAATGATTCGCCAGTTGGCGCGGCTTTGCTCGGACACAAGAAGGACGACAAGGTGAAGACATCCGGTCCAACGGGTCGAGATATCGAAATGACTATCGAAAAGATTGAGCATTAATTTGAAACGGCCCCGGATGCGTCCGGGGCTTTTTGTCCATGAGCGGAAAATGGCGTGGAAATGTGCCAAGCAGGTAAAGAGAGGTTTATAAACATGAGCGAGGCGAATGCGCCCACAAACGAAAAGAATGCAGCCGCTGTAGGCGAGGGTGCACCTGAAATAGAGGATGATCCTCGGGCAGTGCGCTTGGCAAAGCGGGAGACCCTTATTGAGCAGGGACAGAACCCCTATGGGCAGGCTTTTCATTACACGCATCATGTGGCGCAGCTCGATGAACTCTACAAAGACCTCGAGCCGGGTGCCACGACCGAGGATGCAGTGAAGGTAGCGGGCCGCATTATGGCGATTCGCAATCAAGGCAAGATCATGTTTATGGGCTTGCGGGATTCCGGTGCCGATATTCAGCTGTTTTGCCGCATCAACACGCTTGGCGATGACGTTTTCGCCCAGATGAAAGACTTGGACGTGGGTGACTGGATTGGCGTGGAGGGCGTGATGATGCGCACGAAGCGTGGTCAGCTTTCCGTAGCGGTCAACGCCTTCACATTGCTTTCGAAATCCATCCGCCCATTGCCGGAAAAGTTTCATGGTCTAGCCGACAAAGAGACGCGCTATCGCCAGCGTTATGTGGATTTGATTATGAATCCTGAAGTGCGCGAAACCTTCGAGAAGCGTTTCAAGATCATCGCCGCAATTCGCAATTATATGGACGCGCAGGGCTTCTACGAAGTGGAAACGCCTATGCTGCAGGCCATTATGGGCGGCGCGAACGCACGCCCATTCGTGACGCACCACAACGCACTCGATCGCGATTATTATCTGCGCATAGCCACCGAGCTTCCGCTGAAGCGCCTGCTGGTGGGTGGGTTTGAAAAGGTGTATGAAATCGGACGCATATTCCGCAATGAAGGTATGGATCAGTATCACAATCCCGAATTTACCACTATCGAGGCTTATCAGGCGTTTTCCGATTTGGATGGAATGATGGACCTGACGGAAGGCTGTATTCAGGCAGGGGCAGTGGCAGCGAATGGATCGCTTCAGGTGGAATACCAAGGGCAAGCTATCGATCTTTCCGGCACGTGGCCGCGTCGCTCTATGATGGATTTGGCCACTGAAGCTGTGGGTGAGGAAATCAGCTTCGAGCGCAGTAGGGAAGATTTGTGCACGGTTGCCGAGCGCTACCGCATCAAAGTGGAAGAGCAGTGGGGCAAAGGCAAGATCATCTCTGAGATTTTCGAAGAATCTTGCGAGAGCAGTCTGATTCAACCCATTTTCGTGATTGATCATCCTCTGGAAGTTTCCCCGCTTGCGAAAAAGCAGGTTGATAATGAGGAACTCACCTATCGCTTTGAGCTCTACATTTGCGGCCATGAATTCGCGAATGCCTTCAGCGAGCTGAACGACCCCGTCGATCAAGCCGAGCGTTTTCATGCTCAAGTTGCTTCAAAAGATTTCGACGATGAGGCTATGGGATATGACAGTGACTACATTCGCGCGCTGGAATATGGTATGCCGCCGGCAGGTGGCGTGGGCATCGGTGTGGATCGCATGGTCATGCTGCTGACCGACTCACCTACTATTCGCGACGTTTTGCTTTTCCCGCACATGAGAGACGAAGCCAACTAGACATCAGTAGTTTGTGAAAAGCCCTACGGGAAGATCGCTTTCGACTCCGCCCATGAAGCGGTGAGGAAAATAAAGATGCAATCTTGAGTTGCAACGCGAGTGATTTGCTACGATTTTATGACAGCCGCCTCAAGACAGGGGCGTGTGAGTGCTAGAGTGGTAGCATAATCAGGCGATAAACGTAGCAGGCGCAAAGCGCCCATGTGCGCGGAAGGCCGTAGATTTCCCTGCGTGCAGGGAAATGAAAGCGCTGAATCGCGCGCAGGCAGGCGTGAGCGCGCCGCTTAAGGAGGCGAGAGCTTTGAGTTTCGATAAATTTACCGATAAGGCTCGCAAGGTGCTGGTAATCGCACAGGATGAAGCGCGTACGCTGCATCAGCCCTATGTGGGCACTGAGCATATTTTGCTGGCCTTGATAAAGGAAGAGGATGGCCTAGCCGCCCAAGCGCTTGATCGTTTGGGGGTGCGCTATGAAGACGCCGTCCAGAGCATCAAGCAGACCGTCAACATCGATCCCGCGGCAGACGTGTCGGGGCATCTAGCCTTCACGCCGCGCGTGAAGCGAGTGTTGGAAAACAGCCTGCGCGAGGCCATGCAGATGGGGCAGAGTTACATTTCAACCGAGCACTTGTTGTTGGGCATCGTGCGCGAGAATGAGGGCACGGCTATAGATGTACTGGCTAAATTGGGCGTGTCGGGCGATCAAGTGCGCTCGGCATTAAACGATTTGGTAGGTCAGTCGTCAGTGTTCGCAGGCCGAACGGGCGTTGATCCCAACCAGGCTCAGTCGGGCAGCGTGCTTTCCGAGTTCGGCACCGATTTGACGAAGAAAGCTGCTGACGGCAAACTCGATCCCGTCATCGGACGTGCGGGTGAGATAGAGCGCATCATGCAGGTGCTGTGCCGCCGACAGAAGAACAATCCGCTGCTTATCGGCGAGCCCGGTGTGGGCAAAACCGCCGTGGCAGAGGGCTTGGCGCAGTTGATCGTGTCGAACCAAGTGCCCGACATTTTGCGCAACCGTCGCATATTTACGTTGGATGTGTCCAGTTTGGTGGCGGGCAGCAAGTATCGTGGCGAATTCGAAGAGCGTTTGAAAAAGTGCATCAAAGAAGTGATGGACGAAGGCGACATCATCTTGTTCATCGACGAGTTGCACACGCTTATCGGCGCAGGTTCTGCTGAGGGGTCTATTGACGCTGCGGCCATTCTGAAACCGCCGCTGTCGCGAGGCGATATCCAGGTGATTGGCGCAACTACCATCGACGAGTACCGCAAGCATGTGGAAAAGGATGCGGCGCTAGAACGTCGTTTCCAACCCATCGTGGTGGGAGAGCCCAACGAAGAGCAGACCGTGCGTATCATGGAAGGCCTGCGCGACCGTTACGAGCAGCATCATCACGTGCATTTCTCAGAAGAGGCGCTGCAGGCCGCAGTTGCTTTATCCGGCCGCTACATACAAGATCGTTTTCTGCCCGACAAGGCCATCGATGTGATGGACGAAGCCGGTGCGCGCATGCGCATCCGCAACATGACGCTGCCGCCGGAGTTGCGCGCTCTCGACGATAAGATGCGCGACGTGAAGATGCGCAAGGAAAGCGCCATCGCCGATCAGAATTTCGAGGCGGCGGCACAGCTTCGCGACGAGGAAACCCGCCTGCGCGAGCAACGTGAGTCTGCCGTGCAGAAGTGGGAAGCGGAAGCGAACAAACAGGTTCAGCAGGTAACAGCCGAGGATATAGCCGATGTGGTGAGCATGACCACGGGTGTGCCGGTATCTGATTTGACCGAGGCGGAAACAGACAAGCTGTTGCGCATGGAAGATGTGCTGCATGAGCGCGTGGTAGGTCAGGAAGAGGCTGTCACCGCCGTATCGAAGGCCATTCGCCGCGGACGCAGCGGCCTGAAAGACCCCAAGCGTCCTGCCGGATCATTCATATTTTTAGGGCCTTCCGGTGTGGGCAAAACCGAGCTTTCCAAAGCGCTCGCCGAGTTCCTCTTCAATTCCGAGGATGCTCTGATTAGCTTCGACATGAGCGAATACATGGAAAAGCACAGCGTGTCGCGTTTGGTGGGTTCGCCTCCGGGGTACGTAGGCTATGACGAGGGCGGTCAGCTGACGAAGGCCGTGCGCCAGCGCCCCTATTCGGTGGTGCTGTTTGACGAGATTGAAAAGGCCCATCCGGATGTATTCAACATCTTGCTGCAGATACTCGAGGAAGGGCATCTGACCGACGGCCAGGGTCGTGTGGTGGACTTCCGCAATACGGTCATCATCATGACCAGCAACGTTGGTGCGCGCGACATCGCGCAGAGCGCGCCTTTGGGCTTCGGCACCGAGGGCGGCGGGCTTTCCGATAAAGAGATACAATCGCGTGTGATGAGCGAGCTGAAGAAGCTTTTCCGTCCCGAGTTCTTGAATCGTATCGATGAGATTATCGTGTTCAAGAGTCTGACGAAGGAAGAGATTTCCCAGATTGTGAAGCTGATGGTCGCTGATTTGCGTGAGCGTTTGATTCAGCAGAACATGTCAATCAATTTGACCGAGGCCGCCAGCGATTACATTGCGCAGGAGGGTACTGATACCACGATGGGCGCGCGTCCACTGCGCCGTGCCATCCAGCGTTTGCTGGAAGATCCGATATCGGAGCAGATGTTGGAAGGAAAATGGACCAGTGGGTCGATCATCGATGTCGACTTCAAAGACGGAGAGCTCGTATTTGCGGCAGGGACCGGATCCGTTCCCGCCCCGCGCAAGCGCGACAGCATCGCCCAAGATGCGGAATTGCTGCTGAAGGATTATGATTTCAGCAACACCGGACGCGCTTTGGGCCAAGGCAGCCAAGGCGCTGATGGTGCGGTAGGTTAGATGCTTTGCGCGCTTGATAGCGCGCTTGCTTGTCCAGTGCGTTTGTTTGTGCAGCGCGCGGGGACGATAGTTATATGAATGCAGTGCGGTGCGGTCCACTTGAGGCGGGCCGCACCATCGCACAGGAAGATGGTGGAACATTATGGCACGGCAAGACGAGAAGAACGAAATCGCGAGCGGCGCAGCCGTCGACCCGATTTTCGCGCCCTCGGCGCTCAAGTCGCCAGAAACGTTGTTGAGCCATCTTGATTTCGATGCCTTGACGCAAAACATGCAGGGTTTGAAAGGGAAAGTGGACGAGCATCCTACCACCGCTGCCATCATATTAGCCGGTGGGCATGGCGAGCGATTCGGTCATGAGGGCGGCAAACAGCTCATTGAGATTGCTGGCAAGCCCGTGCTTACGTGGTCGGCAGAGGCTTTCGATGCAGTGGGCGATATCGGTTTGATCGTGATTGTGTGCCCGCCGGATCGCCAAGACGAGTATCTTTCGCGTGCCATCGATCCGTTCCCGTTCGTCACGCCTGTGGTGATGGCCCCTTCAGGTGGCATCCGTCAGGAATCAGCTTTTTCTGGTCTGGAATATGTTCCCGACGATTTTGAATTCGTGGTTTTACATGATGGTGCAAGACCGCTGATTAGCCCTGATCTGATATCGCATGCCATAAACATCGTAAAAGGCAACATGGATGCTGATGGCGTGGTCGTAGCGCATCCTTCGGTGGATACATTGAAAGTGGTTGAGAACGGCGTGATTGTGGGCACTCCCGACCGTACTGTTTTCTGGAATGCGCAAACCCCGCAGGTGTTTCGTACCGGCATATATCGTCGTGCGCAAGCATCTGCCCTCTCAGATGGCTTTGTGGGCACTGATGACTCGTCGCTCATCGAGCGCTTGGGCGGTAAAGTGCTGGTGGTGGAAGGCAAGCGCGACAATATAAAGCTCACGGTTCCTGAAGACTACCTGATGCTGGCTGCTGCGGTACATGCGATGTTGTCAGAGGATATCGATCTATGAGTGATTCCCCGTTAAACCACGTACAGCCCGCACATGAGAAAGCCCCTGTCTTGCGCATAGGACTCGGCTATGACGTGCATGCTCTGGTTGCAGATCGCAGACTTATTCTGGGCGGTGTGGATATCCCTTACGACAAAGGGCTTTTAGGCCATTCGGATGCAGATGTGCTGGCGCACGCCGTAAGCGATGCGCTTTTAGGAGCAGCGCGCGCAGGAGACATAGGCAAGTTGTTCCCTGACACCGACCCTGCTTACGCTGGGGCTAATTCCATGGTGCTGCTGTCTCGTGTGGCTGCATATGTGCGTACTTTAGGATACGAGATAATCGACGTGGATTCGGTGGTGGCGGCCCAAGAGCCGAAGCTCTCACCGCACCGTGATGATATGAGACGCAACCTCGCCCAGGCTATGGGTGTGCCTATGGAAAGCGTAGGCATGAAGGCCACGACAACCGAGCACTTGGGTTTCGAGGGGCGCAAAGAAGGTATTTCAGCACAGGCAATTGCCCTGTTGCAACGATGTTAGCCATGCTTCTTTCGTGATTGACGGACAATGACGCGAATGCGTCGAATTCCGCCGACTAAATTCATTGTAAAATACTGGGAAAATAACTACAGTTTTCCAGCTTTCGAACGAAGGACAAGCATCGCTATGAACATATTTAAAACTATGGCTGAGGACGTGCGCGCTGTGAAAGCGAATGACCCTGCGGCTTGCAGCTCTTTTCTTATCTGGCTCGTTTATCCGGGCCTTCATGCCCGCTGGGCACACGTATTCGAACACTGGTTGTGGAACAAGGGCGCGCACGGTCTGGCGCGCTGGTTCAGCCAGTGGACGCGCAACCGTACGGGCGTTGAGATTCATCCAGCGGCCCAAATCGGACGCCGCTTCTTCATAGACCATGCGATGGCCGTGATTATCGGCGAAACTACCATAATCGGAGATGACTGCGTGCTCTACCAAGGGGTGACCCTCGGCGGCACCGGTAAAGAAAGCGGTAAACGTCATCCTACGCTCGGCAATAATGTGATGGTGGGTGTGGGTGCATCCGTGTTGGGCAATATCACCATCGGTGACAACTCTAAAATAGGCGGCGGAGCGGTTGTGGTAAAAGACGTGCCACCTGATTGCACGGTTGTGGGCATTCCTGGTCACGTGGTGGCTCGACGCGGGTGCCGCGTGATTATGGAGCGTGCTGACGCCGAAGTGCGCCAAGAGAATCTGCCTGACCCTATCGAGGAAGAAGTTGCCTCGCTGCACAGGGAATTGGATGCGATTGTTCAGCGCATCGACACCCTTCATGCTCAAAAAGAGACTAAATAGGGTATTCTAGTACCCGTTGGCTCCGCTGCCCGCCGCTGTTGCGTGCAAAGGTAGCAACCAAGCGGCATTCGACGAACCGAGGAAACGGACATGATCAGAGTTTACAACACGCAAACGCGCACCAAAGAGGATTTCAATTCCATAGACACGGGCAAGATTCGCATGTATGTATGCGGTCCTACTGTGTACAACTACATTCACATAGGCAATGCGCGTACGTTTATATCCTTTGACGTGGTTCGCCGTTACCTGATATGGCGTGGCTTTAAAGTGACGTTCGTGCAGAATATCACCGATGTGGATGACAAGATCATCAACAAGGCCAACGAAGAGGGCAGAACGGCTGCGGAAGTGGCCGCCGAATACACCACAGCGTTCATTGACGACATGCATGCCATGGGCGTGATGGACCCCGATGTGCGCCCGAAGGCCACTGAGGAAATCCCTGCTATGATTGATCTGGTGCAACGTCTGATTGATTCGGGGCATGCCTACGAGGCGGCGGGGGACGTGTATTTCAGCGTACGGAGTTTTCCTGACTACGGCAAGCTATCGCATCGCGATATAGACGAGTTGGAATCAGGCCATCGCGACCTGCGTGCGGGCGACGTGGACGGGCTTGACGCCCGCAAGCATGACCCCTTGGACTTCGCGGTGTGGAAAGCGGCGAAACCGGACGAGCCTTCATGGGAATCGCCTTGGGGAATGGGCCGTCCCGGTTGGCATATAGAGTGCTCGGCCATGTCGAAGAAATATCTGGGTCTGCCTTTTGACATTCACGGCGGTGGCGCTGATCTCGTGTTCCCGCATCACGAAAACGAAACGGCGCAGAGCGAAGCTGCATACGGCTGCACGTTTGCTCACTATTGGATGCACAGCGGCATGCTGCAGATAAACGCCGAGAAGATGAGCAAATCACTCGGCAACTTCTTGCTTTTGCGCGATGTGCTGAAAACCACCGACCCGGACGTGCTGCGCATGTTGATGCTGCAGACGCACTACCGCAGCCCGTTGGACTTCAGTGAAGATCGCTTGCAGGAAGCGGCGACGGCTCTTGAGCGCATCACCAGTTTGATTAAGCGTTTGGACTGGGCTCTGCAGAATTCGCAGGATATTCCTAGTCCGCTTGATACGCGCGCACTGATGAGCCGCACGCGCGATACGCGCAACGAGTTCATCTATGCGATGGATGACGATTTCAATACCGCAGGTGCACTAGGTGTGCTGTTCTCGTTTGTGGGCGAGCTGAATACGGCGCTGGGCGACCATACCATATCCTTGAGCGATGTGCCGGTAGTCCGCGCTGCACGTGCGGTGATTATCGAGCTCGCAAGCGTGTTTGGCATTATGCTGGATCAAAGCGAAGAAGAGCGAGACTATCCGCCCGAAGTGCTGGCGCTGTCAAAGTCGCTGACTGGATATACCGGGGGCAATCCTTCGCAAGCGGTCGATGCGCTTTTGGAATGTAGGCAGCACGCACGCAAACAAAAGGATTTCGAGACGGCCGACAAGGTGCGAGACGGTCTGTCCGAATTGGGCTTCACAATCGAAGACACTCCGCAAGGCGCCCGCGTTGCATATGAGGCGAAGTAGGGGTTTCGAACTAAGAGTCGATGCAGAGCATTCACATGCGGCCGGGTTGATCCCGGCCGCGTTTGTTTGCGGAGCAAGCCGTATGCGGTGAGTGTAGAGATAAATGGTGGGTCAATCCCTCCGCACTATCATCGTGGGTTCGTGTGAAATAGCCATGAGACCTCTTGTTCCTACAAATGCACTATGTATAATAGCAAAAGGCCGAGAGAGATGACCGTTTTCAATTCTCATACGAGATTGCAGGTGATTGCATGATTGCGAGCTTCGAGCAAAGACGGGCCCCGACAATCGATTTGCAGACTTTGTCGTACCATGCGAGGTACGATGGTCTGACCGGGTTGTGCAATCGTGCGACATTCGAGGAGTCGATAGACTATTTCTTCGAAGAGTATCCGCGTGGTACGGCTACATTTTTCCTTATAGACATCGACAACTTCAAAACAGTAAACGACGAACTGGGTCACCAAAAAGGGGACGAGATGCTGAAGCAGGTCGCGACTGTTCTGCGCAACTTCTTCCGCGAAAACGATATTGTCTCTCGCTTTGGCGGCGACGAGTTCGCGGTGTTCGCGCCATCTTGCTTCACTGACGAAGAGCTGGAAACGCGCATGGCTGATTTGGGACGACGGATGCGTATTCGCATGGAAAACGTGAAGGTGTCATGTTCCGTTGGCGTATGCCGTTGCCCGAGCGAAGCAGATTCTTTCAATGCGCTGTACGGCTGTGCTGATATTGCGCTTATGGCGGCGAAGCGTTTCGGAAAAGATCAGTATCAAGTGTATTCTGACAAGATAGAAGCACCTTCGCGCATGCTCTTTCGCAATATGGATTGGTTGCTGCATGAAACCACGGATGTTGTCATGGTGTGCGACTGCGATACTTACAAAGTGCTCTATCTGAACAGAGTGGGCTGCCAGATAGCTGGCATGTCACTGCGCGAGGCCATGGACAAGCCTTGCTACCAGGTGCTTTGGGGCCGCTCAAGCCCGTGCGAGCACTGTATTCCCCTCCAAGAGATGGAGCCCGGATTCAACGAGTACGAAATGTCCTCGGATACAGGAGATAGGCACTACATCATAAAAGGCAAGCTGGTGGACTGGGGAAACGCTCGCGCGCGCATTCAGTATCTGCAAGACAACACCCAACAGGCACGCCTTTTGCGCGAGTTGGCCCGGGTTTCCGAAGACCGCAAACAGATACTGGATCTTCTCCCCGGCGGTCTTTTGCGCTATCAGATTGATGGATCGGGTGAGTTCGATTTCGTGAGCGAGAGCACGTATGCCATGCTGGGGTATTCGAGAGAGGAATTCCGGGAGAAGTTTGGAGATCGTTTCCAAAACATGGTGTGGCAACCTGATCACGATCGGGTGGTGAGAGAAATCGAGTCTCAATTGCGTCAGAGCAACCAGGCACAGTGCGATTTTCGTATGCAGAAAAAGGACGGATCACTGTGCTGGGTGCATTGCGTGGGTCGCTATGCGCCCGACGCACAAGGCACACGATGGTTCTATCTGAATATTGTCGAAACGGATGGTGGCCCGGCTAGTTGTAAATGCAGACGGGATTAACGTTCGAGTGGAGTAGGGCAAAGTGCTATCCTATCAGTGATGTGCTTGCATTCTCAGATAGGAGCCAGCTATGCCGCTTGACGTCGTTCCTTTCGACCGTCTGACATTTTCCATTTCGAAGCCCGCATGGGGCACCAGTACGCTTGTGCTTTTGCGGGGGCCCGATGGAGCCTTTCAGCTGCGCGCAAAGCATTTTGATGGCGGTAAGTCGACCGATGAGCGGGTGGCGCCTTATACGGCAGAAGCTGCATCGGGCCTTGATGGATGGATACGCACACTTGGTTTTTACGACCAAGGCGTATCGAACAAGCCCATCGCTTGTGCTGGCTTGTGGATATTGCGCGTGACGCGACCGGGCGAAGATGAATTTGTACAAGAGGGCACACACTATCCTGAGTCATTTCCCGATTTGCTGAATACGATGGTGAGCTTGGGCCTGCCGGGTTTTGAAAATCAGAACATCGATGCTTTTTTAGGCGATTTCTGCGAATGCCCGAAATCATCTATCGCTTCAAGAGGGGCTATGCCCGACTTCGACCGCCAGATGCTTGAATCGGGACTAGAGGGGCTGTCAGGCGCAGACGCGCAACAGCTGCAAAGCATGTTGCAGCAAATAGTGGATGACCCAGGCGAAACGGAATCCGTGCTGCGCTCCCAATTCGGGCAGCTCCCAGAATCCACGAAAACCCAGATGCTCGAATTCGTGAGAAGCGTCGATCCTGACCATTTGGAATGGTGGCGGCGCATCCTGTTTGGGTAACTCGCGCGAATAGTGCGGAATCGGTATCGCTGCTCTAGGACACCAATATCTGCTCAGCGGGGCGGTAGCGGCGGTTTTTGCTGCCGCCGTAATCTTCAATGAGATGCTTGTCTAGAAGGCCGTGGAGCACGTTGAGCCCATCGCGCTGCGACATATTGAGCGTTCGAGCTACGTCAGCGCTGCTTGCGGATTCGTTCTTGTATACAAGGCGGCATGCGATTTGCTCGTTTTTTGTCAGCTTATCCCAGTGGGGGATGATTGTTTCGAGCAGCCGCGTGCATTCCTCGTCAGATTCATTGGAGAGAGAAGATATCCCTTTATCATTTCTTGCCATTGCCCCTGAGTGGGCATTTGCCGAAACGCTGAGAGGCGCGCTGGGATGCTCGCCTGCCAGAGGCCTGCTGGGCAGAAACGGTGTGGGGATGAGCATGCGCAACATGTCTGGTTGGCGCAACTGCTCAAGGAACCACAGCTCTTCTGCAGTCAGAATAGCCTTGCGGTGTGTGATGATGTTCAGTGGCCGGGTAATCTGGCAGTTCTGCAAGCGGAGCATGGAAAGGCGCTTCTGGCGCACCTCTTCCTGCACGGTCAAGGCCGATAAGATGGCCACGCCCAGGCCGGATATGACTGCTTCCTTTATAGCCTGCGTGCTGTTCAGTTCCATAACCACGTTCAGTAGACTCGAATCGAAATCATTTTTCGCGAGGGCAATCTCACACGTCTTGCGTGTGCCTGAGCCCTTTTCTCTCGTGATATATTTTTCAGCGAGCAGCTCATCGAAAGAAACTTCCACCCGTTTGTTCCACGGATGGTCCATGGGCACAACCAGTACCAGTTCGTCACTCCAAAACTTTTCGACTACGAGGTCTTCGTCTAAAGGCACAGGGCCTTCGATAAGGCCTATGCCCAGCTGTTCTTCTAAGACCTCTTGGGTAATTGCGTGCGTGTTGGCGATGTGCGCGTTGAAGCGAGGGGAAGATCCATCTGGATGGGTCAGGCTCATGATGTGGGGCAACAGGTATTCGCCGATAGTCATAGTGGCGCCTACGTGTATGCAGCTGTTTCGATGGGCGGAATAGTCGCGAATACTTTCCTTGGCCTGCTGCATGGCGTGCAGTACAAAGATAATCTTCTCATACAGGATATTGCCCGGCTCAGTTAAGGTGACACCGCGATTCGTTCTTTTGAAGAGCTCCGCGCCGTATTCGCGTTCGAGATTTTGAATCTGAACGCTCACGCTGGGCTGGCTGATGTGCAGACGTTTTGAAGCCTGCGTGATATTGCCCGTTTCAGCGACTTCCTTGAAAACAACGAACTGGTCAAGCGAACTCATGCCTACCGAACCTTTCGATTTGCGCCGTGCAAAATGACACCATGCTCCCGATTATCCCGCAAGCATTTTGGGCATAGCGCTCATTACCGCCTCAGCGGATTAGGTATTATGATAATTAATAGTGCTATACCTGTAAACCTTTTTCTGGCAAATGGCTATAGGGAAAACTAATTGCCATTCACCTGTAAAAGGGTACCGTTCGCATGGAGCAAAACATTCTGCTAGCGGGTCAGCTGAATGGTTTCCAAGTCGTCGGGCACGAAAAGGTTGCCGCTGTAGTGCTTCTGCCCCTCTTGGGTGTAGAGCATCTTGCGCTGTGCCATGTTTGAGTCTTCGGTGTGGTACAACACGAGGTTTCTCACATGGAGCTTTTGCGCGGTCTCGCAAGCATCTGCCACGGTTGAGTGGCTTTTTTCATGCGGATGGAATTTGTCTTCTTGAGCGGCCATGCAAAATGCCTCATGCAAGAGCCATTCGCAATCTTGCGCATAGGGATAAGCGGATTCTCTGCAGGGTTCGTCTCCGCAGCACACCAGCCGTCCTTTATCGGAAAGCTCCATGCTGAAGCCATATTCTTTCGTCTTCGTTGCCTGCGTGTCGAAAAAAGTGATTTCGTGATCGCAGATAGTGCGGCTTTCACCGTCGTCGACCGTTATGAGGTGCAGGCGATCGTCGATGAAGCGCGTTTCAGCAGGTTCGAAAAGTTGATCGGCAGCTTTATGGAGGAGGTCGATCACTTCGTTGTGGGAATAGATATTCAGTTCTCCGTCGTATCTGTTGTGGTTCATCATCTGCAGCGTCACGCGCAGAATCCAGATAATGCCTGTCAGATGATCGATATGCTTGTGGGTCACGAAGAAGTCATGGATGTCGAGCCAGTTGATGTTCGCGCGCTTGAGCGGAGCGAGCACGCAACCGCCTCCGCCGTCTACCATGAAGCGCTTTTCGCCGTCGGTTATCACGAAGCAGGTGTTGTAGCATTCGGTTACCACTGCATGTCCCGTTCCCAGCATCGTTAGTTCCACGATGACCCTCCTTTAGGTCGCTTTCCGGCCGAGCGCGCGATAGTGCGGGCTTTGGCGCTATTCTACACCAATGCAGGCTCTCGCACAGGTGCTCGGGGGCAAAGGGAATTCGCGTGTCGCACGAGCCCGAAACGGTGTGCGAATTCAGTTGACAGAATGAGAAACCATGGCAGAATATACGCGAAAGCTATGGTTTGACCATTGATTAATAAAGTTAAACTATGGCGTGATTGTATATTCCCATTTTACAACCGCAAGGCGGTGTTTTAACTTTTTATCCAAATAGTTTCGGGGGCGAAGTGGGCAATGGGAAGCCTGTTTCGGTTCGCTCGGAACTTGAAAGGGGTTTTAATGGTTACTTCAATCTTTATCATCATCGGGTTGGTTGGCTTCCTGCTTCTGAGCGTTCGTGCATTCGCGCGCCTGTCGAAGCTGTCCCAGCACTCGCGTTTCGACCTGTATCCTGTGCCCAAGGAGGGCAGGGAAAAGGCGAAGTACGGCGGATCGTATTTCGAAGAGACGGAATGGTGGACCAAGCCGCGCAAGCTCGACCGCACCGCCGAGAACATCGACATCTTCAAGGAAATGTTCCTCATCAAGAAGCTCTTCGTGAACCAGCGCACTCTGTGGTGGTCATCGTTCATGTTTCATTGGGGCATTTACTTCATGTTCGGATGGTCGGTGCTGCTGCTTATCAACGGTTTCTACGGTGCCGTCTGGTTCACCGTGTTTACCCAAATCGTAGGCGTTATCGGCTTCACATTGGCTACCGTGGGTGCCGTGCTTTTGCTCGGCCGCCGCATTTTCGACGAGTCCTATCGTGTGTACACCACGCCTTCGGAGTACTTCAACTTGATTCTTATCCTGACGGTGCTCATCACCGGCATCATCTGCTGGACGAGCGTCATGTCGCCTGTCACCGTGGCAAACGACGTCTTCACGCTCAAGGCAGTGCAGTACCCGACTTTGGTCGTGGTGCATCTGGTGCTGCTGGGTTGCATGATGCTCTATATTCCGCTAAGCAAAATGGGCCATTACGCGGCCAAGTTCTTTTCGTTCCGTTCGGTCCAATGGGACAACGACCCCAATCTGCCGGGCAGCAAAGTTGAAAAGGACGTAGCCGCCTCTGCCGCGAACCCGCCCAAGACCCACTGGGATGCGCCGCATACCCGCCCCGCCGCGTCTACTGAATCGGAGGATTAAAACATGTCCAAATCTACGAAACACCTGAAGGCGCGCGACCTTGCAAAAGACGTCGCCGTCCTGTCACCTGTCGATGACATCCGCCCCCTGCCTGCGCCCTATGATACCAACGGCCTAGATCCGGAGTTCAAAGAGCCTAAGCCTCAGTGGGCCGAAGATCATTGCGCATCTTTGGATGGCTACATCGCGCTCGATCAGCTGAAGCGCCCGAAGACCAAAGAAGAAGAGGACGAATTCGTCCAAAGGTTCCTGAAAGGCCTTGAGCGCCTGTTCCAGGATGCGAACAGAAGCGCCCTGCAGCCTCTTGAGCTGACCATGGAATACTGCGCGAAGTGCAACACATGCTCGGAGTCGTGCCACATCTTTTTGGAAAGCAACGGAGACGAGATTTATCGTCCCAGCTACCGCGTTGACGTGCTGCGTCGCATCTACAAGAAGTACTTCACCAAAAGCGGCAAGCTGCTCGGTGGATTCGTGGGTGCCGACGTTGATTTGAATTGGGAAACCATCGCCCGTCTGGCCGAGTTGTCGTATCGCTGCAACCTGTGCCGTCGCTGCGCAATGTCGTGCCCGCTGGGCCTTGACAACGGTCTGGCTGCCCGCGAAATCAGGAAACTGTTCAGCGAGGAAATGGAAATCGCTCCTTCGCCCGTGCATGCGAAGGGCACCGAGCTGCAGTTGAAGGTGGGTTCTACCACTGGTTTGACCAGGCCTGCTTTTTTGGATACCCTCGAGTTCATCGAAGAGGATATCGAAGAGCGCACTGGTCGCAAGATCAAGTTCCCTATCGACAAAAAGGGCGCCGACGTATTGATGCTGCATAATGCGGGCGAGTTTATCGCTTGGCCCGACAATCCTGCAGCGTTCGCCATCCTGATGGATGAAGCCGGCATCGACTGGACGCTGAGCTCCGACCTTTTGGGCTATGACGGCGTGAACTACGGCATTTGGTACGACGATATTCAGGCCAAGAAAGTGGCCATGGGTCAGTTCGAAGTGGCCAAAAAGCTCGGCGTGAACCGCATCGTCGTAGGCGAGTGCGGCCATGCTCACAAAGCCATCGCTGTTGCCGCCGACCGTATGGCCAATTCTGAGGATCGCGTTCCCGTGGAGAGCTTCCTGCCCATGATGGCGGATCTCACCCGCAGGGGTGTGCTGAAGTTCGACCCGTCGAAGAACAATTTCCCCGTGACCTTGCACGACCCGTGCAACGTTGTGCGTCAAATGGGCATTGTGATGCCGCAGCGCGAGATTTTGAAAGCGATCGCCCCGCAGTTCCGTGAGATGACCCCGCACGGCGTGGACAACTTCTGTTGCGGTGGCGGTGGCGGTTTCGCCATCATGAATTCGTATAACTTCGGCGACTTCCGCAACAAGGTGAGCGCACGTAAGAAATTCGAGCAGATTATCAACGCCTTCGGCGATGAGTTCTCGGACCCCAGTATCGTGAAGTACGTGTGCGCTCCCTGCTCGAACTGCAAGGGAACCATTCGCGACCTGCTCTCCGCATACAAGGCTACCGCGACCTACAACGTGCAGTACGGCGGTTTGGTGGACATCATGGTGAACGGTTTGGTCAGCATGGAAAAGCCCTACTTCGAGTTTTTGGAGCAGTAACAAAGCATTATTGAGAGTCGGACAGAGTAGTGCGTTGCCCTTGCACAGTGGCGCAAAGCGCTTAAAGTAAATCTGCCTGCAAAAGATATGAGGGGGGCGCTTGTCGTCCCCCACGCACAAAGCCGACGTTCATAACTGGGGTTTCGGACATCCGCACAAATTCGCGGATAATATCCGCCAGTTGCGAGCGTCGGTTTCGTTTTTGTTCTACGGGCACAACGGTTTAAGGTAGAATGGTTTTCCCGGGCACGGGAGAACCGTTTCGGGAACAAACGATCAGCTATCGGCACACGCGAGAAGAAGGCTGTATTGATGGAAGCTCTGAAGATCGGAACGCGCAAGAGCGCTTTGGCGCTGTGGCAAGCTCGATGGGTCCAAAGCAGACTGAAGGAAGCATATCCAGACATGCAGGTGGACCTGGTGTTGATGGATACGAAGGGCGACAAGGATCTAGACACGCCGCTTCCTTCCGTTGCCGACAAGGGATTTTTCACCCAAGAAATCGAGCGTGAGCTTTTCGACGGCACCATCGACATCGCGGTCCATAGCTTAAAAGACCTTCCCACCAAGCTTCCCGAGGGACTCGATATAGGGGCCTATTGCGAGCGTGCCGACGCCCATGATGCCTTCATCGGCAAAGACAACATGCATTTTTCGGAGCTGCCCGAAGGTGCTTGCATCGGCACTTCAAGCTTGCGTCGCGTTGCTCAGGTAAAGCGCTTGCGTCCTGACATCGAATGCGTGGCCATACGGGGCAATTTAGAAACGCGTCTGCGCAAGATGCAGGAAAGCGACACGATGTCGGGAACTTTTCTTGCATGCGCCGGTATGAAACGCATGGGCATGGCCGATCGCATCACCGACCAGATGCCCTTCGACAAACTGCTGCCTGCCCCAGGGCAAGGCGTGATCGCCATTGAGTACAAGGACTCTCGCACCGATGTGCGTCGCGTTATACAAGCGGTAAACCACATGCCCAGTGCGCTGGAAGCTCGCACGGAGAGGGCGTTTCTTTCCTTTCTGGAGGGTGGCTGCCAAACGCCGTTGGGTGCAAAAGCGACGTTTCGCGGCGATTGCATAGAGTTCGAGGCGGGCGTGTTCAGCCTTGACGGCTCGAAGCAGGCGCGCGTGGCCACAACGGGGCAGACGCCAGAGGTTACAGGGAAATACGCGGCTGATATTGCAATGCAGCAGGGTGCGGATGCTATTCTGGCCGAAGTCCGTACCAGCTGATTCTTTCACCAGCGGCAACGACGGTGCACGTCATTGCCTCTTGTGGTGATAATCGGTTCGTGCCGCGTGCGGCGATGTGTGATTCGCCTCTCGCGCACCATGAACCAGGATGCGCATATACGATTGAAGACCGAGGAGGCCAAAATATGAATCTTGTAAACCGTCCGCGCAGATTGCGCGCGAATCCTACCATCCGGGCCATGGTGTGTGAGAACCAGCTGGATAAAAACGACCTGATTTACCCGTTGTTCGTATGCAGCGGCACGGGTATCGTCGACCCCATCGACTCCATGCCTCATGTGTTTCGCTATTCCATCGACAAGCTCTCCGGCGTGCTCGACGACATCGTGGCAGCGGGCATTCCCGCAATTATACTGTTCGGTATACCTGAATCGAAAGATGCGTGCGGCTCGGGCGCGTACGCCGATGACGGTATCGTGCAGCAGGCCATGCGCTTCATAAAGAAGAACTACCCCGGTTTACTGATAATCGGTGATGTGTGCCTCTGCGAGTACACCGACCACGGTCATTGCGGCCTGATTGAAGACGGCATTATCGTAAACGATGCGAGTGTTGAGCTGCTTGCGAAGACCGCTGTGTCTCAGGCGAAGGCAGGCGCGGATGTCGTGGCGCCCTCCGACATGATGGATGGTAGGGTCGCAGCCATTAGAAAAGCGCTTGATGAGAACGGCTTCCAGAACATACCTATCATGTCTTATGCTGCGAAGTACGCCTCCAGCTTCTACGGGCCGTTTCGAGATGCGGCTGGATCGGCTCCGGCTTTCGGCGACAGAAAAACGTATCAGATGGATCCGGCCAACGGCAACGAGGCCATGCGCGAGGTGCGCTCTGATGTGCAGGAGGGTGCAGACATGATAATCGTGAAGCCCGCCCTGGCATTCGGCGACATCATGTGGCGGACGCGCCAAGA
Source organism: Actinomycetes bacterium (assembly GCA_023394615.1). Taxonomy (GTDB): domain Bacteria; phylum Actinomycetota; class Coriobacteriia; order Coriobacteriales; family Eggerthellaceae; genus JAEXAI01. The sequence continues at coordinate 125,522 of JAEXAI010000006.1, read as the reverse complement.
AACGCTGCTGCCCATTGTGGCCTACAACGTGAGCGGCGAATACGCCATGGTGAAGGCTGCTGCTGCGCAAGGTTGGATTGATGAGCGCAAAATCGTGATGGAAGCCTTGACGGGCATGAAACGCGCAGGCGCAGATATGATAATCACGTACCACGCCCTTGATGCGGCGCATTGGTTAGACGACTCCAAGTAGGAAAGAAGGATCCGTATATGACGCAATCTGTCGGAAGCGCCGGGGGTACGGCGCAGAGCACGAAAGACTACGAGCAGGCACAGAAAGTGATACCTGGGGGAGTGGATTCTCCCGTGCGTGCGGCGTTGGCCGTGCATGAGGACCCGCTATTCATCGACCATGGTGAAGGCTGCTATCTGTGGGATGTGGATGGCAACCGTTATATCGACTACATCGGTTCGTGGGGCCCGCTGATTTTGGGACATGCGCGTCGAGAAGTGGTTGATGCGGTTTGCGAAGCCGCTCATAAAGGATGCAGCTTCGGTGCTCCAACCGTTGGTGAGACATTGCTTGCGCAAGAAGTCATCGAGGCGTTTCCCTCCATGGAAATGGTGCGTTTCGTGAACTCGGGCACCGAGGCCACCATGAGCGCTATCAGGTTGGCCAGGGGAGTGACAGGTCGCGACCTCATCATCAAATTCGAGGGATGCTACCACGGCCACAGCGATTCGCTTCTGGTGAAAGCTGGCAGCGGCGCGCTTACTATGGGCGCCCCTACATCGGCCGGTGTGCCCGCATCAATCGCGGCAAACACGCTTGTAGCACAGTACAACGACATCGAAAGCGTGCAAGCGCTCTTCGATGAGTTCGGCCCCCGGATTGCCGGCATCATCGTAGAACCGGTCGCAGGCAACATGGGCGTGGTGCTGCCACGCCACGGTTTCCTGGAAGGTCTGCGCGAGCTGTGCGACGACAATGGTTCAATCCTCATTATCGATGAGGTAATGACGGGATTTCGCGTGGGGCATGGCGGGGCTCAGGGTCTCTACGGCCTCGATCCCGATATCACGTGCTGTGGCAAGATTATCGGCGGTGGGCTGCCGCTTGCCGCTTTCGGCGGAAAGCGCGAGTATATGCAGCAGTTGGCGCCTACGGGTCCGGTGTATCAGGCCGGTACGCTTTCTGGCAATCCGCTTGCGGTCGCTGCGGGTCTTACGACGCTGCGCTTATTGAAAGAACCCGGTATCTACGATATGCTTACAAGGCGCACGAATACTCTTGTCGAGGGGATTCGTCAGCGGGCTGCGGCCCATAATGTGCCGGTGCGCGTTAATCACGCCGGTGCCATGTTCTCGATTTTCTTCACCGATGAGGACGTGCGCGACTACGAGAGTGCTGCTGCGTCCGATAAAGAGATGTTCGCTCGATTCTATTCCCTTTTGCGGGACGGCGGCGTCTACATTGCTCCAAGCCAGTTCGAGTCGTTGTTCGTCTCGTGCTGCCACGATGACGGTGTGATTGAGGAAACTCTGAATTGCATCGATAATGCGTTTTCGCGTTTATGACCTTGAGCCGAAAGCTGGGTATAGGACATGACTATGAACGATAGCAATACGCAATACCTTCGCATGAAATTATCCATGAATATACGCCTGAGCGGGTATAACAGCTAGCCATAGGCTCAGCTGATGCATTGATAAATAATGCATATTTTCACCGGAGGGAGGTTGGTGGTGAAATATGTAGTGGCTGTGAATATGCGTCATTCAAGCATGAAGATGCACGTTTATAAGAAGGGAGAGATGTTTTATGTTCATTGTTACAGTTGATGAGGACACTTGCACCGGTTGCAACCAGTGCGCGGAGGGCTGCCCTGCCCATATCCTGGGTTTCAAAGACGGACATGCTTACGTGTCCGGCGACGAAGCTGAGTGCCTGGGTTGCGAAACCTGCATCACGGTGTGCCCGAGTGGCGCGGTCACGATTACCGAGATGTAAGTTGATGTTGAATACTGCAAACTACTGAAGAAGGAGGGATTATGGCTGAAAAAGGGAACACCCCCCAGTTGGACGAGTTGGAAAAAGGTCCTTGGCCGAGTTTCGTTAAAGAGATTAAACGCGAGGCCGAGAAAAATGAGATGAGCGAGGATCTGCTCCACCTGCTGGAAAAATCCTACGAGGATAATTGCGGCCATTGGAAGCACGGCGGCATCGTAGGCGTTAAGGGCTACGGCGGCGGCGTCATCGGCCGTTACACCGACATGCCTGAAGAGTTCCCCCATGTCAGGGAGTTCCACACCATGCGCGTGTCTGCTCCGAGCGGTTGGTTCTACACCACCGACAAGCTGCGTGAGATTTGCGATATCTGGGAAAAGCATGGTTCCGGTCTGACGAACATGCACGGTTCCACAGGCGACATCGTATTCTTGGGTATGCAGACCGACGAGCTGCAGCCCACGTTTGACGAGTTGAGCGAGCATCACATGGACTTGGGCGGATCTGGTTCCGACCTTCGTTCTCCTAGCTGCTGCGTCGGCCCTGGCCGTTGCGAGTACGCCTGCTACGACACCTTGGATATGTGCTACAACATCACCAATGCGTATCAGGACGAGCTGCATCGCCCGATGTGGCCTTATAAGTCCAAGATCAAGATGTCCGGCTGCGCCAACGACTGCGTTGCAGCTCAGGCTCGTGCTGACATCTCCGTGATTGGCACTTGGCGCGACGGCTTGACCGTGAACCAAGAAGAAGTGAAGAATTACGCTGACGGCGGCCTGCCTATTCAGAGCGCTGTCGTTGACAAGTGCCCTACCCATTGCATGAAGTACGACGCTGAGTCCGGCGAGTTGAAGATTAACACCGCAGAGTGCTCTCGTTGCATGCATTGCGTGAACTACATGCCTAAGGCTGTGAAGCAGGGCAAGGAAAAGGGCGCAACCATTTTGGTCGGCGCAAAGTCCACCATCGTGAAGTCCGCATTCATGTCTTGGGTGCTGGTTCCTTTCATGAAGATGGAAGCTCCTTACGACGAGTTCAAAGATCTCGTAGAGCGCATCTGGGATTTCTGGGATGAGAACGCCAAGACCCGTGAGCGCTTGGGCGAAATGATCTACCGTATCGGCATGGGCGAGTTCCTGCGCGGCATCGATATGCCTGCAGTTCCGCAAATGATCTACCGTCCCCGCTCGAACCCGTATGTGTTCTGGCAGAAGGACGAAGTCGTTTCTCATGACGAAGGCGAAGAATAAGGAAAATCAGATGCGCCCATCAACATCTATGCATGTTGGATAGGCGCCCGTTCAAGGAAAGATGAGGCGATTATAAGTGTCTGACACCACTAAGAAAAAGACAGTGACCGACCAGGGTCCCATCTCCTATAAGGAGCTTTTGCCGCCAATCGTCAAAGAGAACTACGGCAAATGGGAATATCATGAGTATCCCCGCCCCGGCGTGCTGAAGCACGTAGGGCCGGCTGGTGCCCTGTACAGCGTTCGCGTTGGCACCCCTCGTATTTTGAGCATCGACTCGATTCGCGATTTGTGCGACGTTGCTGACAAGTATTGCGATGGCTATCTGCGTTTCACCAGCCGCAATAACATCGAATTTTTGGTAACCGACGAAGCCAAGGTGGAGCCCCTGATTACAGAGGTTCACGAGCTGGGCTATCCTGTCGGCGGCACGCACAATGCTCTGACTAGCATCGTGCACACGCAGGGCTGGGTCCACTGCCACACCCCCGCATCCGACGCTTCCGGCGTTGTGAAGGCTGTCATGGACGACCTGTACGAGTATTACGTCAGCGACCAGCTGCCCAACAAGCTGCACATCGCCATGGCGTGCTGCCTGAATATGTGCGGCGCCGCTCATTGCAGCGACATCGCCATCGTAGGCATTCACCGTACCGCTCCGCGCATCGATCATGAGACCGTGCGCAAGTCCTCCGAAATCCCCAGTCTGGTAGCTTGCTGTCCGACCGGTGCAATTCGCCCCGACCCCAAAAACAAGAGCGTGAAGGTTGTCGAGGAAAAATGCATGTATTGCGGCAACTGCTACACCATGTCGCCCGGCATGCACATCATCGATGCCGAGAACGACGGCCTGGCCATTTTGGTTGGCGGCAAGGTGTCCAACACCCGTTCGCATCCGGAATTCTCCCGCATGGTCATTCCGTTCTTGCCGAACACTCCGCCGCGTTGGCCTGAGTGCACCGCAGCTGTTCGCAACATTGTTGAGTGCTGGATTGCCGGCGCCAACAAGGGCGAGCGTTTGGGTGAATGGATTGAGCGTATTGGCTGGGAGCGTTTCTTCTCGGTAACCGGGATTCCGTTCTCTGACAAGCTCATCGATGATTACATCTTCTCGCGCGACTCCTTCAGGACCACCGCAGCGTTCAAGTACTAGTCATCAAATAGTACAAAGACTTTTGCCGTCGGTTCTGGAGGGATACCGGCGGCAAAGTTTTTTATAGATCAGAATCGGGGCTTATTCCCGGTTGTGATAGCATGAAACAAGAAAGGAGGGTGGTTTATCAGTCGGTTTTCTTCAATGAATCATGACGTTTATATAATCAAAATCTAAGGGGGATTGAGATTCTATGTCGACAAACGAAAAAACTGTGTCTACCGACACGAAAACGAATAATAAAAAATCCAATGGAACGGGGCTGAAGTCCCTGTATCTGAAAGAGGACTGGTGGGCTGTTTGGATTGGCCTCGGTACCGTCCTTATCGCGCTGGCCATGTGGGCCGGCGGCGGTTCGCTGAAGATACTCAGCGTGAAATTCGCCACTTATACTGATTTTTCAGGTATCCTGACCTGCGTGAGCAGCTGGACGACCATCCTGCTTCTGTATGTGGTTATGGCCGTGATTTTCACAATCGCAATGAAGATTATGGGTCACGACATCGGCAAGTTCTTGGCCGGTTTCACCGTGCTCTACATCATGGCTGTTATCGTACAGATGCTCGGTGCCTGGAGCGTTGCAAAGACGCTGAACCTCGAGGCACCGGTTATGGCTTTGATCGTAGGTATGATCATCGGCAACTTCGTGAAGATTCCAGAATGGTTCGATGCCGGCATGCGCACCGAATTCTACGTGAAGACCGGTATCGTTTTGATGGGTGCAACGCTGCCGTTCACCTTGATTCTGCAATCCGGACCAGTGGCGTTTTTGCAGGCTACTGTTGTAGCTGTGTCCACCTTCCTCGTAATCTACTGGGTTGGTGCTCATGTTTTGAAACTGGATAAGCCCTTCGCGGCGACGCTGGGCGCTGGCGGTTCCATCTGCGGTGTGTCCGCATCTATCGCCATCGGCTCTTCTGTGAACGCGAAGAAGGACCAGGTTTCCATTTCTATTTCCATGGTTGTTATCTGGGCTACCGTTATGGTGTTCTTGCTGCCCATCATCTGCCGCGCACTCGGCCTTTCCGCTGGTGCATCCGGTGCCTGGATTGGCACTTCCGAGTTCGCTGATGCCGCAGGTATCGCTGCTGCTCAGCAATTTGGTGATGGCGGCTTGACTACATTCACATTGATGAAGGTCGTCGGCCGCGATATCTTCGTGGGTATTTGGGCATTGGTCTTGGCTATCATATCCGTAACGTTTTGGGAGGCCAAGAGCGCTGACGGTACGCGCCAGAAGCCCTCTGGTGCCGTTATCTGGGAGCGTTTCCCGAAGTTTGTTTTGGGCTTCTTCGTCGCTTCTTTGATCGTGACGTTCGCCAATATGGGTCAGCCTGCTGCGGTTATCACGGCTATCGATAGTAATGTTATATCGCCTATCAAGAGCCTGCGCGGTTGGTGCTTCGTTTTGTGCTTCTTGTGCATCGGCTTGACCACACGTTTCAAGGCGCTCGCGGCAACTGGCTGGAAGCCGTTCCTCGCGTTTACGAGCGGTGTTGGTGTGAACGTGCTCTTGGGCTTCTTGTGCTCTACTGTCATACTGGGCGATTACTGGACAGCAGTCGGGGCGGCGTAAGGCACGATGTCTGAAACTGCGAAAGTAAACGACACCTGCATTCAAGAACCTTGTTTCTTCCTCCCGTTTTTTGAGGCAGGTGAATGGCGCTTGAAAAAGAAGTCGCCATGGAAGCTGCTGAAAAAGGAGTACGTGACTCCCGATACCCTTCGCGACCTTGCGGCATATACCGAAAGGCGTCTGATGCGCAGCGCGGATTTGATGGAGTTTCTGATGGGTATCCACGATGATTGGGAAGTGACCGTTAAAAAAAACGGCGTTTGCGTAGAAACCGATTCGATGATCTACGAAGACATCGTTCCCAAATTGGAGGAAGCAGGTTTCACACCCGACGATTACGTGCTCTATAGCGAGTATACTCGCAAATGGGGAATGCTGTAGCAGATGCGTCGTGCAGGGCTGTGCGCTTTGGCAGCCGAACGTGTTTCAGTGAATAAAACTTAAAGGTCGCACCGGACAAATAAGCTGTTCGGTGCGACGAAAAACCGACAAGAAGAATACCGATTTGACCAGTGCGGTACATGCGCTGATGACCAGAGGGACGAAAGCAAAAGGCTTCCTTCCCTCTTGGTATTCGGACGAAAAAAAGGAACCGGATGGTTTTATAATCCGGTTCCTTTTCAAACTACCTTTTATCGCTTCATTCCCCGAACTTTTCGCAGCGGAGAAATGCTCTTTGATTCGGCCTACAGCGCGTCGATTTTGTCAGCGAAGTTGTCCTCGCTGGTATCGCCTGTGATCTTTTCCACGACTTCGCCGTTTTTGAACAGCAGCGTTTGCGGTACGCCTTTCAGATGGAATTTCGCCATCAAACTAGGCTGCTCCTCGACATCGACCTGATAGAAGTGGATGTTCGGATAGTCGCCTTCCAAGTTGTCGAGCTTGGGATGCACGGCCTTGCAGACGGTGCAGCTTTTGCGGGAGAACAGAACGACACAGGTTTCGCCGTCATCTTCAACGATTTCTTCGAATGCTACTTTATTGAGTTTGTCCATACTGGTGCACGCCTCTCTACGCGTTTTTCTTTTATGCATATAGTAGCACAGTCGATTATAGGTCAATAAGTACATGTTATTTGAATACGCTATTCAGACATAAAGTAATACGATGGTGTTCCCCCTTGTTTCCTCTTGCAGAAAAGGACGATAATAGGCTGGAAAAAATACAGAGAGAGGAATAACGATGGATGAGTATTACGATTTGGTGATTATCGGTGGCGGTCCGGCTGGTTTGGCTGCGGGCATCTACGGCGGGCGTGCGCGCCTGAAGACCTTGATTCTTGAAAAGGGCAGTGTCGGCGGTCGTGTGTTTACCACGCGCGAGATTGTCAACTATCCTTCAGTTGAGGATAGCACGGGCCCGGACTTGATGGAGAAGATGGCGCAACATGCCAAGGACTTCGGTGCCGAGATTCGCCAGCAGGGAGTGCGTAGCGTCGACTTCACGGGTAAAGACAAAATTGTGAAGACTCGCAAGATCACCTACCATGCGAAAGCTGTCATCATCGCCACGGGCACCTCAGCGCGCGTTTTGGGTATTCCCGGAGAAGAGGAATTTGCTGGAGCCGGTGTGAGCTATTGCGCCACGTGCGACGCTGAGTTCTACAAGGACGAAGATGTGGTAGTGCTGGGCAGTGGCGACCAAGCTATCGAAGAGAGCGAGTTCATCGCGAAGTTCGCGAAGAGCGTTACCATCATCGTTATGCATGACACGGGCATTTTGGACTGCAACGCTCAATCTGCTGAGCAGGCAATGAAAAACCCGAAGCTGCACTTCCGCTACAACAGCACTATCGCTGAGGTATATGGCGATGACGAAGTCAAGGGAGTGAAGCTGAAGAACATGTGCTCGGGAGAGCTTACCGACTTCCCCTGCCAAGGCGTCTTTTTCTTCTGCGGCATGATTCCGGAAACCAAGTTTCTCGCAGGCGCAGTGCCCATGGACTCACGCGGATGGCTTATCACCGATGACGATATGGACTTGGGCGTGGGAGGCGTGTTCGCTGCGGGCGACGTGCGCGAGAAGTACCTGCGTCAGGTTGCTACTGCTGTGGGCGACGGAGCGGCTGCGGCAACAGCTGCAGAGCGCTACATTACCGAAATGGAGCAGTTCCGCACCAATGTGCTGGAAAGCGACGAGCCGGTTGAGCTCGGTTTCTGGGATTCCACGCTAGACGGAAGTGCTGAAGCACTCGATGTGATTCGCGGAAAAGAAAGATGCTGCGAGAGGGCAATTCGCTTCATCGATATGGACGTTACCCGCAAAAAGGGAATCGCTGCGATGTACAATATCGTACTGAACGAGGACAACCCGGCCCAGTCAGTCATAGTGGAAGGGAAACAGGACGAGTAATATCGACCTGTAGGTGATTGAAAGTGATTCGAGACGAAATCACCAAAAACAGAATCAAGCAGATTGTAGGGGAGCGCGATACTGTCGCGCTCCTTTCCCTATTCGATGAAGATCCCGATCAGGTCAGGCGGTATCTGACACGGCTTTCTTTTTCGCCGGGAGACGAATTCCATGCGAAAACAATCGAAGCGTTTCAGTTCCTCGCGAACCAACGCGGGGACGCTATGCAGGAGTTCTTTTTCGAGACCATACGCCGTCACATGTGGAACATGAACGATGAGGGTGGCAATATCGACTGGTCGGCGCCGGAGATTATCGGTGCGATTATCGCGGGCAACCCCGTGCTGTTCGGGCAGTATTTTTCGTTCGCCTATTGCGCGGCAGCCGATGAGCTGATGTATCAGCCCAGCTTGGTGCGCGCCTACGACAGAGTAAAAGACGTCGATCCGAGCTTGGTCTCGTCGTTTGAATACCAAATAGAAGCGCTGCGTGAGCAACTCTCCCAAGAGGGCAGACTCTAGACGCTCAACCCTCCCCGTGCGCTCCTGAGAGCATGGGGAGGGTTGGGAATTTATTCTTCGCAATATGTAGCGAGCAGCTGGTCTAACGCCGTTTCGGCGGCTTGGACGCCTTCGGTTTCAAGGACATCCATCATGTGTCCGTCTGTGGCCTTGTCCCAGAAGTCCATGCGGCGGTTTTCGGGTATACAGGATTTCACACGCGGGCGAGCGTTCGATAAAAGGTCGACGTAGGTGGCGTAGATGTCGGTGAATCGCTCTTCGAGCTGCAGGCGTATCCTGCGTGCCAGAAGCGGGCTGCTGCCCTGGGTGGATACGGCGATGGAAAGCTCGCCGCGGCGCAGCACGGAAGGTAGGTAAAAGCTGCACAGTTCAGGTCTATCGGCCACGTTCACCATCAGGCGTGCGGCGGTGGAGTCTGCGAATACGCGTGCGTTCACGCTTTCATCGTCGGTAGCCGCGAATACGATATCAACAAGACGTAAATCGCATGCCTCGTACTCTTTTTCGAGCCAGCGACATTTTTTCTGCTGGACGAGATTGCTGATGCCGTCGGTTATTATTGGTGAGACGACGGTAACCAACGCATCGCATTCAAGCAGGCCGCGCACTTTGCGCTCCGCTACGCTGCCGCCACCAATCACGATGGCGCGTTTGTTTTCCAGAAGCAGGACAATCGGATAACCCTTCGCCATGTGCAATACTCGCTTTCTTTAAAGGTGAGCCCCCGATTCAATTCGGCGGCCATTGCATTGTATCATGGTGCCGCAGGGGGGATAAATCGGTACGTTCAGAATGCGATAAGTTGCAAAAAAATGCATAATCGCAGGTGAAATGCTGATATCCATGTATCCGATAGAACCATCAAGAGATTGTATTTTACACTCTGTTTTTCGCTCGCTCATAATACTTGCCAGAGAGAGAATTATGCACTTATGCCGCTGCGGTATGAGGCTTTCGGGAGGTTTTGACGAGGAAAAGGGCGATAGTGCGTGGATGAGCGTCGATTTGCATCAAGTTCCCGAATTCCAAGCGTGCCCGATAGCAAGGGAATAAAGCATCGGCTATTGCAATTTCAAATACCCAGATGAAGTGATTGTATTTTACATGCCAAAAGCGGCATGATTAAATGACAAGAAGTGTTTCAGTAGTTCGAGGTGGCCGTAAAAAGCCGGATGGGAGAATCACAATGGATAAAGGTCCAGCGGATCCCAAGATCAAAGAGGAAGTCCTCGCATTCCTTGACACCGTTGAGAAGGCGAAAAGCAAGGAGATCGCGAAGCAGATCAACGAGCGCAAAGGCGCAGTCGACTTGGCGGTAAAGGAACTTGCCGAAGAGGATAAGGTGGAGTACCTCTACATCACCACCACGTTCGTCGCCCTCAAGGGCAAGGTCCCGCCTCCGGAATAAGCCGCAATAATGACGCAACCGCGTTGCCAAGGGAGTGGCAGCGCGGTTGCATTGCGCTTTCGCGAGAGTTTCACAAAGTAGAATGGGAGGAAACGTGTCTGCAAAGACTACGAGGAAAAGCAGGGAAGAGGCGATTGTCCACGAGTGGTGCATCGAGCTTGATGCAACATCAAACGAGGACACTTTCAAGGGGGATATGAACGCGAAGCGTTTCAAGAACCCAGTCGCCTACCACATCGATCAGACCGCGCACGATGTGGTTGGATTTCTGTTTTCCGACGAGGACGATCCGGATATGCCGGCATCGTTGGAAGATATGTGTCGCCTGATGGCGTTGCAAGATGCATCGCCCTCATCGGTGTTCGCGTCATTCTTCAAACTGCGGTCAATCATTTTTTCGAAAATCGGCAAATCAGATACGGACATGGAAGCCGTCATGCTGGTTGATGGCCGAATCGATGCATGTGTGTTGAAAGCCATGGATTACTATTCCGTGTGCCGCGAGCAAATCATGCAGTTCAGAATCGACGAATTGAAGAGAAGAGACAAGATGTATGAAGGCTTAAGAAGCTCCCGAGTTGAAGCGAGGGAAGGTTAGTATGAAGGCTGTAGTTCCCCTTTTATTAGTAGGGCTTCTAGCCCTCTGTGCATGGGCCTGCACTGCGTATCTGGGCCTGTACACGCTGTTCGGGGTCGTCATTCCCTATGTGGCGTTCGCGGCGTTCGTGATTGGCTTTATCATCCGCATCATCCGGTGGGGCAAATCGGCAGTTCCGTTTGCCATCCCTACCACGTGCGGCCAGGAAAAGAGCCTGCCGTGGATTAAGCAAGCGAAATTGGACAACCCTTCATCGTATGCGGGTGTTATCGGAAGAATGTTCTTGGAGATTTTCTGCTTCCGTTCACTGTTCCGCAACAACAAGGTTGAAAAGAACGACGGAGAATTGGCTATTGGGTCGGCGAAATGGCTGTGGCTGTTCGGGCTGATGTTCCACTGGTCCATGCTCATCATCGTGCTGCGTCACCTGCGCTTGTTCATGGATCCGATTCCCATGTGGATTAGCGGCATCGAATGGGTCGATGGCATTTTGCAGGTAGGTCTGCCGATTGTCTACATCACCGACGTTCTGCTGGTGAGCGCGCTCACGTTTTTGTTCCTGCGTCGCGTGCTTATCCCGCGCATCCGCTACATTTCCCTTTCCGTGGATTACTTCCCGCTGTTCCTGCTTTTAGGAATCGCCATTTCCGGTATCTGCATGCGCTATATATTCCGCATCGATATCACCACGGTGAAGGAACTCACCATGGGCCTGATAACTTTCAGCCCGGTCGTGGGGTCGGATATTCAACCGATTTTCTATTTGCATATCTTCTTGGTGTCGACGCTGCTCATCTATTTCCCGTGGAGCAAGCTGATGCATTCGGGCGGAATCTTCTTCAGCCCCACGCGCAACATGGCCAACAACAGCCGCGCAGTGCGTCACGTGAACCCCTGGAACTACGACGTGAAGGTGCATACCTACGCCGAGTACGAGCAGGAATTTGGAGAGAAAATGAAAAAAGCTGGTCTACCGTTAGACGCTGACCCCGTTGAAGCAGATTCGGAGCGATAGCCATGGCAAAGACTAAGCTTCCCGATCAAAAAGAGATAGTCGATTTCGACTACTCGATGCCTGCGAAGGCTTGGATGGATATTCCTACCGAGTTCAAAGAGGGCATGTACTGCTACGGCGTGAAGCCGGACAAACTCGAAGTCGTCGACTTCCCCAATGCTCACGATTGGAATTCTTCCGATGAGGATTGGAACCTTCCGGAGAACTGGAAGGAAATCATCCTGAACGGCATGCAGGATTTGATGACGAAGTACCGTTCGTTCAAATTGTTCATGGACGTGTGCGTACGATGCGGTGCTTGCGCTGACAAGTGCCACTTTTACATGTCCACGGGCGACCCGAAGAATATGCCGGTCGTTCGTGCGGAGCTGCTGCGCTCTGTCTATCGCCGCTATTTCACCACGTCGGGCAAACTGTTCGGCAAGTTGGTAGGTGCGCGCGACTTGACCGAGGATGTCATCAAGGAGTGGTGGTACTACTTCTACCAGTGCACTGAGTGCCGCCGCTGCTCGGCTTTCTGCCCTTACGGCATCGATCAGGCGGAAATCACCATGATGGGCCGCGAGCTCTTGAATTTGATTGGTCTGAACACCGACTGGATTGCCGGTCCAGTGGCAAACTGCTACATGAAGGGCAACCATGTGGGCTTGGAGCCCCAGACTATTCTGGGCAACGTCGAGTTCATGATGGAGGACCTGGAAACCGTTACCGGCAAGCTTTACGAGCCTTCGTTTAACCGTAAGGGCGCTGAGATTCTGCTGGTGGTTCCCTCTGGCGACTTGTACGCCGAGCCGGGCACCTTCACCTTCATGGGTTATATCCTGATGTTGGAAGAGCTGGGCGTGGATTACACGCTGAGTACGTATGCTTCCGAAGGCGGCAACTTCGGTTTCTTCACCACCAACGAGATGGCGAAGCGCCTGAACTGGAAGATATATTCCGAAGCCGAGCGCTTGGGCGTGAAATGGATTCTGGGCGGCGAGTGCGGCCATATGTGGCGTGTCATGAACCAGTACATGGATACATGGAACGGCCCTGCTGACTTTTTGGAGCAGCCGGTATCCCCCATCACGGGCACGAAATTCGAGAATGCCGCATCTACCAAAATGGTGCACATCTGCGAATTCACGGCTGACCTGATGTATCACAACAAGCTGAAGCTGGACAAGTCTCGCAACGATCACCTGTGTGTGACGTTCCACGACTCATGCAATACCTCTCGTGGTTTGGGCATTCTGGAAGAGCCTCGCTACATTATCAACCAGGTGTGCAACAACTTCTACGAGATGCCCGATGAGACGATTCGCGAAAAGACGTTGTGCTGCGGAAGCGGCGCTGGCTTGAATGCAGGCGAAAACATGGAACTGCGTATGCGCGGTGGATTCCCCCGTGCAGAAGCCGTTCGCTCCGTGCGCGACCGTTTCGGTGTGAACACGCTGGCCAACATCTGCGCTATCGACCGTGTGGCACTGCCGCCGCTGATGGATTATTGGGTACCTGGAACGAGGGTAACCGGCGTCCATGAGATGGTGGGCAACGCGCTTGTCATCGATGGTGAGCCAGAGCGCACGTTGGACTTCCGCTTGGAAGAGCTGCCGAGCGTTCGAAAGAGGAAAGAAGCCGAAGCCGCCGCTGCTGCTGAGAAAGCAGCTGCCGAAGGTGCCACCGGCGAAGGTGAAGGGAGCGCTAAATGAGCCCTAAAGCAAAAGTAGCCTTATTCATAGTCGCTTTCTGCGCACTTCTGATTCTCCCGTTTGCGGCGAATGCGGGTTCAAAGACCGAAGCACCCGAACCGAGTTTAGACACCCCGACTATCAATGCGATGTCTGACAAGCAATGTGTCGAGTCTACCGAGTACATGAGAAGCTCTCATATGCAGCTGCTGGATCAGTGGCGTACCGATGTGGTGCGCGGCGGAGACACGCAGTATGTGAGCAGCACAGGTCAGGTATACGAGAAGAGCTTGGACGATACGTGCTTGGGCTGCCATTCGAATCCTGAAGAGTTCTGCGACACGTGCCATTCGTATTCCGGCGTGACGCTGTACTGCTGGGATTGCCATGGCGTGTCCGATGACGGAACGACAATGGGGAAGTAGGTCAAAGTGACGATAGTAAGAAGAGATAGGTTCAAGCTATGAAAAGACGGGAATTTGTCAAAGCCGGCATTGCGGCATCGGCATGCGCCGTTGGCTTGCTCTCGATGACCGGCTGCTCCACGCAGGAAACCACGAATGCAGAGATCACGAAGAGCCTTGCCGAGGGCAACAAAGATAAGCAATGGGGCATGGTCATCAATGTGACCAAGTTCAACAAGCTCAACTTGATGGACACGGTGCAGAACGCATGCCACAAGGCTCACAATGTGCCGAACACGGGCAGCGCGAAAACTGCGGTCAAATGGGTGTGGGCAGCGACCTTCGAAGAGGCCTTCGAAGATATCAACAACGAGTACATGGACGACACCACCAAGGAACTGACGTTTCCTGTCATGTGCAACCATTGTGCTGAGCCGCCCTGCGTACGCGTGTGCCCCACACAGGCCACGTTTAAACGCGAAGACGGTATCGTGAGCATGGACTACCATCGCTGCATCGGCTGCCGTTTCTGCATGGCTGCATGCCCCTATGGCGCACGCAGTCTGAACTTCAGCGATCCGCGCGAGTTCTTGAGCGACATCAACCCCGACTACCCCACGCGTAGCAAGGGCGTTGTCGAAAAGTGCATGTTCTGCTCCGAAAAGATCGACGCCGGAGAGAAGCCCATTTGCGTGGAAGCTTCTAAGGGAGCCATTCTGTTCGGTGATTTGAACGATTCGAAATCCGAAGTCCGTAAGGCTTTGTCGAACGCGTTTTCCATCAGGCGCCGCACTGAGCTAGGCACTGGCCCAAGCGTCTATTACATTTTCGAAGGTGGCGAGTAATATGTTGGAAAAAGCGTTTCATGGTTCCAAGGGCTATTGGACATGGATTATCGTACTGCTGGTTATCATCGGCATAGGCTTGGGAGCATATGCCAACCAGTTCCAGACTGGCTTGGCCTTAACCGGTATGAGCCGCGACGTCAGTTGGGGTCTCTATATCGCCCAGTTCACGTTCTTCGTGGGCGTTGCAGCATCCGGCGTTATGGTTGCCATTCCGTTCTACCTGCACGACTACAAAAAGTTCGGCCCGCTGCTGATCTTCGGTGAGTTCATGGCTGTGGCAGCCGTTCTGGTTGCCCTGTTGTTCATCATCGTCGACCTTGGCTATCCGACGCGTATTTTGAACGTAATCTTGTACCCGACACCGCATTCGATCTTGTTCTGGGATATGTGCGTGCTCTCATCGTATCTGATTATCAACTTCATTATCGCGTGGACTGCTTTAGGCTGCGAGCGCAAGGGCACTGCCCCCAAAAAATGGGTGCGCATCTTGAGCCTGATTGCTATACCGCTTGCCGTGAGCATCCACACTGTGACGGCATTCATATACAGTGGTATGCCTGGTAGGTCTTATTGGCTTTCCGCCATTATCGCTGGACGATTCCTTTCATCGGCATTTGCCGCAGGACCGTCGCTGCTGCTACTGATTTGCTTCATCATGAAGCGGGTCTCGTCCTTCCGCATCATAAACGATGCGGTGGAATCGCTGGCCAAGATCGTGGTGTACGCGATGATTATCAACGTGTTTTTCTTCCTGCTGGAAGTGTTCACGGCTTTCTACAGCAACATCCCCGGTCATATGGCGGCGCTTCAGTATCTGCTGTTCGGATACAACGGTGATACCTCGCTTGTTCCGTTCATGTGGGCAGCGGCAGTGCTGGCGTTTTTGGGCATCATACTGATATTGGTGAGGCCGACGCGAAGGAACCACAAGACACTGGCGGTTGCGTTGATATCAATATTTTTGGCCTGCTGGCTAGATAAAGGCATCAACTTCGTGCTCGCCGGTTTCGAGCCCACGTCCTTTGGCCATATCATCGACTACATCCCGACCGCAAACGAGATTATGATTATCTGCGGCGTGTTCGCAATCGGTCTTTTAGCGTTGACTATATTCTATAAGATGGCTATCACCGTTCGCGCCGAACGCGACCAAGGTCATACCGAGCTTATGGAAGCCAAAGAGGCTGAAGAGGTTCAAGCCCTTGAAGCTGCGAAGGCTGCGCCTGAGGCGTAAGGCAAAAGCGCGATGTGCGCAAACGTATCTGAAAGGGGAGTTGTTCCCCTCAGGGAAAGCGTAGATGCGCCGAGCATTGGTTGCAGTTGCCGATGTGGGATTGGTTTTTGAAACTGCAGTGCATACACTGAATGTGTATGAGCTTCAAAGTTGATTTTGCCGCTTGACGGCGACAAGATATAATGTGTTCAATGTAGGGTCCGATTAATTGTGAGGAGAGATCGAATATGCCAGAGTTACAAGTTGGAGATCGCACCTTAGAGCTCGACGAAGATGGTTTCTTGGAGGACGCATCCCTGTGGGATGAGGAAGTCGCTGAGAAGCTTGCCGAGACTGAGGAAGTAGAGCTCACCCAAGCGCACTGGGACGTTATCAACTACCTGCGTCAGTACTATGCTGATTTCGGAGTTGCTCCCATGGTCCGCAAGATGCTCAAGGACACCGGCCTGTCAAATGCCGAGATGTATGAGCTGTTCCCGAGCGGTCCTGGTAAAGGAGCCTGCAAGATTGCAGGTCTGCTGAAGCCGACCGGTTGCGTGTAAGCCTCAGAGTTTAACAAACCACGATGTGTGCCCAGTGCGACAGTATGTCAGCGCTAAACCAACCAGCTTGTGCCATGGAAGGCTCATTCATTCTCCCCCGGGTGATGATAGCGGCCTTGCATGGCAGAAGCGGAAAAACCGTTATAGTTGCTGGCATACTGCGCGCGCTGAAAAACCGCGGGATTGATGTGCAGCCCTTTAAAAAGGGCCCTGACTACATCGATCCCGGGTGGCACAGTGCTGCAGCTGGAAGAAATAGTCGCAATCTCGACTGTTTTTTCATGGATGCTGCGGCTATAAAAGCAGTGATGCACGACGCCTCGAAAGGGGCGCGTCTTGCGTTGGTAGAAGGTGCGATGGGGCTCTATGATGGCTCCGACGTAGCGGGAAGCAGTTCTTCTGCTGAAGTTGCGAAGCAGACGACTACCCCCGTCATTTTGGTCATCGATGTCACGCGCATGACCCGCACGACTGCAGCCCTTGTTTTGGGATGCATGGATTTTGATCCTGATGTGCACATTGCCGGAGTGATACTCAACCGCATTCGCGGGAAACGCCATGAAAAGCAGATCCGCCTCGCAATCGAAGAGTACTGCGGTATCCCTGTACTGGGAGCTATTCCTGAAAACGATCTTCTGGCTCTGTCTGACAGGCATCTTGGCCTGGTTACCAGCGTAGAAGCTGGCGATAGCAACGAGTTTTTGAACGGTGTTGCTGCGTTGATGGAAGAGCATTGCGACATCGATGCGATAGTGCGCATTGCCGATGACACTTCGGCGCTTCAATACGCTCCTTTGCCACAACCAGCCCGCATTGCGGGTGAGGACGCGGTGAAAATAGCTGTGGTACGCGACAGGGCGTTTCACTTTTACTATGCCGAAAATCTGCAGGCATTGCAGCAGGCCGGCGCCGAGTTGGTATATGTGGATAGCATGACTGATACGGAGTTGCCAAAAGACATCTGCGGTCTCTATGTGGGTGGTGGATTTCCGGAAGTGTTCGCCCAGCAGCTGCAGGAAAACACAAGCTTCAGGAACAGTGTGAAAACGAGCATCGACAACGGAATCGCCTGTTGTGCAGAGTGCGGAGGGCTCATGTACCTTGCGCGCACCCTGCGAACAGGCGATTCCGCTTTCGAGATGGTTGGCGCATTCGACGTCGACATTCAAATGGAAACGGAGCGTCAAGGTCATGGGTATGCGGTGGTAGAGGCCACCGGCAATCACCCTTGGCTTGCTGCAGGCTCGATTCTTCTCGGACATGAGCATCATCATTCTCATACTGTGGGAAAGTCTGATGATATGAGCTTCGCTTATCGCAACCAGCGAGGTCGTGGGATAAGCGACAAGATGGATGGCTTGTGCGTGAAAAGAACGGTTGCAAGCTATCTGCACGTGAATGCAATTGCATCTCCTGCATGGGCGGAAGGGTTCGTGTCGGCTGCGGTCGATTATCGCGAACATCAACCGTGAATGTCGATTTCTTCATAGTTTTAGGTCCTGTTCGGCGATAGCGCAATGGTCATGGTATGGCGTTTTTCAGTGAGAGGGAGCCGTTGTTCCTGGCCAGCGAGATTGTAGAGAAAAGCTTACGAGGCGTAAGGAGTAGAAATGAATCGAAAACCTGTGAACAAGTTTATCGACGCAACGGATTTCCCGGTGTTCGTCGATGGACTTATCGATTCGACTAGGGTGGTCGGACCGGTTGCGAAGCGAAAGAAGTTCGCTTATGCAGACTTGACGTCTGCTGAAGAACTGCGGCTTGATTTCGACGTGACGATGCTGCCCCCGAAGGCGGTGTTCTTTCCTCCAGTACAGGAATTGCTGGAATTCAACGGCAACAAGATCGAGTCGTGTATCCATCCAGTGGACACCGTGCTGTTCGGCGTGCATCCCTATGATGTGAAGGCTATCGACATGTGCGATGAGTTCTTCAGCAAGCCTACGGCCGACGGTGATTATCTGAACCAAAGGGCCGCCACTACGCTGGTGGCTTCAAACATTCAAAACGTCTCCCCTTGGGCTTTTTGGGATACTATCGGCCCCGATGTGGCTCCGATAGGCATGGATGCTTTCCTGACGAAAATCGAAGGTGGATATGTGCTGGATGTGTACACCGACAAAGGCGAAGACTTGCTTGAATTCGGCACGTTCGCTGATGCGACAAGCGCCCAGATCGGTGAATCCCAGCATGTTAACGATGCGGTAGTGGGTACGTGCGAGCATCGCTTGCGCAACACCGGTTCTCAAATTGCAGACACCATGGATGAACGGTTTGACGACAAGCTGCTCTGGGAAGGTCTCTCCGATGGGTGCTTCTCATGCGGGTCGTGCAACATCGTGTGTCCCACATGCTTCTGCTTCGACGTGGAAGACCACTGGAATCTCGATCAGGTATCCGGCTATCGCAGTCGTTGCTGGGACTCGTGTCTGGCCTATGACTTTTCAGTCACCACGCTGGCAGGCGGCGGCGAGGAGAATTTCCGCGGCGAGCATTACGAGCGTTTCCGTCATCGCTTCATGAGGAAGATGGTCTATCAGAAAGACCGCTTCGAAGGCCCCGCTTGTGTGGGGTGCGGTCGGTGTGCTGGCTCATGCACTCCCGGTATCGCCGATCCTGTGAAAGTCATCAACACCGTTATGGGGGTGGAAGAATAATGGGTTGCACGTGTCACGACAACAACGAAGAAGTACCTACGCTATTCATGCCGCGCAACGCGAAAGTGGTGAGCTTCGAGCAGCAGACATTTGCCGAGCGCCGTTTCACGCTGCAGATGGAAGACGGCCTGCCGATGGAGCATCAGCCGGGCCAGTTTTTGACCGTGGGCCGCATGGGCTATGGCGAGATCCCCATCGGATACGCAAGCTCTCCCACGCGCCCCGATACGTTCGACATCGTGGTGCGAAAGGTGGGCCGCGTGTCCAGCGCTATTGATGCGATGGGCGAAGGCGACACGCTGACGGTGCGCGGTCCTTTGGGCCATGGGTTCGATTTGGATGCCCTACGAGGCCATGACGTGCTGATTGTGGCGGGCGGTTTGGGGCTATGCCCTACGCGCAGCCTCATCCAGTACATCTTGGACCGTCGCGACGAATTCGGACGTTTTATCCTGTTTTACGGTGCGCGCGATCCGCAATCGCTGCTGTTCAACGAGGATCGCAAACTCTGGAAGGAATCCGACGACATCGAGTACTTTGAAACCGTCGATAGGGGCGATACGAATTGGACGGGGCACACCGGCGTGATTACCACGCTGTTCCCCGAAGTGGAATTCGATATAGATACGCGCATCATCATCTGCGGACCTCCCATCATGTTCAAGTTCACCGTCATGTCGCTTGACAAGCTGGGGATTCCGCATGAGTACATATATGTTGACTTGGAGCGTCGCATGAAATGCGGCGTGGGGAAATGCGGTCACTGTCAGATAAACAACGTGTACTGCTGTACCGATGGGCCTGTTTTCAGGTTCAAGGACATCGAGAGCATTCCGGAGGCGATATAAATGGCGGGAAAACCCACGATAGCCTTCTTCGACTTCACTAGTTGCGAAGGTTGCCAAATAGAATTCACGAACTTGGGCGATGCGACGATGCTCGAGCTGTTGAAGCACTTTGACTTGGTGGAATTTCGCGAGGCCATGAGCGAAACCACTGATCAGCGCATTGATTTTGCGTTGGTTGAAGGAAGCTTCACACGCGAGATGGACAGAAACCGCCTCATCGATATCAGGCGCCGAGCTCGCAAAGTGATTGCATACGGCGCGTGCGCGTGTACGGGTGGTATCAATGCGCTGCGCAACAACCAAGATGACTTCCATGAGGAAGTATATGGCGAACATGCCTGCGACCCCATGGTGTTTTCCGGTCCGGCTCTGCCTGTCTCTAGCGTTATCGATGTGGACTACGAGGTTTTGGGCTGCCCGATTGATCGCAATGAGCTGATAGATATCCTCTCGTCGCTGCTGCACGACAAAGAGCCGGTCATCCCCGGATACCCTGTGTGCATGGAGTGCAAACGCGCGGGTACCATCTGCCGTTACGACGAAGGCGATTACTGCATGGGTCCAGTGGCTCGTGCGGGTTGCGGCGCGCCTTGCACGGCGGCCGGCATTCCTTGCGAGGCATGCCGAGGCTTTGCGACAGGTGCGAACTTGCGTTCCTTGGAAAAGGTGTTGATGGAGCGCGGCGGCATGAGCCAATCACGGGCGATTTCGAAAACGCGCATGTTCACGGCGAATCAAAAGGGCTGATACTATGAAAGAGAATATAAACGTCAACGTACATCATCTGACGCGCGTAGAGGGCCACGGCAATATCGTTGTGGACGTGAACAATGGCGTCATTGAAAAATGTCAGTGGCAGGTACCCGAGGCGCCCCGTTTCTTCGAGGCCATGGTACGCGGTCGCCACTACAGTGAAGTTGCGCGCATCGTCAGCCGTATCTGCGGCATCTGTTCGGTGGGTCATTCGCTGGCCGCAGTACGCGCCACGGAGTCGGCGCTGGGCATGCAGGTATCCCCGCAAACGGAAAAGCTTCGCACTATCTTGAAGCTGTCGGAAAACTTCGACTCGCATGTGTTGCACGTGTATTTGCTGGCAGCACCGGACTTGTTGAACTCTCCTTCTGCGTTTGCCATCCTGCCCGAGCATGCGGATGTGGTGGCTTGCGCTTTGCGCCTGAAGCGCTTGGGGCATGAATGGGGCTCGATGATTGCCGGACGCACAACGCATCCGACGACGCTTGTTCCCGGAGGGTTCGCATCGGTGCCGACTACCGAAGAGCTGCGCGGCATGCGCGACCATGTAGCTGCTGCCATGCCAGATTTGGAAGCGACGATAGAGACCATTAAGGCACTGGCTCCCGAGATTCCCGATTTCAACCGTCCGACCGAGTATATGGCTGTATCGAAGAGCAAAGAATACGGTCTGTTCGATGGCTATATTGAAACGGTACTGCCCGATGGCGATCGCGCGGTGTACGGCGTGGGCGACTATCGAAAGTGCACAAACGAGTACGTGGTACCCCAGTCCACCGCTAAATACACAAAGAACCGTATGGATTCCTATGCTGTGGGTGCGCTGGCGCGTTTCAACGTGAACTACGATAAACTGTGCCCTGAGGCTCAAGAAGTAGCCCAGACCCTGGGCATCAGTCCCTTGTGCACAAATCCGTTCTACAATACGGTGGCGCAAGTGGTGGAGATGGTGCATTCAGTGTATCAGGGCCTGCAGTTGATGGACGAGCTGATTGAAGAGGGCGTGCACGACGAAGCGCCAGTGCAGCCTGTGATGTTCGATCGCGGCGCATCGGCCACTGAAGTGCCGCGCGGTATTTTGTTTCATGAGTACGAGTATGACGAGGACGGCATGTGCAAGAAGGGGAACTGCGTTATCCCCACGAACCAAAACCATGCCAACATACAGGCAGACTTCGATGCGCTGCTGCCGCAGATGCTCGAGCAGAACAAGAGCGCCGATGAGATTAAGTTGGCGATGGAGATGTTGGTGAGGGCTTATGACCCATGCATTTCCTGTTCGACTCACTGCGTGGATGTTTCGTTTAGGTAAACAATGTGCGAGACGGGCGGGGATGATGTCCCCGTCCGTTTGCTTTGCAGGGTGTTTGGTGGATAATCGAGCATCGAGGAGGGTTGCGTGAAATATCTGATTGGCATCGGAACGTTTATGGCCTGGGATGATTCCATAGGCTTGCGCATAGCCGAGCACATTGCCGAAACTGGAAAAGATGACGGCTTCAAGACGATTGTGCTTGCGGGTACGCTTATCGACTTGGTTGATTACGTGCGGGAAGCCGATATGTTGCTGCTGGTGGATTCTGCCCATATGGGAGCGAAGGCGGGGGAGTACCGCTTTTTCAACCCCGGCGAAGTCAACAGCATGAAAGATGGAGGTCTCGGCGACTCTCATTCCAGCGATTTGATGGCGGTTTTGGATATCGCGCAATCAGTGGGTGTCTCGCTTGAGGGCGTGACCATCATGGGTATCGAGCCTGAACGCGTGGATGCGGGCGATGGATTGAGCGATGCGCTATCGCGGCGCTTCGACGAATACGAGAAAGAGGCCGTGGCCTTTATGGAATCGTGAGACTGCTTCGGGCGCTTGAGGCGCGTCTGGGGTTTGCGGGATTTAATAGGACATACAGAGCTTTGGAAGAGCGAAATGAAGGCGATTTGCGTGGAAGCAAAGAGAGAGAACGGGTGTGCGCCATCAGAGGATGGCGGCATGTGGGTAACGGGTGCTTGTTGGCATAACTGCGGTGGGCGATGTGTGAACAAAGTGCTGGTGAAGGATGGAAAAATCGTTCGTCAGAAAACGGACGACTCGCACCCTGATAGCCCTGATTGGCCTCAGCAGCGTGCGTGTCAGCGCGGGCGCGCTATGCGCAGGCAGGTGCTTTCTGAAGATCGCTTGAAATACCCTATGAAGCGCAAGCACTGGACGCCGACGGATCCGCATGGCGAGTTGCGCGGCATCGACGATTGGGAACGTGTTTCTTGGGATGAGGCGTACGATTATGTCGCCGAAGGACTGACCCGCGCGAAAGAGGAATTTGGCAATCGCTCTATCTTGCTTTTCAAAGGATGGAACAACGAGATCACACGCACGATGGGCGCGTTCGGCGGATTTTCCACGTATTGGGACACGTGCTCGTACGGCGCGTGGCAGAAAACGCCTTTTCTGATAGGATTCCACCACGACAACAAGCAGGATCAGACCATCAATGATCGGTTTGACTTGCGCAATGCCGAAACCGTGGTGATGCTTTCGATGAACCCGGCGTGGAGCGCGCCAGGCAGTCAGATGATGAACTACTGGCAGGCGAAGCAAGCGGGCGCGCGTTTCATCGTGATAGATCCTTTATACAACGAAACATGCTCGACGTTGAACGCGCAATGGCTGCCG
The DNA here is from genome assembly GCA_023394615.1 of Actinomycetes bacterium. Classification (GTDB taxonomy): domain Bacteria; phylum Actinomycetota; class Coriobacteriia; order Coriobacteriales; family Eggerthellaceae; genus JAEXAI01. The sequence goes on along the minus strand of JAEXAI010000006.1, from coordinate 102,071 downwards.
ATTCGCCCGGCCACTGACACGGCGTTTTTGCTGGCAGTTGCCCACGCGATGTTGGAGCAAGATGATGAGTACCACCTCATTGATTGGGACTTCCTGAGCCGCTGCACGGTGGGCTTTGACGCGCAGCACATGCCTGCCGACGCAAAACAGCAGACCAATTTCAAAGACTATGTCTTGGGGGCCTACGATGGCGTTGCGAAAACGCCCGAATGGGCCAGTGAGATTTGCGGCATTGAGCCCCATCAGATACGCGCGTTGGCGCGCCAGATGGGCAAGAACCGCAAAGTTGCCTTTTTAGTTTCCACCGCTTCAGCTCGCGTAAACGATGTGGACAATCTACCTCAGCTGGTAATGACCATCGGAGCTATGGGTGGGCATATGGGCAAGTCGGGGCATATGACTGGGTCGACTATGCACTGCACGTCTGGCAACGGCGGGCCTGCGCTTATCCGGGCTGGCAAAGATGGGTTGCCCCCCATCAAGAACCCGGTAGACGATGATATCAACGGCAACGAGGTGTGGGATGCCGTTTTGGACGGCACTTATACGTCCACGGGTCCAAAACACTATGAACCGGGCAAGAAAACCGATATCGACATCCATGTAATCTACCAATGCGCTGGAAACAAGATTCAGACGAACGTGGGTATGGCGCGCGCTATACAGGCGTACAGAAGCGTGGATATGGTAGTGAGCCATGCGCAGTTCTACACTACAGGAGCCCGCTATGCTGACATCGTGTTTCCCATCACCACCGAGTGGGAGCGCCCTGCTGGGCTGTTCGGCGGCGTGTTGGGACACAAGAGCAACCGTGAGATGGTGCTGGCTTACCAAAACGTGATCGACCCACTCTACGAATGCAAATCAGATCAGACTATCGCGAAAGAGCTGGCAGAGCATTTAGGCATGGATGCCAGCGAAATCTATCCCTTCGATGAGGCGCAGCAGTATTTCAATCAGTTGGCTTCCATGACGATGGTCGCCGAAGATGGCAAGACCATTGTGCCGGCTGTGGCTCTGACGGCCGATGATATTGCTGAAATCGGTGCTGTGGGTGTGCCCCAAAAAGGCGCGTTGCCCTACCAAGAACTGAAGCAGCGTGGGGTTTATCAGGTAAAGCGCCATGAAGGTGATAACTACGGCTATATCGCGTTTCAGGATTTCAGGCGCGATCCCGAAGGGCATCCATTGGACACGCCGTCGGGAAAGCTTGAGATATACTGCCAGCGGCTATCCGATACGCTTAGCGCTATGGGCTGGGGGCATGTGGATCCTATTCCCACCTACACGCATGTGACGAATGGCTACGAGGATACGTTTGCCGATTGGGAACGTAAAGTGCCAGGGGAGTATCCCCTGCAGGTGATCAACCCGCATTATCCGCGTCGCGCGCACAGTGTGTTCGACAACGTGGACTGGCTGCGCGAAGCGTGGGCAAGTCCGGTGTTCCTGAGCGCGAAAGATGCGACAGACGTTAGCGTGCAAGACGGTGATACCGTGCTTGTGACCACGCCTGATGGCGCATGCTTGCGCAACGCCTGCGTGAGCGAGCGCGTGCGTCCGGGAGTTGTGGGCATAACGCACGGGGCCTGGGTGGATGTGGATGAGACGACCGGTATCGATGCGGCGGGAGCCGACAACTACCTGATCGGAGCGCATCCAAACGGCCAAGGCGTATCCGGCTACAATTCGGTTATATGCAAGATTGAGAAATATACAGGTGCGCACCTCGGCGATGATGATGGTATGCCGGCGCGCATCCCCTTGGATGTAAAGGCGGGTGAGCGATAATGGCCGATGTGATGAATAAGGACGCTGCGGGTGTGGCGGGCACGGCAATCGCTGATGAGGATAGACTGGGATTTTATTTCGACCAGAGTGCCTGCATAGGTTGCGGTGCGTGCCAAATTGCCTGCAAGGACAAAAACGATCTGCCCACGGGCGTGAACTATCGTGTGGTTCGTTCTTTCGAAGTGGGAAAATACCCGAATCCTCTGGCCTACAACTATTCAGGTGCATGCTACCACTGCAAACACCCGGTGTGCGTGGATGCGTGCCAAACCGGTGCTATGCATGTAGCCGAAGATGGCACGGTGCAGCATGACGATGGGCTTTGCACCGGCTGTAAGCTATGCGGCGAGGCTTGCCCCTATGATGCGATTCACTATTTTCCTGGCACAAAAAGAGGAGGCAAGTGCGACTCGTGCAAAGACTTGCGCGATGCGGGGCAAAACCCGGCATGCGTGGATGCTTGCGTGATGCGTTATTTGGATTTCGGGCCAATCGGTCAGTTGCGGGCAAAACATGCCGATCGGAAGCTAACGGACAAGATTGCTATCCTCCCTGATGGATTGAAGGTTGTGCCTGAGCTGCTGATTAATCCAGCCCCCGCCGCACTAGATGAGCATTACACGGAAAAACGCTATTAGAGTCGTGCCTGTGCGAGGCGGAGGGATTGCCCTATAGACTCGCTCGCATGGACTTTGCGAACTGCACGAATTGCGTGATTGGGGTTGATTCGCCTTCGCATCGATAGATTATGCCCAGTTCGCGATATGAGCGTGGTCTGAGAGGGAAAGTCAACACGCCGCTGTCATGGCCGCGTAGCGTCAGCTCGGAAAGAATGCTTGAGCCCATTCCTGCTGCGACCATGCTGATGACCGTAGAATCATCGGCTACAGAGGCCAAAAGCTCGGGGTGCACATCGTGTTCGGAAAGGATTCTGCGCACGTCTTCGTCTGATCCTAGAGATGGCATGATGAAGGACATATCATTGAAATTCGCGAGCGGAAAGTCGGCGCCCTCTGACGTGGATTCGCTTGCGACGGTAGATGTGATAGCGGGCGCATCTGGGCTGTTCGTTGGTAGCACCGCGAAGAACTCGTCGCTTTTTAGCGGCTCGAAGGGGCATTTTGACAATCTGTCTTTGCTGCAGAATGCCAAATCGATACGGCCGGTTTCAAGCGCCTGGTAGCACTCGGGTTTTTCAAGCACGGTGAACTCAACATCGAAATCGGGATGCTCTGTGCAAAACGCGGTGATCACTGACGGTAGCCAATGCGTGGCGATGCTTGCATAGGTGCCTACTTTTAGGGTCGAGTCGGTTTTCTCCCGCAGCTTTTTTGCTTCTGAAATCATACGGCTGTTCAGTTGTGAGAACTGTTCGAATAAGGGCATGAGCGTTCTGCCGTTTTCCGTCAGCGTGACGCCTTGGTTCGTGCGGTTGATAATCTTCAACCCCAGCTCGTTTTCGATTGAGTTCATCATGTGGACGAGGCCAGAAGGGGTATAGCCCACTTCGTCGGAAACTTTCATCATGCTTCCCGACGAGATAATTTTAATGAGAGTATCTACTTTGTGAGCATCCATGCACAGATAATAGCATTTTGGTCTAGCTCAAGCTATGAGTAAGAATCACAGCGCTTGAGGAAAATGTCACTGCGGGCTTTTCTGGCATCGGGCGCGTTGTTTGGGGTCGTTATTGCGCTATAGTGGCAAAAGCGCGTAATTCGCCACGCAGCACAGGGGAGATAGTTTGGCGATCGCGGTAAAGGGCGAGCGTAGGTGCGCACGCCGGAACAAAGGGGAAGAGCTTACGATGAAAGATAAAATCGCGGTAGGTTTGAAACTGGGAATCCCGATTGTCGTCGGCATTATCATCGCCACACTGCAGCCACCGGAGATGCTCGATCACTCAGCCATGGTCTACATGGGCATTTTCGAATGCGTAATCGTGTGGTTGATTGTGGATGTTATGCCTGACTGGGCCGCTGTGACTATCGCGATGGCATCGTTTGTGGTGTTCGGGCTGACCAACCTGCAGGGCGCGTTCGCGCCGTTTGCAGACACGACCATCTGGCTGGTCATAGGTGCGTTCGGACTTGCGGCAGTCGTGTCGAAAACCGGTCTGTTGAAGCGCATAGCGTTTTTCGTTTCCAGCTTGTTCCCCGAAAGTTACAAGGGGCAGGTGGGTGCGCTCTACACCACGGGCATCGTGATGTCGCCGCTGATTCCGGCCCTTGTCGCAAAAGGTGCTATCTTGGCGCCTTTGGCAACCGCCATCTCCAAATCGTTGGGGTATGTGAAAAGCAGTAAGGCCGCAAGCGGCATGTTCTGTGCGGCGTGGGTGTCAGCAGGCATTTTAGGCTGCGCGTTTTTGACGGGTGCAGCGCCGTGTTTCATCATCATCGGCATGTTGCCGACTGACCAACAGGCGAACTGGACGGTTTGGATGAACTGGTTTCTGGCTGCTGCCGTATGGTTCGTGGTTATCGCTGTGTTGTGCTATGTTGCCATACTGGTTCTGTACAACCCTGCGAAAGAGAAAAAAGCCGCAGGTCGCAAAGAAGCGAATAGTGATGCCGATACAGTTGCCTCATCAGCTTCGGCTGCCCCGGAAATCGAGCACGGATTCGCGAAGAGGCAGCTACGCGAGATGGGTCCGATGTCGCGCGAAGAGAAGATTGCGGGCGCGCTGTTGGTGTTGGCGCTGGTTGGTTGGGTTTTCGGATCGAACATCGGATTGAGCAATGTGGTCGTAACGCTTATCGTGTTCGCGCTGGCCGGTGTGACGAAGCTGCTGACGAAAAATGATGTGGCTGAGCGCATTCCTTGGGGTACGGTTATCTTCATCGGTGGCGTTATCTCGCTAGCTTCGCTGATTTTAAAGCTGGGCATCGACAAATGGCTCGGTACTGTGATGGGGCCTTTCATTCAGCCTTTCGCTTCAAATCCGTATTTGTTCATACTGCTTATTTGCGTGCTTACCTATTTGCTTCGCTTTGCCATCATATCGCAGACCGCCACGATGGCCATCTTTCTTGCCGCGCTTTCCGGCGTGGCTGTAGCCTCGGGGATAAATCTGTGGGTGCTGCTGTTCGTGTGCTATATGGCTTCGCATGTGTGGCATTTCCCGTTCACGAACAACGTGTATGTGGCTGTGCTGGGATCAACGAACGGCCAGATCTGTGAGCACAAAGATACACTGCCTATGAACTGGGCCTATATGGCCATCAACTTGGTTGCTTGCTTGGCCAGCGTGCCGGTGTGGCAGATGATGGGACTCATGTAACTACCGCAGTCCCCCAATGGGAGAGTAACCTAAAACCAAAGATTATCTGGTTGGACGGGGTGGCCACGATGCGGCTGCCCCGTTTGCATAGGGCGGAGTGTGTGCGAACCGCCGTTTGATTATCGCGCCTATTCGCTATGCGAATAATTCACGGCGCTAGCAGCAAGCAGCGCTTCCTTGCCTTGAACCCTCATTCGATAATCGGATGAGGGGAATTCCATAAAAGCAAGGAGGATTCATCTATGAGTGAAACCATGAAAAAAGGACTGAAGATAGTCATCCCCATGATTATCGCTGTCGTTATCGCGCTCTTGCAGCCGCCGGAGGGGCTGGAGCGGCCAGCGATGATTTACATGGGCATTTTCGAATGCGTGGTCGTATGGCTGGTACTGAATGTCGTACCTGATTGGGCGGCTTTTTTGGCTTGCATCGCAGCTTATGCCGTCTTCAATGTGGCAAAGTTCGGCGTGGTGTTCGCGCCATTTGCGGATACGACAATCTGGCTGCTCATCGGCGCTTTCGGCATATCAGTGGCCATCGTGAAAACAGGACTGGTCAGGCGCTTGGCTTTTTCGATTCTCAGGCTTTTCCCGGAAAGCTACAAAGGCCAGGTAAGCGCGTTTTATACGACTGGGCTTGTGGTAACACCGTTTATCCCTGCACTGATTGGCAAGGGCGTTATTTTGGCGCCTATCGCGTCAGCTGCGTCGAAAGCACTGGGGTATGCGAAAAGCAGCAAGGCCGCAACCGGTTTGTTCCTGACGATATGGGTCACGTCGGGTATCTTGGGATATGCGTTTTTGACGGGTGCTGCGCCCGCCATGATAACGGTTGGCATGCTTCCGGCCGATCAACAGGCGAATTGGACGTGGACCAACTGGTTTTTGGCGGCGGCGGTGTGGTTCGTGGTTACCGCTGTGCTGTGCTATATTGCGATTCTCGTACTCTACGACCCCCGCAAGGACAAATCTGTGAAGGGCGCCTCAGGTGCCGAAGCTGGACGTAGCGACGAAGCTACAGCTATGGCGGCGGACAATACTCTCGTGCGCGAAAAGGGATTCGCGAAAAAGCAGCTTGCGGCAATGGGCCCGATGTCGCGTGATGAGAAGATCACTGCCGTTCTTTTGGCGGCTGCGATTCTCGGGTGGATTTTCGGCAGCAAGATTGGCATCAATGCCGCTACGGTATCTATTACGGTGCTGGCAATCATGGCTGTTATCGGTCTGGTGAACACGAAGGATTTCACATCCGGTATCCCGTGGGATACGGTCATATTCATCGGTGGCATCTTGTCGTTGGCGTCGCTTCTGACCCAGCTGGGGATATCAACATGGCTCGCAACACTAATGGGTCCGATTGCAGGTCCCGTGGTCTCGAACCCGTACATTTTTATTATCGTAGTGTGCCTGCTTACCTATGTGATGCGTTTTGTGGTGGTCTCGTCCATTGCGACGCAGGTGATATTTTTGGCCGCTTTGGGCGGAGTGGGAGCAGCTGCAGGTATCAACCCCTTCATCATCTTGTTTGTGTGCGGCAACGCAACGGACGTGTGGCATCTGAAATTCACGAACAACGTGTTTGTGCCAATCCTAGGTGCGACGAAAGGCGAGATGTGCGAGCACAAAGACACGATGCCGTTCAACATCGCATTTATGGTCATCAACCTGATAGCGTGTTTGGCCAGTGTGCCCGTGTGGCAGATGATGGGTTTGATGTAGCAGCTGAAAAGCGGGTATACGTTGTTTCCTGCCGATGACCGGGTGTTGCATATCGGGGTAGGTTTGAGTGGTTCGGCAACATTGGCGGTTTGAGGAAGGGCGGCATCTCCGGAAAGGGAGGTGCCGCCCTGTTGTTTGGAATCTGATTGCTATGCCACGTCGTTGATATCATTTTTCGGACGCTGCAGACCTTCAATCTTGATGTGGTGTTTTTCGGCGTAGTCCCACAGTGCCGCATGTATCGCTTCTTCAGCCAAAAGCGAACAGTGAATCTTGACTTTCGGCAGTCCGTCTAAGGCCTCCATGACTGCTTTGTTAGTAACTTCGAGCGCCTGTTGCACGGTTTTGCCTTTTACCATCTCGGTTGCCATACTGCTGGTGGCGATGGCAGCGCCGCATCCGAACGTCTTGAATTTCACGTCGCGGATAATCTGGTCATCGTCGACATCCAAATAGATGCGCATGATGTCGCCGCAGACTGCGTTGCCGACCGTGCCGCATCCGCTGGCGTTTTCGATTGTGCCCACGTTGCGCGGATTGGTGAAGTGGTCCATTACTTTTTCGCTGTATTCCATAGCCATGATAGGTTCCTTTCGGTGGTAATCGTTGTTAGCTGGCACGTTTCTGCTGTTTGGCGCAGAAGTCTTCGTAAAGCGGGCTCATCGAGCGAAGGTTTGAAATCGTGGTGACCAGACTATCGACCAGGTAGTCAACGTCTTCTTGCGTGGTTTCGCGCCCGATGGTTGCACGCATCGATCCGTGGGCTATCTCGTGCGGCAGGCCGATAGCCAAAAGTACGTGGCTAGGATCAAGCGATCCGCTGGTGCAGGCCGATCCGCTGGATACGCAGAGTCCGCGAGCGGCCAGCTGCAGCAGCATCCCTTCGCCTTCGATGAATCGGAAGCACACGTTGATGTTGTTGGGCAGGCGGCTGGTGCGGCTACCGTTCACGCGCGTGTAGGGAATCTCGGTAAGCAGACGCTCGATTGCGTGGTCGCGCAGCTGCGACTGGCGCTTCATTTCATCGGCCTGTTCTGAAAGCGCCAATTCTGCAGCGCGCGCCATTCCTACAATACCGGCGATGTTCTCGGTCCCGGCACGCAGTCCGGATTCTTGTTGGCCGCCGTCGATTAGGTTGGTAATGCGAACGCCCTTGCGCTTGTACAGAAATCCTGTGCCCTTCGGTCCGTAAAACTTGTGCCCCGAGGCACTGAGCAAGTCGATGTTCATTTCTTTCACGTTGATAGGCACATGCGCGAATGCCTGCACGGCATCGGTGTGGAACAGCACGTCGTGTTTGTGTGCGATTTCGGCTAGTTCTGCAATGGGCTCGATGGTGCCGATCTCGTTGTTCGCGAACATGATGCTTGCCAAAATGGTGTCGGGGCGTATGGCTGATTCGAACACTGCCGGATCTACGAGTCCTTCGGCATCGACGGGCAGATAGGTTACTTCGAACCCTTCCTTTTCCAAGGCGGCACAGCTGTGCAGTATCGCATGATGCTCGATGGCCGTGGTGATGATGTGCTTGCCTTTGTCCTGATAGGCATGCGCTACGCGCTTGAGTGCCCAGTTGTCGGCCTCACTGCCGCAACTGGTAAAATAGACCTCGCCTGCGTCGGCATTCAGCGCATCTGCGATAATGCTGCGGGCTGAGCGCAGTGCCGCGGCTGAGCGCTGCCCCAACGGGTAGATGGATGAAGCATTGCCGTATTCGTTGGTAAGGTAGGGCATCATCGACTCCAGTGCCTCTGGGCGCAGGGCCGTGGTAGCGGCGTTGTCGAAATAGATGGTTTTCATGGCATGTCTCCTTTGGGCTCTTAAGCGAGCATCGAAGGGCTACATTCTTCGGTGCTAGACAGTGCGTGCGGCGCTTCCCTCGTGCTCGCTAAAAACATAGTAAATAACTAGGAAATAATTTCAGTTTTAGAATACGGGAATTTCGCATCGTGTCAATGCTTTTGCAGAAGTTTGCATTAAAACAGATAAAAATACTAGGAAATGTGTCGATAGGACCAACGAAAGGTATGTGCTCGCAAGGAGAAAGAACAAGTGTCAGGCTGTAGAGGGCAGGAATAGATGGCGGATGAGACCGCCAAGGTTCAGTATCCCGTTGCGATAAACCTGCAAGCGCTAAAAAGTCGTTGAGGTTGACTCATCGCTGGAAGCCACCGTGGTGCCATTTGAGGTGGATGCAGACGAGTTTGCGCTCGTAGTCGTTGTTGCATCGGCTGAGCTATCCGCTGGCAGTGCCTCGGCGGCCACTTGATCGGCGTTCACGACGGATACCGAGTTCATGACCTGTTCGAAAACTTTCTGGTATTTCTGAGTATCCTCTTCGGGGCAGCCCAGCATGATGGCAGTTGTGGAGTTCGGCATGCCGATGATCAGCGCATAATTCGAATAATCATAGGAATCGACCGTAGTGCTGTAGCTTATCTTGTTGGCAGGCATCCCGCTGACGATGGTGCGGTCGTTTGAAAGGACGGTCTTCGTGGAGTTCGCGTCCAGTATGCCCGATGCCATGTCAGCGGCGTAATCTTGGGCACCCTTCAGAGTCTTCGTGTCGTAGCTGGCGTTCAAGACCAGAATCTGCGTGGTGTGGCTAGAATCGGAATAATAGCGCATGACGTTATCGCCGACAACGGCTTCCCAGCCTTCGGGAATGGTGAAGTTCACGCCTGCATATTCCTGTTGTTCCTGGGTTGTGAGGTTCGACTTTCCGCTCATGCGATTGGCGGCCTGGGTTCCGCCGTAAATGGCGAAAGCGCCCCAGATCACGCTGTAGATGATAAGCAGAATCGCGACGATGAGTTTGAATTTCATCGTCTTGTCCTTGTGACAGAACAGCAGAATGGGAATGGCCGCTATCGGCACCACAATGGATACGAAGATGAGAAACCAATTCGTCTGATACCATTTTTGGCTGGAGCTTGCGCTACTACCCGTCATGTTGAAATCCCCTTTAATCGCATTGTGCGAAGTTGCTTTTAAAACCGCTCAACAGAGTATCACACATCGATTTTGGCGCAAAACGCAAGGAATCGATGAATGGAGATGCCGCAGACAAGAGAGAGCTGATGCGCTGCGGACAACCGGAACCGATATGCTCAAGGCAACTGGAACCAACGCGTCGGAAATGAGGCGGAGCCGACGCGAAGTCCTCTGGCTGCATTTTTCAACATGCGTGTCCTCGATGGGCACGATATTCCTAATAATGCACGATGACGGCGGTGCCGACAGATACCATGGAATACAACTCGCCAGCCGCACCGACGGGCAGGTTCACGCATCCGTGTGACCCGTAACCCATTCGATAACGAGATCCGCCGAATGAGTATTGCCAGTTCGCATCATGCAAACCGATGGCATTGCCCACAAATGGCATCCAATACGAGACTTTCGTTCGGTAGTCTTCTCCTACCAGTGTGGACGGGCTTGCTTTTGAGTTCACCATATACACGCCAGTTGGCGTGGGAGTGGAAGGCTTGCCGGAGACAATCGCGCTTTCCCAGGCCATCGCGCCGGATGCGTCGTAGTAGCGGGCGTATTGCTCAGAGAGATCTACGTCAACATATGCTTTCCAATCGATGTTCGATGTGCCCGCATAGACATCGGCGCTTTGATAGACGCTCAGATTCACTGAATTTTTCATGCCGTTGTTCACCGTGTCGATGACGATATTTGCCAAGCCATCACTGTCGGTGGACCAACCAAACGTACCTCCGCTGACCATGACGACTTTGCCGTCTGCTCGGGTATAGGTGCGCGCGGCACCAACTGTATTGAAGGACGCTTCGAAGTCGTTGGCCCATGCGGCAAGAGCCTCTTGGTCGATTGATGCCGTGGTGCCGCTGGCATGCACCCATTGAGCGATTTGGTCGGCGCCCAGCTCATAGGTGGGGTTTCCATCAAGCTGTATGGACAGGCGCCCGCCGATGAGTTTGTTGGCGCTATCGCGCTGTGCCGCCAGTTGCTGGTCGGTGGAAAGCACGGAAGGCTGCACGCATTGGTCGGTGGTTATTTCCAAAGATGGAGCGATAGAGCCAATTGCTGAGGCTGCGAGCTGGTTTATCGCAGCCACATCGAGGAGGGTGCCTGCTATTTCAGGTGACACTTGGAAGGAATCGGCATCGGCGTTGTAGGTGAGGGTGGCGTTGGTGGGCGCGGTTGCGGTCGCGTTTACTTTATCGACAGCGCTCTGCACGATTGAGGACAGGCTGGTTGGGTTAAATGACACATCTAGTGCGTCGGATGCATTATGGTAGCTGAACACCTCGAGGGGCCAGAGCCATCCGTTTTGTCTGTCGATGGCGGTTTGCGCAATCTGCCTGCTGTCTTGGGACAGGGCGATATCGTGTGCTTTCACGGTGAAGTCGAGCCCTTGGCCTTGGATGCGTATCGCGTAGTCTCCTGCTTGGTCATCCAGCAACGGAGCGGCCTCGTCGGCAGTCATTTGGGATACATCCACACTGCCGATGGTGGTGTTGGGCCAGAATCGGTTTTCAAAATATAATGAGATGCCCACGTAAGCGCTGATGAGCGCAGCAAGTACGATGATAGCGACGATGAGTGCCGTCTTGCGTTTGGGCTTTTGGGGTGGCTCTGCGTCGGCCTTTGCATCGACGTCGGCCGTTGCATCAGACTCAGACTCCGGAGAAGGTGCTGCTACGACCGCTGTGGCATCGGCCTCAGACTCCGGAGAAGGTGCTGCTACGACCGCTGTGGCATCAGACCCAGATTCAGCGGAAGCCTCGATTGCAGAAGACGGCTTGGCCTCAGGTGTCAAATCTGCTGTAGTGTCGGACCCAGATTCGGCAGGTGGTTCGGTGGACGTATCGGTGTTTGGGTCTGCACCCGTGTCGTTGCTGGGTTCAGCAGCTGTTGGCTTCTCGTCTTTTTCGGACTCTGCTGGTCGTTCTTCTTTCGCCATGCGAGGGCTCCCCTGTCAGCCGGACCTGCCGGTCCCCTTGTTTTCACTGGTGCTTATTTTACCGAATACCTTTGCTTTCTTGTTAAGCAGTTGGCGGGAAGGCGGAATATTTATTTTAGAAATCAGACTAAAGGCGGGGGAGAAGCTCAAAGCGCGCCCACGCATTTATAAACACTTTCGTCGTTGATGGGCTGATGGGTGGGAGATTGCTTGATTAACGTTGAAAGATTGTTTGCTCGCGCGAAAAAGATGGGATTCGTGCTTCGATTCGAGCAAAAGGCCTTCCCAGTGGCGCGAAATGCGAGGTTAGGCTGTACGGAGCATGCTACATATGCGATTATTCATGCAATCCGTATTCGACAGTTTGCAAAATACCCGTTCAGGTCGTCGTTTAAATAGGTGCCGTCTTCCGTGGTCGTAAAATGTTCCTCGCCAGACAGCCTAACCTCGACTTTCGCGCCATTCGAAAGGCCTTCTGCTCGAATCAGTTAGGAGAATAGAGAGATTTTGCGCTTCCCCGTCCGATTCGAGCATCGCCACTCGCTTGGCCGCAGGGATACCCCGCGCCACGAAGAAGATGAGCACGGTAGCGAGCGTAAGTGCGAAGCCGGTGCAGGCCCGTCTACTGGCGATTGTTGATGCGTTTTTTGCCGCCGAGCGACAAGAAGACGGCACCTAGCAGGAAACCGCAAATCATGCCACCGATATGGGCGGCATTGGCGATGTTGCTTCCCGGCATGAAGCCGATGAACAGGTTGATGGCCAGCATGACGAAATAGCTTTGGATGGAGCCCTTGTCGATGCGCTTGCGGTTTTTGAAAAGCAGCCAGCCCATGGCTCCGAACAGGCCGAAAATAGCACCAGAAGCACCAACCGCACCAGAAAGATAGCTGCCGGAAGCGATATTCACCGCTACGAACAGCAAGCCGCCCGCCAAACCACTGACCATATACAAGATCAGGTATTTTACAGGGCCGAACACGCGCTCGCACATAACGCCCAGATAGTACAGGGAGAACATGTTGCAGATGATGTGGTTTAAGCTGCTGTGCAGAAACATCGAAGTGATTAGCGTCCACCAATTGCCCACCATAACGTCATAGGGTGTCAGAACCCCTTGACGATACAGCGCGTTGCCGCCGGGTAGAAGAGGAAGCACCACGTACACGGCGACATTGATGATTATGAGCACCGTCGTGACGATGGGCACTTTGCGGAAGTTGTTCGAAAACTGCGACATATTACCTCGATTGTATTCTGCGAGCCGCTGACTGCGGATGGCGAACAGGGGGTAGTGGTTCCCGATTGCGTTCGCAAGAAGCCGACAACGTTCAGCGTTTGTTGGTCGGTGTGGCTAGTCCGTCAAACCTGGGCCGTCGTTGGTGTTGTCCCACAGGTGCACACCGCACAAGTCGTAGAGCCAGCGGCACAAATCGCGCAGACCTACAGGGAAAGAATTCGTTCCGCCGGTTTCGATGTTGCCATCGTCGGTTTTCAGGGAGAGCTTCCACGTGAAGCCATCCAGGACCACGAAACCTTCGGGCTCGTATGAGCTTTCCCATTCATCAATCTGCACGTTTACAAGCGCGTCGGTCAGCGATTCCTCTTCTTTGTTAGACAGCGTTTTCTGCACGAGTGGGGTGGTTGGCTGGGCTGCTGAAACCAAATTCAGATTCAGCCGTCCGTTTTCCCTGCGAACCAATAGATTGTAACTGGCTTGCACGTCGATATATATGTCACTGGAAAGTTCAAAGCGCTCGATTGCGTTCATGTCATCCTGCCTTTCGCGGAAGCTTTCCCGCTTGTTTATGTCTTCGGGTATTCTAACAGTACGAGCATTTTTGTCGAATATTTGTTTAGAGCTTGTCTTTTACCATGGTCAACGAGATTTTCCCGCGTTGCTTGTCTATGCTGCTTACCCAAACGGTGACCGTGTCACCCACGCTGGCGACCTCGCTGGGGTGCTTGATGAATCTGTCGGCCATTTTCGATATATGGACCAGACCGTCTTGCTTCACCCCGATGTCGACGAAAGCCCCGAAGTCGACTACATTGCGCACGGTGCCTGTCAGCTCCATGCCCACTGTTAGGTCATCGAAATCGCGCACACCTGTGCTGAACACGACCGCTGGTGCGTCATCGCGTGGGTCGCGGCCGGGTTTTTCAAGCTCGGAGACGATATCGCGCAACGTCGGCTCGCCCACATGCAGTTGTGTGGCCATTGCCTGCACGTTGCCGACGCGTTCGCTCATGTCGGCGATGCCGCCTTGCGCGATTGCCTCTGGTTTTAGGTGGGTGCGCTTTAAAAGCTCGGTTGCGACTGCGTAGCTTTCCGGATGCACGCTGGTGGCATCGAGCGGGTTTTTCCCGTCGGCGATGCGCAAAAATCCCGCGCAATTCTGGAACGCTTTCGCTCCCAGCTTGGGGACCTTTTTTAGCTGTTTACGGTCGGTGAACGCCCCATTTTCCTCGCGGTAGGACACGATGTTCTTCGCCACGGGTGCGCTGATGCCTGACACATATCCCAGTAGGCTGGCGCTTGCCGTGTTCAGGTTCACGCCCACGCGGTTCACCACGTTTTCGACCACGTCCGCCAGCGCATGCTGCAGCGCGGTCTGGTTCAAGTCATGCTGATACTGACCGACCCCGATCGACTGTGGCGGTATTTTTACCAGTTCGGCCAACGGGTCTTGCAGCCGTCGCCCCAAGCTCATGGCGCCGCGCGTGGTCACGTCCAGTTCGGGATACTCTTGGCTGGCCAGCTCGGATGCGGAATAAACCGAAGCGCCGGCTTCGTTGACGATGGTGTAGTGCACATCAGCTTTCGATTTTGCGATGAAGTCGGACACGACCTCTTCGGTCTCTCGGCTGGCAGTGCCGTTGCCGATAACGATTACGTTCGCATGATATTTTTTCACGTAGCCAGCCAGCGCGTCCTGCGTTTTTGCAATCTCGCGGCGCGGCGGGGTGGGGTAGACGGTCGAATGGTCCAGCAGCTTGCCGTACTCGTCGAGCACGGCCACTTTGCAGCCGGTGCGATAGCCCGGATCGAGCGCAATCACGCGGGCATTGCGCACGGGACGCTGCTGCAGCAGGTTTTCGGTATTTTTCGCAAACACTTTGATGGCGTCGGTTTCGGCGCGCTGCAGAAGCTCGCCGCGCAGTTCGCGCTCCAGTGAAGGGGCCATCAGGCGTTTGTAGCCGTCTGCGATGGCGGCGCGCAGATCGTCGGTTGTGGCGCACTGTCGCTTGATGATACGTCGGTTTAGCTGATCGATGGCGGAATCGGCATCAATCTGCACTTTTACCTTCAGTTTACCTTCTTTTTCTCCGCGATTCACCGCCAGGATACGATGATTGGGAATCTTGGCGAGCGGCTCTGCATAGTCGTAGTACTGCTCATAGGGGGTTGCTTCGTCGGCGTTGGTCGCCACGACGGCGATAGCGCCGGCCTGACGGGTGAAGTTGCGCATGGCAGCTGTGTATTCTGCGTCGTCGGCGATAGTTTCCGCTACTATGTCGCGCGCGCCTTGCAGCGCAGCTTCGGGGGTGTCGAATCCGGCGGAGGCGTTTCGATAGTCTGCGGCGGCTTTGAGCGGGTCACCCACCTGCGGTTGCTGCGCCAAAATGATCATCGCCAACGGCTCGAGCCCGGCGTCACGTGCCTTCGATGCACGGGTAGCACGTTTTTTCTTGTAGGGCTTGTACAAATCCTCGACGCGCTGCATCACAGTAGCTGCTTCGATTTTCGCTCGCAGGTCAGCTGTGAGCTTCCCTTGCTCATCGATTGTCTGCAGCACTTCTTCCTTGCGCGCTTGAAGGTTGCGCAGGTAGGTCAAGCGTTCGTCGAGGGCACGCAGGGCCACATCGTTCACGCCGCCGGTGGCTTCTTTGCGGTAGCGGGCGATGAACGGGATAGTGTTGCCTTCGTCAATGAGGCCCACGACGGCAGCAACCTGTGCGGGCGCGAGTTTGAATTCGCGTGCGATGGCGTCCATGATGTCGGACGGGCTGCCGGGGCGGCTGTCGCGCGTGGTGTCGATACGCGCGCCGCCTTGTGCGTTGGTTGCGCCTCTGTCTGCGCCGTTGCTTGTGCCTGTGCTTTGAGGGCTGTTCTGCATAGTGCTCACTGACGGTTTCCTTTCGCATCTTGCAACTCGATGTAATATGGGCAGATATCAACGTAGGTGTCATCGGGCATGCGGAATCCGCCGGGAATGGTGCCCAACTGAGTAAAGCCTATGCTCTCGTACAAGTGGCGCGCCGATACGTTGGTGGCCACGACCGCGTTGAACTGCAGGATGCGGAACCCCGCCTGTCTAGCAGCAGTAATGCTGCTGTTCACAAGCGCACGCCCTACGTGCTTGCCGCGCGCATGTTCGCTCACGGTGTAGCTGGCGTTTGCAATATGGCCGCAGCGCCCGATGTTGTTGGGATGCACGATGAACAGTCCTAGCACAGCACCGTTTTCAACTGCTGCTCCGCAGGCTGTTTGCGAGGCGAAAAATGCTTCGGCTTCCACATAGGTCATTTCGTTTTCTTGCGGAAACGCAATGCCGTCGCGCACAGTGGCGTTCCAAATGGCGCGCATCGCATCTATGTCATTTTCGGTATAGGGTCGGATCTCGATGCTCATTGCTCTTCTTCTCGCTTGTTGCTGATTCGTTTGCCTTGTTCGATTGATGCTCGCTTGTCCGCAGTCGATGCCTGACGAAAGTTGACCAATCGGGGTCTGGCGGGTTTTCATTATAGTGGCATGCAACAGGTTGGGTGCCGGACGTACGCGAAAGGGACACGATGCATTGCATTTTGCTTCTGCGAATCTGCTTCTGTGTCGCAGACTGCTTCTGCGAAACAGGTTTTATGTCGCAGGCTGCTTCTGCGCCGCGGGCTGTTTCCGTGTCGCAGACTGCTTCTGCGAAACAGGATTTGTCAATCAGAGCCGCTGTGTGCGATTGCGAAGCAAGCGATTCTCTTTCGAAATTTTCCCATCTGGGGAAACGCTAAGTTTTGTGCGTATAGCGTTCAGGATAGACAGAGTTTTATCTAAAATATCGCACACAGCGGGTCTGATTGACAATAATCTGTTGAAGACTTGGCATGGTTGGAATTAAACGATGGAAACTTGGCATGGTTGGATTTTATGCGTGCTCTCGCTTTTGAGCCGCGTACATTCTTAATCGAACAATATGTATGATTGTTGTCGTGGCAATTCTGCGTCTTGCTCCTTACGATTGGAGAGGTAAGGATACGTAATAACGAAGATTGGAAAGTGCAGCGTTGGCATAGCTGTCTTTGCAGGCAGGGTCTAGAGTAAGTTCGACTATCTGCTGGCGATGTGGCACGAGGAGAATATCATGTCGAATATAACCGTCCAAGTATTGCAGACCGGCACTGTCGAGGTTGCACCAGGTCTGCCTTTTAAAACTACCAACAATCCGCTTGCTGCCGTGCTGGGATCGAAGAACAAACGAATTGCTTTGCCCGTCAGCGCGTACTTGGTGAAGTCGCCGCATGGCACACTGCTTTTCGATACGGGGTGGGGTAAGGCTATTCGCGGCAACCAGCGCGAATACTTGCATTGGCCGAACAACGTGCCCAACCATGGTGTGCTGCCAAAAGGGCAGGATATCACAACCCTGCTGGCAGGTGCGGGTGTTGCGCCGCACGACATCGATGCGGTTCTATTCAGCCATCTTGACCTAGACCACGCGAGCGGGCTTCTGGAAATTGCCGGTCCGGGCATTGACGGGGCCAAACGCGTGATGGTGAGCCGGGAAGAATGGGAAGCTGCCGAATCCAGCCACGTGCGCTACGTGAAGGAAATGTGGCAGGGCGTGGACATGGATGTTTTCGATTTCGAAGACACGGGGTTCGGGCCTTTCGGGCGCAGTCTGGACTTGTATGGCGACGGTATGTTGATAGCGGTGTGGCTGCCGGGGCATACCGCGGGCAGCACGGGGCTGGTGATAACCGACCCCGAAAGCGGGCATTACCTAATCCTGACCGGTGATTGTGGCTACGCCCGTAAAAGCTGGCGGCAGATGATTGAGCCGGGACTGGCCATCGATCGAGAAAAACTGCACACATCATTGGCTTGGCTGCATGATAGGGCAGCCGACCCGCACTGCATTGACGCGCTGGCCTGCCACGACCGCGATGTGGTGCCTTGCGTTATAGATGTGTGAGTCACCGCTTAGGCGGTGAGCACTTCGCGCAATAATTGCTTGAAGCGCTCTGGTTCTTCACCAAGCGGGCCATGCGCTGAATGCTCGAACCACACGAGGCTTTTTTGCGGTGCTTCCAACACATTGAAGTAGTCTTGCACAAGCGAGCTGGGCGTGTTGTTGTCATGCACGCCTTGGAAAATGTGGTAGGGCATCTGAAAATGAGGAGTGGGATTATCGTGCAAAAAGTCATAGCGCACAATGGTGGGCCACATGTTTTCCAAGCAGAAGGCGTAGCCTTTCAGTATGCCCCACGTCTCGCTCGGGCCATATTCGGGCGAGCTTAGAATCGGCAGTGCCGTATCGGCGATGTAGCGCTCCTTCTTCACCGAATGGCCACCGTAGCGGCTCATAATCTTGCGCTGCGTCATAAGACCTTGAAGCACCGGATGATAGATGCCCTCCACTGGGGGTCCAACCTGCTGCAATGCTTCTATGCTGCGTGTATCGCCGGATTTTTGAGCAGCTTCAAGAGCGAAGGCGTACGAGCGGTCTTCATTTGCCACACCGTCAACCACTTGTCCGTAGCCTACGTACGCGGCAACGAGTTCCGGGTGCCTCAGCGCTAAAAACGTGCCCAGCTCGGTCCCCCAGCTTCCACCCAAAATATTTACTTTGCCGCAGCGCAGCATGGCGTCAAGCCATGCGCACAACTCAGCAGCGTCTTCCACAAGCTGATCGAGGGTAAGCGTCTCTGCCGGACAGCCGGCATACGAGCCGCCGGTGCCGCGCTGATCCCATGCGACCAGCGTGAATGTGTCCAAAAGGTCCAGGTGCTTTGCGCGTATGGTGTGCCGGTTGGGCACGCCGGGGCCGCCATGCAAAAACAGCAGCACGGGATTGGTGGTGTCGTCGCTCCAGATGTGCACGCACTGCAAAAGCCCGCCGAGCTCCACGTGCATTTTGCTGTCGATAGTCAAGTGCGTTCTCATTGATTATCTCCGCTCGATTTAACATACCAGTGCAACTTCAAGCTAGCATGTTGTGCTTTAATGGGTGCATGTCGCACGAGTGAGGTTCGCCTTCATGTGACTGCTAGCAGCATACACCAGCGGCAAGCAGGGGAAGAGGGAAAACATGGTACAGGAGATTAGCACTCCGAAGATTTTCGCGCTTTGCCTGGGGGACGCCTCGCGCGGATTCCTCTACGGCATCATTACCACTTACATGCTCACCTTTTTCATACCCACGTCATCTGCCACGACGCTTCCCATTTTCATCTTGAACGCCGGCATTGTGTTGGCCGTGATTCGCTGCATCGGTACGCTGGTCGACGCCTTCACCGACCCATGGATAGCCAACCTTTCGGACCGCCACAAGGGCAAAAACGGTCGCCGCATCCCGTTCATGCGACTTGCGGCTATTCCCTATTCGCTGTGCTGCGTGCTCATTTTCTTCCCACCCGTCGATGGCGCTTCGTGGGTGAACGGTTTGTGGGTGGGCGTGTTTTTGTGTCTGTACTACCTGTTCCAAACGCTTTACAACATCCCGTTCATGGCGCTGGAGATTGAGGTGGTATCCAACCCGCAGCGTCGCGTTTTCCTGTTCACCATCGCAAGCCTCATGTTCGTCATCGCTTCGGTGCTGGTGTTTCTGACCAGCACTTTCAAGGGCATGCTGATGGGCATGGGCATTCCCGAAATCTGGGCGCTGCGCATCCCCTTCATTGCATTCGCTGTGCTGGGCGCCGTCACCGCGCTTATTCCCGCATTCATCATCGACGAGAAAAAGTACGTCTCCAAGCCCAAAGACACGCACATTCCCCTGCTCGACAGTTTGAAAGCCACCTTCTCGTATCGCAATTTCACCATCATGACTATCGGTTATTTCGTGATGTGGATCGCGTTTGCCTTCTTCAACGCCACGCTTGTGTACTATATCGAGAACCTGATGAACCTTCCCAGCTTCTGGACCACTATCGTGTCGGGCATCAGCGTGGCCGTGGCCATCTGTACTTACCCGCTATTGAATTTCCTTGCCAAACGCATCGGCAAAAAGCCTCTGCTGTTGTTCGCTTGCGGTTGCTATGTGGTAATTTACCTGACGATATTCCTCTATCAACCGGTAATCGCGCTTGTCGGCAACACCACGTTCGCCATACTGATAGGCGTGTGCATCGCTTTCCCCATAGCCTGCACGAACATCATCCCGTCTTCCATTTTCGGCGACCTTGCGCAATACGACACGGTGAAAACCGGCAAGAACCGCACTGCAATGTTCGTGGGCGCGCGCAATTTCATCGAGAAGCTGTCGCAAGCGGCAATACTCTTGGTGATACCCAATGTGTTGGTGCTGAACTCGCTTGATGGGGCAGCTACCGCTTGGGGTATTCAGCTGACAGCGCTTATCGCCACCATCACCGTGGCTGGCGCACTGTTCATCTACTCTCGCTATGACGAGCACGAGATCGCGAGCGTCTTGGCACAGGCGAATGCGAAAGCAGAAGGCGCGGCGGCAGAAGGCGCGGCAGCGTCGGAGGTCAGTTGAACTCCACTATGCACAGGGCAACGAATCCGACCACGACAATGATCGAAGCCACGTTCATCGTGCGTTCGGGGACTTTGCTCAAGATCTTCTCATTCATCGGGTATATGCCCCAAATATAGAGTATGGAGAGCATTCCCAACATCACGTCGTTTACCAGCCATGCTTGTTTCAGTATGTTCAAGGGCAGCTGCGAATTATCCCACAGCGGGTAGATGCCGAACTCGTTTGGTTGATTCAGCATAAAGCCCATGGTCAGTTCCATCAGCATGCACGCTATGGTGGTGATGAGGAAGAACTGCAGAGCCGCACCCCAGATGGTCTTGCGACGCCGTATCACCGCTTCTTTTAGGGGGTCCAGCAAAAGGGTGCAGACGACGCTTCCGATTCCGTACACCATGAATGGGTAGAAGGGGTCACCCCACACCAGCGATGCCGGATCATAGATGCCGAAAAGTCGCATGAACAGGCAATATACAATTTCAATCCAATGTCCGACCACGCTGAAGACGCAAAAATACACGGCCAAGTTGCGCCAGAAGGCCCATCGACTGGGTTTGTAGTCACCAAACTCGTCTCTTGGAGTCAGCAAAGGCACGTGTGTTCCGCCCTTCTGTCATGCAGCATTTCATTTCCAGCGATGGCCGCTTTAGCCGTGTCGTCGCTGAGCGCGTGTATCGACTGATTGATCCATCACTCTGCATCCTGAAGCCACAATACCACACTGAGCAGCCATTCGGTGGTGAGGTGGGGTTTCGCTTGATAGGTGAACGAACGTTCACTATAGTGCTGAAAGTAAAAGAACGATAGTTCACTTTCCGGTAGGCGAAGCGGGCTGCTCGCGATAGTAAATCAGATGGCACACGTCATCGCCGCGCGCGATGGTTTTGGGAAAATCCAGTTTGCAGCCGTACGCTTCTCCAATGCCGCGATCGCCGCACATGGCCCAGTCGCATAGGTCAGAGATCTGCTGGTCGCTGCAGCCTTGCTTCTGCCAGGCTTTCACCAGCGGGCAGTAGTGGAATTCCAACTCGAAGCGGTCGTCTTGCACGTCTTTGATGTCCATCTCGAACACTTTTTGGGCGGCGGCTCCGAACAGTCCCTTCTTCAGGCTTTTCAGGCTATCGGTGCCGCCGCCCTTTTTCACCAGTTCGCCGCCTTGGTACAGCCCGCAGCGTTTCACGGCGGCCGGTGCGAAAACGGACGGGTCGGCGCCGGATTTCGCGGCCTCGTCGGTAAGCAGGTACAGCCAGAGCGCCCGATGCTCCAAGAGTTCCCGGATGGCTTTGACAAGAGGGTTCTTGATGCGCGGCTCGTTTATGACTTTGCTTTCCATGGTGCGTTCCCCTCCAAATGAAATCGGCCCTGCGTTCCTCGCGATTATACCGCAGGGAGCGCAAGAGCCTGAAAGAGGGGAAAGAGAAATGTCTGCAAGTACAGGGGGGAGCAGCTAACGCTGCGCCTCGGTGCCAGATTGCAAGGGTTACAGCAGTTTGCCTTCCACCGAAACAACGGTCACATCGTAGGGGATGTTCTTGCCGCTTCGTTTAATGGCGGTTTCGACTGCGTTGACGATTCCGCCGCAACAGGGTACTTCCATACGCACCACGCTGATACTGGCGATGTCGTTGTTGGCGATGATCTGTGTGAGCTTGTCGGAATAATCGATGCTGTCGAGTTTGGGGCAGCCCACCAAAGTGATGCGGCCTTTAATGAAACGCTCGTGCATGCTAGCGTAGGCGAAGGCCGTGCAGTCTGCGGCGATAAGCAGGTCGGCTCCGTTGAAATAAGGTGCGGAAAGCGGCGCGAGCTTTATCTGGACGGGCCATTGTTGCAGGCAGGACGGGCGTTCCGTGACGACTGCGTTGCTGCTGGGGTGCAGCTGGCGAGCCATGCTTCCGGGGCATCCGCAGGCCAAAGGCTCGTCTGCTGCAGGTGCGGATGCGCCCGCAGCGTTTGTCGCTGCCTTTTCAGCTTTCGCCTGCATCACGGCGGCTTCATCGTAGGCGACAGCCTCGCGTTCTTCGAAAGTGATGGCACCGGTGGGGCAGGTGGGCAGGCAATCGCCCAGCCCGTCGCAGTAATCGTCGCGCAATAGGCGCGCTTTGCCGTCCACCAATCCGATGGCACCTTCGTGGCAGGCATTCACGCAGATGCCGCATCCGTTGCAGGTTTCCTGGTCTATATGGATGATTTTCCGTAACATAGCAGTCTCCATTCTTGTTGGCCGGTTCGTTCGTGGTTGTCGGCTCATTTGCATTCGTCCGATGAGCAATTCGTTTTTCACCGGAATGCACTATACGGCGGCTGCAACAACATGTATGTTGTATTTACAACAGAAAGGAAACTCACGATGAAAGCAGAAAAACAGCTGCCTGATCGATCGGTTCGTGCGAATGCATCTGCGGCACCCGCATCTGCTCGCTGCCCCTCTGCGGCACCCGCATCAGCAGATTCGTTCGACGGGGCGGTGTCGGTCATGAATGGCTCCGAATTGTTCCGGGGTATCGACGAAGCCGAGATTAGAATGATCATGCCGTGCATCAATGCGCGATTGCATACATACGAAAAAGGGGAGTACATCGCACGCAGTGGCGACACGATCACGTCGGTGGGCATGGTCATCGTCGGCAGCGTGCAGGTAATCGATGAGGACTTTTGGGGCAATCGCAACATCTTGTCGCATGTGGGCGAGGGTGACGTGTTCGGCGCGTCATACGCATGCGTGCCAGACGTACGTCTGCAAGCGAGCATCGTTGCTCCCGAGCCGTGCCGGGTGATGTTCATGGACATCCGAAAAATGGCTTGTACCTGCACAAACGCATGCTCGTTTCATCAACGGCTTTCGCAGAATCTGCTGATGCAGATTGCGCGGAAAAACCTGATGCTGACCGAGAAAATCGGGCAAACGTCGAAGCGCACGACGCGAGATAAGCTGCTGGCCTACCTTTCGGCGCAGGCGAAAAAGCAGGGCGCATCGACGTTCGACATCCCCTTCAACCGTCAGCAGCTGGCCGACTATCTGTCGGTGGATCGCAGCGCCATGTCCAGCGAGCTGGGTAAGTTGAAAGGTGAGGGCGTCATTGATTACCGAAAGAATCGCTTTCAGCTGAAGATGCCGCATAGCCTGTAGGTCTGGGCTGCTGCTGGCGATTCGTCGTCGCTCTCGCGAACGGTAGCCAATCTGCAGGATAAACTGACGGGGTAGCGCTGCTATTCCGTCAGTGTTACTTCGTCAGGCGGTAGCTCGTATCAATCAGTGACCTGACCACATCATCGGGCACGGTGTTGTTAAGTACTACCGATACCCAATGCTGTTTGTTCATATGGTAGGCGGGCAGGATGCCGTCTTGGTGTTTCAAAAACAGTGCATCGTCTGGGTCTGTTTTCACGTTCAGTACGTGCGCAATGTGTTTGCCCGGCAGCCCCAGCTTTTCGGCGGGAACGTCGATGACGAGGGCATACCACTTGCGGTTCGCGTGGCGCAGCACAGTGCTTCCCGCGTCTTTGCCCCAGGGATAATCCGGCTGCGTGCCGAATTGATCGGCCGCATAAGCGAGTATGGATTCACGATTCATAGGTGCTATTTTCCTTTGGCCGACCAGCTGGGTTGTTGCGTGCGAACGGAATGCATAGTCATCGATTTATGATAGCGGTTTGAGCAGCCTTGTGCGCGAGGTTCACGATACCGGTATCGAGTACATCGTAACAGTGAACGGCAAGCCTATGGCTATGATCACGCTGCTTCCAAAGCCTGCGCCCATCAAGTCAAAAACGGCAGGTTTGCTCTCGGGATTTGCAAATGACGAGGCCCGCGCGCACGAATCGGATTCACTCGTCGCGTAGCCTGTCCACCAAGTCGATCAGCTCTTCGCGTGAATGCCGCAAGCGCCTTAGCTAGGGATCCGTCGGCATCGGTAGCATTGGTCTGTGATTTCTCAAGTGCCTTGCTGGTATGCATGAACAGCATCATCAGCACGATGTTTAACACCATGGAAGGGCATTTTCCGATTTGAAAACAGGATAACGGCGAGTAAGCGAAGTAAAGTACGAACCCGATTTTCGTCCATCGATAGAGGTCTTCTGTGACCTGCGGTTATGCGGGGATAGTTTTCTAGATTCTCGATTTTTCCTGATTTAGCGATACTTATATGCGAGAGCATCGTACTTTACTTCGCTTACTTGGCTTTTTTCTGTTTTGAAATCGCAAAAAGGCAATAGACGGCAAAAACGGACACGACGGCATAGGTGCGAACAGGCTGCTGCTCCTCAAATTGGGCTTGGCCGCCCCGCCGCCTGATGCTCCTCGAATTGGGCTTGAACGTTGCGCCGCCTGATGCTCCTCGAATCGGGCTTGACCGTTGCGCCGCCTGCTGCTTGTGCGACGCAGAAGATGTAGGTGCCGACCTTCGTGAGCATGACGGTACCAAACGCATCTTCGAGTGTGCTTGTCCCGCTATCTGTGCGGTCATGACAGGCTCGCACACTCCATTTGCTGGTTTGTTCCTATCAGTGTAGCCTTCGTCGTGCTTCTTCAGTTCCTTGTCCGTTCACCTATTGCGCAAAGGTCGCCACACTGGCAGTGGCTTTGGCTTTTATCAGATAATCGGGAGCCAGGATATTGACGCAATACAGCAAAAACAAGATGCAGAAACCCACGACTACGCCAACGAATATGATATTCATAGCGTCTCGTGGCAGCTTGCCGAGCGCATATTCAACAAGTGGGTAGATAATCCAGGTCATCAATGTGGCAATCACTCCGAAAGCGAGACCGTTCTGCAAACAGACTTGCCCCATGAAATTGCAGAACAGGGTGCTGTAATCCCATAAAGGATAAACACCCTCTGGTGATGGTTGGTTTATCATCAGGCCCATCGCCAATTCGATGAGCGTGCATGCGGTTCCGTTTATCACGAAACTGCAAGCAACCGGCAGGAAATGTCCCGGCAGTTTCTTTTGCAGGTAGTTCTTTATCGGGAACAGCAGCAGCACGCAGACTACCGCACCCACCCCGTATACCGGAAACGGATAGAGCCAATCGGACCAAATCTGCGAGTTCGGGTCGTAGGTGCCTGGCAAAATGTCGAAACGAATCAAGGTGCAGTAGCCAGCCTCCATCCAATGGCCGACAACGCTGAATACGCATAAATAGATTATCAGGTTGCGCCAGAACGGCCATGTTTTCGGCCGATAGTATAAGCGGTCGTTTTCAATTTGCTTATTCAACGCTTCGGTGTTGAGCGGCTCGATCATCACGGCTTTCACACGTCGTGACGTGCAGAAATACAGCAGCAGGGCCAAGTCGGTTCCCGAGGCGCTCAATTGGGACGCAAGGCTGAAATCGCCCGTTGCAATGTTGAATATAGATCCGGATACTAAGTTGAACAGGGTGTATCCGATGAAGAAGGTACGTGTGGCCTTTTTGCGTTGCCACATCATCCACAGGGCGATGCCTTCGAATATCAGGTTCAGGTAATCCAGGATATTCACGAATCCGATGGTGTAGTCGCCTTTTATCATGAACGTGAGCTGAATGAACGAGAAGCAGATGTTTATGACGAATATTACTTCGATGAAACGCATGAAGCCGAGTTTATGAGGGTTGGAAAAGTCCTTTGGCATACGAGCCCCAATAGTAGGATGGATGTGAGTCGGATAGGCGTGCAGCTTATACACCGGGCGGGCTGGGTTATCGAGAAAAGGATAGCATATAAATACTCGGCAATCTCATTGCAAGATGGATGGGTTTATAGCTTTTTTGCAATAGAATATCCCAGTATATTTCAGGTAAATTTTGATAAATTATGGGTATTATCACACTAAACCTTATAGAATATTCTCAAATGATAAAACCGTAAGGGGATAGCATGCGGAAGACAAGCGGTCAACGCGGAAACGGTTCATGCGCAAGCGTAGCTGCACTGGAGGATAAATCGTCGGCTGGCGAGGGGGAAAGATGCAGATAAAGATCGATCGGGATAGTAAAGTTGCTGCATATCATCAGATATACCGACAGGTTCGTGACCAGATAGAGAATGCCACGTTGGGCAAGGGCGTGAAACTGCCCGCTATCCG
This sequence comes from Actinomycetes bacterium, assembly GCA_023394615.1. Lineage (GTDB taxonomy): Bacteria > Actinomycetota > Coriobacteriia > Coriobacteriales > Eggerthellaceae > JAEXAI01. Next base: position 75,560 of record JAEXAI010000006.1, on the reverse strand, counting down.
AGAATTGGCCAGCGAACTGCATGTGGCTCGCAACACCGTGGAAGCGGCTTATCGCCAGCTTTCCGTGGAGGGCTATATCGTAGGCAAACGAGGGTATGGCTACACAGTGGAAGACCTGGACTTCTCCCTTTTAGGGGCGGCGCCACAGCAAGATCAGGGCGGCACATCGAGCGGCATCGGACAATGGGCGGGCGATGCATCATGTACGGCACCGCAGCAAGTGTCAGTTAATGCGCCTAGCGGCATGGCGCAGCAGGGGAAGGGCGGCACGACTCTCGCCAGTCAACAGCAGATTGTCGATGAGGTCTTCAAAGGCTCCGACCCGTTCGGCGCGAACCGCAGTCCCCTGGGGGACAATTATGGATGCACGTACGATTTTTCGTATGGTAACCGTTCTGTATCGGCCCTGCCTGCAGGTGCATGGCGCTCGTTTGCCAACAAAGCGCTCAGTCGAGACAGCCTTCGCGCTGCGGGGTCATACATCGACCCGTTTGGTTTACCGGGTTTGCGTTATCAACTGGCACGCCATCTCGCGAAAACGCGCGGGGTCAGATGCTCCCCCGAACAGATAGTACTGCAACCCGGCACGCAGTTCGCTATTCGTGCGATTACCGACCTGTTGGAAGAAGAGCATCCGCGTGTGGCGATGGAGGACCCTGGATACGACGGTGCCCGCATTGCTTTCGAACATCGCGGCTGCGATATCGTGCCCATTCCCGCCTATAATGGCCTAGAGAGTTTTGCGAGCTTTCTGCTGGCGAGCAACGCGCGCTTGGCTTTTTTGACTCCAGCCAATCAATTTCCAATCGGTTACTGGTTGCCCATGTCGGCGCGCCTGCAGATTATCGGTTGGGCCCGTCGCACGGGTGCCTACATAATCGAGGATGATTACTGCTGCGAATACCGCTACGACGCCGACAATATTTCCAGTCTGCAATCGTTGTGTCCGCAGCGCGTGATCTACATGGGAACCTTGTCGAAAATTCTTTCGCCTGCGCTTCGCATATCGTATGTGGTTTTGCCGCCTGAGCTTGTGCCCAAATGGCGTGCGCGGCATAACAGCGAGTTCTGTCCGGTGGCGTGGTTGGACCAGGAAATGCAACGGCTGTTCATGGAGAGCGATGATTGGGATCGCTATGTGCACGCTACCGTGAATCTGTATCGCAGGCGTCATGACTTGCTGATGGATTCCATCAAGTCGAGTATGGGCGATTTTGTGAACGTGGTGGGTGCCAACGTGGGTCTGCATATTCTGCTGGGCGACAAACATCGTCGTCAACAGCAGGATTTGATTGAGCTCGCGCGCAGAAACGACGTGCGCGTGTACAGTATCGACGAGCATTGGGTGAACAAAAGCCACCCGATGAACAATTATGTGCTACTGGGATTCTCGTCTATCGAAGACGAATTGATTCCAGAGGGGATCAATCGTCTTGCGCGCGCGTGGTACGGCGAGGCGCTCGGCTAAGCGTGGTACGGCGGGCGCCCGGCTTTAAAACATGGCAAGGCGAGGCGCTCGGCTTTAAAACATGGCAAGGCGAGGCGCTCGGCTAAAACTTCCGCTGAAACTACTCTGCCGCGGCTCGGTGCATGGCCAAGCCGCGGCAGGCGGGGAGTGGGAGGCTGTACGGGTTTCACAGGCTGAGGCCCGATTCGCCCGCACAACGGTAATCTTTAGAACGTTTTCGCCATCAGCGTATCGCTTTCGGCCTTCGTTATCCAGCCGTCGGGCAGGGTAGCGTTTTCGTGCTCATGACAGCCGGTGCATTCCACTACCGAGGCACGATGGCCTTTATGACAGGTGGTGCAATCCATCTCTATGCCCTCATGGTGCTGCGAATGGGGGTTGAATTCCATAGACATTGTCGAGGCTTCCAACTTGTCGCGGTTCACCCCACCGGTGGCATCTTGCAGATAGACGTGGCAGTTCTCGTTCACGCAGAACTGATCTCCGCTCACGTCTTCGCCCCACCAATGGGTCAAATCATCACCCACCCGCTCGTAGAGCGGATAGTAGTAGTTGCCGCTTACAAAACCCATCGCTTCGCTTACCTGCTCGCCTACAATGGCGTGGTGGCAGGCCATGCAGCGAATCTCGCTTTTAGCTGTGGTGTCGTTGCTTCTGTGTAGCGTGGCCATCATGGCGTTCGTGTTTGAAACCGCGTTGCCGTATTTGTCGACGCCAGCCTGGTTCTGCGGTTGCTGGTAGGTGTCCAAATACTCATCCATGTTGTGGCAGATTGCCGCACAGAACCCTGGCGTTTCGTGCCATGTCCAGAATCCTGCGAATGCCACGACCAGTACCGCCACAATCACAGCGGTTATGATAAGTCCTTTATGCTTGGTCTTCTTCGGTACCGGCGCGCCTTGCACAGCGTTGGCATGTTCGGTGCCGGTGTCTGCGGGTTTGTTCCCGTTGCTATTGTCCGTTGTCATACAGGTTCACTCCTTTCAGCGAATCTCAGTTGGTCCGCTAGTTAGAAGGAGGCAGGTTCTTTTCGGTGATTGCGCTGTGGAAGATATCGCCCTGTGCGTCTTTCCACGCTTCGAAACCTTCAACCGTGGATGTCTTGCCCAAGATAACGTCGCCTTCGTTCAGCAGGGCTTCTGCCTTGTCGAGCACTTCGGTGTAGAGTGCGGAATTGTGCGCGCCCTCACTGTTTTCAGCTCCTGCGGAATTCCAGTAGAAAGATGCGTCGCGCTGGATGGTCTGCAGGCGTGTCTTCTGCTCGTCGGTGATGGCGCCATTCTGGATGGCGGCTTCGAAGTTGTGCACGAAGTCAGCTGCACGCTCGCCGATTTTGTGTGTGCGACCGTCGATTTCCTTCTGCGTTGCCTTCACTTCCGACACGAGATCAGCATGGCAGCTGCTGCAATCGTTTTCGATGAGTGTGGCATTTTCAAGCGGGCTCTGCCAGTAATGGCTGGTGTAGGCCTCGCCCGTGGAATCCACTTCGGTGGGCATATGGCAGTCGGCGCAATCATAGCCCAGCTGTGTCATGTGGTTGCCGGTGCCGCCGTAGTTGTATTCGTATTCGGAATGGCGCACGGATATCATCTTCGCGCCGGTGGATGCGTAGGTCCAGTCGGCGTAGTTGTTGTCATCGTAGAACTTCAGCGCTTGGTCGGGCGTCATGGTAGACACACCGTTATATGGGCTGGTGGGCTCGCCGGTGGTGGGGCTCATGGAATAGTCGCAATGGCACTGCCCGCATACCTCGCCGGAAAGCGAGTGCGAACTGGCGTCGCTACCCAAGGCTTCAATCCATTGCTGGCGCGTAATCTTCAACTGCGACGGATCGCTGTTCTCGTGGCAGTTGGCGCAGCTGATACCCTCATCAAGCTGTAAGACGGTGTCCCAGAAGGGAGCCTTCCAGTTGAAGCTGTCGCCAGCCTGGTCAACGATGGCATTGAACTGCGAAGACTTGCATGCGATGCAGCCGACGGTGGATTTCGCGCTTACGCGTCCGTTGTTTTCGATGGTATCAAGCGAATAGGTATGGCCGCGCGGTTCGGTGTAGTAGTTCGCATAGCCGTAGCCTAGTCCCAGTACCTTGGTTTCCGGGTATTCTGCCAAATAGTCCGCTTTACCCGATTCGGAATTCTGGCTGTTTTGCTCGTAGGTCTTGTATTGGTTCGGGTATTGACTGGCCCATGAATCGGCATCAATCACCCCGAATTTGTCAGCTTCCGGCACAGTAGTCGGTGATGTGGCCTCTGGCGTGGGATTTCCCGGATTTGCCTTCGGCGCGCATGCTGCGACGAATACCGCAACGGCAAGCGTGGCAGCCAAGACCAGCAGGCAAACAAGCAGTTTTCTCCCTTTGATTGCGCTTTGCATATCTTCCCCTCTCTTCTTTCCTCAATGAAATGCAAACGATGAGGTCATAATACGGGGAAGCGACCTGCTACCACAATGGGGATAGTCCCTAGTAGATGCATGAGTTGTGGTCGTTCTAAGGGGTTAGTGCGATTGGTTTGCGTTTTGGAGTGCAAAACATAGACCAATTGATGTACGTGAGAGCGGCAGATGCACACGTGTCGCATCGATGCGGCACGTGCCTCAGAAAAGCCGATGCGCAGGTGCCGAGTCGATGTAGCGGGCAAGCGTTTTATAGAGCTCGGCTGGATCAACAGGTTTGGCCAGATATCCGCTCATCTTCGCTTCGAGGGCATTGGCGATATCTTCCGGATAGGTATTCGCCGTCATTGCCAATATGGGCGTAGTGGTGGCATCAGGCCTGTTCAGTTTACGAATGGCCCGTGAGCATTCCAGCCCGTTCATCTCCGGCATGCGAACGTCCATCAGCACCGCGTCTATGCTGAAAACAGGTGACGAGTCAAATGCTTGGAGACCGAGTTTGCCGTCTCTTGCGACGCTTACTGTGCAACCAACCTTCTCAAGCAACTTTTTTGCGATTTCGGCATTCATGGGATGGTCTTCCACAAGTAGGATGTGCTTGCCCAACAGAATGCGATTCGCGTCGTCCAAGGACTTTTTATCCGCATCCAACGCATGAATCTGCTCGCCGCCTGCTACCTCTTCCAAATCAAGGTACACAGTAAATGTCGTGCCTTTGCCCAGCGTGCTTTCTACCTCTATTCTGCCATTCATTGCGTGTACTAAATCATGCACGATAGAGAGCCCCAGTCCAGATCCATAGTAGTTCTTTGAGGCTTCGATATTTTCTTGTGAGAATGGTTTGTACAGATCGTGATTCAGGAAGTCCTCGCTCATGCCCACGCCGTTGTCTTTCACGAGTATCTTTTTGTGTAGGATATGGCCTTCTTTGCGAATCATCTTGACCTCGAACACGATCGTGCCGCCTGCGGGAGTGAATTTCACGGCATTGGAAAGGAGGTTTATGAATATCTGCTGCATGCGTATGGAATCCACTAGCAGATATTCGTCTTTTTGAGATGCGTCATTGATGGCCTGCAGATTGATATGCTTTTCTTTGGCCATGGGCTCTATCGCGTTGATGATAGTTGCCCAGAGGGCGTGCCTGGAAGTGATTTTGCAATCGAGCGTGAGCTTGCCGCTTTCGATGCGCTGGTAATCGAGGGTGTCGTTGACGAGTGCCAACAAGTAGCCGCCGGACTCCATTATCTTTGCAAAGTTGTCATGCAGCACATTCACGTCGGACTCTGTTGCAGAAAGCTGCGCAAGGCCCAAAATCACGTTCATGGGGGTACGCATATCATGGCTCATGCGCGAATAGAAATCGGCTTTCGCGCGGCTAGCTCGTTTGGCATAAGCCAAAGCACGCTCTAATTGCCGGTGTTGTTTTTCTTCCAGCTCGTAGGTTTTGGTGGCATCTTGGACGGCGCAGACAATCGTGCGATGGTTGTCTTCTAGATACGCGTATATCGCTCGCTTGCGTTCTATCTTGCCATTGAGTTTCAGAGAGTAAAGTATGGTGTAGACCGGCTCTTTTTCCAGATGCTCCAAAATGCAAGGAAAGCTGTGCTCGTAGATTACGCGTTCGACGTCAGGGTCGATGCAATAGGCGCGCAGAAAAGCTTCAAGACCCTTTTCGTTGTCGCCCATTTCTTTTTGCATGTCCAACAGTCTGCTGTGGCGCGAGCCGGAAGCATACTGATGGGGGGTGCCTGTGGCCATGTCGATGGTCATAGCCATGTCGTAGTCGACTCGCACCAATGTGCTGACCAGCTTTTCGGCGAAAACCGCATTGGTTATGTCGCTGAGCGCGAGAATGGCTTGAATATCGCCTGTAGTCGGATTTGTGAGTATGTCGAATGTGGTTTCGTACCAATTGCTGCGGCCTAAAAGGTGGTGGGATATCTCGTAGTGTGTTTTACCGCGAGCGTAGTATTCCATAATGGTTAGGCAATCCTGCACCTGTTCGAACAAGGGGCGCTCCTCGACATCCACTGCGTCGATGATAGTGGCGAGCACGTCGTCTGCCCGCATACCCGACTTGATGTTTGCCAAATGCGGGTCTGTCGGGGTGTTGTCGGTAAATGTTCCTTTCGTAATGTTGAAAAAGCCCGTGGCCAGTGCCTTTTGCGAGGTCAGCAGCTTCAGGTTGATCTGTTCCTCGTAGGCTTGCTGGCGGTTGTGCTGTGCTTTGCGCGCTCGCATTGATTCTTCGAAATCCGAATAACTGCCGTAAATAATAAGTTCGCTGCCGTTGTGCTGCACCACCGAACAAGTTAGACAGACCCAGCGATAACGCTTTTGCCCATCGACAATGCGGAAGTACATGCTCATCAAATTGCAGCCTGCATGCATGCGGTCAATGCCCTCGATAACGCTCGGGCGGTCTTCGGGATGGATCGCCTCGACGCCACCAGTGCCGAAATAGCGAGCTCTTCCTTCTCGAGTGTCATCGAGTAAGCGGAAGAAGGCATCGTTTAAATACTCGACCGAAATGGTATGTGAGATAACTTTGAATATAGCAATGCCGCAAGGTACTCGGTCGATAAGCCGCTGAAGCTGGCGATGTCCTCGCAAGCTTTCAGTCTCGTCGTCCATATAGCATACGTAGGCGTTCGCGCCTTCCCAAGCGAGGGTGCGAGAGCGCACAGTTTCTGGTCGGTTAATGCTGCTGAGCTGGCTTGATTCCGCATAATGGTCGCTGGGAAAGTCCAAATCGTCTGCATTTGCGAAAAATATCTTCTCGGCAGGAAGCACATCTTGGAGCGTTTGCCCAATCACGTGGGCATCGGGGTCCAGACCTTCCATGCGACACCATGCCTTGTTCGCGAACAGGATGCTCCTGCTTTGCTTTTCGGTGACGATAACCCCGATGGGGGACTCGTTTATCAGCGTGCGATAGAGCTTCGCGTTGTCGCTAAGTTGGGCATTGCCGTTTATATGGGTTGTGGCACTGACGCTGCAGGCGAGCCATTTACCCTGTTCAAACATAGCGGTGATGGAAGTGCGTACCGAATGGCTGCATGCGGTTTCTTCGCCGCAGAGCAAACTGGCTTCGGCCAGCACGGTGGCGAAGTTTTTTCCATGCATATGAATTTGTGCAGGTCGGCTTTTAAGCGAGATTGGATTGGGGAATTTTAAGGCATCGGTGTCGAGCAAGTCGGAAAGTGCAGCTTTTCCCTGTGCGACGGATTGAGGGTCGGTGCCGGTCCATAGTACATCATCGGTGACGCATGCGAGTACGGCTGCTTTGTTGCAGTCGAGGTAGTACGCTTTTGCGAGGCAATCGATTAGCTCTTCGACAGTGTTGCAGCCTACGCCCACGATGCCCCCTTGTTTCGCGTCGAATTCGCGGAAACCTCCTGCAACCATGATACCGCAAATGAAGCTTAAGGGTCGACATATCCAAAAAGGAAACGGGTCACAAGCGTGTTTTTCGCTGCCGGAGTCGATTCTGCAATGGGGAGTTGCTCCTCTCACTGCCGGAGCCGATTCTGCAATGCTGGGCTGTCCCTCTCACTGCTGAAGTCAATCCTGCAATAGGGAGCTGCCCCTCTCGCTGCCAGAGCATTTTCCGATTTGGAAACAGGAATATGGCGAGCAAGCGAAGCAGGGGCCGCGGACATTTTCTTGGACCGGCTCAGGAGGCCAGTCCCTTCGCCATACGATACTCCATCGGGGCCATCCAGCCAAGCGCTTCCTTGGGCCTTTTCGTGTTGTAGTAGCGCAGCCAGTCGTCGAGCATCTCCATGAACCCGTCCGCCGTCACGCCCCTCCAGTTCCTGTGGTAGAAGAACTCGTTCTTGAGCCTCCCGAAGAAGCCCTCCATGGCCGAGTTGTCCGGCGAGCAGCCCTTCTTCGACATCGATCGCACGAGCCCGTTCTCCTCGCAGATGGACACCCATTCCGGCCAGCGGTAGTGCGAGCCTCTGTCCGAATGGATCACCGTGCGCCCGCCATCGTCGAGCTGCGCGCAGGCCGCACGCAGGCTCGAGTTGGCCAGCTCGGCGGTCGGCCTCCTGCCGATCGTCCAGCTCGCGAGGCCCCCGTCGAAGCAGTCGAGGACGGGCGAGAGGTAGACCTTCTCGCCGAGGGGCAGCCTGAACTCGGTGATGTCGGTGAGCCACAGGAGGTTGGGCAGGCCGGCGTGGAATTTGCGGTCGACCAGGTTCTCCGGCGCATCCGATATCTCGCCGGCGTAGGAGCTGTACTTCTTGCAGGACGGCACGGCGTAGACGACTATGAGATGCTCCTCGCGCATGATCCTGCGGACGACCTTCTCGGACACCGTTATCGGGTCGTCGCCTTGCCGCAGCTTCATCGTCACGTATCGGTAGCCCCTCGTCCCGCGCTCCGCCCAGAACACCTCCTTCACGCGTTTGCGCAGCTCGGCGTACTTGTCGGGCTGCCGCATGGCGGCGCGCTGGTACTCATAGGAGCTCTTCGATATCTTCAAGAAATCGGTGATCGACCGGAGGGGCAGGCCTGTCGCCGCTCTCAATCTCTCGCCTAACTCGGTCTTGCTCCTGTTCGATGTCGAAGCCGGGTCGCAGCCTGCCGCTTTTAGGTCGGCCAACACCGCCCTCAGCAGCGCGTTCTCCACCTGGTCGGGGGTCAAGTCCTTCCAGCATTCGGCGACGGGCTCGCCGGTGTAGAGGAAATCTACACCCTGCGCCTTCTGTTCCACGGTACTCTCCTTCTCCCCGCCCTCGGGCGGCTTGGGCGTGAACGTTCTGCCCCCGATCTTACCCGTTTCCCGCGCCTTCTTCCACCACACGCGGATGCACCCGCTGGAGTTCATCCCCAGCAGCCTCGCTATCTCGACGGGCCGCCTACCGCGCTCGTAGAGCTCTACCGCCCGTTTCCTCGTCGCAGCGGAATACTGCTTGTGCGGCGTGTGCTCGCTCGCACGGCCCTTCGGCACGGGGACGCTGATCGGAAGCTCGCCGCGGCGCGCCTCCTCCACCCAAAGCCTCAACGTCGACCTGCACGGCCACCCCGGCCTCCGCGCGGCTGCCGCCACGCTCAGGGCGCTGGACAGGAAGGCCTCGACTATCTCTATCTTATCTTCTCTGGTGTACATGATGCGGACTCCTTCCGGACCGTGAAAATCGGTCCAACTTTTTGTCCGCACCCCCGCAAAGTACGACCCCGATTTTCGTCCTTCCGAGGAGGTCTCCCGTGAACTGCGGTTATACGGAGCCGATTCTCTACCTCGGTTGATTTAGCGAGACATATATGCGACATCATCGTACTTTACTTCGCTTACTTGGCTTTTTTCTGTTTTGAAATCCCAAAAAAGCTTCAGGATGCGAAAAACAGGCACGACGGTACCTGCGCGGGTTGTTGCCACACTGACGCGCTTTCGAGATGAGATGCCTTCTCCTTTGCGCCGGAAAAGGAAGGCGACTGGCTTGTTATAATGCCCGAGCTTGACATTGAGGCCCGCGTAATGGAACATCAGCAGTAGCAAATTAATGAAGAGCTGAGATGTCTGGGAGCGACCGGAGAAAGGAAGCTTGCTATGGAAAGCGGATGCGCGGATGGAACGGACAAGGAACAGGCGGGACAAGGTGTAATCTATTTCGCTGGCGGATGCTTTTGGGGCATGCAAAAGTTCATGGATGCAATACCGGGCGTATTGAAAACTACCTGCGGTTACGCGAACGGGGCGCTCAAAAATCCTACGTATGCGCAGGTGTGCGGGGGCAATACGGGTGCGCGCGAGACGGTTCGTGTGGTTTACGACCCACACAAAGTGAGCCTCGACGCGCTTGTCTACGCCTTCTTTTCCGTAATCGATCCCACTCAGGCAAACCGCCAAGGGCCGGATGTGGGTAGTCAATACCAAACGGGCATTTATTATGCCGACGCCGAAAGCGGCAAGACAGCTCGTCGCATCGCCGCTGTAGAGGCGCGCCGATCAAGTAAGTTTGAAGTGGAAATAAAGCCACTGACCTGCTTCTATGATGCCGAAGAAGAACATCAGGACTACTTGCGCAAACACCCTGGTGGCTACTGCCATATTCCATCCGGTGCTGTGCGCCGCGCGCAAAAGCTCGCAGTGGATCCGGTGTCTTACCAACGTCCCAGTGACGAAACTCTGCGAAGCATGCTTTCGTCGCAAAGTTTTGACGTGACGCAAAGGCGCGGTACCGAGCCGCCGGGATCCAGCGAGTTCTGGCAAAATGAGCGTAACGGCATCTATGTGGATGTTGCAACTGGCGAGCCTTTGTTCGCATCTTGCGACAAATATGAAAGCAGTTGCGGGTGGCCTGCTTTCTGCAAACCCATCGACGGCAATGTTGTGCGCGAGGGCGTAGATGTATCTCATGGCATGGTGCGCACCGAGGTCACCAGTCGTGTGGGCGTCTCGCATTTAGGACATGTGTTCGAAGGAGATAGCGAGTCTCCTAATGGGGTGCGCTACTGTATAAACGGTGCGGCGCTGCGCTTCATTGCCTACGATATGATGGATGCGGAAGGATACGGCAACCTGAAAGGTCGCGTCAAGCGCGGGCGCAACTAGCTTTTGTTTGCGCTGTCGCTCGGGGCTGTAGTTTCGCCCGCAGTCGGGGTATCGTTAGAGCCAGCGGCGTCGCTTGCGCCAGCAAGCATTGCGCGGAAATCTTCTTCCGGCATCGGGCGGGCGAAATAGTAGCCCTGGATGGCATCGCAGCCCAACGATTTCACCAGCTGGAACTGGCTTTGCGTTTCCACGCCTTCTACCACTACGGATAGGTGCAACTTGTGCGCCATCGCCACGATGCTCTCCAAAATGGCATTTGATTTGTCGGTGGATTTAGCCTTGCGCAGAAATCCTTGGTCGATTTTCAGAACGTCGAACGAGTACTCTTTCAGCATGTTCAGCGACGAGAGGCCGCTGCCGAAATCGTCCATGGCCAGCGTAAAGCCCCAGTCACTGAGCTTTGCCATCGCCTTGGAGAGGGCTTCTTTCGAATCAATGAAGGACGATTCGGTGAATTCCACTTGAATCAGATGATGGGGAATGTTGTATCCGTCCACGAGGTCGCGCACGTTTTCGGGGAAATCGGTGTTGCGCAGGTGCATGCGCGAGAAATTGCTGGATATAGGCACCGTTTTTCGACCTGCACCCAGGGCTCGGCGCTGATATTCGCACACGGTTTCCAGCATGAATAAGTCGATTCTGCAGACCATGCCGTTGTCTTCGAATGCGGGGATGAAATCACCGGGCGAAACTACATCGCCATCTTTGCGAATCCAGCGCACGAGGGCTTCTGCTCCGGTTATCTGCATGGTAGCAGGTGAGCATTTTGGCTGATAGTAGGCTTTGAATTCGCCTGCAGATAAACTTTCTTCCATCTTTTGGGCGAGCTTGGCCGCCTGAATCTGGCGGGTGTCCTCGTTTTTGTCGAAGAAGGCACAGTATTCGTTGAATAGACCCTTTACCTGGCTTTTTGCCGAAGTAGCTCTATCGCACATCAATGAGACGGGCAGTGTGCGATCGGTAATCTCGTAGATGCCAAAGCTGTATGACACAATGCGCATTTCGTGCAAGGCGCACAGCTTTTTGTAAAGCGCAGCAATACGCGCCCGAAGATCTTCGTTGCAGTCGTTTTGCACCAGCAGCAAGAAGTTGTCGGCAAAGACGCGTGCCGCAATCTCGTCTTCGTCCAAATCGCTCTGGAGGGTCTTTGCGATTTCGTCAAGCATTTTGTTTCCGGCTTTGAAGCCCTGGATTGCGTTGAAGCGACCGAAGAAATCGACGTCCACCGATATGACGCAGTAATTCCTGTCTGGGTGATCGGTGATCAGTGACTTTGCGTTTTGCAGAAAGCCTTGATAACTGAGCAGCGGTGTCAGGGAGTCGTTGTAGAGCAACTGTCTAATCTTGCGGTTGTTTTTCACGTACGACCTCACCAGCAGGGTCAGGGCAATGATGATGGCCACCAGCGTGCCTAATATTGCCAGTACGGCACCTACGGGAATGCGCGTAAGCAATGACTGCATGGTGATTTTCTGAGCGCCGATAGCCTCAGACGTGATGATATCGGTTTTGTCGGCGTCGCTCAGCGAATTGATGCCCTTGTCCAGAATAGAGAGCAAGGTGGAATCGGTATCTTTGGATATGGCTGCGCACAAATCCAACGTGGAATTGTAGGAGGCTAATTGGATGCTGGAATAGCGCGTCTTGCTTTTCAGATATTCAGCTGAATAGGAATTGACGGCAGCCAATCCGGTTTTGTTTGTATTGATCGCATCGAAGCAATCTTGTGGAGTGTCATAGTACGTGATTCGGTAGCTATTGCCGAACATTTCCTCGGCTGAGTAGACGAATGATGGTATGGCCAAAGTGTTTTCCTCGCCCGTATTCGATGGCGAATCTGCTACTACCATGGGAATCGAAAGGTAGACATCGGACAGAAGAAGACCTTTTTCCTGTGCAGCGGGATAGTAGTGCTCCATGCTGGCATTTAAGTCCACTTGCCCGGTCCGAAGCATTTCCTCTGCATCCTCATTCGAAGAGGCCCTTACGTATTCGAAGGTCAAGCCCGTGCGTTCGGAAATCAAGTTGAATATACGCGATACCATGCCCGCGAATGATTGCGTGCGCTCATCATAGGTTTCAATCGGTGCCCACGAAGAGCTGAGGGCTACTTTTATGGGACCGTGCGAAGAGATATAGTCGCTTTCGTTTCGGGTGAGCACGACGTTTTTGCCATACGACTGAGCGTGTTTTGCCAAAAGCTGGCTATCCACAAAAGGATTGTCTATCTTGAGCTGGGAAAGTCCTTCGTTGAGGCCGGCAACCAAGGTGGGGTCGGTTTTCGTGGTGATTAGATAGAACTCATCGGGATCGAATACGGCGATGCTGCGTGTCTGCCCGTCATTGCGATAACCGCCTTGCATGCCTGCATCAATTTCCCCTGAAAGGACAGCCTTTCGCACAGCTTCGGGGCTGTCGTAGAAAACCGGCACAACCGAGAATCCCTCGCTTGTGCTGTATTTTTGCAGACGAGCAGCGTTTTCCTCGGAATACACGCCCACACGCAAACCGCTGAAGTTTTCGAAGTCATCGCTGGCAATCGGGCTATCTTCGCTCACGTAAAGCGACGTGTTGGCAATGCCGATGCCCAGTTCGGGGAAATCAACCTGCTGGGCGCGCGTATCGTTGTAGAACACGCAGCCCATCAGGTCGAGTTCTCCCGAAGCGACTTTGTTGTAGCCGTCATCAAACCCTTCGACATCTACGAATTCGTAGTCCCAGCCAGTATATTGGGAAAGCATCTGCAGATAGTCGAAAACATATCCGTAACGAGTGCCATCCGATGAGGTTTGCTGGTAGTCGGGCATGTTGAACCATGCCACTTTCACAGTTTTATGCTGAGTGGCTGGGGATTGCGATTTGGCTGAGGTCAATGTCTCATCGTTGATAGCGGTATTGTCTTGGGTCTGTGACTGGTTCGACGATTGCTCTTCGTTTTGAGCAGCGGATTCCTGAGAGGCGGTTGTGCCTGCATCTTCGGCGAAAGCAAGAGCGGGTTGCATTGCGGAAAACGATTGAACTCCAAGCGCGCAGGCAAGCGACAAGAGCAGGCAAAGGCATATGCCAACAAGCGCGCATCGACGCGTTGTACGCTTCGTGTTTCCCATCGGCCCTTTTTCCTTCCCGTGAACGTCTCAGTGCAGCTCATAAGCAGTTTATGGGCAAAATGCGCTCGCACGCATGGACCAATCACACCCTTTATCCGATTATAGCCGCATGGAACAGCCGATACGCAGAGGTTTCACGACATTTAATGTAGCTTTAGCGCCTGCGGCAGTATCGGCCGGTTGAAGGGTGGATTGGAGTGGCGTGCGGGGCTTTCGCGAGCTCATGCGTCAAGAAAAGGTCGCGAGGCGCCCTTGATGCGCTTGCGGCATTTCCCCCATGGGCCGCGAGGCGCCCTCGATGCGCTTGCGGCATTTTCCCATGGGCTGTGAGGCACCCTCGACGGGTCCCTCTATCGCAGTTTCAGGGCATTTTCCGATTTGGAAACAGAAAAACGCCAAGTAAGCGAAGTAAAGTACGAGTCCGATTTCCGTCCGTCCAAGGATGCTTTCTGCGACCTGCGGTTATGTGGGGTCAATTACTCGCCTTCCCCGGTTTCGACCGATTTAGCGAGACTTATATGCGACTGCGTCGTACTTTACTTCGTTTAGTCGGCGTTTTTCTGTTTTGAAATCGCAAAAAGGCAACAGGTGGCGAAAATAGGCGCGATGATACCTATACGGGCGGCTTGGCTGGATGTGGTTTGAGGTCCAAGAAAAGCCCGGCCTCCTATTGCGGTTCGCGCGCCATTTTCAGCGCTTTTGCTCGAATCAGCGTCGCAATTTTTCTGCGGGCTGGGCGAACAGGCCATGATGGTTGCAGTAGGCGTAGAAGGTGCCCGCACCGGTAATGGCGAAACGGGCTTCAGCACTTTGTTCGGGGTAGAGTTTGTGTATCTGCAATGTGGAAGTGGACACGAAGGCCAAAAACGAGATGTGGTGATCCTTGCTCATAGGGTGTCCTATATGCACATAGTATTCTCCGTCAATGACCTGCACGGACATTGCATGCTTGTTGCATAGGAGGTTCTCGTCAGCTCGGGTGGTGTCAGCTTGCTCGATGCTCGCAGACCCGGTATCGGGTTGGGCAGCATCGGTTTGGGCGGCGTCGAATCGTTCGGCCTCGAGCGGCGGCAACGTGATTCCGTGGCAAGAGACACTGGCATCGCCGACGCTGGTAATAACATTTCCGCATATTGGGCACACGTAGAATAGCATGCGGTTCATGTTGGCTGCAACGTTGCGGTTTTCCACGACATTCCCTGAAAGCAGCTCAGCCACCGAAGCCCCGAGGGCCGCAGCCAGAGGTTCCAGCAAAGTGATGTCGGGCAGACCTCGTCCGGTTTCCCATTTCGATATGGTTTTGTCGCTTACGGTCAAGCGGTCAGCAAGTTGGGTTTGCGTCAGATGCTTGCCTTCGCGCAGGTTCTTTATGGTTTGTGCGGTGATGTAGCTCATGGTTGTCCCTTGTGTCTGTGTGCCGAGTGCGCCAGTCTTTTGATGGCGCTTGATTGGGCACGTTTATGCCATGCGAAGAGCATAAACGCAAACGAGGGTGAAAGAAACCTACGAACAGTAGAGTCGAGTGCGGAAGAGCGCCGTGCCGGACCCGTGGAGCTGAGCGTGCGGCCAAGCGGCGTGCCGGACCCGTGGAGCTGGGCGCGGTGCGAGCGTATTGCGCCGAAGGTGCAAAGCGCGCATCCAAGCGGCGCAATTCTAGGTGGGATTGCAGCGAGAGCAGGGCTTATAGCCTTGCGCCTGCGCTTGTGCCAGCGTGCCGTTGAAACCTTGCTTGTTCTTGTCGCTCATTTGCGCTACCGATGAGCAACCCGGTCGGTGGATGACCTTGCTGTTGGTGTTCAGTATGTAGGCGTATTGCGTCGTGTCGACCGTAGGTTCAGCGGCGGTAGTGCCTTGTGTGCTTTCACCCGTGGCATAATCGATGCTCACGCCGGGCTGCACGTCGTAGGCATAAACGTTAAACTTCACGCCAGCACCGCCGTCTTCCACGGATTCCGCTTCCATATGCACGCCGCTTGCCAGCAGGTTGCTGCCATCGTATATGGCTGTGACGCGATAGAGCACGTGGTTGCCGGTGGCATCCACATAGTCGTCGATTTTGTTCTCGTAGGGCAGCATGCCCTGCACATTTAAGTAGCGCGTGCCCGTGATCAGGTTAGATGTGTTGGCATTTTCGCCGGTCAGCTGGTATCCGATAAGGTGGCAGCGGTTGTAGAGATATTTCCCGTCTACGAAATCGTATTTCACCAGGTGCCATCCGGTGGGGCGGACCATGCCTATCGAGCCGCGTTTTTCGGTGGGCATGGTATCGGTGCCTACGCGAGCGCATGCGTACGTGGCGCGTCCCAGCGAATCGAGGGCGGCGTATGATTCCCCGGTGGTCGAGGATAGTTGGGCGTCGGTGAAAGCGGGCTGGTCGTTATTCACGGCAACGGCGGGGGAGCCCGAGTAAGCAGGGATGCTGTCGAGCGAGATGCTACCCAGGCTGGAATCGGCCTGGCCTGTCGCGGTACCGGCTTGCGACGTGGAAACTGCACTGGATGCTGAGGCGGTATCGGCATAAGCGACGGAGGCAGAGCGCGTCGCGGAAAGGTCGGCGGAAGATGCGGAAGATGCGGCAAGGCGGTCAAAATCGGAAATGCCGGTGTAGCCAATGGATCCGGCAAGGCAGAAGGAGAGGATGAAAGCGAGCAGCAGTCGCAGCAGCTGAGAGCCGGGAGCCTTCTCGATTTTTAATATGTCAGCAGCGCTTTTTCGCACGTGAAGATAATACTCCTGCCCTCTCGGCGCCTATGAGAATACTCGGTTCATTTCTTTTTGGTTCGCGCGTCAATCAGCTTTGCCAGCGTCTCGTATAGCGCTTCGGGTTGAACAGGTTTGAAAAGATGTGCGTTCATGCCGGCATCGTAGCTGGCTTGTTTGTCTTCTTCGAAGGCATTTGCTGTCATGGCTATAATCGGGATAGTCCTCGCGTCTTTCCTGTTCAACAATCTGATTTTACGTGCGGCCTCCAAGCCGTTCATCACAGGCATGCGTATGTCCATCAAAACGGCGGCGTAAGTGAATTCCGGTTTGGAAAGAAACGTTTTCAATCCCTCGTAGCCATTGGTCGCAATGTCCACTTTCATGCCTTGTTTTTCCAACAGCTTTCCGGCGATGATTGAGTTGAGCGGTTGATCTTCGCACAGCAATACCTGTTTTCCGGCAAGAATCGCCTTGTCAAAGGAATGCGGTTTGCGGCTGTCATCGTGCTTTTCGCAAGGACGGCATTTATAGGGAAGTCGCACGAAAACCGTAGTGCCTTGATTCAGCTCACTTTCGATGCGAATCGTGCCGCCCATGGCTTCAACGATTTTCCGGGTTAACGCAAGCCCTAAGCCAGTGCCCTGCACTTTGTCGGAAAACTCGTTGCGCTCTTGCGAGAACGTCTCGAAAACATGGGTGAGGAACTCGCGGCTCATGCCGCAACCGTTGTCGCGTACGATGATTTCGTCGGTGCAAGAATCATCAGTACATAAGATGTTGCGAATCTCTAGTTCCACACGTCCGCCATCTTGAGTGAATTTCGCCGCATTGTTCAGCAGGTTCATCAGTATCTGTTTCACGCGCAGCTTGTCCATATACAGTTCGAAATCTTGCGAGGGCACATTGAGCTTCGGATGGATGAAGGCGATGTTCTTTTTCGCCATGAGCGGTTCCACCATAGTTATGCAAGAGCGGACTGCTTCTCTGCCGTCAATCCATTGAGGAACGAGTTTGAATTTGTTGTTCTCAATTCGGCTCATGTCCAAAATATCGTTCAAGATGCCCAGCAGGTATTCGCTCGAAAAATCGATTTGCTTCAGATACTCGGTCGCCGATGCGTCGTCTTCCAAAACCGCGTCTTCGGCCAACTTGGTCATACCGATGATAGCGTTCATAGGCGTGCGAATCTCGTGGCTCATGTTGGAAAGATAGTCAGATTTCGCTCTGTTGGCGCTTTTCGCATCGTCGAGTGCTTTTTCCAGAATGCGCTGCAGATGCTCTTCCTTTTCGTAGGATTTCGTGTAGTCTTGCACGGTTCCCAGAATCGTCCTGCGATCTTCGTTCAGATAACAGTACATGGCTCGTTTGCGAAATGTTTTGCCTTCATGCTGCACGAAAAAGTCGGTTGTGTAAAGCTGCTTGCTCTTCAGCTGCTGCTGTATGTACGCGGTGCTGTTTTCGCGAGTCACCCGTTGCGTGTATTCTTCATCGCCGGGGTAAGAGCGAAGTTCGTCCGCGATATTTTCGCTTTGGTCCTTCCGATTCAGTCCCTCGTACTTGTACAAAAGAAGGGGGCGCGCCTCGCCGCTATGCACGTCCAGTGTGAAAATGCGGTCGTAGTCAACGTCAATCAACGTGTTTATCACAAGTTCAGCTTGCTTTTCTGCGCTGACGTCACGCGTGATACATACCGCATCGACTTCATCAGTGTCCGGATTCTGAATAAAGCTGTAGCTGCTTTCGAACCAGCCCGGCAAAACGGTGAAGGTATGGCAGATGCTGCCGCCGGTCTCTCCGCGACGGTAGGCTTTTCGCATGGCGTCTGGGCCGTGCAGTCGATTGAAATCATCGCGTGCTTTACCTTTTGGAATCAGAAGGCTCATGGCATGATGAATCTGGTCGGCCGTCCCACTTTGCAGCGCCGCCAAAATATCTGGGTTGTCGCTGTGCATTTCGGAAACCGCGTTGGTCGTCAGGTTGATGTACACCGTGGCGACAGAGGCCCCGGCCACAGCTCGGCTGAGCTTCATCTGCTCATCGTAGCGCTGCTTGCGCTCCATTTCCTTTTCGATGTTCAAAGATGTGCCGATGGCGCGCACGAGCTTACCGTTGTCGTTGAAAACCGGTTTGTAGAATATGCGCTCCCAAAAATACTTCCCGGTATGCGGGTCGCGGAACTGTATATCGGCCTGTGATGATTTCCCTTGGTAGACTTCCTTATACAGTCGCTTCAATTCCCCGGAAGTCGCTGGGCTGATAGAGGAATTCTGCAGAAGCGCCTCGGGGACGTTTGGTACGACGAGGTTGAAACCATGAATCACTTGGGACAGCGGCGTCTGCGTGATCTGGTGTTTTTCTATATCCAATTCCCATGCGCTGACGTTGGCGTTTTTCATTGCCGCGTCAAGAAGTGCGCGGCTGCTCTCCAGCCTTTCGTTTTGCAATACCTGATCGGTCTCGTTTATGATGAACAGGATGTAAGCGTCCCGCTCGTTCCATCGAATAGAGCGCCCCTGCACAAACAGGCAGCGGCCGTCTTCCTGCCTGATGTGGTAGGTTTGCAGGTGGTCCGTCGGTAAATCGCGGGTTTGGGCTTCGGTGAAAATATGCCTGTCTTTGCGAATCAGCGGAGGCAGCATTTTGCCGATTACCTTTCTGTCGACATCGATGCCTTCCAGCTTTTTCCATGCAGGATTCACGAACAAGATACGCCGGTTGGATTTCTCTGCAACGATAGTGGCAATCGAGGATTCTTCCATAAGGGTGCGATACAGCAGCGTCTCGGTGCTAGGTTCGGAGAACACGGCGTAGTACACAGGGCAGCCATCGTCTTCGCGAATGTGGGTGGCAGACATGTGAGTCCAATAGACGTGGCCTTCTTTGGCTCTACACCTGTACATAAGATTTATCGGCTCGCCTGTCTTTGACTTTTCGCGCCATTCGGAAATGAATCGCTCCCTATCGGCTGGGAGAACCACGTCGGTCAGCGGTGTTTTGGCTCGCAATAGTTCATCGAGCTCTTCGCGCGTGCGATTCGACATGCGGGCGAACCCGTCACTGAAGTACTGGCATTCCAGAAACGGCTCCGCATCCATGATACGAAAAATCGCGACGCCTCCGGGAATCGCATCGAGCAGGCTTTCCTCTACAATGGCCTTCTGCGTTTCCTCTTCGATGTCGATGATGACGCCGATAACGCGGATTCTCTGTCCATCTTCTTCTTGTGGGAAAATGCCTGTCATCCGGCTCTGACGATACGTGCCGTCCGTCATTTTCAGACGCAGGTTCACCGTAGCTTTTGGCTTGGTTTCCGTGTCTTGGAAGAAACGAAACAGAAGGGGGAGGTCGTCGGGGTGCACGGTGTCGAGCGGCCCTGAATTTGTAAGAACTGCAGAGGGGTCAACTTTGCTGAACTCGTACTTGTAGAAGGAGTCACTGCACTCAAAAGATCCATCAAGTAGATTCCACTCGAACAAAGTGGCGCCCGTTTCTTCCATCACCAGCTGGTATCGCTGCTGCCAATAGTTGGTCGATTCCTGCTGCGAGGGCTCGTTGGCAGTGCGGGGAGGTTCATCGTCTGTACGATTCGGTGAACTGTTACCCATTGTGAGCCCCCCTTATCCTAAAGAATGATCAGTGGCAAGGATTATAGGTAAAACGGTTTTCTTATCATAGCATTGCTGTTGTGGAAATAGGGCTGGATGCGTTGAAAAAGGGTATCCGAAGCTTGGGGGGTTACAGTGGCGCAGGCTGCTGCGATATATTCTTGTGCGTGCGATACAATACTCAGCATGGAAAAACTAAAGGCGGGGGAAGAGGACGCATGACGGTAACCGAGAGTAGCGAGAAGCTTTGGCGCAGGGTTATGCTGGCGTGGTCTTTCTTCATGGGATTCGGCGCGATACTGGGCGGCGGCATGGGCATGCTTTCGCCTTTGGGAGAATGGGATTGATCATATCGGCCTTTACTGCTATGGAAGTCTGGGTGCTTGGTGTGAATCCACTTTCCGTCGTCTTTTGCATCATGGGTTTCGTGCAGTTCGCTTGCGGTTTGCACTATACGCAACTAAACGCATCCGCGCTCGAACAAGTCTAAATAGGGTCCTTTTAGCGAAACAGGTACTGTATAATAACCCCATAAGAGATATGCGATGTTTCAAAGGCGGGCTGTTTCTTGAGTATGATTCGGCAGAAAGAATTCAGCGTAGAACAGCTTGCGGACTACTATGCCGACATCCCTTGCGCTGTTGCTGCGTTTGCTCTCGATGGCACCGATGTGCTGCTTTTCGCAAACGACGAATTCTATCGAGCTGTCGGCTATACGCCCGATGAATATGCTTTGACCATTGCAGGCAATGACCAACCAGCAAAACCCAGTGCTCCTTCCGGCGAGATTGCGGACGCCACTGCGGGCTGTCTGACAGGCGATAGTGCGCCCCTTCCTTTTCCTTATGGCGATGCGCTCGGTGTGTCTGCTCTGCGTGGCAGCTCGAATAGGCAATGCTGTATAGCGCGAAAGTCCGGCGATAGCCGCTGGGTTTCCATTTCAGCAAAAGACATAGTGCTGGACGGTCGCAGCAGCATTCTGTGTTTCCTGCAAGATATCACTGCGCAAAAAAGCTTCGATGCGGCAATACGGGCGGAAAACGAGCATTCCCAAGATGCGATGAACAATGTGTCCGGCGGTTTGGTGAAAATGCAGGTAAACGACGACGGCACTTCGGAGCCCGTTTTCATGAATAGGGCTTTCCTCGATATGACGCAGATGACCTTTGAGCAGAGCATGGAGCTCTATCGAAAGGACTCGTGTGCAGGTGTGCACCCCGACGATGTAGAGCGAGTGCGCGCCAGAATGCAGGATTTCAAGGTTGGGGAAGTGGTAAACGACACGTTTCGCTTGCGTTGCGGATCCAATGGCTGGATATGGGTTCGTGTGACCGTTTCAATCAAAGCAGAAAACGGCCACATGATGCTGTATAACAACTACCTAGACGTGACCGACGAGCACGAAAACTCCGTCATGATAGAGGGTCTTCTGAACAACCTTCCCGGTGGCGTCGCTATCTTCAAAGTAGGAAAACACCTTGAGTGCCAGTACGTAAACGAGCTGGGCGCGCAGAATACGGGGTGGGATCGCTCTGAGCTGATTGCGTCGTTTAACCGTCCTGGTTTTCTGAAGCAGATTATTCACCCGACGGATTACCCTGAACTTGTTGAGATGATTCAGCATTGTGCGCAATCAGGCGACCCAGTGAATATCACCATGCGCTATCTGCAGAAAAACGGCAATACGAAGTGGCTGCACCTTGCCGCTACAAAAATGCGCGAAGAGGATGGCTGCCCGGTGTACTACTGCGTGTTCACTACACCAACAGAACAGAGCATTTTGTATCAACGCATCGCAGAAGAGTCCATTATCGGCATTGCCGTGTGCGATGTGGATACGCACGAAGTGCTGTATGTAAACAAAGCACTGCGGAAAATGATGCATATAGAGAGCGATCAGTACGTAGGCAAGAAATGCTACAAGTACATTCGAGGGGGCTCATGTGCGTGTGAGGGATGCGCGGCGCGTGTTCTGTCTATGGGGGAGACCAGAGAGTCGGTGGAGTTCTTTCCCGAATTCGGGACCTATTTGCGAGTGCGCAGCATTATGACTACCTGGGGCGGACACAGGGCTTTGATGGAATACGATGCCGATGTGACCATTCAGTATCGCGAGCGCTTACGCCAAAGCGAACTGCTTGAGCGGGATAGCGTGGTCATTCTGGTCTTCAATGACACAAAAGATTATCTTATCGATTTCAAAACGAGCCTCAAGCAAGGATTCTCGATTCCTCCGGGAACTAATGGCAGTGATTGCGCCAAGATGATAGGGAAGCTGGGCCGCAAGGAAGATTACGCGAATATAATCGCTTTCGTCGAGGCGCAGAGAAACGCCGATCTATTCGACGGGGAGCTAATGGAGCAGACGCTGGAGTTTCGCCTGCGCACACACGACGGATGCCTGCGATGGATGAGGGCAAGCAGCATGAAGGACACCGATGCTGAGACCGGCGACACAATTGTGGATGTTTTTGTAAAAGACATCGATGATCAGAAGAAGAGTGTGCTCGCATCGCAAGCTGCTTTGAGTGGAGAAGCTGATTTCGTATCGCTACTGAGCATACCGAGCGGCGAAGCGCGGATGCTCCATACGGGAAATACCTACGATGCGTCTTTAGTCAAAGGCAAGGAGGGCTTCGATTACGATTCTTCAGTTGGCAGAATCGATAGTACTTCGCATGCTATTTTGACCGACGGCACGCAGGAATCAAGTCGATTCCTGAGTCGGGAGGCGCTTGCCGAAAGCCTTGAGCAGAACCCGGAGGTTTCGGTCACGTTCCGTCTTGTGCGGGCCGATGGCATAATCCGCAGGAAAAAAGTGCGTGCGTTCTACTTGGATGAGGCTCGTGAGGACATCGTTCTCGTCGGTCGCGATATCACTGATGTTTATGAAGAAGAGCAGGAACAGAAACGCATACTGCAAAAAGCGCTCATCGAAACCAAAGCGGCTATGCAGGCCAAAAGCGAATTCCTGTCGAATATGAGCCACGACATCCGTACGCCTATGAATGCCATCATCGGTATGACGCGACTTGCTTTGGACGAAACCGATGACGCGGAAGCGGTCAAGGAAGACTTGAAGCGTATAGAGGACTCCAGCGATTACCTGCTCAGCATCATAAACGACATTCTCGATATGAGCCTTATTGAAAGCGGTAAGTTCAATCTTGATCCCGCGTGGGTGTCGCCGAAAGATGTTCTCATGCCCTGCATGGAAATGGTAAAGCCCGAATTCAAGGAAAAGCACATCTTATTTGAGGGGCCCGATTGCAGAACTCTTAATCACATTCAGTACTACGTCGACGTTTCCAAAACGCAGCGTATGTTTATGAATCTGCTGAACAATGCATACAAGTACACACCCGAAGGCGGGCATGTGAAAATGACGTTCAGCAATCTGAGACACGATGAGACCACATCGACCGAGGTCATTGTGGTGCAAGACGATGGCATCGGGATGAGTGAGGGTTTTCTACCTCACGTTTTCGAGCCTTTCGCGCGTGAGGTATCTTCAGGCTACGTCCAACAAAAAGGCACCGGATTGGGGTTGCCGCTCGCGCGCAAGATTGCACAAGCCATGGGCGGGGATATCACGGTCGAAAGCGAACTTGGCGTTGGGTCGAAATTCACTATCATCATGCCGCATCAGTATCGCCGGACGACGGCTGAAGAGGAAAAGAAGGCGAGAGCCTCCCAAAGGCCTGCTGACGCGAAGGTGGATTTGTCGGAACGTCATATTCTTTTGTGCGAGGACAACCGCATCAACGCAACCATATGTCAGAGACTTTTGAAAGTGAAAGGTTGCATAGTCGATGTTGTAGAGGATGGTCAGGCTGGCGTGGATGCATTCGAGGCATCACCTCTTCGGCACTACGATGCCATATTGATGGACATTCGTATGCCACGTATGGACGGGCTGAGCGCCGCTCGGGCCATAAGGCAACTGAACAGGGACGATGCGGCAGAAATACCCATCATCGCCTTTTCTGCGAATGCTTTCGACGAAGATGCCCGCGAAAGCCTGAAAGCAGGCATGAATGCGCATCTGGCCAAACCTATCGACCCCCAGAAGCTCTACGACACGCTCGAGGCGCAGATTGCAGCTCGCAACTGATCTGTTGCGCTAGCGACATGAATAGGTCTGATTCGCTATCTGAATTATTGCGGGCTTTGCCACGAGTGATGTGCGCCTTCCGATTATGCCGTTTGCCACAAGTGACACATGCCATCCTATTGCGGGCTTTGCCACGAGTGATGTGCGCCTTCCGATTATGCCGTTCACGCAACAGACCGAAAGATTAACGCGCGTCTTCCATAACTCCTCACTATAATAGAGCAGATGCAAAAACCAATTCGGCGTCGATCGAGCGCGCTGCGCTCCCTTGAAAGCGAGGCAGAAAATGAACGTGGTCATTATCGGTGGTGTTGCAGGTGGAGCAACGGCGGCAGCTCGTTTGCGGCGCTTGGATGAGCAAGCGAACATCATCGTTCTTGAGCGGACTGGGTATGTGAGCTATGCGAACTGTGGTCTTCCTTACTACGTGGGCGGCGTGATCACCGACCGCGAGAAGCTGACATTGCAGACGCCCGAGAGCTTTCGCGAACGTTTCAACATCGACGTGCGCGTGAAAAACGAGGTTACCGCCATCGACCGTAAAGCGAAGACTGTTGCCGTGCGTCGTTTGGATGACGGCAGCGAGTACAGCCTGCCCTACGACAAGCTGGTGCTTTCCCCTGGTGCCCATGCTATCATGCCCAAGATTCCCGGCATTGATTCCGATCGTCTGTTCACGCTGCGCACAGTTGAAGACACGTATGCGATTTCCGATTACATCGAGCAGAATAAACCTGATACCGCGACGATTATCGGTGCTGGATTCATTGGCATGGAAATGGCCGAGAACCTTTCCGAGCGCGGTATCGATGTGACCATCGTGCAGCGCGACCCGCATGTCATGCCCACTTTCGATGCAGACATGACGTCGATGATTCATTATCAAATTCGCAGCAACGGCGTGCGTTTGCATTTGAATTCGCTGGTCACGGGCTTTGAGAGCGATGCGGATTCCATCAGCACGCTCGTTGAGGGGCGCGATCCCATCAAGTCTGATTTTGCAATCATGGCTATCGGCGTTCTTCCTGAAAGCACTCTGGCAAGCGATGCCGGGTTGGAGCTGGGCATGCGCGGGTCCATCAAGACCGACGACCACATGCGCACCAGCGACCCTGATATCTATGCTGTAGGCGATGCTGTGGAAGTGGAAAGCGTTGCCACTCATGAGCCTGCGCTCATTGCGTTGGCTGGTCCTGCGAACAAGCAGGGCCGTATCGCTGCTGACAACATTGCTGGCATCGACAGTCGTTTTGCCGGTTCACAGGGCTCTTCGGTTATGAAGCTGTTCGAAGAGACCGTGGCCTCTACCGGTATTACCTGCGAGGCTGCTGAAGCTGCCGGAATCGACTACGGCTATGTGCTTCTGTCGCCCGCCAATCATGCCACGTACTACCCGAAGGCCAGTGCCATTTCTTTGAAAGTGGTGTTCGAAAAGCCGACGGGTCGCATTCTGGGTGCACAGGCTATCGGTCGCGATGGGGTGGAAAAGCGCATCGATGTTGTTGCGACGGCCATGCGCGCAAACATGACTGCCGACGATTTGACCGAACTGGATTTAACGTATGCTCCGCCGTATTCAGCTGCGAAGGATCCCGTGAACATGGCTGGCTACATGATTCAGGACATTTTGACTGGCCTCGTGAAGCAGATGTCGTGGGACGAAGCGTTGGCCTGCGAAGATGCGCATATACTGGATGTACGCACCGACAGGGAGCGTTCGAAGGGTCATATCGAGGGCGCTCAGCACATTCCGCTGGACAGTCTGCGTGAGCGCATTGAAGAAGTGCCGAAAGATGGCAAGCTGCTGCTGGTGCATTGCACCACTGGCCTGCGCAGCTACATCGCCTGCCGCATCTTGTCGCAGCTGGGTTACGACTGCGTGAACATCGCTGGTGGCTATCTGTTCTACGACCACATCAACATCGACCGCACTATCACCAAGCGCGATTACGCCCCCTGCGGCTTGCCCCTGTCCTAAAATGTGTCAGTAGGACGGGTCGTTTGACACGTTTTTAAATGCGTGTCAGTAGCGCGTGTCGTTCGACGCGTTTTTAGAAGTTTGCCTGTGCCCTGGATTTGCCATCTAGGGCACACGTGTAGCTAGGGACACGAGGCTTTCATGCACGTTGAATAACGCTTGCGCGTTCGGTGCGGTTCGCACGTTCAACCCAACTCATCACGCCGTTTTGCCACACACCTTCTTCAAGCAGGGACGATAGCGGGCAGTTATCCAGCACGGATAGGAATGCGGTATAGCCCTCTTCGAACGTTGTGGAAACTTTCACGACGCTTTCGGTTATGTGCTCGCCGCCGTCGGGAAAGACCGCTTCAGACAAGGGGGATGATCGAAAGGAAAAGCCATCTGGCTCAAGCGCTCGGTATATATCCCCTAGGGTGATGTCGCTGACGGGACGGGCGAGCGTGTAACCGCCTTCCTTGCTAGCCGATGATTCCACGATGCCTGCAACGGCGAGCTTGCGCAAGGTCTTTTTCAGATACGAGTCGGATACGCCCATCACCTGCGACATCGTATGGCTTTTCAGCGGAGTGTGCCCCTGCTGCACGGCCATCATCAGCACGGCTAACACCGCGTGCTCGACGCTGCGGTTCACTTTCATGTGAGACTCCTAGTCTTAAGCCAATCCGTTGACGAGCTGCGAGGCCACGTCTTCCACTTTCACGGGACGAACGTTCTTGTTGAATAAGCCGGCAAATTTCAGCAACGGCACCATTTTAGCAAACTTGTCTGATCTGCCAGCGCCGTAGACAAGCGTCGGCTCGACGATGACGGCTCTAATGCCGCTTGCTCGAACCATCTTGCAAGCAAGCGCTTTGGCAGCCACGAAACTATTGTCGCCCATCTTGCCGCCCACGTAACCCACTGCTGGGACCTTGAGGGATTTCGCAACTTTCAGCATCGATTGCACGGGTGCGACGTTCGCGTCGGCGCCACCCAGGCCGCCGACCAGGCACACGATGCAATCGACCTTGTTGGGAAGCGCTTTCAGCAGAGCATCGGCATCGGTCACATCGGCAGCCACATTGGAAACGCGTGTGCTGGCGAACGTGTTTTTCCCGCTGCGTGAAACCACGGTGAAATGAGCGGTTAAATCGTGGGCGAGCCACTGGCGGGTGACTTCCCGTCCGATGTAGCCATTTCCGCCTAGAAGAACTATCTCCAAAGACATTCTGGGAACTCCTTACGTAGATGAAATATATCTATGGATAATAGAAATCCATAAAAGTATTGTCAAGTATCACTATGCAGATGCCATCAAGATTAAGCGCACCTGTTGAGCTGAATATGAAACGTTGCGCCTCGTGTTGCGGTTACATTGGAAAGTTTCGATACGCTCAAACCTGCTCAAGCACATTAGCAAACGAAGGTTTGTGTAAGAGTGTCGTTGACAGACCGTTTTAGGGGGGAATAAAATATACCTATGGTTTGCCGCCAATTCATCCTACAAGTAATTGTTGGCGACAAGCTTTACTTGGCAAACCGGGTGAAAGCCCGGGACGCAAAGCTATAGGGCCTGTAGAATGGCAGCCAGCTGCGGTTCTTGAAGGAAGAACTCGACCGACCTTCTTTTTTCAAGAACCGGGTGATCCAAGGCAAACCAGGTGAAAGCCTGGGACGCAAAGCTATAGGGCCTTTCATCTGGCAGCCAGCTACACACCCTTACGAATCGAGCCGTCTGTCCCGGCGGCTCGATTCGACTTTTCAAACGAGCGCTCTCTCGACTGTAGGCGAGGGGGTGTTTTCGTTTGCTTGCACCCCCGCTCACGACGAAGCGCGCCGGCAAGCCCTTTATGTCGCTACTCGCTCAGGACAATTCGACAGAATTTTGTCTGTCCCGATGGTGGGACACATGAAGTCGTTGCACATTGTATCCTTTCCCTGCTAGGAAATTCAAAAATGCAGAAAGGAATGAGGGACAATGAAAACTAACATCATAAAAGTTTCAGCAATGAAAAAGGCATGTGCGATTATTGCCGTGCTGGCTCTGTCGTTGTGTTTTCTGGGGTGCTCCAGTTCTAGCTCGAGCGGTTCAGGCGGCGAAACGAGTTCCACCAAAAGCGCTGCGGATACGTCGTCGCCAACCAATCTAACGCTTGATGAAACGGGTTATTCGGTAACTTCAAGCGGTTATGTGAAGTACGGTTTCAAGATGAGCAATCCGAACAACAACTATATGGCACAATATCCAGTCATCAGCATCACTGGTAAAGCCGCAGATGGAAGCATTATTTTTGCAGACAAACAAACGATGATGAAGATATATTCCGGCGAGACGATATCTTATGGAGGCCAAGCGGGTAACGGCACACCGCCTACGACGGTCGAATTCACTATTTCCGTAGACGATCGCAATTGGAAGAAAACCACTGACACGCGCAGCGACCTTTATACCATAAGCGCGCCTAACGTGGTTGTCGGCCAGTACGGCAACACGAGCTTCACGGGGCAAATCGCCCTGAATAAAGAAGATGACAGCGCGACGAAGCCGGCGGTAACCGTCTTGCTGCGCGATGGGGCTGGCAAGATTGTGTACGGCCAGACGACGTATGTTTCAACTGCGCTTTCCGTTGGTGCACCTCAGGCGTTCGAACTTTCAATTTACAAGCCGCCTGAGTATGCGAACTACGAGATTTCCGCGACTCCTTGGATGTAATCGCCTGCGGGTTGATTGTGAATTTTAGGTCGGTCGGAGTTTCCTAGACAAGATTTTCGGAGTCGGAAATGCAAGCGGCGGCTTCCTTCGCAGGGGTCGCCGTTTTGTTGTGTGTCGAGCCAAGATCGTAGCCCCATGGACCGCGAGGTGTTTTCGATGGGCTGCGCGGCGTCTCCCATGGCTGTCAGGTGTTTTCAATGGGCTTCGTGGCATCCAAACACCAGCGCGGCATCCAATCACCAGCGTGGCATCCAATCACCATCGCGACCACGGTTTCAGGGCGTTTTCCGATTTCGAAACAGGAAAACGGCGACTAAGCGAAGTAAAGTACGAGCCCGATTTTCGTCCTTCCAAGGGTGTCTTCTGCGACCTGCGGTTATGAGGGGCCGATTTCCCGCCTTTCCCAGTTTCAGCCGATTCCGAGAGACTTATATGCGACAGCATCGTACTTTACTTCGTTTGCTTGGCGTTTTTCTGTTTTGAAATCGCAAAAGGGTTGCCAAAAGCTAAAAACAGCACGACGGCATCCGTGCGAGCAGATCAATACTGCCCGAATCGGACTCGATTGGGGATGATCACCTGCGCGACACCACTTGTACGGGCGTGCAAGTACACCAACTTCCGGAATGCGATCGTTAATGTGCGAGGAAGGTTTCCGGTTGCTTGCGTGCGGCGCATTTTCGCGAGAAGACTGCGCTCGCCACCTTGTAGATGGGGCCACCGAACTTGCGGGCATGCTGGGGACATGCGGCGATGCATGCCGTGCAGGAAATGCAGCGGGAGGAATCGGTCTTGCGGGGGTCGGAACTGTCGATGGCTTTGGCAGGGCACAACGAAACACATATGCCGCATTCATTGCACGACGCGTCGCCCTTTGGTTTCATGGGCACGCCTTTCGGATTGAGGTAAGGGCGATTCCCTTTTACCTCAAGCATTTCGTTGCCGGTGAAGGCATCCGCGGCCGAGCGACATGCGTGTCCGAATTCGCTCAATGCGAACAGGTCGATTTTATCGGGGCGTCCTGCTGCGACCTTCGGGAATATTGAATGATGCGCAACGAAAGCGCCTGCGGAGATAGGCACGAAGCCTGATTCGCGTGCGATGTCATACAGCTCGATGAGGGCGTCGTCGTAATCGCGATTGCCATACACCACCACGCATACGGCCGGTCCACCTGCGCCTTTGAGCCTACGCAGCTGCTGCGTGCAGGCTTCCGGCACACGTCCCGCGAACACGGGGACGGCGAAAATCGCCAGCTCCGATTTCGGCACTTCGATAGGCTCGACGCTGCGGTCGCGCAACGCATCAACATAGGTAATGTCTGATTCTGCTGTTTCGTCTGCATCTGCGACGTTGGTTGCAAGGGTTCGCGCCACAAGCTCGGTAGTTCCCGATGCGCTGAAATAAATCGCCTTGATATTCATAGTATCCTTTTCGTGTGATCCGTAAGTTGAGGTGATTATAGTGGAAATACTCCACGCGCGCAGGTGGCATGTTGCCAGTATTCGGATGCGGGTTGACGACACGCATCCAGCAGGTGATGGACTCCCCAAGTAGGTGGCACACGTCCAACAGGCGAAGGCCTCCCCAAGCAGGCGGCGTGCACCTAATATCCTGATATGCGAGCGCCCCGCCAGTGGGTATTACCGGCGGGGCGCTATGAAGGGGAGTCAATCTGTCTTATAGTTTGTCGACGCAGAACGCGGCAGGCTTTCCGTAGCCTTTCGTGCCTTCGACGGCGACCGCCGTGCTTTCCAAATCGCAAGGAGCGGCACCGGGCAGCTGGAAGGTCGCGTTGTCCATTTGGGCGATAGCGATTTCCTCAGGCGTATCCAGCTGGGGGATCCAATCGTAGGGAATGCGGTAGGCGCGGTAGATAACACCGGGCTTCACGTAAGGGTATAGGTACTCCCATACAAGCTCGCCATCGGGGGTTACTTCCATGAAGCGGCCCGTGGTCCCTTCGCAGATGAACGTGTTGCCGTTTTCTAGGCGCTGCGCGTCACTGGTCAGCGGGGAATAGAAGTAATGGGTGGTAAACGGTGTGACCCAGCCAAGTGTGGAAGAATCGCATTGCCAGACGATTTTCATGGTGGTGGGATCGAATTCCACGACGCGCGAACCGTCGCGACGATCGGACTTCAGGCCAATCTTGGACGTTTGGGACGGCAGCCCGTATCCAGCCCAACCGCCGTTGTCGTAGACCATGATGTTGCCAGCACCTGGCAGCCCTTCGGGAATCATATGCGAATGGTGCATGCCCACGAGGCAGCCGAACATGCGCAACTCGCGGGTCTGCGTGAAGTCGGGACCTATCTGCCACACCACTTTACCTGTTTCATGGCTGATAATCCACATGATGTTTGCTTCGCGCGAATCCATGATAATGTTGTCCGGGGCGAAACGCTTATCGCCTTCGTTGAACCAATGGTTCGGCCCTAGGTAGCTGGCGCAGTTCACATGGAAGATGTCGCCTTCGCCTTCAGCACCGGCATCCTGTGTGTTCGGATTGCGGAACATCACGTTTTTCTGGGCTTCCGTCAGATTGAACTCGTTGAAGTGGTCGAGCATCTTCCACTCCCAAAGCAAGTTGCCTTCGCGGTCCACTTCAATCAGGCGATCTTCTAGCAGCAGTTGCGGAGAAATCTTGGGCTTGCGCACGTCGGTGTGGGTGAGCAGCAGCACTTTGTTGAAGTCGTGCTTCGCGTCCTGGCCGGGTACCGGATAGCCCACGGGGTTGCCTTTAATCTGGTAGTCATGGTGCTGGCGCGCCACCCAATGCTCGCCTGTGTCCTCATCGTTTACGAGCTCGTTGTGATTGAAGGTCCATTCCACGTTGCCGTCCCAATCGACTTCGGCTAGGGTCTCGTGATCCTGGTAAGCCGCATCGCGATCGCGCGTGCCCATGCTGCCGAATAGATGGCCGCCCCTCAGCATTTTGTTGGGCATGCCTTGGAAATCCTTCCAATGGCGAACCACTTTGCCGTTCATGTCGATGAGGATAGCACCTTGCCGCTTGCCTTCGTACAGCGTGTAGCCGCTCTGACATTTCGTAGGGTCATAGATTGTGGTTCCGGTTGGAAATACGCTGGGCTGTCCCATTTTTTGCCTGCTTTCTCTTGCGAATGATGTCCCGAGCTTAGATACTACTTTTCTTTGATGCCGCTTGTATTGCGAGCATGCGTCAAACGATCCGGTCCTTTGACGCATGATGCAGTTAGTTTTCTGTTTCAGGGAACTTGCTTTTCGGCATGGTTTTTATGACCACGATGCCGGCGATGACGGCGATAAGGCCGGTGACTCCTGTGACCACGGCAACTGCGGCCCAGCTGCCAGTGGCATCTACCACGGCACCGGAAATCATGGGTGCCAGAATCCCCGAGGCGCCGCTGCAAAAAGATAGGCAGCTCATGCCGATGGGAACCAGTGCGGCTGCCGATACGGCGTTGGGCACTAGGTTGCGGCACAGCGGGTTAGCGCATTTGGAGCCTAGGCAACCGATGATGATAGCCACCACACCCAGTACCACGTTGGGCATTTCCCACATCAGCGAGAAACCAATCATGGCGCACACGCATGCGAACAACAACAGTTTCGGGTGATTTTTGTTGGCTACCTTGTTCATGACAAATCCGAAGGTCAGGCCTATGATAACGCCCTCGTAGGTGTGCACGGTGGACACGGAATTTGCCACAGCCGATGTTAGGCCGAACACGCTTTGCAGGTAGGTGGGATAGTAAGCGGTGTAGACCTTCAGGCCGAAGGATACGGCGAACAGGATGATGCACAGGCAGATGAGCGCAGGGTTTTTCAGGCACTGGCCCCAGCCGCCCTTCGTTTTCTGCTGCGCCTTGCCTTGATTTGAGCCGCTACCGGAATCGTGTTTCGGAAGTTTCAGGAAGAAGAAGTTCAGCACGAAAGCGATTGCGTAGAAAATCACGACAGCCCACCAGTTGGCGTGCCAGCCGAAAACGGGTGTGATGAGGTTCTCTGCGTTTAGGATAACCCATGTGCCCAGCACCATGGCGCAACTCCAAATGGACATGGGTAGGCCGCGTTTTTCAGCGGGGAAAATCTGGGTGTATATAACTGGCGGCGCGATAAGCGCGAACGCCGTGCTGATGCCTTCCAAAAACCGGGTGATGGCAAGCATGTTGAAATCACCTGCGAACGCACCGGCGGCGTTGAAGACCATGCCATTGATGAGTGCGAACAAGAACATTTTGCGCGGTCCGAATTTGCGGATGAGCGACCCTGCCGGGAGCGACACGATAAGCGTGGCCATGGCGGGAGAGCTCATCAGCATGCCGGCCGATGTGACGTTTAAGCCCCATTCCGACTTGATGAACGACATAGTGCCGGTTACTTTGTACAGCGACATGAAAATGCACATGCAGCCAAGAAGCGTGACTACGAAAACCAGCCACCTGTTCGAAGCTCCTTGATCCTTCGTGGTTTCCAAGGCAATACCCCCTTCAATTGGTTCCTTGTGAATGATAGTGCGAGCTAGAATCGAGCGACTAACGCCTGCGTGTGAATGCTTTTGCGGCGAATTTCCCGAGGTAAACACATCTGCGACAAGCTCTTTTGCATGCAATTCAGCTCCCCTACAAGTATTATTGATGGGCGGAAAAGTATTTTGAATGCCCAATAATTTCAGGGGTGTGAATATAGATACACCTTTTGGAAAAGTGGGTATTTTGGGCCTTGCAGTGCTAAGGACGACGGTAGGCGGTGCGGCGAGTATTGCGATGAGCATGGTGAGATTCGTTGCGAGTCGCATCTGTATCGTGGCTACGTTATGTCGATGCGTGGCGGCGTAAAGCGTAGTCGCTGTGATAAAATTTAGGCCGAGTAATTTGCGCCGACAAGCATAGAGCATATGTGTTGACGCCGTATCGGCAATTGCGAAAACTACAGGCTCACAGCGATGCAGAGAGATTTTCTAGGGAAGAGATTTGATGACTGACGGCAATAGGCAAACCGGTTTACGGGCGCAGCGAACGCGCAAGGCCATCAAAACTGCTTTCGAAAACATGATTTGCAATCAAGAAGATCGCGGCATCACGGTCAGCAAAGTGGCCGAGTGTGCAGGAGTGAGCCGTAAGACTTTTTACTTGCATTTCACCTGCATTGAAGATTTGTTCGACGACACGGTGGGGGAGGTTTGCGACGGTTATGCGCAGGCGCTTGCTGCTCTTCAAACGCCTGTAAGCAACGATGACGTCAACAAGACGTTTTTCGAGTACTTCGCAGAACAGGACCTTTTCGTGGACCGGCTGATGAGCCAAGACGGCTATCGAGAATACGCTGACAGGATTTTGCAGTGCACCGTGGATGCGAACTGCAAATGCCTTGGCGTTGCGGGTTATCTAGATCACCAAGAGGCGAAAGTGATGGATTCCTTCGTGGTCAGAAACCAATTCCACCTATACCATCAGTGGATTGCCTGCGGAAAGCAGATCCCTCTCGATAGGTTGATAGAGCTTGCGCACGAGCACCTGTATTCCGGCATGGATTCGATAATCTAAAACGCAGCGGCGGTGTCGTGTAGAACCCGTTTAGGTAGTGTCGTGTAGAACCCGTTTAATCAGTGGTTCTTTTTCGGATGGGATGGCGCAAAACGGTCTTCTGCTTTTCCGGAGCCGACTTGCGCGGGTCTGAAAGATAAATCTCGTGATGCAAGCGCGTATCGCTGAAATCGAGCTCAAAGCCTTGCTCTGTGGCGTAGGCATCCATGATTGCGATAGATGTCGGCTCGTCATCGTAGGGTCCAAGATGCAATACCTGCACACATAACCCCTCATCGATAGTGAGAAATTCCGCAGTCGAGCAATCGAGTTTCTTCTTGCGTTCAACTTCAGCAAGCGCCCACGCGAATACTTCTGGTGTTGCGAAATCAGGTAGCCTGATGACAGATATCCAATTGAACGTGTCTTTATGCGAATAATCGACACCAGCAACGCCTTCCTGCCACCAGAATCCTTCAAGCGGGGGCACCACATACTGGAAGAAACCATCTATTTTGTGGTCGCCTTTGTAGCTCATCTTGATGGTGTAGGCTATGGCATAGAGTACGCCGATTGCCTGCTTATAGGCCCCGTCTTCTGCGTTTGGATTACCGCTGCCTCGCACAGCGATGTAATTCATAGGAGGCACGGTGATGATGCCGGGCTTTTTTGGAGGCAGATAGAATTCCTTGTATTCCTTTTTGAAATCGAAAGCCATTGCGCTGTCCTTTTCTTCGGTATCGGTTTTGCTGTTGTTGGCGCTGCCTGCATTAATCAGTATCTCTTTGTGAGTGGGAGGCAGCAAAATCAGTCGGCAACGAGGTTGCTGATGTATTCCGTCTTTCCCGCTAGTACGTCGTCGTAGAAACCCTGCTTCCAATCGATGTAGTTCAGTGAATCCTCCAGATCTCTTTTCTTCGTTTCCAGAGCGGACTTTTTGCGTGTGAGAATCTCTTTGCGCGCAGGGATGCTTTCCGGACCCTGAAGGCACAAATCCAAGTACTCGCGCATTTCCGCGATGCTCATGCCGCATTTTTTCAAGCAGGTGAGACTTTTGATCCACGCAACATTGCGTTCGGTAAATATGCGGTAGTTGTTGGCGTCGCGAGCAACTAAGGGGACAAGTCCTTGGTTGCAGTAAAACTTCAGCGTTTCGTACGGAAGCCCCGTAGCTGCGCAGGTTTCCTTCATGGTGTAAATCGCGCGGTCAGTAGTTTGTCTGGGGGCATGCTCTTGCATTTGCTCGGGAGTTTGTTCGGCGGCATGTCTGGTGGTGTGTCCGGCAGCTTCTGCGGCGGTACGTTCAGCAGATTGATTCATTGTGTCCCTATCCCAAAAACTTCTCGAAATCACTTGCCCGGTAGTAGCTACCGACTGCTAAAACGATACTGCAACATCCGTGCGAAAGAAAGGACATTCATGAATACTATCACATTGGCAAACGGGGTGCAGATGCCTGTTCTGGGTTATGGCGTCTTTCAGGTGGGTAAGAAAGATTGCGAGCGCTGTGTAAGCGATGCGCTGAACTGCGGGTATCGGCTCATCGACACTGCGCAGAGCTACTTCAACGAAGAAGAGGTGGGGCGGGCTATCGCCGCGTCGTCGGTTCCGCGCGATGAGATATTTCTTACCAGCAAGGTGTGGATTGAGCATTACGGCTATGACGCATGTCGTGCATCAGTTGAGGAAAGCCTGCGCAAGCTGGGAACCGACTACTTGGATTTGATGCTTCTGCACCAGCCTTACGGCGACGCTTGGGGCGCATGGCGTGCGCTGGAGGACATGTATGAGGAGGGAAAACTACGTGCAATCGGTATTTCTAATTTCTACGTAGATCGAATGGTCGAATACGCCCGCTTTGCACGGATATCGCCTCTGATCAATCAAATGGAGGTACATCCTTTGAATCAGCAGGTTGAACTAAAGAAATGGGCCGATAAGTACGATGTGCGACTTGAGGCATGGGCACCATTCGGAGAAGGACGAAAGGGTCTTTTCGAAAATGAGGTTCTATCTGGTATTGGTGAGGGCTATGGCAAGACGACGGCGCAAGTGATGCTGCGATGGAATATCCAACGTGGTGTGGTGGTGCTGCCCAAGTCGGTGCACAAAGAGCGTATGCAACAAAATATCGATGTATTCGACTTCGAACTAACCGAGGGCGACATGGCGGCCATTTCCGCGCTCGACACCGCAACCAGTGCGTTTTTCGACCACCGCGACCCGGCGATGGTGGAGTGGTTCGCGCAGATGGTGGAAGTGCGCAAGCAGAGTCACGATTCTGTCGGCGAGACAAAGAACTGGTAGCGAACGATATAGCGGCGCTTGTTGAAGGAAACCTGCCGAAGGGACGGATTCTTCAACGCATGAACTAATGCTCATATGTCAAACGACCCGTCCCTTTGGCACGTTTTTGGCATAACGGCGAGTGTGCGTCGCGCCGGGGGTGGATACGAAGCACACTGCCGTTATGTGCGAGTTAACAGGCCAATTGCGAGGCCAGGGTTTGGGTGTATTCCATAGCATCCGGGCTGCTTGCCAGCGTGAGCACGGTATTTCCCTTGCGATACATGTAACCGTACACGCCGTTAGTTGTGCCAGACCACAGGTTTTTGTCGTCGCCGTCCACGCGGTTTCCGGATGCAGCGGCATCGGTGAGTCCCTGCACGCCCTTGTCGAATTCGCTTAGGGCGGTTGCGGAGCTGTCCACGACGAAGTACGTGCCGTAGCAGACGAGCGTGGTCTTGCTGGCATCGGAATAACCGAAGAAGTATACCCACGCTTTCGCGCTTTCAGGGATGGTGGTGTTCATGTCGGCCGCAGTGACGATGGTGCAATATGAGGGTAGGGAGTTTCTGAAGGCTGTGGCCCTAGCTTCGTAGGCGGCTGTCGGATCGCTTGTGCCAGAGCTGGAAGTTCCCGAAGATCCGCTGCCGCTTGAGGAAGATCCGCTGCCGCTTGAGGAAGACCCGCCTGAATTCGACGAGCTGCTGCCGGAGCCAGAAGAAATCAGACCCGACTGTCCACTGGCATTAGCGGCCGTAGCGAAGGACCCGTCACCGCTGGTAGAAAGCGAATTGACGAATGATGTATAGGTGGAATTCATTGACGAATAGCTGCTCGTCGGCCCACCGTAAGTCACCGTGACCACGTAGTCGTCGAAGAAGATTAAGTACTCGGTCATGGTTCGTTCAGTGCCCGAATCGTCTTTCATCTTCCAGTCGAATCGACAGGCATCAAAGTCGCCCACCGTCGTATTTTTTGCAGTCAAAGATGACGTGAGGTTGTAAGTAGACGATAGCGATGACTTGCTTGTCTCAATAATATAATCCTCGCTAGCAGGGATGTCGTAGCCTGTGTAGTCAGTAGCCTGCATGAATATGACATTGTTCTTGTCAATCGTGTAGGTGCGCGAAGTGGCAGAATTGTCAGTTGTTTGCCACGATGAATCCACCTTGTACGTGACGCCGTAGAAGCTCGCCTTCTGGTTTGCCGAACTGGAAGCAGCCATGCTGTTGATGAAGCCTCTTGAAAACGACATTGTGAAAATTCCTAATGCTGCCACCAAAATGACCACGATGATTTTCACGTTCTTCTTCCATGGGGAAAGGAACGTGAGCACGATGCCCACAGGCCACATGAAAATTAGGAAGAGTACGATGACCCAAGTTTTCTGGTACCACTTCAACGTGGTTGCCGCGGCGGCAGGGGCAGTGCCACCAGCGGTGGTGCCTTGGAACGGCGGCGGGGTCGCTGCCGCAGGTGCCGATTGATATGCGGATGCGCCCGTTGGCACCGTGGGTGCGGTTTGTTCCGCTGCGGCTGTTGGCGCTTGGTAGGTTTGCGGCTGCGCCTGCGCCTGCGGTTGCGCCTGCGCCTGCGGTTGCGGCGGGACCGGCTGGGTCGGCGCTGTTGCAGCTGGCGGTTGCACGGGTTGCTGCTGTGGCGCGGTCGGCGCTTCGGCTGCGGCGTGGCTGTTGCTTTCCATCTGCTGGGCTGCAGCGTAGGGTCCGCTTGGGGGTTGAGTCTCAGTTGGTTTCTTCGGCTGTTCCAGGCGCGCGCCGCATGACGAGCAGAATGCGGCACCATCAACATTCTCAAATCCACAGGCACTGCATTTCATGATGCCCTCCCTCGATCAGTTTGATTATTTTCGCGGGAAAACGTGCATTTGCTTTGCGATTAACGTTTACCTTGTGGTCAACGCTTATCTAGCAATCAACGTTTTGCCTTCTTTGTCAACGTACGGGAAAATGATGGGCAAGACCATAGGCGAACGCCCATTTTGCCTTCGGCGATTCACGTTTTGTCAATCAGACCCGCTATGTGCGATTTGAGGACGAGCTATTCTCTGGCGGAATTTCGCCACCTGCGCAAACGCAGAGCATCGCCTTCCGGCATTGCGAA
Organism: Actinomycetes bacterium; assembly: GCA_023394615.1. Taxonomy (GTDB): domain Bacteria; phylum Actinomycetota; class Coriobacteriia; order Coriobacteriales; family Eggerthellaceae; genus JAEXAI01. The sequence goes on along the minus strand of JAEXAI010000006.1, from coordinate 37,011 downwards.
AAAGCCAGTTTTTGACAGCAAAAATCGCACATAGCGGGTCTGATTGACAATTCCTGTTTTGCGGAGTTACGGGGATGACGTAAGTGGAATTATCTGACGTCTTTCAGGGCGCGCACCAACAGTTCGGTACGCGAAGCGACACCGGCTTTGGCCATGGTGTTGCTGATGTGATTACGCACGGTTTTTTCCGAAATGAAAAGCTTGTCGGCGATTTCGGTAGTCGTGCAACCGTGATAGAGCAGAACCAGGATTTCCTGCTCGCGCGAAGTCAGGCCGCAAGATTGTGCGAACAGGGCGATGGCCTCAAGATCCGTCGGAGCGTTTTCCCCGCTGCCCGCATCGTTCGGATTGGCGTTGCTTGTCGCGCGGGGCTCGGATAGGAATCCTCCCGCGAAGAACAGGACGAAAAGAGCCGCGCACAGAACCGCGGAAAGCCCAATCGTGGCTCCGAAGGGCATTGCACCCAGTGCGAATTCCATTGTGGCTGATCCGAGTGCGAGGAAAGGAAGGCGCACTGCTCGGCCCATACTGGCCCACAGAGCGGGCTTGCGCGTTCGGACGGACAGGCGCATGAACGGCACGGTGAAAAAGACGATGGAAAAGCCGGCAAGCAGCGAATAGATGCAGGCGTTCAAAAACATCGTGGCCGGGTCGTCCATGAATAGCAGGCCGACGGTTGAGCAGAGCATCGAGGCCAAAACCAGCAAGCCCAGATAGCGGCCCTCTCGATAGTCGGCTATGAAACCGGCGGCGATGGCACCGGCTAGGTAGAACAGGCGGGGGAAAGCGTACAGGTCGATTGCGCTTTCGGCGTTCAGGCGCGTGAGCACTCCGTCGTCCAGCCCACCGACAAAAGACATTACCGCTACGATGGCGAGCAGGATTATCAGGTGTCGGGCACCGGGTGCTTGCATTTGCGAACGGGTGCGAGCAGGCGCGGGGGTGCCGATGGGGGCCGTGCCGAGTGCAGCGGCGTTTGCGGCGAGGGGAGTCAGAACCGGGGCGGTCGTTTCGCCAGGCGCGGCCTGGGACTCGAGTGATTCCGATGGCGAGACGAGCGTCGGGTAGTCGCCGTCAGCGAGCACGCAGGCCGATACCGCGCACAGGGCCAGCAGCAATAAGCCCGCACGCCCCAATTCGGGAAGCGGCATCACGATAACCAGAATCTGCATCACTGCGGCGGTTGCAATGGCAAAGCCACAGAACTGCCCCAGCGAATCACTGCCTTCCATGCCAATAGCGATTCGGTAGTATGCAAATGCGCCGATCATGCCCGATGTCAGCAGGCAAACATCGACGAAAGCCACGACAGCGGTGGCGTTCGGTACCAAAAGGAAAGCCATAAGGCTCGCGCCGCTTATCACAAACAGCGAGATGACAGGCCATCTGCCTGATGTCTTGGCGCAAAAGGCTGCGTCGAGTACGGAGAAAAGCAGGAAGCCCGCGCATTGAAACAGCAGATACATCAGATGAACGGGAATGACTGCATCGTGGCCCAGCAGTTCCAGCACGCGCACGTCGGCGAGCACATCGACGGTCAGGAAATACAGGGACGCGCACACGAAAAGGCAGAAGAGTCTGCGCACTGTGCCTTTGTCTGCCGGAAATGCCATACGCCCTTCTGCCCTTAACCCTTCATCCTATGTATCACTTCCATGTAGAACATCATAGCGCATAGAGGAATTGGGCGAAGGGTCGTTTCGGGGAGCGCGCGTGTCAAACGACCCAGTACTTGGCAGGTTTTCGGGGAGCGCGCGTGTCAAACGACCCGTCCCTTTGACACGTTTTACTGCAGGAATCCGCGGCGATCGAGCACCTCTATGATGTTGCGGCCTTCTTCGGTACCGTGGATGATCTGGCGGGCGCGTAGACTGTCGCCGATGTTGTATATTTCTACATCGCTATCGGCAAATGCAGTGTGCAAGTCATCCAATACGGGGTTGTATGAGCGCATGCCTAGGCACACAAATCCGTAGTCGAAAGGCACTTCTTCGGTGTCACCCTGCGCGTTTTGCACGACGAAGCAGTTGTCGCGTACTTCCTGCAGCGTAGTCTTCGTCATCTGTTTCACGTCATATTCGCGCATCTTTGAAGTCGTGTCATTTTTCGTAACGGGGTCAAGTCCGACACCCAACTGATCTGCCATCTCTATGACCGAAACCTGCGCACCGCGCGGTGCGAACAGCGACATCACGTCCAATCCGGTGGGTCCGCCGCCTACCACAGCCACGTTTTTCCCGGTCATGTCTTCAGGATAGCCATCCACCTGGTCGATCATTTTTAGCACGGTGGCCACGCGCGACCCTTCGCGGTCAGCACGCTGGGCCAGCCCGGCAATGGGTGGTAGCATCGGCAGCGACCCAGTGGCGTTTACGATGATGTCGGGTTTCAGCTTGCTCACCATGTCTGCGGTGGCGTCGGTGCCAGTCAGTACGAACAGGTTGTGTAGACCGCGCACGCGATGGACCTGATAGTCGACGAAATCTCCGATGCGGTCCTTTTCGGGTATCAGCGATATGCGCGAGGCCAAGCCGCCCAGCTGGTTTTCCTTTTCGATAAGGAACGTGGTGCAGCCCACTTCGGCTGCTGTACATGCTGCTTCCATGCCAGCGGTGCCGCCGCCTATTACGATAACGTTGCAGGGTTTGGTCACATGGCGTTTCCGGTAACCTTCGGTGCTGAACAGGTCGGGGTTGATGGTGCAGCGCAACGGTTGGTTGAGTCCGATGCGATGTCCGGCGCAGCCGATGTTGCACGAAATGCAGCGGCGGATATCCTCCACGCGTCCCGACTCGGCCTTGTTCGCCCAAGCGGGATCGGCAATCAGACCGCGTCCCATGCCTATTAGGTCGGCGTCGCCACGAGCCAGAATATCTTCGGCAACTTGCGGGTCGCGAATGTTTCCTATGGCAATGCAGGGCTTTCCGTACGCCTCGCGCACTTTGCGCGCCATGTACGAGCGCCAGCCGTCGGGCAAATAGTCCATGTCAATCTGCAGCTGGATGGCACCGGCTAGTCCAGCCGATACGTCGAACACGTCCACTTCGCGCTGAAAGTATTGCAGGTACTCGATGGTATCATCAAGGGTATTTCCGCCCTCCATCAGCTCATCTGCGCTGATGCGGATGAAAATGGGGAAGTTGGGTCCCACTTGGCGGCGCACTTCCTCAACCACCAGCGTGGTGAAACGCGCGCGGTTTTCAGGCGATCCGCCGAATTCATCGGTTCGATGGTTCGTCAGAGGCGATAGGAATTGCGAGAGCAGATATGAGTGCCCGGCGTGGATTTCTACAGCATCGAAGCCGCATGCCTGTGCGCGTTTGGCTGCTTCGCCGAACTTGCCGACGATGTGCAAGATTTCTTCTTTGCAAAGCTCACGCGGCACTTCGCCGCCTGCTTTCGAGGGAATGTCGGACGCTGAAACCGGTTGCATGCCGATGCGGCGCTGCATGGTTGCAGCTCCAGCATGATTTATCTGCACCGCGATGCGCGCTCCGTGCTTGTGCACCGCTTCGCACAAATCATAGAGGCGTGGCATGAAATTGTCGGTGTCGATACGCAGTTGGGTGGTGCCGTTTGAGCCTTGCGGGTAGTCGATGTCTACGTTTTCGACGATGATGATGCCTGTGCCGCCTTTGGCGCGCTGCTCGTAATAGGCTATGTGGTTGTTGGAAAGCTCGCCGTTCTGTTTGGCAAAATTTGTGCCCATAGGGGCCATGACCAGTCGATTTTTCGCGGTCATACGGCGAATGGTTATCGGTTCGAATACATGTGGATATGCGTTGGTCATCAAAACTCCCTTGTTCGTGCGCTCATGCGTTCGGTAGAAGCCGTGCATGATGTGCAAGTGTCTGCTGCGTGCGTTGCTCATGTGGTTGTGCGCAGCGTGTGGTCTTGAAGCATCAAGGCAAGTATATGGGCGTGGAGGTGGCTCGTTTCATTCAAAGAACCTGCGAAAACGTGTTGGATTCATAGGACTGTGAAATAGGTGCAACAACGCGACCAAAGACGTGTCAACAACGCGGCAAAGGCGTGTCAGTAGGACGTGTCGTTTGACACGGAACGCGGCAAAGGCGTGTCAGTAGGACGGGTCGTTTGACACGGACACGTTCCGTCAAAGGACCGAACCGTCACGTCCGAGCACACCCCGAGAGTTTGCACAGGAACCCCAGCCTTCGAAACGCAATCGACAAAGTTGGTTCGCAAAACAGGTTTTGTCAATCAGACCCGCTATGTGCGATTTGAGGACGAGCCATTCTCTGACGAAATTTTGCCACCTGCGCAAACGCTAATCATCGCCTTCCTACATTACGGAAAAGCCGGGATTTGCCAGCAAAAATCGCACATAGCGGGTCTGATTGACAAAAGCGTGAATCGTCGAGTTCCGTATGCGGTCATTGTTTGTTTCGGAATCGCGAGAAGGAGCCAGGGCGCGATGGGCTTGAGGTTTGTTTTGCGCAACGAGGGCTGAAAGAGGACCTTTGACGCACATAGCTGTCTTCATGCGGGGTAGATGGCCTAAATGGGCGTATGCCCATGTACCTTTTGGGTCGTCGTGCGTAATCTAGAAATCAATAGTGGGCATCTGTCGGCCTCGCGGGCGGCAAAAGGCGATGGGGGTTGTCATGGGGAAGACATCGGTATCGAATTCAGTGCGCAAAAAGAACGAGAGATCATGGGCGCGAAGTTTTTTGTGCATGCTCATGTCTTTGGTGATGGTGGTGTCACTGGCACCGATTTCGGCTGGTGCGCAAGGATCCGACACGCAAGGAAGCACCGCGCAAGGGACTGGCGCGGGAAATGCTGCGGGCACTGTGTCTGCAACGGCTTCCGCTGCATCGACGGTTGATGGGGGCACAGGCAATACGACCGGCACAACCGAAGCCTCTTCGACTGAAGCGACGGCTGTTCCAGTCACATTGGCAAATGATGTTGGAGCCGAAACGACTGCGGGTGATACTGCGGCGAGTGGTACTGCGGCGGGTGGTAGTGCGGCGGGTGGTAGTGCGACAGGCGCTGGCACGACGCTTGCGTCAGGCACAACCGCGACCGGCACAACCGCGACTGCGACCGGTGCGACTGGTGCATCCACAACCGCCGCCACATCCGCGACCGCCACGACAGCAAGCCCAACCATAACCACGCAGGGCGACACGACCTTTATGGCGTTGGATGAAACCGAATACACCGGCTTCCATCTCTACAACTACAACGCAAGCGGGACCTACGATGTGGCAAACCGCTACACGGGGTCCACGCTGAATACCAGTGGCGCATATCGCATCGCCATTCGCACCGACAATAACAGTAACATCAAGGACTTCGGCCTGTGGCGTCTGCCCGATGGCGACACCACATCGCTTCCTCCTGCTGACTTGGCCCCTACGGAAAGCACCTACTCAAGCAGCCTGTACAAATTAAATGATTATGAGATATCCCCCGGCTTCGGCGAGGATGTCGGCGAGAACTACTACCGCGAAATCGTGGGCGGCGACTCCACCGATACCGCTAAGACGGCGTTGAAGCTGGAATATGCGCTGGGCACCGACAACGTTTCCGTGCCAGCGGGCAACTATCGTTTCGTGATGTTTTGGGGCAGTACCATTTACTATTCGCCGACGGTCTACAAAGTCAGCGACTCCAGTAGCGCCGCGCATAGCATGAATGCCACGTTCTACGAAAGCTACGACGCGACCGGATCAGGCGCTTACAGCAACCCCACCACCAATCTGGCACAGGGTGGAAAGTATTATCTGAACATGACGGGATTCTCGCCTGCCTTAAGCGCACAGGTGACGGAGATCAGCCTGGTAACAACAACGGGCGCGGCTAGCACCAGCTTCGGCCAGTCGAACATCATCTGGTCTACTGCCACGGGGGCTGGCACGACTTCTCCCAGCACCAACGGCACGCTGACGGGCAGCGTTGCGGGCAATACGCAAGCGCTGAACGGCTTCACGGCGCAAACCTATACTACTGCTGGATCGTACTATTTCGAAACGTCGTTGAATACGGGCCCATGTCGCTTGGCGGTGAAAGTGGGCGGCGTTACCTACACATTGCCTACGGTGTACAACATCGTAGCGCCCGTTGTGGAGGGCGCACCTACGATAACCACCGAGTCGCTTCCTGGTGGAGCGGTTGGCAAGCCCTATTCGACGACGCTTGCGGCAACCCCGTTTGCAGCAAGCGACACGGTCACCTGGAGCATCAGTCGGGGCAATCTGCCAACAGGACTCTCGCTTGATGCGTCAACAGGTGCCATCACCGGTACGCCCACTGCGGCAAGCGCCTATACGTTCACGGTTCGCGCGACCGAAGGAAAGTACTATTCCGAACGGGAATTCACCGTGCGGGTGGTGACGCCGCCCACGATTACCACCGAACGCGTGTCAGACCTGCCGCTGGGCAGCGTTGCTGCAACCACGTTCTATGCAAGTGGGTCGCAGCCTGTGGATTGGTCGGTGGCAACAGGTGCGTTGCCTGATGGAATGTCGCTTGCGGCGTCCACGTCGAACGCGTCGGCGGCGGTGCTTTCGGGCACGCCTACCAAGGTAGGCAAATACACGTTCACGCTGAAAGCTACCAACACCGGCGGATTTGACCAGCGTGAATACACGATGCAGGTGTACGAAGTGCCCGTGATCGACACGAGCACCGCTCTGCCGAATGCGGTATATGGGGAAGCCTACAAGACCACAATGGCGCTGACGGACCCGTTATTGAAAGTGACGAAATGGAGCCTGGTGCATTCGCTGCCTTCAGGCCTGACGCTCGACCCGCTGACAGGCACTATTTCGGGCACGCCTGCCAATGTGGGAACGTATTCCGTACTGGTGACGGCCACCACGGTGCAGGGGCAGACTGCATCGGCGTGGATCACCATTAACGTGTATGCAAAACCGCAGCCGCATGTTGAAACTTTGCGCAGTGTTACCGTGGGCGGCACATACGATGACATTCTTTCGGCTGGCGGAAGCGCGCCTATTACGTGGTCGCTCGCAGACGGCACGCTGCCGCCGGGCCTGACTCTAGATGCTTCCGGGCAGATAAAGGGAACAGCCAACGCATCTGGAACCTATGAATTCACGGCCAGGGCGACAAACCCCGCAGGCACGGCAGACCAGGACTATTCCATAACCGTGCTGCCGCAAGCGCAGCAGCGCACGTGGACGCAGGTGTCCGCTGCCTTTGACGCAGCGAATGGAGCCGATGTTGTAGCAGCGAGTGAGCGTACCTACACGGTGGACTTGAAGCCATCAAGCGACTTCACCATCGCGGCGGGCACGAAAATCGAGCTTGGACTGGCAACGGCTAAGTTCACTGCAGGCAGCGTTACTGCAACAGCGGGCGTGGCCGCAGCGGGCGGCGCAGGTGGCGCTGGCGCGGGTGCGGAAATCGCTGGTGTAAGCATCGCCCCTGGTGGCGTGTCGTATTGGGTCCAAGATGCCGAAGAAGGCTACGCGACGCTCACCTTCGCAAACGACGTGAAAGTAACAGCAGCCGCTGGCCTGCGCCTGACGATAGAGAACGTGACGAACCCGCGTGTGGGTAGCACTCCGCTGTGCGTTTCAGGCTTCAGCACGTTAACGCCCGGTGCCGCAGGCGAGCTGGTTGAAGTGGCCTACGGGGAATCCGAGCCGCTTGCATACCGCTCTTCCAAGCTGACGGCGACGGTGCCCGAAAATGCTGTTACCGGTTTGCCCGATGACGCTACCGTGTATTGGCGCGCCTTCAACGACAAGGGCGAAGTGGTGTGGCGCATGCCGGTGTCGTGTGAGACGCTGCGCCAAGCGGCAAGCAAAAACGAAGCGATAGTGGCGGACTGGTATATGTCTGCCGGGACGTATGCGAAAGGCGACTTCGTTACCTATGCGACTGGTGAAGAAGTGGTCGTGGCCCGCTATGACAAAGACTTCACTTTCATTACCACGGAAGATACGGCTATTACCATGGCATCGAACGGCAAGAGCTTCGCTACGACAAACGGCCTGAAAGCAGTCGATGCGACTACGGGTGCGGTTATCGAAGACTGCGCTTGCGCACTGTATGCAAAGGCCAGTGACGGCACGCTGCGCGAGCTGCGTGGGTTGAGCACGGTTGACAGCGATCATAGCCTGTATTACGAATGTCGGGGCTATCGGGATGCGGCGTTGAAATATAATTTCGACACAGAAAGCGTGATGCGCGGTACCATCGCGTTTGCCGACATCGCGGCGAACGTCGATGCGAACCGCACCGTGCTGGTGGGTGCAAAAGAACTTGACCGCACGGCCACGATGTCCGGTACGGTCTTCGAGGTCTCCCGTGATGGCACGCATGGTGCGGTGCTGAAGAACGCGCGCATAACGGTTTCCCAAACCGTGAACGGTTTCGCGGCAAACGTGCAATCCACCGTTACGGACGCTGATGGCAAATACACGATCGGCGGCCTGTATGCCGGGTATGCGGCTGTGGTCACGCCGAACGAGTACCTGCACAGATTCATGGAAACCACAGCGAGCGGCTCGGGCAGCGGATCGGGTGCACTGGTCAGCACGAACACAGGCTCGCGCGTGGTCGCGGCAACATCGCTGCAGGGCGGCAAAACCAGTACGCAGGACTTCGGGATGCTGCGCACTGCAGATGTGGCGAACGTGCAATTCACTTACACACTCGCACTTCCCGCTGCTGCAGATAACGGATATCGCCTGATGGAAGCAGCGGCTGGTGCCGGTCATGAAGTAACCGTCTCGAAGGTTTCGATGTTGCCGGGTTTGAACACGAAGGCCAACATGTATGGCTATTACTATCCCGATATACAGACGTATCGCTTCTGGGATTCCACGAATTTAGCTGACGCAAACGTCGTGCCTACGTTTTCGGGGGCGCTGTTCGAGGACGTCTCGGGCAGCAATGCAGGTGGTGGCACGACTGGTCAAGAGGCCTGCAGCATCCGGCTCGACGAATTCGGTTCCGCCACAACCAACGTGGTTATTCCCACCGAGAAGTTGAAGGGCGGCGTGACGGTTGGCTGTTACAGCGACAATTCCCAAAGCGTTGCGCTGATGCTGTTTGATTCCGAGGGCACATGCGTTTCTTTGAATTACGGGCCAAGTGGGAATACGAGTGCGGGCACTACGACCATATACGCGAAGCCGGGCACCTATACGCTGGTGGCGTGTGGAGCACAGGTAGCGCGCTTGAACTCCATTGCTACGTTTGACGATTTGAAAAAGGTATTCTCGAATACGGATGCCTACAAGATGGTAGAAGGTATTGTGCTGAAGCCTGGCCAAGTGCGCCAGCTTTTGGGCGACGAGGCACTTGATGTGCCTGTGGTCTACGGCAGCGAGCTCTACATAACCCAACCTTCTTCCACCATGAACGTTCCTGCAACATATGCGGGCTGCTTGGGTCAGACGCTTGAAATTACGGGCACCATCAAATTAGACAGTGGGATGGAAGGCAACAAGATTACCGACCTGCAGCTGCAGATGATGCAGGGCAGCACAAGGCTGACCACGCAGATCACTTCCATAGGCCTGGTCATCGATGGCAAGACCTACCTGCCCGAAATGGATAGGGGGTTCTACAATTTCAGAAACCTTAACCTTGCCGTTCCCGAAGAGGGGCTAAATTACAGCATCCAGTTCGTGGTGCCCTCTTCCATGACAGGCGACGTGTCGGTTAGCTTGGGCGTGCGGCAGATTACAGATCCAACGGTATCATGGACGTTGGCTTCCGACCAGATGATCGGTGCGGCCACGATGGCGGGCCCCACCCTTACCGCCAATTCTTCTTCCACGCTCACATCCGACGGATGGGTGTACCTGTCAGGTGCCGCGCCCTACGATTCACGTGTTATCGTGTCGTATGGTGGCGCGCAGCTTGCCGTGGCCACGCCCGCCCGCGGGGGCGGCTGGAGCGCGGCCGTGCAGCTGCCCGATTTCTCATCTGAAATAGCACGTCCTTACACGCTGTCGGTGAACGCGGCCCTGCGTCAGAGCGACGAATCGTGGGAAGAGGCCATTGCGCGCGGGGGAGACAAGGACCCTGTGTCGGTGACGATTTCTTCGACCGACGACCGCGCCTATGTGGACAAATGCCAGCTGGCGGTAGTCAGGAAAGACCCTTGGGGCAAGTATTCGGTGGATCAGATCGGCGAAGGTGAAGCCTACCTTAACACCCGTTTTACCGGCATCGCCATATTGGTGCATGTTGCGGGCGACACTTCCCGCATCGCCAAAGCCAACGGCAGCGTTGTTGTGCACGTAGCCAGCGGTGCGGGCGCAAACAACGATATTGTCTGCCAGCCGATTGACAAATGGGCCTACCCTGTTGATGTTCCGCTTATGCCCAACGGGAAATCGTACAATTACGTTGGCGTGATATACAGTGAAACCGACGGATGGGTGGGCATGCCACAGGAGCAATACCCCAGCAGCTATTACGCGAAAATCACCGACCAGGAGCTGCCGGAAGAAACGGACTCGAACACCGTCGTGATCGATCAGGACAAGTACAAAAGCTCGCTGGATTATCTGAACGGGCTGATAGATGAATCCGATTTGGGGGACGACGATACGTCGTGGCTCTACGCTAATCCGTGGAAAGACGATGACGACGGAACGATAAGCGTTCCCGAAGAATACAAGGATGCCGGCATCAACGATATGAGTGACCTGCTCACCTATCTCTACGATCAGGAACTTGCCAAGATTGGCGCTTCCGCAATACAGACGGTTCCAAATGAAGCTGCCCAGGCGGAATTGCTTTTGCAGGCACCGGGAACGGTTAAATCGCCCGCCGCATACTACGCGGAATGCAAGCAGGTTTCTGCGGCGAACGGCAATACCGATGTGATTGCGAACATGCAGCGTACGTTGACCCCTGCGCAGGCCCGCGCTTTAATCGAGTCTTTGCGTGCGCAGGCAGGCGAGGAAGATTCGCTGCTGCAGGATTCCACGGGCAGCATGTATTACTTCGAGGCTTACGATGAAGACATCGGATCCTATGATGTGACCTATGCATTCAATGGCGACACCGTGAATGAAGTGGCGAATTACTATGTGTATCCAGGTGGCGTTGCTGGTGCTGCCGCATCGCGCAGTGTGGGTGTGTTATCTGCGCAGGCGAGCGGCGGCGCATCGACTTCGACCGTTGGTGCCGACAGCAACACCTCTGCGTGGCAGCCGGGCGATACGTCTATCGGTGGTATGTGGCTTGGTCTTGTGTCGTCCGGATACGACAAATACCTGGAGGCCATTGATAATCTTAAGAGAAAGATAGGCGCATCTGAGGCGGCGCAGGAGCTCGGACGGGACATCTTGAAAAAGGCCGCAGGCAAGGAGTCCCAGGAAGCCATAAACAACGTGAACAAGTGTATTAAAGAAAGCGCGCAGGACGCGGCTAAAAGCAAGAAGGCTCTAGCCGGATTGAAAAAATGGGGCGGTGAGTCCAAGTTGGCTGGTAAGTCCCTGCCCATCATAGGCGAACTGTATTCCGGATATGACTTCTTCAAGGGTGAAATCGATGCCGAGAATATGCGTGACTCGCTCGATAACCCGACCGCTTGCGTGGATGCGATTATTGGTAATTACTGGCACGCATGCAAGGGCATCACGAGCGCTGATGTAATAAGTATGAACAACCTGTCAACCGAGCGTTGGGCGATTACTCTGGAATCGACAAGGCTCACGAGCAAGAAAATTCCCACGTATCTGATATCTACAAGCATCAACTGCCTGGGCTATCTTGGGGGTCTGGGGCTTGCGGGCAAGTTGGCGAAGAGCGCGCAAGCAGCCACGTCGACGTTCAAATGCTGCGCATGGCTGGAAAAGAACTCGAAATACCTTGATGTGGGCAACTTTGTGGCCAATACGATTATCGGCGGCAACTTGGATGCTCGCAGCGCAAAGCTGGAGGCGCGCTATGCGGCTTGGCAGCAGAAGACCGAATGGATGGTTCGCTATTATGCCGATCTGGCGCGAACCCATCCCGATATCGTAAAGGAGAACCCCTGGGCCAAGGCGCTCATAGACAACAACTGCTGGTATTACACAAGCAACCGCGATACGAACTTGGCTTATCCGTACAGGGATCCTTCGGGTGTAATCTACGAAGGCGTGCTCTCGAACACCGTGCAGGGTGCCACGGTGACGCTCTATACTGGCAACAATGGGGAAAATGTGGCGTATGTGCCGAAATACAATAAAGAAGACGGCTCGCTGGTTGAGACGAAGACCGAAAGCGGCGTGCTGATTCCCAAGAATGCGACTGTGGCAAACGATGCGTTGACCATGTACGAGACCGATCCAAGCGTGCAGGGAGAAAATGCGCAGGTCACGAACAGCGTGGGCTTCTACCAGTGGTTCGTGCCCGATGGCCTATGGTTCGTGAAAGCCGAATTGACCGGGTATGAATCCAATACCAGCAACGATGATCCTGCGGCCGTGGTCAAGGGTGCCAACTACAATTGGCTGCCTGTGATGCCGCCGCAATTGGCAGTGAATATCGGTTTGACCAACTACGATGTGCCCGTTGTGCAAACGGTCACGGCCAGCGTGGGCGCAAGCGATGCGGTGCTTGCCGCAGCGGGCAAGACTCCCGATGCGTCATCTGCCGGTGGCACTGTGGTGGTCGAGCTGAGCAAGTACGTGCAGGCATCCGATTCCGGCAACCTGCGCATAACGGTGAATGGGCAGGCGGTGGATCCTGCCACCATCGTTCCGTTGAATGCCGAAGTAAGCCCTGCGAATACGCCGAAGTGCGGCGGGAAGACGCTGGCCAGTCAGTTTGCCGTATATGTGCCGGGCTTGAATACAAGTCGGGCGAACGTGAAGGTGTCGGGCACGGCAACCAGCTATGCAGGCGTGGTGATGGCAGCGGCGGCGACAACAAAAGACGTGGACGTGACTGGTGGTGTTGACCGCACGGCGTTGAAAGCTGCGATTGCGGCGGCCGAAGCGGCTTCGCAGGGTGTTTTGGAAAGCGAGACAGGATTAGATGTTTCTGCAGGCCAGAAGTTCGTTGGAGCTGCTGCGAAGACGGCGCTGGATGAAGCTGTGGCGGCCGCGAAGGCCGTGGATGCCAATGCGGCAGCCACGCAGGCGGAACTCGATGCCGCGAAAGACGCGGTCGCTGCTGCGCAGGCAGACTATGATGCCAAGGTGCAGACAAAGGCAGCCATATCCTCGCTTGGTGTTTCGATTGATCGGACGGCGCTTGCGGCGGGTGAGACCGCGCAGGCCAGCGCGACGTTTGACCCTGTTGCTTCCGCAACGGAAGTGGAATGGACATCCAGCGATCCTGCGGTGGCCACAGTGAATGCGTTGGGCAAAGTGACTGCAGTGGGCGATGGCTTTGCCACTATCATGGGCACCTCGAAGCTGGATGCGACCAAGAGCGGATCGGTGGTCGTGGGCGTGTACGGTGCGGGCAAGCTGCAAACGCTTACCGACAAGGCCACGGGCGTGCGCGCCAGCGATGTGCCGTCGAATTTGGTACTGGTGGCTGCCGCTACGTCGGCTGCTCCCAAAGTGACGATTGGGGCAGGGGATGCACTGGTGGGCTCGTATGACGTGGCTTTATGGCTTATGCGCGCAGGCGTTCCGTTCGCCAAGGTTCAGCCGCCATCGGGGATTGCCCTGGACTTGCCGGTTGCCGCAGGTTATGCGGGCAAGAGCGTTTCTGTTGCGTTTACGGGCGTGGATGGAAGCGCGCAGGTCGTGTCGGCAGTGGTGACGTCTGCGAACATGGTATCTGTGCAGGCGAGTGCGTTGTCCCAGTTCGACATAGTGTATCGTGCAGAAGCAGTAGGGCCGACCACACCAGATGGCGGTTCGGTGGACAACGGTTTGGCAGCTGCCGGAACGGAAGATGCTGCGGCGGGTGGTGCCACGAAGGCTAGCATGAAGACCGCCACGAAGGCTCGGGCGACGTCACCCACGGGCGACCCGATTGTCCCGTTCTTGCCCCTGCTCGTCCTCTTGCTTGCGGGCGTGACAGTGGGACGTGTAAAGTGTCACGTTTTTGCGAATTCCGCGCGCAAGAGGAAGTAATGCGCAGGCGGAATCAAGCGGCCAAGCGGCTAAGCGGGCAAGCGGGCAAGCGTCATCATGTCTTCCCGCTTGGCCTCTGGGCCAGCAAGCTGCGCTTATGCGTGGTGGACTATCGAGCGGCCGATGCCCGTCAGCCGCTCGATTTGCCTGACGGATAGATCTGCCTGCTTCAACTTACGCAGAGATTCGTCGCGTGTGGCCCGCGTTCCATGGGAGAGCGCCTCGATTTCGATATCGCTTAGCACATCTTTCATTCGCTCGCGCGCTTCCTCATCGGTGATGCGTGTGCGATCTTCGGGTTCTGCGTAAGCATCGTCTTCGCAGGCGCTGAAATCTTCAAACTCATCGACGCCGCCTAGAATTCCCAGCACGAACTGCGTGTCCGTTATTTGCGGTGCGCCTACATATTCACAATAGCTGCTCCAAGGGTAGTCTGAGGCCGCGCAAAAGCCTGCCTTTTGGGGATTGTTATGGATGTAGCGCACGCATGCAAGCAGCTGCTCGTCGGTTTCAATGGGCTTGCATTTGAAACGGTTTTCGAAAACGTGCCCCACATGGCCCGCTGCTCTGTTGTGCCTTTGCGCGAACGACTGCTCGATGAGCTTCATAGTGTCGCTTGGCACTCCATCGGGGTCCCTTAACAGCAGGTGGGCATGATTTCCCATAAGACACCAAGCCAGAATCGTAACGCTGTGGTCGTCGCAATAGTGCTTGGCGATGTCCAGGAACATGCGGCGCTCGTTCGTGTCCTCGAAAAGGAGCTGTCGGCCAATGCCGCGCAACATGATGTGATAACAGCCGCTTTCGCTTGGCTGCCTTGTGGTTCGAGGCATAATGCTCCCCCCTAAATCCTTCCCCATCTTGGCTCAAGGCTAAATGAGATTCGGAAGCGTGTCAACGACCGCATTTCACATTGGGCATTTCTGTCTGAGGATTAGGCTGAGCAGGCGGAAAAACGTGACGATTGACACGTCCCACTGTCACATGTGACATGCGTTCAGAATATTCTAGTCAAGTATTCAGAAAATATTATGATAAATGATATAATCGTCTCACTTGAGCGAAAGGATATCTTATGCCCATAATCAAGCCGGCATCCGACCTTCAACGAAACATCGGTTCCATTTACGATATTTGCCAAAAGACGAAAGAGCCTGTCTACATTACCAGAAACGGCGAATCGAGCCTTGTCGTTATGGATGCTCAGGCCTATGAGGAGCAGGTGGATATTCAACATCGGATATTCGAGCGCGAGATGCGCGCCTATCAAGCGCTTATGCGCGGGCATGAAGATGTGCAGGCGGGTCGTCTCACACCTTTTTCCGAGGTAAGAAAAGAGTGCGCGGGTGAATGAAGGGGAAGATCAATGCCAAGAAGAGCGTTGTTATAACGTCGCTCTTATTTACGAGGCGGTCCAAGCATATCGTGCAATAAGCTCGCAGGCAGATCTTGCAAGCGTGAACGGCATGCTTGACGTGCTTGATACCGCTCCATATATCGGTCGAATATATGACCCGCTCTACGAGGCGGCAACGCCGCCATTCGAGGTTAGAGTAGTTTATGCGGGGCATTACGGAATTTACTATACTCTGGACGAGAAAGCGCAACAAGTGAATGTGTATTTCATTGAAGACCAGCGGCAGAATCCTTTGAACAGGTTCGACGACTCTGTGCGTTGATAAATAGTGAGCCATGATATAGGGGAGAACACAAGGAAAAGCCGAAGCCGTGCGCACTAAGAAGATGTGTCAAGTGCGGTGATTGTCAAATGGCTCAATCGTTGTCGAGCCATTTGACATCCGTGCCCGGCTCTTTGACGTGTCAAACGACCCGTCCTACTGACACGCTACTGCAATCTGGCGACGGGCACCTGAACTTCTGTGAGCCACTCATCTTCGGAGTCTTTGTTCCAGATTCCGTCGATGTAACTGGTGCGCGGCATGTCGGTCATCTGATAACCGTTTTCTTCAATCCATTTGAAGACGAAAGCATATGCGCTGGTCAATTCCTCATATGGGCCTTTGTGCATCACTGAGGCCACGGTAGTCGCGGGCACATCTTTGAAAACGATACCGTCGAAATCAGGCTTCTTTTCCGTTACTGCTTCGCAATACTCGATATGGTTGTCGAATTCCTTGTAGCCATGATCTAGGTTTACGGTGTAGCAGTACTCGGGTTTTGCACACTGCAAATCGGGATACGCCTGCATCACCTGCTGGCCCAGAGCTGGGATGAGCGTAAAGTACGCCTGATAATTCGGCATGGTGAGCTCTTTGGAATAGACGATGGCTGCGGGTAGTTCTTTGATGGTTGCTGAATAAGACATGAGCAGTTCCTCCTGTTTTCCTTGCAAAATGAATTGGATTCGGGAAAGCTGGCTGCGCTTGCTGACGATTTCGTCTTCGAGCTCTTCGGCGCGCTGGCGCAGGATGGTTGTGGTATCGCCTCCGGATGCGATGCGCTCTATCTCGCTGATGGAAAGTCCAGCCTGCCGCAGCGCTTGGATCCGATGTAGTTGGAACAGTTGGTCGGTTTCGTAGAAGCGGTATCCCGTGAAATCGTCGACTTGTCTGGGGCGCAGAAGCCCGATCTCATCGTAGTAGCGAAGGGTTTTGACCGTTGTCATGCCCATTTTCGAGAATTCGCCGATGCGTAGCATTGCCTCTCCTTTCCAGTGTGGTGCGAAAACGTATCGAACGCCTCAGCGCCTTGTTGTGCCTAGGCACATCGGTGCCCTCGCCAAAAACGTGTCAAACGACACGTCCTACTGACACGCCCCGTCCTACTGACACGTCCAAAAACGTGTCAAACGACACGTCCTACTGACACGCCCTGACACGCTACTGACACGCCGTGCTTTCCCGGCTAGTTCATCTTGCTGGCTCCTGTAGCGGGAGAGTCAAGCAGATTTTTGCGAATAGTCTCGATGGAATACGTAACTTCCTTCTTGCTTAAGGTGGCAGCAGCGCGGACAGCGTCGAAAGAATCGTCGGAAATATCCGCCAATCGCATATATCCTTGCACGATATACAGGGATTCCGTCAGGGGGTCGAAGGGAAGTCCGGCGTTCAGTTTGTGGAAGAGGAGCTCGTATGAGCCGCCGATGATGCGCACCAATCCATCCAGTGCCGCCGTGCGCTGCGCGCTTGTCGCATTTGTTCTGTCTGCTTCGTAGCGTTCGTTGAAATCGATTGCGAGTTCCGTGAGCCGCCTGCTTTCGAGCATGTCCAGTGCTAGCACCCTATGACGTGCATCGGCCAGAAAAGAAAAATAGAGCTGCCCCGAAAGGAGCATGGACACATTAATGTTAGCCACATCGCGCAGGTCGGCGACGCACGCATCGCATTCATGCAGCAGTGATTCCAGCAAGCCAGTCAGAAAGCTTTCCTTCTTCGGAAAATAATGCTGAACGAACGCGCGCGAGTATCCGGTGGCGTCGGAAACTTTCTGGTAGGAGACTTTCGCATATCCGCTGCTTAGCAACTGTGCGAATGCGGCGGCCCTGATATCAGCTTCCGCCTCTTCGTTTCTGGGTCGTGCCATGTCCGTCCTTCCGGTTTCGTTGTCGCTTCAGTGAGTGCTGTTGCCGATGCTTTCGCGCTGCTGAGTCTGCGTGTGCTTTCGTATTGCCGTGGCTTTGCGCGCATGTTTAAGTAGCGGGACATCTTGCGCTTATTCATTATACATGTATAATACAGCTTATATAAATATACATGTATAACAAAAGGAGGGGCACGAAATGGGGATGGGATATTCTATCGATGTGGTGCTGGGCAATTTCGACGCATTCAATCCGGTGTTGCTCGCCGGTTATGCGATAACAATGGCGTGTTTCGTGATCTATTACATCGCAGCCATAATAAGGGGCTTCAAGGAAAAGCATTGCGGTATGCCTTGGCAGACCAATATGTGGAATATGTCCAACGACTTCCTGTTCGTGTTCCTGGGATTTCCCTATTGGTGGACGCCCGGGCTGCAGACGAACCATTGGTTCACGCACATAATCTGGGTCGGCATGGTAGCTTGGTTTGTGGCCGAGCTTATCACTCACTGGCAAGCATACAAATGGGACTTAGGCGAGATATTCCCCCGCGCGAAAAGCCACAGCCAAGCGGTGCTGATGTACGTTGGCGCGCAAGTGGTGTTCATCGCCTGCTACTACTGGCTTTGGAGCGCGATTGACGACCCGCTGGTGCAGATTATGATTGGTACTACGGTGGTTTTCTGCACGCTGTTCGTGCCCATGCTTTTGAAAGATCGCGGCTCGACGGCGGGCATATCCCAATGGAGTCTGTGGTCGGTATTGGTGGCGCAGGTGGCGTGGTGGTTCTTCGCGATGCCGGCGATGGATCCGGCGTTGGGCAACGTCTACACCTTCTTTTTCGGAGGGTGCGCCTGCGTTGTGGGTGTTATCTCCATCGTGCGCTACCGCCATATGAAGAAGGAAGAGGCTGCGCTCGAACGCAGTTCCTCAAGCGTGTATTGACGTGTCAAACGACCCGTCCTACTGACATGTTTCCGAAAAACGTGTCAAACGACCCGTCCTACTGACACGCGTTGGCGTGCGTGCATTGTGATGCGTTTTCTTATAGGATAGAGCTACGTGCATTTCCAAGAGAACGGATGCAACTGTGAAAACCGAAACCGCGTCGAAGACGAGCGCCTTTAAAACGGAATCAAGCCGGAAGGAATTGAGCCGAAAGGCGTGGCTTCTCATCATTCTGCTTTCCTTTTTCGGCCAAGTTGCCTGGGCGCTTGAGAACAACTTCTTCAACCTGTTCATCCAAGACGTGTTCGGTGCATCGCTCTCCGACGTGGCGCTTATGGTGTCGGCATCGGCGCTGGTTGCCACGGCCACCACCATTTTCGCCGGGGCTTGGTCGGACCATGTAGGGAAACGCAAGGTGTTCATCGGCGTGGGAACCATCCTGTGGGGCGCGTCGATTATCGTTTTCGCTTATCTGCAGATCATATCCGCTTCTTTGGCGGGCACCACGGCTGCGGCGATGGCGTTCGGTGTGACGCTTACCATCATCTTCGATTGCGTCATGACGTTTTTTGGCAGCCTTGCCAATGATTCGTGTTTCAACGCTTGGGTTACCGACATCACCACGCCGCAGAATCGCGGCAAGGTGGAAGGCGTGAATTCGGCCATGCCGCTTTTGGCGATGCTGGCGGTGTTCGGCGGCGCGATGTTTTTGATGATCGTGCGCGAAGATGGCACGGTTACCTACGATTACTCGCTTTTCTTCATCATTGTTGGCTGCTTGGTGATTGCCGTAGGTTTGGCGGTCGTTTTCCTTATGAGGGATTCGAACCCTGAACACACGGAGCGCAACGGTTATCTGGCGAGCGTGCGCTACGGCTTCCGCCCAAGCACCGTGTCGTCGAACCGTATGCTTTATCTGGTGCTGCTGGGATACCTGATTTTTGCTACAGCGCTGCAGGTTTTCATGCCATATTACGTGCTCTACCTGCGTCTACCCTACGTGTTGGGGGAAAACTACGTGCTGGTTATGGCTCCGGGAATCGTGATTGCCGCCGTGTTCACCATTTTCTACGGCAAGCGTGTCGACCGGTGCGGTTTTTTGCGCTCAATCGTGATTCCGCTGGTGCTATTCATTGCCGGCTGTGTTGTGCTCACCCTGTTCACGGGCGCAATCATGGTTTTCGTGGGCTCGGCGCTGATGCTATGCGGTTATCTGGGTGCCGTGGCCTGTTTCGGCGCCGAGATTCGCAACAACACGCCTTTGGGGCATGTGGGAATGCTGCAGGGAGTACGTATTTTCATGGTGGTACTGATTCCCATGTTGGTAGGTCCGTGGATTGGCTCGGCGCTCTGCGCTACGTCCGGCTCGATAGGATTCGGCGTGGTAGGTGACGGCTTCACGCCCTCATCGCTCATTTTCCTTGGAGGTGCAATTATCGCCCTGTTCTCGTTTTGCGTCTTGCCGCCCATCCGCTCACTGTTGCGCAAAGGCAGCAGCAAGCATTCTGACGATGCTGGCGAAAGCGAGTAGTAAGAAAAGCGGGGAAATGAGCAGGGAAGCAAGCGGGAAGACGAGCGGTGTGGCAAAGCGGCAAACGAGTCGGAAAGCAAGCAGGGAAACGAGTCGAAAAGCAATGAGGGAAATCATGAGGGAAGCAAGCAGGAGAAAAACATGCTCGATATAAAACGTGTGCTGGCAAGTGCCCCGCGCGACCCTGTATCCGAACAGTTCGCGCCGCTGAGCACCGTGTGGGGCGAGCAGATGCTGACGCAAATGGAAACAGAGCCGTCGGTGCAGTCCGTCTCGGCCGCGACCCCGCAAGTCGAGTCGCCGCTCCAGCCCGACCTATCCCCTCATCCGCAACCACAGTTTGCCCGGCAAGACTTCACCATTCTGGATGGCTGGTGGGACTATGCTATCGTCGCTTCCGACAATGCTGCTGAAAGCTGGCGCACGGCGAGCGCACCCTCTGAATGGCAGGGGCAAATCTGTGTGCCGTTTTCCCCGGAGGCACCGCTTTCCGGTGTGAACCGGCGGCTGCAACCCAATGAGCTTCTGTGGTACAAGCGGACGGTTTCTTTGTCCAGTTTGTCCAGTTTGCCTAGTTTGCCTAGTTTGCCGCGCGAGCATCGATGCATCCTGCATTTCGAGGCTGTGGATTATGCATGCGCAATCTATTGCGATGGCAAGCTTGCGGGTACGCATGTAGGCGGCTACATTCCCTTCGAGATAGACATTACTGATTGCATATCACCTGATGAATTGCGTGATGCAGGTGAAATTGAAATTTCCGTTTGCGTGTTCGACCCAAGTGATAAAGGTGTGCAGTTGCGCGGAAAGCAGCGGCTGGAGCGTGGCGGTATTTGGTATACGGCCCAAAGCGGCATATGGCAAACGGTTTGGATGGAAATCGTGCCGAGCACCCATATCGCATCGCTTGCAATTGACGCGCGCCCTGATGACGGTCGGCTGGTGCTTACGGTGGCGATTGCGGGTGAGGGTGCGGGTCGTGGCAGTGCCAAGCAGCCCCTGTGCTTGATCGCGCGCCTCATCGATGACGGCCGCCAAGTGGGGGAGGCATCCTGTGCCTGCGGCAACACGACCGATGGCGACACGACCGGTGGCGTGGGTAGCGACACGACCGGCAGCGACAGCAGCGACACCGATGCCGCCACCAGCGTGGGCAGCGACACCGATGCCTCCACCGGCGTGGGCAGCGACACGACCAGCGGCGTGGGCAGCGACACAGATGCCGCCACAGGCGCGACCGAGATTTCCTGCGTGTTGTCGATTGGCGTCGCACGCCCGCACCTGTGGAGCCCTGACGATCCGTATCTCTATCAAATCGAGCTGACCTTCGGCGAAGACCGCGTAAGCGGCTATTGCGCATTTCGCAGCGTTTCGGTACAGCCGGATGCGCAGGGCATCGCGCGGCTTTTCCTGAACCACCAACCTTGTTTTATGCGCGGCGTGCTAGATCAGGGGTATTGGCCAGATGGACTGATGACTGCGCCGTCTGACCAGGCGCTCATTTTCGACATCCAGACCTGCAAAGACCTTGGTTTCAACATGCTGCGAAAGCACATCAAGGTGGAAAGCGCGCGGTGGTACTACCATTGCGATCGGCTGGGCATGCTGGTGTGGCAGGATATGGTGTGCGGCGGTGACAAGCCCGACACGTGGCAGAGCAGCTACAAGCCCACGTTTTTCCGCGCATCGTGGAATCGTTATTCCGATGATACCGTGGGCCATCGTCGCGGCCTCGCCTCGTCAAGCGATGCGTTTCGGGCCGAGTGGATCCGCACCTGTAAAGAAACCGTGCAACATCTGGCGAACCATCCTTCGGTTGTTGTATGGGTGCTGTTCAACGAAGCGTGGGGGCAGTTCGACGCTCGCCAGGCAACCGAGCTGGTGCGCAAGCTCGACCCGAGTCGCCCCATCGATGCGGTAAGCGGCTGGTATGACCAAGGCTGCGGGAACTTCGTGAGCGTTCACAATTATTTTCGTCCGCTGGAGGTGTATCGCACCGCGAAGAACGCTTCCCGTGCATTTGTGATATCGGAATTCGGCGGCGTTTCCTGTCATTTGCCGGGGCATAGTGTGCTTTCAACTTCGTATGGCTATGCGGTATGCGCTGATGTCGCGACGTATCGAGAGCAGGTGCAAAAGATTCTGGCTGAGGCCGATGCGCTGGCAGACAAAGGGCTGGCCGGGTTCGTTTACACGCAGCTGTCGGATGTGGAAGAGGAAACGAACGGCATCCTCACTTACGACAGGCGCGTGAATAAACTCGCGGAACCTGAAGAGGGCGGTGGACTATGATGCGCTCTGACGTTGATGTTCTGCGCCGGATGAAGGTGCATTTTCAGGAGATCTTCGGCGACAACGCAGTGAGCGCATGTGTCGAGAGCGACAGCGCAAGTGGTGCCGCGCGCGCCGATAGCGCACGTGCTACCCAGCCTACCGCCGAGGGGCACGTCGGCACGCCCGATGCTCCGTTCGTTTTCGCATCTGCTCCCGGGCGGGTGGAGCTTGCGGGAAACCATACCGATCATCAGGGGGGATGCACCATATCGGCGGCTATCGACCGCCGTATCTACGCATTGGCGCGGCCAAACACAAGCCGACGAATCCGCATGCATTCAAAAGGATACGGCATGCTGAATCTGGATTGCGCGGATTTGGACGCGCGAGTGGCTGAGAGGGGCACATCGCTTTCCCTGCTGCGTGGCATGGCCGCTTCGTATGTGCGCGACGGCGGGACCCTTTGCGGGTTCGATGCGGTTGTGGAGTCGGATATCCCTGTTGGGGCAGGGCTGTCGTCGTCGGCTGCGTTCGAAGTGCTGGTGGGTGCCATGATACGGGCGGTGTGCAAAGGCGGCAGCGCGCCTGCGCGAGTCGACCCCGCGCCTCTCGACCCCGTGCCAGTCGAACCCGCGCCAGTCGACCACGCGCCAGTCGACCCCGCGCCTCTCGACCTCGCACTTTTCGGTGCCGGGTCTTTCGACCTCGTGTCCCTTGCTCTTGAGGGAGCGTCGGTCGAGCGGGAGCGATTCGGAAAACCGTGCGGCGTGCAAGATCAGCTGGCTTGCGCGCTCGGTGGCATTTCTGCATTCGATTTCGCACAGACGATTCCGCAAGTGACACCCATCGAGTTCGATTGGGATGCATCCGGCTATTCGCTCTGTTTGGTGAACAGCGCCTGCGACCATTCTGCTTACACAGCGCAATACGCGGCGGTGCCGACAGATATGTTCGCGGTCGCACAGTACCTTGGCTGCGAGCGGCTCGTGCAGGTGCCCTTTGACGAGTTTTTATCTCGACTTCCTGCTATCCGTGCGGAAGCAGGAGACCGGGCAACTTTGCGTGCGATGCACTTTTTCGAGGAAAACAAACGTGTCGCACATCAGAGGCAAGCGCTGGAAAAGGGGGACGTGGCGACATTTCTTGACGGCGCGCGCAGGTCGGGGGCTTCATCGGCGCAGTTCCTGCAAAACGTGGCGCCTGCATCCACCGACGCGCACACCAATCAGTCCGCATTGGTGGTGTTGGCGCTGTGCGAGTACCTGCTTGACGGGCGGGGCGCATGCCGTATTCACGGTGGGGGCTTCGGCGGCAGTGTCTTGGCCTTCGTACCCACAGCCCAAGCCGAAGATTTCGAACGACAGATGAACGACCTGATAGGCTATCAGGCGTGTTTGCCAGTGCTTGCGGGCGCACGCGGCGTTCATGCGGAAAGACTGGGCGCGTAGTGCCGGGCGAGCGTGCATTGCAAGGCGAACATGCATCGCAGCGCATTGCGCAGCCTGACGAAGTTCGTCGGCGCTTCAACGACCTGTTCGTACAAGACCCCGAAATGGCTGTTGCCTACCTGCATGATCTGGGCGTTGCGGGCGGGTATTTGAACCCATCGGCAGACGCGCGCAACATTTGTTGGACGGCACCGAGTGACTATGGGACGCTTGAATGCACCATCAATCTGGCCAAACCCGAAAAAGATCCGCGCGACATCGCACAAGCCAGTGCCCAGGGCAGCGCCCGCACTTGTGCCGAGCGCGCGGACGCAAGCGAATCCGCCCCGCAGCTGCCCTGTGCCTCGTCTGCGATTCCCCAGTGTGATCTTTGCTGGGAAAACGAAGGGTATCCCGGTTGCGCATCGCATCCTGCAAAGCCGGGGCTTCGCATAGCGGCCATCACGCTGGGCGGGGAAACATGGGGGCTGCAGTATTCGCCTTACGCGTATTTTCAGGAGCACTGCATCGTTATAAGCCAAGAGCATCGCCCTATGAAGGTGGATGATGCGTGCTTTGCGCGGCTGCTGGATTTCGTCGACAAGTTCCCGTTCTACTTCGTCGGGTCGAATGCCGGGTTGCCCATTGTGGGCGGATCCATTCTGTCCCACGACCACTACCAGGGCGGACGTCATACGTTTGCGCTTATGCGTGCCCCCGTTGAGCGGAATTTCACTCTTCCCGAGACGCCTGGCGTGCGTTGCGGCATCGTCCGATGGCCCGCCAGCACCATCCGCCTGCAATCTGCGGACCGGGCGGCCTTGCTTGCGGCGGCAAGCAAGATACTTGCCACGTGGAATGATTATTCCAACCAGCGATGCGGCATCCTGGCCCACAGCACGAATGCAGCAGGCGAGCGCGTGGCGCACAATGCTGTGAATCCCATAGCGCGCCGCACGCAGAGCGGATACATTTTTGACCTGGTGCTTCGCAACAATCGTACTGATTCTGAACATCCGTGGGGAATCTTTCACCCCGCAGAGCAGCTGCATCATATCAAGCGTGAGAACATCGGCCTTATCGAGATTATGGGGCTCGCCATCCTTCCGCCACGGCTCGCTCGCGAGCTGCCCGCCGTGGAATCGGTACTCCTTGATTCGGCGCAACGGGGCATTCCTGCACACGCGGTTGCCCAGCGGCTGCGGGAAAACGCGGAAACACGGGCGCATGCCCCGTGGGCGGCGGAAATCTACAGCAGGCGTGTGCGCGACATACTTGCGGCCAGGTGCGGCGGTGTGGGTGCGCGCAAGGACAAGGGTGGAGACATGTCTTCCTACATGGAAGAAGAGGTGGCTCGGGTTTTTGCCGCTGTGCTGCATGCGACCGGCGTGTTCAAGCGCGATTCCGCAGGTAGAGCAGGCTGGGACGACTTCCTGAATGTGTCAAAGGGACGGGTACATTGACACGTTTTTTGCCGAACCTGACACCCCACCCGTCCCTTTGACACGTCGGGGACGGGTAACGTTTGCGACCGGCAGTGCGTGAGTTGGGTATAATAGGTGAAACGTTCGCTTCTCTAAAAGCCCAGAGGTATCCATGACAAACGAATCGCCGAACGAAATGCCAGATGCACCATCGCCCGCGTCGCCGAACAGCCCGGCGGCTTATCCGTCAGATGGGTCTGCGCTCATGGAAGCACAGCTTGACGAATCGTGGGAACAGGCAGTCATACAAGCTTATCGACGTCAGCTGCAAATTATCGATGGCGTGAGCGACAAGGATCTTATCTACAAAGGTCGATGCAATCTGACCCTGAACAAGGTGTTCTACAATCAGTGCTTGAATAGCATGCGCCAGATTCCTTTCGGAGAAGACTACGATCAGAACATCCAAATGGTGGTGCAAACGGCGGCATCTGCCAGCGAGGCATCGCAGATTGCAAAACTGTTCAATCGGCAGAACCTGATTGCGCGCTTCAACGAAGGGGAAACTGCCACCGCTTTCACCTACATGAGCAAAGACCGCTCGGCTTTCCTGAAATGGACCCAGTTGCAGTGCCACACCCTGAGGATTCCCGATACCGACCAGATTATGTGTTTCGCCTATGCCTACGACCGCAGTGTGCAGGTGTTGGAAAGCAAAGTAGTGAAGCGGCTTGCGGAAACTGAGCACGATTACCTGGCCATCATCGATGTGGAAAACCGCCTGATTTACATGTACAACATCAAGCAGGATGCCGAGGCTACCAACCCCAGGAAAACGCCGCGCTACGATGACGATGTGAAATTCGCCGTGAACAAGGTGGTTGTGCCGCAAGATCGTGAGCATGCCTTAGCCTGTATGGATCTAGAAAACATCGTGGCCCAGCTTGATTCGAACGGGTCCTACAGCTTTTCTTTCGGCGTGGTAGACGACGCAGGCAAGATGATGCGCAAGGCGCTGAACTACTGCTACCTAGATGATTCCAAGCGCGATATTCTGATGAGCCGCACTGACGTGACGGAACTCTACAACGCCGAGCAGGAACAGATTCGCAAGACGAATCAGGCGATGCAGGTCGCCCAGAAAGCGAGCAAGGCGAAAAGTGATTTTCTGTCGAACATGAGTCACGAGATTCGCACGCCCATGAACGCCATCATAGGTCTCACTCAACTGGCGCGCGAAGAACTGGTGGGAAACGAAGCGGTGGCGGGCTATCTTCGAGGCATTGAGCAGTCAAGCGACTACTTGCTCAGCATCATCAACGACATCTTGGACATGAGTCGCATCGAAAGCGGAAAATCGGTGATGGAGTATTCCTGGGTGCCGCAAAACGAAGTGCTTACTTCCTGCATACAGATGATTCGCCCGACCGCAGAAAAGAAGCATATTACGCTGAACTGCCCGAGTGCGGCGAATAGGGTGGTGGGAATTGAGTATCGCATCGACCTGCTGAAGACCAAGCGCATGTTGATGAACCTGTTGAACAATGCGGTGAAATTCACGCCCGAAGGCGGCCACGTGTCTCTGACCTTCAAGAATCTGGAGCATACCGACACAAGGTCTACCGACCAGATAGTTGTTGAAGATGACGGCTGCGGCATGAGCGAAGAGTTCCTGACGCGTATTTTCAATCCCTTCGAACAAGAGCGCAATGAGTACTCGGATTCTGTGCAGGGAACCGGGCTGGGTCTTGCCCTGGCGCGGCAGACGGCGCGCGCCATGGGCGGGGACATAACCGTGGAAAGCACACTGGGGGAAGGCTCCAAATTTACGATTGTGTTTCCCTACGAATATCGCAACGCCAAAGCAGACGATACCGCTGAGCCCGCTATCCATGATAAAGTTTCTGAAAACTTGCAAGGACTGTGCGTGCTGCTGTGCGAAGACAACAAGGTGAACGCGCTGGTGGCAAAGCACTTGTTGGAAAAGCGCGGGTGCGTGGTTGATTGGGCTCAAAATGGGGAAGAGGGGCTGGGCAAGTTCACGGCCTCTGAGTCTGGCCATTATGCGGCTATTCTGATGGATATGCGTATGCCCAAGCTAAACGGTGTCGAGACGACGAAGGCCATACGTGCCCTGATGAGGCCGGATGCTAAAACGGTGCCCATTATCGCGATGACGGCGAACGCCTTCATCGAAGACAAGCGGCGCTGCTTCGACGCGGGAATGGACCGCTATTTGACCAAGCCTGTGGATCCTGATGAGCTGTATCGGGAACTGGGTAAGGTTCAGCGGGCAAATCTACCGCAAAAGTGACCGCGCTTATCACTTTGCCTGATGGTGCAGTTGCTCTTAAGCCACTATCTGTGCAATCGATTCTAGCTGTTCGACGATGCCGGAAAAGGGAAGACTCAGGTCGAGCGTACGGAAATGCAGCGGCACACCGGCTTCTACCCAACTTGTATCTTCTACGTTGTCGCGGTCGGTCAGCGCATAGAGCAGCATGCCTTCGACGTGTTTCGGGTTCTTGTATTGCTCATGGCTGGTGTAGGAATATATTTGGTTTAGGTTCGCGGGAGAGAGCATTTCCTTGTCGTGGTAAGTCTTGAGGATTTTGCCGTAGCATTTCGTATCGATAATTAGCGTGCGATTCTTGTTCGAAAGCGTGATGTCCGTACAAAGATTCGGAATGAAGGATGGAGCGTTGGCGGAAATCTTGCGATTGATTATTTTCGCGCCTACCTGCAATTCGGGGTGGTGCTTTTCGTAGTAGCGCAAGACGAATTGCTCGTAGAGCGCATGCAGTTCTTGGGCGTCGATAAAACTTGCAAAGTTGGTTTTTCCTTCGTCTTGCGTCGGAAGCAGATGATGCAGTACCAGATAGCAAACGCCGATAAGCAGCTGGTAGCTGCGATTGTTGCGGTGGTAGCTGATTCTGCTCCAGTCGATATTGCGCGTGTCGAGCACTTCGATGTCGCGCATCAGCAGTAACGAGCGCTTGAGGTCCGCCTTCACACCCTGCCTCACGTCGTCGCAGCGCAGCATCGCCAGAGCGGTCGTCTTCAGGATCCTGTTCTTATAGGTATCTTCGGAAAACTCGTCGTATGCGCAATGCGTTTTCAAGCTGCGGCGAGCTTGATGCTGGGCAGTCCCGTTCGGCAGAATGCGCCCCTTCGCGCCAGCGACATCTTCTTCCAGCTCAAGATAGTTTCGCTCGAATCCGCGACGACGCTGTGCACTCAGCCCAGCAGCCAAGATTGCCGCCAAAAGGTCATCGACGTTTTCGAAGCTCTCAGTCTCGATTCGGCTATACTCGCTGATACTCAAAGCTCTGTATGCATAAGCGAGCATGTAGTAGATGTTTCGGACTACGACGTTATCTTTTGATACGTTGCTCACTTAACCGCATCTTTCAGTCTGGCGATCTCGTCGCTGACTTTTTTGCTGTTGTCGAACCAGTACTCGCGCACCAACGGCTCAAGCTCATAGCGCTCGACCGAAACCACGTCGCTTTCGGTCGCCCCTGTGTCAAGGCAGAAATAGCTGTGGCCGATGCAGAAGCCGTCGCCTAGTGCCTCATCTTTGGCGATGTCCTTATTCAGGGAAATCACCGCGCGGACCAGATTTGCCAGCTTCTGGTTGTTAATGCCGTCGATAGTCTGCTTGAACTTTTCACTTTCCAATTCCGGCTTCATTTGGAAGAACGCGAAACGACGGCGAAGTGCATAGTCGATAAGGGCCAAGCCGCGATCGGCCGTGTTCATCATTCCGATGATGAACAAGTTCTCCGGCACTGAAAAAATCCGTTTCGCAACAGGCAGGAATACAGCATTCTGCTCGCCGCGCTTATCGGCTTCGATAAGCATCAGCAGCTCACCTAGCACTTTGGAGATGTTGGCTCGATTGATTTCGTCGATGATGAAGAAGTAGTCGTTGCCAGGATCTTCTTGCGCCCGCTCGCAAAACCGCGTGAACGTACCCAATTCAACACTGAATCCGCCATCTTCGTTGGGCCGATATCCGCAGACGAAGTCCTCATAAGTCATGCTCTGATGGAATTGGACCATCTCGATACGCGACTCATCCTTAGCACCTATCATCGACCATGCAAGACGCTTGGCCGTGAAGGTCTTTCCAGTGCCGGGCGCACCTTCCAGAATTAGGTTCTTCTTTCGATGCAACAGCGAGACGAGCTGCTTGTAGGCATCTTCATCTATGAACGACTCCTTAAGGAAGTCATCTTTGGTGTAGGGTTGCGGAGTCTGGTCATCCTCTGCGTTGCTTCCGTTGGTATGTGGGGAAGTCTGGCTTGAAACTGTTTCATTCGACGTATCGGGATTGCAGATGGCAGGGTAGTCGTCCAACCTTTTGGATACGAAATATCCGAAATCAATCGTAAGGGTGCGCAACTGAGGGTCGGGATAGCAATCACTATTGAGGGAGTTTTTGAACTGCGAGACCAGTTCGAGGTCATTTGAAAGGGTCTGCGCAATCGCATCGTAGAGCGCCTTGCCGCCTACGACGTTTTTAAAGCCCTCACCTTGCTTGGGCATGAAGGTGCTGTCGACTGCCTTGGCAACGGCTTTGCACTCAGAGTATTTGAAAATGTAATACTTGTCGGGGTAGCGCAACCAGAGATAGATGCTGATAACGTTCTCAGTTTGGTAATGGTTCTTCCAGCCGTCATACGATTGGTCATTCCGAAACGCTTCCGCACTCTGCTTGAACATGCTGATGCGGGCTATCAAGGGCTTTGTTTCGTCATATAAGTTTGCGAACATCGCTCGTACGATTTCGGGGTTGTCGGTCGCAAATTTTAAAATCATGGCTTTGGGGTAGTTGTTTGCCGATGCGAGCAGATTGTCGGTCTTGTGCAAAGCCGCATCCAGCATGCCGGCGAAATCGGCGGCATTGATATCCCAGGCAGCTTGAAAATGCTTTACCGCAATCCACTTGTAGCATTCATCTGGCCAAGTATCTGGGAATGCCGTTTTGTAGCGTTCAATCAGGCTAAACAACTTTTCTTGGGAAAACGATAGAGGCTCTTCTTCGCTCGCCGGGTCAGCCTTGTATGCTGGGTTGCCAGTATTGGATTGGTCTTGTGCGGCCGGATATCTGTTGAAAGCATCTTCTGTCATAACGCTCCTCTGTTATCAGTTATCTCGTAAAGAAATGCTTGTCACTATGCAACGTTTTGCGCTGCAGCGCAATGCTGCATTGTCTAGCATGATTAATTGCTGCAAGTGTCTCAATACTATTCTAGCGTTTATCCAGATAACGTGGGGTTTTACCGTGTTATTGGCAAGAATGCTTTCAATTGGGACCATTCCCTAAGCCCGATGTAGGTTTCGGAAGACGCCCATCATCGGTATTCGAGAGTATTGTTCCCAAGCGCTATTTCCAAAGCGTACGGCTGCTGAAAGCTGAATGCCTCGGTTCCCTTTTCCTCCATGTGAAAATTCCTTTATCGAGGTTGGTAGATTGCCTGCGAAGTTCTCAGTAATGACATTCTATGTTCTTTCATACCTTGCTGAGAGAATAAAAGCGGTTGAATGCGGTCCCTATCGCATGGCTGTGCTATTGCTGATATGAGCGGCCTTCACCGACTCGTCTACGTTCGATACGGCTTTCATACGGTTGTGGATGACGTCCATCTGGGGTCGCGAGAACATGTCTGCGCGCTGGGCTTCTATGGATGCTACCGTTTTGCTGGCATCTGAGCAGTAGACTACCGGTACGTCGACAGTGCTGCTTATGCTTTTGAGGGTGCATTGATTACCGAACACGACAATCGAAACGAAACAGGACCGGTCGAGATGTAGGTATTCTGCCAGTGCTTTTATATGAGCTGCATTCTGTTTGATGGGGTTGTAGAAACGACTTTTGGTCCCTGTTCGGAAGGTTTGAGTCCATTTCTCGTCGGTTGCTCGACCGAAAATCCAACCCGAGTAATTCTTCGTCTCAAAGACGTAGATGCCCTTGGCCGTAATCATGACTACGTCAACTTCACTGTAGTATCCGTTGCCTTTCGGAACATAGACGTTGAAGGCGAACCAAACGCTTGGGAAAGCCCTTGCCAGCTGGTCTCCCAGAGCGTATTCGCCTTTTTTCCCTGCATCGTTCATGGTGGCCAAATAGGAGTTGCCAGTTTCGATGAAATAGGGCGTTTGCTGGAAGTAGTCAACCTTGTGCTTCTTCGAAGAGCGGGAACTTGCAACGATAATCACGATAATGACAATGGGCAAAAGCAGAAAGTATCCAAGCAGCATTCCTATGAAGTGTTTTACGAAGTTGCCGATTGATGAAGAGCTGTTGTCGGATGTGCCGTTCGTTGCTTTTTGGCTCGAATCTGGGTTTGATGCGGGGGCAGCTGCGCTCTCGACAGTTGGGGTTGTGGTATCGGCATCGCTAAGTACTGCAACGTTATTGGCAGCATATGCGGGCGCGACGAAAAGAAGAACTGCAAATATCGCCGCAAGTAGTGTCTGCGCTGTCCGTTTCAAAGTTGAAACTGCCCCCTGATTTTGTTTGGCTTAAACACTTCGGGAAATACAAATTGACTTTTCTTATTGTATGAAAAATTAGGCCAGCCGGGTGCCAATGACGCAACACGTCGCTTTCATGCCTCGATGCTAATCTGCCATAAAACCTAGTGGCTGACGGCATAGATTGATCTAATTTCTCTTCCAGCGAGGAATGCTACGTAATCTCGCTCGGTGGATTTCATGCATCATTCAAAACGCAATCCTGGACTTCTACAACGTATGTATCTATAATATATTTGCAATTAATTAGAGTTCGAAGGAGAATTCCAGCTGTGCCTGATAGAAACGGAAATAAGTGTTTTGTCGATTTGTTTGCTGGGTGCGGCGGTCTTTCTCTAGGTTTAGAGCAAGCGGGTTTTGTTCCGGTGCTAGTTAATGAACTAAACAAGGACGCAATGGAAACGTACTTGGAGAATCGAGACTCTGAGTATCCTCTCCTCAGAGAGAGATATAACGTGTCAGATGTTTGGACGCTTGCTGAAAACGATAACTTTCTCAATTCGGTTATCATGAATATGAAAAGCGATTATGGCATTGATGTCAAATCAGGTGATTTGGATCTCCTTGTCGGAGGCCCCCCATGCCAGGGATACTCCGGGATCGGATATCGTAGGCATTATTCCGTTAATAAGGAGCAGATTCCTTCAAATCATCTTTACAAAGCAATGGCTAAGTTGATTGAAGCAATGCATCCGAAGATTTTTCTCTTTGAAAACGTTAAAGGAATACTCTCTGGAAGATGGACGCCATCTGGTAATAAGGGAGAAATATGGAATGACGTGTTAAACACTTTTATAGCTATTGATGGATATACGGTTCGTTGGAAACTCGTTCATGCGAAAGACTATGGTGCTCCGCAGAATAGGCCCCGCGTTCTTATGGTCGGCATCAGAAATGGTGTTATCAATAATGCGAAGCCCATTCCTGACGATGCCGTCAAGGCTGGGTTCTTGCCTATTCCAACTTGCGACTACCCTGATCTAATTGATCTTCTCAGTGATCTCGACCATGATAACTACCATCTAGGAGGAGAGGACACTATTTATCTTAGTGCTGCGAAAACTCCCATTCAAAAGAAACTGAGGACGAAAAAAGACGGTTCTCTTATGAAAAAAGGTTCGCCGTTATCTGAACAAGAGTACTCAAAGCACTCGGACCGCATCGTTGAGAAATTCACCTGCATGCATGAAAATGGGGGAGAAATACCAGATAGATTTAAAACAAAAAAGTTTGCTCAAAAACTCTTGCCTGCGCGATGGGACGAAAAAGGCCCTACTATAACGGCATGTTGTCTGGCGGATGACTATGTCCATTACTCAAAACCCAGAGTGCTTACTGTTCGTGAGTGGGCTAGGCTGCAGACTTTTCCTGATTGGTATAGTTTTGCAGGGAAAAGGACTACGGGCGGGATAAGACGAGCGGGCAATCCGAGAGACGGCATCCACGAACGCGAGCTTCCTAAGTATACCCAAATCGGTAATGCTGTTCCTGTGGTGCTTGCTGAAAAGGTTGGGAACAATTTTTTGAAAATATTGAGTCAAAACGATGATTAGCGCATCCGATACTAAAGTCGAGGATGTCCTTCCTTACTT
Source organism: Actinomycetes bacterium (assembly GCA_023394615.1). GTDB lineage: Bacteria > Actinomycetota > Coriobacteriia > Coriobacteriales > Eggerthellaceae > JAEXAI01. Next base: position 3,689 of record JAEXAI010000006.1, on the reverse strand, counting down.
TACTCAACGCGGAATTGATGTGGCGCTTATTGTGCCTACCGTGACGTGCATGAAGAAATCAATCATGGACGCAACGGTTTCTGTCCGGCAATTTCTCAAGCGGAATAATCTTCATGATTACTCAATACAAAGGCAAGGGCCAGATGCCAAAAGTAGTATTCCCACTGCCTTCGTATATGCTGATCATATCAGGAACACTACAGCTTCGGTATATCGGCCGAACACGAAGCATGGTGATCCGCGAATTTGGTTTTGCAAAGTAGATGATTTCTGCGTGGCAAACAATCTACTCGCCATGGTTGCAATCGATGGAACGCTTTTTGTTATCAACCTGAGTAATAAAACCACAGTGGACTCTTTAAAAAACGATAGAGAGAGCTTTGTCTGGGAAGTAATAAATTCCGCAGCTGCTGATTCCCAATCGGCAGCTGCGGAATTGCTTGATAGGCTGGTTAAAATACATAAGAAAGGGTTTATAAGAAGCTCTGTAAGAGGAGATACTGGAGTAGGAATGACGCTTGAGAAACAGCTCAAAATACCTCCAAACTCTAGTAAGGCACCTGATTATAAGGGGATAGAGTTAAAAGCAGCGCGAGGATTAATGGGGGCCAAGTCGAGAAACCGGTCTAACCTCTTTTCCCAAATCCCCGATTGGAACAATAGCAAAATCAATGCCGCACAGGAGTTGCTCGATGCATACGGGTATTTCCGTGATGGCAGAAAACAGTTGTATTGTACGGTTGATGCCTCTAAGCCAAACACTCAAGGTTTATATTTCTATGTCGATGAAGAAGAAGATCTGCTTAAGAATCGCTCTATGAACTCAGTAGGCGAATGGAAAGAAGTTGTTAATTGGAAGCTGGATACGCTTCGTTCTCGATTAAGCGAAAAACACCATGAGACCTTTTGGGTAAAAGCGGAGTCCGAACATCGGGGGGGCATTGAATACTTTAGATATGATGAAGTGCTTTACACGAGAAGCCCCAATATCGGGCTTCTTAGTACCCTAATTGAAAGAAGTGTTATCACAATGGACTACACTCTTTCACAAAAAGAAACACGCGTTCGCGATCATGGATATCTATTCAAGATTAAACCTGAGAATCTTGAGCTTCTGTTTCCTTCTCCTCAACGGTTTGATCTTGCTGAACCTGAATTTGAAATTTTTGAGCCAATAGCTTTCTAAGGCGGAATTTGACTAATTTAAACATGAGCTTCCCTAACTTGCATTTGTATGTTTCGAAAAAGCAACACGTTATGTCGACAGATGTAATGTACAACCTTGATTGTGCTCTAGCTGAAAGAAACAGTGTTGGCGCGGAGCGATTTTGATACGTTGGATAGACGGAAGCGTTTATTGCGTCAAACGGTTGTTATTAAAGCGACGGAAAAGATTCGAGGAACGACAACCCTAGTGCTTTTTCCTCTAAAGGTACTACTCTGTAGTCTTCATTGGTTACTACGCATTGCTCTTTTATTGAAACAATGTTATCGTGCCTGCTCAAATACAATTTTGGCCTATTTTCCAAAAGTATCGCTGCTTTATTTGCGATAAAGAATGATCGGATTGCGGCATCGATGAACTTAAGAAGTTTATGCAGAATGCAATTCTCTCCAGTCATTTCCGCATTGTAAATAGTGTCCGGATTCATCCCTTTCATAATCCAATAATGCACATCATCAAAATTTAAAATAGCCCTGCATGTATCGGAGTTGAGGCTTCCGTATCGGAGAGTTAGTGCGTAGGCGGCTATTTCGGTGATTGCCAACGACATCTGGTTCTTCCATATCGGGAACAAATAATCTCTGTCTTCGGATAGTGCTTGCGCAATTTCTTGATTGTTGGCGTTTGGTTTGATCTTGCCATCCAATCGCAGTGTTTCGATTCTGTGATTTTTAAACCTATTCACTCCGCCATCGGGTTTGACGTGAGCGGCTATGTATTTCCCCACGGCCAAGGAAAGCAAATACTGATACCGGCTAGGAGCAACAGCGTCAAGCTCATCAGCTGAAAAACTAAATTTGGGTTCTTTGAATTTAGCCATCATTTCATCCGAAGGATGTTTTTCGAATACGTTGCTATACAGAGATCCTTCAAAGTATTTGAGACTGCCACCATTTGTTTTGCTGCTATTGCCGATCCAAGACCACCAAATTTTAGCAAGCTCTTCATTGTCAATGCTCCTATAGCGTTTGCTGCCTCGCCTTTTAGAGTCGGGGATCTCAAAGATTTGCTTTTTGGGACTCCGACTGCTCCTCTCGAGAAAGGCGTCGAATTCACCGTCTTTGCGAATGTAGTAATAGCTATAGTCGGAATCCAGCGGTCCACTGTAAAAGTTTCTCTGAATTTCCTTTTGCTCGATTGAGTTTGACTTAAGGTTTCGGGGGTTCATAGTGTTTTGGTTATTTGAAGCGATGATAATTTTATCTAACAAGTCATTTTTGGCGACGGTAGTATGGTCCACTACTTTAGCGAATATCTTAATATTTTCCGCCATCTCTTTTTGCTGCGTTTCATCTGCCTCTTTAAAATAGTAATTCCAGATTGTGCTTAACGTCTGGCAGCCGTTGATCACCTGCGCACCTTTTAAAACAACATGCGAATTTCCAGGTTGGTTTTTATAGCTTTCGCAGAGAATAACGAGTCCGTTGTTGAGATGGATGAATTCCTTTTGCCCTTTCGTGGTTGATATGGTTTTGCGGATAGCGTCGTTGACGCTCGACTTGCGAAGATTCGAACGAACATTCAGATCAAACAGGCCGTTGCCGTATTTCTTGATTCCATCAAGAAACGGGCTGAGGTCGAATATTCCGTACAACCACCCATTCCTTTTTAGGATTGCATCTTCGTCTTGTAAGACCAGATCAAGTTTTACATCTGAAGGCTTAACAAGATCTTCGAGTCCGTGCCAATGCTCGAAGATTGTCGTTTCATCGATGAGATTAATTCGAACACCGTTATTGCTGTACTTCTCTTTGACTTGGTTCAGCCTTTCTGAGGCAGAGGGACTCAGAGAGCCCTCGATCGCCAATACTGCTGTCAAAGTGTTTTCGCCTTTGTTCAGGCGGTATAGATTCTTGAAAGCGGAAACTTCTTTCGAAGCTCTAATTGTGCTTGTGTCTAATAGGTAGTCAATTGCTTCTGCAAGTTCATTTACGGGAGTTGCGTCGAAAGTTTTACCCGATGGGCTAGTAGCCAGATCGACCGATTTGCATTGGTAGAATTTGAAGGAATCATCGTTTTGAATTACAAAATCAAGACCTTTATCCATGGGCCCATCCGTATATGAAAACGATTCGTCATCAACGGTTTCGAACATATCCGCTATAGCATAAGCGAACGCCATATTGTCAGGATCGGACTCGTTCAGATAATCGACCCGAACCTTGTCAAGCGCTATCGACATATCAGCATTAAACTCATTGCGATCAAATCTTTTCACTGGACTGCCTTTCTGAAGGATGAGTACTATTAGATCACAAATTTTATGAAGATAAAAGATCTGAGGGGAAATGAAGTTCGGGTATGGCGGCGATGCTTATTGGGGGTTTGAGTCTGCGCTCCGTACTTTTACAGATGAATTAGCCTGTTTTCTTGCAAAGCCGCAGCGTAGCGGCTATTTTTATGTCAACTCATATAACATTTTCATGTTGCCGAATGTTGTCAGTTATGATATAATGCGAGGCAT